>NZ_CP018836.1 GCF_002196515.1 Vibrio gazogenes | reverse complement strand
CCAGACGCCCCGGTGTTGCAACGATGAATCTCGGATGACGCCGCAGCGCTTTCACTTGATCATTGAAGTTTTCACCCCCGACAATCAGCGCGGCATCGTACAGCAATCCACCCAGCATCGTACGCAACTCTCCGTATACCTGCTTTGCCAGTTCACGCGTTGGTGCCAGAATTAATCCGCGCGGATCTTTCGCAGAAAACGCTTTGCTCTTTAATGACTTGTGCAACATAGGGAGTACAAAGGCAAGCGTCTTGCCTGAACCGGTTTGCGATGACGCCAATAAATCCTTGCCGGCAATCGTCAGAGGAATCGCTTTCTGTTGTATTTCCGTTGCTTGCTTGAAATCGTAATGGTTCACGTTTTTCAGTAAACGATTATCTAAGCCTAAATCTTTAAACTGCAAAGGAATCTCCAATTATTTATGACTAAATCAATGTCCATTCCCCATGAACAGGGGGGGACGGAATGAAACGCGCTATCATAACGCAATTCCCCGAAGGTGAATAGAAAAAGACATTCGTGCTTTTGGGTAAAAATCCGCCGGACTAAGATGATTTTCTCATAAGTTTTTCATATTTCTTATTTTCCTCTGACTTTTCATTGTCGATTTCAGTGCTACAATCTTAAAACATACTGCTTGTTGCCGTCGTATCATCAAAATGATGGAAAGCAAGTGACTTTGATCCGAAAGAACAATCAAGGAGTTCATAATGAACAAAGTATTTTTGGCAGTAGCAGCGTCAGGTGTTGTCTTTCTTTCTGGGTGCGCCTCTAGCACAGATAGTGCAACTACGGCAAAAATGGATGAGCTGAGCAACCAAGTCAGCCAATTAAGTGACCAAGTCGCTTCTCTAAAAAGCAGTCAGATGATGATGAGTGACAAAATTGATCAGACTTCAGATTCCGTCAATGCGGTACGAGAAGAAGCACAACGAGCTAATGAACGTATCGATCATATCGCCCAGTCTTACACTAAATAACATCCTCTTTTCGATATCCATTCAGGGCAACATTTGTTGCCCTGAATGTTATCAAACGACAATGTCCTCAGCGGACTACTGCGCTTCGACAACCTCAATTGGGATACCATTTTTACTGATCAATGCCGCTTTGGCTTTCTGATCGGAATGGTTAAATTCCGCCATCCACCAAGCTAATTCCTGTGGCAAAACCAGTGATTTCTTGCTGCCGTTACTGCGGGTCAGTGGTTCATGAGCTTCGACAAATACCGAGCGGTCCGGTTCAAGAGACACTTTGACCGGCTCATCAATGACACGAACTTTTTCGCCCACATGTACATGGTGGAATAACCAATCAATATCCTGCGGATTCATTCGAATACAGCCAGCACTCACCCGAAGTCCGATACCGAAGTCCTTGTTTGTCCCGTGGATGAGGTAATCACCAGCACCGTAGGCAAGTCGCAAGGCAAATAAACCCAATGGGTTATCCGGCCCTGCTGGGACTACTGCTGGCAGTTCAATCCCCTTCTTACGATATTCAGCCCGAATCGAGCGAGGCGGAGTCCAAGTCGGGTTGGGACGTTTCTGGCTAATTTTCGTTTCCATTTCCGGGGTATCGCGTCCAATCCGGCCAATACCGACAGGGAAAATATGAACCAGACGCTTTTTAGGTTCGAAATAATAAAGTCTTAGTTCTGCCAGATTCACCACAATGCCCTGCCAAGGCACATCGGGTAAAATCGTCCGGGCAGGAATGGTCATCACATGTCCGACTTGCGGTAAAAACGGGTCCACACCGGGATTGGCTTCCATCATGTTCAAAAAACCCACATTGTAAGCATCCGCGATATTCGCGACGGTTTCGCCCTTTTGCACCTCGTGATAAATAATTTTGCCGACCATACGGCTTCCCTGAGGAGGAAGAGGATAGGTTTTGGCCTGAATCTGTAGACTCAGACAACACATCACACACGCCAACAACAGCTTACGAATCATGGCAGCAGTTATCCTTTGCTTTCTGATAAAGAGACAAGGTTAGCTTTCTTTCAACCTGATGATCAACGATTGGCTGAGGATATGACAGATAATTCACAGATGGATCACGCCAAGGCTCATGAATCCATTTGTTTGACACCGACTCAAGCTCCGGCACCCAGTCGCGCACAAACGTCCCGTCCGGATCAAATTTTTTCCCCTGAGAAACCGGATTAAAAATCCGAAAATAAGGCTGGCCATCACATCCGGTCGATGCAGACCACTGCCAGCCACCGTTGTTGGCTGCAAAATCACCGTCAATCAACCGGCTCATGAAGTAACGCTCTCCTTCCCGCCAGTCAATGTGTAGGTCTTTAGTCAGAAAGCTCGCAACCACCATTCTCAGACGATTATGCATCCATCCGGTCTGATTCAACTGTCGCATTGCTGCATCAACGAGCGGGTAACCCGTCATGCCCTGTTGCCAACGAACCAATGCTTGTGAAGCATCATGCCAGTGCAATTGCTCTCCCCAAGGGTGGAAGCTTTTACCTTGGCACAATGAGGGCTGAAAATAGATTAAATGTTGGTAAAATTCCCGCCAGATCAGTTCACTTAACCAAGACTCGGCCCCTGCGGATAAACGCCCATGTTCTGATGATTGATACAACCTTGCCAGACACTGGCGTACCGATAGCGCTCCAATAGCCAGATACGGAGATAATCCACTGGTCGCACTCAATGCTGGAAAATCACGCTGCTGATCATAAGCATCGACCCGCTCGCGACAAAAAGTCCGGAGCCGATCGCGAATTTCATGGGATGTCACCGGCCATGCATGGCTGGACTCACGCGGATAAGAAAAATACTCACCAACGTTTTTTAGCATCGGTTCATGATGTAATGGCGCACTGGCGGCCGGTGATGGCGCGACCACCGTTGGAACGATGAACTGTGCCTGCCAAGCTTTACGAAAGGGCGTGAAAACTTTAAAAAACTCCCCTTGCTTGGTTAAAACCTGTCCGGGTGAGAACACACATTTATCATGGTATGCCTGATAAGCAATTCCCTGTTGTTGTAAGCTCTGTTTGAGTTGCTGATCGCGCCGCTGCTCATTGAGTTCATATTCAAGATTGACCAACACCGTATCCGCCCCCAGTTGCCGGGCCAGCGCGACAACCATCTCGACACTCGCAGCAAAATCACTCACTTCCCGATAGTATAAAGGCACATTCAATTGTCGCAGCTCATCACGAATCACCGGCAAACGCCGTGCTATCAAATCAGCCTGTATCGGTGCCATATCATGTTGTCGCCACTGCTCCGGTGTGGCAACAAAGATGGCACAAACCGGCTCACCACTGCGAATTGCCTCATTCAGTGCGGTGTGATCAATTGTTCTCAAATCACGTCTGAACCAAACCAACTTCATGCTTATTCCCCTTATAAGCTATCCATATTTAGCGATATCACGCTTTCGCATCAAATGGCTGTAATAGACCATCACTGGTCACAACCAACGGTGCCTGTCCTTGTATTTGTTGTATTTGTTCAGGTGAACCTCCCCTCTGCACTTGCAACTGCTGTAGCTGGCGAATCACTTGCTGCTGCTTGCCCGTCAGGGCCCGATTCGAGAAAAAATCGATGCGCTGAAATACCCCTTCGTTGGCATGTTCGAGTAATCCGGACAGTTCCTCAACACCATCAAGTAACGCGGTAAAATATCCCTGCTCCGCAATCTGTAACGCGTGCAACCATGCCCAGATACTACCCGCTGCATCGAGACTGACACACAGACACTTCCCCAAATGACTGGCCCGGTTGGCCGTGGTAATCATCCAGGCAAACTGTCCGATTAACATGGATTGGAACAACCCGCGCTGAATCGATTGCTGGGAGCTTTTCATCCGCAACAGCGCCGCATCGACCGGCATCACAAATTGCTGTCTGACAATGTCCAACGGATAGTTTTTCAACACTGCCACCAAAACAGCCTCAGCCTTACCGCGATTCAACTGAGCTAACGCAGAAAGAAATGCCTCACACTCTTCCAGCCCCCCGGAACCGGAAAGCTCAAGTTCCGACGCATCCGCAGACTGGAGCAATTGTGCGACATTACCAATCGAAATCCCTTTCGCCAGCCAACTCTGAATCTGCTGAATCTGCTGAATATCTTGTTCACTGTATAATCGGTGCCCTTTTTCTGTTCTACTCGGCTCGACCAAATGGTAGCGACGCTGCCATGCTCTGAGCGTCACAGGCTTTACACCGGTGATCGCCGAGACTTCACGAATTGCATAACGTTTTTCTTTAGAGTCCATAACGTAACTTCAATGCTTGTGGGTAAGGGTTTAAATAATGCTGTTGTGCCAAATAAGAATTTGGATAAAGCGTGAGATAATGTTGAATCAGTGTAACCGGCACCAGTAACGGAACAAGTCCCTGACGATACTCGTGAATAATGCGTGTCAGCTCTGCTTTTTGATCCGGTTTAAGCGCTCGCTTAAAGTATCCTTGGAGGTGCATCAATACATTGGTGCTGTTTTTTCGGCTCGCGGGTTTTGCCAATGCTTGCATCAGTGCCAGCCGATATTGTGCAAAAAATTCTGTGGGTGTCTTATCTCCCATGTGAGCCACCATTCTGCCGATCGAACGATAAGCTTCCGGGCTATGCGCCATCAGCGTAAATTTATAGCGACTGTGAAATGCAACGACACTGGCCGGTGTCGGATCATGGCCGACTGACTGATACAGGTCGTGCAGACAAAAAACACGCAAGATAAAGTTCTCACGCAAATTGGCGTCATTCAGGCGGCCATCTTCTTCAACCGGCAACCAAGGCATCGTCGCCATCAGCTTCTGTGTATATAAACCGACACCCTCTTTACGTACCCCCCCGTCATGATAAACCTTGACTTGCTTCATCCCGCAGGTTGGTGATTTAGCCGCCACGACATAACCGCACAAGGGTTGTTGTAGCTGACCTAGCTCATGAAGGGCTCTGTCGGTAAATTCTGCCATCTGTTCGGTATAATCAGCCGTATCGTTTTTCGTTTCCACTAACCGAATTACACCGTGTTTCTCGTACTGACGGATGGTGGGTCTGGGAGTCGTCATACCTGCGCCAACTTCTGGGCAAACCGGCACAAACTCGCAGAATGGTGCCAACTCGCCCATCACAAAATGGCTTTTCTTATGCCCGCCATCAAAACGGACCTGTTGACCGGTCACACAACTACTCACACCTACTGGGATTTTCGTTTCCATCATTCCGCCCTCATCGTCATATAAATAGTTATACAAAAAGTATAGCTGTATAACAATGATAGCAGATTGTACAAAAAAAAATCATGTGTAATTTATTTGTAGCCGTTTAATTCTGTCCCAGTCAAAATATCGATCAGAAAAATTTCTCACCTTTTTAAAATCATCTTATGATAATGACTATACAAACAAGAAAAATAAATCGGTGAAGCATTCGTTATCGACCATTGTCTTTTATTGGCATATTTTATGCTAAATAAATCATATCATTTGAACAATCAGATAAGTTTGCCAAAACTCCCTGACCGAAGACTATGACCAGAATCGATCACATTGAGAATTTCAACTAAGCTCATCAATGTACCTTGTCGGAGTGACGTAACAAAGGAATAATTAAGTTTGGAAAAAAGCCTTTATCTCCTTGAAATTGAAATAGAGCAACTCAAACGCCGTTTCGAAATTGCGCCAGCAGATGTTCTGCCCAAAGCAGAACAGTGTCTGATACGCGCCAAACAAATTCACTTCGCTGAAGGGACAATTCAATCTCTGATGCTCATGTGTCGATGTGCTTTGATCCTCGGAAAACATGCACAGGGTATTCGCTATGCCAAAGAAGCGCTAGCGACTCAGAATGAACTCGACAATGACGAATATTTGCCGGAAATCCTGCACCTCCATGCTTTACATTCATGGGAAGACGGGAAATTTTATACCGCTCAGCAACACTGGATTCATGCTTTAGAACAGGCAACGCTTGAAGAAGACATCCAGATTCTGATTGAAAGTCTACTCGGACTCGGCAATATCTGGCGGAGTACCCACGAATATCACCTCGCTTGCGCAACCCATGAACTGGCCGTCAAAGTCTCCAATAATACCCGTCAGGAGTCACTTGAAGGCAGAGCCAGAATTTTATGGGCTTGGGATTTATATTTGCTCAACCGTTATGTCGATATGTTAACGGTTTTAGATGGCGCGCTTGAAGTTCTGGAAGACAAAAACTTTCTTCAGGAAATTGCGGAAGTCTGGGATTTCCGGGCCCTTGCCTTACTAGGGCTGGAGCGTTTAGAAGATGCTGAACAAGCAGCTCAATATGCGCATGATTTAGCTGAGGCCAATAATCTTTCCTGGGTAAAAACACATTCCTACATTAACCGCGCCCGATTGGAGATGCTCCGTCAGAATATGGCGGAAGCCATTCAGCTACTCGACAAAGCCGAACAAGCAGCCCGAGAGTCGGCCAATGATGAATTACTCGCATTAGTCTATTTTCAACAGTCTTTGGCTGCTGAACAGCAAGAAGATTATCAAAATGCGTTAGCGGCTTTTAAACGCTACCGCAGTTATTCCACGTCGCAACTCAATATTCAACATAGGCGGGAAAGTAAAGACAAAGTCCGGAACTCGAAGAAACAGTTGGAACAAAGAGCAAGAAAGCTCATCAACCGGATTCGGGGGCAATATGAATACGACCCGGAGAAGCACCTGAGCAATGTCGTTTCGGAAACCTACTGGTGGGAACAGCTGGTGTTATTTAAAACCGCGCTGAAATCAGCAAACTATTCCGTCATTATTATCTATCATGAGACCCCCCGATATATCGACGCCTGTACCGAGTTAACCCACTCACTCTGTTCGAAACAAGATCTGGTTTCCCGTCTGAGCTCAGACCGACTAGGGCTATTACTGGCAGACACCGGTGACAACGCGCAGCAGATTTTCGAGATTTTACAGCAGATGGTTCAGATTTATCCTTGGGGAAGAAAAGGTCTGACAGGAGACCTCCCGGATATATCACTGCATAATATTCTTTCTTTCCCATTTACATTAGATCAACTTACTGAATTACCACTGAAAGGGTCGTAAAATGCAGGACTTACTCGATAAAGTAAAAGATGCAGGTCTTGATGTCACTGCGGTCAGTGGGGAAGAAGCCATCACTTTCTGGGAACAAGTCAAGAATGACATTGCCTCAACACCATGGCAAAAAGCTCAGTGTTATATCATCAGCGCAGAATACCGCGTATCGCTCAATCAGTTTCAGCAAAGTATCGAAGAACTCAAAGCCGCCCGGGCATTACTGCAATTCCCACAAGATGCTGACAAAATTTTATCGATAGAAATTAGTTTAAGTGAACGCTTTATCGCAATCGGGGATTATCAAACTGCCTTACAGGCGTATATTTCGATTTCAAACCTCGCCGTTGAGTACGGCTTTATTGATGAATATGCGCAAGCAGTCCTCGGGATGGGCTCACTCTGTCATCGCTATGGTGATCCGGCTAAAGCAATACGCTTTTATCAAAAAATCGATAGTATTGATCATGCACTCTCCAGTCGTGTGCTTCGCCTTCGCTATAAAATATCGACGCTCGCCTGCTGTATTGACCTCAAAAATTATAAGCAGGCAGAACAGCTCATCAAAGAGTGTGAGGAACTCAGTATTCTGGTCAGTGACAAAACGCTGGCGGGTCAGATCCTGTTATACAAAGCCAAGATTTGTCTCGCTAGAAATCATGTTTTCGATGCGCTACACATTATTGCCTCTGTCCCTTATACCACGCGACATAACTACCTGATCTCACTTTCGTGCTTAATCAAAATCGAGTTGGCACTCTGCTTCACCCAAATCGGGAAAGCCCATCTCGCAGAAATGCTGCTCCTGAGCCAGAATAAGAAAATCGCGTCATTTACCCATCCGGAATTGAAAAAAGATCTATATCAGGCGCTCAGTTATATCTATGAATACCAACATAAATACCAGCAAGCACTAGACTGTCAAAAGCGCGCTTTTCAGGTCGAAATCGATTTGATGAAACGGATTCCGATCGGCGACTTGGGCACAACGCAGCTGCGTCGGCTATCTCGCTTTGAACTTCAGTTGAAACTGATTTTGTCAGAGATCGAAAATCGGGAGCTCAAAGAAACAACAGAAAATCAAAAGAACACGGTTGCCCAGCTCCAGCAGGATGTATTTACCGATCCGCTGACCAAACTCCACAATCGCCGCTGGCTGGATACGAAGCTCAAGGATCTGCTGCTGCATGAAACTCCCTTCGCCTTTCTTGTCGTCGATATTGACCATTTCAAATCCATTAATGATGAGCTCAGTCACCTTGTCGGAGACAAAGCCATCGTGAATGTATCCAGATTACTCAGCGAGTATTTCGGCTTTCAACAGGCCTCCTGTGTACGTTTTGGCGGTGAAGAATTTCTGGTCATTATCGAAGAGACAACGCTGGAAGATGCACAAGCCCATGGTGAACACTTCCGTGAAAATATATATCAATTTAATTGGCAAGAAATTCTGGGAGAAAGAGGATTGACGGTCAGTATTGGCGTTACGTTACATCGGGAAGGAGAGAATACGCAGCGGACCTTCTATCGCGCGGATAAAGCGCTCTACCGCGCGAAAGCCAACGGCCGTAACCAAGTCTGTATCGAAGAGTAACCGTTCGAAAAGCACATCAAGAACAATGCAATGTACAAAATATATTGCGTTGCCTGCGAGCCCTGAACTGATCAGAACATCACGCAAAAAAAAAGCCAAGCGCAATCCGCACTTGGCACAATCAATGTGAACAACAAGGTTCACTAACAACGTCAGTTGGCTAGGTGACCCTCGGCTTAAGGGTCATAGTTATTAATGCACACCCCATGCCAACTTTAAATAATCAGAAAATACAGTACATTAGAGAGCACAGCCCATGATTGACTGCATTTATACGAATAAACAAATTGCACTTTGCAACAAAACATCCTCATCTTGCAAAAAGCAAACAGAATTCAAACACCGATTTTGCAAATTCGATGGGGATCGCTAGCAGAATTCGATATACTGAATGCCCGATAATCCCTTATATTTGATTGACTCAATGAATTATTTCATCACTTTCTTAAAAGGCCTCGCCATGGGCGCCGCAGATGTGGTACCGGGTGTTTCCGGTGGTACCATTGCTTTTATTACCGGTATCTATGACAAACTACTGGAAAGTGTTCGTCGTATTAATCCCAGACTGATTACCTACCTGCGTCAACATGGCGTCGCCGATACATTACGCCATATCAATGCGTTATTTTTACTCAGCCTGTTCGGTGGCATTTTTGTCAGTATTCTCACACTGGCCAAACTGATCTCTTGGTTACTGGACACTCACCCGATCCCACTCTGGTCATTCTTCTTCGGCCTGATTCTGGTTTCCGTCTACCATATTTTCAGACAAATTGAACGCAAACGTTTATTGGATCTCGTCGCATGGGGAGTTGGTTTAGCATTCGCCTATACCATCACGGTCTTACAACCGCTGAACCTAGAACCTTCACTGCTGAATGTTTTTATTGCCGGATGCATCGCGATCTGCGCCATGATTCTACCGGGAATTTCCGGGAGCTTTATCCTGCTGCTGCTCGGCATGTATGCACCGATTCTTGATGCAGTGAAAGCAATGCAAATCGATATTCTGATGGTATTTTTGGTCGGGTGTGTGGCAGGGCTATTAAGTTTCTCTCATCTGCTCTCTTGGTTACTGAATCATTACCGGGATATCACGTTGTCAGGCCTGACGGGACTCATGGTCGGCACATTACCAAAAATCTGGCCGTGGAAAGAAACGCTGACTTGGCGTACCAATTCCCATGGCGAACAAGTCCCGCTTGTGCAACACAATCTATCGCCAATGGCATATGAACAGCTCACCTCGCAATCCGCGCAGCTACTGCTGGCAATTGTGATGATGTGTAGTGCGATTGGCTTGGTACTGGCACTCGAAAAATTTGCCCGCCCGTCACAAGAATAACTCATCGCAAACACGTGTCGATTTGGGGAAGTATGACTTCCCCATACCATATGCAGCCAAATGCGTTAATAAAAAATTAACACACCGCAGAATTTTTAGTCACAAAAATTCAATATCCGCAACAAAATCATTCATTTTCCTGCCCAATTAACAATTTTCCTACCTGAAATCTAATTAATTCTAGACACATCATTTTGTCACTATAATATGACTTTTCTGGACTTTAAGTGACATGAATCGTGGCACGAATCACAGCTCACGACCTCAGTCTCACTGCTGTTCAGAAATATTATAATTCGAATCCGGATGTAATCAGCGACAGAGACAAGCCGTCCTCCGGCAAAAAATCAACCCCGATGATCAACATCCCCACATCACTAAACCGCAGGAATTAGTATGCAAAGCAACAACATATTCGCTCGTTTTGCCCGAGGCAACTTAGTGCTGCAAATTATTGCAGGCATTGTTTTCGGTGCACTTCTGGCGACCTTCGCTCCCGAAGCAGCAACAAAAGCCGGCTTGTTGGGCAGCTTTTTTGTCAGCGCACTGAAAGCCGTCGCACCCATTCTCGTTTTCGTTTTAGTTGCGGCTTCTATTGCCAATCAGAAAAGAAACCAACATACCTTTATGCGCCCTATCGTGGGATTATATTTACTGGGAACATTTACCGCAGCGCTCACAGCAGTGGTATTAAGTTTCATGTTTCCGACCACATTGACACTGGTTGCCGGTGCCGATGGCGCAACTCCACCACAAGGCATCACAGAAGTGCTTCATACCCTTCTGTTTAAAATTGTCGATAATCCAGTCAATGCCATTATTCAAGCCAATTATATCGGTATTCTGGCTTGGGCAATTGGTTTGGGATTAGCTTTACATCATGCCAGTGCATCGACTAAGGCCGTCCTTGAAGATCTCAGCCACGGTGTGGCAATGATTGTACGCTTCGTCATTCGCCTCGCTCCGTTCGGTATCTTTGGTCTGGTGGCTTCAACATTTGCGACCACCGGATTTTCGGCACTTGCCGGTTATACGCATCTGCTTGCGGTCTTGCTGGCATCCATGCTGATTATTGCCCTCGTCGTCAACCCGCTCATCGTCTATGTCAAAACGCGTCGCAACCCTTATCCACTGGTTCTGCAATGTCTGCGTGAAAGCGGTGTGACGGCCTTCTTCACCCGTTCGAGTGCTGCCAATATTCCGGTTAACCTCAACCTATGTGACAAGCTCGGATTGGATGAAGATACCTACTCCGTATCCATTCCTCTCGGCGCAACGATCAATATGGCGGGGGCTGCGATCACAATTACCGTACTGACACTGGCAGCAGTCAATACTATGGGCATTGAAGTCGATATGATGAGTGCATTACTGCTCAGTCTTATTGCAGCAATCTCGGCATGTGGTGCTTCGGGCGTTGCCGGTGGCTCTCTGCTTCTGATTCCACTCGCATGTGGTCTTTTCGGTATCTCTAACGATGTCGCGATGCAAGTCGTGGCGGTTGGGTTTATTATCGGGGTCATTCAAGATTCAGCAGAAACCGCGCTCAACAGCTCAACAGACGTTGTGTTCACCGCAGCCGTTTGTCAGTCAGAACATCAGAAGACAGTCTGATGCTTTTGTTTTGTTATCCTGCCTAAGGGCAGGATAACATCTATCAATATTGATGAGCGGGGCTCAGTGCATATGCTTATCGGTAAAGTCCAGTTTGAGGTTCTTTTCCTCACCTCCGCCTTTTTCAGTCTCCGCTTGTGCTTCACCGCTGGTTGTATCGTCATGCGGGCCGGGCAACAGCTCTTCCATTTCTGCAACCAACGCATCGCTGTCATCGGTTGACGGTAAGTCGTCATCGGGATATTCACGTTGGGGAATCGGAACATTGCGTTTATATAACTTATTAAAAGCCCGAATAATCAAATGCTTCCCGATCGTTCCTGACTGAATTTTTTTCAACAATGGTTTGGCAAAACTTTGCAACAATACAATCGAGTCAACCCCAAGGCGGCTGCCGACATCATCCCGCATTCCTTTTGCCGGTTCATAACCACAATGTGCCGATAAAAATAGCCAGATATACGCCACCGAATTCCCGTACGCCCCATGATCCATCCACGCCGTCCCGGCATGATACATCGCCTCGGCATTGCCTCTTTCCCCGGCACATTCCAGCCAATAGCAACCTTTGCGATGATCTTGGTTCACACCATTACCCTTGAGATAACTCAAGCCTAATTTCATCATGGCTTCCGAACTATCCAGTCTGGCGGCTTTAGAGTACCAGTAACAAGCATCTTCAGGCTTAGGGACCGGATTATCGCGGGAAATATACCAGTCTCCTAAGCTCAGTTGGGCCGGAATGAAATTTGACATGGCCACCTTTTCGAGAATCCGGACTCCTTTTTCGGCGTCCACTGCAATCCCCAAACCGGAGAAATAGGCCTTCGCGGTTTCGCAAAGTGCGTGTAAATCACCTTCCAGACCACGAATATATACTTGCCAGAACCTTGCTTTTTCTTCTAATACCGTATCCTTGCGGGAACGCTGACAAATCCGCACGACACCATACATACCGGTAATATTTTCCAGAGATGCGGCCTTCTCATACCAATATAATGCTTCCCGCAGATCGCGCTTCTCAGCTTCTTTAGCCAAATAAAGAATGGTCGGAATATGACCTTCCTCAGCTTTTTGCTGGCGCTCTTTGCGGTCTTCTGCCACGGCTTGCTCTCTCGCACGACGCCCTGAGTCTTCTCTTGCCTGACGTTCAGCTTCCAGCCGTTTTTGTTTTACCGAAAGGACCATCATCCAAGACACTAATAAAATCAGTGACAGACCAGCCAGTCCCATTAAAAATCCGATAATATTCATTCATGCCTATTTTTGGTTGGTTGCAAAGCAGAGCAATCAGACTCTGATGCCTGATGATTCCAATATCAAAAAGAATATCAGCAACAGATGTAATCATGCGAGTCATTTTCCTCACAAAGTGATGTCTACCTAAAATAAGGATGAGAATCGATGGTGAAGATTTGTCACGCTGGACGGGCTTTCATCGATTTCCACAGCAAAAACATAAATCCTGTGATATTCAAAATATATAACTAAAATATATAGCGTGCATCACCTTCATTTGCGTTAACCTTTTGACAATCGCGTGATCTATGTACATTTTGTGACGAACACTTGACCAATGCACAACAAAGTTTTTTACTAGAACCGTTTAGTGGAAACAACACGAGTCATGATAACCGGGTGGAAAACTAAATGCATAAAGTGAACGATACGCTCCAATCTCAACCTTATCCTTTAGGTGCCACACTAGATGCCGACGGATGCAACTTTTCTATTTATGCACCGGGGAATCCGTCCATTCGGCTCGCATTATTCGATGAACAAGGGCACTACGACACATATTCTCTCGACCATGAATATGCTGGCATCCGCTCTACTTATATTCCTGCGATTCGCGCCGGTCAAAAATATGGGTATCTCATCAAGCCGCCAGAGCAAAACAAGTGGCAATATATCTCCGACCCTTATGCGAAATCACTGGATGGGCCGCTCAGCTATACCCCGCCATTCACTATCAAATCAAGTTTTCAACTTCCCAAATGTGTGGTTGTCGATGATAGCTTTGACTGGCAGGCAACATCTCGCCCGAATATCCCACGGCAAGAGACGGTTTTGTTCGAAACCCATGTGAAGGGTTTGACGCAACAACATCCGGACATCCCACCCAAGTTACGAGGAAAATATCTCGGACTGACCCACCCCGCGATGATGGCGTTTTATCAAAAGCAGCATATTAAAACACTCCAACTCCTGCCTATCGCCGCTTGTATGCATGAGCCTCACCTGCTAGAAGCACAACAGGTCAATTACTGGGGATACAATCCGTATCTGTTTATGGTGCCCGATCCACGTTACGCGATTGATGATCCGGTCACAGAGTTAAAAACGGTGATTCGCACGCTGCATGAGGCTGGTATTGAAGTGATTTTGGATGTGGTATACAACCACACTGCCGAAGGTGGGGCTGATGGGCCGCTTTTCAACCTGAGAGCATTAGACCCCAAATACTACATCACGGATGGCCAGACTTATGCCAATTTTACCGGGTGTGGCAACACCGTCGATCTGGCTTATCAGCCGTCTCTCAACCTAGTGATGGATACACTTCGCTATTGGGTCAATGAATACCACATCGATGGCTTCCGTTTCGATCTTGCCGCAACCCTCGGCCGATCCGGGGAAACCTTCAGTCCGAATGCACCGTTTTTTAAAGCCGTTGCTCAAGATCCCGTCCTCAAACAAACGAAACTGATCGCAGAACCTTGGGATATTGGGCCGAACGGTTATCAAGTCGGTAACTTTCCGTTTGGCTGGAATGAAACCAACGATAAGCTCAGAGATATCAGTCGCAGTTTTTGGCGTGGTGATCAAGGGTATCTCAAAGAATTCGCAACCCGCATCATGGGGTCACGGGATTTATACAGTGCCGCAAACTGGCCTTTTAAACTCACCGTCAACTACATTACTTATCATGACGGCTTCACCCTTCAAGACTTGGTGTCATACAAACACAAGCATAATGAAGCCAATGGTGAACAAAACCGGGACGGTCACGGCGACAACCGCTCTGAGAACTATGGGATTGAAGGCCCGACCCAAGATGCGGAGATTAACAACGTCCGGATGCAACAGAAACGCAACTTTATGGCCACGGTTCTGTTTTCATTCGGGATCCCGCACCTCCTGACTGCCGACTTGTTGTCCCATACACAACAAGGCAATAACAACGCATACTGTCAGGATAACGAGATTAGCTGGCTCAAATGGCAGTTAGACAAGGATGAACAGCAGTTTCAGGATTGGCTGGGCAAACTCGTCACCGCCCGAGAAAAATATATGGTGCCGTTTATTCAAGCATTCAGCGGCGATTCTCGCAACTCAAACCGTGTTTTCTGGCGGAGAGAGGACGGTTCGCTGATGACACAAGACGACTGGAACCAACTCAATCGTGTTTCACTGCATCTGGGGATCGGAGATAACGGTGACGAAATCCTGTACCTGATCAACCGCACCAAGGAATCAGCCTCGTTTACGCTCCCTGAAGACCAGCAGGTCTGGCAAGTTTTATTTGATACCGCCACCTTTGACATGATGTCCACCACAGACAAAAGTGAACGGTCACAACCCGCCATGTCTTTTGCCATTCTCTATTGTTCATCTCGCGATTGTACATCTCGGGACTGCGAATCTCAGGACAGTTCATCTCAACAAACGACCCAGTCGTAGCCGATCTCAATCGTAACAGACTGTGAAAGCCTCCAAAGATGATTATAATGGAGGCTGATTGTTTTCTCGCACACCGCAGGATGACCGTCTGCTCTGAAACAACACTGACCACCTTGATTTACCAAATGATTACCGAAACCAAAGGACCTTTATGTTTAAGCGATTTGAGGGGTTTACGCAGGCTTTTCCCTCAGAAGAGCCACAACAACCGCCAACCACTTTATGGGCGTTTTGTCGTCATTACACGCAAGGATTTATCAAACCATTAATCGTCATCGCTCTATTGAGTATGACAATCGCCATTGTTGAAGTCGCCCTATTCGGATTTATGGGTCGACTGGTCGACTGGCTTTCTGCCAGCAACCCAGAAACATTCCTTGCTGATAATCAATCGCTCTTGATTGGTCTGACGGTATTAATCCTGATCGGTATGCCGCTGATTGTCGCAATTCATTCACTATTGGTTCATCAAACGATGCTCGGGAATTATCCGATGTCGATTCGTTGGCTCGCACACCGCTATCTGTTAAAACAAAGCCTCTCTTTTTATCAGGATGAATTTGCCGGCCGTATAGCAACCAAAGTCATGCAGACCTCATTGGCAATTCGCGAAACCGTAATGAAAATGGTGGATGTCTTCATTTACGTCAGTGTTTATCTCACCGCGATTTTAGTCTTGCTTGGCGATTCTGACTGGCGTCTGATGCTCCCCATGCTGCTCTGGCTCATCAGTTACGTCGGTATTCAGTTTTTCTATGTACCGAAGCTCAAACATGTTTCGTCACTTCAGGCCGATGCCCGTTCAACCATGACAGGACGATTCGTGGACAGCTACACCAACATTCAAACGGTCAAGCTGTTCTCGCACAACCACCGTGAAACCAGCTACGTTCAAGAGAGTATGGAAGGCTTTCTCGGCACGGTGTACCGTCAGATGCGTCTGGTGACCGGATTTAATCTCTCGGTTGAAGTCGCCAATTACCTGCTGCTCTTTTCGATCTCTGCCATTTCGATTTATCTGTGGTCACAACAGGCCATCACCGTCGGTGCCATCGCCGTGGCAATCTCACTGGCACTGCGTATCAATGGGATGTCCAAATGGATCATGTGGGAAATCGGCGGACTGTTTGAGAATATGGGAACGGTTGTCGACGGAATGAATTCACTCTCCCGCTCGATTGCAGTTCAAGATAAACCGGATGCCAAACCACTACAGATTACCCAAGGGGCCATTGAGTTTGAACACGTTCATTTTTGCTATGGCACCGACATCAATGTCATCAATGACTTAAACCTGCATATTCGTCCCGGAGAAAAAGTCGGGATTGTCGGACGTTCCGGAGCCGGAAAATCCACACTGGTCAACTTGCTGCTACGGTTTCACGACGTTGAAAGCGGGCAAATCCGCATTGACGGTCAAGCCATCGATGCGATGACCCAAGACTCACTCCGCTGCGTGATTGGGATGGTCACCCAAGATACATCATTGCTGCATCGCTCCATCCGTGAAAACATTCTCTACGGTAATCCCCAAGCAACGGAAGAACAGATGATTCGTGCGGCGCAACAGGCGCACGCCCATGAGTTTATTGAAACCCTCTCGGACCCCCACGGTAACCGAGGGTATGATGCCCAAGTCGGCGAACGTGGTATCAAGTTATCCGGCGGACAACGCCAGCGCATCGCCATTACTCGGGTATTGTTGAAAAACGCCCCGATTCTGATTCTGGATGAAGCAACGTCCGCTCTCGACTCAGAAGTGGAAGCGGCGATTCAGGAAAGCCTCTATGAGCTGATGGAAGGCAAAACAGTGATTGCGATTGCACACCGTCTCTCGACAATTGCCGCCATGGATCGTCTGATCGTGCTCGATCAAGGCAAAATCGTCGAAGAAGGGACACACCAAGCCTTACTCGCCAAACATGGCATTTACGCGCACCTCTGGCAACATCAAACTGGCGGGTTCATCGGTTGTTAGTCAATCACTCATATACGCCACTGCGGTGGCGTCTGCTGTCTTGCTGATTCGATATCACTTTACCAATCCGCCTTGCTTGTTTGTTACGCTGCAATGAAGGCTTTGCTTCTAAAACGAGCCGTTTTCTTCTAAAATCCGCCTGTTTCGAGATATTCAGGAGATGAGACACCAATATGACCAACAAAAGCCTTTATACCAATCTGATTGCGATTCTCTGCATGTTTGCAGGCTATCAGCTGAATGAGGATATTTTATTTACTGCGGGACTATTTGCCTTTTCCGGTGCGATCACCAACTGGCTCGCCATTCATATGCTCTTCGAGAAAGTTCCCGGATTATATGGCTCAGGTGTAATTCCTAAACGCTTTGATGCATTTCGCTCCGCAATCAAATCTCTGATGATGGAACAATTTTTTACCGATACCAACATTGATAAGTTTCTCGATCAAGAACTCAACCAAACAAGTCAACTCAGCTTAGAACCGGTCATCGCGCAAGTTGATTTTAATCCGACGTTTGATGCACTCGTTGAAACCATTGCGCAGTCATCCTTCGGGGGCATGCTGTCCATGTTTGGCGGAACCGACGCCCTGCAACCGCTCAAACAACCTTTTGTCGAAAAAATGCAACAGGCAATGGTTGAAATCAGTCACAGCGATTCGGTTCAAAACGCCCTGAAAGAACAGTTAGAATCCGAGACGATGAAAGCCGATATCCGTCAGAATATCGAACAGATCATCGATCAGCGACTCAGTGAGTTAACCCCACAACTGGTCAAAGAGATGGTACAAAAAATGATTAAAGAACATCTGGGCTGGCTGGTGATTTGGGGAGGCGTGTTCGGGGCGCTCATCGGTGTGATTACCGCACTGTTATCATAACCACCGACACCACAAGCGAGATGGATACAACTGGTGTAACCATTGGCTGACTTATCATGACAGAGCGTTTGACGCCCGCCCGGTGGTTTTGACACGATAGCTTTGAAACGATAGTTTTAAAACAATGGCTCTGAAACAACAAAAACCACATGGCTAGCCATGTGGTTTTTCTTTGTGTCAACGTATCAACTTATCAATCGACGGATTAATCCAGTTTAAAGGTCGCCACTTTCGAATTCAGGGCCATCGCCTGATCTTTCATTTCATTGGTCTGCCGTAATCCGGCTTCAGCACCGCTTGCCAGCCCCTCCGTAACATCTTTAATCGCGGTCACATTCTGAGTGATTTCACCGGTAACATGGGTCTGCTCTTCTGCTGCGGTCGCAATCTGTGTTGCCATATCGCTAATCTGCCCCACAGAAGTCAGGATCTCTTCTAAAGCCTGACTGGCATGATCGGCATCCTGAACCGAACTTTCAGCCAGCTTAGCACTATTTGCCATCAAACCGACCGCTCTTTGAGTCATTTCCTGAAGCGTTTGAATCGTCGATTTGATCTCTTCAGTTGAAGTGTGTGTCCTTTGAGAAAGCACCCGCACCTCATCAGCCACCACCGCAAATCCACGCCCTTGTTCTCCGGCCCGAGCCGCTTCGATAGCAGCATTCAAAGCTAACAGGTTGGTTTGCTCCGCGATCCCCTGAATCGTACCCAGCACTGCTGAGATTTCCGCAGAGTGCTGATCGAGCTCTGAAATCACCGTACTGGCCTGAGTGACTTCACTCGCCAGATGATTGATCGACTGTTTGGTATTCATCACCAACTGATGCCCATGCTGAGTGCTTTCAGAAGAAGTCTGAGCCGAATGGGCGGTCTGTTCGGCATGCGAGGCAATTTCCTGCGTTGCAGAAGCCATCTCCGTCACAGCGGTGGCAACCATGGTGATTTCCTGCTGCTGCATCGAGAGTTCTTCTGCGGTCTGATTCACCCGCTCTGTACTCTTTTGCGACATAAGGGTTAACGCATCAGACTGCTGACGAATATGACTGATTAACTGTTGCAGACTATCCACGAAGGTATTAAATCCATGCGCCACTTTACCGACCTCATCATGGCTGCGGATCTCAATCCGCTGCGTCAGATCACCACTGCCGCTTGCAATCTGCTCCAATGCATCAGAAACATGCTTCAAAGGACGGAACAAAATACTACAAATCCAGTTGAATAGCGCGATACCGATCAAGACCAACACAGCTGTCACCGCAAGTTGGCTATACAATGTGTGATACAGCGGCTCGACCAAAGACTGCTGATCAATCACTGCCACCGTAATCAAATTACTGCCTTGGATTGCCCGCGCATAGACCACATATTTTTTCCCCTGAATCTCGAGCACTTTATCTTTGCCTGAGCGGACAATATCCTGAATATCGGCAAAAGGAATCCCCAGTGTTTCAACACGCTGATTCAGTAAAGATACATCCTGATGAATGAAGACATGTCCGGTCTTATTGGTCATAAACATATAGCCATCGCCCGGCAAAACGACATGTTTCAAACTATTGAGAATATCGTTCAACTCAATATCAATGCCCAGCACCAACTCAGAACCAAACAGGTTGACGGCTTTCCCCATCGACACCACGTTTTTTCCGGTGGCCGCAGCGACAGTCGGGTTATCCATAAACACCTTGTCCGGATTTTTCTTCGCATTGATATACCAGCCCCACTTTCTGGGATCATTATTGCCCGGAGGCAGCACGGCCCCATTGGCATTCTTCTGACTACCGTCAGGATAAGCAAGGAATACATTTTCAAACCCCGCAGCACGTTTCATCTGTTTCAAATGCGTGACCACAGACCCTTCCTGAACTTCTTCAGATAAAGAAGTTAAAGCCAATTCTTTCGACTTCAACCAGTCAGCCACATATTGATTATAAGATGCACTGGTACTCAGCAATCGCTGTTCGACAGAAACGGATAATCGATCCAAAGAAGCATAAAACGAAATGATCTCAACTAATATGCAGCCAACAACAATGGCAATACTGGCAGATATAGCTAACTTATTTTTTAGTGATAGATTTTTAAACATAGACACACCTTGTTTAATCGAGATATGAAATATATCCCACAACAATCCTTTTTCTAATGACAATATGTTTTCAATGACAAAGCATTTTAACTTTATCTGCCTATTTCAAGCACATGGCAATGATGACCGTCATACTTTGATAAATCCCTAAGACAATCAAAATAAAAGATACATTCGTCGTATTTATCGTAGTCTATGAATATATTTTTGCTATATTTTCAGGGATATAGTGATTGGGGTCACACGTTGACTCAGGTGGATGATCTTTTTGGCGCCAATACAGGCAACCCTATTTACCCGTAAAAAGCCGATGAAGATGACGTTCTGAGCTGACGACACTTCTATCGCAGGCAAACGCAAGGTAAGATGGCCCCCGAATTTAACTCGAAACCATATCTAAGCAGACAATTCATATTGTTAGGCTGAGCAAAACGCTATGACCAAAACAACCGTTACGCCCCAAAAACAAAAAAAAGCCGCACCACCTTACAAGACGTAGCCGATGCGGTCGGTGTAACGAAGATGACGGTCTCCCGATATATGCGAAACCCTGAATCCGTGGCAAAAAAGACCCAAGAGAAAATCGCCACGGTGATCGAACAACTGGGTTATATCGAAAACCGTGCACCGGCCATGTTATCCCGTGCTTCAAGTAATGCGATCGGGGTATTACTCCCGTCACTCTCTAATCAGATCTTCGCTGCATTCATGCAAGGTGTTGAGACCGTCACCAAAGCCAACGGTTATGAAACACTGCTGGCTCACTTTGGTTATGATGAACAAGAAGAAGAGCGCAAAATTGCATCTCTACTCTCCTATCAGGTCGATGGCTTGATTCTCACCGCCAGCAACCACACCCCGAGAACATTACAGATGATCAAAAACGCTGGTGTGCCTGTGGTTGAAACAATGGAACTTCCGCCCGCGCCGATTGATATGGTCGTCGGGCTGGATCATACCGATGCTTCCTATCAGGTGGTACGGCGGATGATTGCGGCCGGTAAACGATCTATCGCTTACTTTGGTGCCCGTCTTGATACGCGCACACATCTTCGAATGCTTGGTTATGACAAAGCGATGCAAGAAGCGGAATTAGAGACAAAACACATTCTCACCAAGGAGCACTCCAGTTTTTCATTAGCCGGTGATTTACTTGATAAAGCGATGCAGCAATACCCTGACTTAGATGGTGTCTTCTGTACCAACGACGATATCGCCATTGGTACTTTATTCGCCGCTCAACAGCGCGGCATCAATGTCCCTGAACAACTTTCTATTGTGGGATACAACGCTTTAGATATTGGTAAGACCATTCACCCCAAAATCACCAGTATCGATACACCCCGGTTTGACATTGGGCAGAAAAGCGCAGAATTAATCATTGCAAGGCTCAAAAACGAACCCATTGCGCACCCTGTTATTGATATGGGATATATCATTCGTGAAGGAGACAGTATTTAATCACTTCAGAGACGTTTTACTTCAGGAACTTTTTATTTCAGGAGTTTTTTATTTCAGGGACTTGCGCCTGTTGCAGCGCTGTCACGATCCGGTCGATCACTTGGTCAATACTGCCTTGAATACTCACCACTATCGTCTGGGGTTCATGATCCGGTCGCTCTAGCGTATCGAACTGACTTTTCACCATATTCTCTTTCATAAAATGACCTTGTCGCATCCGCATTCGTTCCAGAATCAATGCCATGTCACCATCAAGAAATACGAAAGTCACCTGTTTGTTCCCCTTGCGGATTTGCTCACGATAGTCTTTTTTTAATGCCGAACAGACCAACACACCATGTTCATTGTGGCTTTCAAAACGATGAGCGGCCTCCCGGATGCTTTCCAGCCACGGTTGACGGTCTGCATCATTCAATGGCTGTCCCGCAGCCATTTTCTGAATATTCGCGCGGGGATGAAGATCATCACCATCAATAAACTGACGCCCGAGCCGATTCGCCAACTGTTCACCAATCGTGCTTTTACCACACCCGCAAACCCCCATCACGACGATACTGCTACCTGACATACTCAATCCTCATCACAAACTTGCGCGTGATCTCATTTTTAACATTCACGCTAAGATTGGGGTTTACCCGACCAACTTTACCGGTAACATGTTACCGGTAACTTAAAGCACTGTAAAGTCACTTACTCAACCAATCGAATAACAAAATAAATGCATTTTCCCGGCTAAGATTTTGCGCCCAAACCACTCAAAAATAAGTGAGCATCACCGGGAAGCGTTTCTAGGAGATCAAAATGTCCAACAATTACAAGACAATTGCGCAATCAGTTGTTGCACACGTGGGAGGAAAAGATAACGTCTCCGCTCTGACCCACTGCATGACACGGCTCCGCTTTGTTCTCAACGATGCAAGCTTGGTTGATATCCCTCAGCTCAAAGCGATCAAAGGCGTGATGGGCGTGGTTGATAATGGTGATAAAGTGCAAGTGATCATCGGTAATGAAGTGGCTGTTGCTTACAAAGCAGTGATGTCTCTTATCGATATTGATGCCGCACCGCCCGCAACTTCCGCAAAGAAAAAGCAAAAACTGACCGCAAAAGTCATCGGTGCAAAAATGCTTGATGCGCTTGTCGGCACCATGTCTCCCCTCATTCCAGCGATTATCGGCGGTTCGATGGTTAAGCTGCTGGCAATGGTCTTAGAGATGAGCGGTTGGGTCGAACCGAATGCACCGACGTTAATTATTCTCAAAGCGATTGGTGACGGTGCTTTCTTCTTCCTGCCTGTGATGGTGGCCGCTTCTGCATCCATCAAATTCAAAACCAATATGTCACTGGCGATTGCGATTGCCGGGGTGCTGATTCATCCCAACTTTATCGCCCTGATGGCTCAGGCAGCGCAAGGCCAACAAGTTGATCTGTTCGGGGTCTCCATTACTGCGGTGAAATACACTTATACGGTGATTCCGGCACTGGTGATGACTTGGGTTCTGTCTTACATTGAGCGCTGGGTGGATCGAATTACGCCGGTCGTGACCAAAAACTTCCTCAAACCGATGCTCATTGTGTTGATTGCTGCGCCCATTGCCATTGTGGTGATTGGCCCCGTCGGTATCTGGATCGGGACGGCAATTTCAGCGGTGGTTTATACTATTCACGGTACACTCGGCTGGTTATCGGTTGCAATCATGGGCGCATTATGGCCCCTCTTGGTCCTCACCGGGATGCATCGTGTTTTCACACCAACCATTATCCAGACCATTGCCGAAACAGGCCGGGAAGGCATGGTGATGCCTTCTGAAATCGGCGCAAATCTAGGCATGGGCGGCGCATGTCTAGCCGTCGCTTACAAAACCAAAAACATCGCGCTTAAACAAACTGCACTCGCGGCAGGCGCTTCAGCGATTTTCGCCGGTATCTCTGAACCCGCACTGTATGGTGTTCTTGTCCGCCTCAAACGCCCGCTGATTGCGACCATGATTACAGGGTTCATTGTCGGAGCACTGGCGGGTATGGGCGGTTTAGCCAGTCACTCCATGGCGTCACCGAGCCTATTTACCAGCGTGCAGTTCTTTGATGTCAATGACCCGATGAGTATTGTCTGGGTATTTGGTCTGATTGCCCTCGCGATTGTACTCTCGTTTGTTCTGACGCTGATACTCGGCTTTGAAGATGATCCGCAAGTCGATGATGACCAAGCGCTCAACGCTGATCATTCTGCTGACAATAAGAATGATGAGAATAAAGTGTCATCACAAGCAACCGCTTAACCGCCATTTGATAGATGCAAGTCATCCGATCTTTAAGATGACTTGCATCGATAAAAAGGAAACACATGTCTGAACTGAATTTTCCACAAGATTTTCTCTGGGGTGGCGCCATTGCCGCCAACCAGTCAGAAGGGGCTTACCTTGCAGACGGCAAAGGTTTAACCACGGTTGATATGATCCCATACGGTGAGAACCGGCTGCCGATTAAACTGGGCCAAGTCGCCAGCGTCACACTCAGTGATGATGAATTCTACCCCAGCCACCACGCCATCGATTTCTATCATCGCTATCGTGAAGATATCGCCCTGTTGGCAGAAATGGGGTTCAAAGTGTTCCGCCTGTCGATTGCATGGAGTCGTATTTATCCCAATGGCGATGACGCGGAGCCGAACCAAGCAGGTCTAGATTTCTACCGAAACGTCTTTGAAGAATGTCACAAGCATGGCATTGAGCCGCTGGTCACTTTGTGCCATTTTGATGTCCCCATGAATCTGGTCAATCAATACGGCTCATGGCGCAACCGTCAAATGATCGCGTTCTTTAGCCGCTATGCTCGCACCTGTTTTGAACACTACCGTGGTCTGGTCAAATACTGGTTGACCTTCAATGAAATCAATATTTTACTGGCAAGCCCATTCTCAGGTGCCGGATTACTGTTTCAGGCCGGTGAAAACCACGATCAGGTGAAATATCAAGCGGCACATCACCAATTAGTTGCCAGTGCACTGGCAACTAAAATCGCCCATGAAACTGACCCGCAAAACCAAGTCGGTTGTATGCTTGCAGGCGGGAATTTCTATCCTTATTCCTGTAAGCCGCAAGATGTGTTTACCGCGATGGAAAAAGACCGTGAAAACCTATTCTTTATCGATGTGCAATCTCGCGGCTATTACCCGGCATACAGCCAATCAGTCTTCAAGAGAAAAGGCGTACAACTTCAGACCGAGGCTGAAGACTTTGAAATTCTCAAACATACCGTCGATTTCATTTCCTTCAGCTATTACGCTTCGCGCTGTGCATCTGCCGATATGAATGAAGGCAACACCAGCGCTGCAAATGTGGTGAAATCGATTCGCAACCCTCATTTACCCGCCAGTGACTGGGGATGGGTGATTGATCCGCTTGGGTTGAGAATTACCATGAATACCCTGTATGACCGTTACCAAAAACCGCTCTTTTTGGTCGAGAACGGTTTAGGCGCGAAAGATACACCGGATGAGAATGGTGAAATCAACGATGACTATCGCATCGATTACCTGCGTCAGCACATTCAGGCCATGCATGACGCGATGCAAGATGGTGTACCGCTGATGGGATTCACCCCTTGGGGCTGTATCGACTTAGTGGCCGCATCAACCGGTGAAATGAGTAAGCGTTACGGTTTTATTTATGTTGATCGTGACAACTTAGGGCAAGGCACCTTAAACCGGACACCGAAGAAGTCCTTCTACTGGTACAAAAAAGTCATTGCCAGCAATGGCAACGATGTTCGCTAACAGCGAATCAGATTCAACAATCCCCTTCTCCCTCCCTCAAATCAAGAGAAGGGGATTGTTTTTTTCTGTTCATGCAACCTGCTTATATCGAAGCCCGCGATTCAGAGCATGATGAGATGACCGTGGGATAGGAAGTATTACACTATTTATTGTAGATCATTGATATGGTGTACTAGATGATCGATAAATGATCTGCATTTAAGACGAACACGGTGGTCTCCTGTAAAAACAACGCTGATATCCTGTTTAGGAAGACTCCAGTCTGGAAATAAATGAACAAAATCCCCGTCTGTTAATTCTTTTTTGATTATCCATTCGGGTAATATGGCGATACCAAGATTGGACTTCACCATAGACTTTATAGATATTGATGAATTAGTACTAAACTTTGCGGTAGCATTCACTTTGAACGCATGATTATCTTTATTATGAAAAGTCCATTGGGTCGGATTTTTTAGATTACTGTTAGCAATCCAGTGAGCTGAGTTAACATCCTCTAATGAAGTAAGAGGATTTTTTAGTAGCCACTGTGAAGAAGCCACCATAATAATATTATAATGGCCGATCTTTCGACTTTTTAAAGATGAATCATTCAATGCACCCAACCTAACCGCTAAATCAATCTGCTCATTGACTAATTTATTTAATGAAGAATCCGCATGAAAGCTAATATTAATATCTGGGTGAGACTGACAGAAATCAGCAATAATAGGTATTAAGAACACCTCTCCAAATTCGACAGTGGAAGAAATTCTTAAATTTCCAGTGAGAGAATGATGCTTTTCAACAACATTGTCTAATGATGTCTGAATATTTGAAAATGTCTCTTTAAAATCGTTATAGAGTAATTCACCCGCTTCAGTCATCACAAAGCCTCTGGAGTTTCTGATTAATAGTGGAACTTTCAGAGAGTCTTCTAAGGATTTGATATGGATGCTGACCATCGCTTTGCTGATGAATAGTCGATCAGCCGCTTTGGAGAATGAGCCACTTTCAACGACAGTGATGAAAATATGGATACGTTTTAGATTGTTAAACATACACTGTTAAATCTCATTAAACTTAGCGTTTAGTCTAAACAGCTCGTCACCCTCCGTCAAACTCTATAGTATTCCGGCCATAAAAATTTTGTCAGAGGTTGCTCATGGTTTATCGCTACCGAATTGCTCTCATTTTTTTGATCGGTTTTTTTATTGACTGTATAAATATCTTTATGTCAGCAATTTCTCTTCCTGATATTGCCAGAGAATTGTCTGTATCAGCGTCAAGTGTTGTTTGGGTTGCAAATAGTTATATTCTTGGTCTGACACTGATTATTCCTATTAGTAATTGGTTAGCCAGTCAATTTAGCGATCGATTAACCATTGTGGCATCCATGCTTATATTTTCATTGGGTGCATTATTAGCTGGTACAGCAAATGATTTTTATTCTTTAGTCACTTTTCGTTTTATTCAAGGCGTGGGTGGTGGCCTGCTTATTCCCGTTGGTCAAGCTCTCACATTTAATTTATTTAAAAATAAAGAACGAGCAAAAATATCAACACTTGTTATGGCGGTCGCTTTGATTGCTCCCGCTATCTCACCGACTATTGGTGGCATCATTGTTGACCATGCTTCTTGGCGTTGGGTATTTCTATGTAATATTCCCTTTAGTTTATTAACAGCGTTATTAGCCCTACTATGGATTCGCTCTGAGGAAACGAAGGTAAAACGCCCTGACCTAAAGGGGCTAATGTTGGTTAGTATTTCATTGGCCACAATACTCATAGGACTTTCTCTTTATGCCGATGCTGGTTCAAAACTGAAGTCATTATTGTTTCTTATCATCGGCTTTGTTTTTGCCATGGCTTACTTGAAGTACTATCAGGATAAGTCTGACCCCATTCTTGATCTCAAAATGCTGCATAATATTCATATGCGATTTTCTGTGCTGATTTACCATGCCGTTCCTGGTGTCTTCACAGGAGTGAACCTATTAAGTATATTTTTTCTTCAAGATGAGCTGGGTTGGTCGGCGGAGCAAACTGGATCATTGATGATACTTTATGCGACAGGGTCATTTTTTGCCATGGTAATGGGTGGCCGACTCTATAATCGTATTGGTGCGCAGCCATTATTTCTATCTGGTTTATTATTACACTCCTCCGGGATCGCGGTTCTCTCTTTAGCGGGAAATACTCTCACACTGCCATTATTGATTATCGCCTACCTATTGATGGGCATGGGAGGAGGAATAAGTGCCAATACAGCCCAGACAACGGCGATGATGGATTTTGACGAAGAGCAACTGACTCGAGCCAGTACTATCTGGAATCTGAATCGTCAGATGTCCTTCAGTATCGGTGCTGCTTTTTTCACTTTAGTTTTTAACTTGTTGCAACAGTACACCACGGATATGTCAGCCTACCAACTGACATTTTTAATCGCCTCAGTTGTTGGGCTCAGTCCCTTGCTACTGATTAAAAAACTCACCCAGAAAAAGGACTCGTTATGTTATCCGAAAGAGAATTAGTCGCGCATCACAGTGTTATCGAGCTTCATCAATGGATTCAAGATGTATTTACTGGTGATTCAAAGCACCCTATGTCTCTAGAGAAACTACTAAATAGCTTCAGCCCGACTTTTTCCATGGTCCCAGTTTCTGGGAATCTTGTCGGTCTACAACAGGTTGAAGCGCTATTTCGGCAGAACATCGGAAGTCGCCCATCCTTGTCCATTACAATTGAGCAATGTGAAACGCTATTAGCAACACAAGACAGCATTGTTATACGCTATCGTGAAATACATCAGGAAGAAGATAAATGTTCTTCTCGCTGGTCCGTAGTGATTATTGATATGCATAGCGGTAATCCGCTATGGCGATATCTACAAGAAACGGCTGAGGCATTGTAAAGACTAAGTCTATGCCAGATGCAAAAATAGAGGTATGCCGCACCAACCCCCCAAGATCATCAACGTCATCTTCTAATTCACCTTTGCGTTTGCTAAGGTCGCTTGGGTCAGTTGGTGTGCTCTCTGTTGTTAAAGCAGTCGCGTTTCTTCTTTTATAATGAGTTTTGCTATTTCAATTTGATGACTTAGGTCACAATTATTATTTTAGTTAATTTACTTACCCAATAGACTTGGTTAAAAATCCATCTATCAGTCAACCAGCTATAACTCACAGCGGATTTAGATATGAGTAAAAATCTAAAAATTCAAGATAAGTTATGGTCAAGCTCCTTAGCTTGGTACACGCACGACTATCAAATCTCAATCTTACCTTCTTTTACACTCGCCTAACCGTCTTGGTTGTTTCTGCATTCTTTCGCATCGATTAAACAATCAGCATCAACATTAAATCTATTTATATCGTTTTTTGATACTGGCACTCATCTTTATTCATTGAAAGGGGTGGTTTAGTTATTCCGAATCGATTTATTTAACTCTAAATTTATCGCTAATTATTTAGCGCGATATTTTACACCCTAAATATATATCGGGTGCCGAATAATATCGTCTGACGAAAATTAATTAATTCAAAGGTATTATCATGGAAAATTTTAAACACTTACCAGAACCATTTCGTATTCGTGTGGTTGAGCCAGTAAAACGTACCACGCGTGAACATCGTGAAGAAGCCATCCTTAAAGCAGGTATGAACCCGTTCCTTTTAGATAGTGATGATGTGTTCATTGACCTTCTCACTGATAGCGGCACTGGTTCTATCACTCAAAGAATGCAAGCCGCAATGCTGATGGGCGATGAAGCATACAGTGGCAGCCGCAGCTACTACACGCTTGCAAATGCTGTAAAAGATATCTTCGGTTATGAATTAACGATTCCAACACACCAAGGTCGTGGTGCAGAACAAATCTATATTCCTGTTCTGATTAAAAAACGTGAACAAGAAAAAGGCCTAGACCGTTCAAAAATGGTGGCGCTGTCTAACTACTTCTTCGACACCACGCAAGGTCATACTCAGGTTAACTGCTGTGTGGCGAAAAACGTCTATACCGAAGATGCGTTCGATACGTCTGTCAATGCAGATTTCAAAGGTAACTTTGACATCGCGAAACTTGAAATGGCGATTGAAGAAGCCGGCCCCGCGAACGTTCCTTACATCGTCAGCACAATTACTTGTAATTCTGCAGGTGGTCAGCCTGTTTCTATTGCGAACTTAAAAGCGGTATACGCGATTGCTCAACGTTACGATATCCCTGTCATCATGGACTCAGCGCGTTTTGCCGAGAATGCTTATTTTATTCAACAACGAGAGCCCGGTTACCAAGATTGGACGATCGAAGAAATCACGCGTGAAACTTATCAATACGCAGATGGCTTAGCCATGTCAGCAAAGAAAGATGCAATGGTTCAAATGGGCGGACTGTTGTGTTTCAAAGATGAATCAATGATGGATGTTTACACTGAATGCCGCACACTTTGTGTTGTTCAAGAAGGTTTTCCTACCTATGGTGGTCTTGAAGGCGGTGCCATGGAACGACTTGCGGTCGGCCTTTACGATGGCATGCGCCAGGATTGGCTAGAGTACCGTATCCGTCAGGTTCAGTACCTTGTTGATGGCCTGGAAGCCATTGGGGTTGTGTGTCAGCAAGCCGGCGGTCACGCCGCATTCGTTGATGCAGGTAAATTACTACCTCATATCCCTTCACATCAATTCCCAGCTCATGCTTTGGCTTGTGAGCTCTACAAAGTTGCGGGTATCCGCGCGGTGGAAATCGGTTCGTTACTATTAGGCCGAGATCCGGCAACGGGTCAACAGCACCCTTGCCCTGCTGAGTTGTTACGCCTGACGATTCCTCGCGCGACTTACACTCAAACGCACATGGACTTCGTGATTGAAGCGTTTGAGAAAGTCAAAGAAAATGCCCACAACGTGAAGGGGTTGGATTTCACCTACGAGCCACCCGTACTACGCCACTTCACGGCTCGTCTGAAAGAAATTGAATAATCACTCACTCAAGCGCGCCTCATTGGCGCGCTATTTCCCTCGAAATCAAGCAACACCAATGAGAGCGAGGCAGAGCTCGACCATATTAACCAACACGCCGCTCATAAACTAAAGAAGACAGAGGTATTGGAATGGGAAGTAAACTACGCCACGGTTTCAACCCTAATTGGGAAAATCAGCGATATTAGAGGTCAAAAATAGCGAGGTACAGATTTATTGTCATGAGAATTATACCGTCATGACGAACCAACCTGATTATAAAACCCAGATCAAAATGATGGACTATTGGTTATATCAATCTGAACGAATCCACTCCTTGAGGTGCGTGTCCTGCTTGAGATAGAGTGAGATAGGAAGGAACTAGCGTTTATAATGGTATAAGCGAGCACGTTGCCGAGTTTGACTTGGCGTTTCACCAAACAGTTTCTTGTAATGCTCGTTAAAAGTACTGATATGGTAGAACCCAAATTCGACCGCTAGATTGGAAATCACAATCTCTTCTTCTGTATTGAGTAAAATTCGTCGAATTTCATTAAGACGGCAATCACGTAAATATTGGATAGGAGATACCCCTAACTCTTGTTCAAAACAATATTGAAGCGTTCGACGGCTAGCGTAAGCAATTTGGCACAACTCTGTCGTGGTTAAAGGATAACGTCCCGTTTTCTCAATATGGTTTCGAATCCGTTCTAACACACGCCGTTTTGCGGGCGCTGAAACTTCAATTTCTCTCATCCCGGTTTCGGTTTGCAACAGTAAATCTGCAATAGCCGAACTAATGACGGGACGCAAGCGTTTAAGACGCTCGCCGCCTTTATGATGGTTAAGCACTGTTGAGAACGGCGTATGATCGCGCAGCATCAAACCAATAATTTTGGCTAATTCATAACTCACTCTGGTATTTGGCTCACTCACCAAAATTTTTGATGATTCATTGAGCCATAAATCAGCATCGAGCCCTGTCAACTCTTGTTGCAACACTCGTTTATCCAGCACTAACCCATAGATATGAAACTCTTTAGGGGTGATCAACTCAAACTCGACGCCTGATGGACGGATCATCAATTGACCTTCTTCAATTTGAGTGCCATTAATTTTAGGGCGTTGTTTCTGTAATGAAAAACCAAGCCAAATATTATATTCATTGACACAGCAGTGCTGTAACAGCGTTTGGTTGGTATATTCTTCAAATACGTGCATCCCCCCAAAATTCAGCTCATCAAGATAACCTGAAAAGTGGCCTTGGCTATGCTGATTATAATGTTGATCCCACTTCACTAAACTTTCGGCTTGCTGATTGACATCAAATGAGTAGGACTTGCATCGTTTTAGTGCAAGAGAATTTCTTTCATGATGCGTTTGCGAAAAACTCATCTTGCTAGCCTCTCCTTATCTGTGCACTGCGCTGATGCATCACGGTTATAACCTATTGAAATTAAATAATTTAAATCTTTTGCGCAATTTCGTTAGCTCCGAGGAACGTTAATCGCATAATAACTGTTGAAAGTATCAAGCAAAGTTCAGGCCTATTGCTTGTATGGATAACGAGGTATTTATGGCGAGTTACCGTTACCAACTAGGCACGCAAACCTATCAATTTGAATCTCTAGCCGAGGTGATGGCGAAAGCAACACCATTACGCTCAGGCGATCAACTTGCGGGCGTTTGCGCCCACTCTGCCGAAGAACGCGTCGTTGCACAAATGGTTTTGGCGGATCTTCCACTAAGGGTATTCCTCAACGAAGCTCTAATTCCGTATGAGAAAGACGAAATCACCCGTTTAATTATCGATGAGCATGATGCCGATGCCTTCAAAACAATCTCACATTTAACCGTTGGTGATTTTCGCAATTGGCTATTACAAGAAACGACCACCGATTTTGAGTTAGCAAAAGTCCGTTCGGGAATAACACCTGAAATGGCAGCAGCGGTATCGAAGATCATGCGTAACCAAGATTTAATTTTGGTGGCGAAGAAATGTCAGGTGATTACTAAGTTCCGCAATACTATTGGCCTTCCGGGACATCTGTCTACTCGTCTTCAGCCCAATCATCCAACCGATGACGTCAACGGTATTGCGGCCTCAATCTTCGATGGCCTCATGTATGGTAATGGCGATGCGGTTTTCGGAATAAATCCGGCAACCGATAGTGTCACGCAGGCGATTCAGTTGATGAAGTTGATGGATGACGTGATTCAGCATTATGAAATTCCGACTCAATCGTGTGTCTTAACTCATGTAACCAATACCATCGAAGCAATTGAAAAAGGCGCACCCGTTGATCTGGTTTTTCAGTCTATTGGTGGAACGGAAGCAACCAACCAAGGATTTGGTGTTAATGCCAATGTGCTGGCGGAAGCTTACGACGCCGCATTAAGCCTGAATCGTGGAACCGTGGGAAATAACGTGATGTATTTTGAAACGGGCCAGGGAAGTTCACTTTCGGCAAACGGACACCATGGGCTTGACCAACAAACCTGTGAAGCAAGAGCTTATGCTTTAGCGCGTAAATTTAACCCCCTTTTAGTCAATACTGTGGTTGGCTTTATCGGCCCAGAATACTTATTCGATGGTAAACAAATCATCCGTGCAGGCTTGGAAGATCATTTCTGCGGCAAGTTATTGGGCTTACCAATGGGCTGCGATATTTGTTACACCAACCACGCCTATGCAGACCAAAATGACATGGACAACCTGCTCACACTGCTTGGTGTGGCCGAATGCTCGTTTATCATGGGAATTCCGGGTTCCGATGACATCATGCTCAATTATCAAACGACATCATTCCACGATGCGCTTTATGCTCGTCAGGTGCTTGGTTTACGTCCGGCACCTGAGTTCGATGCTTGGCTGAAAGCGATGAAAATCTCACCCCAAGACAATCACGTTCAGCTAAACAATGAGCTTGCCCCATCGTTCATTCAACCCCTGCGGCTAATTCAGGAGGTGTCATGAACGATATCCTCCCAATAAAGAAACTGGTTCATGAAGACCCATGGGAAAAGCTACGCCAATTTACCGATGCTCGCATTGGTCTTGGCCGAGTGGGAACCAGTATTCCAACCGCAGAGTTACTGCGTTTTCAGCTTTCTCATGCCCAAGCGATGGACGCGGTTCATGTTCCACTGGATGTAGCGCAGCTCATGGAAGAACTTGAACAGAGCAAACATATTGCCCCGCTTTTGCCAGCTTTTGTTTTACACAGTGGCGCAGCAAACCGAATGGAATACCTACAACGTCCAGATTTTGGTCGCCAACTGGATGAACGTTCTCTCTATCGTTTGCAGCAATTCCGTAATCAAGCCGATCAGCAAGAATCCTATGATTTGGCCATTGTCATCGCGGATGGCCTTTCATCTTATGCCATTGCTCATCACGCAAAACCATTTATAGAGTCGCTCCTCACCCTATTGAACGACGATCCGACAAAAGATTGGAATCTCGCACCGCTCAGTATCGTTGAACAAGCACGTGTCGCCATTGGCGATGATGTCGGTGAAGCACTCAATGCCAAAGAAGTTTTACTACTCGTGGGCGAACGTCCCGGCTTAAGTTCTCCAGACAGCATGGGGCTTTACCTGACTTGGCAACCCAAACGCGGCACTGAAGATTCTCTGCGGAACTGCATTTCCAATGTGCGCCCCCAAGGACTCAATTATCCTGCAGCTGCGCACAAATGCTTTTACTTATTACGTGAATCTCATCGAATCCAACTGACTGGCGTAGGACTAAAAGACCGCTCTGACGACGCTCAGCTAGAAAGTACAACACAGCAACAATTTTGTTTAACCAGCATTTCTGAATGAGCAGGAAGTGCCTGCATGACACAACGGTCTGTCGCACTCAAATTGTCACAATTATTATCAGGGAAAAGAGGGAATTGATATGGAACATGACAGCAAACCCGGCTTAAAAAGAACGCTAGGGAAATTTCATCTCTGGGGTATCGCGGTAGGACTCGTCATATCTGGCGAATACTTTGGCTGGAGTTATGGGTGGGCACAAGCTGGCACATTAGGCTTTTTAATTACGACATTTCTAATCGCAACCATGTATACGGCGTTCATTTTTAGCTTTACCGAACTTTCCACGTCGATCCCACATGCTGGCGGACCATTTGCTTACGCCTATCGTGCATTCGGTCCGGTTGGCGGTTACATCGCTGGCTTTGCTACGCTGATAGAGTTTGTCTTTGCGCCACCCGCGATTGCGATGGCTATTGGGGCTTATTTGAATGTTCAGTTCCCGACTTGGGATCCGAAAATGGTTGCGGTAAGTGCTTATATTATTTTTATGGCACTGAACTTGATTGGTGTGAGTATCGCTGCGACCTTCGAACTGTTAGTCACCATTCTAGCCATTGTCGAACTATTGGTATTCATGGGGGTGGTCTCTCCAGGTTTCTCTATTGATAACTTCGTAGCCAACGGCTGGGCGGGGAGCAATGAATTTTCTGGCGAAGCGATATCAGGTATCTTTGCCGCCATTCCATTCGCAATCTGGTTCTTCCTCGCCATCGAAGGTGCATCAATGGCTGCTGAAGAAGCAAAAAACCCTAAACGTACGATTCCCGTTGCATTTATCGCAGGGATATTAACGCTAGTCGTTCTGGCAATTGGTGTCATGTTCTTTGCGGGGGGCGCAGGTGACTGGCGTGAACTGTCAAACATCAACGACCCACTACCACAAGCGATGAAAATGATTGTTGGTAACACTAGCGGTTGGTTACATATGTTGGTATGGCTAGGCTTGTTCGGCTTGATAGCCTCTTTCCACGGCATCATCATGGGTTATTCTCGTCAGATCTTTGCTTTAGCACGCGCAGGCTTCTTACCTCAATCACTCGCCGCGGTAAACAGCAAATACCAGACACCTCACTGGGCCATTCTTGCCGGCGGTATCATCGGGATCGCCGCCATATTCTCGGATAACCTTATTGTTATCGCAGGACAACCTCTGACGGCAAACATCGTTACCATGGCGGTATTCGGTGCCATTGTAATGTATATTGTCTCAATGCTTGCATTATTCAAACTACGTCGCCTTGAACCGAATCTAGAGCGTCCATTTGTAGCACCGCTATTTCCTTATGCGCCGGCAGTAGCGCTTATCCTTGCCGTACTGTCTTTGGTTGCGATGGTTTACTATAACGTCTTAATCGCGGTTATCTTCGTCGTACTCTTCGCGTTAGGTTTTGTTTACTTCAAAGCAACACATCGTTCAGATGCCATGCAAGCAGGCAATGAAATGCTTCAAGTTCCAACTGAAGCCTAGGGGCTGTTGACTGACCCGTCCTAAATAAGATTGACACTTTTCCAGTCACAAATTGGAGAATGTCATGAAATCAATAGGGAATCGGACACAGCAAGATGATTCCCTTGCCTTTAAATTGGGGCTCTTGCAAGGACACACACCATAAGTAAATCCATTCTTTGAGGTGCGTGTCCTGCTTATTTGTCCCTTATTCCTGCTTATTCCTTAACTTATTCCTTCGAAAACTGACCTGACCCGCGAATTTCATCGCATTCAAATATGCACCATCAATACAGTGAAACACACTTTATGCATCTTTTTGCTACACATATGCAACCTTTTGCTATAGTTGTTTTAGCTATTGTGCATTTTTTAACCAAGGCTGTTTTCATGTCTGTGTCAATAGCGTGGGAAATGACTCTTTTAAACAGTCGTTAACAGAAACATTCGCGAACTACAGCAAATTTTTATCGCCTTTGCATAAAATTTTGCATGGTTTGAGCATTTGAAATGAAGCAGTGAACCATTGACAGATACGATAGAAAACAGCGTGTTAGCTAATTATCTGTTGGTAGTATGTGAAAGAACGGCAGATTAAAAAGTCAAAATCCAAATTTCAGTTGGTTTACCAAAAAATTGTTTAATTGGAATAAAAAACAATCAAGGAGACACCATGAAAGAAAATCATAAAATCAAAGTCACCTCCATCATGTATATGATAGTACTGATGCTGATGGCTGCCGGAATCAAAGGAGCCTTTGCGGAAAATGCCATTATCAACGGCACGTATTCTTTGATCGTTACCCAAAGTGGCAAGGCGCTGGACACCTCGCAGTGGGGTACCATAGACGGTACGAACATTACTCTGAATGACTATTGGGGCGGTGAATCCCAGAAATTCATCATTACGCCCGTCGACGGAATCTGGCACCGGATCACACCCGTGATCGCGCCAGACCAAGCGTTCAACGTATCCAAATGCAGTCCGGATGTCGGTGCCAATATCCAAACATGGAGCTATGAAGGTGGCGCCTGCCAACAGTTCCGATTTGCTGAAACTGGAAACGGTACTTATCAGATTATTACCCGCGGCACAGACATGAGCCTGAATGTTAATAATTTATCCGAGGAAAACGATACCAACGTCATGCAATCGACCAGCACTGGCAAGGAAAATCAGATATTTACACTGCGCCGTCACGCCGAGAACCACATTAGTGGCAATTGTCCGGATGGCGCTATCTGTCGTGATGAAGAAGCCCCCGGCTTATACGACGGAAAAGGCCCCTATACTGTCAGATCATACGAGCTTCCCGGTGCCTTTGTCTCCTTGCCGGCAAAAGCCAAAGTATATTATCCCGCTAATGCAGAACCACCCTATTCAGGCATTGTGTTCTGCCCACCGTTTATGACCAAACAGCTCGCTTTTGCTGCCTGGGGTCCCTGGTTTGCTTCTCACGGTATGGTTCTTGTCACCATGGATACCACCACCATTTTTGACCAGGTCACAGCCCGTGACAATCAGCAATGGCGAGTCGTTAAGGCCCTTAGAGAAGAAAACACCCGTTTGGGCAGCCCTCTCAGAGGTAAGCTGGATACAGACAGAGTCGGAATCATGGGATGGTCCATGGGCGGAGGCGCATCTTGGATTAATGCGGGCAAACACAGAGACGAACTCAAAACAGTGATAAGTCTTGCTGGCCACAACATGACCGCCTGGTTTAACACTGACATCTATTCCTGGTATTCACCGAAGGAGCTACTTGATGCAGCTTATGCCAGTGGCAGGTTAATCAAAATTCCAGCCTTGATCATTAACGGTGCCCTGGATACCACCATTCTCGGCGGCCTGGGTCAATCAGATGGCGTTTACCGATCAATTACAAATACCCCCAAAGTTCTAGCCGTATTAGGTCTTGCTGGTCATTTTGCCTGGGGTTATCCGACTCAGGCAGGTCGAGGTGTGGCATCGCTCGTGCTTGCATTTGAAAAAACCTTTTTGGACGGTGATACACGGTGGGCACCTTATATACAAAAACCCTCAGCCCTCATGAGAAAATGGAGAACATCTGATCTGCCATAATGTATACCGTTAAACTAAAGCATAACAATCAAGGCTATCGGCCCATCATGCCGGTAGCCTTTTTTGTGGAACCCCTACAAGCTGATGGCTGCTTATCAGGACACACACCTTAAATAAACCCATCCCTTGAATGTGTGTGCCCTGCTTATTTGTCTTATGTTTACCTATCTATTTGACGTTTTGTGCTATTTATCCCATTTGCGCCAGTGCCAGATTTTTTGCGGCGGAGAAATCGAGCTTGCCGCTGCCCAGAAGGGGAATATTGGCGACCTGCATGATTTTATTTGGCAGCATCAGAGACGGCATTCCTTTCTGGATCAGGATTTTTTTCACTTCAGCCGGTTCTAAATTCAGATCAACTAGCATAATGATCTGTTCTCCTTTCTTCTCATCCGGCAGATTCACGGCAACCAGTCCGGATTCCGGTTGATCGAGCAGTTCACGGGCACGCTGTTCAACAGCCCCGAGACTTACCATCTCGCCACCCAGTTTGGCGAAGCGTGAATAACGATCAACGATAGTTAAATAGCCGTCACTATCCAGATGACCTTTGTCTCCGGTTTTGTACCAACGTTGGCCGTCCAGTTCGACGACGACTTCAGCCGTTTTATCCGGGTCATTGAGATAGCCCTGCATGATCTGAGCGCCACCGATCAGGATCAGTCCGTCTTCACCGGCAGGTAACGGCATCAGTGTCACGGGATCCACGATCTTAAATGTGGTTCCGGGAAGTGCCAGACCAACGGTTCCTTCACGCTCGGCTTCCTGAATAAAGCCTTCACGACGGACCAGATGCCCCGGCAGGTTGACGCTGGCAACCGGCGTTGTTTCGGTGGTACCGTACCCTTCGAGGACAGGCACCATAAATTTCTGCTGAAATGCGGCTTTGATCTTCGCGTCTAATTTTTCAGCACCGGATACCACAGCTCTGAGTGAATTGAACATCATGGGATTGATGCGACGGTTACGCTGATACATGCCTAAAAATGTCGAGGTTGCACACATCAGGGTGGCTTCATATTTGGCGACTGCACGGGCAATATTCAGGCTATCGGTCGGATCCGGGTGGCAGATGACCGGAATCCCTTCAATCAGCGGTAACATGCCGGTGACTGTCAGACCAAATGCATGGAATAGTGGCAGGGTCGCCATGATTTTATCGTTGCTGCGGATATTCAAAACATCCGAAACCTGACGTAAATTGGCCAGAATATTTTTGTGGCTGAGCATGACACCTTTCGGCGCGCCTTCACTTCCCGAAGAGAACAGGATTGCAGCGGTATCTTCCCGTTGTTGTTGCTGACAGAATAATCGGCTAATCCAACTGGCAGGCAGTGTTTTGACCGCCAATAACATCATCAGTTGTGCGGGACGGCCTAGACTGGCTTTGAAATCTTCCAGATAAAGTACACGACAGCCGTCAAGGAGGGTCTGGCAGTCAATGCCGCGTTTTTCCAGTCTGGCGAGAAAACGTCTGGAAGTGACGATACTTTCTATTGCCGCATTGTGTTTTGCACTGCGCAGCGCTTGTGCTGAAGCCGTGTAATTGAGATTGACCACGGTTTTCCCCGCCATCATCGCTGCCAGATTACTCATCAGCCCGGCACTGGAAGTCGGGACCAGCAAGCCTAAATTCTGTCCCGGCAGATGCTGAAGTTTACGTTTGAGCAGCAGACTGCCGACCAGAAAGCGGCTATGCGTGATTGGTTGACCGTTACTGTCCACGACTGCCCACTGGCTGGGACGATTTTTTGCTGTTGCGATCCAGGCTTCGGGAAGCGTTTCCAGCGTGTCGGCATATTCATTCCAGGTTGCGACGGACATTTCAAATACCTTCTGTTTCACTTCCGTGGCGGTTGAATGGATGTCCATCGCGGTTCCGAATGCGATAATGACATCTCTTTTTATCCCGGTTTTTCTCGCTTTTGCCAGACGTTTGCTGGAACGGGAGAAGAAACTTCCCCACATCCCGCGCAGATAGAACGGAATAATCACACCACGGGCATCCTGACAGGCACGTTCAAAGCCTTTTTTAAATTCTCCCAGTTGACCAAGATGGCTGATACGACCTTCAGGAAACAGACAGACTACTTCCCCCTGATTCAGGAGATCCGTTATCTTGTTTAATGCTTCACGGCTTTTGCCGGGAGCAATCGGAACCACCTGAAACAGATCGAACAGCCATTTGAGATACCAGCGTTGGTAGATAGTCTGATCCATAACAAAGTGTACACGTCTCGGGGATGCCATCTGCACAATTGCCCAGTCCAGCCAGCTGATATGATTACCGAGCAGCAGCGTTCCCTGACCGGCTTCCGGCAGATTGTTGAACCCCAACACTTGCAGACGGTATTTGCGGCCAAGTAATTTAGTCATCACCGAACGGACCAGAACTTCCGGTAGCAGAATGATGGCTGCCAGCGCAACCAAAGCACCAAGGCCGAATAATCCCCACAAGATATAGCTGACATCGAGTTCCTGCGTTGTGAACGCGACCGTGACTGCCAGACATAACAACATGCCGACATTCTGAATGAAATTATTCCCGGCCAGAATTTTACCAATCTGGTCTTCTTTCGCGTGGAACTGAATTAATGCGTTGAGCGGGACCAGCATAAATGAGCCGCCGATACCGATAGTCAGGAAAATACCGCCAAGCAAAACCGATGAGGTGACCTGTGGCAGCAGAAATAGTCCGGCACAGATAATCAGAGCACCGGCGGGGATCAGCGCCAGATTAATGTGATTGACAGAGTGTTTTGAAGCAAATGAAGAACCCAGCATCATACCGACAATTGCCATCGCAATAATACTTTGAATGATAAAGGTATTATCCATAGCAAGGTGGCTTTTGGCGTAGGCCGGGAAAGCAGCAATCATGACCTGACTGATCGAAAGAAACAGGGTTAAGCCGATGACTGATTGCCAAATCGCTTTTTCCTGAAACAGGAGGGTGAGATTCCGGCCTAATGTTTTACCCAGAATGTAATCTTTCCAGATAAATGCGGGTTCTTGTATCTGAGGCCGAGCGCCATTTTGAGGTGTGTGTCCCCGTAAGTGATCTTTTTCCGGTAAGCGGAAAGCCAGCAGACACTCGATCAGAGAACCGATGACCAGTAACCAGCCTAATGGGGCGATGTCCTGAAGAATCGCTCCCGGCTGAAGTGGGGTTTCAGGGGATAATTTCAGTTCGAACAGTGCGGAAAAGACGGCGCTCCCGGCAAGAATGGCAATCATTGAAACCGCCTGAACCCAGGCGTTGCCGTTGCTGAGTTTTTCTGCGCCGACCAGCTCTCGGATGTAACCATATTTTGCCGGAGAATAGAGCGCACTCTGCACTGCGAGAATAAACGTCAGGGCAAAGGATACATAAAACCAGCCCTGATAATAGCAGAAGGTAATCATCAGGGTGATGAATACCGCACATAAAGCGCTGATTTTCATCACTTTGGTTTTTGCATAACGATCCGACAGGTAGCCGGATGGGGTAAAGAGTAATACAAAAGGGAGCAGAATCAGTGCATTGACGATCGCCGTCATCAGCACCTGCTGGTGATCTGACAATGTTTTGAACAGGGTATTCTGCACGACGATTTTATGGCCTAAATCGACAAAAGCGTTCATGAAGGCAACCCATAGGAAGGTGACAAAGCCTCTGACAGTGGTAGCGTTATTCATACGTATTCTCCAATTTAATCGAACAGTGTTCAATTGATGAATAAAATTTAATTGAACACTGTTCGATTGTAAAGAAAATTTTTGCATTATTTTTACCGGAGAGATTAACCAACGCCTACCCAATATTCTCACACGGTTGTCTCCGCCTCAGCAGGAATACCTCAAACTCAGCACCAAGCTGGAAAAGAAACCCAGACTCAGGGTCGCTTCAACCGAACGGCTTAATCTCGCGAAACAACAACTCAAGACGCAGAGAATACTCGGACAAGCTCATTTAAAGCTACTGTTGCGTTTCAAATGACGATATTATTGCGAATAAAATAGCCATAAGCGAAGCCTAAAGCATGTTAACTATCTCTAATACAGTCATTCTTGCAGAATGGGAAATTGAAATGACTGCTATCCGAGCCATGGGGAACGGTGGGCAAAATGTGCAGAAGGTATCCTCAGCCATTCATTTACGTTTTGATATTCAACGTTCGAGTTTACCCTCAGTATACAAAGAAAGATTACTCGCTCTCAGTGATTCTCGAATTACCAAAGATGGCGTTGTCGTGATCAAATCACAAACCTATCGAACTCAGGAACAAAACCGACTTGATGCATTAGAACGCCTTAAGGGACTGATTCAATCCGTCATGGTGGTACAAAAGCGTCGGCGAGCGACCAAGCCAACCTGGTCATCAAAACTCAAGCGCATCAATACTAAAAAGAAGATGGGACAAAAGAAAGCCTTACGAGGTCGAGTCAACGAAGACTAAACGACTCGCTTGATATGACAAAATAAAAAACCACCGACCAGTTTAGCCAAAGAACCCCTGACGCCCCCCTACCGAGGACACACGCTATCAGTAAATCCATTCCTTGAGGTGCGTCATATTTCGGAGCCGGAGGCTGGGATATAAAATTTGAGGTGCAGCGGTTTGGTGCGCGATTGATTTTACCGATCTCAATAGCATCTCCAACAGCGCCCCAGATACTTTTGGCGTTCCAAAAGTACCCAAAAGAACGGTTTAGTTCGTGGGCGCTAGCCGGGTCGGATTGATTCGCTCCTGCTCAAGCAATCCTGAAAAATCGTCCTGATTTTTCCCCCTGAGTTCAGTGATCAAATTGACTTTTTAAGAATGTTTCACCCAATTCAAATCAACCACCTAACCAAGAAAACCATTCACGGATGAATGGTTAGGCTTTTCCGGGCAGGACGCCCGTAAAAGCTGGTTCTGGACAACGCACGACCAAGCCCAACAAAAAAAGATTTTCTGGTTCGTCTTTCATCTCTGAAAGATGAACAGGCGCACAGCACACCGATGTTTCTGAAATCGCAGAACGTAATTTGGCGTCAAATCTGGATAGCCGGAGGCTAGGATATAAAATTTGAGGTGCAGCGGTTTGGTGCGCGATTGATTTTACCGATCTCAATAGCATCTCCAACAGCGCCCCAGATACTTTTGGCGTTCCAAAAGTACCCAAAAGAACGGTTTAGTTCGTGGGCGCTAGCCGGGTCGGATTGATTCGCTCCTGCTCAAGCAATCCTGAAAAATCGTCCTGATTTTTCCCCCTGAGTTCAGTGATCAAATTGACTTTTTAAGAATGTTTCACCCAATTCAAATCAACCACCTAACCAAGAAAATCATTCATGGAAGAATGATTAAGCTTTTCCGGGCAGGACGCCCGTAAAAGGCGGTTCTGGACAACACGCGACGCCGCCAAACAAAAAAGATTTTCTGGTTCGTCTTTCATCTCTGAAAGATGAACAGGCGCACAGCACACCGATGCCACTGAAACCGAAAAACGGAATTGTGCGTCAAATCTGGGAGCCAATGGCTGGGGAATATAAAATTTGAGGTGCAGCGGTTTGGTGCGCGATTGATTTTACCGATCTCAATAGCATCTCCAACAGCGCCCCAGATACTTTTGGCGTTCCAAAAGTACCCAAAAGAACGGTTTAGTTCGTGGGCGCTAGCCGGGTTGGATTGATTCGCTCCTGCTCAAGCAATCCTGAAAAATCGTCCTGATTTTTCCCCCTGAGTTCAGTGATCAAATTGACTTTTTAAGAATGTTTCACCCAATTCAAATCAGCCACCAAACCAAGAAAACCATTCACGGATGAATGGTTAGGCTTTTCCGGGCAGGACGCCCGTAAAGGCCGGTTCTGGACAACGCACGACCAAGCCCAACAAAAAGATTTTCTGGTTCGTCTTTCATCTCTGAAAGATGAACAGGCGCACAGCACACCGATGCCACTGAAACCGAAAAACGGAATTGTGCGTCATGCCTCGAAGTCAAAGGCGACAAGAATCACCAGACAAATCAATAAAACCGAACCCCGTCGCATTTCCCTAGGCAACCCATCTAAAACCATGACAAACAGTGTTTTTTGCTGCTCGCTTCTTTTATCCTATGAACCATTCAATCCACACAGACCGAATATCGCTTTATGAAAACATCTCTCGACCATTTGCCCTAATCCAAACAACAGGAGCTTGCCACCATATCGACCATTCTGCGCGATACGCTGGACGACTATCTTCAGGGCAAAACAGCGAGTAAAAGCGAGTTTCGCATCCTAAAAATCATCCTGTTCGGCAGCCATGCCAAAGGCAGTTGGGTCAACGATCCGGTCAATGGCTATATCAGCGATTACGATATTCTGGTGATTGTGAATAAAGCCGCACTGGTTGAAGAAGATGTGGTCTGGCAACGCGCCAAAGAGCAGATCGACCGTAAAGTCACTTCCGCACCGCTGGGATTGATTGTCCATGATTTGCAGGAAGTGAACGAACGGCTACAGCAAGGGCACTACTTTTTTAAGGATATCCGTGAAGAAGGGATTGAACTGTTTGCCGCCACACCCAAACCATTGGCAGAGCCGGGGGATTTAACCGAAGCAGAAAAGCAAGAAATTGCCCGTAAGCATTATGAGCAGTGGTTTGAAAGTGCAGTTCAGTTTATTGCTTTACACCAAGTGACGATGCAAAACCATTGGTTGAAAAAAGCTGCGTTTTTACTCCATCAAGCAAGTGAACATTTATTCGCCTGTACCCTACTCACCTGCACCAATTATTTACCCAAGTCCCACAACATCGAAAAACTGGGCAAACTATGCGCCCAAATCGATGCTGAATTTGCAACCATTTTCCCACTCGACAACAAATTCCACCGCCGCTGCTTCCGTCGCCTGCAACGCGCCTATATCGAAGCCCGCTATTCGGAGCATTACGAGATTACCGTGGAAGAATTGGCATATCTGGAGGGTGAGGTGCAGAAGCTGAAGGGATTGGTGGAGCGGGTTTGTTTGGGACGGATGCAGAGCTGAAACCTGACGTGGTCTCAGCTCTGCATCCACTTTGACGGCCGACTCATCCCATATCTGGATTTATAATGAACAGCCTCAAGGTTCAGCCTCATCTCTTACCTAGAGGCGTAACGCCTTCTTAATTGTGCCATATATTGTTCTACAAAAACCCTATCATTAGGGTAAGATTTGATATAAAAATCTACAATATAATGCATTAGTTGGACGAAATGATTAGGGCTTATAGATATGGTCTCATATTCACCAAGGAAAAAGGTTACTTCATCAAACTCTTCCGGGATATCCCAATCTTGATCCAAAGTATAGCTAAAACCTTCTGCTGGAGAATATCCATATCCTTCGCTAGCCATCTTTAAGAATGACTTATAGTCCATCTTATCTTCTGATAACGTAGCATAAAGAATATCATATAGATCCCTTCCATCTCTTTGATATAAATAGTCTTTAGTCGCAATTAACCAACTTATTTTTTCCTTGTTCATTTTGAACCTCTTGGGGGAATCGTAATAAATGCATTATTAATTTGACCTGTTTTAGCATTCCTAGTTACTTGGAACCAATAACCATCGATTTTAACAGAATATTGTCTGTCCTTAGGATTTGCTTTGAAATAACTTTCAGCCTGCTGAGCTGCCTCACTCGACATTCTGGTAACTTTGGAACTTGGTAATATGTGGGGATCATATGTTGTTTTGTTTGTGTGGTTTTAAAACCTATTTTTTCCCTTTGTTATTTATCGCTGGAATTTGATACTTGTACTCGATAAGTCCAGGATAATTTTTATCTGTAATTCTAAGATTTATTTTAGCTCCCGTCATTTCAACAGATTCTAAAAATGCATCTTGCTTATGAGCTCCAGCGTATTACAAGGACACCCGCCCTAATCAATTTCTCATCATCATGAAATCAGTCTGTCCATTGATGACCAACAACATTTGAACTCATTCGGAATAAGCTTATGAGATCACTGTTGAAGAGCTGAGGCATCTGGAAGGGTTGGTAGAACAGGTTAGGTGATGCGCTGGAACCGGTAGTGGTTCCAGCTTCATACTTAGCTTACTTACCTAAACCAGCAAGGTCTTTCACAATCATTTCAGAGATTAATGCAACATCTTTCGGTTCATCTTCCTCATCCCAGGAAAATGCAGCAATTTCAAAGTTAACAGCAGCATCCTTCAGGTAAGCATATTTAGTTGTATAACGATTTAAACCAAAGCTTGCTAATTTTTTCCATCTTGAGATACAACGATATGATGAGAAACCTCTGGTTTGTTTAAAGCTTTTCCACCAATATTAAATGTCCGCTTATAATCAATGGTAATATCAACTGTAGGTGATTCCTGATTTTCTGATGCTGCCAGTATTCCCTGCTCTTGCATATATTTTTGGATATCATCGAAAAATTCCTGATTCAAGACTTCTTCTGAAGCAAAAGTCGTATCCCCCTCAATCGCACCATTTCCTAAAGTTAAATTAACTTTGACAGTTCCCAGCTTATATTTGGTAACACCTTTTGTGATTGGTACGGGATCGACATAATATTTATATCCCGGACCACTGGAACAGCCAAATAAAAACAACATACCGATACAAATTAATAAATTACGCAGCATATTCTTAACACCTATTTATGATTTATTTACTTTTTAATAAAAATATCTGCTTATACGAACATCATTCATCACTTAATTTCAAAAATAAAATCTTGGTACCAAAGTTCCTGTTTTTTCTCAAAACATGACTGAATGCTTTTACTATCTGAGCATAATAAATTACACACTCATAACCATAAGAAAGAGGACAACTAAAGCTGCCGGAGACTACCCAACCGTGAAAGCCGACTCACCCCATATCTGGATGTATAAACATGGGCGTGACACAGGATAATGAACAGTCTCATTTATACAGAGAGTATTTCTTGTGATACATCCCCAGTTTCATAGAATTCTCTGCACACACTTGTCACTAGGGTAAAGTCACAAGTTAACATTTTCATAGGCCAATAATCACCTAATATTTCAATCTTTGGCTGCATTGAATCTATTTCCAAATTATCATAACTTCTAACTTCATCATCACCTTCTGTTATATTATCAAGCAAAGTCATTAAATAATATCCATTTTCACCGCGTATTTCTAGACTAACAGGACCAAAATCTGGTCCATCAATAATAGATAAGTACATAGAACCACCTAATTCTTTTGTTTTTTGAATCCTAAGTAAAATATCCTTCCATGATGGATACATTATAGAACCATTAATTCCTTCAACCGAACAAGATAAATTTATTTTATTCATTACTCACCTCCTCCCCAATAAAAACTTCTCTTAATTTCGACATTTTCCCATGCTCATTTCTAGACCAAATCCGAGTATGTCCTGTCACTTTCTCATATATAAATTCTTACAAGGACACACACCATAAATAAATCATCCCTTGAATATGTGTGTCCTGCTTATTCCAGAAGCTGAAAGAGTTGGTGGAACAGGTTTGTTTGGAGCGGATGCAGAGATGAAACCTGACGTGGTCTCAGCTCTGCATCCACTTTGACGGCCGACTCATCCCATATCTGGATTTATAAAAATGAACGTGACGCAGAATAATGAATAATCTCATTGGTTCCTGTATTTTTCACTACTCTTCTTTCTTGGCCCGCTCTTCTCTAATTTTTACACCGACTCGACGATAATTTTCTCGTTCCTTTTCACTTTCATATTCATCCCTGTCAGGAAACTCTTCCCAGTTATCATGTAGTATTATTGGTCGCAATTCATTAGCTAAATTAGAAAAACCTGTGGAAAGATCTTGTAAGCTGGCTTTTACTAACATTAAGACACTTAACGGAGATAATTCTTGTCCTCCCTTTATAGCCCCCGCTAACATGTCAACTCTGCTCTTAAAATTTTCAATATCTTTCAAACAATCATTAATTTCAAGATTATAATCTTCTATATCAATCTCTTTGGATGTCGAAATTTTTTCAAGACACTCGAGCAAAAACAATAAGTCTTTAATCATTTTGGTAGTTTTCTCCCTTGCTTCTCCACCTGTTTAGATTTTTCTCATTAAAAGTACCATCTAGGTTTAATACTGCTTTAAAGTTTCCCTGCTGATCGAAAACTTCTAAGTAGTTTTTATGTCAAAATAAGGACACACACCATAAGTAAAACCATCCCTTGAATGTGTGTGTCCTGCTTATTCCTTGAGTAATAAACACCAGAGATGCTGGTGTTTCAGAATTCTTACGAGGACACATGCTATAAGTAAATCCATTCTTTGAAGTACGTGTCCTGCTTATTTTCCTATCACCGACATTTACCTGACCATTTTTCTCTAACTTTTTCACCAACTTTACAGTAATATTCTCTTTTACTTTCAGTTTCATATTGCTCTGTTTCAGGAAAATCTGCCCAACGACTATCCACTGCTACTGGGTTAAGCTCATCTGTTATGTTAGAAAACGCAGTGCATAAATCTTGTATACTCATACCTACCAGCATTAGAGCACTAAGCGTTGATAACTCTTCCTTACATTCTATAGCACCAGCCAATCCACTGACTCTTTCTTTTAAAACTTCAATATCATGAAAACAATCTTCAATTTCTAACTTTAAATTCTTCGTATCGATGTCTTTGCTATCAGATATTCGTTCTAAACACTTAATTAGGAACTTTAAATCTTCAATCATTTAGGTAGCCTTCTTCCTGTTTTCTTTGCTTGAGTGGTCTTCGCGATGTTTAATGTACCATCTAGGTTTAATACTGCTTTAAAATTCTTACAAGGACACACACCTTAACAAACCACAAATTTTTTCTCATACATTACCCAACTCCTGTTGTAGCAAAAATGGTACAGTTTTATGCTCTAACTCCGGGCGAGTGTCCTCGCTATTTTACATCGAAAAACTGGGCAAACTATGCACCCAAATCGATACTGAATTTGCAACCATTTTCCCGCTCGACAACAAATTCCACCGCCGCTGCTTCCGCCGCCTGCAACGCGCCTATATCGAAGCCCGCTATTCGGAGCATTATGAGATTACCGTGGAAGAATTGGCATACTTAGAGGGTGAGGTGCAAAAGCTGAAAGGATTGGTGGAGCGGGTTTGTTTGGGGCGGGTGCAGAGCTGAAACCTGACGTGGTCTCAGCTCTATATTTAGGAACAGCTATTTAGAGCCGTAACGCCTTCTTAACTGTGTCATATATTGCTCTGCGAGAATCCTATCATCAGGATAACTTTCAATATAATAATCTGTAATATAATGCATTAATTGGACGAAATAATTAGGACTTATAGAGATGGTCTCATATTCACCATAAAATTACGAGGACACACGCCATAAGTAAATCCATTCCTTGAGGCGCGTGTCCTGATTATTTCTTTGGCTCGATTTGTTTTAATTTATTCATTTGAGCGATTTCATCCATTTTTCATGAAACTGCTTCTGTTCTTCAACAGATACAACTAAATGTGAGTCCACATATCCAAAGATATCGACCAAAGTATCCCTTGAAGTAGGTTGACCCATTTGTACTATATACCCTTTCCGTCCCCCACCCATTTCTCTGGACATTGATGATACACAGAGATTCTCTCTTGAAGCATTACACAATAGTTTAAAATATTGCTGTTCAAGATGTTCTCTCAGTCTAGTGCATGCTATGAATAAGTCATCAGCTTCAACTTCAAATGATTCTATTCCTTCTCCCCCCGGAAAAACTAATTTCCATGGTACTGACTTAGATATATTCACATAGGTATATTGTTGAATACCGTTTTGATCCTCAATCACTACCTCTATCTTCAACATCTTTACACCACCTATTATTCATAATTGGGATTCAAAATGGATACTTGCTGATCAGGTAATGTGACAGCACGTATATCTTTGGGTTTTACTCCATTAGGAATCGCAATTTCTAACTCAGTTGGATGAGGACTATCAGTCCCAAGAGTTTTATTAACATCGATTCCATCAATAGGACGTACAACATAAATATAGTCGGGGTCAAAGTCTGCTGCTACATCAGCAGATTTAGATGTAGAAATATAATTACTCGGGGGACTGGTATTATCAAAAGTATGAGCTAACAAATCTGTACTATCTCCTAGAGTCTGAAACCCTTCGTTAAATATAATGTCAGGCTCCCTCGAGTCTCCTCTATATGTATATTCGGGAATATCTGTAGAATGAGAAGAAGTTGGGTTCTTCTCAGCCAGCACCGTCCCCGATCCAACATCCGCCGATGATGAAGATCCAGCATTCGCCAAACTACCATGATTATCACCAGATGTCTTCTCAATCACCCCATGCGCACTGGACTGCCCGGCAAATTCACCCTCAACAATCGCCGACCCATTGCCTCCGGTATATTTCGGTAATGACGTATTATCAACAACCGGAAGCACACCTTTGACTGTCTTCGTCACTTTCCCAATCGCTTCAAGGGCTTTGGTCGCGGCCGCTTCTCCGCCCAGACCTAACGCGATATTGGTCAGCATCTCACCAACATGCTTCGCTCCCACCTGCTGAGCTTCTTCATTTTTGCCCATCATCCGCAGGGCCACAGCAAGGGCATTATTTCTTCAAAGATATCCGCGAAGAAGGGATTGAACTGTTTGCCGCCACACCCAAACCATTGGCCGAGCCGGGGGGATTTAACCGAAGCAGAAAAGCAGGAAATTGCCCGTAAGCATTATGAACAGTGGTTCAAAAGCGCCAATGGTTTCTTTGATCATTTCCAGTTCAGTTTAGAAAAAGGGGATGAGAAAATTTCTGCATTCATGCTTCATCAAGTCACAGAAAGACTCTTTGCCTGTACCCTACTCACCTGCACCAATTATTTACCCAAGTCCCACAATATCGAAAAACTGGGCAAACTATGCGCCCAAATCGATGCTGAATTTGCAACCATTTTCCCACTCGACAACAAATTCCACCGCCGCTGCTTCCGTCGCCTGCAACGCGCCTATATCGAAGCCCGCTATTCGGAGCATTATGAGATTACCATGGAAGAATTGGCATATCTGGAGGGTGGCTGAAAGGGTTGGTGGAACGGGTTTGTTTGGGGTGGATGCAGAGCTGAAACCTGACGTGGTCTCAGCTCTGCATCCACTTTGACGGCCAACTCACCCCATATCTGGATTTATAAACATGGGCGTGATACCAGAATAATGAATAGTATCAAAATAACATCTCATATCTGATAATCGATATGAAATAGAACCGTCTCTATCTATAGATACTTGTTAGAAACCAACTGTATATCTGACTTCAAAAACAATCTTTCCTCTGTACTCATATTAAGGTCGTCAAAGATGCACTCATCAAATTGCTGGTACGACTCTTTTAACTCAAGCAACATATCATTCGTATAGTCGTCGGATTTAGATAACTCAACATTGTTAACCAACGCCAACTTATAAATTGCAGTTAGTACAATAATGTTTCCTTTAGGATCTGTCTTATTTTTAACTGAATCCAGTTCATCTAAAGTAAATGCCCAAGCTTGCCCTGCGCTAAATTGAAACTCATTTAAAGCAGAAGAGAACAAACCTTCTGCTATAGTCAAAGCGTCTCTATAGGTTAATCTTTTATTTCTGTTATTCATTCAACCACCGTAAAAATATTTAACTGAATATTTGGATATTTTTCTCTAGCTTATCAGGACACACACCTTAAAGTGCGTCATATTTCGGTGCCGGAGGCTGGGAAGATAAATTGTAATTCCGTGGTTTGGGAAAACCACCCGACCAAGAAAACCATTCACGGATGAATGGTTAGGCTTTTCCGGGCAGGACGCCCGTAAAAGCCGCTTCTGGACAACGCACGACCAAGCCCAACAAAAAAGATCTTCTGGTTACTCTTGCATCTTGGCAAGAGTAACTGGCGCACTGGGCACCGATGCCACTGAAACCGAAAAACGGAATTGTGCGTCATGCCTCGAAGCCAAAGGCGACAAGAATCACCAGACAAATCAATAAAACCGAACCCCGTCGCATTTCCCTAGGCAACCCATCTAAAACCATGACAAACAGTGTTTTTTGCTGCTCGCTTCTTTTATCCTATGAACCATTCAATCCACACAGACCGAATATCGCTTTATGAAAACAGCCCTCGACCATTTGCCCGAATCCAAACAGCAGGAGCTTGCCACCATATCGACCATTCTGCGTGATACGCTGGACGACTATCTTCAGGGCAAAACAGCGAGTAAAAGCGAGTTTCGCATCTTAAAAATCATCCTGTTCGGCAGCCATGCCAAAGGCAGTTGGGTCAACGATCCGGTCAATGGCTATATCAGCGATTACGATATTTTGGTGATTGTGAACAAAGCCGCACTGGTTGAAGAAGATGTCGTCTGGCAACGCGCCAAAGAGCAGATCGACCGTAAAGTCACTTCCGCACCACTGGGATTGATTGTCCATGATTTGCAGGAAGTGAACGAACGGCTACAGCAAGGGCACTACTTTTTTAAGGATATCCGCGAAGAAGGGATTGAGCTGTTTGCCGCCACACCAAAACCATTGGCCGAGCCGGGGGATTTAACCGAAGCTGAAAAGCAGGAAATTGCCCGTAAGCATTATGAACAGTGGTTTGAAAGTGCAGAACAGCTCTTTGTATTCTTTCAAGATGGAATGAAGAGGCAATGGTTGAAGCAATCAGCTTTTCTCCTACATCAATCGACGGAACGTTTTTTCGCCTGCACGCTACTCACCTGCACCAATTATTTACCTAAATCCCACAATATCGAAAAACTGGGCAAACTATGCGCCCAAATCGATGCTGAATTTGCAACCATTTTCCCGCTCGACAACAAATTCCACCGCCGCTGCTTCCGCCGCCTGCAACGCGCCTATATCGAAGCCCGCTATTCGGAGCATTATGAGATTACCGTGGAAGAATTGGCGTATCTAGAGGGTGAGGTGCAAAAGCTGAAAGGATTGGTGGAACGGGTTTGTTTGGGGTGGGTTGGGTAATAGAGCTGGAACAACGTAGAACAATGAACCGTCTACTTAAATAGGAGTATATATTGGAACCTGTCATTCATCACAATTGGGCTTTATCTGAAATGGAAGCATTAGATATACAAAAAGAGCTCGCCCAAAAAGTAATTACGCATGATTCCTTTAATAAAATTGGATTAGTTGCTGGTGTTGATGTCGCTTATCAAAAAAGCAGCCATAAACTTGTCGCAGCCGCAGTTATTCTTGATGCTGATACCTTAGATGTTGTAGAAAAAGTAGCAGAGGAAGATATCGAGCAGTTTCCTTACATTCCCGGATTGTTCTCCTTTCGGGAAATACCTCCATTAGTAAAAGTATTCAAAAAACTTCAACATAAACCGGATTTAATTGTTTGTGATGGACAAGGCTATGCCCACCCTCGCCGATTTGGACTAGCCTGTCATTTAGGTGTAATTTTCGATATACCAACGATTGGCTGTGGCAAAACACGATTAATCGGCACATATGATGAACCAAACACAATAAGAGGAGAAGTGAGCCCCCTCTTTAATGAGAATGAGATTATTGGTTCGGTATTAAGAACACAAAACAATGTGAATCCAATCTATGTTTCTATAGGTCACCGGATTTCCTTAGAAACTGCTTGTGGCTGGATACTAAAACTGGCCCCCAAGTACCGCCTCCCTGAAACAACCCGGCTCGCTGATCAACTTGTTAACCAATACATGAAAGAGATTCTACAGTAAGATCTCTTTATCATTAAATTTTATGTGGCATTCAGGATTATTTAGCTTTATTTCTCTTATTACTTCTGCATTAATCAATGTAGAATTAATGGAAAGGTTTTCTAACATTGGTAATTCTTTCAACAAAAAAACACTCCTTTCTGTGATTTTTGTATCAGAAACATATAATGTTTTTATATTTTTAATACCATCACATATAAAAATTCTTTCAAATATACTGTCATCAATAAACCCTTCTCCTAAATAAAGAAAATCTCCTATTCTTAGAGTATCAATAAAGGAATCATCACTATATAATTTACAAAGCAATTGACTCAGAAACAATGTCACTTGGTTAAAATAGTCATTACAGATACTTAATACCGAAATACTCCCATCTTCATCAAATCGTAGTTTGATAGAACTCTGATGATATGAAATCTCAAACCGTTCAACCTGACCACTTTTATTCCAAAGAAATGTTTGAGAAAAGTTGGGACGTTCAATCTCTATTGCCTCTATATTCCCCGTAGGATCGAACCCGATACTTGAATCACTCCAGCCTTCAACATACAAATACTCCGCAGTACAAAAATCACCTTCAAATTCAAGCGATACACCCGTGAACATATCTCCATGAAGACACATAAAAGGCTGATAAGAATCTTCATCTTCAGGTTCGAGTAATTCATCATCAATGATTAGCTTTGTATCAAATCCATGGAAATGCTCAAACAGATATTCTCCTACCATTTGACCATCACTAAACTCATTCGCACTTTCCAGCATATTGTCATTCATTAAGAAGGCTACGCCAGTAAAAGGAACATTGTTATAGAAAAATACTCCCTCCTTCTCCGTTAAAGCACTTTGCTTTACCCTCAGCATAAAATGCTTCATATCATTTGACTCCCGTAAGAATATTGACCTGATTTGACAATATACCACTACATACCTTTTAATCTCGGCATTTCAGATAAAGATAACGAATGTATTAAGTCTAACCTTTCGGTTTCACGGATAGTTCCGACGTACTCAAATAAGGTACTTTCCCTGAAGGAACTAGATTTGCGGCTTTATCTAAATGCACGTCCTGGTCATCAAAAAAGATATGCGGGCGAAACGCTTTGAGAACTTTTGTCTTCTCTACTCCTCCGAGAAAGAAGGCTTCATCAACGTATACCCCCCAGCTGCGCAGTGTTTTGATAACTCGCATCTCAGATGGACTATTTCGGGCAGTTACAATTGCAATACGAACAGGAGAATATTCAACACGCATAGGTAAACGATCCTGAAGCGTGGACAGTTTTTTCAGCAAACTGGCATAAGGCCCTTCTTCCATCGGAATATTTTGCTTTTCGTCTTCCTGAGCATGAAAAGCAGCCATTCCTTGAGTTTTGTACACCAATTCACTTTCTTCAGAAAACAATACCGCATCACCATCAAATGCGATTCGAACCTGACCTTCGGGAATTTTAGGAGCATCATGTGGAGGTTCTTTTAATATTGCAGCAGCACACAATTTAGAATCAATAACACGTTGAGCGTCTTCAACACTCGTCGTCAAAAACAAATCAACATCAAACGCATCCAGATAATCAGGCACAGATTCCCCAGCCGTAAACGCAGAACGCGTAATATTGAGTTGCTCATAACGAATTGTATTCAATACCCGCAAACCAGTGTCAGGGCTATTACGAGACATCACCACTACTTCCACTAGAGGAGAATTTCCAATTTGATACTGATTTAAGCCGAGTAGAGCCTTCACTAAATGCCACCCCGTTCCCGGAGATAGCGGTTCATTTTCATGCTCACGCATAAAATCTCGGTATTGTTCAATCGCAGTGTCGGGATCAGATGTTTTGGTATCACGGAAGATACGATCTGACTCTTCCATATCATAAAGCGCGGTAGCACTAACACCTATAACAAGAGTGTTTGATAAATCCAATGGCATCGTTACACCTCACCTAGCTTAAATAATTATAAAAATCAGAACCATATATTTAAATCTATCATCGTTACAACTGAGGAATATCACAAAATTTCCATATGCTTTTTTGCACATTTTGCTACATATATGGCACTGTCGACTAACTCAATAACTCGTGTTGCTACAATTTCCGTCAACTGACATACTGCCGCTGGTATCAGCCATAACAATAATTGGTAATGGTCGTACACTCTAAACCTGAAATTTTTTAAGATCTGACATTGTTCTATTTTCTTCTAATTAATAATCACTAATATACGAAATTTACTCTGTAACTGTCGTAGTTAAATTCACCGCAATTGCTGTGGTAACCATTCTCTGCCCTGCATTTCTCGCCGCAACGATAAAACCGATAATGGCAATAGCAAATACCCAAACGGAATCAAAACCAATTTGTGCCATCTGTATGTCTATCAACAATTTCGCCAACACCAAGATAATCGCGCTAATCAAAGAAACCGCTGCTGCATCCCGGTAAAGTAAATACGATTTATGCGTTGACGCGACTTCATCCTGATTTGTTACCGGTCGATAAAATTCCCGATACCAGTAACTATTTTGGTTTTTGTTGTCGGATTTAAGCGACTCATAATCAGCCACTCTCGTCTTAAACAAATCGATATCAATACGCGTATCTTTTTCGGCAAGCTGAATAAATCGATGACCTGGTAACACATTTCGCCAGCGAAGAAACACCAGTGCATTTTTTAAGTCGGCAGGGATAAGGTGGCTAAGCCACCCTGCTAATACACTAGTTGCCAACATCGCTCCCCCAGTATCCTTTAGAATATCCAACAAACTGGCATCGAAAGTATGACGGTTAACCATAGTAACCGCAATAAGTTGAATAATGATCAGCACAGAAAGAGGGGCGATATTTTTCGCTTTTAGAGATAAACCAGCCATCTTACGCCACCTCATCTTCATAGTCGTAGTGATATGGCTCCGGATTAAGGCTGTTCCACCCAGATCGATTTGGAGCATCATGATGATGACAGATTCCTGTCCATCTGGTGGCGAGAACTTTCACACCTCGGTGAGTAAAGGCATTCATCACCGCTTTTCTTGGATGTTTTGGCTCTGCGCCTTTCGCGGTGGAAGCTATCGCTGTAATGCCGCGAGACTCTCCTTCTGCAACAGGTTCCCCGACTAAACGATTAAGCACCGTTTTACCAATATTACGTTTGCTGCCATGGTGTGGAATTTGTATAAATCGTAGGTCTGCAGTTTGACCACTTTGTTCTAATTGGTCGGCTGCGTATTCAAGGGCCTTAATACCAGCATCTCCCGTGAACAGTGAGCACCGTTCATCCACCAATAGTTGGGTAATGACACTCGAATTGTTTCTAGGAGAGGTTTCTCCACTATCATCAATTTTATCTTCTCCCCAGGAGACCAAGAAACGACGAAGTGCAGAAGCTGCTTTATTTAATGCACTTTCCAGCATATTTGATAGAGAGGCTTTTTCTGGCATGCCTTCAAACTCCGGAATCAGCGACTCATAAAACTCAACAGAAGGTCCAAGAATTTTAATACCACCGCCAGCGTCCGCCAAACCGGTAAACGGCTCTTGAACTCTGATACCTTTTGCTTCAGCCAATTTAACTAACGACCAAGCTTTTTCTAAGTTCTCCTTGAGGCGCTCACCAATACTGTTGTCCGTGACTCGTCCATCTTTAAACTTATTTGCCAAACCTTGGTTGTGTTCCCACGGTTTATGAATCCAGAGTTCTTTGACATCCAGTTCATTGAGTACTGTTTCCAGACCGTTTATATGGTCTAGATCCGGGTGAGTGTTGATAACCAAATCAACTACGGATGTACCGTAATGATTTTTGATATGTTCAACGAGACTTGCGCCTGTATCTTTGAACCCACCATCAATCACAACAACGGTTTGCTCTTCGCGAGTGCCGTACAGATTGCCATAACGCAAAGCAATCGCATCGCCACTCTTAGATTCTTCACCCACACCTAAAAAATCAATTTCATAACCCATAATATTTTCCTTTTTAATGAAAGTTATGAATGACTTTTCAACTAACATGCCAATATTTAAATTTTTGTTTTAATTGAATTTAATTGAATTTAATTGCATCTACCATAAAAATAGCCGTAATAATCATTACTCATGGTAAAAATATTTACATGGTCGGTGTGATTTGAGTAATTTTCTTAACAGTGCGATTAGCGTCTAAACGGAATGACATTACTCATGTCGTCACTTTGATCATTGCTTGTCGAGTTTGGTGACGTGATATCTTGAACATAAGCGAACAGTCGCTCGATTGGGATAAAGCGCTGCTTCTTGTTGTTCACCTTAATGCTTTTGGTTTGACAATTAATATAACTAGAAATCTCAAACGCTAGTGGTTGGCTTAAGCGATCGAGATTTCTATCGTCTAAGGTTTGCGTCACCCACTGTGCTGCGTCAGCAATATGGCCGTTAATACTCAGGTCGGTGTTTTTAATCCACTGCGGTATGAACTCAATATCATTGAGCTTTGACAGCAGCGATGCAATTTCATAATGGCCAATTAGACGGCTCTCTTCCAAGGCCTCATCAAAGGCAAATTGCCACTCTATTTTTAACCGTTCAGTAAGTTCATCGGGCGTGAAAATCATTCGATTGAGCGGAATAAAATAGGTAAAGCGGCTATTGGCTTCACAAACGATTAAGGTTTTCTCTACCGAACGGTAATGGTTTTCAATCAGATGCACCTGCCAGCTCATAGTCGTAGCATTCGAACTTAGCTTATTGACTCCGGCTTGTTTGCCTTGCTCCGTTGGTAAACGCGGCAAATCTGCTTTGAGCCATTTGTTGAGCGCATTGCTGGCGCTGAGTTGAAGTTGCATGCAAACCTAATCTTTGAAAAAGAGGCATCTGAAGATACCTCTAAAATTTATAGTTGGCCAAAGCAAGCTTTTTCTTGAGCCATTCTTGATAATCGTTCCATTCATCGTCCCATGTACTGGCGAGAATAACGACCTCATCCAATACTGGACCTTTCAATGCGATCGTCGCAATCGAAGCAGGTTTGTCTACTTTCATTTGGTCGAGATCAGTTCTACCCAACCAACTAAGCAAGATTGCCATGCCATCTTCCGTAATCATTTTTACTCAATGGAAAATACTTTACAGCAATACCACCATTGTTAATATTCAATCGGTTGATTTTTGAGATTTAAATGAGCTTTCAAATCAGTTAGCTAGGCAGTGGACTAAAAATGAAGGTGCCTGAAACTCAAAAGGCCGATTCAGTCATATCAACTGATATCGGCCTTCAGGTTAACAAATCGTCAAGTGTGCTGCGTATTGAGGCTCCGCCAACACAGCGTTATATTGATATTCTCAATGAACAGCTCCCGCTCACGACTCCTTGCCAAACATATTATTCTCTTGTTCCTGAACCCGAATAAACGTTGTGCGCTTGGTGAGTTCTTTCAGGTTGGCGGCTCCGACGTAGGTACAGGTTGACCGAACGCCACCGAGAATATCCTGAATGGTGTCTTCGACACTACCTCGATAAGGGAGTAACACGGTTTTGCCTTCAGCGGCTCGGTACTGCGCGACGCCACCGGCATATTTGTCCATCGCGCTCTTGGACGACATGCCGTAAAACTTCACATAACTTTCACCGTCTTTCACGACAATGTCGCCACCGGATTCGTGATGTCCGGCCAACATCCCGCCGAGCATGACGAAATCTGCACCGCCACCGAACGCTTTGGAGACGTCTCCGGGACAGGTACAGCCACCGTCGCCGATGATTTGCCCGCCTAAGCCGTGAGCAGCATCAGCACATTCAATAATCGCTGACAATTGCGGGTAGCCGACACCGGTTTTAACTCGGGTGGTACAGACCGAACCCGGGCCAATCCCAACTTTCACGATGTCTGCACCGGCAAGAATCAGTTCTTCGGTCATATCACCGGTCACCACATTCCCGGCGACGATCACCTTATCAGGTAAGGCACGGCGGACTCTTTCCACAAACTCCACCAAATGCTCCGAATAGCCGTTGGCAATATCGATGCACACAAACATCAAGTCTTCACTCAAAGCGAGCGTGGCTTGCATTTTGGTAAAATCGGCATCGGACGTACCAGTGGAAACCATGACATACTTGAGGGTTTCAGCATCGGCTGTCTGCACAAACGCTTGCCACTCTTGTAGCGAATAGTGCTTATGGATCGCAGTGATTACATCATATTTCGCCAAGGCCTGAGCCATGCCGAAACTACCAACGGAGTCCATATTGGCAGCAATGACGGGGACACCAGACCATTGACGCCCACTATGCTTGAAGGTAAAATCGCGGGTTAAATTAACTTGGGAACGACTTTTCAGGGTAGAGCGTTTCGGCCGAAACAGTACATCCTTAAAGCCCAATTTTAATTCTTGTTCGATACGCATTTATCTTTTCCTTAATTGATTCACCTTGTGCCTCAATGTCGCAGTGCGATGATTCTGACGTTGGCAGACGCCAGTCTCTTTGATTATCGGACACAAAAAAACCGGAGCGTTGGCAGACGCTCCGGTTTTCAACATTATAGGCATCACTTTATTTCCTGCAAGACTGATATTGTGCTTTTTTTTATGCTACCATCCGAGAGATTGCATACCTGAAAAACGGCAAACGGAATGTTTGTTTTATCTCTATAATCAACTATTTATTCTCAATTCAACTCGATTCCCCATGGGCGATAGTTAGTACTATCAAACCATTACATCATTCACATTTACTTTTGTGCACTCTGCGTAAAAAATCTACAAAACCGCGTCATCAATACAGCATCTGACATCCAAATTTGCTACAGTAAGGAAACGCTGGCAGGTTTTCTCCCTCTTTAACTTTCTCATAACCGCCTCACAAAAATAAATACCAATAAAATCACCTCAGAGATCGCATGGAGTGCAGGATGGAATCGACCATTTCTCTGACCATTGCAGTGTTGCTTCTACTTAGTACGATACCTGTTCAAGCGATTGCCGGACCGGATGCGAACTATTTTTATCAAAGCGCCGGCATCACGAAATCCAAACACACAGGTTCAGAAGACGCTTGGGTCACACAGTACGGCTATAACTATAATCTGACATCAACCATTGGTTTTGATCTAGGTTATGCCCAAAATTCGGGTCATCCGGACCCAATGGTCTCACTGTCGTCACAATTCCCTCATCAACCAACTTTGTATTATCAGGAAATTTTTGGTGGCGCTGTCATCCAACACACTGTATTCGATGTTGCTTGGATATACGCAAAAGGCGGGCTGAGTTTAACAAGGGCAGGAAGTGATCCGGCAATGAAAACATCACTGCCTGACATCGAAGCAAAAAATATTTCGCCTTATTTGACTCTCGGGGCAACCATCCCATCGGGGATCGCATCAGGCTTAGAGCTGAATTTTGAGATTTCTTATCAGGAGCAAGAAAAAGACGCGATCACAAGCCCGGTATTCCTGCTGGGAACCCACTACCGTTTCTGACAACGATCAATCACCATAGGTGAGAGAATGACCATTAGATGATAACGGTCGTTTGATTTGATGAGACGGATATTGTGGATCAATCGATGATTCAGTGGTTCACTAACTGACGTAAATGAGGAAGTAAATCGCTGGCAAGCAGCCCCCGTTCACCATACGATTCTGAGTTTTGATCCGCAGCCATACTGTGAATAAGAACCCCCAGTTGAGTCGCTTCGACCAAAGGTAACCCCTGCGCGATCAGTGACGTGATTACACCCGCCAGAACATCGCCCATCCCCGCGCTCGCCATACCGGGATTTCCAGCCATACAGACTGAGATCTGCTTGCCGTCATACACCAAGGTTCCCGCACCTTTCAGAACAACCACACCACCATACTGATGATGCAGTGCCTGCACACTGGCATATCGGTCCGCTTCAATTTCTTCAACTGAGACTTGCAACAATTGTGCAGCTTCAGCCGGATGGGGCGTGATCACCCGCAACGGGTCTTGATTCGGTTGCTGCATCAAAAAATACAGGCCATCGGCATCAACTACTTTTGGTTTTTCAAGATTCTGGACCGCTTGATAGATAGCAAAAGAGGTCTCATCTCGTCCCAGCCCCGGCCCCACAGTCAGTACATCACACCATTTTAGTCGTCGTTCAATCGCATGCGCTTTGTCCCAGCAAGCACTCATCACTTCCGGAGCGCTCACCAATAAAGGTGTCACATTATGTGGATGACATAAGACTGCGGTCATTCCCGCACCGCATCTGGCTGCCGCCATCGCGGCCAAGATAATGGCTCCCCCCATACCGTCATTGCCACCGATGAGCAATGCTTTGCCATGCGTTCCCTTATGTGAGGTGGCAAGCCGTTTGGGTAACATCTGACCCGGCATTTTGGTGTGGATCGCCGTAACCGTCGGATGATTTTGTTGATCGAAGGCATCTTCCACCCCCAACCCGGCAAAGTGCAGTTCGCCGACATACTCCCGTGATTTCCCGGTCACTAACCCCTGTTTCAATCCAATGAAGCTGACGGTGTGTTCTGCAATAATCGCTCCGCCCAGTACACTGCCGGTATCCCCGCATAAGCCGGAAGGAATATCAACGGCAATCACAGGCTTCATACTTTGGTTGAGTGTTTCAATCAATGAGAGCACGCCCGGCCGAACCGGACCACTGAGCCCGGTACCCAGTAAGGCATCAATCACCACATCGACACTATCCGGAACACGATCTTGAGGTTCTGAGACATTGCCCCCATGGTTTTGCCAATGTTCGTAGGCCATCCGTGCATCGCCGGTCAGTGTCTCAGGGTCACCGACTTGCCAGACTGTCACATACAATCCGATTGATTTCGCCAAGCTCGCAACAATATAGCCATCGCCACCATTGTTACCGCCACCACAACAGATGAGCCAGTGCTCAGAACTGGGATATTGTGCCATCCCTATCGCGAAAACCGCCTGTCCGGCACGTTCCATCAGACTGTACATTTCCAGTCCTTTGGCACTCGCAGCTTTGCATTCACCAATACGGACCTGTTGGGTCGAATAAAATACATTCGTCATTGTCATGGGAGAATTCTTTTATTTTTTGAATTGAGAATCTAACACTCACATCGCTGGGCTATTAGTGCCTCTGCGGTTGCATCCTGAATCGACAGAAAAACCGAATTGACCTCACCAGTCGGTGTTCTCATTGGGTTCAGGGTGACATTCTGATACATAAAATCGCACTGTTGCGTCACTGGACGAACATTACGGCATTTAAATAAATAGGGCCGCTGTTGCCAAGTGATAAAACTACGACAACCAAGATGGTAAACAGGTTTCGTTTTTAATTTAAACCAATCCGGTGCAATCTCAGGAAAAACCTCGAACAATGAACGACCAATCACTTCGTGGGGTTGTTTGCCACTATGGTGGGTCATAAAACCGTTCCAGACCTGAATTTCATAGTTTTTATCAATCACGATCAGTCCGAGATCAACGTTTTGAACCATATCCACCATCCAGTGGAACTGTTCAAATTCAGCAGGCAGACTCATGACTAAAAATCCTCCATCAGGTAGGCCAGTTTGTTATCCAGGAGCGGTAGAGACTCATCGACAAACATGAAGAGCAGATCGCAACGAATGGCCGTACCTTCAATGTTATAGCTGACCTCAAAGGTCATCGTTTTCTGGAATGAACCCGCTGTAGAACGAATCACGGATTCAATCGGAATGTGTTGTCCGAGTAATACGGGGGAGCTTTGGAAAAAACGAATTTCAGCCTGTTCACCGAGACCGTTGAGGAAAGAACCCACCAAAATGTTGGACACATCCATCAGGAGCTCTAGCTCTTCCAGATCATCACTGTCAGCCGGAATATTCATTAATCGCTTCAGTTCAGAGACACTGGAATCACTTAAAAGAACCAATGCTTCACCGGCAATCCCTTCCCCACTGAATCCCTGACAGACCCCTGAAACCTGATCATTATCGACCAGATCCCGTAGTGCCATGTGTAATTCACTGACTTCAAAGATATTGACATTGGGCAGTGGCAATTCGACAAATACATCAAAGTAACGAGCTAAAGCATCCGCAGCCCGCCCGATAGATACGTTGGCAACTTCCATATAAATGTCGCGGCGCTTCAGGATCGGATATTCGATCTTTCCCGGAGTGACAACCGTCGGTTGAGTGGGCGGTTCGACCAGCTCACTCAGCACTTTTTTCAGTACATCCGCTGCAATCGGCTTCTGGATAAAAGCTTTGGCTCCCAGCCCGAGAACACGTTCTTGCGCTTTAGGCTGAATATCACCGGAAACCACGATCACCGGCGTTTGGTTCCCCGTCTCCTGCATCGCTTCTAGCGTGCCGAAACCATCCAGTTCCGGCATAGTCAAATCCAAAAACATCAACTGAAACGACTGTTGTTTGAGCTGCTCCAACGCGTCTAAGCCGTGAACCGCAAAATGCACTTCGGCATTCAGGAAGTCTGGTAATGATCTCGCAATTTGCTTTCTTGCTAATGCTGAGTCATCACATATTAATACTGAAAACGCCATAATCGGCCTTACCTTTTTCTTTCATCATTAAAAGTGTATACGGGAATTCAACATCTACAGACACAAAGCGATAAAGCGCTCAAAAACTGACAAATCTTTATGCGTTCTGTGACCTGATGGTACAACTTATGCTGTCGGCCATAGTGTCAGAGTGACAATCCGCAGTAGTACGGCGAGCACAACCAATGCCACACCAAAACGATAACGACGATATTCTTCAATCGTCATTGGAATACGTTTAAAGAACATTGTAGCAACGCCTCGCCAATCCTGACTTCTCTTACCGTAACGAATCATACTCATGACGATCAGAATGATACCCAGTGCCAGCATTGATTTTTCCAGCCAAAAGAGTGTCACTGCCATGTTGAACCCCTTGTCGGATGTGAAAGGTCGCGAAAACGAAATACGACAGAAACAGGAGCAATGTTTCGTGTCCTCCACACTGCTCTTTTCTCAACTATAGCCTATTGAAATATAGTCTATTGAAAGAATTCACCATGCACTGTAAACCAACAGCGATGAAGAAACCCTATGCAAAAGCAACATCATGCAGCTTTTGCATAGGGCTCCCGTACCTGATGTTTTGCTTTACGCTGGAAGCTTCCCTTCCCTTTCTTCGGTTTTTCGACTCGCATCTTAAATACGGGGCTGGTAACTAACGCTTTCAGTGCATTATCGGTAATGGTACCGCGTTGAATCTCAACATCATCAGACTGAGTGGCAATCTGATTTCTCTTTTCTTTTTTCATTTGAAACACTTCTCTCATATAGTGGTGAATAAAAAAGCAACGTATTGTGAGTCATTGTATTGACATGTCAATCGGTTAAAAGTAAAAAAATGTATTTTATGATTTCATTAAAAATAATAATGTAACAATGAAAATAAAATCCCAGTAAAATCTAAAACGATCAAAAATATCAAGGACATTTAGGTTTAACCGCAATAATTTGATTGACAACCCCTAAGATTACTCTACACTCACATAAGGCTAGGAAGCAGTTCTTTGTTTACCATAACGTCTTGTTGGATTTTTTGTAACTCCCCGGTCGTTCTGTACGCAATAGCAATCTACTTTTCCACGCTAGAATGGCCGATATCGGCTTAGTTTTACTTTGATTTACCAGGAATATATTATGTCTAACACAGTGACTGGCACTGTAAAGTGGTTCAACGAAACTAAAGGTTTTGGTTTCATCCAACAAGAAAATGGTCCCGATGTTTTTGCTCACTTCAGCGCTATCCAAGGTGACGGTTTCCGTACCCTAGCTGAAGGTCAAACTGTTGAGTTTGTCATTTCGCAAGGACAAAAAGGCCCTCAAGCTGAAAACATCAAAGTCCTATAATTAAATATTTTAGGCAAGAATCTTTTAAAAAATAGCCAGCGTTGTATGCTGGCTAATTTTTTGTCTCGACATTCTGGTTTCAAGCGCCGCCCTGTATCCTTGCGATGTAATTTTCATTTCACAATACGACCATCCGCCAACATCTTCGCTTAACACAACCCATTCTTGTATCGCTCACGAGACTCACTCTTCTCATCCACTCATTTAGCCATTAGAATGGACAAAAAACTGCCTTCATCTTATGCAAAATTTTTCGATTACAACCCTGTCAACACTCGCTGAAATGACCATTGATCTTGCCGGTGGTCTCAATGATGAAAATCGATTCAACCGTCTGCTGGAAACGATCCGTAAAGTTATCCCCTGTGATTGTGTCGCCCTGATGTCCCGTCAAGGTGATACGCTGATTCCTCTGGCGATGCAAGGCTTGACCAAAGACACACTCGGACGGCGCTTTATGATTGAAGAGCACCCGCGTTTCCAGCAAATTTGCACAGCCCGTCAGGCTGTTCGGTTTGATGCCGACTGTACACTTCCCGATCCATTCGATGGGTTGCTGCTGCACCACGACGGTGATGTTCCGATTCATTCCTGCATGGGATTACCCCTGATTTTTGACGAAAAGTTACTCGGTGTTCTGACTTTAGACAGTTTGAAAACGGGCGTATTTACGCATATCCCGGCCCGCCATTTGGAAGTGCTTTCAGCGATTGCTGCATCAACACTGAAAATGGCGCTGACTTTTTCTCAGTTAGAAACACAAGCTCGTCAGACACAACAGCGGTTGCAAGAACTGAATGAAGAAGGCTGGGAAAGAGACCGCAGTGATATCATCGGCACCAGCCGTGTGATGCAATCAATGCATGATGAGATAGACGTCGTCGCGTCATCCGATTTTAATATCCTGATTTTCGGTGAGACGGGTGTCGGCAAAGAGCTGGTTGCCAGACGGATACACCATCTGTCAGCCAGAAAACGGCAACCGCTGGTTTATGTCAATTGTGCCGCCATTCCCGAAAACCTGATTGAAAGTGAGTTGTTCGGTCATATTAAAGGCGCATTTACCGGTGCCGACAGAAACCGGCTCGGTAAATTTGCACTGGCCCACGAAGGCACTCTTTTTCTTGACGAAATTGGTGAGCTTCCGCTTGCAGCTCAGAGTAAGTTGCTTAGAGCATTACAAAATAATGAGATTCAGCCCGTCGGTCAGGATCGCGTACAACACATTGATGTCCGGGTGCTTGCAGCAACAAACCGCGACTTAAAACAAGAAGTGGAAGCCGGTCGCTTCCGGGCTGATTTATACCACCGTCTCAGTGTTTATCCGATACATGTTCCACCGCTCCGAGAACGCAGAGGTGATGTCAGTTTGCTGGCGGGTTACTTTCTTGAACAAGCCAGACGTAAGCTTGGCATCGCCCATTTGAAACTGGGACAAGATGTGCTTGATTACCTGATCCAATACAACTGGCCGGGGAATGTCCGGGAAATGGAGCATGTGATCAATCGAGCGGCTTTAAAGGCCAGAGCCAGTCAATCCCAACAAACACTGACCACAATTACATTAACGGATGTCGGCGTTTTAGAAAACTTGCCTATCAGCACACCAGAGATGCAAAACAATGCTGAAATAACCGCATCCACACACATTGCGATGAGTGGCGGACTCAGACAGGCAACCGACGATTTTCAGCGACAACTGGTAAAAGAAGCGTTAATTCAGTCAGATTATAACTGGGCACAAGCCGGTAGATTACTCCAAACTGACCGGGCCAATCTGACCCGGTTAGCAAAGCGGTTAGGGATTCAGGTTAAGAAAACGCACAAACTGGAGATGTAATATCAGGCAATATCAGAGACATCATGTTGCTGAGCAGATTCGGTTTGATTGGAGAACAGTTCATCGTAAATATTCATGAAATCAGCCCGAATCAACTGTTCAAGTTCATGAGCCCGCTCAGTCGGACAGAAAATCATCACATGGACTTTCTGTTCACCAGTCGCGGTGCTGCTAATATGAATCATCGGGTCTGCCCCCGGCAAATCTACCCCGGCATGTTTCTCAATCATCAGATTGTAGCGACGTGCGACCTCAATAAAATGCTCAAAATGGACTTCGATTCGCTTACGGAACTGAGGAAGCATCGTATATAAGTTCACGAAATCACGCACCACAATTTCAAAATTATGAAACACATAGCGCTTCATAAAATTCAGATTTTTCACGGGATAGGTAAAAAACATACTGTTTGGCAGCGTCGCGGTTTTTCCGGTGTAGTGGTAGAGCCCTCCGCCCAAATCAATCTCTTGAATAACGGTCGCCATCATATTGTGTTCAATCACTTCACCGCATAACGAACCGACTTCAATCCAGTCCCCAATCCGAAAAGAGCGAGAGCTTGCCCGTTGAATCGAACCGGTAAAGCATAAAATGATCTCTTTTGATGCCACAACAATCGCAACCGCAATCGCAGTCACTGACAAAGCAAACTCATTGATTTCTTCTTTCCACAAGAAGAATCCGATAACCAACAGCGCGGCAAACGTACCATTCTTGGTCTGAGACATCCACTTACGCTGTTTTTCGGTAATAAATGCACCGTCGCCCCGAATCAGGGCAAGCGCAGTACGGCGGATCATTAGAATAAAACCAATGATAATGACGCTAAACAGTAGCTTATGGAACAACAGATAATCCAGCACGTTGTTTAAATAGTCCATGCATCTCTCTCACAACCAAACATCACAAAAACAGAATTGATCTTTTTGAAGACTCTGTATGCGTATTCCCAATCATCGATAAGACCGTGGTTTGAATCAATCCATGCCGCCTCTGTGCAGATTGCTCAATCTCATCGATGACTTGGGTATATATAACGACTGCAAGTTTATCTGAGTTTTTTCATAATGTAGAGTAATAAACCCGAAACAACTGACACACTTCAAAAGACGAAAGCATATCAAAGGGCCAATAAATCATCATGATATTGTACGTTGCTACCGACTTATCTCCGGTAAGTCAGTGCGGTTTTTTCCGCTATTTTCACAATCACTTTTACCGCTTGTTCCATCCCTTCAATGGTCACAAATTCATGAATGCCGTGAAAATTATAACCGCCGGTAAATAAATTCGGGCACGGTAAACCTTTGAAAGAAAGCTGCGCGCCGTCCGTACCGCCGCGGATCGGCTTGATTTGCGGCGCAATCCCCAAATCATTCATTGCATCTTTGGCAATCTCAATAATATGTAGATTGGACGCAATCACTTGCTTCATATTGGCATAACTATCCGTAATCTCGAGTTCAACCCGGCCGCGATGTAATTGATGGTTGAGTGTACCAACCCAATCTTTCATCTGTGCTTTTCGCTGCTCTAGTCCTTGTGAGTCAAAATCTCGCAGTAAATAGGTCAACTCGCTACGGGCAATGCCCATATTCGCGGAAGATAAATGGTAAAAACCTTCATATCCTTCGGTATGCTCCGGTGCCTCATCGGTCGGGATCATCATCTGGAATTGAGCCGCAATGTTCATGGCATTCACCAACTTGCCTTTTGCGGTTCCGGTATGAACCGAAACACCATAACAAGTGACATGTGCTGTAGCAGCATTAAAGTTCTCATATTCCAAATCACCGACGGGTCCGCCATCAACCGTATAGGCCCACTGAGCCCCGAATTTTTCAACATCGAACAGATCAGCGCCGCGGCCGATTTCTTCATCGGGCGTAAAGGCAATACAAATTTCGCCATGCGGGATATCCGGATGTTCCAGCAACACCTTCATCGCTGTAATGATCTCGGCGACACCCGCTTTATCATCTGCGCCTAACAGCGTATTTCCATCGGTAGTGATTAAATTGTACCCATGCAGTTGGTGTAATTCTTGGTACTGAATCGGAGACAACACTTCATCTCCCCGCCCCAATGCAATATCTCCCCCCTGATAGTTTTCAACAATCTGAGGAACAACTTTTTTACCTGAAGCATCCGGAGATGTGTCCAGATGTGCAATAAATCCGATCGATGGAATCTCACCGTCAACATTTGCCGGCAGTTTAGCCATGACATAACCATGAACATCCAGTGTTACATCACTAAGCCCAAGCGCTTGTAATTCATCATATATTGCTTGTGCTAATTTTTTCTGCCCGGCAGTGCTTGGACAGCAGTTCCGGTATGGGTTGGATTGTGTATCAAATGATACATAATGCAGAAAGCGATCTATCAGACTTTCCATAATATAACTCTCACTGGTTAAAGAATGAACACCCCACAGTGTTGCCATCAGATATGGCGCTTTCATACTAGGGTGCTCCGTCCAGCAAGATGTTGTTGTAAATCAGTTTTTACGCATTCAACATCACCAATATCGTTAATAACCGACCTAAATCAAACTATCGCTTCAATTTGGCATGGTAATTCCAGCCAAACCAAGATTAAAATTATTGATAAATAACAGTGGGTTATACAAAAAACAATCAATATCTGACAAAAAAATTTGCCGAATGAGCAATCGTCAACTAGATTTAAAGGAATTCAAAGTTCCCTTCGCTTAACACATATAAACGCGCCATTTATGCCTCTCGTTGCCTATCGCCCGAGAGGTATTTTTCTTTCGTCCTTTTGTTCAAATTGTTCAAATTTTCGGACGACAAAACACCATTGCTTACGTTAAAGCGCTTAAAAATTACATTGTGATCACTTTTTTGCATCATTTTCATATCATCTTGTTAAGTAGACGACTCGATTTGAATACAGAACCATCGGTATACTAGGGGCTATTGATCTTTCATGGTTTAATTTTGTTCAATCTGAACGGGTATTGATCGCGGCGCGGGGCATGCCGCTTAGCTATCCTAAGCAAATGACCCGTAACAAAGAGCAAGACTCGTTCAGATGAACCCTTTGGGCAGCATTTGTCGCTCATTTATCCAGCGTTAGGTCATGGTTCATGTAGATCGCTACACTTCACATGACCTGACTTGGCTAAATGCACGACAAATTGCTGCAAAAAACCATCACGAAAGGTCAACAGCCCCTAAAAACTATCGGTAGGATTCTGGAGACTTTCAATGAAGAAGCTGCGTATCGATATTTTATCGGATCTTGTCTGTCCTTGGTGCTTCATTGGTTATACACGATTGGAGAAGGTGCTCGAGCAACTCCGCGTGGATAAACATCTTCAGCCGGAGATCCACTGGCATCCTTTCGAACTCAACCCAACCTTGCCTGCGGGCGGTGAAATACTCAATCAGCATCTACAGACAAAATATCAAATGACCGCACAACAGCGACAGCTGAGCCAGCACAAGATCACTGAACTTGGCAATGCGTTGGGGATTCATTTTCAGTTTACCGAGAACATGCGTATTTATAATACACGCAAAGCTCATCAGTTAATAATGTGGGCCGCTCGCAGTCAGCAGCAAACACCTTTTCAGAAAGCACTCTTTCTGGCTTATTTTCAGGAAGGGAAAGTCATGGATGATAACGACACACTCCTCGATATCGCCGTCGCTCAGGGGCTAGATCGCAGAGATTGTCAGCGGGTACTCACTGATCCGGGGTGGTCGTCTGCGGTAGTGCAAACGGAAAAACAGTGGTTAGAAGCCGGAATACAGGCGGTGCCGGCAATGATTATCGAACAACATATGTTGCTGAATGGTGCTCAGCCGATGACTGAGCTCCACAAAACACTCGACAGTTTGGCAGATACACTCCCGTCACTCCATTAAACGCGTATCTGCTCACGGTGACGTTATCTTATTTTTTACGGTTATCTGCCACAGCAGCAAATGCCAGCGCGACTTGCTCAAGATTATGCGCATTCAATCCAGCCAGACACATCCGTCCGCTATCAATCAGGTAGATACCATGCTGTTGTCGTAATAAGTGCACACTCTCAACTGAGAAACCGGTATAACTGAACATCCCTTTTTGCTGAATCAGAAAATCGAAATCCTGCTCCGGACACAATGTCTGTAAACGCTGGTGTAGCTGCTGACGCATCGTTGCGATTCGTTCACGCATCGTGCCTACCTCTGCAAGCCACTGGGCATTTAACTCAGGGTCGTTGAGCACGCGGGATACCAGTACCGCACCATGTTTCGCCGGGCTTGAATAGTTCCGTCGAACGGTCGCTTTCAATTGTCCCAGCACATTCACCGTTTCTTGCGCATCATGACAAACAATGGACAAACCACCGACCCGCTCACCGTACAGAGAGAAGATCTTTGAAAACGAGTTACTGACAAAAAACGAAACCGATGTCCGTTTAGCCAAGGCTCTTATCACATAAGCATCCTGAGCTGTATCTTCACCAAATCCCTGATAAGCCATATCAAAAAATGGAATCAACTGTCGCGATTCAAGGATATCGATCACCTGATCCCACTGTTCCGGTGTTAAATCAACCCCGGTCGGATTATGGCAACAGGGGTGTAACAGAACGATATCCTTCGCTGGCAATTGTGATAGCGTCTCAATCATACCGCTGAAGTCCAGCATCCGCGTTTCAGGATGAAAATACGGATAACTGCCGACAGTAAAGCCTGCCCCTTCAAAAATTGCATTATGATTTTCCCAAGTCGGATGACTCACCCACACTTTTGATTCCGGAAAATAACGATGTAAGAAGTCAGCACCAATCATGAGCGCACCGGATCCACCCAAAGTCTGGATAGTGGCAACTCTCTTGTCATGGACCGCCGGATGTTCCGCACCAAAGACTAAGGTTTGAACCGCTTGTCGATAGTCGGCAATCCCTTCCATCGGCAAATAAATACAAGGTTCTCTATCTGCGGAAAACCATGCCTGCTCTGCCCGATGAACACTTGGCAAAGTCGGAATCTGACCCGCTTCATCATAATAAAGACCAATGCTTAAATTCACTTTGTCAGGGCGACTATCCGCCATAAACGTTTCCATAAGGGACAGAATTGGATCCCCCGCATAAGGGGTAATATGATGAAACACGTCACTTCTCCTGTATTCGCAATAAAACGGACGGTCCGACTCGATGATGGGCGGCTCTGTCAGTGCTTTTTAATTATATTGGTTTTCTTTCACGCATGATTGAACAGATTGAGCAACCTGTTCAATCATGGGGCAAGTCGGTCTAATGGATCGGAACCCCGGCATCTGCGGCATACTGACCGAAATATTCTTCTAACACTTCGGGCGTCAGTTCCCCTTTTGCTTCTAACTCTTTCAGCTTTGCCACAATGGCTTTCTGTTCATCCAAAGAAGGCAGCTTGGCTTCTTCCTGACCACCATCCTGTTCTGCCAGTGCAGCGAGTTCTTGTTCGAAATCGTTCATACATTACCTCTGTTTATTGTCTGTCACAGGCTCACTTTTTGCGAGTGTACACTGCTCCCGATAAATGCTCCAGCTGCGGACTGATACAATTCACACCACACCATTCGATTCTCTCAACAGCGCTCTGGCGGTGTACTCCAGCAGTGATACGATTGCCACGATTGATCCGCTCTCCGACCAAATCAATCGCAACGAACAATCGCATATGCCTGTCCCTTCAACAAGCATTCCTCAACATTTAGAGTCTGAAACCACCGACTAAATGATCCAAACGTTCAGAAAGGGTTTTCAGTTCGCGACTGGCTTCTGCCAGTTCCTCTGAGGTTGTTGTCGTCAGTTCATTAATCGTATTAATTTCTTCGATGTTCTCATTGATACTCTGTACCGCGACCGATTGCTCTTCAGTGGCTGTCGCCACCTGTGTATTCCTATCGGTGATCTCGTAGATTCGCTCTGAAATCTGGCGTAATTGTTCCACGGTACTTTCAGCAGCCGCCACCCCTTCTTGCGTTTTCTCTTGTCCGGCATGCATGGCCTGCACGGCATTGGCCGAATCATTTTTCAATTGCGTCATCATCACTTGAATCTGCTCTGTTGAAGCCGCTGTCCGGCCAGCGAGATTACGTACCTCTTCAGCCACGACTGCGAAACCTCGGCCTTGCTCACCTGCACGCGCAGCTTCAATCGCAGCATTCAGTGCCAATAAATTAGTCTGATCAGAAATCTCATGAATCACAGCCAGAATCGAACCGATTTCCTGCGTGGTTGCTGCCAGTTTTTCAACCACTTGCGCAGAATTTTGCATATCTTCAGCCAACCGGTGAATCGCATCTTTAGCCTGCTTCACCACGACCTGCCCCGAGTCACTACTCACCGATGCATCATTGGCCGTTGAAGCGGCAATCGCAGCGTTCGATGCAATCTCACTAATAGTGGCCCCCATCTCGTTCATCGCGGTCACCACTTGGATGGTCTGATCACGCTGGCTCTGACTGTTATCATGTGTCAGATGGGCTTTTTCTGCGACCACTTGAGACTCATATGACAAAGTCCGGCTCGTCGACGCCACTTCCTGCATTGATTGATGAATTTTCTCGATAAAGTCATTGAAGCCGAGTGAGAGCTGCGTGATTTCATCATTACCGACAATCTCAATCCGCTGAGAGAGGTCACCATCACCTTTGCCAAGCGCAGCAAAACGGGCCGCAATCTGCCGAATCGGTTTGGTAATGCTATTTGCCAGCAGCACACTCATAAAAATAAATAGCGCGGCAATCACCGCAGTACCCAACATCATATTTTGCGCGGCATGATTCATTTCCGCATAAATTTCACGCTTCGGTACAGATGCAATCACGTACCAGTGCATCGATGGAATGTATTCACTCGCCACAAAAACGTCTTCATTTTGGTACTGCGTTTCAATCAGATGGAAGCCATCCTTACCGAGTAATTCCGCAGCCTTGGCACCATAAATATTCGATAATGTCTGAGCCGACTGCGACTTGTCCGGATGGATTTTCACATTACCTTGTGCATCCGTCAGAAACACAAAACCAGAATCTTCAATCCGGAATCCGTTAAGCAGGCGCACCATGTCATCCATCGACTTTGACATTCCGGATAACGTCCCGTTCTCAACCGACTGATAGTTGGCAAACATCTTCACATCACCGTTCGGTTCTTGGAACATGCTCACCATCGTCGGTTTTCCGGACGCTACAAACTGATAAAACCATTGATCCTGTTGGCGATCGAGCTGGCGTAAAAAGCCTTTTTGGTTCCAATAATAGGCTGTTTTGCGGTTGGCAACGGAGGCATCATTCAGATGATATTGCTGTTTGAGGTTGTTCAATTGCTGGATTAATACTTTTTCTGACTTTGGGTCAACATTGGTTGTACGAATCGTTGCTTTGACGAACTCATTATTTGCAAGCTGCTCCGCAGCCAACAATAGCTCCGAAATATCCCGGTCGATTTGATGGCGGATGCCATCCAAAAACGATGGTAATTCAATATCCACCAGACGATGTTCCAAAACATCTCTGGACTGGTACTGGGCAATCCCGCCCACAACGACAGTTGATGCGAGTACGGCGAATGCCATACTCCATATCACTTTTTTCTTAATACTCACTGCATCGAAAAACATAACTATTGCCTTCATAATTTTTACGGCTGCCCGCTATCGCTGAGGGTGTCTCAAACACCCACTACAAGGTGATGCCATGATTGCAAAACATTGCCGGATACATGACCGAACACATGGCAACACGGACTGCGGGCCGATTTATCTTTCAGACTTTGAGGTTGAAATTATCAGCAACATACGGTGCAATACGACCTCAAAGTTCATAGATTCTGGCTGAGATTTGTGGCGCGGGCTTCGCTCCGACAAATATCAGCCGTGTAGTATACTTCATCGCCTCAGTAATAGTGAATGGCATACCTAATACTTTTATGATTTGCTTTAAACCGCTATTTCGCAAACAAGTGAAGCCATCTATCGGTAAAAGTGAACTTTTCTGGCTTTTGTTAAACTAATCGAGAAGTCGTTAAGCCATCGCACAACAAATGTTTTATCAATCCCAAAAATTGGAGCAATACGGGTCATGCAATCAGCAACCGCTTTTCAACAGTTACAACACTACTTAAACAGTCAGGTTATTGGTCAGGAAGCACTGGTGAGACAGGTGTTGGTCGCTTTGCTGGCCGATGGACATATTTTGGTTGAAGGCCCGCCGGGACTGGCGAAAACAAGAGCAATCAAATCACTGGCCAACAGCATCGAAGGGTCTTTTCATCGGGTTCAGTTCACACCGGATCTATTGCCGGCCGATTTAACCGGAACCGATATCTTTCGCCCGGAAACGGGGGAATTCCAGTTCCAGCCCGGCCCTGTATTTCATTCACTGCTGTTAGCCGATGAAATTAACCGTGCACCGGCCAAGGTGCAAGCCGCCATGCTCGAAGCAATGGCCGAACGACAAGTGACGGCAGGCCGGAAAACTTATGCACTCCCCAAACTTTTTTTGGTGATGGCCACTCAAAACCCGATAGAACAAGAAGGCACCTATCCGCTGCCGGAAGCGCAACTGGACCGTTTCTTACTCCACCTCCATGTTGATTATCCCGATGCAGAGAGTGAGCTATCGATTCTGCGTCTCAACCGTGGTGAAGCACAAGGCGTTAAACCGCAACAGCCGAATAAGCTGTCTCAGGAAGATATTTTCAGTGCCCGGCAAGCCGTGCTGGACATTCATATGGCAGAAAGCATCGAGCAATATATCGTCCGTCTGGTGATGGCAACACGACAGCCAGAAAAATATGACGACAAACTCAAACAGTGGCTTGAAATGGGCGTCAGCCCCCGGGCAACCATCGCTCTGGATCGCTGTGCCCGGGCAAGTGCCTGGCTTGCGGGACGCGACTTCGTCAGCCCTGAAGATGTTCAAAGCATGGCGTTTCCTGTGCTGCGTCACCGTCTGCTGCTGAGCTATCAGGCGCAAGCCGAAGGCATTCATCCGAATCAGATTATCAACCATATTTTGTCTCTGGTTGGCAGTGCCTGATGACACCAAGACATCATGATTCAGCAGAAACGATGAGGGATGAGGATGGAACTGCCAGCTAATAGTAATGGCGTCACTTTATGCTTAGAAGAGTTGCTGGTGTATAAACAGCACTGCGCGGCTTGGCTGCCACCGGCGAAAAGCCTGTGGTCAACCATGTCAGGACAATATCAGAGTCGTCGCTTGGGCCGCGGGATGGATTTTTCTGAAGTGCGCCGTTATCAGCCCGGTGACGATATCCGTACCATTGACTGGCGGGTCACAGCCCGGACCGGGAAAACACACACCAAGCTTTTCAGTGAAGAGCGAGAAAAACCAGTGATTCTTTATATTGATTTAAGTGCAACGATGCATATGGGATCCCGTTTGCTCCTGAAGTCGGTTCAAGCGGCACATATGGCAGCGTTACTGGCATGGATGTCTCTTGCCCAGAAAGATCGCTGCGGGGCCTTAATTGATTTGGGATATCGCCTGATCGATATAAAACCCAAAAGTCACCAACCCGGTGTATTGGCACTCCTGCAAACCATCATTGACAGTCACAAAGAACAGTTACAGTTCAATCAGACGCCAATCAACGATGCCGGAGCAGCCGTTCCTTCAATGTCAGAGAGCCTGACTGCCTTGAATCGCTTGTCACCCAAAGGAAGTGACGTGATTATGATCAGTGACTACACCCGTTATAACGATGACCTCAAACCGCAATTTAATCAGCTCCGTCGCCACAATCAGGTTCGGATGATCCATATTTATGACCCACTTGAGCAGGGGGATACTGATTTTCGGGGCATTGAATTTGTCGCTGACCAACAACAAAGCCGGTGGCTCAATTTTTCAGCAAAGCAGACTCGGGCAGGAATCAGAAAAGCCTTTGAATCTCAGAAAGATAGGCTAGAATTACTCTGTCGGTCTTTAGGAATTTCCTATACTCGACTTTCGAGTGATTCACCTTTGCTGAAACAACTATCCGGAAGTTATTAAATGGCACAATCGATCTCAGATTTACTTGACCTTCAGCCCCTGCACCTACCGGACGCCCCTTCGTGGTGGCCGCTGGCCTGGGGTTGGCTAAGCCTCATCGGATGCGTGATTGTGATCGTACTGCTGATCACTTGGCTCATAATTTGGAAACGCAAACGAGTTGCCCCCAAAAAAGTAGCATTACGATTACTGCAACCCTCACATGGTTATGTCACTCCGTCCGATGCAATGGAGTTGGTCAGACAAGCATGTCTGAGTTACTTCCCTCGTCAGGAAATTGCCCATTTAACCGGACATGACTGGTATGCCTTTCTAGATGAGCAAATCAGTAAACCGCTGTTTATTCCCAATGAATCCCAGTGGCAAAAGGTGCTGTATCAAAAATCAAAATCTGAACCATCCCAGCAACATCTGATTGATGACTGCCTGACTTGGGTACAGGAAGCCTTGCCGCCAAAGAGAAGAAGAAGGAGATAATCTTTGGCACATATTGAATTCATTTGGTGGTGGATGCTATTCCTCTTACCGCTACCTTTGTTGGTGACTAAATTACTGCCACCGCATCGACAACCGGCTGCGATCCAACTCACTTATCTCCCGACAGAAGGTAGCCTGACCAAGCCCAGTCACTGGTTTAGCCAATTGATGGCTGGTGCAATTTGGGTCGCGCTGGTCGTTGCCTGTGCCCGTCCGGCTTGGTTTGGAGACCCGGTCACCGTTCAACCGAAGCATCGCGACCTGATGCTGGTCGTCGATTTATCTTATTCGATGAGCCAGAAAGATATGAAAAGCGGGGATGACTTTATTGATCGCCTCACCGCGGTGAAACAAGTTCTCGACCAATTTATTGAAAAGCGGCAGGGTGATCGGCTGGGATTGGTACTCTTCGCCGATCACGCCTATCTGCAAACGCCACTGACTTTTGACCGGGAAACAGTCCGCAGACAGTTAAATCAGACGGTTTTGAAACTCATCGGTACGGAAACGGCGATTGGTGAAGGTATTGGACTCGCGACAAAAACCTTCATTGACGGACAGGCACCGCAACGAGTGATGATTTTACTCAGTGACGGCACCAATACCGCAGGGGTTCTGGATCCCATTCAGGCTGCCCAAATTGCGAAAAAATATCATGCAGTCATCTATACCGTCGGGGTTGGTGCCGGAGAGATGGTCGTGAAAGATTTTGTGTTTACCCGTAAGGTCAATACCGCCCGTGACTTAGACGAGAAGACTCTCAAACAGATTGCTCACATTACCGGTGGAAAATATTTCCGCGCCCGGAACAGCCAGGATTTGGCAAATATCTATGACACCATTAACCAGCTGGAGCCTGTTCAACAAGCCAGTCAGACTTGGCGTCCTCAAAGCGAATGGTTCATTTATCCGCTGGCGCTGGCCTTAATTCTTTCATTTATTCTGGTGATCGTCAGGAGAAATCATGTCTGATTTTGTATTTCTCAATCCGATCTGGTTGATCGGACTCCTTCCTGTGGCACTACTGCTCGCATGGCTGACCTTGCGCAAAAAACAGCAATCCTTGATTGCACCGCATATTGCTCAGGCACTTGGTCTGTATCATGAAGCAACGTCTACGTACAAACTACTTCTGCTGGCGCTGTGTTGGACAATAGCAATCGTGGCCCTTTCCGGCCCGAGCTTCGAACGTCAGCTCCGCCCGACCTACAGCAACACCGCAGCCCGGGTACTCGTGATGGATATGTCCCGCTCGATGTATGCCACCGATAATCAACCCAGCCGGCTCATACAAGCACGCTATAAAGCCGTTGACTTGCTGAAACGCTGGAAAGAAGGCGTCACCGGATTGGTCGCCTATGCGGGAGATGCCTACACCATTAGTCCCATGACAACCGATACCGCGACGATTCTTAATCTGCTCCCCAATCTGTCTCCCGAGATCATGCCGTATCAAGGTGCGGATGCCGCCCGTGGTGTCAAACAAGCAATTCAAATGATGAAAGACGCCGGACTCCATCAGGGGGCCATCATTTTAATCACCGACGAATTAGACGCCAATGAGCGCCAAGAGATCGCCGATTTGCTGTCCGGTACTCGCTGGCAACTGGCAATTTTAGGCATGGGTTCACGTTCTGGTGCACCGATACCAACTGAGAATGGTGCGTTGCTTAAAACAGCACAAGGACAGACCGTCATTGCCAAAGCCAACTTCAATGAGATGAAATCATTGGCACAATCAGTACACGGCACTTTTATTTCGGTTCAGCTTAATAATCAGGATGTCGATACACTGGTTGATGCAACGCAAACCAATACCGCCGAACATCAAGCCTCTGGCAAACAACAAGTGACAAATCGGATTAATCAGGGTTACTGGCTCATTCCGCTGTTGCTGATTCCGGCCCTGATGATGTTCCGTAAGGGATTGATTTTTGGATGTCTTGCCGTGGTGATTTCAACCGGAACAGTCCCCCGGGCACAAGCATCACCGTGGCTGAATCACAATCAGGAAGCCAAACGCCTCTTCGATACACAGGATTACCAACACGCCGCCCAGCAGTTTTCTGATCCGGACTGGAAAGCCGCGGCCTATTACCGTGCCAAAGATTATCAGCAAGCGATTGAAACATTATCATCAATCCAGTCTCCGACACCGCGTCAGCAGTATAATTTGGCCAATGCATACGCCAAGCATGGTGATTTACAAAAGGCGATCGATCTGTATCAGCAGGTTCTGGCGCAGGATCCTGACAATCAGGATGCACGTCATAACCTTGATGTTGTAAAAAAAGCACAGCAACAGCAACAGCAACAGCAACAGCAACAGCAACAGCAACAGCAACAGCAACAGCAACAAAAAAATAGCAACGCTGCGGCGCAAGACCAGTCTTCATCACAACAACAGAATCAGTCGCAGCAGAAACAGTCGCAAAAAGGACAGTCACAAACCGGCAAGTCACAACAAGATCAGGCCCAGCGTCATCAGTCGCAGCAAAAGAGCCAAAGCCAAAGCCAAAGCCAAAGCCAAAGCCAAAGCCAAAGCAAGCCATCAGAACACCATCGCGCCCAGCGTCAACGCCAAGATGCACAATCCAAAGACGAGCAAGCGCAAAACAATGCGACAGCCAAACAATTTCAGCAACAAAAGGCAGCAAACCATCAACCGGATCAGGCATCACCATCCCAAGCACAGCAGCGCCCCTCTGATCCTGAGTTCCGTAAATTGGAACAGGTTGAAAATGCCAGAGATCCCAGCCGTCTGCTGCGAGCAGAACTGATGCTTCAGGCTGAGCAGAAAGAACCACCAGAGGACAATCACAAATCATGGTAAACAGACCCCGGCACTCGCTTCAACGTATATTCTGGATCCTGTTCATCGGCCTGATAGTCAGCCTGAGCACTCAGGCGGCTACCTATGCGACTGTCAGTAAGAATAAAGTGACCCTGAATGAATTATTTCAGCTTCAGATCATCACCGATCAAAAAGCCTCCGGCGACGATGTGAACTTTGAAAAACTCACCCCCGAGTTTTTCGTCAATCGCCCCAGTTTTGGCACATCCACCAATATCATCAACGGTCAGCGCAGCGTCCGAAGTGAGTGGGATGTTTCGATTGCAGCAACGCGTACCGGGGTTGTGACCATCCCCAGCTTTGAAGTCAATGGTGAAAAAACCCAGCCGATCGCCATTCAGGTTGTCCAGGATTCAACATTACCGAACGACGATGATCTGATAGAAATTCATTCAACCCTCGATAAAAAAACACTCTACCCGGATGAAAGCACGCTATTACACGTCAAAATGATGGTGAAGGTTAACCCTCGTCGCCTTCAGGATACCAAGATCACCCCGCCGTCCGTGGATGGTATGCATTTAGAAGCCGCCAGTGACTCAGAACAACACCGCGAGATTGTGAATGGTTTATCAGTCACCGTGGTGCAACAGACATTCAGAGTGACGGCCCAAAAGCCCGGCCGTTTCACCGTCACCGAGCCCCAGTTTCGGAGTACCTTACTCTATAGTGGCATGAATGGCGAGACCAAAGTGCTGACACTCAGTACGACTGCCAAGCAATTCCCGATTCAGGTCATGGCAAAACCGAAAAGCTATCAAGGCGTCTGGCTCCCGACCTCCAGTTTATCCCTCACGCAGCAATGGACCGACAGCCAGGGCAAACCGATCACCGGTAGCCGTGCCGCCCTCAAAGTCGGCGATTCAATTACCCGGACACTTGAACTAAAAATCAAAGGCGTGAGTCAGGATAAAATCCCCGACCTGCAAATCAACTATCCGGACAGCGTGCGCGTCTATCAGGAAAAACCGCAATATAAAACACTGGATAACGATGAGACGGTGATGACACTGAAACAAGTGCTCATCCCCAATCAATCCGGCCAGATCAAGTTACCGGGAGTCTCGCTCAACTGGTGGAACACGCAGAAACGACGCCAACGGCGGGCAATACTCACGGGCTTGACACTCAATGTCGCCAAAGGTACGCCAGTCGATACCGTGGTTTCGCTGCCACAATCAGCAACAAAAGCATCGGTTGCGCCTCAGGAGATTAAGGTCAAAGATCCCGGCATCTGGCCATATCTCACAGCCCTTTTTGCTGTTCTGTGGATTGTAACCTCTGGCTGTTGGCTCTATCGGATTTGGCAGACCAAACGCTCAAAGCCGGTTGAAACACCAGATCTGCCAACCGAAGCCGGGCATCTATCGCTGAAAGAGGCGTTAAAACAACAAGATGGCATTCGAATTCAGCATCTGGTGCAAGTCCAAATCGCTGAGCTGGGACTGTCTGCGGAAGAGAGAGAAGCCATCGATAATGAAGTAAGTCAACTTCAGGCTTCGATCTATTCATCTCGACAAGAAGCCTATGATCCCAAACCATTGCTACGCTTGTTAGCCGAAGCAGAAAAACGGCACAAAAAAATCAGTAAAAAGCAGAAAAAGACCTTACCGAAACTTTAAATCCACCGGTTCAATGATAAGGCATCTCCGCTCCGGCATAACACGGGCATTGCGGAGATGCCCTCGTCAACGTCCCCCTGACACCGATTCGTCACAACCTGTGACCAGCAACGATCAATGACGTGGTGTGGCTTCCGCCAAATCGCTTTCCGGTGTATAACTGGCCTATATCATTTGTCTGTGTCATTGAGTTTTGTCTTATTGGGTTCAGGCAATGACTTCACCTCACGATCAATAAGGAACCCAGAGCCCCATGCGAACGAAATTTTCCACGCTTGTACTGATAATGTTCATCGCATCTCTGAGTTTTTCCGTTGCTGCGCAAGTTGACCGTGTCACTGTCGATAAATCCAAACGGCGTATCTACCTGCTTGAGCAAGGACTGACGATCAGAACGTATCGCATCGCCCTCGGAAAATTTCCGCAAGGCCCGAAACATCAGGAAGGTGATCAACGGACACCGGAAGGTGACTACGTGCTTGATGCCATCAATCTCAATTCCAATTTCTATAAAGCATTCCACATCAGCTATCCGGCTGCCAAAGACATTGCCTATGCGAGACAATACGGTTTGAACCCCGGAGGCGACATTCACATTCATGGTTTGAAGAATGGCTATCAACGTCATCCGGAGTTTATTCAAAGTTTTGACTGGACCAATGGTTGTATTGCCTTAACCAATGAAGAGATGGATGAATTTATCCGCTTGGTGCCGGTTGGCACCCCCATTCATATTGCATGGTAATAACGGCATAAAGTAGAGACGGAATGCACAGCGTGGTTGATTAATTGCGCTCCGGTTGTATGAACGACGGATTTTATGAACGGAGGGTGTTATGAACGGAGGGTGGTATGAATAATGGTCTGAAGGGTGCATGAATATCCGACATGGTTTCACCGACTTCCCGAACGCACTTGTGTCGTTCAGGAAGTCGATGTACGAGCCAGTCATTACCGCGCAGAGGTCAATACCACATGGTAATGATAGTGCGGTGCGTCCAACAGGAATTCAGGATGAACACTCGGGGTCCACGAATCATCGCCTCCAATTCCCATATGGAAACCATCCACATGCAGGTAAACCACCTCATCAGCCACCAGCTCATGCGTGTGCTTGGCGGTTTCAAGCATCGCTTGTGAGTAACGGCTCACACTGAAGTGAAATTCACCTTGCACCGAAATTCCCCCCAGAGAGAGTCTTCGGGTGTCACAGCGCAGACCATTATCCGTCGGGAAAATATAAGGGGTATGCATCTCACGAATCGTCGCATCGTAACATCCGATCCGCGCGGACAGACAACGGTCAGGATAGTTTTCGTGCGGGCCTCGGCCAAACCATGTCACACGCTCAGTCAAAGGTAACGCACAAGAGAATCCGACCCGTGGCAACGACGGTAACGCCGCACATGGATACACATCGACCTCAATATGCATTTCTCCGTGCTGATTCACCGTGTAACACCATTGCGTTCGCAAGAGCTGTCCGGTTGTCGCTGTCTGCTCGGTTATCACCGTCTCGGCTACCGCAGTATAGTCAAACTGCGTCTTGATCGTGACAGCATGCTCACCGGTTTCTACGCTCATCGCGACGCACCGCCCGACCAAGCGGTCAAGACCGGCCTGTTTCCAGCGCGCCATCCAACTATTCGGGTCAGGCCTGTCAACTTCACTGGTTCCGATATCATTATCGAGCGGCGCACGATAGAAATGATCTTTCAGCGGCGCGGCTAATCGCTGCTCGCCCTGTTGCTCCCAATGCGTCAGATAACCGCTGCCACGATGGAAAGTCCACTGTTGGTCTGCAACAGCAACGATCACCTGCTCATCGGATTCAGAGACGCGAATATCTGCCAAAGGGGTTGTTGGTTCAGTGTGTCGTTTGGAATATGCGGCCTTCAGCTCAAACTGCGACTGTGCGACCGAATGCCGGGCCGGTGCCCAGAATGTCTGCTCAGCGAGCAACACATCAACATTCAGATGATACGTTTTCCCTGACTGACACAGACCGTGATCAAATGGGAGTTCAATGGTCTGCTCGGATTCAGGTGCCATGACAACCGCATGCTCTCCTGTCGAAATAGCGATGCCGTCTTCAAGTACCGTCCAGCAACAAATCAGTGCTTCTTCAGCAAACAAATGTTCACTGGTCAACGTCAACTGATGCTGACCATCAAACTGAATCGCGTAGAACTGCTGCGCGCGCTTCGCTTCCAATAATGCCGGATGAACCGTGCGATCAGGCCAGATCAAACCATTAATACAAAACTGTCGATCATTGATTTCATCTCCGAAATCACCGCCATACGCCCAGTAGTGCTGGCCGTGCTCATCCCACTTGGAGAGTCCCTGATCAACCCAGTCCCAGATAAACCCACCCTGTAGCCGTGGATACTGACGAAATGCCTGCCAGTACTTGGCAAAACTCCCGAGACTGTTCCCCATCGCATGTGCATATTCACACAAGATTAATGGGCGCTGTTCTCCGGGGCGGCCGATCCAATCTTTAATCGCATATTTTGGATTCGTGCCCCCCTGATGCTGATCAACCCGGGCATACATCGGACAGATGATATCCGTTGCCGCTGTATCGGCACCACCCCCTTCATACTGAATCGGACGCGACGGATCACGCTGTTTAGTCCACTGGTACATGGCATGATGATTCAGACCGATACCGGATTCATTCCCCAGCGACCAGATGATCACCGACGGATGATTTTTATCCCGTTCCACCAAGCCAATCATGCGCTGCATGTAAGCATGATTCCACTGCGGATCCTCAGACAAACGGCACATCGGAAACTGACCATGCGTCTCGATATTGGCCTCATCGACCACATACAAGCCATACTGGTCACAGAGTTCATACCAACGCGGATGATTCGGGTAGTGTGATGTACGCACTGCGTTAAAGTTGTGCTGCTTCATCAACAGAATATCTTTGATCATCGTCGCTTCATCGACATAATGACCCGTTTCCGGATGGTGTTCATGACGATTCACGCCTCGGATCAACAAGGCTTTACCATTCACTTTAAGCAAACCATCTTCAATGGCCACCGTGCGGAACCCTATCGAAAACGCTTCACATTCGATCACCTGTGCCTGCGCATCCAGTAATACCACCACACAACGGTATAAATAAGGCGTTTGTTCATTCCAGTGACGGGGACGCGATATGGTTAAGTGATGCTCGACCTGATCCGCCCAGCCGCCCTTCTCATCAACAGCATACTGATTGGTCGCGCAACAGGTTTCCCCTTGCATCGCCACAGGTTGGCCTGCGGCATCAAACAACCGAACCTCGACATGGTGAGCCGTCGTTTGCTGACTCAGCTTCGTCGTTACATGCAGCGCTCCATCCTGATAGAGGGCATCCAGTTCGGGGCGTAAAAAGACATCGTTTATTGCAACTGCCGGTTTGTGATACAGGTACACATCGCGAAAAATACCGCTCAGCCACCACATGTCCTGATCTTCCAGATAAGAGCCGTCAGACCAGCGCATCACCATCACAACCAGACGATTGTGACCGGTGTGGATATCATCCGTTAAATCAAATTCTGCCGGCAAACGGCTGTCTTGCGCATAACCAACCCATCGTCCGTTACACCATAAATGAAATGCCGAGTTCACCCCTTCAAATAGAATCCGGGTCTGCTCTCCGGCGACGGGTGCCACTGAAAAATCACAGGCATAACACCCCGTCGGATTTTGCTCGGGAACCTCTGGCGCCCGATCAGGAAATGGATATTTCACATTGGTGTAGATCGGATGATCAAACCCTTGCATCTGCCAGTTACCGGGAACAGCAATCTGTTTCCATGCCGATAAATCCTCTGCCGGATCAATGACCGATGCCTCAACCATTTCTGGCGCAGAATAGAACTTGAATGCCCATTGTCCATTCAAATAATGACGATTTGTTATCCCCTGACGGGCATCTTCAACGTCGCGATAGCTGTGTAGCGGGACGTGAGCTGACAACGTATGCATCCGGACAGCGCTCGGATTCTGCCAATCTCGACTCGCGATAATATCTTGAAAAGTTCGCATGAACACCTCGTTATAAGTAAGGCAGGATGGGAATCGCCATCCTGCCTGTCTTTTTCCTTATCAATGCAATTATTTTTTGATCCAGCGGCGCTGATTATGCCGTTGTTTCTTTGGCCGTATTTAAAGAATAGGTTTCGAAATCTTCAGGCCGGAAACCTTCATGCAGTCGATAGTAACGTCGATAAACCAACGCACTCACGAGCATGAGTAACACCGGAATACCAATCATTAATGCCTGTAATCCGAGAATTGTCCCTTCTGATTGTTGAACATTCGGCACATATCCGACAGCCGAAAGACCAACCCCGACAATAAACGCACCGGCAGCACTGGCAAATTTAACCAACATGGTTTGGACCGAGAAAATCACACTTTCGCTGCGTCGGCCGGTAATATGCTCACCATAATCGACCACATCAGCCAGCATTACGGTTTGCAGGCCATTGGTGATCCCGACACCAAATTTGATTGCCGCACCGGACAGGCCAATTAAGAACACATTCCCGGGAGCAAGCACGCCCATCACCACCAACAACAAGCATGACAGGATCGGGAACATACAGGCGATAACCCACAGATGTTTACGCGGCAGTAATGCTGCCAGCCGCGGAAAGAGAAAAATTCCGGCAACTTCAGCAGCACCGGCAACCATCATATAAACCGGGAACAGTTCTTTATCGCCCACGGCATAGGTAAAGTAATAAATCGCAAATCCACCAACCAACATATTGCCAATCTGAAACGCCAACACGGTTGCGATTAATACTTTCAACTGATCGTTACCACCAATAATGCCAATTGCATCTTTAAAACCGAACTTCTCGACCGTCTGTCCGGCAGCAACGACTTTTTCTTTGACATTCTTAAACGTAATCAGCGCGCTGACGATAAACAAAACAGCAATCAAGATGGAGAGTTCAAAAAATCCTTGTCCCTGATCGTCACCGCCGAGCTTTGCCACGATCCACAGTCCATAACTACCGATCACGAACCAAGCAAAACTGGCAAACAGGCGCGGCCAGACCACCAACTTTTCCCGTTCCCGGCGCGAGCTGGAAATCGCTGGGATCATCGACCAGAACGGAATGTCCATCACGGTATAGGTCAAGCCCCATAAAATATAAATCACCGCGGCATAAACGTAAGCAGCGGTGCCTTCAAACATATGCGAACAAAACAATGCAACCAGCACAAACGCATTGATCGCTGAACCAATCAGAATCCAGGGCCGAAATTTGCCGAAACGGGTACGCGTGTTGTCTACCACAATCCCCATCATTGGATCGGTGATCGCATCAATCACCCGGGCAGCAAGAAAAACCATCCCGACATACGCGGCAGAGAGCTCAACAACATCAGTGAAATAGAACATCAGAAATATATAGATAGGCGCACAGGCAAAATCTTTACCTAATGCCCCCAGACCGTAGGATAATTTGGTTTTCAGCTCAATATGAGTCTCGTTCTGTTTTTGATTCATAGGGACGTTTTATCATTATTTTGTTGAACATGCTGCGTACTATATTGAGCGAATTGTAAGAAAACTGTGATCGTGACATTATTTGATGAAAACGTTTCCACAGATATGCAACAATCGGAAAGAGATCACATTATCTCGCTGGAGCAGCCAAGAAAAGTGGATAAAATTGAGTCAAAGGCAGGTCGGATAAATACGAATCAATCCTTGATATATCATAGAATTAAGTCAGACAGGGGGAGATAGACATCACGAACTGACCTATCTCCCTCGGGTAATTGCGATATAGATGCTCATCACCAAAAAACGCTGGGAATTCACCCCTGAATGTAAACGATATCATCAAGGTTCTGAAATTGTCTTTGCTACGTCCCGGATGCCGTTTCGACAGGCAAAGAAGCAAAGGGTTTGATCTCCTTTAAAACAAACATACTCTGCATCTCTTTAATACCCGGCAAACGCCGAATCACTGACATCGCAAATTCCGCATAAGAATCGAGATCATGAGAGACAACCTGAATCAAGAAGTCAGCGTCCCCACCAATACTGTAACAGGCCACGACATTCTCAAGTGCCGTCACTTCTTGCTCAAATTTACGCGCTTCGGCTTCACTGTGGCTATCAATAGTCACCCGCACGAAAACCATCACTCCCATGCCTATTTTTTTCCGATCCAAAACCGCGCGGTATCCTTGGATGATTTGATCTTCTTCCAACTTACGGACTTTGCGCCAGCAGGGTGACGATGACATGCCGATTTGGTCTGCCAGCTCCTGATTGGTCATCCGTGCATCTTGTTGTAACAAGGTTAAAATTTGAATATCTGTCTTTGTCAGTGCCACTAAGGTCAAATCCTTTCACTTTTTTGCCATTTATCGGGCAATTTTGCCCTACAACCATTTCTCCTAACGTGATATAGGTAACAAATTTCTATCATTGTGATGCATAATAAATAACAACAACAACGTCAAAACATAATTAACAACGTCAAAATTACAGTTCACTAAGGACAATCATTCATCAAGGATGGAATTCAATGATTCTACATGTTGTGCTATTTACTTTTAAAAAGAACTGGAGTTGGTCTTCCACAAATGCAATCGAGGCAGAACAAGCAACACGTAATCACCCACGTCATATTGAAGAAATAAAGGGATGGGTATGTGGCCGAAATATATCCCGCCGAAAAATTGCAGCTGACTTTATCGTGATTGGCATATTCAATAACACCGATGATTTAGAAAAATATATTGAACATCCAAATCATAGAGAAGGTGTTGAAAAATGGAAAGCAATCGCTGAATGGAATATTGTCGATATTGATTTATCTACCGACTTTTCTCTCGCCACTGGATATCTGGATTTATTATCCACCTTGTAAATACGATTTAAAAATAAGTGAGGAATTCATGGAATTTGATGCAAGCAAGCACAAATGTACCATTATTGTTGATCAAGATTTACATCCGGGGTTAGCAATTAATGCAGCAAGTGTGATTGGAATCAGCTTTGGTAAAACAGTCAATAATCTTGTCGGCCCTGACATGCAAAGCATGGATAATGTGAATTACCCGGGTGTCATATACTCGCCACTCCCGGTGCTACTCTCGACAGGAGAGCATATACAAAACCTGCTCGCCATCGCTGAACAGGATGAACAGATTTACACGATGCCTTTTAGTGCATTGGCTCAGTCATGTAAAACATATGATGAATATGGTGAAAGAATATCATCAGTCACTAGTCAACATATTGAATTAGTTGCCATTGGTATGATTGGTCCGAAAAAAACCATTAATAAACTAACGGGTAACTTACCATTATTTAAATAACCAGACATTTAATAATTATCCAGTTACACATATAGAGAATTGATTAAGGAAGATCTCATGTATGCGATTTTTAAAGATGACTTGGTAAAACAAGCAAAGGATATTTTTCAACAACATAAACAATTTGAAAATGGCGAATATTCTCACCAGCAAGTCACTCATCATCAAGAAAATAAACTTAGAGAAGTTCTAAAATATGTTATTGATGGTTCTGGTTTTTATAAGGAACACTTATCAGGTATCACAGCATCAGATATCGATAAATTTTCTCTTTCTACATTAAGCACATTACCATTTACCACCAAGAATGATCTCCGTGAAAATAGAGACTGCCTTGCCTCGGCCGCACTCGATAAAAGCTGGATATACTACGAAACAACGGGGACAACCGGAGCTCCGACACCATGCCCCCGGAGTGAAATTGATTCAATTTATAATAATACGCCACTGATTCTCCGCTATGGGCAAATTTTTCAACAGCATGGTGATAAACATATTGTTGGTGTCATGGGCCCGACCGAGCTGCACTCGACAGGCGATACATTTGAAGATGTATTCCGTAGTTTAGGCCATAGTGTGGTCAAAATGTGGCCTCGCTCTCCGGTTGTCGGCATGAACCGTGCAATGGCACTCATCAATGAGCTAAAAATCACGGCACTCGTGTGTACACCCGCAGTGGCGATCAATCTCGCCCGATACCTTAAGCAAAACCATGTGTCTCCGGCAGAAAGTAGTGTGCGGGTCATTCTGACATTAGGCGAATTAACTACGCCAGCTTTGCTGCGTAATATCGGCGAAACATGGGGAGCACAAGTATACAATTGCATGTATGCCTCTCAGGAATCTTCTATTCTGGCCGTCTGTGACAGTGACCAGTCACTCTACACCGTCCCAATGAATAACTACTATGAGTTAATCGACCCGGTCAGTGGTGAAGTTATTCCTACTTCCGCAACGGAAACCAGCGGTGAATTGGTTATTACTCACTTATATCAGGGACAGAAACCGCTGATTCGCTACCGTACCGGTGATATGGTCAGAGCAACACTCATGCCCGATGGTCGGCTGAAAATTGTGCCGATAGGCCGCGTCCGGGACACACTGACGTTAGGGGGCTGCAACTACTGTGCGTGGGATATTGAAGCGGCGCTGTTAGAAAAACTGACGGGCTGTTTGGACTATGCCATTCAGATTGATGAAAAACATGGTATCGACCACTTAAATATTATTGTCGAGTTAATCGAAGACGTCCCGCAACAAGCCGTAATGCTCGCGCAAACCAAAGCGTATATGGCAGACCAAATCCGCCACGTTGAAATCGATATTCAGATTGGTGAAACCACCAATATTACCAGTACATCAGCCATGGTCAGCTGGAAAGCCGCCAGACTACATGATTTAAGAGCGCAAGGCGATAACGCGGATCGCGATGCAGCCATTGCGCTGTTAGGGCGAGGATTTCAATGATGACAAGTACCATGACTGAAATAAATCCTCAGCAACATCACACAAGTGTTCACCACCCTTTTATCTATCTCGACGGTGAATATCGACCCGCAGTGGAGGCATCGATTCCAATTACCACGCAGGCATTTAATTATGGGACAGGCGTTTTTGAAGGGATCCGGGCTTATCTCACTGAGGATAAGCACACGTTGAATGTTTTCCAATTAGATGCACATATTGAACGGTTCATCAATTCGTCGAAGCTGCTGTTGATTGATCACTTACCGTCTCATCAGGAAATGAAAGCAATTATTCTTGAATTGCTGAGAAAAAATCAGGCAAGTACGGATTGTTATATCCGCCCAATTGCTTTTAAAAAGAGTCTTCTTCCCGGGCAGGGATTTGGGGTCAAACTTTCCGGAGTCAGTTCAGGACTTGCGATTAATAGTTTAAACATGCCTTCGGTATCAACCCAGAAAAGTCTTCGTTGCACAATTTCAAACTGGAGAAGGGTTGCCGACAATTCGATTCCGGCACGGGCAAAAATAACAGGGAGCTATATCAACTCAGCACTCGCCATGGAGTCGGCGTATCGCGCGGGATATGATGATGCCATCATGCTCAATGTTCACGGCAACATTGCAGAAGCAACCACATCGAATGTTTTCTTAGTCAAGAAAAATAAACTCATCACACCAGCAACTAATTCTCACATTCTCGAAGGGATCACAAGAAGCACGGTGATGACCTTAGCGACGGAAGAGTTAGGTCTTGAAGTTGAAGAGCGAGATATTTCACCATCCGAAATCTTTGCTGCAAATGAGTGTTTTCTGACTGGGACCGGGATGGAAGTCTCCCCCATCGTGCAAATTGATCACTGTGATTTCAATAGTGCTGAACCACACAGTATTACCGCAGAAATTCAACGTTTGTATGTCAAGTCGGTTCGAGGGCAACTGAGTCAGTTTCAACACTGGTTAACGAATGTGAATTGATACTTATCATGGAGAGATAGACAAATGAACATGCATTTTATGGACATGGGACTTGTGCATGCGACATGTCACCCTGTTTATACATTAGGCCCACCGGGGACAAGCAGTGAATTCGCTTCAAAGTATTTTTGTCGGCGGATGAAAGAATTCTATGCTCACAGTTTGAATACTATCAATCTGAATACAACTTATGAGCAGGCGCGAGATAATACCAAACAAGACAATGGGTTATTGATTGTTGCCAATGCCTATCAAAAAATTAATGATTTCTACATGGATGCTCATTTGAATCTGTTAGCCACATTTGTTTTTGATACACCTTTATATGGGATTGCGACCAATCGTTCATTACCGCGTCGGCCACTGAGAATTGCCTCTCATCCGGCACCGATCCCACTCATTCATGAGTTGCTACCGCAAGGTTTGCAGATAGAAACCATTATTGAAAAGAATTCCACCAGTGAAGCCGCCAATGCTGTCACTCAACATGAAGCGGATATTGCCTTAACCACAGAGATTGCAGCCGAACTGCATCATTTATCGTTCATATCCAATGTCCGCCCTATCCATATGTTGTGGTCTGTATTTGGATGCAAGACTTCAGCATAAAAATGAGACTCACGGGCAGATATCGCCATCAATAACGCCATAAAAAAGCACGAAGAAAGGAAGAAATAAAAATGACAGAGATGAAATTACACACGATTGACAGTGCACCGGATGGCAGTCGTAAGCTGCTACAAAGTTCGATTGATAATTTCGGCTGGATCCCCAACCAAAGCGCCTACATGGCTGAATCCCCCGATCTGCTGGCTGCTTATCAGTTTGCGCATGACCGATTCTCACAATGCTCCCTGAACGAAGCAGAAAAAGCAGTGGTCTGGCTCACAACTGGTGTGATTAATCAATGCCCTTATACGATTAAAGCACATCGCTGGATTGCTATTCACAATGGTGTCGCAAGTGATATTGTCGATAAAATGATTCACCATCCGGAACAACTCCCGACGCGATTAGCCACCCTGCACCAATTTACGCAAGCAGTCATTCTCTCTCAGGGTTCAGTTCCTAAAGATAGAGCCCACCATTTCTTAGCGGCTGGCTTCACACAACAAAACATGCTTGATGTGATTTTAGGGATTTCTCAGAAAACCATGTCCACCTTACTCAATAGCTTGGCAGACACGCCGGTTGAAACACAATTTATGGATACCGTTGAAGCATAAGGTGATTGTATGGATTACTTTAATCGAGAAGATGTTGAACAGGCTCTCTCTGTTCCCCTTGCCATTGAGTTGAGTCAGACCGCATTTGCTTTGCAGAGTCAGGGGAAAGTGGTGCAGTCGGTCCGAAGTATTATCCCTGCGCCCGATGGACGATTGATGGGAACAATGCCGGCTTATATCTCCGAGGGCAAATATTCAGGCTTTGGGCTGAAATCTGTCTTGGTTGATTTTAATCCACACCAAGGTTCTGCCTCGCATGAAGGATGTATTCTGCTCTTTGATGAACAGACCAACGGGCATATGGTAGCAGTCGATGCGGGCGCAATCACCGAGCTAAGAACAGCCGCCGCCTCTGCCTGGGCAACGCATTTACTTGCACCTCAAGATGCCACACACCTTGCGATTCTGGGAACAGGTCTGCAAGCACGAAAACACTTACTCACCATGCTGGCCGTCCGTCCAATCCGACAAGTAACAATCTGGGGCAGAGACCAGGCCAACGTAGATCAATTTGCAACATGGTGTGCCAAGCATCCCGCACTTAACATCACGGTTGCTACGACACCAGCCGAAGCCGTCTCAGACGCTGAGATTATCTGTACGGTCACAGCCGCCCGGGAGCCATTATTGCGACTGTGTGACTTACCACAGAGTTGCCATATCAATGCAATCGGTGCATCAGCAATGGGCTTCCAAGAGCTCGACCCTGAAATTTATAGTGCGGTTGAACATTATGTCGATTCACGAGAGTCATGCTGGAATGCCTCTCAATGTCTTCAACAAGCCAAAGAGAAAGGATACTTATCTGCCGATCATGTCAGTCAGGAAATTGGCGAATTAGGAGCACATCCCCTAGAAACTCGCCCCGAACGGACGCTGTTCAAATCTGTGGGGCTGGCTGTCCAAGACCTTGTTTTTGCTAGAGAAGTTCTGAATAAAAATCAATAACCCCAACCTGAAGGAGTCGATTGCATAATGGTCATATTGAGCACGACTCCGATACCATCAGTTTAATATAAGTAGGATCAATAACCATGCTAGAATCAACACAAATATTTGCCTATATTGCAGCCTTGGGCGTCGCTGCTGCAATTCCGGGGCCCGGAATGACCGCATTGGTGGCGCGAAGCGTGAGTGGCGGTGCAATCACTGGGTTTACGATGCTGGCCGGTTTGATTCTGGGAGACTTAGTCTACCTTTCATTTGCGGTGTTCGGCCTTGCGGTCATCGCGCATCACTTCAGTGCCTTATTCACATTGATCAGTTGGGCATCTTCTCTCTATCTGGCTTGGCTGGCATGGCAATTCATTACCAGTAAGCCAGACAGTATCCAGATTGATCAGAAGGCCTCTAGACGAGAGCTAACTTCAGCTTGGTTTTCCGGTTTCACCATTACTTTAGGTAACCCCAAAACGATCGCATTCTATCTGGCGATTTTGCCGCTGGTCATTACCTTGGATACAGTCTCAATACAAACATGGGGACTCTTACTGGTACCACTCACCATCGCCGTATTAATCGCAGTCGGTTCCGTCTTTATTTTGGGCGCCCTGAAAGTCCGACGATTCCTCGCCAGTCAGAATGCTCAGATGCTACTTTTCCGCTGTGCTGGCATCATGATGCTTGCTGCTGCGGGGAGTATGATTGCCAAGACATTGTAAGAGGTCGGGTGATAACGAAATGCCCATGAGGCAGGCAATATCAGTCATGATGACCACCAGCAAAGCGTCATCATGACCGCTATTTCGCCTGTAACATTTTCGACCGTTCTTCGCGTGGTGTCATGTGATAATAAGCTTTATAAGCACTGGAAAAATGTGGCCCACTGGAAAAACCACATAATAGCCCGATTTGGACAATCGAGGTATGGGTGGTCAGCAACAACTGACGTGCCCGTTTCAGACGAAGTTGCAGATAGTAACGAGCTGGCATGGTATCGAGATAACGTTTGAATAGACGCTCGAGCTGGCGACGAGAGATATGGACTAATTCGGCAATTTCATCCGTTGACAACGGTTCTTCCTGATTGTTTTCCATCAATTCAACTGCCATCGTCAAACGAGGTTGGATATCCCCGCCAAACTGCTTGAATGGCAATCGCTGCCGCTCTTGTGCCGGACGAATGCGATCCATACACAGCTGATCAGAAACTGCATAAGCCAGTTCTTTGCCTTCGGTTTCTTCAATAAAATCGACCAGGCAATCGAGTGTTGCTGCACATCCCGCAGTTGTTATCAGGCGGTCATGCCGCTCATACAGATGATCGGACAATTCAATCGAATCATAACGTTCGCTAAAACGATCCATCAACGACCAATGCACCGCGGCAGGCTGGTGATGCAGTAACCCACTCTCAGCAAGCCAGAAAACCCCCGCATAACTGGCGAGAATGGTTTTCCCCTGTTGATAGAAATGTTGCAGTTTTTTCTTTTCCAGCGCTGAGACAGCCTCATTCGGTACAGAATCGCTGACCACGGCCAGCAAATCACAATCAAAGGGATCCGATAAAACCATCGAACTGACTAAATGAGCGGGGTCGGCAAGTGCTTGATCTTCGGCGGGGGTAATATAAACCCATCGAAACTTCTCTGCTCCGAGAATGTCATTGGCGACGCGAAAAGGCGCTTCTAACGAGCCAATGGTATACCAAGAGTAACGATCCGGCAGATAGATCGCGACTTGGTAAATCGATAAGTCAGTATTTATCATTCAGAGCACTTGTGATGTAAATACAGAGATAAAAATGCAGCATCATGATGCTGCATTGTCGCGTTATTTTAAAGCACCGGAAAGAAACTGCTGCAAACGTTCACTTTTCGGCTGGCCGAAAACAACCTCCGGATGCCCTTCTTCTTCGATTTTTCCCTGATGGAGAAAAATCACATGGTTTGAGACATGCCGGGCAAATCCCATTTCGTGAGTCACCACGATCATGGTTTTGCCCTCTTCCGCGAGTTGCTGCATGATCTTCAGCACTTCACCGACCAGCTCCGGATCCAGTGCAGAAGTCGGCTCGTCGAATAATAAGACCTCTGGTTCCATTGCCAAAGCGCGGGCAATCGACACACGCTGTTGCTGTCCGCCGGATAAATGGGTTGGATAACTTTGTTGCGCCCGTTCATCGATGCCAACTTTATTGAGATAAGCAATTGCCCTTTCACGCGCTTCCTGCTTGCTGATGCCCAGCACCTGAATCGGCGCAATCATCACATTTTCCAGCACGGTCATGTGGCTCCACAAATTAAAATGCTGGAATACCATTGTCAGCTTGGTACGCAGCAACTGTAACTGCTTATGGTCACAGACTTTGAGCTGCCCATCTGACTCACGCTTCATTTGAATCTCTTGGCCATTGATATAAATGGCACCTGATGACGGTTTCTCCAGAAAGTTCAAACAGCGCAACAGGGTACTTTTCCCCGATCCGGATGACCCGATAATACTGATGACGTCACCGGCGTTGGCCTGTAAAGACACACCTTTAATGACCTCATGCTGACCGTACCTTTTATGAAGATCACTGACGGCCAGTTTTGTGTTTTGCATAATGCTTGTTCCTTAACAATCAGTTTCCTGAAAAATCGGTTTCCTGAAAAATCAGTTGCCTGAATCTTCAAGCCCGTCAAATGCGGGCCGCTACCGGAAACCTAAAAATCGATGTTCTAATGTTTGACGGGTATCGGATGTAAGTGACGTAACCATTTCTTTTCCGCACGCCGGAACAACGCCACCAACAAAAATGAAATCACTAAATAAAGTATGGCAGCAATCCCAAAGGCATGGAATGATTTATAGGTCGCTGCATTCACATCCCGGGCAATTTTAAGAATATCAGGTACCGTTGCCGTAAATGCTAACGATGTTGAATGAAGCATGATAATCACTTCATTACTATATGCAGGAATCGCCCGGCGCAATGCCGAAGGAATCACAATACAGCGGTAACGCTTCCATCGAGAGAAGCCGTATGCTTTCGCCGCTTCAATCTCTCCCTGATCGGTTTCACGAATTGCACCAGCAAAGATCTCTAGTGTATAGGCACAGGTATTGAGAAATAGCGCAAAAATCGTGCAGTTATAGCCGCTCCGGAAAAACCAGTTGAGAAACTCCGTCGAGCGGACAAATCCCAATGTGTATACCCCGGTATAGAAAATCAGCAACTGAACATACAGCGGTGTACCACGGAACAAGTATGAAAACAGCCACACGGGGAATGACAGCCAACGGTTATTCGACACCCGTGCCAGTGACAATGGGATAGAGACAATGAATCCCAGCGACACGGAAATGACCAACAACCATAGCGTCACGGCAACACCGGTAAAGTGGTAACCATCCGACCATAAAAATGCTTTGCCGTAGCGTTCAAGTATTTCAATCATGACAAACGACCTCTATGGCTGTATGCGTAGCGACGCTCCAGCCAATAAAATGCCAGATTTGATAATGTGGTAAAAATCAGATAAACCGCAGCAGCAATAATCGTAAAATAGAAAAACTGATACGTTCCTTTTCCGGCCATCTGCGTTGCTTTGACAACATCGGCAAGGCCGATAATTGAAACCAATGCGGTGGATTTGAGGATCACCAGCCAGTTGTTGGACAGGCCCGGTAACGCATGACGCATCATCTGCGGGAAAAGAATCACTCGGAACACTTGCCATGGTGTAAAACCATAGGCGGTTCCTGCTTCAACCTGCCCTTTCGGCACCGCCAGAAAAGCGCCGCGAAACGTTTCGGTCAAGTAAGCACCATAGATGAAACCAATCGTCAAAACACCGGCTGTGAATGGGTCAATATTGATTTGTTGCCACCCCAGAGATTCGGTGAACTGATTAAGCCCTAGCTGCAAGCCGTAAAAAATCAGCATCATCAACACCAGGTCAGGAATACCACGAATCAATGTCGTATAGACATGGGCAAGTGCGATCACCGGACGGCTGCCAAACAGTTTGGCACAAGCACCGAGCAATCCCAGAATAATTGAGAAAATTACCGAAAGAACTGCCAGTTCAATCGTCATGATTGCACCATCAAAGATGATGCCACCATATCCATAAAGCATAATGCCTTCCTAAATAAATACCGCTTCCTCGAATGAAGAAGCGGCAAGGAGTGACGGCTTATTTACCGTAAATATCAAAATCAAAGTATTGTTTAGCAATCGCATCATAAGTGCCGTCTTTATGCATGTCGCGCAAAGCAGCATTGATTTGATTTTTGAGTGCCTGATCGGCTTTACGTACTCCGATACCAGCGCCGACACCAAAGTATTTTTCATCATTGACTTCCGGACCGCTGAATGCGAACCCTTTACCTACCGGACGGTTCAAAAAGCCATCGCTTGCAGCAACCGCATCCTGAAATGCCGCATCAAGACGTCCGTTCACTAAGTCGGCATAAACCAGATCCTGATTCTGATAAGTCACAACATCCACACCTTTTGGTGCCCATTGCTCTTTGGCATAAGTTTCAGCGGTAGTTCCCTGAAAGACACCAACTCGTTTGCCGCCCAATGATGCGGCTGTCGGTTGCAGAACAACACCTTTTGCAGTCATTAAACGAGCAGGCGTACCATATAGCTTATCGGTAAAATCAATTTCCTGCTGACGTTGTGGCGTGATCGACATAGAAGAAAGAATTGCATCAATTTTTTTCGCTTTCAGAGAAGGAATCAAGCCATCGAAATCACTTTCAACCCAGACACACTTGGCTTCAATTCGCTTACAGATTTCTTTCCCTAAATCGATATCAAATCCGGTCAGGGTACCGTCAGGCTTTTTCATTTCAAAAGGTGCGTATCCAGGCTCAACACCGAGTCGAACCAGCGGCTGATCCGCAGCCTGAACAAAAGGAGCAGCGAGAGTCAGGAGCAGCAGACTCAAATTCGTTATTCTTTTCATAGTGATATCTCATATATGATAAATATTGAAAACAGCACAATTCATGCCATAGACGACGATTCTTTCCAACCTCAACGGGAGGAATATATTTAAACACCTAAAATGCATGAATACTTAAATAGATGCCTCAAAACGGGGATTCTACTGCATAATAATATAAAGTGCTTCTGATATTTTCAATTTTATCGATATTTTATATATGCACAATTAAGAGACATTTACCGCACTATATCAATACAAAATAACACTTTATTTACCTTTTGCGCACAATTAAACAACAAAAATAGCATAAAAACAAAAAATACCGCATTAGTTGTATTCATACAGGTTCGGATGAATACAAACAAATATGCGGCATATTTCATCGATTCGTAGTTGAATCTGTTGAGCACCTTGGATTGATCTCAGCCATGATGCGCCAATGACTCACTTATTAACAAGGTTCTCCAGCTTCATCGGCGGCAACAATCTCAGTTTCTTCGAGTGCAGCATCGATCCACTGCTGCAATACCGGGCACGACAATACATGATCCACATATTGCTGTGCTATATCCCCGAAATTCAGCTGATACGTTTTTAAACGCATCACAACCGGTGCAAACATCGCGTCGACAATTGAGTACTGACCGAAAAGCCATCCACCCTGATCGGCAAAACGCGTCATCTGCTCGGTAAAAATGGCTTCAATCCGCTTTAGATCCTGCTGCGCAGCATCAGACAAAGTCAGTGAACGCGTTGCACGGATATTCATTGGCGCTTCACTACGCAGTGCCGGAAAACCTGAATGCATTTCTGCCGCCAGCGAACGCGCGTTGGCTTTATCCTTCAGATCCGCTGGCCATGCTTTTCCTGAAAGGTATGTATCATTGATATATTCACAGATCGCGAGCGAATCCCATACGGTGATCTCACCATCGATCAGACAAGGAACTTTCTGTGTCGGGGTCACTGATGCCAAAGCCGTATAAAACTGTGGCGTATCAAGTGACAATTGAATTTCATCGAATGGAACATTTGATTTTGCTAATAAAATCCATGGTCTGAGCGACCAAGTCGAATAATTTTTATTACCAATATATAGCTTCATTGAGGGACTCCGAGATTGGCAAGGTGGGGAATTCAATACAGGTGAGAACATCATCAGCCTGAGTGCTGAACACTCAGGCTGAATCGTATCAATGAAACAACTTATTCAATTTTAAACTTATTTACAATCTCTAATAACTGTTGATTAATGGTAATCAAGCGGCGGGTCGTCTCTGCGGTGCTGTCACCATTGTCGTTGATGGTATGCATTACTTCACGAATGGCAACCATACTACGGTTAATATCTTCAGTCACACTACTCTGCTCTTCGGCTGACGTCGCAATCTGAATCGACAAATCGTTAATTTCATTGACCGATGACGTCACTTTATCCAATGAAGAGACCACCACAGTTGTCGACTCTTCTGTTGTCCGACAGCTGTTACGAGTCGACTCCATACTGGAAACCACGGTCGCGGTGCCCGCTTTCAAGCGCTCTAACATCGTTACGATATCTTCGGTACTTCGGTGTGTCCGCGACGCTAACGCCCGCACTTCGTCCGCAACGACCGCGAAACCACGCCCTTGATCTCCGGCTCTCGCAGCCTCAATCGCAGCATTCAAAGCCAGCAGGTTTGTCTGCTCTGCAATACCACCGATTTCACCCAATAACTTACCGATTTCTTCGGTGTGTGTGTTCATATCAGCTATAAATTGAGCGGTCTCTTCCACTTCTTCTGCCAATGCACCAACTTGTGCAACAGCCCGTTCTACCACTTCTTTCGAATGCGCAGCTTCGCTATTTGTCGCTTCAGTCTGGCTTGCGGTGTTGGCTGCATTCTCTGCCACGACAGAGGCTGTCGAACTCATTTCATTCACCGCTGTTACCGTCAATTCAATTTCCTGACTATGTGACTGAAGCAATTTACTATTCGAATCGGTTTGCTGTTCAAGCTGGGCAATTTCCTGACTAATCGTCTCCGTCGATTCCCTCACTTGTCGCATCATGTTCTGTAAATTCTCGATAAACTGGTTGATGCCATCCGCGATCATGCCCAGTTCATCTTTTGAATCGACCGTCAAACGATGGGTCAGGTCACCATTGCCATTCGCCAGATCACCAATCAAGTTTCTTAGCAAGAGAATGGGTTTGAAGACCCAGTTGATCAGCAATATGGCAATCGGAATCAGGATAATGGCCGCAATCACCAACGCAATTGTAATGCTGCCATTCAGCGTATCGGTATCATTCTGAATATAGTCGTTATCGATGTATCCGGTGAGTGTCCACTCTTTTCCGGCAACATTGATCTTCGCAGTCAATGGCGTCAGAGCATGCCCTTCGACTTTATTGGAAAAAATCTGAGTTTGCTTATCATCCATCAATTCAAGATAGCTGCCATCAACAGACATTGAACTCAACAGCTCACCGACAGAAGAGAGATCGATATAGAAGATATTGCCGGAATCTTTATTCTCAGGCACGGTGATCGTAATCGTTGGTTTTCCATCATCCATAAAGACATCACTGATGGTAAGCTCACCATTCGCCTGTTTAAAAATATCCATATATGGCTGAGCTTCTTTCGGATCTTTAATTGCACCATCTCGATTGATGGTCATCCCAAAGGCGACTTTAATGGCATCTTTGAAGCCGGTTTTTTCTATTGCCTGTTTGACTTCGTAAAAACTGAATTTCGTTGACTGGGCCAGAACAATATTATCTTTCAGTTTCCCTTCCACCACAGAACGGATCGAATCAATCTGTGTCCGGATGACTTGGCTATCACTTTGATGTATATAGCGACTGATATAAAAGTTAGCACTAATGTAAGCAGTGAATATCGTTACACAGATAATGGCAACAACGATGGCAAGCAATTTAGTCTTAAATGATACCTTTTTCATACTATATCCATGACCCTTTCTCAATTTGTAGCCGGCGAAGAGTGCTACATTCCATAATGTGGTATGCAAATAAAAATCGTTCCACTTAAATCATAACAGATAGATATATCAGAAAAATGTCATATCCGACATTTTTAGATATCGTGTCCCGTATATCGACAGTTGGAACATATTCTGTAATTAAATTGTGCCTATTCGCAAAAACTAAAAAATCATACCATTAGAAACACTGGCTATTATTTGCTAGGTTTTAGCTCAAAACACCATTTTAAAAATTTTGAGAACATTTTTGGCAATTTGCAGCTAAAAGTGAATATAAATCACTGTAAAGGCCCTGTATTTGGGATCTCCCTCATTCTTTTCAGCTTACGGTTGTTGTTGTAAAAGCATTGATATGCAATCAGATCGCAATAAATTAGGGGAGAGTCCAAGACTCTCCCCTAAATAACATTTTCATATTCTATCGGCTGTATGACAGCCCATAGCTCCCGCTGAAGACTACACTTTAAACTTACTCACCAAGTCAGAGAGTCGCGACGAAATATCGGCAACCACATTACCGGTATCTGCCACGCGCTGATGGACATTCGTGGCTTTATCAGATAGTTCTTTCAGCTCAAGGATGCCTTGATTGACATCGACAATCACCGAGCTCTGCTCTTCTGTTGCCGCAGCAATCTGAATATTCATATCTTGAACCGTGGAGATCAGGTCTCGGATCCCCTGAAATGCATATCTCATTTCATCCGCCATTCCCACCGATTCAGCTACAGCGTCTTCTCCACCTTGAATTGCTGTCTGAGTTTCATTGACGCCTTTAACAAGACCGGAAATCATCTCCTGAATATCTTCGGTTGAAGACTGTGTCCGTTGAGCCAATGTTCTTACTTCATCGGCTACCACCGCAAAACCGCGCCCTTGCTCACCGGCTCGTGCAGCTTCAATTGCAGCGTTCAATGCCAGTAGATTGGTTTGATCAGCGATACCACGGATCACATCCAGAACTGAAGTAATATTGTCGGAATCTGCGGCGAGTGATGACATCTTCTGGCTGGCTTCTTGAAAACTCACTGACAGCTTATCGTTCAATGCCACGTTTTTATCGACCAGTGTCATCCCGTTACTTGCCGAACGACTCGCTTCATCACTTTTAGACGACGTATCCTGCGCATTGGTCGTAATCTCTTGAATTGCGAGATTAATTTGTTCAAATGCTTGAAACAGTAGTTCCAGCCGTTGTTGCTGATTATGACCAATCGCTTCGGTTTTATTCGCAACATCCTGCAGATGACTGGTATCCGCGCCCAGTTTCTCAACCCCATCAATCACACTTTTCACCAATTGTTGGAGCTGTTCCAGCAGATTGTTAACACTGCCAGACAAATCACCTAATTCGGTTTTCTTCTTCACCGTCAAACGGCTGACCAGATCGCCATCTCCCTGAGTCAAATCATCGATCTTATCTTTCACGGAATAAATCGCGGATGTAATCGCTTTTGGAATGAAAAATACCAGTATCAACCCAATCACCACCGAGATCAGAGAAATCATCATATTCCAGAATATTCGCTGCCCGATAAGCTGGCTCGACTGTCCATAGAGTTCATTGCCTAGCTTATCGACCAGTTCACCGGCTTTGTCATACTCATGACGCAGTGTCGCAAAATATTGCTCAGACTCGATAAATTGTGTATAGGCTTGCGTCTTGTTACCTTGAGAGACCAGTGAAAACACCCGATCAGCCTGCTCCTTCCAATCTTGGAAAACACGATCAAAATTATCGAACTGCGTGACAATTTGCTGATGTTCGGCCATATATTTCAAATAGCTTTGCATGCGATCATAAGCTTGTTGGGCATTTTCCTGATAATCATCTTGTGCCCCCTTCAAGACTTTCTCATCAGTCGTCAGAAGCGCATCTTGTTGCCCTTTAAGCGCCTGATATAAATCGCGATCCGCATTGAGCACATCCCGTTGAGCCTTCCTCAGCGGCTCGGCAAATAATTGGATATTACGCTCCAGCAGGTTCAGTGAATTCCGGTTTTGTAATCCGGAGAAAACAATGATTGCAGTTAAAAAGGCCAAAGACAGGCCGAGCTGCATACGGATGGTAAAATTACTAAACATCGTGGCATCCTAAAATTAAGACGCATTAGCTTCTGCGACACTTCTTATTATTCGAATGATAAAAAGCAGAGCCAGTGCAATATAATGAGTATGACCAACACGACGTTTAATATTTCATTTGATGGTAGGTATACATCTAAAGCCTAGCAACAGAATGCTCAGTAAGGGAGCTCAGGAGGCAATAATGTAATAAAAATGATCTTAATGTAATGGATGTGTTACTTGAATCAGTAAAGATGATGTAACAAAAATATGGCATCAAAGCATAACGCTGGCCTATGTCACAATAATCCTCTGGTTCACCTGTTCCGTTAATCCTGTAACCATCGAATTGCTTCATCATGATTATCGAAATAACGGATCTCTCCGGAGATAAACCAACTCCCGACTTTTGCAGCGAGACCTTGCCATTCCTGATGACCATAGAGCGCCACTTTATTAAAATCCGCACCATGTTGCAGACCCAGTTTAAAGTCATCCCATGCCGCCCGAAGATCCCATCCTTCCAACTCAGAGGCATCAAAGAATACATCAACTTTCGGCGTGTTAACCTTCACCAGTGCCGCATCCAGAAGGGGGGTGATCATCTCGTAGTCATGATGAGTTAACGTCCCGACGGCTTTAATCGATACAAAAAATTCGTGATCCACCCGTTCCAGACCAATCGTGAGGCCATGTTTTTTATACACCATCCTAACCTCCATCAATTATCTTGAGACATCACTATCTAATCATATTACCATTTAAGCATATGTCATCCGGTAAAGGAGCACTTCGATCGATCCCACAAATTGAGCATAAACGACCACTCGCTCAAAACGGACAATCCACCACCACACAACAACGGTGTGCTCGCTTTTCCGCGCTTGATTCATGGTTGTTATCTCCTTTTATTTGGTGATAATTTATAGTTCCCATTCACCGAGTGATAAAGTCAGTCCCTATGACCAGTATTAAAACCCGCTGCCCATCGTGCCATGCGATGAATCGCGTTCCCATCGAGCGTATTTCTGAGTCCTCAGTATGCGGTAAGTGTAAGCATACCCTCCTTGACGGCTTGCCTGTTGAAGGGACAGTCGATAATTTTCAGCCGATTTTGAATAGCGATATCCCCGTGGTCGTCGATTTCTGGGCCCCATGGTGTAACCCGTGTGTCGGATTTGCTCCAGTGTTTGAGCAAACAGCACAAGAGCGCGCGCAAAGTGTTCGGTTTATCAAGGTCGATACTGAAGCTCAACAAGCCTTGGCCGCACAATTTCAGATTCGCAGTATCCCAACGGTAATGGTGTTTCATCGGGGACAACGGCTCAATATGATAAATGGTGCATTGCCTCATTCGCAATTTAATGCATGGCTGGATGAGTCGCTGAAAGGTATATCGTAAGGTCGGTTTTCTTCAGATAAAATCAGATAAAATAGGACAGGCACGCTTAGCGTGCCTGTCCTCGGTCAATATCATTCAAAGCGTTATATCAGAACTAATTCGACTCTGATATTACCGCGTGTGGCATTTGAGTATGGGCACACTTGGTGAGCTTTTTCGAGCAACGTCTGTGCGACACTGCGATCAAGTTCCGGTAGTGAAACATGCAGCTCGACATCTAATGCAAAACCAACACCTTCCTCATTTTGACCAATACTGACTTTTGCCGTCACATCCAGATCTTCAGGTAATTTAATCTTATCCTGCATTGCAACAAACTTCAGCGCGCCGATAAAACATGCCGAATAACCAGCAGCAAAAAGCTGTTCTGGGTTTGTCCCTTCACCACCGGCACCACCCAATGCTTTGGGAGTGCTCAAATTCACTTGTAATTGATTATCATCAGAAACGGATTTTCCGTCACGTCCGCCCGTGGTTGTTACTTGTGCTGTATATAAAGTTTTCATTAATCATCTCCAATTAGTTATCGCGATAATTATTTAATTTAGGAAAAGCCATTCGCTTTTCTCTCTGATGAACATATACTATTGCAATAATGATTATCGCGCAATGTTTTTTTTACGCCCACTTACGACGGCTGATTCTTAAGTAAGTTATCTCTCAAGATCATGATTTTTTCTTTCATCTCAAGCAACTCTTGACTGGGAATACCACAGGATTCAAGCAAGCACTGGCTAATTTTTAACGCTTCCCCTTTGAGTTGCTGCCCCTTCGGTGTCAGGCGGACATCTAATGAACGTTCGTCATGTAGCTGCCGCGTACGATTCACCAACCCTTCTTGCTCCATCCGCTTAATCACTGGTGTTAGCGCACCGGATTTCTGTCCTAATCGCTCACCAATATCTTTAAGACCAATGCCATCCTGCTCCCAGAGAATCAGTAATACGAGATATTGTGGATACGTAAGCCCCAGAGGCTCAAGTAGCGGTTTATACATCTGCGTCATCGCCAAAGAGGTTGAATAAAGAGCAAAACATAGCTGGTTGTCCAGCAATAGAGCGTTATTATCGGGCATTCTTTCTACTTCTTTTCTCAGGTCTACTTCTATCAGATATCAGACGTTGACGGCGTGACTACCGGTTTAACGACTGAGGGTGTATGTTCATTGGGCGACAAATAGTGATGTGCACTGTTATTGAGGATATCTTCATTCATCCGTATTCAATCCGTTCAACATAACTCGATGACAACAGCATCCTGTACACATCAATCAATCAAAATCCAGTGCTCGCGTCAGTTAATTAGTCTTCAGCGGTTGCCTCATGGATTGCTTCTTTGGTTGAATGATAAACTTCACTCGATTTCTGTTTGGTTGTGTCCCATATTTCAGAAGAGTCTTCTTTCACACCATTCCAGGTTGAAGAACAAGCACTCAAAAACAAAACCAATATCGCCATCAGTCCATATTTCATTGACACTCTCCTATTTACTGAGCAATTCAAACCAAAGCATAGCACGACCTCGTCCTCTGCCCATTTCCTGTCTGTGATAACGGGACCTTCAGTCACCGAAACGCATCGTGACAGGAAAAAACATGATGTAATAACATCATGTCGTTTGTGTAATGCAAATGTCAAAATCATCATCAACTGCGGAAGGAACATCTCATAATGGCGTATAACCATAACATAATCCGCTGATTTCAGCGCTCACACCCACAATACCAAATCAAATAGAGAGCGGAAAAATGAAGGCTCCTGTCAGCAGAAGCCTTTGATGATATTAATTTTCGGCTGGATTTTCGATGAGCGGGATGTTTTGTAAACCATTCGCCTCATCCTCAAATGCTTTGAGACGTTTATAAATGGATAATAACTCAACAATCGTCGTCCATGAGTTGACCAGATATTGAAAAGAACTCTCAACCTGTCCGAATGCATTGATGATTCGCTGCATCACACCCAGAGTAAAAGCACCTGCAATAATTGACGGTCCCAACGCAATGATCGGAATAAATGACCCAACCTGTAAGTAGCCGTAACGAACAATATTGAAATAGACATAATGCTTATAAAGACGAAAGTAATTTCGCCGAACGTCACTGAATAATTCTTTCAAGGTTTGCGGCTCAGCACGGTTTTCATGGTCTTCGCCATAGACTAATTCTTTTCTGTAAGCGGCTTCGACACGTTGATTCTTAAATTCTAATCCCGGTAATTTAATCCCGGCGATAGCCAGTAATACCGTACCGATAATCGACCAAATAATGGCGACAAAGACTAGCCCCTGAGATACATCGCCGATCAACGGTAATGTTTTCACATAACCGGAGAGCCCCCATAAGATGGGTAAAAAAGCAATCAAGGTCATCACCGCATTTAATAAGCTGACCCCTAAACTTTCCATGATCGAAGCAAAACGCATCGTATCTTCCTGAATCCGCTGTGATGCCCCCTCAATGTGGCGAACCTGTTGCCAACGGGCTGTATAATAATCCGTCATGGCGGTACGCCACCGAAACACATAATGACTAATGAAGAAGTTGTTACAAACTGCAACCATAATGGCAATGAGCAGAATCACGGCAACCGTTGTCAGTTCACCATAAAATTGACTGAGACTAATGCTATTAGGATTCGTTAATGCATTCTGAATCAGGTTGTAAAAATTACCATACCATTCATTCAACATCACACTGACTTCGACCTGAAACCAAGTAATGAATACGATCAAGCCAGAACCGGCGACAGACCAGCGAGCCCACTTTTGTCTACCGAATTTTAACCAGACACCGATAAACAAGGCATAGCAGACAAACATATACTGATATAACCAAGCATTGGCCGCATTATCCTGCGCTTGTTGAAAGGCGCTATGTAGCGCTGGGGCAGCATCGACCAAAACCGGCTGTGGGAACCCCATCCCGATCAAGTAGCCGAGACTAAGATCAGCACCGAGTTCACGGCCACCGACATACCAGCAAATCACACAAAACAGTGCCCAAATAACAAAACTGAGGAAAAATAATTTGGGTCTCGGAAAGAAAGAATCAAACACTATATCAATCTCTTATTTATTTTACTGACAGTTATCGTGCCGATGTACAACATCATGAAGCACGGTATATATGAATCACAGCGTTAATATTCATGATTCCGCAGTGACATGCAATCCTTCTCAATAACCGTTCCTCATTGCCAGAGACTCGGGTAAACATCGAGCACAAAACCCGCCATCGACTTCCCTTGACTTGATGCAATCTGTCGGTTCGGTGCTACGTTCCATATGAAGTCACTTGAGGAACAGTTAGTTAAGACCAATAGAACGCATGAAAATTCCCCGCGCATGACAATTGATAGCAACAGAAATCAAATATGCTCAACACAATGAATATGCGAAGTCACTTTGCAACACCGTGCCTCACTTTGTTCAGTCTCTGCATCAAGCAATCGTGGCATATCGCTTCTCTGTTATACCCAAATGACCTCAAGATGCAGTTTCAGCGAGAATCTCTAACGCAGTCTCTGAGTTCAGTGAACTCGCCCTTCGGGAGTGCTTCAATCGGCATCTTGAGGTTACTTGGGTATAGTTGCGATGGATAATGAAATAATTTCTACCGGCAAATCTACCGACAAAAATGTTATTATTAAAAACCCTGAAAATAATTCAATCTCTATGAATAATTTACCGACACAACCATATGAACTAAATATTTAACTCCAACTTTAACTTATTCATGACAAAGAAATAACATGAACTGTTTTTTTTGAGTTAAACTTAAAGGGTGTTTTAGCAAAGGTCGGCATAAATATAATCATCATGAAAATAATATTTTGAACTCATTAATTATATTGACATGATTGTTTTTATTTAAAACAGACGACTACGCTAAATAATATTCGGCATCAATAATGATGACTTATTCAAAATCACTAGGAGTAAAAAGATGAAAAAGATCCTTCCAATTCTAGCGAGTACCATGGCTTTAACAACGTTCAGCACAATTTCACATGCAGCAGTTTTGGACGATGAAAGCGGGGTTTACGTTGGCGGTAACTACGGTTATGTCAAGATTGACGGCCAAGACGATTTTGATGATGACAATGATGTGATGCAGGGATTAATTGGTTTTAAATTAAACCGTTACATTGGTATTGAGGGGAGTTACATCGATTTTGGATCGTATGGTGGTAGCGCGGCAAGCGCTGAAACCGATGGTTATACCGCCGCTCTAAAATTGACAGCACCGATTGGTGATCGCGTAGAACTTTACGCGAAAGGCGGTCAGCTATGGTACACCACAGACTATGATATCTTAGGTGTGAGTGGCGATGAAGATGACGAAGCTGTATTTGCAGGTGCCGGTGTTGGATTTAAAATCACAGATAACTTCTTAGTCAATGCCGAATATACTTGGTATGACGTTGACTTAAATGCCAATGATATCAATAATGGTGCAGATACCAATACTGACTTCAAACAAGCAACCATTGGTGCTGAATATCGTTTCTAAATAATCATTTCTCAATCATGAATTAGAACAGTCGTTCAGTGAGCATTAATTGAAAAGCACTCGTCATGAGTGCTTTTTATTTTCTAATCATATCGCGTCATTAATATAGAAATTTTCATTTCGACATTTATCGGATCATCTATAATGACTTCAACATGCTTACCATATTAAAAACAATGGTGTTCTGCCATTGAATCAAATCTCTCGAACCAAACAATCGTTCGCACCTCACCCCATTGATGACGTTACTGACACGATGAAGTGATTAACACGAGCTGATTCACGCATTAACTGAACTGAACTCAGCATAGTCTTGACGTACGGCATAACCAGCGTAAACCACACAAAATGGTCATAGACACGGAAGAGAATAAAGGGAAGAGATTGGATGGTGGATGATATTCATTCGGTGGGCGTATCCGACGTCATCGGAACAAAGCCACCGAATTCAAAACAATAAGCATTGCAATCAGGATGGGGTTATCTTAATTCACCCAAGTTAAAGCAAGCATAAAGGTAATGACAGCTGTTACACCAAACATAGCGAAGATGCCAGCAAGCTCTTTAACCGTATTGACAGCAGACTCGCTCATTTTTGTTTTAGGAACAGTAACATTAATTTGTGAAGAAAGCATTGAACTCATGACTCGGCTCCTACCGTTATTTTATTTCACAACCAAGCGTTGTTTAGTGCAAATTATCATCAATTATGTGACTCAAGTCAACATTATTAGTAATTTAATTACGATAAATTTGTAATTATCAATGCGCATTCATAAAAACTTGATGTGTTTCAAATAAATAAATCATGTCTGTCGTGACGTGGCTAGCACCACGAGCGATTAAATGAGAGTAAGCCACTGACACGTAGGCCGTGGCTTTTTCGAAATGGTACTGTCGCACCAAAATATAGTGGTGAAGGCAACCTTAACCGATAAGTCTTTCTCTGCTGATGGCTTGCTCATGCAACACATCTTCATTCAACACAATGGTTTGAGCGCGTTTGAAGAAATTGAAATCCGTCGCTGTGGCACTGGTGTAAGCCCCCATCATGCAACCAACAATAAGATCTCCATTCTCCAGTCGAGGCAGCATGATGTCTTCAGCGATCACATCAATGCTGTCACAAGTTGGACCGGCCAAAACACTCGGTAACAATTCACCACCTTGCTTCAACGTCACCAACGGATACTGTGCATCATCGAACATCAGCCCACTGAAAGAGCCGTAAATACCATCATCAAGGTAGTACCACATTTGACCTTCCCTTTCAGCTTGCCCCATAACGGAAGCAACACTCATGACCGCCGGTGCCACGATAAAACGCCCGGGCTCAGCCAGAACCTGTACGGTTTCCGGTAATTCGTTCAACACGTCATGAATGGGGATACAAAATTGCTCAATCGGCATCACCTGTTTTGTATAACTGACAGGAAAACCACCACCGATATCCAACGTGCTCAGCGCAGGTAATCCGCGCGCAACAACCTCTTCCATCACAGTTTTACTCGTCCGGATCGCATCAACATACTTTTGTGGGTCAGTCGTCTGAGAACCGACATGGAAAGAGAGGCCTTTAATCCGAATCTTCCATGCTTGGGCCGTTTCAATAATGGTCAGAGCCTGATCGGGAGAACAACCGAATTTCTTCGATAGATCCGCAAAGGCTTCTGCATTCCGAAAACTCAAACGTACCAGCAACTCCACCTCATCCTTGTAAGGTTTAAACTTTGCCAACTCATTCAGGTTATCGACCACAAAGACAGAACAGCCATATGCTAATGCATCACGAATATCCGCATCACGTTTGATCGGATGCGTATGGATCGTGCGTTCAGCAGGTACACCTGCTTGGGCAGCCAGTTCAACTTCACCACTGGTAGCCAGATCAAAGCTTGCTCCTTCGTCGAGCAACGTTCTGACGACGACCGGATGCGGCAGAGGTTTCAGGGCGAAATGAAGCGTGACATTCGGTAAGGCATGATTCAGAGCGCGATATTGCTGACGAATGGTCTCGCAATCTAACATCAGTAGTGGCGCACCGAATTGTGACACGGACGATTCAATTAAACGGACGTCATCCGCAGAAAGCGTTCTAGCAGCAAAAGATTGAAAATTTAATACAGAATGGGCGTGAGCCATCGCAAACCTCCGGGAGCAAACACTTTTCATCGGACTATTTTTTATGAAAAGTGGAGCGTCAATAAAAGCGTCAATACGCTGTCAAAGTCACTCTTGGATAGTTGCTCTATCGCCTTGCCACATAGGTGTGATGTACTCGGATTGGCTATCATCAAGAAGCCGGCTGATAATAAGTTCATGTGGGGACAGACGCAATAAGAAACCGCTCGGCAACCCTCAAAAATTTTTTATGGTCAAGATAAAGTTTATTCATAGAACATCTAATGTGCATTTAAAATCGCAATTTTATATTTTTCAACCAGTTAATATAAAAAGTAGACATAATCAATAGTTCTGTTAATTTAACTCTATCAACACCCCACTAATAATAAATTTACAAGTAGAAATACACCATCATTAAAAATCTATAATTTTCGGTTTAAAAAATAATTCAACCAGACAAATTATATTATGAAAATATTTTATTAACGCAATAAAAATCAACAACATAAAAAATAAAAATCGAGATTGAAAATCCATAAATTATTAACAATTAAGTAGATATATGTTTATTTTATTATCATTAAAACCAAAAAAATGTTCCCGAATTTATTTCACTCTTTACACATTCACATAAATAAAACATAATTAAAAAAATAATAACAAATGAAAGTTTAAATAATGTTTAAAGTAAAACAGACTTACTTTAAACATACTGCGACGAATGATTGATATTCACTGAGTCGTAACAATATCGATGATTCATGAACCATGAAACAAAATGGAGCTTATCCAATGAATAAGGCAACAAATTTATTGTTGAGTGCAATCGTAGGAAGTATGTCATCTCTGGCTTATGCCCACTCTCTGGATGTCACCGTTACCCCTTTAAATCAATCTTATGGTGAAGGCAGTGATGTCAAAGTTGAACTAAGCATTACCAACAATGGGCAGGATAATATCGATGTACTCGATTGGTATCTCATCAATCACAGCAAACTGCAAAAGAATGCTTTCACCGTCACAGTCGATGGAGAAGCGGTCGCCTATACAGGCCCGATTATTAAACGGCCTGCCCCGACAGCTAAAGATTATATGACATTGTCTGCCGGACAGACGGTTACCCAAACGGTTGATCTGTCTTCTTTCTATGACATGACTCGTGAAGGGACATACAGCGTTCAGTTCAATGTCACCGCATTGGATTTAATTAAGTCTGAAGCACAATCGAAACTACAGGCCGACGATCAAGTTCAGACACTCAGCTCAAATGATGTCAGTTTCTGGGTTGAGGGTGTTCACCCAAAGGTCGCAACCATCAATGAGTCTGAACTCAATGTCGCTGAATTGAGAGGCGGAATCAGCTATCTCGGCAATTGCTCAAATAGCCAGAAAAGTCAAATCAGTTCTGCGGTTAGCGCAGCACGAAGCATGTCCGGTTCAGCTTACAGTTATTTACGGGCAGGTTCAGTAACGTCCCGCTATACCACTTGGTTTGGTTCTTATTCAAGTGGTCGTTACAATACCGTTAAAGGACATTTCCAAAAGATCACTGACGCGCTGCAAAACCGAACAGTCACCGCTGACTGTTATTGTGAGGGCAGCCTTTCCAATGCATATGCTTACGTTTATCCGAATCAACCCTATCGTATCCACTTATGCAACGCCTTCTGGTCTGCTCCGACGACAGGCACGGACTCAAAAGCCGGTACTCTGATTCATGAAATGAGCCATTTCACAGTCAATGGCGGTACGGACGATATTGCTTACGGACAATATAATGCACGTCGTCTGGCCCAATCATCACCAAATCAGGCCGTCAATAACGCAGATTCTCATGAATACTTTGCGGAGAATACCCCTCGTTTATAATGGGGCTCTGTTCTAGCCGAAAGCACTACGAGCCGGTGCTTTCGGCTGATTACCAAAGCTGAATACAACGACTTCACCATCATATTCATCCCTGCCCGCGGTTATACAACAAATTTTCAAGATTGCCGCTTCAATGGTTTAACGAGACGATCCAATCCCTCAACTTTCAAAGTCAAACAGAGTTGCATCAATTCCCCGAGTTCTCCCTGAGGAAATTCGCCTTTGTTTTGAAACCACAATAAGTACTCTTCCGGTAAATCAATTAATACGCGTCCGGCATAACGGCCAAATGGCATTTTCATCGTTGCCAGTTTCAGCAAACTCTCTTTTTGTAGCATCACGGATATCTTTATTTGTTGAAGTTATGGGTATTCTAATCGATTCTGCCTCTCCTTTTCTCTTCATTATTCACATCAACATATATATTTCTCGCCATAGAATAGCTATGACTCAAATCTCTGCCTTGCCTCTGAGCCCAGTGGTTCTCGCTGAAACTGCATCTTGAGGTCATTTGGGTATATTAGTGGTTACTCACCGAATCTAACATCCAACGAAACTGGGGCATATAATCTAAGTTTTCTTGAACGGTTTCTTGCAGGGCTTCATCTAAGACTGTACCGGTATTGACAATAGGATTGAGGATGAGTCCTCGTTTCGCAGCAACCAAATCACCTTTCACCGCGGCTTCAACCGTGAGTGTTTCAAACGTTTTCATCAGTTGAATCAGACGTAATGTATCCTCTGGAAATGGTTCAACATTCAAGGGAAGCGGGCCACTTTTAGTAATGACAGAACTCACTTCTACAGCGCAATCATCCGGTAAACCACTAATCGCACCATGATTGCGTGTATTAACGTGCATGACTGTTCGCTTGTCGTTGTAAATAGAAGCCATCAACTCACATGCGGCTTCTGAATAATATTGACCGCCACGCTGTTCCAATTCTTTGGGTTTCTCTGCCAAATCCGGATTCTTATAAATATCAAACAAACGCTTTTCCATGGCTTTAACCACTTCGCCGCGAGTTCCCTCGCCATCAGCTTCTGCTTGCTCTTGCTTCATGATGTCATCACTGGTGTAGTAATAACGTAAATAAGCACAAGGGATCATGCCCATCTCTTGCAATAGATCTTTAGGCCAATCAAAAGGTGGGATATTTGACGGAACTAACGGATCATTCCCGTTTAAAATTTCATCCATTACCATATTTAATTTGTCCGTTCCTTGATGCAATATTTTGCGCACCCAAATCATATGGTTGAGACCAGCGACTTGCATAATGAATTCACCTTCACTGGCACCCAACATTTGCGCAATACCTTTCTCCATAATCACTGGGACATTACATAAACCGACGGCTTTAATATGGGTATATTTCAATACAGCTTCTGTGACCATACCTGACGGATTGGTGAAATTCAGTAACCATGCATCGGGACAAAGTTCTTCCATCTCCTTACAGATTTCTAAAGTAATTGGAATTGTCCGACATGCATTCGCAAAACCACCAAGCCCATTGGTTTCTTGCCCGATCATGCCGTACTTTAAAGAAATCCGTTCATCACGAATTCGACCATCAAGGCAACCCGCCCTAAATTGTGAACAGACAAAATCTGCATTTTTCAGGGCAAGACGACGATCAAGGGTGACTTTCACATCGATATTGACTCCCTTACGTTTAATCATGCGTTGCGCTAATTCAGCAATAATTTTGACTTTTTCTTTGCCATCTTCGATATCAACCAGCCATAGTTCAGCAACTGGCAGTTCATGATAACGATGCAGCAGACCTTCAATTAATTCTGGTGTATAGCTTGAGCCGCCACCAATCACGACAACTTTTAATTTATGATTCATTTTGCAATACTCTCTCGTGTGTCCTTCTTGTGTTCATTGCACCTGACAACCCGAACAGCGACAAACGAAATCGTGATATTTATGAATTAATATTTCTAATGCATAGGTCGATTCATACACATGGCAGATAAACAAAATATCTTAGCGAACCTTTATACTTTCAGCGTTGTAGCAAAATTTTTAAGTTTTACATTAGCAGCGGAAGAATTATGCCTGACTCAAGGAGCTGTCAGTCAAAGAATTAAAAAGCTTGAGGCAGATCTTGGTTTCACACTTTTTGTTCGTCTCACAAGAAAACTCGAGCTGACTGAAGATGGTCAGCGGATGCTCAGAACGCTAAGCACCTCCCTGTCAAATATCTTCACTGAAGTTGACGATATTCGCTTCAATGAATTAAGAGGAGAATTGTATATTGGGATCGCGCCAACATTTGCTCATCTATGGTTAGTCCCTAAAATGGCTGAATTTCAGCGTTTATATCCTTATCTGGATGTAAAGATGCGGGTCAAGGCAAGCAAACTGGACTTTCATCATCAACCGGTTGATATCGCTATTTACTACGGCAATGAAACCCACCCTGATTTTTATCACATCCGGCTATTTGATGAATACTTGGTTCCTGTATGTACCCCGGAATATGCTCAACGTCTGAATTTATATGAAAGTGAAGCGCGCCTGAAAGAAGCGACTTTTCTGCATTGCACAGAGTCGTTAGAATTTTTATCACCCTTAAGTGAGTGGCAGCATTGGTTAAATGCGACGGGCAGAAGCGCCAGTATTTTAAACCATAAGTATGTATTCAATCATGAAGAACTAACGATGGTTGCCGCTCGAAATTCAATGGGTATCGCCTTAGGCCGCTACCATACCATTCAATCGTACCTTGAAAGTGGTGCCTTGGTTTCACTATTTGAACAGGTTCCTTCAGGGTACGGTTATGATTTAATTTGTCCGAAAGGCCATGAAACACGGCCTAAATTACAGGCTTTTTTAAATTGGATGAAAAAATATATTGAATGTTATCACACTGATAATAAATAATATTTCCATTCATAATAAACAAATGACGCGACTGACTTGATCATGAACCTTGTCTCTCCCCTGTCAATGATCAGCATGACATATCCAGTCCATCTCCCGACATCGAATTCAAGCGCTGTTTCCATAATTTATTTCAAGTTTGCTTAATCTTCTTGACTTTTAAATTTTTGAGAATAAGTTTCTTTAACATTGCCCATGTTAAATATTTGTTGTAGTAATGTGCAGCTGCATGGGCGTTTTCGAACACTTTCAAGGTTCGGTTATATGCCACAATTGATGAGGACGTCGATATGACAAATAATAAAAGAGAGCTCACACTGCGTTTTCTGGCTGAGCCCAGCGATGTAAATTTCGGCGGTAAAGTTCACGGGGGAGCCGTGATGAAGTGGATCGACTTAGCCGCCTATGCCTGCTCTGCCGCTTGGAGTGGAAAATACTGTATTACAGCCTATGCTGGCGGTATCCGGTTTGTGGCCCCGATTCTGGTCGGTAACCTTGTCGAAGTAACCGCCAAAATCGTCTATACCGGACGAACATCCATGCATGTAGCAATCGACGTTCAGGCAAGTGATCCGAAGTTGCAAGAAAATCGACTGACCACACACTGTATTGTGATTATGGTGGCGGTCGATGAGCATGGAAAACCAAGCACGGTACCGGAGTGGTTACCTGTCACACCGGAAGACATTGCACTCAGAGAGTCAGCCATTCGTTTAATGAATATGCGTCAAGAAATCGGTGAAGAAATGGAAGCCCATGTCCAATATCTGAAATAATCCTCAACCCGTACAGGCCAGAGATATTCTGGTCTGTGATTTCTTTCCTTTACTTCCTTTTAGAACAAAAACATCGCTATTGCCTCGATGTTTATTTCATTCTCCAATCTTCCTTCAGCCTGCTGCATCATGCGGTTTTCTGAGAGTCTCGGGTGCCTGTCCTCTCAATGCCCTGCTCTCAACACCCCGGACGCTGCGAGCTTTCTGGTGCCTGTCCTGTCAACGTGCTATGTTATACGAGAATCTGATTCACATCGGCAGATGTGCCTTATGAAAAGACTTAACGCAAGATTAACTTCGGATCATTCCATGAAAAGTGAACTTTACCTGCGGGCATTAGAACGTCAGGATCTCCGTTTTATTCACAACCTTAATAATAATAGAAATATCATGTCATATTGGTTTGAAGAACCATATGAATCCTTTGATGAACTTGAAGAATTGTATAACAAACATATTCACGACAATGCAGAAAGACGTTTTGTCGTAGAAAATGAGAATAAACAGCTGATCGGTCTGGTTGAGTTAATTGAAATCAACTACATCCACAGAAGCGCTGAGTTTCAGATCATTATTACCCCTGAATATCAGGGAAGAGGTTATGCCTTAGATCTCATCAACAAAGCATTGGATTACTCATTTACCATTCTCAATCTGCACAAAATTTACCTCCACGTTGCGATCAACAATGAAGTGGCAATTTATCTGTATCGTAAAGCCGGTTTTATTGAAGAAGGGCATCTGATTGAAGAGTTCTTTATTAATGGACGCTATCAGGATGTCAAACGGATGTATATTTTACAACATGACTATCTGAGCAAGACCAAAGCACTCTCAGATTTGTCAGAATAACCAATCATCGACGGATTCGGTGAAAACGCCATATGTTTAGAGTCGTGTATGCGTGGTGAGCGCCAAGCAAGAAAATAGACGAGTTGGAAAATGTATGGCGTTCGGCAACGGGTCACATTCACCATCTTGTGATAGATGTTGTCACCCAATCAACAGTGACCGACCCGATAACGAGAAGACGAAAACGCCCACTCACGTCCGGTACAACACTTTAATCACGTGCCAGCCAAATTTGGTTTTGACAATCTGAGGTTTGAGCACTTCCCCACGGAAACAAGCTTTGTCAAATGCGGGCACCATTTGCCCCTGACGAAACTCTCCCAAATCTCCCCCTTTCTTGCCGGAAGGACACAAAGAGTACTTTCGGGCAAGCGTTTGAAATTTAGCACCTTTCTTAAGCTGCTGTAGAATGTCTTCAGCCTGGTTCTGATGTTTCACCAAAATATGCAATGCTGCTGCTGTTCTTGCCATTGAATCGCCTCCCGTTTAAAGGACGCGAAGTGTAGCGGACTTCATCAATGAAGTCACGATCCACACCCAATCACCAATCCTGTTACCTTACAGTTTCTGATGGAACTCTTCGATCGCACCTACGACTTTTTTCGCCCCATCCTGAATATCAGCTATCACAATACCAGCATCATTCGAAAGCTGTAGACCGTCTTTCGCTCTCAGTTGACCATTTTCAATCAACCCAACCGCGTTTTCTGTCAGTTTCTGGTTCTTTGACACCACATCCACGATTTCAGAAGTGGTTTTACTGGTGCGTAAGGCAAGCTCTCTGACTTCATCGGCGACGACAGCAAAACCACGTCCCTGATCACCGGCTCTGGCCGCCTCAATAGCGGCATTCAAAGCAAGCAAGTTGGTTTGATCGGCAATCCCGCTGATGTTGCCAACCAGATCACTGACCTTCTTAGAAAGCTCATCCAGATCCTTGATCCCTTGGCAGGCATGAATCATCTGTTGTTCAAGGTCTTCCATGGTCTGAATCGTATCCTGAATGACAACCTGTGCTTTTGCAGCCTGAGTATCGGTTGACTGCGATGTTTCGTAGGCAATGTGTGCAGCTTCAGAAATGGCCCTTTCCCGATTCATCTGTTCGGTGATCACAGAAGCAAATTTTACAACTTTATAGAGTTCGCCATGGTTGTTGTGAATCGGATTATAAGACGCTTCCAGCCACACGATATTGCCATACTTATCAACTCGCTTAAATCGATCCGAGATAAAATTTCCTCTCCTTAACTCACGCCAAAATTCTTCATAGTCAGGAGAGTTATAGATCTCCGGTTCACAAAAAATACGATGATGCTTGCCGACAATTTCTTCTTTTTTATACCCCGTTGCGCGAAGAAAATTATCATTTGCGGTCAACACATGCCCGTCGAGATCAAATTCAATCACAGCTGTCGAACGCAGCAATGCGGCAATCATATCTTCATGATCTCTTGAAGCACGGATGGTTTGGGTAAGTTCAGACGCATAAAGTAAAAAATATTGCAATTGCTTATCCGTATCGTAAATCGGCTGCAAAATCGCCCGTAACCATGATTCTTCACCGTTCCCTTTTTGCAATTGCAGCGCACCATTCCAGTGTTTACCGTCTTTCAGTGCATGACTCAATCGTTGATAATGTCCGGTCGAACGATCTTTCGGGGGCACCATATCGGTGAGCTTACATCCTTCCACATTGTGTGACTCGTATTTCATCTCTTTACAAAAAAGCGAATTCACCGAACTGACCAAACCTCTCGAGTCCAGCTTCATCGTTAACATCTCTTTACCAAGACTGTCATGCATCTGTTTAATCGAATGAAGCTCTTTCTTTAAAGCTTCATTTTCTTTGACAAGGGAGCGGTTAAAAAGCATGAAGTACACCTCTTTCTCAACACCAATAGACAAGACTCTTTTTATCATAGTAGACATTCTTTATATCGACATGAGTAATATAAATGTTACAGCGTGTTAACTTCGCAAAATTCGTCAAGCGATCAGATGAATACGGGCTGCGATAGACTGAATATCAGCTCCCCTTCACGAAAAATCGGGCATAAAATAGCCAGAACAATCGATAAAGTACCATTTTGCAGTATGCTTATGAGTAAGCGTGTAATCTTCGCAATGACACTTGGATGTGATGTCTGTTCCAGAAACAAAACTCTAGAGGCAACTCAACGTACCAGTCGATTGAAACTCGCATCTTAGTGCAATTTAAGTATATTATTGGCGTAAGTATTTTTTAAGGTAAATCGTCATGGCGAAAACCGTTAGTAAAGCCAATCAATCGCAAGGGATGTTGATGTTTACACTCAATCTGAAACGTCAATTGTTTGCTATTGGCACCTTAAAGATTCGAGAAATTGTGTCTTATCAGCCGATGACACAAATCCCGTATTCTCATCGCAATGTTGTTGGTACAGTCACCATTCGTAATATGACCATTCCCGTGATAGATATGGCTGCGGCTATTGGTTTCCGGCCAATTCCACCAGAGGACTATCAAAATTGTTATTTGATCGTTACCGACTGTCTGCGTACTGTCGTTGCATTTATGGTTCGGTCGATTGAAAAAATTATTGAATGTGACTGGCGCTCGATTGAGTCAGCACCGTCAACTGCCGGACATCACATTTTTGTTACTGGCATCACGCGTTATCAGGACAATATCGTCCAAATGCTGGATGTTGAACTTCTCCTGTCGAAGATATATCCCCAATACGAAGCGACCAAAATTCCGATTCTGACGGATGTAGAGCGAGAAAAGCTCAAATCCTTTAATATTTTACTCGTTGATGATTCGAGCCTGGCCCGGAAACAGTTAGCGGATGCTTTGGACGGTATCAATATCCCCTATGAGATTTGCAAGAACGGGGCTGAGGGGTTGCAATTAATGCGCAATCGAGCAGAACAAGGATCCCCGATCGACATTCTGGTCAGCGATATCGAAATGCCGGGTCTTGACGGCTATGAGTTAGCATTCGAAATTCAGAATGATGATACCCTGAACCATGCCTACATTATCCTCCATACCTCACTTTCCAGTGAGATCTGTGTTGATCGCGCCCGTCAGGTCGGTGCCCATCAAGCACTGGAAAAATTTCACGCAACCGAGTTAGTCGAAGCCATGCTGAGTGGGGCGACAAAACTGCAAGAGCGTGCTTTTAGCAGCTAACGGTTAATACAACTGTTTATGCATTAAAAAACTCTCGATCAACACACCAGCCGCGTATGGATTGCTTGGCAACCGATACGCGGCTATTGATGTGTACTGAGTGATGTGAATGAACGAAGATAAGCAAGCAAAGCGCAATCGCATCAAGCTCTGAATGCGTCAAGATTGAAACTGATCCCCAACTGATAATCCGCTTCATCTTTAGACTGATATTCTTTGTTTTCACTGCACATCTGTGGATGCCCCTGTCCATCCGCTTTCACCAAACTGACCCAATGACGAAGGCCTAACGTTGCATGACTTTCTGACGCGACGGAGTTCAAGTGGGTATAAGTTTCCAATTGAATGTCGTCAACCAAAACCAGCTCGGGCATTCCCGTTCCTTTGCCATTCCCTAACGTCACTTCAACGTGACATCCATCGCCATTGCGAAACAAAATTGCTTCCGGGCCATTGCGTTCCCCAAGGTAGGCAACGAAATGTTGCGGATAACGCAGCCCGGTATGACGTCCGTCCTCAAAATAAGCCATCAAGTGATGGTAATCGATCACATATCCTGTCACATCACGATGTGATCCTTCATGCAATGGGAAAAGCTGGTCAAGTAACTGCTTCGCCTGTAATTGTTTTTCTTGTGTCTGTCCTGCCCCCAACGACTCCACGGACATGACCATCTCGGTAATAAACTGACCTGACTGTTGCTCATATGATGAGTCATTTGATTTTAACGCACGATCAGTCTCTAACGAACGCTGTAACATTGGCATATTCATTCATACATCCCCTTTGTAGCAAACACTCTCCGTTTCACACTTTCCATTTCACAAAACCACACCATGCAATACTCTTTTTTGGCTGTGTCGTGCTTTTGCTTACTTTTTAGACTAATCTATTTTTATACACAATTTCACAACAAAAATTTTACAGTGTGAATTTTACAAATGACCGCATCTAAAAGCTTAATTCGACAGTCTCACTTTCTGGGCACTAAAGTCAGAAATTTGAGAAAGCGAAATCATCTGACGATGGAAGATTTATCATCTCGTTGTATTCGCCTGAATCCTGAATATGCCCCCTCGGTGTCTTATCTCTCGATGATTGAACGAGGCAAACGGGTACCAAGCATTGAGATGCTTGCAGTGATCGCTGAAGTCTTTCAAAAAAGCCCACAGTGGTTTCTCGACGATCAACCGGAACAGATCAATATCACCCCGGATAGAGGAAGTCGGGGGGGCATCAATGGGATGGCGCTCGAACCCAGCTTTTTGTTTTCACAAGATATTCTCCAGATTGCGATTCCGGAGATGTTATCTCAAACAGGTATCACCGGTCGTCAGTTCGCCCAATTACTCATCCGGGCGCATCAAGAAAGCCTACAAAATCATTTTCCGGATCTGGAGCGCGCAGCAGAAAACATCGGACTCAAAAAACTGAATCTGACGGTTGAGGATCTGACGGATATTGCCAGACATTTGGGGCTCACGATTCACTGGTTTTCACAAGCCCCTCAAGACGTTCAAGATGAGTTGGGACTCTGTGCCAAACAACTCGTCACCTCTTATTTTGAATCACCGAACAGGATTTACCTCAATGAGGTGATGAAGCATCATCCGACTCGCCTCAAGTATGATCTCGCGGTATACATCGGCCACAATATTCTTCACAGTAAGGATGGCTGTAAAACGGTTCTCTCTATCGGCCATACCAGTAGCTGGGAAGATATGGCCAATCCACAAACCAGTTATGAACTCAACTCAAAAGATATCTTACAGGCCTGGCGAGATTTCGAATCCAGCTTTTTTGCCGGGGCGCTACTCTGTCCGAAAGTCCCATTCCGGCAACTGCTGGATCGCAACGGTTATGAAATCAGCGTCCATCAGAAAGTCGGGGTGTCCCCATCCGTTGCCATGCGCAGAATGACTGTGGTCTCCCCTTATCCTTACTGGCATTACTTTGATGCCTATGGCGAAGGGAAGCTCAAAGCCGTCTATCGTGGCAACGGGATTCCACTCCCCTGGGGCAATATGAGGACAGTCAACGATCCCTGCCAACACTGGGCTGTCTTTCGGCAACTGAAACATCCACAGTCATCCAGCTCCGCTCAAATTTCACTGCTCAATGTCGGAGATGAACCCAGAATCTACTGTTGTGAATCGCTGAATCTTGTCGATCCTGCGGGGAATAATCGGGTGTTATGTGCCGGCATTGATTTGAATCCGGCGATCAATGCTCAGGGAGGTGATGCCCAGCAAATGGCGATGGAACTGAAAGAATCCTGTGTCAGAAACGGCGGGATGTCAGCGATACCGCCAGCGATTCAGAATGAACTGACAACACTGGCAAAAATACTCAATATCAAATGGATAGAACGCGGCATCATCAACGATGCCCGGTTAATCTGTCCCAGAGGTAGTGTCTGTCCCCGGAAGCCGAGTTGCTACAACACGTCACCCGACAATATTATCGCGACGGATCAATAACACTGTCGGGGCTCTGTCGATGAGTCTGGGATTCACAGGAACTCAGGACGAAGATTTTTCATCATACATTTCATTATCAGCATGATGGATCATCTCGTTAACGCTCTGCATTTCTGGGCTGTAGCGTGTATACCCGACACTAATACCAACCGGAATCGCAAGCTCACCACAAATCACTGGGGTGACACCAACCGCATGACGCACTCGATCCATAATTTTCCGTAAGTCTTCCCCTTTTTCGCCGCCTTTCAACAAGACTAAAAATTCGTCACCGCCAATCCGTGCCGCACAATCGTTGTCCCGAATCGCATTTTCAATCCGTCGGGCACACTCCACCAACACCTGATCCCCAACATTATGTCCATGGGTGTCATTGATTGTCTTAAATTTATTCACATCGATACACAGTAAGGCAAAACCCATCGGTTGTTTGGCGCGTTTTTCTCGCTCGAAATATCGATTCAGTTCACTCATAAAATAACGGCGATTCGGTAGATGAGTCAGTTCATCATAGAGAGAAAGACGATTCGATTTATCGTAAAGACGATAAATCACCAGAAAAGAAGCAATAAGAAATATCAGTAACAGATAGCCAATCACACGCACAATATTGGTCTGAAACCAAGGTACTTGATCAAGAATATTAACGTTGTCCTGCTCTGCAATTGCAATTCTCCAGGAGCCATGCGGAAAATAGATCATCTCTTGAGCAAACGCATGTTGGAAAACATCTGGTTCTCCCCAGAACACAGGACCCAGCTCTCCCGAACTGTCTTTCCCTCGAATTGCAATATCATAGCCGGGCAGAACTTCATCAACCTTAAGGGACTGAAGCAAACTATCAATATCAATATCGACACTGATCACCCCCCAGTAAAATTGATTGTATGGCGGGTCAAGAAAAACCGGACAGCGCGCAATAATGACCTGCTTCCCCGCCCCTCTCTCAATCGGACCTGCAATAAAAATTTCTTTTAATTCATGCGCTTGTTTAACCGTTTTCCACTGTTCAGGCATTGTCCGAAAATCCAGCCCGACGACTTTTTGGTTTCCTTTCAACGGGTAGACATACTCAATAATATCATTGGGGGCAAGACTCAATGATCGAATGTATTTCCCTTGCTCCATAATACGCTGCGAGACTTTTTCCCAACTTTCTGCAACGGTACTGGCATTCACAGTCGTCAACGTTGACAAACTTTTCGCCACATAAATATCGGCCAGAATCGTTGCTTCCAGCTTAAATCGAATAATGGAAAGTTCCTCTGTTGTCCTACTTTGAATTTCTTGACGCATCACCTCTTGGTGACGCTGGAAAATAAATTCAACCAACACCATCAAAATACAGGCAAGTAAGACAAGAAAACCAATCACTGTCCATTTTTTGAACAGAATGTCGCGCATAATGCTCCTCTCTCATGAGGGACTGGTGTGAATATGTCTTATTCCGCCAGTCATGAAATAGTCATTGACCTGATCAATAGAAAAAAGAGCACTCTGACATTAAAAATTTATTAAAATCAAAAGTTCATATCAGAATAGCCACTTTCAACCAATAAGAACGCCTTACTAGGGGCTGTTGTCAATAAACACAATATAAAACAAGACTAAACCTGATTTATTTTTTCATTTAAAGTATCAAGAATCACAGTGCAGAAGTACCGCAACCGTCAGCGAATGCGATAATTTCACAGACTTATTGCAGTGCGCTAACATAGTTGAGGCTACGAATGCATATGTTTTATAAATCATCCTCTGTGAACAGGGTCAGCGCGTGTTAAATAAATGTGGCATAGCTTCAATTTTATTCATCATACTTATCTGTCAGAGTATTGCCGCGCCCAATACACAGACAGCAACCCCCTCTGCAAACGAAGCGGCTACATTTCCCCCCAGTTATCAGGATTCCGCAGATCAAATCGCTGAATATTATGAACAGCGCCTCTATACACTACCGGCCTTCAGAGCAGGACATTACGCGCTACGAATGTATCGACAAACCTTAGATAATAAGTATGCTGCGGGAATTTGGCAGGATATGGCCAGAGTGGCCAGTACACTGAACCACTTCGCCAACGATGTCACCACACCTGAAGCGATTTATCTGTACTCTCAGCAGCGTCTGTCCTCGTATGAAGGACGTCAAGGCGAACGGTCACGCCTACGATTCTCGGTAACAAAACATCATCCGGAATATATTTATTTAGGCGTTGATTTACTCAGTGCGATGGCTCGGGCAGATGAATATGGTCTGAAGCACCAACATGACAAGCGACTGCGTCAGGTTTTGCGTAGATATGATTTCAGTCTGTACGCGACTGATCCGCAGATGATCAAGGCGTGGGCAGCCCAATTAGCGAACCAAGTGTTCTGGCTCCGACAGTTGGGTGAACAAGATGTTGTACAAGCGTTTATTCAAGCATTTCGGAAAACGTATCCGGATGACCAAGATAAAGCATTATCTAAGCAGCAATATGAAAATAAGATTTACGGCATGACGCATATAATCATTGCAGCTTCAGGTTATTATCAGCATTCCGTCTCAGCGGCAGATTATCAATGGATCTACCACTATTTTCGTACCAATATAGAGACCATCATTGCACGGACAAAACCGGATGTGATTGCAGAAGTCGGACTGAGCTTTTTGCTTGCCGGGCTGGATAAGGATCCGGTTGTCACGCAGACCAGACAGGCGATTCAGGAAGCGATCCCGCCATTAAAGCAAATGATCCCCTCAGGAAAAGATGACTTCAATCTGGCACTGGGTGAACATCGTAATCTGCTTGCGATCATGCTATTGGGATGGCAGCAACCCCACGCAGCACCGAAATATGACCAAAATCCGGCAATCTTCAGCGATCTCCCATATGGGCTCAGACCAAAACAAGCGACGCAAGATCAACATACAGAAACGGATGAAGGCTAATGCTTAAATTAGCTAACCCCTCAGACAAGTCTGAAAGTAGCTGACTTCATTGTTGGCAAGCCGATAGACAGTTGCGGGCTTCCCGCCACGCCCACGACCTTTATTCGGGGCGGCAATTTTATTGGTACTCACAATCACTGCTGAGTTAATCAACCGCCGTTTAATCGTCATCCGGTTTACTTCAACCCCGAACTTTGCATAAGCGTCGATGATTTCTGCGACTAGAAACTCTTTCTCCAGAAAAAAGAGCACAACGGAGGTATATTCGACGGCTGCCCGTAATTTGGTCCATGCATGTTGAATCTGAGCCGCATGGTCAAAAGCCAGCGTTATCTGTCCCTGTAAAATGAGGTTTAAATCAAACCAATCGAGACGGTTACGATCCATGCCAGCAGCTTCAATTTGCCTGATATTCGATCGATTCAACAACGCGTAATGGGAAATACTGACACTCCAGCCATCTGGATTACGTTTCGGATTACCATCAACCAAAGGGTCACTGATAAAATTAGGATAGGTATGTACTTTTTGCCGACAAATTCGCCGACGCGCTGCTTCAAAATCTTCATCGGCCGGTTCACCACCACGCGCGGTAAAATCTTCGTCGTATACCCAGCCTCCGGGGATCGCCCACATGCCAAAATCCGGACGCTCCGGATTATTCCGTTTCACCAGCAAAACTTGAATGCCGTCATCAGACAAACGAAGGCAGATCATATCGATAGTTACAATCATAAAGCAGCTTTCCCATACAACTCTCCGCTCATTCTATGAAATGACATCATCATAGGTCAAATTTAATCACAGAATGTTACGAACCCAATCGATGATTTTCATGACAAAACAATCTGAGAATAAATAAAGTTTTATACCCAATAGGCACCATTCATAAGATATTCCTATCCATGATACCATAGACTAATGATTGACAAATGCGCGCGTCTCATTTAATGTCCGCGTTAGGTTAGGCACACAATGTTACTAACATAAAAGTGAGGATGGCCCCCATGAACAATCATCTTTTTTCTAAACATATCATCCAAAGTCTGTTGGATTTAGATGCATATAAAATTAATATGATGCAGGCCATCCATACGTTTTATCCTAACATTGAAGTCCGTTACGAACTGACCGTCCGCTCAGAAGAAGATATTACCGGGCTGCTCCCGGAAATTCGCAGTGAGGTAGAACAGCTGTCGAGATTACGCTTTTCTCAGGCAGAAATTGACTATCTGAAAAAGAGTTCTCCTCATCTGAAACCAGCTTTCCTGCATGCATTACGCTATTTCCAGTTTCAGCCGACACAGCAGGTTGAATTCGGCATCATCCAGCAAGGTTCCAAACGTCAACTGCGCGTTGGCGTCCGGGGAACATGGCGCGACACGATTTTGTATGAAACGATGATTATGGCGATCATTTCAGAAGTCAGAAGCCGCCATGGCTGGCAAGACGTTCCCGCTGACTTACCTCGCCAGGTATTGCACAATAAGCTTATCGCGCTGAAGCATGAGTTGGCCGAACGCGGTATTGATAACTTTAGACTCACGGAAATGGGGACACGTCGCCGTTTCTCAGCACATATACAAGAACAAGTCATGGCCGAGTTGAAGCAAGAGATCCCAGAGCTGTTACTCGGCACGAGCAACTATCATTTTGCCCGGAAATTCGACCTCAAACCGATTGGGACAATCGCGCACGAATGGTTTATGGGTCATCAGGCACTGGTTAATCCGGGAGATTCACAACGTGTTGCGCTGGAACAGTGGCTGACCGCATTTGATGGCCAACTGTCTATCGCGCCTACCGATACGCTGAATATCGATGCTTTCCTCAATGATTTTAATATGCATTTAGCAAAAGCTTACGACGGTGTCCGTCATGATTCTGGCTGCCCCTTCACTTGGGGTGAAAAGATGATTGCACACTATCAAAAACTGGGGATCGACCCGCGGAAAAAACTCTTTATTTTCTCCGATAGTCTCGACTTCAGCCAAGCACTGGAACTGTGTGAGTATTTTGCTGGACGTGCTCAGATTTCTTTCGGGATCGGAACATTCCTCACCAATGATCTGGGAGGCTGGAAAAACAAATATGATCACCCGTATAAGCCGCTATCGATTGTGATCAAACTCGCTGAATGTCATGGCCGCCCCGTGGCTAAGATCAGTGACGAGCCCGAAAAAGCGATGTGTGAAGATGCTGTCTTTCTTGCCAATTTGAAGCAACAATTCAATATTGATTTCGATATTGATCAGCTGATCGCCACCCTCAAAGCCATGAAACATAATCAACGTAAATATATTGCAGCCGCCTGAATCACGGCATCTGGTGTGGGCTGCTTGGTTCGACGAACTCAATTCATCGGTAACTTGAGTCCGACGAGTTGAACCCGCCAATCACGAACTCGTGCAACCACCCAAGTTAATCCCTGCCAGTAAAAGGAATCACCTTGTTCAGGCTGATCTCCTACCTGCTGATAAACCAACATTTCTAATGTCATATTTTCTGGATAATCACTGATATCCAGTCCGTAATACAAACCAATATCAGCTATCGCCACTTTTGCTTCAAGAAAAAAATCACCCAAAAGCCGACCAGCGATATCAACACGCATCTTTCCTCCTTGCTTCATGGTTTGGTATGTGGACTAGAACGGGCTATCTTGTTCGAATCACATCACTTTGTCAGGAAGTTTTCATCACTGACAAAATTTAATTTTATGCAATCAATTTCATTTCATCAAATTCAAACAGATCTTCTCTTCGGTTAATGACAGAAATTGCCACAGCGCTATAAAAATAGCCTCTCCATATCAATAAACAAAGTAATATATACCGCGAGCAGATGGAAATCTGCTCGGGCAATTTGACGGGGCAACAAGAAATATCTGAAGTTAACTTTGGCTCGTATGTGCTTGGAGTGATTCAGAGCCCACGCTTTCAGGCTCTAATTTGAGGGTTTGAGTTGGATAAGCGATATCCGCACCGTGATGATGGATAATTTCCATGACTTTTAGCAGCACATCCTGTTTTACGTTATGGTAACGCATCCAATTGACCGTTTTCGTAAAGGTGTAGATGAAGAAATCGAGTGATGATGCACCAAAAGAATCAAAATTAACAATCAGCGTCTGGTTAACATCAATATCAGGGTGTTCCTCCAGCATCTGCCGCACATCAGTGACAATCGTAGCAATTTTCTCAGAATCGTCATATCGTAAACCGATGACTTCATAGATACGGCGATTGAGCATCCGCGACGGGTTTTCAACTACAATACTACTGAATACCGAGTTCGGTACGTAAAGCGGACGTTTATCAAACGTGCGAATCACTGTCATTCGCCAACCAATCCGCTCAACGGTCCCTTCAATGGCGCGATCCGGTGAGCGAATCCAATCGCCAACCTTAAAAGGGCGATCAAAGTAGATCATCATGCCGCCGAAAAAATTCGACAGCAGATCTTTTGCGGCAAAACCGACCACTAAGCCACCGACACCTCCAAACGTCAGTAATCCCGACAGACTGAGCCCAAATGTTTGCATAATCGACAGCAAGCCGACGACAAACACCAACAACTTAACGACTTTGGAAATGGCTTGAACGGTTGTTTTGTCCTTGTCTTTCGTCTGCAATACATAATCTTCTATATTGTTGACTAACCGTATCAACGTCCAGACAAAGCAACAGACTAATAACACCAATTTAAGGGTTTCCAGCCAGTCTAATCGGCTGGTAATCATATCTTCAAGTAACAAACCGAGGGAAATTGTCGCCGGCCAAAGCCAGATCAATACACTGATTGGGGAGCGTAATGCGTGGAGGAGAAGATCATCCCAATGAACTTTGGTTTTTTCAGTGAGTTGATTCAGATGACGATAGATAAAGCGCCATACCATCCAAGCGACAAAACTGGCAAGTGTAATCAAGAGCACATTCGTGTCTTCTCTTTGCCATATAGAAGATGAAAGAATGTCGTTAATCCATGAATTCATAGGTCAGGGTCAATTATCAATATCCGTGAGTCGAACGCTAACAAAAAATATCGGATATCACCAGCCCCAATCCACATCATCGACACGATTCTGACAACGGATGATCACATCGTTGAAGAATAGACTAATCGCCGTTGGTGAACCCTTCGGCGAATGAGCTTCTGGTATTCACCCTACGCCAAGCATTGTCGGGCTTTTCCAGTGTGTGTTCGTAACCTTTTTTAATCAAAACCTGAACCGGTTGACTCGGTTCGATACGTTTTAACTGAGGGGAAGCAGCCGTACCACTAATTTGATAGATATGTTCCTGGCCACCGCTTTTAAACTGAACCCGCTTCCCATCAAAATCAAATTTTGTGGTAATCAGGTGGCTATTTCGATAAACCCCACGCTTATTAAATGTAATGACTTCTCGCCGATCATGCATGACTTGTGTTTCTAACCAAACGCCATAAACTTTCTTCGGGCTGATATAGTCTTGATAACTCATATAAATCAATACTGCGCTACAGCCGATAAGCAATAGTCCCAGCACTGCCAATAATGATTTCAATGGTGTGCTCCTTTTCGTAACTTCAGGGACGACTGATCATGAAAGATAACCATCGTCAGGGTCATGTCCATTGGAACAAATTCTAATCATGGACACAATCGAGAACGGTAAGATATCCTCTAAAAATAGACCTCTACCAAACCAATAGCGCAGTTTGCATATCAATAATATAGTCGCGGATGGCATTGCTTAATTTAACATCAAGCTGCTCACGACTGTAGTTAAACTTCTATGAACAATTAATAAGTCTCAAATTGACCACTGTTGTAATCGTTAATTGCTTGCTCAATTTCAGCATATGAGTTCATCACAAACGGACCATAGTGTACCACAGGCTCGTGAATTGGTTCACCAGCAAGAATCAACATTCCATTATCGGACGTCTTGGACTGCGCCATTAAGCTATCTCCCTGAGTCAGCAAAGCAAACTCTCCGGCTTTAACAACACGAGAGTCCAGTTGTACTTCACCCCGATAAACGTAGATCATGGCCTGATGCTGCTGCGGTATCTGAAGATGAAGCGACTGGTCTAAGTTCGCCCGCCAGTCTGCAACAAGTAATGGAACCCCTGTTTGTAATAAAGGACCACTTAACATCTGCCCCGCAATTTCAGCTTGACCTGCAAGCACTCTCAACAAACCGGTTTCATCATGCGTATATTCGGTGACAACTTCAGGCTGAAAGTCATGGTATTGCGCCGGCTGCATCTTATTTTTCGCTGGCTGGTTAATCCAAATCTGAAATCCATGTAAGGAACCATCTTCCATCATTGGCATTTCACTATGAATCACACCACGACCCGCGGCCATCCACTGTGCACCACCAGAACGAAGTTCTCCGACATTCCCCATATGATCCCGATGTTGAAAATGGCCTTGCATCATATAAGTCAGTGTTTCGATACCACGATGCGGATGGGGGGGGAAGCCACCCACATAATCAGCCCGTTCATCAGATTTAAGTTCATCGAGCATCAAAAATGGTGAAAACTGTTTGTGGTTGAAACCGGCGACCCGACGAATTTTGACACCATCTCCATCAGAAGTCGGCTGAGCCGGGATAATTTGGTGAATTTGCCGTACATTGGACATAGGTGCTCTCCGGTTATGATTTAAGTGACAAGCAAATTCTAAAAAACTCAACCGTGAATGATGAGAAGGCGCATTCGAGGCTCTTCATCAAAAAATTTGAAGCTGATCCGGTGTCATGCTGTCAATATCGTTATACGGTAAATTTTCCAAGCACCTGAGATAAGTGTTGATGGAGCTGATCCAGCTTGCGGCAGGCCTGATCAACCTCAGAAGACTCTTCAACACTTTCCTGAGACTGAGCCTCAATGACATTAATCTCCTCCTGAATATGTTTGGCCATCTTACTCTGCTCGATAATCACAGCCGCGATTTGCGTTGTTTTTTCTGTCACATGCGCCATCGACATCATCATCTCATCAATGGCTCGCTGGGTCTTCTCACTCGCCTGTTTTGTCACAGACGCTCTTTCAGTCGCTTGGTTCATGATCTGGACAGCGTCTCGTACACTCTTCTCTAGATTGGTAATCATTTCATTGACATCTTCAGTACAACTTTGCGTTTTACTCGCCAATCCTCGCACTTCATCAGCAACCACAGCGAAACCACGCCCGGAATCCCCTGCTCTTGCCGCTTCAATTGCAGCATTCAGAGCCAGCAAATTCGTCTGCTCGGCAATCCCACTAATAATGGTTAAGACTGAACTAATCTTGTTCGTGAATTCATCAATGCGAGAAATCGCAGCCACGGCCTGCTCCACACTGTCATTCAGTAAACTGATACTCTGCTGGGTTGCACTGACCTGCTGCTCGCCCTCACGGGCAGACTGGCCGGCTTTGTCTGTAGACTCTGACACTTCGGATGTACTGAGAGAGACATCCTGAATCGCTACATTCATCTCATGACTGGACGCCGAGACCTCTCGCATGGAGAGCACCTGTTTCTCAGCCGTCTGGCAAGCTTTGCGTGACATCTCTCCTAACGAAGAAACATGGACATTATTCTCTTGCGCATTACTGATAATCTGTGTCACAAGCTGATGGAGTTCACTCATAAACTTGTCCAGATAAGTGGCCAGTTCTCCTAATTCATCACGACGATTTAATTTCAACCGTTTGGTTAAATCCCCGCCCCCTTTCGCCAGTGCCTGAATTTGCTGTGTAATATTTTTCAAATCACCCGTAATCATTAATGGGAAAAACCAGATAATCCCCAAACAAATCAGCAAAGAGAAACCGACTAGCCACAACTGACCTGAACGATAATTCTGATGCATCTCTTCTAGCTTATCCGTGCGTTCATCAGCGTTGAAGGCCACAATATCGGTAATTAATTCAAGGTGATGTTGCGTCTTTTGAAATAACTCGAACCCCTCATTGAACGATAGCCCGATCGCTGTACTGCGCCCGGCCCGGGAATTGGAACTCCGTTCTTGTTCAATTCTCTCCGTGACTTCCACCCACTCAGGATAAGTCTTCCAGAATTGTTCAACCAGTTGCTTCATCTCTGCATTCAACTGAAATGATTTGAGTTTTTCCATACTCTGACTGGCAGTTTTAATACTGTCATCATGCATTTTCTGCATGAGTTGATACTGCTCACTTTTAACGGGTAATGTCAGCATACTCCGTTCCGCGACCCAAGCCTGATACAGATCCCGATTCGCTGACTGCACCAAACTCAGTGCTGGTATTTCTTGGCGGGTCACAATGGTAATCGCTTCAGCCTGTAATCCTTCTGAATACAAACTCCTGCCCGATAATGTGAGTACCAGTAACATGACAAGAATCAATGGAATACATAACTTCCAGCGAATTCCCAAATTTTTAAAATAATTCATCAATCTCCTCCCAAACAGCCACCTCACCTGTCACGAATAACGAACAGGAGAGGTGTGGTTGACTGTTTCTTATCTGATGATTATGAGAATTCTTGGTTAAAATCGGTGGTTTAATTCATGACGTGATAATCAATCTCTCAGTACATTACTGGTCTTCATATTCATCAAGATTAATCCCGATAGTCAGCGCACCAATCGTTTTCCCCTGAGGATCAATCACTGGAACAGAAACCTGAACAAGATAGCTGAGTACACTATCATCGTATTCCACTTCACCAATGTAGTCTTTCCCTTGGCCACCGTTGAAAGACTGAATGAACTTATCTTCATCTCCCTGCCAATAGTCAGACGTCTTATTGGTCATCGCCACATTAGCGCCTTGATTGTCCATGAGAAAAAGCTCAATCAGAAACGGCATACTATTTTCAAGTTCCAGCAACCTTTTTGCAGCTTTATTACTCATCAGAGAAGACATGAAATCATTGACATCCGATGTATTTCTCCATGTCTCATCCATTTTTTTGATCTCATCCAAGGAGACTTTCTGCTTATTCTGTGCTTCCACAGCCTCAATCAGAACAGGATCTCTTCCCCAACTTTCCAACTGAGGAATCAACTCTTTCAGACTGTCGGGTGCACCTTCAGCGTGGACAGACGTCAGTGGTAATAGTGAAGTCAATGAGAGCAGTACAGTAAAAATCATCGATGACAGATGACGAATCATAGCCGGAGTCCTTATCACAATTATTGCCTAGATAATGCACAATATAGCCAACGATAAAGAAACCAGACAAATTACCTGCAGAAAAAAATCAATTAGTGAGATCCATTACTGAATGGTTAAGATGACTGTCCTGTCAAGATAGAGATGGTGGGATGACGAGTTAAAGGATCTGTCCCGCTAAGACTGCGCTAAAAGTGACGGTCCAGTTAAAACGATAAAAAAAGGGTCTGCGCTGCAGACCCTTTCGAGATATATCAGGAGAAATTAGTTTTCGAAATAATTTCTGATGGTCTTAAGGTTATCACCATGAGCCAGTGCCAGAGACAAAAGCACTTTCGCTTTCTGAGGATTATAAACACCGGAACCGATACCTTCCTGTTTTGGCGTTACGAATCCGTTACCGGTACGGGTTGAGCGAACAACCGGAATACCTTTATCCATCGTTTCTTGAACGGCTTCAAGCATTACATCTGATAAAGAACCGTTACCAGTGCCTGCAATAACAATCCCTTTTGCGCCTTCTTTAATGGCTGCATGGAGCAACGCAGGATCTTGGTCTTGATAGCTATACAGGATTTTCACTTTTGGTAGCTGTTTGACATGGCTGATATCGAAATACGGCTTATCAACTGGTTTTGTCGGCTCATAATAGAAATGCGGTTCGCCACTTAAGAACGCACCCAGATATCCCTGTTCGGTTGCTTTAAATGTATCCAGCATCGTTGAATTGGTTTTGGTGGTATAAAATGCAGAACCGATCCGGTCATTCAGCACAACCATTGCGCCGCGATCTTTCGCATTATCGTCTGACGCCAGTCTGACAGCTTCCAGCAAGTTCATGCCACCATCCGCACTAATTGCAGTTGCCGGACGCATTGCACCAACAATGACTACAGGCTTGTCGCTTTTCACTGTCAAATCAAGGAAAAATGCAGTTTCCTCAAGTGTGTCAGTTCCATGAGTGACCACAACACCACTGGTGTCGGCATCAGCCAGTTGCAGGCTGATTGCTTTGCTGAGCTTTAACAGAATATTCTGATTAATATTATTACTGTCTGTATTGGCGATTTGCTCACCAATCACATGGGCAAAATCCTTTAACTCAGGTACAGCAGAAATCAACAGATCAACCCCAATTTTGCCGGCTTTATAATCTGTTGTATCCATATTTGATTCAGAACTTCCCGCAATGGTTCCTCCCGTTGCGTAAATTTTGACAGTAGGTTTATCCGCGTTTGCAAAAGAAGCAAAAGAGGTACAGAGCATCAACGCAGCCATCGTTTTGGATAAATATTTTTTATTCATTTCATTTACCTTTTAATTAATTTCTATAATCTTTATCGCAATTAGTTTCGTACTTAAACGAAAAGTATGTAGAATATAGATAAAGGTAATGTCCTTATTTTCATCATTGTCCGTAAATATATGCCAAACATATGCATCCGCCGATATAATCAATACATCGGATTCCATCATGATGTTCCAAGACCAATTGCACCCAAATTGTGCAACATTTTCTACCAAAAAAACCTGACAAACCTCAAAATTAAAATATTTTTATTAAATTTATAAATTGACCCAACAATTTTGAATTTTATTTTATAAAAATGTATTTTTGTTAAAAATTTTCTATTAGTGTTTCCATGGGGTGATTAATGTGATTTGACGAAAACCATGAAATATAGAATGAATACTATCGTCACTATAAAAAATAAACTTCCCCTATCATAATTATTTCATAAACTCAATTTAAATAATTGTAATAAAGTTTATCCGATAATTGAACGCCGAATCTTTCGCTCCGCACATATGAAACATGATAATAAATATATATTTTCTGCTTACATTTACATCCGATAAAATAATCGTCATATTTAATTCACATTTATTTTATTGTTTCTCTACAAAGTATCAAAACAAACGGATTATAAAAAAACGGATGACAGCGCCTGTCATCCGTTTCTCGTCTTTTGATGCACATGATTAACCTAAATCAGGCGGCATAACGCCTTGGGCTTCTTTTCGGACAATTTTCTTCAATCAACATTTCATGGAGCAAACAAATCGCCTGATGATAATGTTTATCTTCGACACAAAACTGCACATTGACATTTCTGAGTGACGAATGGACAGCCATCGGCTGAATATTGCCCTGTCCCAATGCGACCATACCATTTGCCAGCACTTCACATGTGTCCATCGAAGCACCAATCGCCGAGATCAACGCCACCATTTTTCCAGAAACCGATGCCGCTGGATAACGCTGCTCTACACTCGCGAGCAGACGATTTAAACTATCACTCTGCCCGTGTAAATAATAAGTCATCGAGTTGGCATTCATCTCTTTTCCGATCAGATCAACTTTCGCTTCAGCGATCATCTCGGCCATCTCATAACTGACGGTATCGACCAATCCAACCATTGATTGATCAAACAAATGCAACGCAAACACTTTATCGCGGCCCGCAATAATTTCCACCCGATGATTCTCCGGATCATGTCCGCCTGAAATACGTGTTCCACGGTGTTCCGGTTCAAACGTGTTTTTCACGATCAAAGGGATATTCTGCTGCCGTAGTCCAGTCGCCGCATTGGGGTGAATCGCTTCCATACCGAGGTTCGCCAATTGATCGGCGACATCAAAGTTCGTCTCTCCCATCGGACGCACAACATCCGCACCGACAATACCCGGATCCGCGGTACTGAGATGGTATTCTTTATGAATGATCGCCTGCCCCGCCCCCGTGAGGGCAGCAATACGACTAAACGTCATCTCACTGTAGCCCCGGTCATATGTCTTCATCAAACCTTCATCACAATACGCATAGCCAGTCACAATCGGGAGTTCACATGTCACATCAACGCTCTCAAATGCCTGACGAACGACATCATCCAGACTACCGTGGTGATCTTCATTCCATCCCGACAAATCAATAAAACGAGAGTTAATACCGGAATGTTTCAGTTTCAAGACCGTGTTATAAGCACTATGTGCTTCTCCCAGAGAAGATAGAAACTCTCGAATCTGCGGCAGATAACGATTCAGGGAAAATTGTCCATGCTGGCATGTATCCATAATATTGCGGATACAATTCTTCGCTTCAGACAAACGGGAGCGGATAAACTTATCGGCGCGAAGACGAGACATCGGGTCAGCAAAAATATTCTGGTTGATGAGCATCATTCGTTGCTCTAACGCTTCCATTTTCTCCTGCCACTTCTCACTTCTCTGGGCGATTAACTGATAAATACCGGGTTGACCGGTTTTTTTACATTCCAACAACGCATCGGTAATACCTGAATAAGCAGAGACCACAAAAATACGTTGATAAGGGTTTTCCGGCCGTAGCAGGATATTATCCATGACGGCATCAAATGCGGTCATGGATGTACCGCCGATTTTCTCTACGGTAAATGACATGTTTTCTCCTTGTTATGACCGAACAGTCTCCTGACTGTCCGGATAGATACATTCCTCCAACATCACAATCAACTTTGACGACTTAACTCAGTGGATAGACGCCGGACGCATCATGAACTTCTTGTCCATTCAACGGTGGGTTGAAGACACAAGCCATCACCATATTCTGTCCGGGATAAGCCCGTAGATAATGTTCATCATGCTGATCCAAGATATACAACGTGCCCGGCTCAATCGGGAAGGTCTCTCCACCGACAACTTCTATTTCCCCGCTGCCGGAGACGCAGTACACAGATTCAAGATGATTCTTATAATGAATATGTGTCTCGGTATCCTGATAAATCGTCGTAATATGAAATGAGAACCCCATATTGTCATCTTTCAATAACATACGGACGCTTTCCCAGTTTTCCGCGACCACACGTCGCTCACTCTGAATACATTCTTTTAATGTTCTGACAATCATAACAATCCCTTAAGATGCTTTTTTGATGTATTGCGGTGCCACGGTCTCTGTCGCACGCTGAAAAATATCCAGTCCTTCTTGCAGCTCGTCGGAGCTGATCGTCAATGGACAGAAGAACTTCAGAACTTCACCCTCAGGACCAGCAGTTTCGATAATCATGCTCTGATTGAAACATTCCCGGGCAATGTTTTCGGCAACTTCACCGGAAGTACATGCCACACCCTGCATCAGTCCACGGCCTTTACGGTGCGAAAGCAACTCTGGGTATCGACGGAGCATTTTTTCAATCACATGGGTGACCGCTTGGGCACACTCACCAATGTGATGTTCAAGATCATGGTTGGTCCAATAGGTTTCAATGGCTTTGGTTGCCGTCACAAACGCATGGTTGTTACCACGGAATGTCCCGTTATGCTCACCGGATTCCCAAACATCCAGCTCTGGTTTCATCAGGACCAGTGACATCGGCAGACCATAACCACTGATTGATTTCGATAACGTCACAATATCTGGTGTAATACCGGCGGGTTCAAAACTAAAGAAGGTTCCTGTACGGCCACACCCGGCTTGGATGTCATCGACAATCAGCAAAATTTTGTGTCGTTTACACAGCGTATTCAAACGTTGTAGCCAGCTCTCGGAAGCGACATTAAGCCCCCCTTCTCCCTGTACGGTTTCAACCAGTACAGCAGCGGGTTTATCCATTCCCGAAGAACCATCGGTTAACATGGTTTCAAACAATTTCAAGCCGTCTTGCCCTGCATATCCATCATATGGCAGACGTTGAATGCCATGTAAATGGAGTCCTGCTGCGCCACGGTGATGCTGATTACCCGTCGCGGCAAGTGCGCCATACGAGCAACCATGGAAACCATTGGTAAAGGCGACAACATTGCTGCGCCCAGTCACTTTTCGGGCCAGCTTTAATGCCGCTTCAACCGCATTGGTACCGGTTGGTCCGGTAAACTGAACTTTATAATCCAGCATACGGGGGCGAAGAATGTGGTGCTCAAATGCTTGTAAAAATTCGGCCTTAGCCTGCGAATACATGTCCAGGCCATGCGTGACACCATCCCGGTCAATATAATCCAGCAATGCCTGCTTCAAAATAGCATTGTTATGACCGTAATTTAATGCACCGGCACCAGCTAAAAAATCAAGATAGCGGTCACCACGTTCGGAATACAGACAGCTCCCTTTTGCAGTCGCGAACACGACAGGGAAGTGATTAGCATACGATTGTACGTTTGACTCTTTCTCGTTGAAAATATTCATAATTGAATACATTTCCTTTGTTTGAATTTTCTATGTATGAATTGGGTAAATTGAACAAGCAGGCAACAGCAGCCGCTGGAGTGTACTTGTCACTTCAGTAAATACTTACGTTTAGTCGTCACTACGTCTGTGGGATTGACTCAAGCGGAATGCGGTACAGATATTCCGTTTCATGCTGCCCATCGAAATGCCGGGTTTCATCAAGAAACGTCGAAACCTGCCCTTGCAAACCGTTCGCATGGTCAAATTTCTTAAATAGGTTCCAAGAGCCCTGATTATCTCTGGTAATCGTGGTCTCTATTGCTTCGATATCCTGTAAGTTCTCCTGAGAAATCAGCTGCTTTAACATATCAAAAGCTAAACCCTTCCCTCGGGCAGACGGATGCACGGCAACCTGCCAAATGAACAAATCTGAAGGCTTGTCCGGTTTACGATAAGCAGAAATAAATCCCAAAATCTCATCTTGCTGTTCAGCAAGAATGCACGTTTTTTGGAAATGAATTGACTGTAAAAAATTACAATATGCAGAATTTTCATCCAATGGCGGACACAAACTTACTAATTCGTGAATTCGTTGACCATCTGAACGAACGGGGGTTCTAAAAATCCACTGCGAATGATTTCGCTCTAGTGCAGCTCTAGCCATTTCTGACCATGGTATGTTGGTGATCATGATAATGCCTAATTATTTTGAACTCTAATTAATTTTCCAAAACATTAACATATGATTTACGCTTACTTCAAGCGAAAATTTAGACAAAAACGGCCAACAAAAACCTAATTAATTGATTTTAAAGTATAAAAATACAAGCCTTACAATATAAATTAAGACATCAAATGTTTAGATGTATAACAAAATATGTTTTAACTTATACGGCTTTTCTCTGACACTAATATGACAATGGTATCACTAGCATTTTGTTCGAAATTTGCATTTTGCATTTTCAATATGCAAAAAATAAGACTCATATGACTTACTTTGCCTACAAAACGCACAGAATAATGGTATTTTGTAGTTGGCACACATCGTGCATTATTCTAAGCGACCCTTCTTAAGCCGAGGGTCACCTAGCCAACTGACGTTGTTAGTGAATGAATATTTGTTCACAATAAATTACAGCCAGTCACACAATATTGTGGCTGGCTATTTTTTTATCTGAATTTTGTCATCCACCTCACTTTATTCGTGATTCACCCCCGCTGATAACACTTTCTTATTTGACGTTTTCACCAAATCTCACAAGACTTTAGATATGTATCTTCAGATGATGTCTCTGGGTACGAATGTACTCATCAGAAAGAATCCGTTGATCCAGCAATAAGTATGGTAAGTACCGCCAATTTACTGGTCTGTATATGACAACGAGATATAACTATGGCAAACGATGCTCAATTATGGACGTCAAGTCCTGAATCAATTCGTTCATCAAACCTTTACCAATTTATTGAACACATCAACATGCAAGGCGAAGCACTTGAAGGTTTTGAGCAACTTCATCAATGGTCAGTAACTCACAGTAAACAGTTCTGGCTGGAGATATGGCAATACTGTGACGTCATTGGCTTCCAAGGAGATTGCGTCTTCGGTGAAGCCATTGTCAAATGGGAGAAGTTCATCACAGCCCGAGATACGATCTGGTTTCCTCAGGCCCAACTCAATTATGCTGAAAATTTACTCTCCTATGCATTTCAGGAGCCTGATACCGTCGCACTCTGGTTTAAAAATGAAAACGGTCAGACAAAAACACTCACTTGGCAACAACTGTGTGATCATGTTTCACTCGTTCAGCAATGGCTGACTCAAAACGGTGTCGAGCGAGGGGATGTCGTCGTTGGGTATCTCCCCCATATCCCTGAAACAATTGTGGCTCTGCTGGCTGTCACCAGTCTGGGCGCAATCTGGTCTTCCCTCGCCCCGGAGGATACGGATATTCAAACTGCAATGGCATGTTTTCAGCCATTGCAACCTAAAATATTATTCTGCAGCAATGGATATAACCGAGCAGGGACAGCCATCAACACCGAAGAGAATAATCGAAAGCTGGTTGACCATCTGACCAGTTTGAGTAACACATGCCAGATCGAATACCTGCAAACCCCACAATTTTCATCCAACTACGTCGATACATTTTCAGACTGGCAGGCGATTTTAGCCAGTTATATCCCCAGAGGAATCAATTATGAACGAGTCGGTTTTAATGATCCGCTCTTCGTCCATCACCATCAGCAGCCTTCAGGCAAGAACGTGCGAATCGTCCATCGTGTCGGGGGAACGATACTCAATCATTTAAAAGAACATCAACTCCATTGCAATATTCAGCCTGGTACTCGTATCCTCAGTCATTGCTCATGCAGTAGCACTGCTTTGCTCTGGCATACGTCAGCATTGGCCAGCGGCGCCACCCTAGTATTTTACGATGGAGCCCCTTTCTTCCCCAATATGGATGCACTATGGTCTCTGGCAGAAGAATCACAAAGTCATATCATCCATATGGCTTCTGCCTATCTGGATCATTTACGAGAACAAGCGTTTTTTCCCGGACAGACCTATGCCATGAAGTCTTTACAGGCACTGATCGTCAGCGGTGTTATCAACGATCCACACCTGTTCGAATACATCGATTCCTATATTCAAAGCGATATATATGTGATCCCTGCATTGCAAGAAGAAGATATTGCCGGCTCTTTTTTGATCGGCCACCCAATGGCTGATGTGAGCAAGGCTGATGTGGACAGACACAACGCGATACCTGCATTAGGATGTCATGTCCTGATTGAGGAGAAAAATCTAAGATGCACGAACAGTTTCCCTAACCAACCACTCGGTTTCTGGCATGATTCAGGTGAGGATTATCATCGCGCCTACTGGGCTCAAAAGGAAGGCATGTGGTCACAGCCAGAACACCGCAAATAATCCACTATATTCCTCTGCCATAAAATCAATAAGGGCCTGTCTGAGACAGGCCCTTATGATGCTTTATTATATTTTTTCGTTTCAGCCAGCGTTGTTAGTCACCGCGCTTGTTACTGATACTTGCAACTGACGTTATCAGCTTTAATCTTTCTTAAGCAGTCAGGCTATTAGACGTGACTTCTTATAAAAAATATGTGAATTTCGTCATAAAAATCCCACCAAACAAAAAACAATTGTGACATTGTTTCCAATTCATACCACTCATTCATTTAAGAATTTACTGTGTTTTTTCATCACTTTCATGAATAAATAAGACGCATGACATAATGAGTTCTCGCAGACTTGGCAGCGAAGCGACTGAGCATGAATACGATAACCGATATGGAGCACATTTATGTTTCAGTGCCACCTTCCATATGATCAACGCCAATAGCCAAAACATTGAAACCACCCAAAGTAGCATTTCCAGTTATCTAAGGTAATTTCACCCTTTTTAAAATTTTTACTGATTAGCCAGTGACAATAAAGGTGACCCCCGCAACGTAAAATACAATCGGGTATAGCCAGCTCGGGGGGCGCTCGCGTACCTGTTCGAGTACCACCGAAAGCATCACTCCCATAATCATGTACAAGGGCACAACCTGGATTGACGTAAGGTGCTTCATATCATCAGGTAAATAATAGAAGTAGAAGGTCTGATAAAACAGTAAGAAAAAGCCATTGGCAAGAATCTCCAGTATCGGCCCATCCAAGCCGGATGCCAGACCCATGAGCCAATAGGGGCGCAAGTGCAGTTTTTTGCGCGTCAGCACATGATGCAGGCAGTATTGGTAGAAACCATAAACTGGCCAGATAATGAAGTTCAGTGCTGAGGTGTAACCATCGTGAATGGGCCAGACATGATATTGCCAGAGTGGTTTACCCATGACGAGGTAATACAACTTACCAAGACCGACCTCACAAACAATGGCCACCAGAAACGCAACGGCCATAAATAGGAGCAGTTGGTAAATATCAATACGAATCCACTGTTTGACGAGCAATGAGCTGAGCAGGTAAAAAATGACCACTCCGATCAGGGAGCCAGACACGCCTTGTTGTATCAGTTCACCCATTCGCCTTGAACTCCTTGTTTATCCATAACTTTTCATCCATAAAAAGAAAGGGAGAGTCTGAGAGATTCCCACCAAATTGGCACAGATAATAAGTGGTTATTGTCAATAATGGAACGTCTATCGTTCTTGGTGAGCCATTATTTCGCTGAAAATATCACTGAGCGGCATGAGCGACGCATTGAGGGTCAGCTTTCATTGTTTTTCTGAATGAATAAGACGGATGAAATGATGGATTCTCGCTTGCTGGCGGCGGATCGACTGAGCGACAACGGCAGGGAAAATCTGGTTCACCCGGACAAACAATTTCTCCGGCCAACCGATCCAACGCGAGGTTGTTTCATGTTTTAAGGACTCGATGACCTGTTTTGCAACGACCTGTGGTGAATCACTGCGGTTCCCGAGCTCCTGATTCATCTGTTTGACCAGTGATGAATTTAAATCAGTATCCGTTGCCCGGGGCGCGACATACAGTACCCGAATCCCAGAACCATCCAATTCGCGATCCAGCGCTTCACTAAAACGGTACATCCCCGCTTTAGCACCACAGTAAACGGTATAACCCGGATAACCGATCCCCCCGAATGCCGAACCAATATTCAAAATAATCCCCGGGCGATTCAACCAATTAAGCGCCATTTTACTCACTAACATCGGTGCTAACAGATTCACATTCAGCTCCTGCTGTACGGACGCAATGGTGCGATTGGCAAGCAGATTAAATTCATTCACACCTGCGTTATTGATCACGATGTCGATTCCCTCACCAGACTGATTAAGCTGATTGCCAGTATGATTGAGTCGTTCCAGATCGGCTTCGCAGGTCAGATCGGCCGGAAAAACCACATGTTTTTCCGGCTCAGGCAGAGTCGCTCTGACCGCTTCTAACTTCTCATGGTGTCGTCCGACTAAAACCAGATGTGCACCCGCAGATGCCAGCTCAATCGCCATCGCCTGACCAATACCGCCTGAGGCGCCCGTCAACAACACACGTTTACGCTTCAAATCCATGCAATGTTCCTTATATGATTCTGTCTCTTGCTCATTTTTTGCTTTCAACAATTTTTACTTGCAACAAAAAGAAGGTTAGCGCTCATGCTGATTTTTCATGAATGACACAAAAAAAGTATTGGTGTTATTCTCTCGGGGCAGCAGTTCAACCGTTCCATGGTGCAGCTTGACGATATCTCTTGTAATCGCGAGCCCCAATCCTGCGCCATCGCCTCTTTCCCGATTTGAACGATAAAAACTTTCAAACAATTTTTCACGCGCTTCCGCGGTAAGATCGTTACCGGTATCAGCGACATAAACCTGCACCCTATCCGGCAAATCTTTCAGCGTCACCATGATCTGTTGCCCCTCGCCAGCATAGCGAATTGCATTATCAATCAGATTACTCAGTAAAATTCCCAGTAATGATTCATCTCCGGGGATCAAACAGTCATCGCCGCTCAGCGACATCTCCTGTTTATTGCGCAACGCCAACGGTGCCAGTTCTCCCATGACATATTGAACTAAGCGTTTCAAATTGATCTCGGCCCGTTCCATACTGTGAATATTTTCAACTCGGGCTAAAGTGAGCAACTGTTGAATCAGACGGTCTGAACGTTCAATACCTCGCAAAATATTGTGTAAGTCGGTATGTAACTCCTCTTCACGCTCACTGTTTAAGGCATTTTCAGCATTCAGTCGCAATACAGCCAGCGGTGTTTTTAACTCGTGAGCGGCCATACCGGTAAAACGTTTTTCTCGTTTCCACGCACTATCCAGTTCAGCAAGTAATCGGTTTAAGGTTGTCACTAACGATGACAACTCAGTCGTATCGAGCCCGACGGTCACGGAGTCAAGCTTACTCACACTCCGTCGGGAAATGGCCTGTTGTAATTCGGTTATCGGTGCGAAATGGCGATCAATCAAAAAATACAATACCAACGCTAAACACGGGATCAGTACCAATTGTGGTACCAGTGTGGAAAATGCCAGTTCGGTAATCATCTCATTACGGACCGCTTGCTGCTCCGCAACAATAATATATTCAGAATGCTGAGCATTGTGGCGTTGTAAGGGGAGTTGAAAATACCGCCATTGCTTGCCGGCGATATCAACATAGCCAAACCCGGAATAAGTCGGATCATGCACGATCACATGATTGCGCAGGTGCGAGCCCCAGACGACTTTGCCATCCCGATACAACTGAATCAGCAATTTCTGTTCATAGGGATGCCCATAAGCGGTTGCGTCCTCACTATGCGCATTTCGGATATTTTGCATCCAGCTATCTAACTGTCTGACATTTTCAGAACTCACCTGTAGCGTGCCGGAATCCGGCAGACTTAATAAAAAGAGTTTGGCTGTCTGTCCCAGGCGCGCATCATAGACTTCCAAAATTTCATGATGTGAGGAGCTGTAGCTGAAAAACAAGGAAATAAGAATAAACACCGAGGAAAGCGCAATCATCGATAACGTAATACGTTTTTTGATAGAATACATTTTCTTACTATTTTTCAATGATATACCCTACACCACGAATGTTTTTTATCACATTTCCCGGAACTTTCTTGCGCAGATTATGGATATGCACTTCAATTGCATTATCACTGCTGCCTTCATCCCAACCGTGTAACGATTGCTGAAGTTGCTCTTTACTCATCACCCGTCCGGCCTGATTCATCAGCGATGCCAGCAGCTTAAATTCATTGTTGGTCAGCTTCAGTGCCTGTCCTTGGTACAACACAACCTGTCTGTCCAGAGACAGCACTAAATCTCCGACTTCCACCTGACTATCGGTCGCACCGGAGAGTCGCCGAATCATCACGCGTAACCGCGCCAGTAATTCTTCTAACGCAAATGGCTTCACCAGATAGTCATCGGCTCCGCCATCTAGTCCCTTCACGCGATCTTGAATTTCGTCACGTGCGGTTAAAATCATAATCGGTAGCGAATATCCCGCACGCCGCACCGCTTTCAGAACCTCAAATCCACCAATATCAGGCAGCATGAGATCAAGAATAATCGCAGTAAACTGCTCTGTTTTCAGAGCAGTCACAACACCGGCACCTCGTTCAAGCCAGTCAACTGTGTAACCCTGACGGTTCAATGCCGTCACCATCGACTGTCCTAATAACACATCATCTTCGACGAGCAATAGTCTCATTGCGCACCTAATTCTTTCAAACGTTGATGAACTTCGGCCATCCGTCCCTGATCAGCGAGCGGTCTCGTTGCTCTTGGCGGCGCCACCTCCGCACGTTTCAGATATTCAATCGCTTCAGCTTTGCGTCCGTCTTCCGCCAGAAAATCACCATAAAAATAGTTGGGGTCAATCCCATTGGGATTATATTTCAAAGCTTTTTTGAGCATCTCTTCAGCCTTATCATCATCACCAAACCCAACGGGCCATCCCGGTACTTTATAGTACAGTGTCCCTAATGTGACATATGCTGATCCGTCTAACGTCTCTGGTGCTGCCTTCACCACGTCTTCCAGCAAGGCTCTGGCTTGTTTTGCCAAAGAGAGCCCACCCAATCCACCGTCTGCTCCCGCCAGTGAACTTTGACTAATTGCCAGCCAGATTTTTAAATCATTCCGATCCGGAGCATGTTGCAGCGAGCTTTCACTCAATTTAACCAGATTCTCCAGACAATAAATTTGCTGATCCTCATCCTTCGATTGATACTGACACTCGGCCCACTTTTTCTGAATTGTGACCAGTGGGTCAGCACCACTTGCCCATACGGATGATGACCCAATCAAAAGGCAGCATGCTGTCATTATCCGGTTTCTTATACTCGCTCTCATAACCTGTTGCTCCTTGACGACAATGAGTCGTCGTTTATTGGGTTAGCGTCTGTAACATTTGTCCGTACAGCTGAAATACCATATTGGCAGAACGGATGATCACTTGCTGCTCATCCGGATCGGTGATCTGATCCATCAGGCGGGCAAAAAACTGAATATGCTCTTGATCAAGTTCACTATGAGAAGTCAGATAAGTCAATGCGTCATCCTGTAAATTGAGGGTCTGCTTAACCTGTTGAGCAACCTGCCCACCGATACCAACACTCGTCCCTTCCAAGACCCAAACCATACCAAATAAAGCCAACGGATTACCCCGGTCAATCTGGTGATATAAATAAGCGACCATCAATTCAATCGCTGCACAAACCGCACCGTCATTCTGATTGTGGCGCACATCATCGGCAGAACCGCCACAAGCGCGAATATCATTTAAAATCCACTCATGGTGACCGATTTCCTCTTCAATATATTCGGCAATCGCAGTCCGCAGCCATTCTTTCTCTTCGCCAAGGCGAGCGCCACATGCCATGAGCAATGGCACAGTATGTTTCACATGATGGTATGCCTGTGTCAGAAATGCCTGATACTGAGCCAGATTAATGTCGCCCTGATGACATGCAGCGATAATCGGTGCAGATAACATCGTTTCACGGGCAGGCTGAGTTGCTTGTTGTAGTTGATTAAAAAAATTACTCATTGGTTCGACTCCACAATCAATGTTCAAATGAAAGATCAATTCGCTTTATGATGTTCTCAAAGGACGCAATATCGTTGCTCCACAAGTTAACCTGTTCTTCAACCAGATGCCGTTTAGGGCGTCCATTTGCCGTCAGCAATGCTCGGTATTCTTGCGGTGATAAAACCAAGAGCACCTGACAAACATGCGCATAATCCGGCAACTGACGGTTCAACGCGACAATTGCAGCCGTCACTTTTTCCACATCCTGAGACAGAACAACCCCCATGAGTCGATCCTTGGCTTCACCGACAACAATCAGGCTTCGCAGGGCATCCCATTGTTGGCTTTCCGACTCAATCCATTCGGGAGAAATATTGCGGCCAAATCCAGTAATGATCTGATTTTTCTTTCTCCCCTGAACCGATAAAAAGCCCTGCTCATCAACATAGCCCAGATCACCGGTCTCAACCCATTCTGAAGCCAAAGGCTGATTGATATACCCGAGTGCAACAGCACCTCTGACGAGAATCTCACCATCATCTGTAATCCGCACTTCAGCATGGGGCAGAATTTTTCCTGCGGTGCCGGGGCTATTGGCACCCGGTGTATTCAGACTAACGACCGAACCACATTCAGATAACCCGTACCCTTCATACACCGGCAACCCTAAGTGGTGGGCTTCAGCCAATGTTTGTGGCGTGACTCGGGCACCACCGACAGCAACAAACTGAAGCGACGCGGCAAGTTGAGGAAGGTGATGAGTTACAGCGATCAATGCATGCAACAGCGCCGGTGTCAGTACCAGCGAATGAGGCTGGTATGTCATCAATGCACCTGCAAATTGCTCCGGAGAAAACTGGCTAGAGCCCTGCAGCCCGACAGATGCACCATTCAATACCACCGATGTCAAACCAAGCACTAAGGGGACATACACGCCAGTGATATTTTCCAGCAATGTGGATAATGGCAACATCACCAGATGTTTTTCTAAGTCACGTTGTTTAGCCATCTCCTGCGCCAGACTCGAAGTCACCTGATCGAGGTTCTGCTGGCTCAAACATACCCCTTTCGGCTGCCCGGTAGACCCCGAGGTAAACGTAATTTTGACTGTCCCCGGAAGAATTCCCCCGTGAACACTGCGAGAATGTTTAGATGTCTGGTTGAGTGCTGAACGCCGCCCAATGGCGCACTCTTGCAGCTCACCACAAGACTCAAATCCTTGCAAAGGCTGGTCATAGATAAGCGTGTCTGTCCCCGTAAGAGAGAGAACGTGTTCAATCTGGGCAGGACTAAAAAATTTAGGCAGTGGCACACAAGGAATTTGTGCATACATTGCAGCTAAATCGGCAATCAGCCAGGACAAGCTGTTCTCTGCATAGATAGCGACACAACGTGACTGTAAGTCGCTGAATACACCAGCATAATGGCACACTTGTTCAGACAGTTGTTGAAACGTCAGTGTCTCTGGTTCACCAAGCGTATTCTGACCGATAAATGCAATGGCATCCGGACGCTGGGTCGCATGGGAAAATAATGCAGATAATATGGTTCCACTCATTGATAATGCCTCACTCTATACCGATACCTTTAGTCAACCAATAACGCTTCAGATGGGCCAGACTTTGTTGCAGATCGCCAGCGACAATCCGGGGACGAAGCTGGTAATAGCGCCCCCACTGCGCTGCATTATTGACTCGTTGAGCATCCGCTTGAGCAATCACGACAGGGTTAAGTCCTAAGCGCTTCATCAGTGCATACAGCGGATCCGTGACCGTACAGATACACCACTGGTATCCCATCTCAACCAAGCGTTGTGCGATCAGATAAAAATGAAATGGTGATATCCCTTTGGAAAATGAAGCCAGTTGTCCGAATTCAATCAGCGTCGTACGCTCAATCGGCTGGGCAAAAGCCTCAGAAACTGCCTTTTCAGCGGCCAAGTCCAGATATTGCTCCAGAAATAACGGGGCTTCAGAGGCGGCTCGATAACCACAAATGGACTGAATATCCTCTCCCAGTAACAATGCTAAAAACAGTGGCATGAATTGCTCAATATTGGCATCAAATGCATATGAATATCTTTCGGCTATATACCGTTCAACCTGATGACGCATTGGATGCGTCTCGCTAATCATCTCTAATTTCATTGAAGAATTGCGTAGTGCTGCCTGCATCATTCAACCCTCTTGAAGACCTGAAATCAGCATAAAATAGAAAACTTAAGAAAGGCTTAAGGAGAGAAAAGTGAAGTAAAAGGAGGCATAAAAAAACAGCGCATCAATGGCGCTGTTTTCTAAAACGAATCTTGAAATGACAATTGAAACGTGTCGAGTTGTCACAATCAATTATTTAACCGCAACTCCCATCATAACAGACATGACGCCGCGTGCAGTTTTAACCTTAAAGACCTGAGTAACGTTCACCTGAGCAAAACCCGCCTGAATTAACTCATCCTGCATTTCAACCATACCTAAGCCTGATGTACGGTCCTCATCATCAATGATCCAGTCCCAGTGAATAAATGTACTCCCCTGATTAAGCAGCGAATAAATAATCTCTAAAGATTCCGCCAAATGAGGTAAAAATTCACACACAGAGACGGCAACCACCAAATCAAACTGTTTACGAAAAGCTGGATGCTGAGCAACGAGCCCTCTCGTCAAAGCGTCAACAACAGGCTCAACATTTGTCAGTTCTTTTTTATCGAGCTCTTCGATCATGGCCTCTGATGAATCCAATGCAACAACCGAACGAGCTTGTGGCGACATCAACTCACTTAACAAGCCAGTTCCACATCCGAAATCCAGAATGTGTTTGCCTTCCAAATGAATATTCTTTGTTAATTCAGCAAATACTTTTTCTGTCAGCTCTCTATTGACCTGATCAGATTCCCAAGCCGTAGCGAGTTCATCCCAATCCTTCGCCATCGTGACCTCCATCCAACTCCGATTCAGGGCTTAGGATAACCAAAACGACCTGCGCTTCATAGCGTTACCTATTCATCACCATACAGATTTGTCACCTACGTCCCAACTCGCTATCGTCAAAATAGAAAATTGGTTATTAGGCCAGCAGTTCGCTGCGGTGCCTGTCCTCTGAATTGGTCCTCTCAATTGATCGATTCATCCGTCTGACTCATAGTCATCGAGATCTTGCCCATACAATACGTAGCCCGTTTCTCCCAGATCCAGATTCATTGTTTCTGTTTTGAGCTGACCGACAACATAAACAATATCCCATAACTGCCGGATCGGCGCCCCATGCTCAAATTTGACATAAATAATCTGATTCGGAGGCGGTGGCGGCACATGAATACATGCACCGAGAAATGGGACCAACAGAAACTCGGTCACTGTTTTATCGTCTCCCTCCAGTGGAATGACAAATCCCGGGATTCTCACTCTTTTTCCATCCAAGTCGTGCCGGACACCCCCTATTTTCAACTGGGGTGGCGTATCATTGTCATGGTCAATGGGTGTCGCACGGACCGGTGGATCAGGATGCTGTTCTCCCTCGGGAATCAAGTCTTCCCATGATAATGTCATGACTGATTGTTGCCGAGTCTGCGCACTGACACTATCAGACAATAAACCTAACCCAACCAAGAAAAACAAAAACCAAATCGTATTTCTTTCAATCATAGATTCATCCAAAACTGTATTTTAAGGGCTGATTTCTCTTGCTCCTCAATATACTGAATCAGTCGATAAAGAATATAGCCACACAAAAGTTTCATGATTTATTCACAAATGATTCATGTTTTTCCGTATTAATAGAGGACGAATCTCAATGTGGTATCAGTGGATATTATAAAAAAGAAAACACGGAGAATTTTTGTGAAAAATAACCATCTTTTATTAGCCAGTGGACTGATGGCGTCACTGGTCGGTTGTACTTCAACCGATCAAACGTCTCAAATGAATACACCGCAAAAGAACGATGCTTGGTTTGTTCAAGCTCAGCAACAAATTGCTAAAGCAAAAGCAAATAAGCCCATCGCTAAACCAGCTAAGAATGTCATTCTATTCGTTGGCGACGGCATGAGTGTCGGCACGATCACCGCCGCTCGAATCTATGAGGGACAACGGCGCGGTATGCAGGGCGAAGAGTATCAGCTCGCAATGGAGCAGTTACCTTACGTCGCACTCTCTAAAACTTACAATACTGATGCCCAAACACCTGATTCAGCAGGTACTGCAAGTGCAATGGTCACTGGGGTTAAAACCAAACAAGGCATTATCAGTGTTGATGACAACGTTCAAAGAGGCTTTTGTAATACCCAAATCGGCCACGAAGCCAAAACGGCTTGGGAAATGGCAGCAGAGAAAGGATTGTCCGTGGGTGTAGTTTCAACGGCACGCATTACCCATGCAACACCAGCAACCACTTACGCTCATTCAGCCGATCGTAACTGGGAAAATGACTCAAAACTCCCAAACATTGCTAAAAACCAAGGTTGTATTGATATCGCACAGCAACTGATCAATTTCAACGGTGGTAAAGGCATGGATGTGGTTTTTGGTGGTGGGCGTCGCGAGTTCTTACCAGCCACAATGGTTGACCCAGAAGGTAAGAAAGGTAAGCGCAAAGATGGCCGTAACCTGATTTCAGAATGGCAGGCAAAACACCCAGATGCCAAATACGTTTATGACAAAACAGGGTTTGATGCGCTGAATGATCATACCAAACAAGCCTTTGGCCTGTTTGAAAGCAGCCATATGAAGTATGAAGCTGACCGTAGAGACGGTGAACCATCCGTTGCAGAAATGACCGCGAAAGCGATTGATATTCTGTCCAAAAATAAAGAAGGCTATCTGCTGATGGTTGAAGCCGGACGTATCGATCACGCCCATCACGCTGGCAATGCAGCCCGGGCCCTGATTGATACCGTTGCTTATGATGATGCAATCAAAGCAGCATTAGACAAAACCAACCCTGAAGACACACTTATCATTGTGACCGCAGACCATGCACACACTTTAATTTCAAATGGTTATGCTGATCGCGGCAACCCGATTCTTGGTCTGTCAAAAAGAAACGGTCAGTACAACGTTGATGATTACGGTAAACGTTATACCACGCTGTCATACGGCAATGGGCCGGGAGCTGTCAAAGGTGCTCGTTCTAACCCCACAGAAAAAGAAGTATTAGATCTAGACTACCGGCAGCAATCGCTGGTGAGACTGTCCTCTGAAACCCACTCTGGGGAAGATGTAGCGATTTTCGCTCGCGGTCCTGAAGCTTATCTTTTTCAGGGTGCTGTAGAACAAAACTATATCTTCCATGTGATGAATGAAGCGTTGAGTTTAACCAAGTAATCGGATTGTGATTGTCATATCGTATCCGTATGGATGATGTGAGAATGAAATAAAGGCGAAAGCGACAATCAATTACAACGAAAAACCATGCTGAGGGAATCCATATCTTTCAGCGTGGTTTTTTATTGAGGTGACTTGTTCCAAATAGAAATAAAGGACAGAAACTCTGATATGACGTGGATTGTTCTTTTTACCAAATATAATTGACGTTTTACCGGATATAATTGCGCTTTTCCCAATCCAGAGACCATGCGCTCGTTCCAGTCGAGCGCATCAATTGAGGCTCTCTTTTTTCTGTCCAAGAGATAATCGCATCACAATTTCAGACTGATGAGGCCCCATATGACCGATTTCCTCCTCTCGTATCTGTCGCTCAATCCAACGCCTGTCGGCAAGGTAAGCGCTATACGATTCAAGCCTATTTATCGAATACCGACCACACTTAGCATTTAGTAAAAATATCCCTAGTTAAATAGGGGATTCTCTTTACATTATATCAAAAAAAATATAACAATTAGTCGAATAGCTGCTTTCAAGTTTCCATCAAGCAACAAGATAATACCCTATTTGAATAAAAGCTAAACACAATAGGCATCGTATTAAGCTATCAATTTGACAGGAGTAATCAAATGCAAACGCAAGACGTCGAACTTTTTAATTTTAATTTCGGAGAGTCTGTCCATAATGATGAGCCAGAAGATGACACCTATAAAATGTCAGAATATATCGGCTTTATGAAGTCGGTAGAAGCAGACAATTCATCTTTAGAAAATGACACAAACCTGATGTTAACCAAATTTAGAAAAATTTATTATAATTCATTTGGTTGGAATAAGATTCTCATCCCCGAAACAGCAGACATCACGCCTTTCCCTGCCAGTGATTACACTCAAAAAATGCGACATAGTCATGAGACTGTGCTGTCAAATAACGATCTATACGATGTCGCACATATCTTTGCCATTTTAGACGCTAACAACCATAACGGCCCACTCACACCAGTACCAGAAAGCATTATTGAAAACCCCAAAATCTGGGATAAGATAAAAGATATTGTCCCTGTTGTTGAAGATCGATTGATGGCATCAGGATGGCTTGGTGACTTATCAGAAATCACCGGGGAATTTTTACTACAACATCAAATAACGGATCATCTTCTCCCAAAAACCAAACAACATGAGAAAAAACAGAACATCATTGATCAATTTGGTGCTTATTATAAAAATTTAGCCAATGTCGATGGGATGATTATGGCAGGTAATGCCAGCAGTAATAAATATAATGGAAAAGACGTCTCTGAAATATTTGAAGATTTTTACGGTAATGGCACTCAATCTGGAGAGCGGGAACAATTAAAATCATCCATTTATTTACGTTTTGGTGAATCAATTGGACTCGATGGGTGGGATGGCAGCACATTCAAAAACAGTGCAGCTTGGCTAGAAAAACAAACAAAGAACCTACAAACCTGTACCGCTTTCTATTTTATAAAAATGAAAGGATTGAGTTTAGACATTCCTGCCATCACTCAAGAAAAATTGAAATCCGACCTGACAACGTTTGTGGAAAATTTAAAAGAAGACGATATCAGACAGGATTTCGCTCTCTATGGTTTAAATATACTAAAAGACGAAAGCAAGACTTTAGAACAAGATTTAAAAACGTTAATCACTTGCTTTTTAATCTGGAATGGCTGGTACAAAAATATTTTATCAATCGATTTGGTACTCACCTCTTATCTAAACGGACTATCTCAAGCGATTATTGAAACACAAACAAAGTAACCTGATTGTTTCTATACCCAAGTAACCTCAAGATGCAGGATTCAGAGTGTCTTAAGAACCAAAAAACCATGCCGGATATAAAATCTACAGCATGGTTTTTTATTTTATGTGGGCACGCAGTTTATTTCATGCAAATACATACTCTATTTCATACGAATACACACTTCAAATCAGCAAACGAAAGTGCCTGTCCCCGTAATTAAGCCGTCGATGGCTCTGTTACTTCACTCGTTACCCGTTCACGACGTTTAACATTCACCAATTGAACGCTAATCGCCGCAAAAACGACCAGCCCCATCCCACATAAACTCAGCCAGTCCGCTTGTGCTGGCTCTATCACGTCTGTCCACCATCCCATGGCAACACATAACTCTGTCAGTAAGAAAGCCATGACGGGAGTCACTGCAATCACAGAACTCACTTGTACCGTCTTCCAATATGTCAGCGATTTGGCAAACGCCCCATAAGCCACGACCGTATTCAGGCAACAAAACAGGGCAATCAACCACTCTTCCAACGACATTTTCAGCAAATCTGCTGGGGATGTCAGAGGCAACATGACAACCATCGCCATGAGATAAATCCCCAACAATATATTGGATGAATCAAGGTGTTTAAAGAGAGATTTTTGAACCAGCGCATACAGGCTCCATGCCAGCGCAGACACAAAAATAATGCTCAGCCCCGTCAGTAAAACAGCGGTTTCAGTCTCACTGCCACTGCGTAGAACCGGATGGAAAAAGATCAACAGCCCCGCAAACAACAAAGCAAAACATCCCCATTGCTGCCACGAAATGTATTCTTTAAAGAAAACCGCGCCCCCAACCGCCAAAAACAAAGGCGCCATTTGCATACTTAATTGAGAAGAGCCCGGTGTGAGATAAACCAAACTCCATGCATAACAGGTGTAATTAATCATTAATAACACCCCGGCTAGCCCTAATCGCAGCCATTGTGAACGTTTTAATTGCCGATACTGAACTAAACGATTGTTCCGTTTTTGCCATAACCAAACGATGACACCCGCGACCGTAAAACGCAGCCATGTGAGTGTTACCGGATCCGCAAAATCATTCGATAATTTCAATGCTATCGCAATCATTCCCCACGCAATCATGGTTGTACCGCTCAATAACAGCCCATATATAAAGTTACGTGACATGTTCACCACTCATCCCCTTGCAAAAAAAATCGTCCTGCCTACATCATGCGGTTCTCTTGCCAAACAATCCAATGCATAATGTTTCTAACAATTATGCGAAAAGTGGGATAAACAGATGTTATCGTCAGAATTACAGCATGTAGATATGAAATCATTAATGGGATTACTCTATCTACTGGAAGAACGAAACGTCAGTAAAGCAGCCAATCGCCTGTTTTTAAGTCAGTCTGCCATGAGCCGCCTGTTACAACGTTTGCGTGACGCATTTGACGATCCGTTGTTCATCAGGACTTCAAAAGGCATGGTTCCGACAGCAAAAGCCGCAGCGCTAGAATACCCAATTCGCCATATGATCGAGCAAATGGCAGGCCTCAACTCCATCCGAACTTTTTCTCCGGACCAAAGTGAGCGCTCATTTCGCTTACAGACAACCCATTATCAGGCCCAAGCTTATGTGCCTTATATCGCGTCTCAGTTCTACCAAAGTGCTCCACATGCCTCGCTCGAAACCAGTACAATTACCGAAACCAGTTTGATCCACTCAACAGAACATCATGTTGATGTCGTGCTAGTTAGTAATTACATTCAGGTTCCTAACTCATTTGAACGATGCTTACTTGGACGAGAGAAATTCGGCTGTATTATGTCAAGAAATCATCCGTTAGCGAGTAAAACTCACATTACGTTGGATGACTATATAGCGCATAACCATATTCTGGTCAGTATGGGCGGAACATCTAGAAACTTCATCAATGACGCACTTAAAGAGCAGGTCAAAGAGCGACGATTCTCTTTCCGAACCCCTTATTTTCTTGCCGCATTGGCAACCGTAGGACAGACCGATCTGCTACTCAGTTCTAGTCGTCTGCTGGCCGAACGATTCCAAGATCAATTTGGTCTGACGATTCGAGATCTCCCTTTTTCCTTTCCTGACCCCAAATATTATCTTTGCTGGCCCAAAGCACTGACAGATGACCCGGGTAGCCAGTGGTTTCGTTCACTTTGTCGCGGGGTGATACAGAATATGATTCCCTATCCAGAGAAAGATGTTAGCTCTGAATAAACTGATGATCATTCACCGTTCATCTTTCGGTGAATCCATCACCACCATGGTAGTAATCGTATTCACTTGAGCACATTCACCCAATACTTCGGAATGAAACCGCTTATAAGCCAGCAAGTCTTTTGTCTCAACACGAAGTAAGTACTCATTATCACCGGTGATGTTATGACACTCCGTCACCTCAGGTGCAAACTGTACATGCGCTTCAAATGCCAATTGAGCATTTTTACTGTGATCCGACAACCCAATAGAAACATAAGCAACGAAACCAATCTCTAGCTTATGTTTATCAATAACCGCTCGATAGCCTTTAATTGTGCCGTTACGCTCCAGCTCCTGAACTCTTCTTAACGTTGCCGAAGGCGATAACCCAACCCGCTCAGCAAGTTCAACATTCGAGATTCGTCCGAAGCGAACCAACTCTTGTAATATTTTTTCGTCAAATCGATCCATCTTTAACTCATTGTGTTTAAGAGCCGCGTCCAAGCTATAGTAACGGTGGCGGTCGTAATGTAAACCCGTTTCTTTATCGCTATTCCCTGAAAAGGACAGTCCCCTAACAAACCCATCATGAATTTTTCTCATAATCCTAGTGAATCAAAATGAATTTTAATCAACTCAGAAACCAAGTATAAAAATAGACAGGGCTTCACATTAGATAAACGACCGTCGGATTGAATCAGGCGACTCTGGAAAATAGCAAAAAACCGTGAAGAAACGATTGGGAAACTAAAAACATAACGCTCCCATCGAAAAGTAGGGAATAAGTTCAGCTTTTCAAGGAAATAGGATACCACTCACCATGAACGACAATTTCACATTTGCGATCAAGAGCATTTGTTTTGATGACAATTATCAACCATCAGACAATACACGTATCACCACCAACTTCGCCAATTTGGCCCGGGGTGACAATCGGCAAGAGAATCTGCGCAATACACTAAGGATGATCAACAATCGTTTCAACGCGTTAGCACATTGGGATAACCCAAAAGGTGACCGCTATTCAGTCGAGCTTGAAATCATCTCCATTGATATGGATATCCAAGGCAATGGTGAATCCTTTCCATCCATTGAAGTTCTGAAAACCAATATTGTTGATCACAAAACCAACCAACGTATTGACGGTATCGTCGGGAATAACTTTTCTTCTTATGTGCGAGATTACGATTTTAGCGTTCTCCTGTTAGATCATAACAAGAATAAACCTCAGTTTAGTATTCCGGAGGGCTTTGGCGATCTGCATGGCAAGCTGTTTCAGTCTGTCGTGAATTCAGACGTATATCAGCAATATTTCAAAAAACGACCCGTGATATGTTTGAGTGTCTCAGATAGTAAAATCTATCATCGCACAGGCAATCATCATCCCCTTTTAGGTTTTGAATATCAGCCGAATGAGTCATCTTTGACGGAGCAATACTTCAAAAAGATGGGCTTGCAGGTTCGCTATTTCATGCCGCCGAATAGCGTTGCTCCATTGGCATTCTACTTCTTTGGCGACCTGTTAAATGATTACTCTAATCTTGAGCTCATCAGTACGATTAGCACTATGGAAACATTCCAAAAAATTTACCGGCCTGAAATCTATAATGCCAACGCCGTTGCAGGCGAGTCTTACCAACCGAACCTGAAGAACCGCGATCATTCATTGACTCGAATCGTTTATGACCGCGAAGAACGTAGTCAACTCGCGATTGAACAGGGGAAATTTGCTGAAGAGCACTTCATCAAACCCTATCAGGCGATACTTGAACAATGGACAGCAGCTTACGCTTAATCAATCACGAGAACGAATGGCAGAATTAACGATGAAAAAATTATTACCGACTTCAACAGCAGGCAGCCTGCCGAAACCGTCTTGGCTGGCGCAACCGGAAACACTTTGGTCACCTTGGAAACTACAGGGTGACGAACTCACTGACGGTAAACAGGATGCATTACGTCTGTCCTTACACGAACAGCAACTGGCAGGGGTTGATATTGTCAGCGATGGAGAACAAACCCGCCAACACTTTGTCACCACCTTCATTGAGCACCTTGATGGTGTTGATTTCAACACTCGTAAGACGGTGACAATTCGCAATCGCTATGAGGCAAGCGTCCCAACGGTTATCGGCCCAGTGAGCCGCTCAAAACCAGTCTTTGTTGAAGATGCGAAATTTTTACGCCAGCAAACGAATCAACCGATCAAATGGGCGCTACCCGGCCCGATGACCATGATCGATACACTGTATGATGACCATTATAAAAGCCGAGAAAAACTCGCTTGGGAATTCGCCAAAATTCTCAATCAAGAAGCGAAGGAATTAGAAGCCGCAGGTGTCGATATTATCCAATTTGATGAGCCGGCCTTTAATGTCTTCTTTGATGACGTCAACGAATGGGGGATCGCTTGTTTAGAAAAAGCAATCGAAGGGCTCAAGTGTGAGACCGCCGTACATATTTGCTATGGTTATGGCATCAAAGCCAATACCGATTGGAAAAAAACGTTAGGCTCCGAGTGGCGCCAGTACGAAGAAATATTCCCTAAACTACAGCAATCGAATATCGATATCATCTCACTTGAGTGTCATAACTCTCACGTACCGATTGAGTTGCTTGAACTGATTCGGGGTAAGAAAGTGATGGTCGGCGCAATTGATGTCGCAACCAACACCATTGAAACGCCAGAAGAAGTCGCCAAAACACTGCGGGAAGCGCTGCGGTATGTTGATGCAGACAAACTCTACCCTTGCACCAACTGTGGTATGGCACCGCTACCTCGTGAAGTTTCTACAGCAAAAATGAACGCCCTCAGCGCAGGTGCAGCGATTATCCGGGCAGAACTCGCTGCGGAGGAGAGTCACTAACCCACCGATACCTCGAAAAGCATGAGGTTCATCTCATCCAAACCACCACATCCCAACGACCAAAAACAAGCGGTTGCACTCATGTAACCGCGACTACATCGCCATTTGAACGACATCATAGCGAATCTCTCGCATATCTTATCAACAGTTAAGCCATCCATTTGTATGCATTTCATGGACATACACTGTTGCCACCCACAGCGATGAGGCGATTATCCCCGTGATTCACTTTTTCGCCATACCTATAACACACCACACGACTCATCAGCCCAAACATCCCGTATTTCAGGCCACCCCCACACATTGATATCGACATCTTTGAGCACACCTTCAAATCGTAATGTCTGTAAATGGTGAAACATGGGGATGAGATAATGTGAGGTAATCATTGACGATATGATCGGCTCGAGTTCCTGCATGTATGAGGAAGCAGGTAAACGACTTCTGACATCGTACAACAGGTTATCCAGCCACTCCCGGTTTGGTTGACTCATACTTTGCTGTAAGACTGGATTTGATAGCATCCAGCAAAATGCTGATACAGGGCGGTTGTCGTCGAGACTGAGACTGGTAAGAATGATGTCTTCGTTGAGTGTCTGACTGTTTGCTTTCGCGTAAAACTCATCAAATGAGTAAATATTGATTCTACAATGTACGTCAACCTGACTTAATAACACTGTAATCGCTTCTGCACATTCCTTTAGGGCGTGATGTTCGAATATTGCAATCGTCAAAATATCAGGCAATGGTTGTGGCGGTATGGCTGTAGCGATCATCTTCAGCCATCCGGGAAACAAGTTATATGCCGGAACCGCCTTAACCCGACTCTTTTTCAAGCTACCAATCTGTTTTAGCACCTCATCAGTGCGAATCAGCTCACTCAGGTACGAACGTTGCGAGAGAGAGAACCGAGTTCTATGGTTGATGATCGCAAGCAGGCACCCCTCTTCAATTCTATTTTTTTGGTCTTTGTCGGAAGATTCATTCGTTGATTGGGGATTGAAACCATCAACAAACTGGGTGTCGATGTATAAAGAATTGAACTGATTCGTGGTTCCGACTTGCGGTAAAACCTCATCGTGCGCATTGCAACTTTGTGGCGGGAGCTGCCAAATGGTCACGGTATCAGTGAGCGCACGAAGACCATGATAATCTCGATAAGCTTGGAGAGTTAGACGTTGTTTGCTGTGCTCCACGACCTGAAATATGCCACTACCAATAATGATGGAATGGGTACCCAAGAGTTGGCTTGGCGGTTGAATCGAGTATTTTAGGCCCGATAGCAGCCCTGCAAAATCGGCATCCGGTTTTGAAAGCGTAAACGCAATGCAAAGTTCATTCTCCTCAGAAATACTTTCAACATGGGCCAGCTCTTTCGTATACAACGGGGAGTCCCGTAGTTGCCTGAATAGCGTAACCACCTCATTCGCGGTGATATCACTGCCATCATGAAATCTAAGCAGAGGACGGAGAAAAAACTTCCAATGTAACTTGCTCTCATCACTTGTCCAGTGATGGGCAAGATCAGGTCGTATCTCCCCGCTTTCAGTACAATGCGTAAGGCAGCTATATACTTGACGTAATAGAAAACGTTCACTGTTTCTCAATGCAGTATGAGGCAGGAGCGGTAAAAATATCCGGTCATAGGTCAGTTGAACATGTAGCCTGCCTTGGCGTATTTGCGTGCCAGAGGTACATCTAAGGAGTTGAGCAAATAGCATTTGGTCATGGTCAATCAAATCGAGTGCTTTTTCGTATTTGCCAATCGAAATTAGCTTCTGAGCGAGCATCGCTTTCAGTTCTTGAAGGCTGTAAATCAGGTAAAGGCGAGAACGTTGATTACGACCAACTTTGGGCTCCCATTCAATCCAGCCACTATCGCGCATCTGATTGAGCAATGTCCGACAATGCCGGGGGCTTGTGAACAAGCGCTCGGCAATCTCAGGAAGGGTTGTAAAAATAGCGGTGTTCACACCTAGCTTGGCTAAACGGGAAAAGTACAAGATTTGTCGATTCACATTCAAAATAGGACCCCTTCCCTTTCACTTGTTCATATTTTTCTGCCAAAACTTACATAAAGCCGATTTTTACTCGATATCACGCTCATATTAGGAACAAGATCATTATATTCCGTCTGTTTTTATCTTCCCCTTTTTGCATCACACTTTACTTCGTTAGAGAGAGAAACTGGCGAAGCACGAAGCAGGACCATGAACAAGACAAATAGATTTATAGCCTTGTCTGGTTGACGGCTCATTGACCTTAATGTCGCAGCAAAGCCTGTTAGTCGATCATCATCGGTAGGAGGTAACGTTATGATTTCATTTAAGAGCTTATCGCGGGAGCTAAAATCTGACTCACTCGCACAGTATTATCAACGGCGCCTTGAGCAAACCAGCCAAGCGCTTGAGCAAGCGGCTATTCAAAATATGTTGTCTCTGCTCTCCCTTAATCACTCGGATGGAGAAGAGAAAAATGACAAAGATGAGAAATAAAAGTGATGCTTGATCACATTGGCATTGGGTGTAAAAACCGCACTGACGTGACTGTCCCTTTAAAACCTAAAGTGACTGTCCCGCTAACGAAAGCTGGTTGAAAACTCTCTATCGGTCTTCAACCAGCTTGGTATTCACGGATAATGTACCAAGTATTATTCCTTCTCAGTGATCCACACCCGCATCTCACCTTCACCCCGGTTTGCCCAGGTAAAATAAGGAATGAGCGTCAATGGCTGTGAAACCCATTGTGGTTTAGATGATCGATAACGATAAAGTGATGCTTCACCGCTTTGAGGACAAAGTTTTTTCACCGCTTGTGTTTTAAGTAGTGTTTTTCCTTCAAACAATCCCTCTCCCTGTATGACCGTAAATTCTGCATCACTGTCGAGACGTAGGTTATACAGTTCACTCCCATTGTCGGCTTCTTCAATACAGTAAACCAGCGGGCCACGTTGGACCGAAATTTTACCGGCACTGTGGCGCAGTTTTTCATGTCCTCTGATAATCAATGTTTCCATTGGCAGGGTTAAGGTCATGGTATCGCCACTTTGCCAAACTCGGTTGATCAAGGCGTAACCGTTCTCCACGGCGTTCTCAAGTGAATATGGATTGCCATTGACCATCATACTTGGCTGGCGGCACCAGTCTGGAATCCGAAACCCTAACGAGATAGCCTGATCAGGCGCCTCATCAATACAGAGTGTGATGGTCTCCTTCCATGGATAGTCGCCCCGTTGGGTCATCGTTAAATTGCCATATTCAGTCGCAAGCGTGGATGTAGAACCTATATATAAATTAGTTAACACCGTGTCTTGTTTAACGGTATACAAGTAATTCCCCAATGAACCGATAATTCGTGCAATATTGGGTGGGCAACACGCGCAACCGAACCAACGTTGACGGACCGGTTTCACATGATCATAAATATGATTATGTGGGATACTGCTTGGATGAACTTCCAGCGGATTGACATAGAAGAAGTGTTTTCCATCCATCGCCATCCCGGCCAACACTGTATTGTAGAGCGCTCGCTCCATAACATCAGAATAATGACTATTGGTATCGAGTTGTAGCATCCGGTTCGCAAACATCATGAGTCCGATCGACGCGCAGGTTTCTGTATAAGCGGTATCATTGGGCAAGTCATATTCGCAACTGAATGATTCGCCTTCACTCTGCGAACCAATTCCTCCTGTGATATACATCTGTTTATTGACCATGTCTTGCCACAGCGTCTTGCATATGGCGACTTTTTCTTGATCGCCACTTAAGCGCGCAAGGTGAGCGACTCCCGTCAGTAGATAAACGAACCGGACAGCATGACCAACCGCAACTTTTTGCTCAGTGAGAGGTAAGTGCGCCTGACTATAGGCCTTGTCTTTCACCATCCATGCGGGCCCGTGGACATGCCAATACGAGGTTTGTCCGCGACGTTGATATTCCTCATCATAGTAATGTGGGCTTTGCCCACGCTGCTCAATAAAGAAATTACAGAGGTCTAAATAACGGGGGTGTTCCGTCACTTCATATAAACGCATCAGTGCAAGCTCAACTTCAGGATGTCCCGGATAGCCAAGCAGTTGATCTGGTTTATGACCGAAAACCTGATCAATATGGTCTGCAAACCGGCACGCAATATTGAGTAAGGCATCTTTACCGGTAGTTTGGTAATAGGCAACTGCCGCTTCAATGAGATGTCCGGCACAGTATAGCTCGTGGCATTCACACAAGTTATGCCACTTGGCATCCGGCTCTTTGACTGAGAAATAAGTATTGATGTAGCCATTGTCACATTGCACTTTGCCAATGAGTTGAATGACATCATCAGCGAGATTTTCTAGAGACGGGTCAGGCTTGTTTGCCAAAGAGTAAGCAACCGCTTCCAGCCATTTAGTGACATCACTGTCCTGAAATACCATGCCATAAAACTCGCCATCAAGTTCACCTGCTGCAATCTTAAAGTTTTCTATGGCGTGGCTTGGTTCTGTATCTGGCAGATTATCGTTCAGTGCATCCCATTGATAAGGGATCACCACATCATTAATTAATGTCTGATAATTCTTCCAGAATTTGTCGGTAATGTTAACGCGTGTGTATTGTGATTCATTATTGTAAGTCATGAGGAGTCTCTCTTACGCCATTTGTTTCTTTAGATCTGCGCTAATACGTGCCATTAGTTGGTTATCTAGCTTGGTTTTGGCAATCATGAACGCTAACGCGAAGTGAATAATTGCAGGAATAATACTTTCTAGCGATGTAATACCCGATACAGAGGCTTCAGTTTGGTTTTCTATTCCCGGCTGATAGGCAACCCAAACAAGAATCGCGCTGATAATGATGGCACTCGATGCCCACGCCAGTTTTATACAGAATAAGTTGAAGGCGAAATTCAACCCAGAAGAACGAACCCCGGTTTTCCACTGCCCATAATCGTCAGCAAATGCCATTAATGAGAAGTGTAAAGGCAGCGTAAAACCAAGCAGGACGCTGTAGCACAAAATGATGCCCAACCATAGGTTCTGGGTTGTATCATTCGCAGGGATGTAAAACATGACCAAAGAGTAAAGACCAAGAAATACATTGGTGTATAAATACAGTTTTTTAGGATCAATGTGCTTCGTTAGGTAGTTCACCAATATCGGTCCAATCACTAAACCCGCAGTAACCATGGCAAAAAATAGCGATGTATAGCTGGAAGTGCCACCCATGACGTAGTTGATAAAGTACATGTACGCACCACCCCGAGTGTTAAAAATAGTGATGAGCAAAAATGACATGATGAGCATCAACATGAGTTGATCGTTTTGCTTGATACTTTTTAAGTGCTCTTTGAGGGAAACCTTTCCCAGAGATTCAATTGGTGTTCGCTCTCTAACGGTCGCAAAACACCACAAGAACATCACGATAGCAATTACGCACAAAATGCTAACGCCATATTGATAACCCAAAGCTTGTTGGTTTGAATCAAACTGGCCGACAAACCATGGCAGACCCACCGAGACGAGTACACCGGCACCGCCAGTGAGAACAAATCTCCAGCTCTGACATGAAATGACTTCTTTGTGATCGGTGGTCATCGTATTGATAAGTGCGCAATAGGGGACGTTAATTGCGGTATAACAAATTGATAACAGCATATAGGTAACGAAAGCGTACATCACCTTAAGGTTGTAGCTAATTTCCGGCACGGTAAAGGTAAGAATTCCGACGATCCCGATGGGGAGAGCGATCCATAGCTGCCAAGGTCTAAAGCGCCCGTATTTACTATGTGTTTTATCGGCCACAATCCCCATCAAAGGATCGGTGACGGCATCAAAAATACGGAGTGTCATAAAAAGGATACCCACAATCGCGGGCGTTAATCCAAAAATATCGGTGTAGAAAAAAGTTAAAAAATTTCCGATTAAGCCTGTAATAATCGTGCCTCCGGCATCACCCAGACCATATCCGAATTTTTCACTGGTGGTTATTTTTTCTGCTTGAGGTGTGTTGATTATATTGTTGTTCAACACTTGGGTACTTGTCTCATTCATGGTTGTTTCATCCATATTGAATTCATTATTGTCGTTATTTTTATGTATCCATCGTAGCGAGAGCGGAGTACCAACAATAGGTGATAATTTTGTATAAAAAGAGGACACATCCGACTTTATGAGAGGAAGTGTGATAATGATCTTTTGGCTATGTTTCAACCTCAAATAAGATATATCCAAACCACGAAGGGCTCAGAAATGGCAAATATATATCACGATGTTCCTGTAGAGATAGAGAATGGCGGATTGTTCATTTCAAATGGGAGTGGCAGGCATCCAAGAAGAATTATTGACTCTTTTGAACTTATTTTTGTGCAACGTGGGACACTATCGATTCAAGAAAATGATCAGCAGTACCAGCTTGGTGCGGGTCAATGTTTACTGCTTTATCCGCACTGTGAACATATGGGGATTGAGGATTACCCAGATGATTTAAAGTTTTACTGGGTTCACTTTCGTCTGTCCCGCCATAGTAAAGATTCGGCCTCTCAGCATTTCATTCACTTACCAAAATTGGGGCGAGTTGACGATGAATCAAAAGTGACCTCATTGTTTAATTTGTTATTAAACGAACAAGAACTGGTAGACGACAGACTGTCATTAAACCTGCTGCTGATGATGATTATTGGTAAAATAAGCAATAAGAATGCAAATGAATCTGAGCCCAAGCCCGTCAATCTGGCGTACAACGCACGTTCGATTATCAAACAGTTCTATCGAGAACCGATTACCCCATCATGGGTGGCTCAGCGCTTGCGATGTAATGTGGATTATTTAGGCCGGGTCTATAAACAGACTTTTGGAACCACGTTGACAGAAGCCATCCAGACACAAAAGATTCATGCTGCAAAACAAGCGTTAACGGATGCAACCCACCCTATCCAGTTTATCGCTCGCGGCGTCGGCTACCAAGATGTTGGCTACTTTAGACGCGTTTTTCTTAAGTATGTTGGCATGACCCCTTCAAATTTCCGCAAACTACACACGATTCGATCGGTGAATTCTGAGTAGTTTGAGCAACATTGTTTAAAAATGAATGCGGTAAAAATTAAACTCGTTGTATATTTAGCGCCCAAAAGCCCGCGCATACGCGCTAATAAAATGTAATGTTCTAGGGAGAAATCAAGTGGTTGAACGGGTTACTTACGAAAACTTGCCTCAAATTGCCGGGCCTTATGTTCATGCAACGAAGCACAACAAAACGCTTTATATATCAGGGCTTACAGCTTATGGCACAGACGCCCAAACCTTAGGTCTGACAGCGCAGACTAAAGAGATTCTGGAACAAATCTCAGAAATCCTTAGGCTAGAGAAACGCTTAAAAAGTGATCTGGTGAAGCTAACAATTTTTGTTCGTGACATGTCTGCGTTAAGCAGCATCCGAGAGCTATTATTTAATTTCTATGAAGGCAATTTACCAGCATGCTCGTTGGTTGAAGTTTCCAAGCTCATTCATGCAGATTTGCAGATAGAAATTGAAGCTGTCGTAGCGCTGTAAGTTCGAACATAACGCGATGTGATAGCGCACTCAAAAATTCGGAGTGTGGTGTGATGGGGCATCATACACCGATGTAAACCCGCCCTTAGTTGATAACACTTATCATTTCAATAGGTTTAAACGATTAGATTTTAAACAGCCATTTAACCGAATATAAGATCATTAACCAAGGTTAACTTATATGAGGTAAGTTAAATGTTGCAGGCAATTTCGAATAATTCTGTCCAGTATCAGGCGACAAACATACTGCGAGGAAAAGCGAAAGGTTTTAGCTGGATGGTTATGTTCGGTCCTGCTTTGATCGCTGCCGTTGCATATGTTGACCCTGGTAATTTTGCGACAAATATTGAGGCCGGAGCGAAATATGGTTATGCACTGCTATGGGTTGTGCTGGCCGCGAATCTGATGGCAATGTTGATTCAGGGTATGTCTGCCAGATTAGGCGTGGCAACCGGCAAGAATTTAGCCGAAATAATACGAGATCGTTACCCGAAACCTGTCGTCTGGTTTTACTGGATACAGGCGGAGGTTGTTGCTATTGCCACCGATTTAGCCGAGTTTCTGGGTGCCGCTCTGGCATTTAAACTGCTGTTTGATATTCCGATGATCTATGGTGCACTTTTGACCGGTGTTATCACATATTTAGCGCTGCTGACCCAACGGCTTGGATTCCGTTTAATGGAAATTGTTATCGGTGCAATGATTCTGGCGATTGCGAGTGGGTTTGCGACGGAGCTTCTGTTAAGCCGCCCTGATATGGTCAGTTTAACCAAAGGGATGTTTATTCCTGATTTCCCGGATAGTTACGCGGTTTATCTGGCATCGGGTATTCTGGGCGCAACCATCATGCCTCATGTGATTTATCTGCACTCCGCGTTAGCAACAGACCGGATCAAAGCATCAAATAATCAGGAGAAAAAAACCATTGCCAGATTTTATCGTATGGATGTGATTGTCGGGATGGCACTCGCCGGGATTGTCAACATGGCATTACTCGCATTAGCAGCCTCGGCATTCTACGCTAACGGTTACCACGATGTGGCGACAATATCGGAAAGCTATCAGCTACTTGCGCCATTAATGGGCAGTAAAATATCCAGTATCGTATTTGGTGTCGGGCTGTTACTGGCGGGATTATCTTCATCGATTGTGGGGACGATGTCCGGGCAAGTATTAATGCAGGGGTTTGTCCGCTTTACCATTCCGATTGGTGTCCGTCGTCTGATTACGATGATTCCGGCTCTGGCTGTCATTATGCTGGGCGTTGATGAGCAAAAAGCATTGGTCGCGAGTCAAGTCGTACTGAGTTTCGGTATCCCGTTTGCTCTGATTCCGTTAGTTATTTTCACTGCACGTCGTACCATCATGGGTGATATGGCAAACAGTAAACCGGTAACCTGGATAGGTAGCCTCATTTGTAGCTTGATCATAGGATTAAATATCTATGTCATTTATTACACGATCGTATCTTAACGTTATGCCTCAAGTGAAACAGAGCAGTGCCTTCAGTAAAGTTAAAGAAGACCATCAGGCTGAATTGGTTGAAGATTATGTAGAAGAAATTGCGGATTTGTTCGAATCCCGGGGAGAAGTCCGCAGTGCTGATTTGGCGAAACGGTTTGGTGTCAGTCCGGCGGCGGTGTCTAAGTTTATTTCTCGTTTGAGAAGTGCCGGGCTGGTTGAATCTGAACCATACCGTGGCGTGTTTTTAACACCGGAAGGAAAACAGTTAGCAGAAAAGGTGGCCAGAAGACATCACATTGTTTATGAAACGCTGATCAAAATGGGCGTTCCGGAGTCCAGCGCAAAAGCAGATGCGGAAGGCATTGAGCATCATTGCAGCGAAGATACCGTGAAAGCAATGCAGCGCTATCTGATGCTTTCGGAGGAATAAACCAGAGGTGAAACAACATCCCATAACATGATGAAAATTTGATGTTTTCTCATTCATACAGGAATAAGTATCTTTCTATCACATCTAAATCATGAGTTTGGCAATAGCCTGACGATCGAGAGATCATTCAAGTCATCGCTTCCAAGAGACAACTGTTAACCCACCCCCAAAATCTCATACTTTTTTCATACTTTTATTTTCCCAAAAACAGATAACCTACGCTCTGCACTGGCAAAATCCGGTGCCGGGCGTAGGAACTCGTAACAACTCACAACATATATGATTGCTAACTTCATGTTGGTTTTTTATTATGTACGGCTTCAGCACATCTGAATTATGGTGGGCTGGACAAGGCAGCTTCTGCTGGCCGTATCGTGAGTGCGGTATTCCTACACCTTGTTTCAGTTCACCACTCAGAGCGTAGGAACTTTGTGTGGTGGTAAAAAATGACTCACGGAGTATCACCTATGTACGAAACCATCCCTTACGATCACCAATTCGCCCAAAAAGCCCGCGAATACCTGCGTCAGCTAGAAGAAATATTTGAAGCCGAACAGCGGCACAATAGTCAAGAGCTGCGCAATGTGCTGCTGTATCTGAATAATCTGATTACCACCCATTACGTGCGCTATCATGAAGAGCCGGATGAATCAGATTTGGTGTGATGATTGATTGGTTGATTTAGTTTTCGAGCCGCAGTTGCGGCTCGTTTTACAAGTAAACAAAGTAAATGAATAAAATATAAATTCCCGTCAATTTTCTTAAAAAATTATTCATATACAACATCTACAGGTAATTTTTAAATTTATTCATCTTATGTTTTATTCTGAATATGTAATTATTACAACCTTATAACTCTTTCGATGATGAGTAAAAATTAAACACTCATGCGGTCACCCTGAGTGTGGAGCCTGCTTTAAATTGCTCGCCGGTTTTAAACTGACTAACGCCTAACCAAAACATTGCTCTGGCATTGCCTTGCTTTGCTTTGCCAACGGCTCAAATACAGCCTGAGCTTGCTTATATTCCTTCTGGTTAAACAGAGCGACGCCTTCATCAACCGATGTTGCAAAGGCATTCACAGAAATAATCAAACACAGACTAGTTATTATTATTCGGATCATCTTTCGTATATCTTATTAAGGATTAAGCAAAGCATTCATGTTAGAGGATTCATCGAGAAATAAGTTAGGTTTGACTTTTTTCAAAAAATCCTTTGCTCTTTCCTCTATTTTATTTTCCTCATCAGAAGAAATTAATTTGACAACTTTATTCTCATTATTTTTAGTCCTTATTAGAACCTGCAAATTAAAATCATCTTTATACCCAAGACCTTGAGAAACAAGAGAATAAAAGTATAGTTCTTTTAATTTGTTATAGTCCTCAGCAGTTAAATTTTGGATATCAACATATGTATTAATCTTGTGATATATAGGATATAGGTAATGAAATAGGCCCGCTGCTCCACTGTCATAACCTAGCTTCATCGCATCATGCAAAAAATGAGCACTATTTTTCATTTTATACTTACCTTTTTCATCAAGGTAATACAAAGCAACCATTGCGGGAGCATAATGATGCTGTGCAGCATATTGAAGTAGCTCAACTCGCTTCTTAATATCCATCGGGATGCCACAACTCGCCATCCGATACCAGCCATCCTTCACGCCTTTTTCTGCCAGTTCTCCGCCCCTTTTCTTATTGAGAATGGGCACATAAGTCCACCATGGTTTCCCTTTTCTATACAAAAGCGTACAGATAGCGTTACCATTACCTTGATCGGCTAGCACTTGTAAAGTCGAAAAGGCTTTATCTCTCCAACTTGGGTCGCACGGCCAACCCAGATAATCACAATAACCATTATCTTTTGGCGACATCATCAACATTGCCCAAGGGTTTCCTGCCTCTGCCGACTTCAGCAATGTATGCCCTGCTTTAAATTGCTCTCCCGTTCGAAATTGAGTGACACCTAGCCAAAACATCGCCCGGGCATTCCCTTGCTTTACCAACGGCTCAAATACAGCCTGAGCCTGCTTATACTGCATCTGGTTAAACTGAGTAATACCGTCATCAACTGTTGCAGCGAAGCTTTCATATGAAAATACTGTCACATATATTAGTAGTGATTTTATTATTTGATTCATTTTATAATCTTTTTGTAATTTATCTATTAGATTTTCACTATAATAAATAACAATTACCAAATAATTCGTGTGAGAGAATCAATGCTCTACCAATAATCATCGAGCAATAAGTTCACTGACTGTTGAATCATCTAAAAACATATTTATAGAAATATTCCTGGTAAATTCTTGCACTTTCGATTCCACTTCTTTCATCTCATTTTCCGATAATACATTCATCAGAACTTTTTCCCCTTTATTATTTATAACCATTTTTCTGATAAGAGATACTCTATCTTCTCCACTAAAATTCTTTTCAATCAATGAATAATAATAAGCATTCTTATAATTTTCCTTCATGTCATTGGATAAATGTTGAATATCAGACTCAGTTTCTATACTTGGTAGTTTATCTCTAAAATGAAAATAAAGAACGAATGCACCAGTGCTATAACCAAGGGATAATGCTCGCTTTGCTAACTGAAAACTATTATTAATAGTGATTTTTTTTGAATCGTTAAGATAGTACAAATAAATCATTGCAGGTGCATAACCTTGACTAACCTCATACTTCAGTAACTCAATATTTTTTTTCATATCTATTGGTATATACATATTGTAACTAACGGCATTATACCCACCGGCTTTGACTGCTTTCTCAACCAACTCGCCATATCTTTTCTGTTTTAAAACTGGTACATAAGCCCACCATGGTTTCTCACCCCAACGCAGCAAAGCATACATCGCCTTCCCGTCACCTTGATCGGCTCGTTTTTTCCACTCCACTATAGCTTTATCCATCCAATCTTCATCACACGGCCAACCCAGATAACCACAATGACCATTATAGCTTGGCACCATCAGATGCATCGCCCAAGGATTTCCTGCCTCTGCGGCTTGAAGTAGTGTGGAGCCTGCTTTAAATTGCTCGCCGGTTTTAAACTGACTAACGCCTAACCAAAACATTGCTCTGGCATTGCCTTGCTTTGCCAAAGGCTCAAATACAGCCTGAGCTTGCTTATATTCCTTCTGGTTAAACAGAGTGATCCCATCATCAACCGAGGTTGCGAAGGCATTCACAGAAATAATCAAACACAAGCTAGTTATAGCTAGTCGAAGCATCTCTCGTATATCTCATTAAGGATTTAGTAAAGTATTGATATCAGAAGATTCATCTAAAAATAAATTTGGCTTAAATTTTCTCAAAAATAGTTTTGCTTTCTTTTTTATTTCTTTTTCTTCATAAGAAGAAATCAGTGTAATAGTAACCCTTTCATCTTTCTCATCTTTAACCCATTGCCATGTAAGATAGTCTTTCTTACTCCCATAACCGCTAGCAATCAAAGAATAATAATACACTTTTTTAAATAAATCTTTTTCATCACTAGTCAACTGATTAAAATCTGACACCGATTCTAAGTCTGGTATTTTCTCTTGGTAATAATAATAAAAAGCTAATGCTCCTCCTCTGTAACCTAATTTTACAGCCTGATGAAGTAGATTCTCACTACCTTTTGCTTTATCAGTATTCTTCTCGTTAAGAGAATATAATTCAATCATAGCTGGTGCATAATTTTGATTTGCTGCATATCGAAGTAATTCAACTTGCTTCTCAATATTCATTGGGATGCCGCAGTTTGCCATCCGATACCAGCCATTCTTCACACCCTTTTCTGCCAGTTCGCCGCCTCTTTGCTTGTTAAGAATGGGCACATAAGTCCACCACGGTTTCCCTTTTCTATACAGAAGTGTACAGATAGCGTTACCATTGCCTTGATCGGCTAGCTTTTCTAATACAGAGAAGGCTTTATCTCTCCAGCTTTGGTCGCACGGCCAGCCCAGATAGCCACAATAACCGTTATCTTCTGGCGACATCATCAACATTGCCCAAGGGTTTCCTGCCTCTGCCGACTTCAGCAATGTATGCCCTGCTTTAAATTGCTCTCCCGTTCTAAACTGGCTGACGCCTAACCAAAACATCGCTCTGGCATCACCTTGCTTTGCCAAAGGCTCAAATACAGCCTGAGCCTGCTTATAATGCATCTGGTTAAACAGAGTAACGCCTTCATCAACCGATGTTGCAAAGGCATTCACAGAAATAATCAAACACAGGATAGTTATTATTCTTCGGATCATCTCTTGTATATCTTATTAAGGATTAAGCAAAGCGTTCATATTTGAAGACTCAGAAAGAAACAAATTTGGCTTTACTTGACCTAGGAATTTTTTCGCTTTTTCCTCAATACTTAACTGTTCTTCCGATGATAGTAAACTAACAAGCACAAATACTCCTTCTGAATTTTTAACAGGCTTATTCATATTTAATATAATATTATTTAAACCAAACTCTTTTCCAATCAAAGAGTAATAATAAACATCCTCCAATCCTAACTTTTCCTTTTCAGTCATATTACGAAAATCTGAAAGCTCATTGATTTTGAAATATTTTCTTCTTGCATTATAAAGTAAATTTTCTACACTACTAGGGTAGCCCAAACGTAATGATTCTTTTAAAAAATCACTGCTATTTTTTATATTATATTCATCCCGATAATCAATATAATATAGTTCAACCATGGCAGGCGCATATCCCTGAGCTGCTACATATTGGAGTAGTTCAACTTTTTTTTCTATACTCATCGGAATACCACAGCTAGCCATACTATACCAACCATTCTTCACCCCTTTTTCTGCCAGTTCTCCGCCTCTTTGCTTGTTAAGAATGGGCACATAAGTCCACCATGGTTTCCCTTTTCTATACAAAAGCGTACAGATAGCGTTACCATTACCTTGATCGGCTAGCACTTGTAAAGTCGAAAAGGCTTTATCTCTCCAACTTGGGTCGCACGGCCAGCCCAGATAGCCACAATAACCGTTATCTTCTGGCGACATCATCAACATTGCCCAAGGGTTCCCTGCCTCTGCCGACTTCAGCAATGTATGCCCTGCTTTAAATTGCTCTCCCGTTCGAAATTGAGTGACACCTAGCCAAAACATCGCCCGGGCATTCCCTTGCTTTACCAACGGCTCAAATACAGCCTGAGCCTGCTTATACTGCATCTGGTTAAACTGAGTAATACCGTCATCAACTGTTGCAGCGAAGCTTTCATATGAAAATACTGTCACATATATTAGTAGTGATTTTATTATTTGATTCATTTTATAATCTTTTTGTAATGTATCTATTAGATTTTCACTATAATAAATAACAATTACCAAATAATTCACGTGAGAGAATTAATGCTCTGCCAATAATCATCGAGCAATAAGTTCACTGACTGTTGAATCATCTAAAAACATATTTATAGAAATATTTCTGGTAAACTCTTGCACTTTCGATTCCACTTCTTTCATCTCATTTTCCGATAATACATTCATCAGAACTTTTTCCCCTTTATTATTTATAACCATTTTTCTGATAAGATATATATTATCTTCCCCTCCCCAATATTTTCCAATCAGGGAATAATAATAAGCATCCTTATACATTTCTTTCATTTCACGAGATAGGTTTTGTATATCAGATTCAGTTTCTACATTAGGCAATCCATCTTCAAAATGATAATAAAGAGCAGCTGCACCACCACTGTAACCAAGAGATAATGCTCGCTTTGCTAATTGAAAGCTATCATCAATAATAACTTTTTTTGTATAACTCATATAATATAAATCCACCATTGCAGGTGCATAACCTTGACTAACCTCATACTTCAGTAACTCAATATTTTTTTTCATATCTATTGGTATATACATATTGTAACTAACGGCATTATACCCACCGGCTTTGACTGCTTTCTCAACCAACTCGCCATATCTTTTCTGTTTTAAAACTGGTACATAAGCCCACCATGGTTTCTCACCCCAACGCAGCAAAGCATACATCGCCTTCCCGTCACCTTGATCGGCTCGTTTTTTCCACTCCACTATAGCTTTATCCATCCAATCTTCATCACACGGCCAACCCAGATAACCACAATGACCATTATAGCTTGGCACCATCAGATGCATCGCCCAAGGATTTCCTGCCTCTGCGGCTTGAAGCAGTGTGGAGCCTGCTTTAAATTGCTCGCCGGTTTTAAACTGACTAACGCCTAACCAAAACATTGCTCTGGCATTGCCTTGCTTTGCCAAAGGCTCAAATACAGCCTGAGCTTGCTTATATTCCTTCTGGTTAAACAGAGTAACGCCGTCATCAACTGTTGCAGCTAAGCTGCTATATGAAAAGACCATCAGGCAGCTTAGCAGTAATTTTATTATGTGATTCATTCGATAATCTTCCAGTTAATTTCTTTATATCCCTGTTGTTTCATCAGCCCCACATCACGGGCAGCCTGATAATATGGGAAATTCAATAAATCATAGTCGGCAATAGTTATACGATTATCTTTTTGATATAAACGAGTCCGATGAGTTAATTTTTCTATATAGCTAACAAAATTATTATAATTAATAATCATGAAACGATTATATATTTCATTTCCGAGCTCATCTTGCAATCTGTAATCATATTTATTCATTACACATCGAGCAAAGAATCTCTTGATTATAAGCAAGTTTTCCGCATACTTCTCCCACTGCTCGCCTTTATCCAGTGTGGTCGGGTCTTTCAGGCCCATCCGTTGCACGGCATTTTCAAAGCGATCCAGTTGTGAGGCTTTCGGGATAGTATATTCCGCACCCAGCCACTTAAAGATCTGTAATAGTGCCTTACTCTGAGCAGCATTCTGCTCTGCCAGTGAATTCGCTTCAGCATCAGATTCCCAGTTATACCAATGGTTAGGAATATCATGATAGTGGGTCAACACCGTTAACAGCTTGGCTAACGTCTCTGGCGGCATATTCTTAATCCATGCTGCATTCTTGTCGGTATAGGCAGGATTGTTGATAAAGTTTGCCACAAATGCCGCATTCTTTTCTTCCCGTGCCCGAGACTCCATTTTACTAATCAGCGTAAACGGCAACATCGCTACTTCACCCAGCGTCAAACCAAATGAAATCGCAACCGTCGTCATGGTATTCAATGCTTTAAATGTCTCATCGTCTCGCCCTTCTTCATCAAAAAAAGCAAACCGCTTAAAGCTACTGCTGTTTGTCATCGACAATAACAGACTGAAAAATGCATCAATATTCTGCGGGTTCAACTCGGCTGAAATTTTTCCGCCACAACCAATCCCCTCGGTCACACTCGCATTAAATATCACCACAAAACGACCACGATTGAAGGTCAGAGTAAACGAACATTGCGCGCCTATTCCCAAGGAGCCTCGGACACCGCCGCCCACTTTGAATAAGTTCAGAAAATCATGCTTCAGGCTCAGACTTTTGGCATCGGCTGCGGTCGGTTTCCAGTTAAAGGCACAATTGACCGAACCACCAACTTCCAGCCCCGCAAACGCTTTGCCCTCGACTTTGACTGGCGTATCCCCGTTCGCAAAGCCCGAGCTCGTCGGTGTCGTCCCCCGTACCCCAAACAGACCACTTGCTGTGTTGCCAAGATCCACTTCGGTTGCCAGATGCAGGCTTGCCGCTATCGTCCCGTAAACGGTGCCTGTCACCGCAATCTGAAAACTACCAATACGACGCTCCGCTTTAGTCTCAGGGAGTACATTGCCATTGGCATCTTTACCGCTATGAATATAAGGCAGCGCAAGCGGCATTTCCTGCTTGGGTAATATCAGCGTGATACTGCTCTGCCCGGCCGCGACATTCAGCCCCATCTTGAGTTCATATTTGCCTGCTGTGACGGTATTCCCAGAGTCAATATCCTTCTCTGTTGAAGCTGAGCCTTCTCCTGACCAGACAAACCGCATAAACTGCGCTGATGCACTTAAATCCGCACTCCCTTCCACACCAAACAAGTTGACGTCTTTCTTCACCCATGGGAAACATGCCATATCATCAACATCAGCGAGCTTTTTATCGCCCGACCAAGACAAAAATACACCGTATTTGGCTTCCAGTTTCTTGGCAATTGTCGGCATATCTCGCCATGCGGTGTTATTGGTCATGTTACCATCTCCGGTCGCACCGCCGGTTGTTGGCACCTGATAACCCACCACACAATTCTTGTGCTGCGCTAATTTATCACCTAATACCGGATGGTTTGATCGGATATACAGCCGTTTATCGGGTGCACTGGCTAACGCGCACTCGACAATATGACACTGAGCTTCACTATTAGTCGCATAAAGCTGATTGGTGAGGTTTTCTGGCTGATAGTCATGTTCATCCCAAATGAGCTGCATTGGTTGTTGCACCAAAACTTGGTCAGCAAATTTAGCCCCTTCAACTGTATAGTACAGTAATGGCTGGCTCTTCTGAGCTTCAGCCAACTCTCTCAGAGCGTCAATTCGAGTCTGACATTGATGCGCATATGACAAAATATCGCTCACCTGCGCCACATACGCCTGATTCTCACCAACCAGATCTTTAAAGTCCTGAATTCGTGTTGTCACCTCGCGTACGATCAACAATTGCAATACATACGCCGGATAATAACCGAGCGTCTCAACGTTGACTTGTGACAAGGCAGACTTCAGATGAGTTAAGGTCGAAGTTTGATCTTCAAACTTCTCTCGAATACGGTTTACCTCGGCTTTGCCACTCAGTAGTTGCGTTTCAGTCAGGCACTGCTCTTTTACCGCTACGGAAAGCAGATTCAAACCAACAATATGCGCCATCAACGTATAATAGCCGACGTTATAATGAGGAAAATCCCGTATCAGTTTATCAGCCGAATATCCATTGCGGCGTAAATACCAACTGGTTGTACTCCGTTCGGATAAACACTGGCGTATTGCGCTGTCATTACGGTTTTTCCATATATGGTAGAACTCTTCAACCCGATCTAAATCCACAATTTCAGTATCAGATTTTAGGTCTTTGATATCCGCAAGCACATTGATACTGCCGCGCTTTCGGTATTCCTGTACGCGATTCAGTAACTGAAATACAGCAGAGCCTTTGGCTGAAGAGTAATAACCAAAATCGGAAAACTCATAATTGAGTTCCCCCTGCGGAAGTTTGACGGACTGAGCAATTTTTTTGGCTTTTTCTTCATAATCAGCCACTTTGTCTTCAACATCTTCAAAAACATCATGCAGCAAACCAAGCATCGCTCTGCGATAGCGGTTTTTTTGATAAGTGCGTGCCACCTCATAGTTTTCGACCGCATTGGGCAGTTGCCGAAAATTATCTCCGTAGAGACTACAATACATCCTGTCCAGCGCTTCCTTTTGTGTCTTGTAGTACCGCTCTCTAGACTCTATTTTGCGCTGTATGCCCTTGACACCGATATCCGGGTTATCTTCTGGAAAGGTTAAGTCTTCCGGCTCATTTTCAACTTGTCGCCTTAACAATGCCTGTACAAACAAAGTCTCTCGGTAATTTTCTGCATCTTGGGTGCCTTCTTTGCGATCATTCATCTGCAAAAAAACTTGGTGCGACAAACTATTGAACGCATCAAGAATACCCAATTTCCCCATCTCAGCGACCCGCGACGCATTGTCCGGCATCGTGACGGCTTTTGCACAGACATCATGCTCGGTTTGCACAGCATCGACGGCTTCTTGGGTCAGAAAAAGGAATTTCTGCTCAGATTTCCCCTGCTCACCGATAAAGGAAGGCACATATAACACATCAACCACAGTGACATTTTTGCTACATTCAGATTGAGTAATCAGGGTATTCGGCAGCTTATTTTCTGGCTCTTTGTCTTGCGGTTGCCATTGCGCAGTGGCAGATTCTTCCGGCAAATTTAATGTATTCCCGGTGTAAATTAAGTTGATGTTTTTAATCTGCTCGGCATTGAGCTTTTGCAGTGTCTCAACAGTCGTATTGTACTGCTTTGCTAGTGCGGAGAGGGTTTCTCCCCGTTGAATCATATGGATCTGGGTCACGATAATAATTCCTCTGCCAGTGCCTTACTAATCATGAGTGGTGTCAGGGTCGGAGAATCAGACGGATTGGTCAGAGGCAATAATGCCTCGGCTCCCGAACTCAAAGAAGAAACTCGCAGTTCACGAGCCAGCCCACACAGCGCTGCAATTTGTGTTGAATCTAAATGCGGTAAAACGGTCATCAGAGATTTTGGTGAATAGAAACGGAATAGTAATAACCGTCCATCTTCCGAGGTAATCGTTATATGCTGCTGTAGTGATGCAATGATATCGGATTGCGGCAACATGCTGTCAAACTCAAAACAGAGACTACTGTCTGCCCAGCGTTTATCCGTTTGCCATTGCTGCCAGACGGCATCATTTTCACGAAAACCAATCCATAACGGGCTATTGTCTATCTGTGCTTGCCACGGCGTTCCCAGATAGAGTTTACCGTATTCAATATTCTCTCGGGCGCAAAAAGGTGCAGCTTCAGGCACACGAATTGCGTCAACCACAAGGTAAAGTTGCGTATCATCCATTTTATGCCCCCTGAACACATGTACAGTTTGTTTTTGTACAAGACCCATCGACCTGTCTCTGACAAACTTCCATCATCGGTAAATCCAGTTCTGCAAGCGCAGGAAGCGCTGCGGTCACACTCGGACTTTGTGGGGCAAGCAGTAATTCATCTGGCGCAACAGGGGCGGAGACTCCCCCCGGCAACAACGCGGCTTTACCGCCATAAGCGACCGCACTGCCGGCACTACCGCCGGCGTTGAGATTAATCGCAGCACCGGACAGGTTGACACTGCCGCTGTCGATGCTGATAAAGCTGCCACCGGCCGATAAGGTCAGCCCCGAGCCGGCTTCGGCCACAATCTTCGCCCCGCTTTTGAGGGTGATGGCGCTGCCGGTTTCGACCGCGGTCAGGCTGCCGATTTGCTGCTGTAAATCACCGCCGATGTCATGGCTCTGATCTTGGGTGATTTTGATCCGTTGCTCGCCGTCTACGGTCAGATGGTCGTTCATCTTGATGTGTTCATACCGGTCGTTCTCGACCGTTAAATGGCTGTCGTGGCGGATCAGCGTGGTCGCATCATGTTCAATCAGGGCTTCGGTGTCTTTCTGCGCATGGAGATAGACTTGCTCGCTTTCGGCCTGATCTTCAAAACTCAGCTCGTTAAAACCCTCCCCTTGGTGGGTTTCGGTCCGCAGCACGGTTTTGGTTTTGTTCGCCGGTAAAGGATAAGGCGGTACATGGCTGGCATTGAATGCCCGTCCGGTGATGAGCGGTTGATCCGGATCGCCTTCCAGAAAATCAACAATCACTTCGTGACCGATGCGCGGCACGGCCACCATGCCGTACTGACTGCCCGCCCACTGCTGTGACACCCGCACCCAGCATGAGCTCAGCTCATCGCCGTTGCTTTCGCGATCCCACGGGAAATGCAGCTTGACGCGGCCATGCTCGTCACAGTAGATTTCTTCTCCGGCTGGGCCGACCACCGTGGCGATCATCGTGCCGTCGACCCGCGGTTTATGCGTGATGGGTGATAGCCATAAGTTGTCACCGGGAATGGCGGTAAACTGGTTGGCATACGTGGTGGCACCACTGCCACCGGATTCTTCCAGCGCTTGGGGCTGACTGCCTTGATGCGCGACCTGTACCAGCAACCAGTTCTGATTCATCGCCGTGTCGAGGTGGTCGCTGAGGTCAAACCGCACCCCGGCCTGAAGCATCGCCTGATTACTTTTGCCGCTAGCAGTATGTGCATTGCGTCGCAGCGCATCGAGGCGGATTTGGCTGAACGCTTTGCCGCTGGCATCGTCTTTGTAACGCCCCGGTGCATCATAATATTCATAATTCGGCAACTGATAGTCTAAATCATTGGCTTCAACCGACTGTTTAAAACTGTAGGTCGGCTTTTTAAAGCTGTAATCCTGCATCCACACCGAGCTGACTTCAGACTGCTTGCGCGCAGTCATCGCCGACACATACGGGGTCTCAGACACGCCGCCGGACAACACGTTATACGGCACAGTGCCACCGAGTCGGGTAAAGCCTTCCGAATTGTCGGTCACCACCAGCGTATGTTTGTCTGCTTCGTGAGCAAAGTAGTACATCAGCCCTTCTTCAGCGGCGAGGCGGTGGAAGAAATCTAAATCGGTTTCGCGGTATTGCACGCAGAATTCACGCGGGAGGCACTCGCGCTTGGTGGAAAAGGCATAGTCGGTGATGTTCATTTCCTGTAACAGCACCGAGAGAATTTGCGGGACACTTTTCTGTTGGAAAATCCGGCTGTTGTGGCGCAGTGAAAGTCGTTCGAACGACGGCACCAGCGTCAGGGAATAAAAGGTGTGGTGATGGCCGGTATCGCCACGGCTAAAATTGCGGATGATGCCATGCACTTTCTGCACCACCTGCCCGTTGCGCAGCACTTCAAGCAGCGCGGTGGTATCGACCAGTTGCTCAAAGCTCAAATCACTGTTGCGACTGGCGAGTTCGAGATGATAACGATAGCCATAAACCGGATGCCCGCTGGCGTCCACCGATGCTGAAACAGATTCAAATCCCTGATAGTCACGAACCACCAATGACGCATCATTGACCCCATTGATCGTGAGCCTGAAACCTAACGTTGCCATGAAGAAAACCTTTGATGTTTGATTTGAGAGTGTCGATGTTTTGTTCTAATTTGCGTCGCCACGGCTGATTGATCTCCAAATAAACCCGCCAAGCGCGCGATGATGATTTATTCAACAACTTGCTATTGTATTCAATTTAATTTACCGAGTTCAGCCTTTATCAGTTCACTTTCATTACCAGATGCATTTTATTGAATGCATCTCTCAGTTTTTTCACATTTCCTCATCAATGCTCACCCGATAGCAAAATATTGCAACATCACAGGGCGATCTCTTATAGTGTCTGCCGTAATAAAAAATGAGTCAGTCGAAGTGTCAGAAAAAGCGATCAAGTCTCCGTGTGTGGGAAACTGTAAAAATGAAGATGGTCTTTGTTCGGGATGCTACCGAACCATGGAAGAGATCCGGCAGTGGCGTCATTACACGGATCAACAAAGAGAGCAGATTATGCAACGGCTGAACGGAACAGACACCTCTCATGCTTGCCCACAATGCGGAGAAGCGACCCATTGTGGTATCAGTGCCGGTGAGTCAGACTGTTGGTGTTTTCATGTTTCAACTCGGGAGAAAACAGGGGCCGCCCACTGCTTGTGTCGTCGCTGTCTTGCCCGACAGCCGCTGCGATAACAAAATCTTGTCGCCGTACCGCGCCCCTCAGTGCAACGTTATGCTTTTGCCGCTAATGCATGTCCCTCAAACTGAACCCCTGCCCAGCCGGTGCGCATAAAGTTACGGATATTCTGATGATCCTGATTTTCAGGGTGTTGTAGAACGTCCTGACGATAAAAGTCTCCAAAGCAAGCGAGCGTTTCTTCAGGACGCAACTGATGTAATTTCGCAAAGGAAAATATTTTACATGAACCTTGGTTTTCATGGACGTCATTGACCAACTCGCCATTGCTAAATCGGGTCGGCTTAAAATCATAGTTCTCATCAATCACACGCATCACACCAGCAAAATCAACTTGCTCTGGCGCATGACGGATCACATCAAGTAATTCATTACATGTCATATAAATTTTCTCTGTTAGTCGTTAGGGGCTGCTGGCCTTTCGTGGTTGAATTTTGTTCAATCCTGATGGGGTTATCGACACCGAGTCCACCACATCATTTCGGCAGGCAAAGCGAGAATGAGTCTAACAAAAATCATGTTGATTGATCATGAAAATGACGACATCGGTTTCTTTCCGCACAGCAAATGCCGTTTCTCCTCAGGCTTCTGTGAGTCTTGCCGACAGAATGAGGATTTTTTTAGCAACTATTGAGCAGAAAAACTTAATGTCATCAATAATTAATTTAGACGTGCTCGCGCAGATAGAAGTGCGTCTCTTGCAAATGACGATGATATGGACTGAAACCAGGGCATTGAAAATATGGCATCACCGACTGAAAAGCCGATACAAGAATCAGCTCAAGAGATGGAAGAGATGAAATCGATTCACCCACTGCGCAGCCGCCTGGGACGAAGAATCATTTTTATCTTGGTATTACTCAGTGGGACAATTACTTTTTTGGCGACCCTCACGCAGCTTTATTTCGACTACAGTAAACAATTTAGTAGCGTCGATCGGCGCCATCAAGAAATTCGGAATATCCACACCCACCTGCTGGCTTCATCACTGTGGAATTTTGATCTCACCATTTTGCAGCAAAGGGTCAATGGGCTGATTAATCTGCCGCATATCGATTATTTGGAAATACAGTCTGACAACTATAAAATCAGTGCCGGAACACCGGTGACGGGCCAAACTGTCAGTCATCTTTATCCGCTGACCTTTCAAGATCCGATCACCGGAAAATCAGAACAAATCGGTACGATTCGCGTTGAGTCGGATCTTCAGCAAATCTATAGCTCGCTGATGCATGACTTTTTGGTCATTCTGTCAATCAATACCATTAAAACGGCACTGGTCTGCTACCTGATTCTGATTATTTTCCACCACAGCATCAATCAACGTATTTACGCAATTGTCCGCTACCTGAGGCAATATAATCCCAGACACCGCACCCATCCCCTACGGGTCTACAACTATCCGATTATTACGCAAAAAAATGATGAACTATCTCTTTTATGCAATGAAACCAATAAGTTAACTAAAAATCTCACGATTTTATATCAGAATATTCGTTTCGAACAGGCACGTTTAGCGGATTTCGCTCACGTCTCATCTGACTGGCTGTGGGAAACGGATGCCATGCTGAAACTGGTATATTGCTCAGAAACCATGTTGGAAGTCCTTCATTTACAAGAAAACCATCGGTTGCCATTCCACGAAATTGAACAATTTCAAACGGCAATTCAGTTACAACAATCCTTAAACGGCAAGCAAAATTTCCACCACTGTGAAGTCGAACTCGATTTAAACGGACATAAAATGTGGCTGATGTTTCAGGCCCAAGCACGTTATGACAGCGAGCAAGATACATTCTTAGGTTTCCGTGGCACGGCGCTGAATATTACTGAACTCAAATCTGTACAAGCCGAGCTAGAAAAACTCAATCAAAGCTTAGAGCACACGGTTCAGGAACGAACGCATGATTTGGCACAGAGTCTCAAACAACTCAAACAGGCACAGGCACAACTGATCCAGTCGGAGAAATTGGCGGCACTCGGCGGATTGGTGGCAGGCGTTGCGCATGAGGTCAATACTCCGTTGGGGATTGCGGTAACCGCAACATCGCTCATTGAGGAAGTGACCGAGGAATTTGAACGAGCATTTCGAGATCAAACTTTAACATCCACCCAGTTTGTTGAACTGACGGAAAAACTGAAATCTGGCTCAGAATTACTACAAAACAATCTAAACCGGGCATCAAAGTTAATTCGGGACTTCAAACAGACCGCAGTTGATCAGGTGTCTGAAAATCATAGTAAGTTCAATATTTATCAGGTGCTGATGGCATTAATTACCAGTATGCATCCAGAAACCCGCAAGATTCCAGTGTCACCACAACTTGAAGGAGATGAGGCACTGATGATGACCAGTCTGCCGGGAACATTAACTCAAATTGTCTCGAATTTGATTATGAACAGCGTCGTTCATGCTTTTGAAGGTGAACATCCGTCACCGGAAATTCATATTAGATTCTATGAGGAAGGCCCGCATATTATTTTTGAATATCAAGACAATGGGATCGGCGTCCCACCCTCGTTACACGAAAAGATTTTTGAGCCCTTCTATACCAGTAAAAGAGGCCATGGTGGCTCGGGTCTGGGGCTCAACCTGGTGTTTAATCTGGTCACTCAAAAGCTGAAAGGTCATTTGAAATTTACCTCAGAACCGGGTCAAGGCGTTCAATATCGCATTCAGCTCCCGAAGACATTGAATTAATTTAAAAAGCACGTCTCGGGGTGAGCCATTGGCGGCTAAGGTCTCAAGAATATGACAACAGGTAAATACAGCACAGAATTGATTTCCCCGTTGCGAAGTCGTCTTGGGCGGCGCACGGTTTTCATTCTGGTGCTGCTCAGCAGTGTGTTTACATTGATTTCCACGATGACTCAGCTCTATTTCAATTACACACAACATATGGATCATATTGAAATACGCCATATCGAAATTCGAGACGTACACGCACATGTACTGGCTTCATTTATTTGGGATTTTAATCTGACACAATTGCAGCAGAGAGTTGATCACTTGGTGCTTTTATCCGATATTGATTATTTGAAGGTTCAGTCCGGTAATTATAGCCTTGCTGTTGGTAACCCACTCACTTCAGAGGTGATCCGACACGTTTACCCACTAACGATTCGCGAGCCGGTGAGTCATGAAACAGAATTGATCGGCACCGTTACCGTTGAATCGAGCCTTGAGAATATCCACAACATTCTGATTCATACGTTTTTGACGACATTAGCAATCAATACCCTCAAAACCATATTGGTATGTTATCTGATCCTTGTTATTTTTCACCACAGCATCAATCAACGGATATACTCGATTGTTCGTTTCCTGCAACGTTACACCCCGACGAACCCGGGGACACAACTTGAAGTCCGTCAGACACCATTTATTACACAGCATGATGATGAGTTATCGTTGCTGGTCAAAGAGACCAATAAATTAACCCAAAACCTCAGGGCTTTTTATCAGAGCAATCATTTGGAACGGACCCGCTCAAGACATTTTGCTCTTATATCATCTGACTGGCTCTGGGAAACAGATGACTCACTCCAACTAACTTACGCCTCAGAAGGTATGTTAAAAGCCTTACATCTATCAGGCAGCAATCCGGTCCCGTTCACGCAAGTTGAAGCATTGCAACCGGCACAGGATCTACACCGTTTTCTCGCTCAAAAACAGAGTTTCCAGCAGTGTGAAGTGACTATCATTTTGGATGGCATTCGACAATGGTTTGTCTTTCAGGCACTGGCCCGCTATAACGACATGCATGAATTTCTTGGATTTCGCGGAACGGCTCTGAATATCTCGGCGTTAAAATTCGGACAGTTGGCCTTAAAACAACTTAACCAAGAACTGGAATATAAGGTCCGGCAACGTACTGATGAGCTGGCACAAAATCTGGCACAACTCAAGCAAACTCAAACCCAGCTGATTCAATCAGAAAAATTTACCGCACTCGGTGGCTTGGTTGCCGGTGTTGCGCATGAAGTCAACACACCGCTTGGAATTGCAGTCACAGCGACATCGGTTACAGAAGACGTCAGGAAAACGCTGGAAGAAAGCTTCCATCATCAAACGCTCACCACCCACCAATTTACGGAACTCATCCAACGGTTAACTTTAAGTGTTGAACTGTTGAAAAGTAATCTCACCCGGGCATCTAAATTAATGCAGAACTTTAAACAGACAGCGGTTGATCAAATCTCCGAATGTCAGTGTCAATTTAACATCTATCAGATCTTGCAAGCCTTAATTGTCAGTATGCATCCGGAGACCAGAAAGGTACCGGTTGAGCCAGCGCTGGAAGGCGATCAAACCCTCACGATGAATAGTTTTCCGGGCTGTTTGACGCAGGTCATAGCCAACCTCATCATGAATAGCACACGCCATGCATTCGGCGATGAAAACACGCCCGTTGTCCCACAGATTATGATTCGTTTCTATGCAGAGGGGGAGTCGGTTGTATTCGAGTATATTGACAACGGTATTGGCATCCCTGAGTACTTACATCAGAAAATATTTGAACCGTTCTATACCACCCAAAGAGGGCATGGTGGCTCGGGGCTGGGCCTGAATTTAGTGTTTAATCTGGTGACCCAACAACTTCAGGGAACATTACAATTCTCATCAACGCCTGGGCAGGGTCTACACTACTGGCTCAAGCTTCCCAAGCAATTAAAAATTCAAACCCACGAAACCATCTCATCATGATTCAGGTTTAATCGGGCAAACCATTACGAATATTGATAAATTCATCCCAGTGCGCCATAAATAAGTCCACAAGCTGTGGATCAAATTGTTTGCCTCGCTGGGCTAAAATTTCCTCTTTGATCTGGTCATCTGCCCAACTTTCTTTATAACAACGTTTTGCACCCAAGGCATCGAAAACATCCGCCAGTGCAGTAATTCGCCCACAGATCGGGATATCCTCACCGGCTAAACCACAGGGATAACCCGTACCGTCCCATCGCTCATGATGGTATTCAGCAATGTTTTTCGCCATCACCATCAACGGACGAGCTGACTTACTTAAAATTTCGACGCCATACTCCACATGCTTTTGCATGATGGTCCATTCTTCATGATCCAGCTTCCCGCTCTTATGTAAAATGCGGTCAGGTACCGCGACCTTTCCGACATCATGTAACGGTGCTGCATGCTTGATCATTTTGACTTCCGTCTCATTTAAGCCATACAACTGAGCCAAGCGTTCACTATACAATGACACCCGCTGTACATGAGCACCGGTTTCCTTGCTACGGGCTTCAACAGCATTCGAGAGGTTATAGACAAGCTCCACGGAGGTTTCCTGCAAATCGACAAACAAGTTGATGTTATCGAATGTCATACAGATGTTCTGCATGTATATTTCCAGCAACTGTTTATCAAGATCTGATAACTCACCGTTCAAATTGACATAGAGAAGATTCGTGACTTCCCGCTCATCGCGGGTATGAAAAACATAGGCGTCCCCGTAATTTTGGGAAGCACATTTTTCCAAGACTTCCTGACAGCGCTGAGCAACCAAATCCGGTAGTACATTGAAACTACACTCTTTGTAAAAGGAGACATATTTCCCTGTTGCGGCCAGTGTCAGGGCCCGCTCTCCCTCTTGACGATCATGGGGGTAGACGATGCAGTAAAAAGCAGAGGCTTCGAGCCCGATCAGAGAGGTCAGTTGTTTCAATACCGTTGTCGCATACGTTTTCAATGTTCTGGTATTCTGAACCTTGGCTGAGGCTTCAATGACTCTGCTTAATCCCTCCTTTTGTTCTTCAATGAGACATAAGTCCCGATATGCTCTCAGCATCGAATAGAGTAAAGTTCGCAGCTTCTGGGTGGTAAGCTCCGTTTTTTCTTTGTAGTCATCAATTTCATAATCTTGAATCACCTTTTCTTCCGGTGCCTGACCCGCTTGCCCTGTTCGTAAAACCAATCGGATAATATGATTACGACAGGTCTCCCGGATGAACCGGACTAAATCCAGTCCTGCATGTTCCGTTTCCATCACAACATCGATCAGTGCCAGTGCAATATCATCTTCTTGTTTAAAGATTTCTTGAGCTTCACGACCAGAGTAAGCGGAGATCAATTTCAACGGGCGTTTCTGAAAAACAAAATTACTGAGCGCTAGTTTAGTAATCTGGTGCATTTGTGCATCATCATCCACCAGCAACACTTTCCAAGGTTCTAAATGTTGAGCATCTGCCGATGAAGGACTGTTTTTATTGTCTTCATGGTCTGAAGAACCTGAACGCATATCCGCAAATAATTCCATAAAAACCTCTTTTTCATCGACCTAATATAGTTTTAGCACACCCCCATCACTATTGACGGTTTTATTCTGACTAATCGGAACGACATCAAAAAAATATCGAGAACTATGTGATTTATTGTTTAAAATCAAACGATTGATCTTATAAAGACATCCACTACTCAGGTCACAAAGTTACAATTGGGCTTGCACGAATTTGAAACAGATACGTTCAGTTTAAAGAACCGACAAAAATTATGTTGCGTCGTACGATACGAAGGCGATCAGAGGAAGGCACTCTGAGGCGTCCCTCAGATAAGTACCAACCCAGTCATGTGAGATGTGAGGTATTAGTGATAGAGTGATAGTGAATGGATCAATTGAGCGACAGACGGTGTCGTTAATGGATCGATTGTCTTGCCTTGCTGAAGTCCTTGGCGGATATCCGTGCTGCGAACGGGTACTTTTTCCGGACAGGCCATGACATTAAATTGCTTGAGAATATCTTTCGCGCGAAAAAAGCGGGCAAATTGCAACAAATTGTCCGGCCCCATCACAAAGGTCAGTTCATCCTGCGGATAAATTTCCTGTAATGCGGTCAATACCGCGTAAGTGGTAATGTGCTTGCCGGGAAGATAGAGCTGCTCTTCAATTGCGGAGCGTTGAATCTTATCGCTACCTAGATCGGATATCAGTGCATCAACCAAGCGACATCGCTGTTCGTAAGGGAGCATCTTCTTCCCCCATGCATGGGCAAGACTTGGGACGAGTAAAATTTGATCAAAATGACTCAGTGAATCAATGACACTTTTATGACCCAAGCTTGGTGGGTTAAAAGCACTGCCAAATACAGCGATTTTCAACATATCCTTCCTTTGTGGCAATTATCCGGTTTTCTAATTCAACGAAATAGGTATGATACTAAAAAGTTGTTATATACCCAAGTGACCTCAAGATACGGGATTCCGCGTATCTCCCGATCACAGTGACTTGAGCGTCATACTATCAGTTTATTCTTGTTATCAGTTTATTTTTTGTACGAAAAGGAATCTCAAAATGGAACAGCTTATTCGCGAGGAAATGCGTGTCCAACCCACTATCAACCCAGAGTATGAAATTCAGCGTCGTATTGACTTTATCAAACGCAAACTGACTGAATCCGGCTGTCAATCTCTGGTGCTCGGTATCAGCGGCGGAATTGACTCGGCCACGTGTGGTCGTCTGGCGCAGTTGGCGGTTAATCAGCTCAATGAGGCACATTCAGACAACCCGTACCAATTCATCGCGGTCAGACTGCCCTATGGTGAACAGAAAGATGAAGATGAAGCGCAACTCTCAATCACCTTTATTGAGCCGAGCCAGGCTGTTTCTGTGAATATTAAAGCCGGTGTTGACGGGCTTCACGCTGCATCTCACCAAGCACTGGCAGGAACGGGGTTACTCCCCGAAGATCATGCACAACTGGACTTCGTGAAAGGTAATGTCAAAGCACGTGCCCGTATGATTGCCCAATACGAAATAGCGGGTTATGTCCGTGGTCTTGTACTCGGTACCGACCACTCCGCAGAGAATATTACCGGTTTTTATACCAAGTTTGGTGATGGTGCATGTGACCTCGCCCCCCTGTTCGGATTAAATAAACGTCAGGTTCGTCAGGTTGCGGCAACACTGGGTGCACCGGATGTACTGGTCAATAAAGTGCCGACAGCTGATTTGGAAGAGCTGGCACCGCAAAAAGCGGACGAAGCGGCACTGAATCTGACCTACGATCAAATTGATGATTTTCTGGAAGGGAAACCAGTCCCGCAGAGTGTGGTTGAGCGATTAGTCGCAATTTATCAAGCCACTCAGCATAAACGTCAGCCGATTCCGACCATTTACGACTAATTTCCCCACCTGAATATTGTGGGAGATCAATCACCGCGTGATTTCCCACAACTCATTAACACTTCTATCAAGTAAACAACACATCACATTTCCATCGTAGTCACGTTTTTATTCCATAATGTGAGTTCTCTCCGATCACGTAACACTTTTGAAAAAACGACGAGTGAACATGATTATCGTCAATATTTTTTTTACCGTATCGATGATGATGAAGTAACGAATTGTTATAGGAGTTTACAATATGTTGTATATGGAGTTTCTGTTCCTATTATTGATGCTTTACATCGGCTCTCGATACGGCGGTATCGGCTTGGGCGTGGTGTCTGGCATCGGTTTGGTTATCGAAGTATTTATCTTCAAAATGCCGCCGACCTCACCACCCATTACGGTAATGCTCATCATTTTGGCGGTGGTCACCTGTGCATCCATTCTTGAAGCCGCTGGCGGATTGAAGTACATGCTACAGATAGCCGAACGACTGTTACGGAAAAATCCCAAACGCGTTACCCTCATCGCACCATTTGTCACGTATACCATGACCTTTATGCTGGGTACCGGCCATGCTGTTTACTCCATTATGCCAATCATTGGTGATGTCGCACTGAAAAATGGTATTCGCCCAGAACGTCCGATGGCTGCTGCTTCTGTGGCTTCACAGGTAGCGATTACAGCGTCTCCGATTTCAGCGGCAGTGGTTTATTATCTGGCGCAGTTAGTTAATGTTCAGACCAATATCACACTCCTTTCTATTCTGATGGTTACCGTACCAGCCACACTGTGCGGTACACTCGCGATGTCGTTGTATAGCCTGAGACGGGGAAAAGAACTGCAAGATGACCCTGAGTATCAGGCGCGCTTGCAAGATCCGGTTTGGCAAGAAGAGATTAAAAATACAACCGCCACTACGCTGAATGAAACCCTACCGGCAAAAGCACGAAACTCCGTTTTACTCTTTATTGGCTCAATTCTCTGTATTGTCTTAATTGCGATGGTGCCGGAAATCAGAACCATCAGTGAAGGGGCAAAACCCATCAGTATGGCCGTTGTGATCCAGATGATGATGCTCTGCTTCGGCGGGATTATTCTGCTGGTCACCCGGACAAATCCGAAAAATGTGCCTGACGGTGTGGTCTTTAAATCCGGGATGGTTGCAGCCATTGCAATCTTTGGGATTGCATGGATGTCAGATACTTATTTCAAATACGCAATGCCTCAGTTCAAGTCCGGGATTGTTGAAATGGTTCAGCTGTATCCTTGGACCTTCGCGCTGGCGCTCTTCGTGGTTTCTGTCGTGGTCAATTCTCAAGCCGCAACCGCTCGGATGATGTTGCCTGTCGGACTGGCTCTGGGCCTGAGTCCTGCATTGTTGATCGGCCTGATGCCAGCTGTTTATGGTTATTTCTTTATTCCAAACTATCCATCGGATATCGCCACCGTCAACTTTGATGTTTCCGGCACGACAAAAATAGGAAAATGGTACTTTAACCACTCGTTTATGGCGGTCGGTCTTATTGCCGTTGTGACGGGCTGTATTGTCGGTTATCTGCTGGCTCAGGTCGTGATAGGTTAAAGACGACAGGGCAAGGTGATTGGTTCAATTCAACGTTCCCGCACACATCTCATACAACAAGCCCCTGAATGTCAGGGGCTTGCCTTTTCAAACGCGGGTCTGTTCAGCCGTGAATGACCTTGGATGACAAGTAAAATCACCGGAACCGATGCTGTTTCATCTCAGCGATTTTTCGTCTATCTATTTCTCATCTAATACAACGCGCGCATTGCGTGCCTGAACAGGGCGATTATTGTGTCCCATCACAGAAATCAGTGCATTCTCCTGCTTGGTTGAGAGCGTGTTCGTCTGTTTCATGACAAACCAACGCACCCCTTCACTACACGGTGGCGTGGTGAGCGAGCCATTGAAGCGATAATATTTCTGCGTTGTCGGCAGTAAATCTTTCACAGGAAAAGAGACTGGCACAGCGTCGCCTTTTTTCGGTAATTTCTGGGCCAACAGCGTCAAGGCCTGATTATCAGTCCCGATATCAAACATCACAGCAATAACAGCCAGATTGCCGTCACTGTCTTGATTAACAAAGTGAGCTTCCAAAGGATATTGGTGATTCTGAATCAAATTTTCAGAAGGGGTATGAAAATGAAACTGCTTCAGTTCAAAGTGCTTGCCATCAACCGTCAGCGTGTTGTTGCCAGTCACGGTTGCCTGTAACGTATGACCATTGTTATTCAGGGCGGTCACTTGCCCTTGGTAATCAACTGCCAAGGGTTTCAGCTCGGATCTGACTGTCTCCGTCAGATTAATCGGGCTTTGGTTTTTCCCGGTCTCACAGACCTTGGAAATATGGCCCCAATTTTTCGGACCATTTTTACCGGTATATCCCCACTCTGAAGCCTGAGTCATGGTGGAAAACAAAGCGCCTACTGATATTGCCAATATGATTTTTTTCATTATCTCTCCATGTCGTGATAGCAAATACGACTGCGATACCACGGGTCGGTTATTTTTATTGTTGTGCATAATCAAAGACTAGGCTGAAGATACCTCGTCGGCGTTCGAGTCTATCTCACCAAACTCCGGTACTCAATAACGACTTGATTGCCATCCACATAAACCGAATCAATATCACCATCGATAATCACTCGGTTAACAAGTTTGACTTGTTGTTGGCCTTCTCGTTGCTGTTTGATCAGGCTGGGCATGAATAGATAGGGATCGACATGGAGATATCGACAGAAAGATTGTACGAACTGCGGTGTCAGTGGCTCACGCCCCCGCAAAATATTAGAAAATTGGATCTGGGTCAGTCCCAACTGCTTAGCCACTTCCATTTGTGTCAGATGCATTCTCGCTTTTTGCGACATCCAAACCTGATAAAGTGCCTCAAGATCATCCGGTGTATATGTCATGAAGGGATCTCCTCTAAAAACGTTGTTGAGCGCCATCCGCTGGTTAACAGCAACGGGTGGCGCTCAACAACAATTGATACCGATAAATCCCGACAACATGACAGATGTGTACAAGTCATGTGTCAACCAATCGTCATGATTGATTCACGACACTACTCCTGAGAAGGCGCCGTCAACAAACTATCAAAGGTTTTATTACCGTGCAGCGCTTCAAAGTCTGATTCTTCGGCAATGAATTCACCGAGTGAAGGACTGAGATCAACAGCAAGTTGTAGATCGATAATTGCTTGTTCTTCAGCACCCAGACGTGCGTAAGCACAAGCGCGTTGGTACAGTGCCGGACCATTGGTTTCATCGAGCTCAAGCACTCGGTTACATAAACTCATTGCCCAGTGGTATTCTTTCATTTCCATGACTGCATCAGCTTTATAGGTCAATGCTTCTAAATCTCCCGGACGGATTTTCAGAATTTCATCATAAACCTGCACCCGTTGCTCTGGGGTTTGGACACTCTGCGCTCTGAGCCACAAGTTGTGAATCTCATTGATAATCTCAATCTCGCGGTTATTGTCCGTGATGATCCGCGTTTTGCGCTTCAAGTCACGCTCCAAGGCAAGAAATTTTTTCTCATAATCTTGCGCAATTTTATTTAAGCGTTTATCCGCCAGCTCACGCGTGTTGGTTTTCACCTCTTTCAACGAATGCCAGCCAAATAAAGCGATCAATGACGCAGCAGCAGCGATGATATAAAAGAAATAAGTAACCGTGACATTGGCATAATTCATTGATTTATCAGCAACGCTCAATTCCCGATCCGTCATCTGGATGGTTAGACGGCGTTCCAGATCTTGTTGATCTTGTCGAAGTGATTTTAGCTCATCAAGAATATAGCGCTCGATAAGCGGACGATCCAAGATATCAGTTTGTGAGTATTTCTGTTCCGGTTCTGCAACGGCAGTTCTCAGAAAAAGAGACAGTATGATTCCAACCATCAGTATAATTTTTAACACGGCAGACCCCTTATTTTTAACACCACTTATCTCTATCACACGGCAAGCGTTGTCACATTGTCTAATGAAATACAGTACGAAACAATCCACCGTAGATAAAAAAACAATTATTTTGTGCACAAAGAATTATGCAAAGATATGAAAAAAAAGGAAAAACCAATAGTTATTAAAAATCAATAACTTATAAACATAAAAAAACATAAAAAAACAGAAGCGCTTGATTTTTATCCAAATAATGCTTAGAGTTCATTACATACAGTTGTTAATTTTAAACAATATGGGTCAGATAACATGGAAGCTATCTTAGAAGTAAAAGAGCTTTACAAAGTATTCGGGGAGTCTGTTGATACTGCCTTTCCCTTAATGGAAAAGGGGCTGGATAAAGACCAGATTTTTGAAAAAACAGGCCTCACGGTCGGTGTCAAAAATGTCTCTCTCTCGATTCAGGAAGGCGAAATTTTTGTGATCATGGGGCTCTCCGGCTCCGGAAAATCAACATTAGTCCGTTTATTAAATCGCTTAATCGAACCAACACAAGGCAGTGTCCTGCTCAAAGGAAGGGATATTGCACACATTCCAGCTTCCGATCTCCGTGAAGTTCGGCGTAAACAAATTTCAATGGTTTTTCAGAATTTTGCACTAATGCCGCATATGTCAGTCATCGACAATACTGCATTTGGCTTAGAGTTGGCGGGAATTGATAAAGCAACCCGCTATGAGCGGGCCAAAAAAGCACTGTCACGAGTCGGGCTGGATGCTTACGGGGATTCTTTCCCAGATGAACTTTCCGGAGGCATGAAACAACGGGTCGGATTGGCTCGGGCATTAACCAATGACCCGGATATCCTGTTAATGGATGAAGCATTTTCAGCACTCGACCCACTCATTCGTACTGAGATGCAAGATGAGCTGATTCGTTTACAGAACGATGATAAACGAACCATTGTTTTCATTTCTCATGATCTGGATGAAGCCATGCGTATCGGTGATCGAATTGCCATTATGCAAGATGGCGAAGTCGTTCAAGTCGGCACCCCGGATGATATTCTGCACAATCCCGCCAATGATTATGTGAGTTCCTTCTTCCGCGGCGTGAATGTCGCCAACATTTTCACGGCAAAAGATATTGCCCGGAGAAAAATCGCCACAGTCCTGAAAAAGCATGACAATGACGGGCCAGCCGCCGCATTACAACTGTTACTGGATAACGATCGGGAGTTTGGCATTGTGGTTGATCGAGGCTATAGCTATGAAGGTGTCGTCTCCATCGATTCACTCAAAGAAGCTCAGAAACAAAAACGCTCACTCTACAGTGCACTCTTGCAAGACACGATAAATGTTCATGCCGATACCCCCATCAGCGAATTGATCGGTCAAGTTGCAACCGTCCCTTACGCACTGCCTGTCATCGATGACAATAACCGTTATCTGGGTGTTATCAGCAAATCCCGATTACTTCAGACTTTGGATAGAGAATAATTATGGCAATGGAATCCACACAAAACGTTGATCCTTGGGCGACAAGCACCACGGCGAACAGTGACTGGTTAAATGCCAGCACACCACCACCAGAGACATTTCACTGGTTACACCCATTTAAAGATGCAGTCATCCCCTTTGATCAATGGGTAGAAACAGCACTCAACTGGTTAGTCACGCATGGACGTCCGCTATTTCAGGCGATCCGCATTCCGATCGATTTAATCCTCACTTCATTCCAGACCGCATTAGTCACCACACCGGCTCCCATCATGTTATTGGTGTTGTTTTTGCTGGCTTGGCAAATGGCCGGGCTACGCATGGGGATCGTTTCACTGATTTCATTAATTGTGATCGGTCTGGTCGGTGCGTGGACGGGTGCAATGGTGACATTGGCCTTGGTCATGACCTCGGTATTTTTCTGCTTACTGATAGGGCTGCCGCTCGGCATCTGGCTGGCCCGGAATCAGACGGCCGCGAAAATAATTCGGCCAATACTTGATGCGATGCAGACAACCCCTGCGTTTGTCTATCTCGTTCCGATTGTGATGTTGTTCGGGATTGGTAATGTCCCCGGGGTCGTCGTGACCATTATTTTTGCACTGCCGCCCATCGTTCGATTAACCATCCTCGGCATCCAACAAGTTCCAGAAGAACTGGTTGAAGCCGGTCACGCTTTCGGTGCAAGCCCGAAACAGATGCTGTATCGCATTCAGCTTCCTTTGGCGATGCCATCGATCATGGCTGGCGTAAACCAGACACTGATGCTATCACTTTCTATGGTGGTTATTGCTTCAATGATTGCCGTGGGCGGACTGGGACAAACCGTCTTACGTGGTATTGGTCGGCTCGATATGGGGATGGCAGCCGTTGGCGGCCTTGGGATTGTGATTCTCGCCATTCTATTGGATCGCATTACACAGACCATTGGCATTGCAACCCGGGATAACAAAAGTCGTTGGTATCACTCTGGCCCCGCTAGCTTTATTTGGCGAATGGTTGCAAAAAAAAATTAACCATGGTGATGAAATAACAAAGTCACGCAGCACGAGGGAATATCGCCAATCAGTCACGAACGCCAATAAAGCGCGTTTCTGATTGGCTGACCATAGAACCGAACCTTCACATCAATGAAGTGTATTCCAGCGGTTCTTTTCCTTGAGACCCGAAGAGACCCAAATGCGAAGCATTGAGGTAATTCGGGCATTGATAAGCTCATCCATATAAGGAAATCAAATATGAAATATACACGGAGAATGTTGATAACCACCGGTCTGGTATTATCAGCGTGTCAAGCCTCACTGGCTTTTGCTGAAGATTTACCCGGAAAAGGGATTACGGTTCAGCCCGTTCAATCCACAGTTGCAGAGGAAACCTTTCAGACGCTAATCGTCAACAAAGCGATGGAAGCTTTAGGCTATACGGTTTTACCCACCAAAGAAGTCGATTACAACGTCGCCTATACCTCGATTGCCAACGACGACGCAACTTACCTTGCTGTTGGCTGGTTCCCCCTTCACGACGGCAAATATAAAAAATCAGGTGGTGACGACGCATTCTATGTTGCAGGTAACTATATTTCAGGGGCGGTACAGGGCTATCTCGTTGACAAAAAAACCGCCCAGAAATACGGAATTACCAATATTGAACAATTGAAAGACCCAAAACTGGCTAAGCTCTTCGATACCAACGATGACGGTAAAGCGGATCTCACCGGATGTAACCCCGGATGGGGATGTGAAAGTGTTATCGAGCATCAGTTAGATGCCTACGGTTTACGTCAAACGGTGACACACAATCAGGGTAAATACTCAGCGCTGATTGCTGATACAATTGCTCGCTATCACAAAGGTCAGCCGATTTTATATTACACATGGACACCGTATTGGGTCAGTGGCGTCTTGGTTCCGGGAAAAGATGTAGTCTGGCTTCAAGTACCTTTCTCAGCACTGCCCGGTGATCGGAAAAACATTGATACCAGTCTCCCGAATGGTAAAAATTATGGTTTCGAGATGAACACAATGAGAATTGTTGCGAATAAGAAGTTTGCACAAAATAACCCGGCTGCCGCGAAGCTATTCTCACTTATGAAGCTCAACATCAACGATGTGAGTGCAGAAAACATGATGATGAGTCAGGGGAAAAATAGTTCCGCTGATATTGAAGCGCATGCCAATGGTTGGATCAAAGCCCACCAGAAATTATTTAACTCTTGGATAAAACAAGCGAAAGCTGCAGCACAGTAATCTCCTGCTAACCGATGCTGAAACCATCGTCAGACCCTCTTAGGGGTCTGTCTGATGGTTTCAGACAGATTCACCCAGAATCTCGCCACTTCCCTTTGATTTTTGTTCCTGCCGTTTTTATTCTTGAGTATCATAACCATCCAAGTAACCGTAGGATTCAGTGTATCTTTAAGACCACATATTCAGGAAGCGTTCTGTCTCAATGGATGTTCCATAGCAAGATGCTCCGATGCAGATCTTTTTTGATGCAATATGGTGTTCTGAATGCATTTTCGGAGTGAAAAAATTGAGCGATCCAAAAGACTTATCCTTATTTATTGAATCACTGACACAAGCCGATGATATTGAACAGTCAAAACAACTGACCTCATATCTGAATCACGGCATGGACATGGATACTGTCGCGCGTTTACTTGAAGCATTAAAAGTAGAGCAACGGGTCAAGCTCTGGCGTGCTTTACCCCTTGAATTTCATATTCCCGTTCTGACGGAGATGCGCTCAGAAGCCCGGATTTCAGTGATTCAAAGCCTGACACCGACCGAGCTGAAATTAATCCTCACAAAGCTAGATAACCTATCGCTGCTGGAGTGGGAAGACTCCCTGCCTGACGACATCATCAGTGAAGCACTGCGATTAATCAGCCGGGATGAATTAGAGCTGTATGACCAAGCCAACCAGTATGATGATAACCAGCTTGGTCACTGGGCAAACCGTAAAGTGTTTACTTTGCCGTTCAATATTCGGGTCAGTCGTGCCCGAATACTGTTGGATAAATATCAAGATGGTCCGACACCTTATATTTATTTGATCAATAAGGATAAAAAATTCCGGGGCCTAATCAGTTCCGCTGATTTACTGACCGCAGACCTGTCAGCACCGCTCAGTTCACTGAATAAAACCAATCTCACTCAACTTAAAGCAACCGCTCCGCTTTCAGAAGCGGTCAGTGCACTTGAGCATTCCGAATACCCAACGCTCCCTGTACTGGGGGATTTCGGCATCTTGATTGGTGCGGTGGACTGGCAGTTTACACTCAGTGTCCAACGAGAAATTTACGAAACCCGCCTGATGGCGGGGACCGGTATTCACGAAGGAGATGACTTATTTGCCCCCGTTTTCAAAGGCGCACAAAAACGGGGAGTATGGCTCGGTATTAATCTGATGACAGCAATTCTGGCTTCTATCACGATTGGACTCTTTGAAAATGTGATCGCTCAAGTCGTTGCTCTGGCTGTGTTGATGCCCATTGTCGCTTCAATGGGGGGGATTGCCGGTAGTCAAACCCTCACGTTAATGGTGCGGGCGATGGCTTTAAACCAGATCACGTCAGGCAACCGATGGACTTTCCTGAAGAATGAACTGGGGATTGGCGCATTGAACGGCCTGTTCTGGGCCTTGATTATCGGTGCGATCACTGGCCTGTGGTATCAATCGCCGGGATTGGGAATGACAATCGCTTTCGCCATTGTCGTCAATATTGCAACGGCTGGATTGTTTGGGGTTTTAATCCCGATATTGTTGGATAAATTCAAGCTCGACCCTGCACTGGCAGGTTCGGTCATCCTGACAACCGTCACCGATGTTGTCGGTTTTTTTGCTTTTCTGGGGACAGCCGGGGCGATCTTACTTTAAGCAGAATGACTCCCCCGGTGGAGCTCACTCGGTCGGTTGGTGCAACGCATGTTTGACCATCAACTGTCGCCCAATGCCTTCGAGTTGAATGTCATCTAGAAGCGAGTTAACCATATTGAGTAACCGCTGCTGCCCAAGAGGCAGCAGATAACTGAATTGATGTGACACTGACGGCGTCAGGTCTCGAACGACAACCAATGATGATTCGGCCATCTGACAAAACTGCGCGAATGGCGTTTCGGTGAGCATCACATCGATCTGCCCGGCCTCAACGGCCAGTGGCATATTTAAATAGTTCTCAAATGGCACAATGGTTGCCGCCGGAAAATACTGTTCAGCCAACGTTTGATAGACTTGGCCAAGATGCACACCAATTTTTACCCCAAGGCGGTTGATCTGCTCAAGACAGTGAAAGTGTGATTGGTTGTCCGCTGTTGTCATCAATACATGATGAAAGGTCAGATAACCTTGTGTCTGCTCTACCTCATACTGACCAGAAACTGAACGAGGAATCCCACCCATCGCGATATCAAACTGGCCGGCATGCAACCCCGGGACCAGTGCCTGCCTTTCCGTCAATACATACTCAACAGCAACGCCCAACTTCTTGGCTAAATAAGCTGCAATATCAATGTCATAGCCAGAAAATCCTTCACCATCAAAATATGATAGTAAATGGTAGTCTCCCGGTGTACCGACCCGCAAGCGACCTCGTTTGCGAATATACGCTAATTGATCAGTCTGCGTGATAAAACGCAGACAACCGGCAATTAATATCATCAATTCAACCACATATTTTTTGATGTCCCTACACACCTAATCACATCATCAGGACTTTTACAGCGCCGTATTTCTGATCATATGCTGTTGTGGGGTCAGGTAAACTTGCTGTAAATATCTCCGAATAGCCAGCATCGCTTGGGTAAAAGTCTTACCGCGCTTCCAGGCTAAACCGACACTCATCGGATCGATCACATCATCCAGAGCACGTGTTTCAATCCGCCGTCCTTCTAAAGACCACGGCCTGTAAACAAGATCAGAAAGAATGGCGACGCCCAATCCGTTCGCGACCATACTGCGAACTGATTCAACGGAACTGGTGCGGAGTATAACATTGGGTTGCAACGATTTACGACGCCAGTAACGCATGGCGCTCACATCCGCTTCATCCACCGTCAACATGATAAACGGTTCTTGTTGAATATCTTCCAAAACCAATGTTTTCTGCTGACTCAACGTATGATGACTGGGTAGCCAGAGTCGGCGTTCAGAACTGAATAATTTTTCAGCAACAATCTCCGACTCTATTAAGTTATCCGTCAATACAATCGCTATGTCAATTGAACCATCTAATAATTTATCTTCAATCTCCATACGCTCAAATTCGTGCAAATCAATTGAGATATTGGGGTACCACTGTCGCAATCGCTGTAAGTGATAAGGCAACAGATATCCCAGCGCCGTATAGGTGGCCGCTAAACGAACGGAGCCACTGGCTTCTTCATCTGTATGTGGAATATTCAACGCTTCATCAACACTTCTCAGTACCTGATAAGCATTATTCAAAAAGTGACGCCCCTGCTCCGTCAACGTGACTCCCTGAGTGCTCCGCACAAACAGAGTGACCCCAAGTAATGATTCCAATTCCCGGATTGCCGTGGTCACCGCTGACTGTGAGATATTCAACTGAATAGCGGCTTGAGAAACCTGCCCGAGTTCAGCGGCTGCAACAAAATATTTCAATTGCCGAATGGTCATTGACATGTGTTTATCTCTCAAGATATCTGATTTTCAGATACCACAGTATCTAAAAATAAATCTTTTTTACAGGACAGAACAAGATATATTGGATGTGTTGCATAAAAATATAACAATCCGTAATGGTGGTAGAAAACGATGTTATCCGTTGATGTAAACTCTGATATCGGGGAAGGATTTGGCCATTGGTATGTCGGTGATAACGCAGACGCACAGATTATACCGCTTATCAGCTCTGCCAATATTGCAACCGGGTTTCATGCAGGCGATCCGTCCACAATGTATAAAACCGTAGCGCTTGCCAGAAAACATGGGGTTTCGGTCGGGGCGCATCCTGGGTATCAAGATCTGCTCGGTTTTGGTCGTCGTCATATTCATACTTCGGTGCACGAACTTATCCACGATATCATTTATCAGGTAGGGGCGTTGAGAGAGATTGCATCCGTTCACGACATGACCTTACAACATATCAAACCCCACGGTGCGTTATACATGCATCTGGCAAATGACGATGAAGCGGCTAACTTATTTATTCATCAGCTCCACCGTTTTGCACCAGAACTTATCTTATATGTGATGTATGGCTCACGGCTCCATCAACTTGCATTAGACAAAGGCCATCCTGTCATTTGTGAGTTTTATGCAGATCGAGAATACGATCAGAGTGGAGCAATCGTCTTTACCCGGAAAACCGGAATGTTGGACCCGGATCAGGTTGCAAAGAGAGTCCTTAAAGCGTGTCGCGAAAATAAAGTAACGACCATTGATAATCAGGAGATTTCTGTACAATTCGACTCAATCTGTATTCATAGTGACGCCCCGGGCGCATTGGCACTTGTTCAAGTCGTCAGACAAACGCTGGAACAAGCTGGTATTTCGATTCAGGCACCTAACCGTGTCAATCGTTAAAATCTATATCACCAAGATTGAGGTAAAGAATGACCAGTACACATCAAATCATCTCTCCGTTACCCGGTATTTTTTATCGGCGTCCGGCGCCTGATGTCGCGGAATTTGTCGCTGAAGGCTGTGAAGTACACAATGGTGAGGTGATTGGATTAATTGAAGTGATGAAACAATTTTCTGAAGTCACTGCCGATGTCGATGGCATCCTGACAGCGTTTTATATTGAAAACGAAGATTTTATTGAGCCCGGCCAAGTGATAGCCAGTATTGAAACGCCAAAGTAACCCCATACGGCCAAGTCAAAATAGTAGATGCAACGGCCTGTCTGGCATCAACACTGGCCAGTAAGAGGAAGGAGAATGAGGACATGTCTGAACAATCAATCCGATACTCTTTCGGGGGCGATGAACACCTGTTTGCAGAGATCGCCGAGTCGATGTCGCTGCCTGCATTTTTCCGTGGGTTAGACATAACCAATCGCTTGAAAGCGATGAATTTATCGGGAGTTTTAGATGTCTGTCTTGCCAACGCATCGTTTCAAGTTCGGTTTAATCCCGATCAGATATCGCCACAAACATTGCTGGACAAAGTAAAATCACTTGAAAGTACGCGTATCACCAACCATCGTCTCAATACCCGGATTATTGAAATTCCGGTTTATTACAATGATCCTTGGACACACGAAACGCTGATGCGTTTTCGGGATCGACATCAATCGCCTGAACAAACTGATTTAGAATATGCTGCGAGCTTAAACGGGTACGGCAACATTGAAGACTTCATTCGAGCACATAGCCACTCCCCCTGGTTTGTCTCGATGGTTGGATTTGTTGCCGGCCTCCCCTTTATGTTTCAAATGGTTGAGCAAGCACAGCAACTTGAAGTCCCGAAATATCTGACCCCCAGAACAGATTCTCCCAAACAGACTGTCGGTCACGGTGGATGTTTTGGCTGTATCTATTCCGTCAAAGGCGCTGGTGGCTATCAAATGTTTGGGATAACCCCCGTCCCGATTTACGACCCTCAGCAATCCATCCCCCACATGCAGGACTCGATTGTGTTTTTTCGTCCTGGCGACATTGTGAAATTCCGTCCGATTGATCCGTTGGAATACCAACAAATCACCCAAGCCGTCGAGTCTGGAACTTACCAACTTCATACCCAGCCATTCCAATTCGATTTACAAGAATACCGAGCCGATCCAGAAGAGTACAAACGTCGTATCATGGAGGCGCTTTATGTCAGTTAAAGTCATCAAACCCGGCCTCAGTACGACCATACAAGATGGTGGACGCGAGGGCTGCTATCATCTGGGCATTCCTCCATCGGGCGCACTGGATCAGTTCTCGATGAAAGCGGCCAATTTATTGGTTGGCAATCAGGCAACTGAAGCTGTTCTCGAATGTACACTTTTGGGACCCGAACTGGCGTTTCTCAGCCCAACATTAATTGCCGTGTGTGGCGCAGAGATGCCCCCGATGCTCGATGGTGAAGTCATGCCAATGAATATGACCCTCAAAGTGCAGGCAGGGCAAAAACTTAATTTTGGCTATCCTTTGAAGGGCGCTCGCATTTATCTCGCCGTTGCCGGAGGATTCAATCTAGAGCCAACCTTAGGCAGCCGTTCAACCTATGTGTTGGGCCGTTTGGGGGGAATGAAAGGGCGAACCATACAAAAAGATGACCTGCTGACGATCGGTACCCCCACCGAGAAAGTCAGCAAAGGTCGCACGATTCCTAAACGCTTCTTGCGTCCGATTCATAAGGAAACAACGATTCGGGTCGTTGAGGGGCTATATGCACATCGCGTGACACCCGCAAGCCTGCGCCGCTTTTATCAAGACGAATGGCTGGTCAGCAGTGAGGCGGATCGGACGGGTTATCGCTTTAAAGGCAGTCATTCACTTGAATTCAAACCAAGAGTTCCACCGTTTGGTGCCGGCTCTGATCCGTCAAATATTGTCGATGCCTGCTATCCGATTGGTTCCATCCAAGTGCCGTCAGGTAAGGAACCCATTGTGCTCCTTCGCGATGCCGTCTCAGGCGGTGGTTATGCGACCATCGGGACAGTCATCAGTTCAGACCTTGACCTGATCGGCCAAATGCAACCCAATTACAAAGCTCAGTTTGAGCCAATTACGATCGAAGCAGCACTACAAGCCAGAAAAGAAACAAATCTGCGCTTACAGCAACTCTATGAACACTTAATGCTGTAATATCGGTGGGATACAGGGAACTTACCCAATATTGAACCGAATCAATATCGAGCCAAATAAAAAGGCCATGCCCGTCGTATGGATGACAAGTCATGGTCTTTTTTATACCGACTGATGTTTTTATCACCGGACATAATCGACAGTCTAGCCTGACACTGTGTTTCAGCGTTGTATCAAACGCGTCAGGCTTCACTTAGCGATTGATACGGAAGTAAAGCGTGAACAAGACGCCTGTGCATAACATCACCAACCCAACTTCGATAACCATTCTGCTTTCTCCATTCGATCAAATCATGACTGCATCATTTGCGACAATGAACTTAGATGAATATCAATTTTATTATAATTTGAATGATATTAATCACTATAAAATGATTACTTATTTTTATAGATGTCGGTATCTCTGTTGTCAAAATGAATGGATGAGCTTTACAGTGAAAATCACAATTGTCTCATTTATGAGAATTTCTATGGCGACGATGGTCGTTGAAAACCCGCCCGAACCTGTGCCACTTTTTCCCGAATCACACAACCTTTTTCATGATCATTGATCAGCCCCATTGCCTGTAAAAATGCATATATTGTCGTTGGCCCGACAAACTTCCACCCCATTTTTTTCAGTTGCTTCGATAAAGCCACTGACTCTGGTGAAGTCGAGACTGACTGAGGTTCCGGTAATGTGGCCGGATCCGGCTCATAGCGCCAGAAAAAAGCCGCCAGAGATCCTTCCTGAGCAACCAGTTCCTGCGCTCGTTTAGCATTGTTAATCACTGCTTCAATTTTTCCACGATGCCGGATGATACTTGCATCCTGTAACAAACGCTCGACATCCTGCTCGGTAAACTGAGCCATTTGGTTAAAATCAAAATTCAGAAAAGCGCGCCGAAAATTCTCTCGTTTGGCCAAAATCGTTCGCCAGCTCAAACCAGACTGAAAACTCTCGAGACATATTTTTTCAAACAGGGTTCGGTCATCATCAACCGGAAACCCCCATTCATGATCATGGTAATCAAGAAAATCAGTGGTCGTGCTACACCACTGGCACCGCTTCTGACCATCAGGTCCAATATATTCATTACTCATATTTTTCTCTCAAACACATCAATAAAAACAATAATAAATGAAAAAACTGCTTATCAGAGACATAACCTTTCATCTTCGGAGCAATTAGATATATTATGTGAAATTCAAGCAAATCTATTCAAAATCTAAATAGACTTCTTAGAAACAAATAAGTTACAATTTATTAACAACTTGGATGGTGAGCACCGTCGCAGACTCAATATGATGTTGTCTTTTTTTAATATAAGATATCGTAGAAAATACCAAGAAGTATCTCAAATAACCTGCTTCTTTACTTTATTTCTGATTTTTTTCCCTCACGAAGGATATGCAAATCCTGATGACCGTCTTTCCCTTTCTGGGTTTGGTCGGATAACAGCGGGTTATTTGACGACCTCTCAGGCAACATATATGGGATATTCAGATAGCATCTCTCTGAAACCGGAAACATTACTCGGTTTGCAAACCTCCTACCGCTTCAACTCCGCCTTTAGTGCAACCGTGCAAGGTATCGTACGAACACAACGTTCCGCAGACCAAGATCTCATTAATTGGGCGTACGTTTCCTATCAACCGGGCGATAATCTCCTGCTGAAAGTTGGCCGATTACAGACCCCCTTTTTCGCATTAAGTGATGTCCTTGATGTCGGTTATGCCTATCCTTGGATTTCTGCACCGCAGCAAATCTATAAAAGTTGGCTGTTCCCGACATATCACGGGGTTGATTTGACATGGGGCCATGCTAGCGACAATGTCGACGCGTCTCTCGAAACTTATTTAGGGCGTTACTCCGGTACACACGACACCAATTTCGGAACAACTGAATACGATGTCAAAGTCTTTGGTGGCGTGATTGCACATCTTGATATCGATGACCTGACACTCCGGATTTCTCACCACCACGGGCAGGTGAACCTGAATAAAGCAGAGCTGAATCAGTTGCATGCAGCACTAGAAAACGGTGGTTATACAAAAACCGCTGAGGCTTTGGAGCAGAAGCACTGGATCGACCTTGAAGAGGTAGCGATAACCTATGAAACCATCGATTACTTTTTACGTGCTGAGTGGAGCATGATTAATCCTCGGCAAGGATATTTAATTAAAGATATTCACAGTTATTATCTTTCCGCCGGCTACAGCATTCACCCATTAACATTTTATGCCACCTTTGCGCAAAGCCGTGTCAAATATCAATCATATGCCAATGAAGTCCCCATATCTGACAGTGAACTCTATCAAGCCGTCAGTGCACTGAAATCCAGAACTCAGGATAATTTAACCACATGGACTTTTGGCACTCGCTGGGATGCCCACCCCCAAATCGCACTCAAAGCAGAAGTCACTTTGTTAGATGGCAAACCCGGCGAAACCGCTTTTTTTGATTCGATTCAGAATGACTTCAGCAGAAATGCCAATCTCTACAAAATCAGCCTAGAGTGGGTGTTCTGATGAGAAATACAGCGCAACGACATCGCTTTTATCACATATTTAGTCTTTGGCTGATGCTGAACTTAGTGATTTCATCTCCACTCGGTTATGCCAAATCACAGCCGAGCATTCTTGTCATCGCCAATGCTGCGTCACACCTACCCGCATTAACCCATCATGAAGTCAGACAAATATATTTGGGTGGGACACTCAGCCGCAAATATCAAGCAGTTACTTTAACAGTTGGCAACCCCGTTCGAATACTGTTCAATACCAATGTGATAGGTTTAACCGAAAGTCGGATTCAATCCTACTGGGCACAATTGCTATTTACGGGACGAAGTCACCCGCCAATCGAACTTTCGTCCGTGAAGGAATTGCTGAACTATGTCGCCAAAACGGATAACGCGATCGGCTATGTACCGACACATGTGGCACTTCCCAATAATGTGATTGTGGTTTATCAAAAATGACAATTGGCTAGCATACAACCAAAGGCAGGATTAACTTGATGTTAATAGGGATTCATAGAAAACTGGGTATCCGCGGAAAATTTCTATTCATCAGTACACTGTCGATTGCACTTTGTGCACTCTCGGTTTTTATGGTTTCTCTTAAAGAATACGAAACGATTTACATTCATTCTGTAAAAAACAACCTTCAGGCCTTAACCGCCAATGTTGCCGATGATCTGCTCTTCAGTTTTTCCGAGGAGCCGGAAAATTTTATTCTGAAAAATAAACTCCTCTCTTTCGAAAGATATGATCACATTCTCTATGCCGATGTTTATGACGCAAACTGGAATCTACTAGAACGCTACTCTAAAACCTCAGCCAAACCAATTCATATCATTGACAATCCACAGTATCAGTCTCTCATTGCCCAGAAAAAACCATTCCCAGTGACACACATTGATGATTTTCTGGTCAGTATGGACGCCATTGGCGGCTCGAATTTTCCGGTTGGCTATTTGGAAGTCGTTCACGATTTCAACCAGCCAATTGCCAATAGCCGACGCGATCTCCTCATCAAGGCCGTTCCTCTGGTATTGCTGATTCTCGTCATGTCTCTGGTCATTTCTTGGTATATGTTTCAGCGCATTGTCACACCTTTGATCCGTCTCTCCGCGTTCACCAGACAAGTCAAACACTCCAGGAATTACACGCTCCGACATGCTGCTGAAGGCGTCACTGAGGTGTGGCATCTTAGTCAAGATATCAATTCAATGCTGGAGACGATCAATCAAGAACATCAGTTGAATCAGGAGCAAAATAAAAAGTTGCGCCAACAACAAGTCTCCATGTTTCATCTCGCCAATTACGATCATCTCACCGATTTGCCCAACCGGCGCTATGTGATGGAAACACTGAAACAGTATCTACTCAGCGCGCAACAACACCACACCGATATGGCGATTTTTTTCCTCAACGTAGACCGTTTTAAAGATATTAACGATTTGATGGGACACACAGCCGGTGATGACTTGTTACGTCATCTGAGTCAGCTCATTGCGAGAAGTCTACGGTCAAATGACACGCTTGCCCGACTCGGTGGTGATGACTTTCTGGTGGTATTGCCTGATCTGCCGGACTCAAGTACCGCCGAGCAGGTTGCCCAAACAATTATCGACCAGCTGAAAACCCCGATGACCATCGGCCAGTGGGAAATCGAGACCAGTGTCAGTATTGGCATTGCCATGGCCAAAGCGTCCGATTTTGACATCGATACCTTGATTTCTAACGCTGATATTGCAATGTCTCACAGTAAAAACATTGGCAAAGGATCATATCGGCTGTTCAAGCCTCAAATGTTACATCAGAAACGGCGAATGTTGCAGATCATCAACCGCATATCAACGGCCATTGATCATCATGAATTCTTTTTGGTTTATCAGCCTAAAGTGTCTCGCCAAGGTGCAGTGATTGGATTTGAGGCGCTCATCCGTTGGAACAACCCCGATCTGGGTATGATTGCTCCTTCTGAGTTTATTCCTATTGCAGAAAATGGTGGCAAAATCAGCGAAATCACGAGCTGGATGCTCTGTCAGGCCATTCAGGATTTAGATGAAATTCAGTCAATCTGTACCCATCCCGTCGTCGTCTCTGTCAATATTTCATCGAAAGATTTAGTGACAACCCAGTTGGAAAGAGTCCTACATCAGGCTTTAGCAACCCATGATCAAGATATTACCCGACTTCAGTTTGAGATTACCGAATCCAGTTATCTGGAAAAATTTGATTTAGCGAACCAGTTCTTCTCTCGTATCAGGGCGCAAGGTAGTTCAATTGCGCTCGACGATTTCGGAACCGGCTATTCATCACTGAGCTATCTGAACCGCATTGATATCGATACCTTAAAAATCGACCGTCAGTTTGTCGTTAACTCATTTAACAGTGATAAAGATGCTTCGGTTCTCAATGCCATTCTGGCACTTGCCCAACAACTCGGATTACACAGCTGTTGTGAAGGTGTAGAAACAGAAAAACACGCCCGTTACCTGATAGAAAAAGGTTGCGATAGTCTGCAAGGGTACTACTTCTCAGCGCCTGTACCGCTAGAAAATTTAGCCCAGGCAGTCCATTCATCGATACAAAATTACTCTCGGTTATCCACCGCTTTGGGACCACACGATCACGACTGATCACCGACAGGCCATAACCATGCAGCCCCGCGGACGCCACTTGAATCGCCATGGACGGCTTGTCGTATCGGTGTCTGACACTCTCCGCCAAAAATAAATTCAGGCAGTATTTGCGGGACATTGTGATAGAGACGCTGAATATTGCTCACACCACCAGCAAAGACCACCACATCCGGGTCAAGAATGTTGATGTATGCCGCCAGTGATTTTGCCAACCGACGTTCATAATCACATAGAACCTGTTGGGCGAGCGCGTCTCCCTGTGCAGCCAGCTCATCGATCTGGCTGCCGGTCAAGGCCACACCACTGCGGCTCTGATAGTCATCACACAACCCAGTACCGGAAACATACTGTTCAATACATCCCTTTCGACCACAATAACAAGGTCGCTCAGCCACCAAACGACGCTCCGCTTCATCGGGCCAGGGAAGCGCATTGTGTCCCCATTCTCCCCCAATACCATTGCCGCCGATATGCGGTTTGCCATCGATGGTGATCCCGGAACCACACCCCGTCCCCAAAATTAACGCCAATACAATCCGCTCACCGGCTCCGGCCCCATCGACGGCTTCAGACACCGTCATACAGTTTGCATCATTCGCAATTCTGACTTCTCGCTGTAATCGCTTGCCAAGGTCATCCTGCAATGGCTGATCGTTTAACCACACTGAGTTCGCATTTTTCACCCGGCCGGTATAAGGGGAAATCGTCCCCGGAATCCCCATACCAACCGTACCGCTCATCCCAGTCTTCGCTTCTGCGGTATGAACCAAATCCACAATCGTTTGCAATGTCCGCGAGTATGACCCCCGTGGGGTTGATACCCGTTGCCGAAATAACGTTTCGCCATCATCGGCTAATGCGATCACTTCTGTTTTTGTACCGCCTAAATCAATGCCAATACGCATGATATTTCCTCTGCTCTTGAAAAGGTGACATCTCTTTTATCGTTCTTAAGTAAATCTTAAGGCTTGCTCATTACGATGATCCCAATGTTTCAACCACATGTCAGATTTTTTACGACCTGATTCATATGAGGATGTTATGAAAACAAGTCACCAAGGGCTCAAGCGGGTCTATTTCGCCACCATTTATTCGATGAAAGGCCTCCGCTCGGTCTGGCTCCATGAAGCCGCCTTTCGTCAGGAGGTGATGGTCTCTATCCCCCTGATCACGCTTACTTTCTGGCTCAACGTCACATCAGGTGACCAGATGATCATGATTGCATCGTTGTTCCTAATTTTAATCGCTGAACTGTTTAACTCTGCCGTTGAAGCTGTGGTTGACCGGATCAGCGATGAGTTTCACGAATTAAGCGGCAGAGCCAAAGACATCGGCTCTGCGGCTGTCTTTATCACCATTTTACTGACTGCCTTTATCTGGACGTGGATTTTAGTATGAAAATCAATCGCACCATAACGTTTTACCCGTTCTCATATACCATCATGACGCTGATCCTCTCAGCTTACTTTGCCACATTTCTCAATCTGCCGATTTACGCAGATTTGAAGACCATTTTCAGCAAACTTGAGACCGTTGATACCGGTTTTATCATCTCGATTCCGCTATTTTTCTTCTGCGCCTTAAATATTATCTTTGCGCTGTTTACTTGGCCGAAAATCACCAAAGTCTTCTTTTCTATTCTGATCATCACCTCAAGCATCGTCTGTTATGCGAGTTACAATTACGGTGTTATCTTTGACATCGATATGATCCGGAATATCGTCGAAACCAATACGGGTGAAGCAACCTCATATCTGAGTATGAACTCGATCTTGTGGGTCACGATTCTGGGGATCATTCCAACCATTTCACTATGGTTATCTCCGATCCGTCCAGAACGCAGCGTCCTGCGCTTAGTCGGTAAAAAGCTCCTGACAATCAGTGTATCGCTATTGGGGATCATCATGATTGCCATGTTCTACTATCAGGACTACGCCTCCGTCGGCAGAAACAACAGCTATTTGCGTAAGCTGATCATTCCGACCTATTACGTACACAGTCTCGACCGCTTTATCCGAGAAAACTATCTGACGGCTCCGATGGATTATAAACAGATCGGTCTGGACGCCTATCAACCCACGCCAACCGCCAGTAATGGTAAACCGACACTATTTGTTTTTGTGTTAGGGGAAACCGCCAGAAGTCAAAACTATCAGCTCAATGGTTATCCGAGAGAAACCAATCCATATACCAGCAAGTCGGATGTGATTGCTTTTCAACACGTCTCGTCATGCGGAACCGCAACTGCGGTGTCTGTCCCTTGTATGTTCTCGCGGCTGAACAAGTCTGACTACAATGAGAGAGTGGCACTCCATCAGGACAATGTACTGGATATTCTCAACCGGGCGGGTGTCGATGTTCTCTGGCGCGAAAATGACGGCGCAGACAAGCATGTACCAGCACGCCTTCGGGAAGAAAACCTGTCCCGGAGCAGCAGTCACCCACTCTGTAATGGCACCAGTTGTCTCGACATCAAACTGCTTGAAGATTTTCAGGAAAAAGTCGCCTCAATGAAAGGGAATCGGATCATTGTCCTGCACCTGATCGGCAGCCACGGCCCCACATATTATCAGCGCTATCCGAAAGAATTTGCCGCGTTCCAGCCAGACTGCCCGAGAGCGGATATTGAAAACTGTACTCAGGAACAGTTAATCAATACCTATGATAATACGATCCGCTATACCGATTACGTTGTCAGTCAAACCATTGACCAATTGAAATCACTGGAAGATCGCTACAATACTGCTTTGATTTATATGTCTGATCACGGTGAATCGTTAGGTGAAGACGGGGTTTATCTGCACGGCCTGCCTTACAGCATCGCACCGAAATATCAGACGCATGTACCGCTGCTGCTATGGATGTCACAGGGATTTAAACAAACCAAATCCGTCAATGAAACTTGTCTGAAAACGGAGGCGCAACAAGCCCGGATCTCTCACGATTATCTCTTCGATACATTGTTGGGCGCGCTGGATGTCACAACCCAAGCTTATCGTCCACAACAAGATGTGTTTGCCAAATGCCGTTCATCCAATCCGGCCATGGCGATAGCACAGCTATCGAAAAAATGATCCACTCACCCTGAGCAACATGTCTCTGCTGATACTCCGTGATCACAACCGAATCGCGGTACAGAGAGTCACCAATAAAAAAGAGCAGCGAATGCTGCTCTGGTTGGTTGTGTTACATATCAGATCAAATGTGTTATTGCAGATGGATCTGATGTTCGGCAATCAGCATACTTAATTGTTCATCGGCACGCTGCTGTGCATCCTGAAACGCTTCTTCTGCGGCAATATCAGTCGCCAGCTCGTAATAACATTTAAGTTTCGGCTCCGTACCGGAAGGGCGGACAATCACTCTGGCACCGCCATCCAATTGATACACCAACACATCACTCACCGGTAAATCAATCGATTCAGTCTGTCCGTCAGCCAAATGACGTTGCGATGTCTTATAATCTTCCGTCACCATCACTTGTCGTCCGGCAATCGTCTGCGGCGGATCGGCTCGCAATGCATCTCCGATTGGTGGCGTCTCTGGTGATAAAGCGATACTTTTCTGGGCCGTCACATACAGACCGTGCCGACGATAAATCGCTTCAAGCCGATCCCAGACCGTTTGTCCATCACGTTTGAGTGCCGTACACATCTGTACAAATGCCAGCAGTGTTGATAATCCGTCTTTATCCCACACTTGTGTACCGATGGTGTAACCCAGCGCTTCTTCATACGCAAATAAGAACGGCAGGTCTTCACGCTGTTGCTGCATGGCAACATTTGTCAGCCATTTAAATCCCGTCAGGGTTTTGAAATAAGTGGCACCATAATGATCAGCGATCTTCTCCAGTAAACTGGAAGAAACAATGGTATTACCGACCAGTGCTTGTTGCGTGTGTCCTTTCTCTAACAAATAATCGCCTAACAAGCTACCGACCTGATCTCCGGTCAACATCCGAAATTCACCTGAAGCCTGACGCGCTGCAACCGCAAAACGATCTGCATCCGGGTCATTGGCACAAGCCAGATCGGCCCCGACTTGCTCTGCCAATCCAATCACAAGATCCATTGCCCCCGGTTCTTCGGGATTCGGAAACTTCACCGTCGGGAAGCGACCATCGGGTTCACGCTGCTGGGCAACACTATGAACCTGTGTGAATCCGGCCTCCTGTAGCAATGCTTCAGCATAAGGCGCGCCAACACCATGCATCGCGGTATAGGCAATGGCAATGTCATTGCCACTGTTTTCCTGAGCACCCGATTGTAATAATGGATGCTGATGGACCGCCAGCCGATAGGCCTCATAGTAGTCATCACTCAACCATACGAGCCGCTGCTCTGCTTCAGCTTCGGTCAGACACATCGTGTTCAGTGGCTGCTGAGACGCCTGCTCAATTGCCTGTGCGATCCCTTGATCATGTGGGGGAATAATTTGTGCACCGTTTTCCCAGTACACTTTAAATCCATTATATTCCGGCGGGTTATGACTGGCGGTCACCACCACTCCGGCGGCCGTATTCAGTTGACGAATGCCATAAGCAACCACCGGTGTCGGAGCGACTTGATCAGTGAGGTATACTTTAATCCCCAATGCGGTGAGCACTGATGCAGTATCGTATGCAAAATCTCTCGAATCCAAACGACCGTCATGCCCAATGACGACGCCTCGTTCTTTGGCCTGATCGACCTGCTGAATCAGATAGTTGCCTAATCCGGTTGCCGTCTCCTGAATGACCAGGCGGTTCATCCGGTTGGGGCCACAGCCTACTTTGCCACGCAGACCGGCCGTCCCAAACGCTAAACGACCGTTAAACCGATCTTGCAGTTCTTCCTGATTCCCGGCATCAATCAATGCTTGTAATTCATCTTGTGTTGTCCGATCTGGGTCTCTTGCCAGCCAACGAGAAAATTGTTCATTCATGGGAGATACCTTTGCACTATTTCGTGATCTACATGTTTTCGTGATCCATAGTGTATGATAGATCACGGATTATTTGTGAGTACGCAATCGATAAATAATAGAAACCCTTCATCGCATTTCAGTCACAATGAGAGATTGGATACAATTTATACCTTTCTACGACACCCCTTCAAACGCAAGTGTACACTATTTTTTACAATAAACATTTAATGTAAAGATAGGTTTAATATTGCATTTATATAAAAAAAATGATTGCAACATAATATTGAACCCGATACCTTACGTAAGTTAAAACATCTGAGGGCGCCGCCCCCTTGATAGATGTGTCGTGATAAGAGAGGAAGAAGAACCGAATGTTTCAGACTGATGATGTAAAAATAAAACGAATTAAAGAATTACTCCCGCCGGTAGCCATTCTTGAGAAATTTCCGGCAACTGACGTTGCTTCTTCAACAACATTTAATGCGCGTAAAGCCATTCATAATATTCTGAATGACAAAGATGACCGTCTCCTTGTGATTATCGGGCCATGCTCTATCCATGATCCTGAGGCCGCAATTGAATATGGCAAGCAACTGAAAAAAATGCGTGATGAGTTAAGTGACAATCTGGAAATTGTCATGCGCGTCTACTTTGAAAAACCACGGACAACCGTTGGCTGGAAAGGTCTCATCAATGACCCGTACATGAATGATACCTATAAGATCAATGAAGGTCTGAAAATCGGACGTAAACTGTTGCTAGAGCTGACCAATCTGGGCATGCCGACTGCCAGTGAGTTTTTGGACATGATCACCCCACAATATATCGCTGATCTGATCAGCTGGGGCGCAATCGGGGCGAGAACCACAGAATCACAGGTTCACCGTGAGTTAGCCTCTGGTCTATCGTGCCCGGTCGGGTTTAAAAACGGCACCGATGGTAACATCAAAATTGCAGCGGATGCGATTCGCTCGGCACGTGCATCTCACCACTTCCTTTCTGTGACTAAATTTGGTCATTCCGCGATTGTTGAAACCGCCGGAAACCCAGATTGCCACATCATTTTACGTGGTGGTAAAGAGCCGAATTACAGTGCCAAACATATTCAGGACGTCAAAGATAAACTGACCGAAACCGATCTGCCGCAAAAGGTCATGGTTGACTTCAGCCATGCGAATAGCAGTAAGCAGTATCAGCGCCAAATGGTGGTGGCTGAAGACGTTTCAGCACAACTTGCCAATGGCGAAGATCAAATCTTCGGTGTGATGATTGAATCGCATCTGGTTGAAGGACGCCAAGATTTAGTCGATGGACAAGCCCTGACTTATGGTCAGTCGATTACTGATGCATGTATCGGCTGGCAGGATACGGAGCAAGTGCTACGTCAACTCTCAGCTGCGGTTGAAGCGCGTCGCAAAGCAAAAGCGGATCGCGCTTAAGGCAGTCAGCGTTTATCCCCTCCCGGCTTGATTCAAGCATAACGCTGTGAATAAAAATCCCGCTTGTAAGCGGGATTTTTATGATCATTGCGAACCATTGCATCGCGAATCGTCAATCTTAGCCAAAAAGACCTCAGTCAGACGAGACCGTTTGTTCGATCTGCCGTATCGTTCTCCGATAGATCAACCAAGCACACAGACCCGCCAAGATGTTACCGATCATCGAACCGAGATAGATCCCTTTCAGTTCCGCTATCTGCGCACCGATCCACAAACAAGGAAGGAAGAAGACAAATAGCCGCAACGCAGAGATCACCAACGCGGTGTATGATTTTGCCAATGCATTTTGGATCGATACCATCAACATACAAATTCCCAGCGGGCCAAGACTGATCGGAACAAAGATCAGATGCCACCGGAGTAATTGTTGGATCATCGTAACATCAGCCATCCACATCACAATCGAACTCGCCAGAAAAAAGACCAATACCGCAAATACCGTCTGAAAAATCAGCACGAACCTCACCGCGATACCGACCAGATGGCGAATCTCAGTAATTTTTCGCTCACCAAGCATTCTGGCAACCATTGGCGGCATTGCCATCGTAAGCGCCAATACAGCCACCAGCGAGAAAAACTCAAACCGTGACCCCACCGCCCACGCAGCAACGGGTTCGTTGCCGAATGACGCCAGAATGTGGGTTGCCATCATCGAAGAAACAGGCGGAAGTAGCTGACTCACGGTTGCTGGCCCCATCACCTGCAAAATCGACTTCACACTGGCCCGGATATCCAACCCTTCCCATTGAAACGACATCCAATGGCGGGACAAGACTTTCACCGCAACCACCGCAATACCAATCCCAAACGCACAGATTGTTGCCAACGCTGCACCATTGATCCCCAAATCGAACGAGAAAATAAAAATCGGATCCAGAATCAAGTTGACCAAACTGGTCACCATCATCATTGTCCCGGGGAGGATCGTATTACCATTGGCACGACAGATACTATACAAGAAGTACAACGTTGCACCGGTCCAGGCACTGATCAGCCAGACAATCCAATATTGGTCGATAATGGGAAATACTTCCGGTGTCGCGCCCAGTAATGCCAGAATCGGATGGCGGAGCAGATAGATCAGCACCGTCAACACTGCCACACTGATACTACCAATTGTCAGGATCAGGCCACCCAGCTGTTTTGCATCCTGCAACTTGCCGGCCCCGAGAACGCGGGCAATCACAGATGTGGTCGCGATACCCAGCCCGACCTGCAAACCAATGATGACCATTTGCATCGGCAATGTGAACCCTTGGGCAGCCAGTGGCAACACACCCAGTTGCGCGATAAAAATACTGTCAACCAACTGGAATCCCATCAGAGAAAGTACGCCAAAGACCATAGGCCAGGTCATTTTGAAAAGCTGGCGACCCAGCGATTGCGGAACATTTACAGTTTTCTGCATAAAAATAAAAACTCTTCTCTCGTCAGAAAAAATCAAACATCATCGACACATTGCACCCGACTATCAGCATGGGACATCAGCATAAAACAAAAATGGCATTCGGCCTGGCGAATTACGCTCATCTTTATACTGTCGGGCGAAAAGGAACGCTAGTCTACTGACTCTATGCTGATTATCAAAGCACTCTTTCCCGGTCACCATAATTTCATGATTCAGTTACATTTCATCATAAACTGCTGCTTATTTGTCCAATCAGATACTAATCAGCGCTAAGTCACTAAAAATGCAAACAATTACATCTACACTGAATAAAAAAAGGAAAGGCGTGAGGGAATCATGGCAATCGAACGACTACAAACACATCAGCTTTATCATGTTGCCAAGCTGGAAAATCTGTCCAGTAAGTCCACAAAAGATTTACCCCCTATAGATGAGATCGTCGGGCAAGAACGGGCACAAAAAGCAGTTGAATTCGCCATGTCGATCAAGGAGAAAGGATACAATATTTACGCCATCGGCAGAAACGGACTCGGTAAACGCACGATGGTGCTACGCTATCTGAATCGCCATCAACACGACCCGGATGCCCTGTTTGATTGGTGCTACGTAGCCAATTTTACCGAAAGTCGGACGCCAAAAGTTTTAAAACTGCCACTCGGGCTTGGCAATCAGTTGCGTCAGGATATCGAAAAGTTGCTCGAAAAACTGGTGGGTGCGATTCCACTGGCATTCGATAACGAGTTGTATATCGGCCGTGCGGAACAGCTCAAAAACCAGCTCGCCGCCAAGCAACAAACCGAGTTAGAGCAAATTACCAACGATGCGAAGGAAAAAGGCGTCAGCCTGATCATCACGCCACAAGGTGATTATCAGTTTATCGCCATGAATGGCGATGAGATGCATACCGAATCCACATTTGAGGCATTAACCAAAGAGGAACAGACTTATTTCGGAGAAACCATTGACGCACTGGAAGTCAAACTGCGAAATATGGTTCGCCAACTCTCTGAGTGGGAAGAAAGCTACAACGAAAAAATTAAAAAACTCAATGATGAAGTCACCGGCGAAGTGCTCAATCACTTTATCAAAAAACTTAAAAAGGATTATTCCGGTTACCCGGAAATCAAAACCCATCTTGAAGATCTGCGCAAAGATATTATCGACAATGTCGATATCTTTCTGGAAGAAAGTGGCGAACAGGGTGAGATCTCGGCAGCCGCGTTGGACAAAAAATTACCACGTCGCTACAAAGTCAATGTGTTGGTCAGCCACCCGAAAGACTGCTTTCCAATCGTGGTTGAAGAAAATCCGAATTATCACTCGCTGTTCGGCTATATCGAAAACGCCACCTACAAAGGGACTGTATTCACCGATTTTTCACTGATTCGCTCAGGGAGTTTACACCGTGCCAATGGCGGGGTTCTGCTTATGGATGCGATTAAGGTGTTGGAACGGCCCTACGTCTGGGATGGTCTGAAACGCGCGCTGCGTTCACGTCAGATCAGCATGACGTCGCTGGAGAGAGAAGTCACGTTAAGTGGTGCGATTTCACTGGATCCCGAACCCATTCCACTGAATGTAAAAATCATTCTGTTCGGGGATTACCGGACTTACCAACTACTGACGAATTATGATCCTGAGTTCGGTGAACTCTTCCGGGTCACCGCTGATTTTGAGGATGAGATGCCTCGCAACGCAGACTCAGAACTACAATATGCACGATTTATCTCCAGCTTCGTGCACGACAACAACCTACTCCATTGTGATCGCAAAGCGATGGGGCGCATCATTGAACACAGCTCCCGCATCGCCGGAGATCAAAATAAACTGTCACTACACTCAGCACATATCGCAAATCTACTCCGCGAATCAAACTATGTGGCCAAGCAAGCCAACTCGAATATGATTCGTCAGGGGCATGTTGATGCGGCACTGCACAATCAGGAACTACGGGTTAATCGTATCCAGCATAATGTGATGGAAGGATTTCTCAACGGCACCACGTTGATGCAGACGGAAGGACATGCGATCGGCCAGGTGAACGCGCTGTCGGTACTCAGCACCACCGATCATATGTTTGGCGTGCCGAATCGCATTACGGCAACCACCTGTTACGGTGATGGCGACATCATTGATATCGAACGGAGTGTTGATCTCGGTGGCAGTATTCACTCAAAAGGCGTGATGATCCTCACCGCATACCTCCATTCGGTTCTGGGTAAGAATGCTAAACTTCCGCTCACCACAACACTGACGTTTGAACAATCCTATGGCGGTGTTGATGGTGACAGTGCCAGTATGGCGGAGTTCTGCGCCATCCTTTCGGCTTTTTCAAAACAACCCAACCGGCAAGATATTGCGATTACCGGCTCAATGAATCAGTTTGGCGAATCGCAGCCGATTGGCGGAGTGAATGAGAAAATTGAAGGATTCTTCGATGTATGTGCGATCAAAGGCCGTCACCCGCAACAGGGGGTCATCATTCCCCGCTCCAATGTACATAACCTGATGTTACGCAATGATATTGTCAATGCCATTGAGAAGCAGGAGTTCCATATCTGGGCGATAGACCATGTCACCGAAGCGATCGAAATCTTCACTGGCAAACCCGCCGGCACTGCAACTGAAGACGGTAGTTATCCGATCAATTCGATCTTTGGGATTGCCCAAGCCAAACTCAACGCAATGCGTAAGTAAGCAGCATATGAGTCGGGGTAAATTGCGCTTTACCCCGCTCCCTTTCTCGTGCTGTCTCAACCAACCCGTAGCCCATCAAAAAATGCATGCTTTATCCCAAATAAATCAGTAGGATATCAATCTAGTTCCAAATAGACCGATCACAAATTCATACGGCAGAACTGCAAATAAAGTCGTCTATATCGCTCGTTATATGTTAGGAGTTATGGTCATGATCAGAGAAATCACAAAATCGGAGTTTGAGTCGTTTTGGCCAACATTTTCTTCGGTAATTCAGGCGCAGGAAACTTACGCATTCGATCCGAATATGACGTTAGCAGAAGCATTCGTGCTCTGGTGTGAAACCCCACTGCAAGCCTATGCTTACATTGAAAACGATGTTGTGCTGGGGACTTATTACATCAAGCCCAATGCATTAGGGCCGAGTCGTCACATTTGTAACTGCGGTTATATGGTCTCAAGTGCAGCCAGAGGTAAGGGGATCGCGCGTCAAATGTGTGAACATTCACAACAGAAAGCGCTTGAATTTGGCTTTAACGCCATGCAGTTCAACAGTGTCGTGTCAACCAATGAAATCGCGGTCAGGCTATGGCAGAAGCTCGGTTTTACGATCATAGGAACCATTCCGAAAGCCTATCAGCACGCTCAATTAGGATTTGTTGATAGCTACATCATGTACAAATGGCTGCGGACATAATCGATTGTTCAAGTGGGGTTAGTCATCGTTTGAAGTGATGACTCGCGTCGGTTTTCAATTCAATGTGACTCATTTTGGCCAAAAGGGCAAACCCCGTCATTTACGATATAATTTAGGCTTTATACATTGATCATTTTATAGCCCTGATATAGTGTTTAACGGTGTCGATAAATAAATGTAAAATGGAAAAGCATGAAAGCTGAGAAAAGAAAAGTCACTCAAAAGATGATCTATCGTTCTGTTGCGAGTTCGACTGCGATTGAAACTGGCGACTCCATAAAAACCATTGAGCGAAAGCTTAAATCTAATAAGAAAAAGCACGCACATTTAACACTCGCTAGCTAAAACTCCTTTGACTAACCTTGCTGTATATTGGTAATCGCCACTCAATCCTGCCTGTATAGAAGCGATATAGAAGTCTTTATTTTGATCCCATAAGCTGTAGTCAAGGAGTCCATATCCCGCTTCTTGACTCATATAATCGATAAGCAATCGGCTAATTCTACCATTACCTTCTCTGAAGGGGTGAATCAGGATAAATTCGACGTGACTTTCCGCAATAAATGCAATGAGTTCTTCTGTCGTCATTTTATCAACATATTGTATTTGCGATAGATATTTTGACTCAAAATCATCAATCATTGGGCTAATTTGGCGTGGTACCGTAAACTCGAAGTCATCCTTCCACATTCTAACATTTCTGATTTTTCCAGCCCAAGAGTACACATTACCAAGCCATTGTCGATGCCAATTCATGATAGTTTGGAAACTGAATTCATCATCAATCACTGTTTTTGAGAATAGTTTTTCGTATAGTTTAACGAGAAGATAGGTCTCAACCTCATTCATCTCCTCAGCATCTACAATTCCCAGCTTGTTTAAAAGAACTGAGTTTCCAGACCCCGGCTGATATTGCGTTTCTTCAATATCGACATCATATCTTGACATTGGTACTGCATCTTAGTTAAACCTTTTGTGTAGTGTAGGAGTGCATAAAAAATAATTCAATGCAACGGACTATTCACTCTTGGATACAAAATATTTTTGTGAGCAAGTCTACTATTTTTTACAATCATTATTCTCCATAACAAATTGAATTGATTAATGAAAGAAACGATAAAAATACAAACCTACTCACCAGAATGGGCCCGAGAGATTGCTGACTTGTTTTATCAGTCGGTACATGCCATTGACCCTTCGGTGTATACACCCGAACAAAAGGAAGCTTGGGCTCCAACACCGATTAACTATCAGTTGTGGGCTGAGCGGCTCAGTCACAAGCAGCCATTCGTGGCAATCATCGACAACCGAGTTGCCGGTTTTATCGAGCTTGATAGTGATGGCCATATTGATTGCACCTATACACATCCAGATTTTCAGGGAATCGGGGTTGCCACTTCACTTTATGAACACTTGCTTGCAAAAGCGACAGAAGCCGGTATCGAACGCTTATACGTTGAGGCATCGCTTATCGCTAAACCTTTCTTCGACCGTCGTGGCTTTGCTGTGGTCAAGAAGAATGAAGTACAACGCAACGGCGAGTCCCTCATCAATTTCTCAATGGAAAAATATCTTCACCCAAATCACCGGATACCCTCGTCAGACGTGAGTTGGCATGAGTAAGTCACATTTGAATGGCATGCTTATTTGACCACGTTTCTGACGATGTTTGCTGAGGCCAATGAAAGTGAGAGCGCATACACATCGTTGTTGTGCAATCACTGATATTTTAAAGTCATGTAAGTAAGACACACATACTAAAATGGTAATGAGAATATGAGTGAATTTGAGAAAATGGGCTTAGGTTTGGAATTTGACGCAACCAGTTCCGAGTTTGCTGAGTTGAGAAATGCAGCATTTGAGTTACTGAAAGAAATCAATTCACGTCAATTTGAAGCGGCCAAACCTTACGTTGTCCAATTATTCAAGCATGTGGGAAACAATACGGTCGTATGTCCGCCATTCCTCTGTGAATATGGAAAAAGCATTTCTATCGGTAACAATACCTACATCAACATGGGTGTCACCATGCTAGATAATGCACCGATCACTATCGGCAATGATGTTCTAATTGGCCCAAGTGTCCAATTTTATACACCGGCCCATTCATTGGATTATCGAAAACGCAAGAATTGGGAATTTCAGTGTTTACCAATCGTCGTCGAAGATGATGTCTGGATCGGGGGAAATGCCGTGATTTGCCAAGGTGTCACCATCGGTGCACGCTCGGTTGTCGCAGCAGGCGCAGTGGTGACCAAAGATGTGGCACCGGACACCTTAGTGGGTGGCATACCGGCTAAACTTATCAAAACGCTGGATAGCGAGTAGCAAACACATCACTCAACGCACGACGCTTTTTTTAGCTTAAAATAATGATTGGCTTCAACTTCGCTTGAGGTTTTATATAGACAAGCTATGGACAAGAGATGGGTTTAACCGTTGGGCAATATAACGAGGAAAAGGTATGACGGCTATAGATTTATATACAACATCTTACTGGGGTATTTTTACGATGCTTATCACATGGCTGATTCAAAGTCTTGTGGCATCTGTATCGAAAGGCTCTCAGCCAGGAGCTGTTCCCGGGAAAATTGACGAATCACTCAGTCACGACTCATTTGTGTTCAGATCCCACCGTACTTTTATGAACTCGCTGGAAAATCTCCCAATCATGTTGGGGACATCATTTTTAGCCATTCTCATGGGAACAAATGTATTTTGGACCGGGATTTTTATCTGGGTTTTTGCCGGAGCAAGAATTGTACATATGGTGCTCTATTATGCGATTGCTACAGAAACCAACCCGAGTCCGCGTTCCTATTTCTTCTTACTCGGTCTATTGTCCAATATCTGTTTACTGGTTTTGTGTGGGCTCACCCTTACCTCATGAGCTCAGGTGATCATCAAGCTCACACCTTAAAAACACGTGAGAGAACAAAATAAGCCAATAAACAAGCTCCCGTCATCATGAAATGAACCTTGAGCCACCATTTTGTTCAAGATGGTACTCAAGGTTCATTTGAAAGGTAAAAGGTGAAGGGGGATTCACCTTTACCGACATCAATTACTCAGAAACAAATGTCATCACTGACCAAGGGTCTGCGTAAGCCGTAAAGCGATTGTTACTCACTGCGTATTTGCCGCCATAACTGACGTTCTTAGACGCTGATGTCACATATTTTGTCATTGAACCAACAGTGCCGTTTTGCAGCGTAAATTTCAGTTCCTTATGAGAGTTGCTTCGGTTGACAACTGCAACAACCAGTTTGCCGGAGCGGTTTTTATAAGCCGTCACATAGACATTACTCTCTGGGACTTCAGTTGCTGCAATACGGACATCACCCGGACGAATGAATTTTGAGTATTGTGACATCACATAACCACGTTTACTGATGTTACCATTCTCACTTAACAAGCCATAACTACGGCGAACATACCACCAGATATAAGCGCTATAATTCGCAACCATACTTTGATGCAGCTCTAAACCAACATCCATGGCTTTATTCCAGTTATTTCCATCTTCATTATCGGTATAGTGCTCTGTCATCCAAAGTTTTTTACCTTTTTGCAATGCAAGCGGATAATTTTTGGGTTTCACACCATACAAGTGACCGCCGATAATATCGACATGGCTACTAGCTACAGAATTATTTAAAATTGGATCAGAAAGGGCAGGATTAAAACCTAATGATTCAGGCGCTAAGATTTTAAGCGAAGAGTCCAGACGCCATCCTTGATCATTCAAATAATTGACAAAATCTGCACCGGACCAGTCACAAGACTCATAATCTGGGTGCCAGTCTGGTTCATTTTGGATAGATAACGCATAAATTGGTGCATTTTTACCGGCCATATAATGGGTAAAATCCATTAAATGGTTGGTATATCCCCAATAATGTTCTTTCTTCAGTTTACCGCCATTATTGACGTTGTTATTGGTCTTCATATAAGCCGGTGGAGACCAAGGTGTTGCCAATAGTTTGGCACCATAAGAATGAGCAATTTGAGCGGTCGGTACTTGTCTGTACCATTGGTTTGAATCAGGATCGATTCGCATACGCATGATGGATAAACCCATTTGACCATCGCCATTCCCAAATGCAGCGGTCGCTTGTGCTGATGTTAAATCATTAATCCACCCGGGGGCATTCATGCCGCCAAATCCATCAATTTCTTGATATTCGGCATTAAAATTCACATATACAGAACCAGCAACGGCATTTAAGCTCATCGAACTAAGCAAAAAAGCCGCTGAAATCCCAATTATTTTTTTCATCTCCATATTTTTCCAACCTTGTTAGTTAGTGTTAAATATTGTATGACAGAGGTAACTGTCAATTGATTTACTCACGCATACATAGATGTCTGACTTCGCAAAACTAAATGAGAACAACTGAATAACAGAAACCACTTAAAAATTATACGCCAACATTTTTATATTAAGCGATTTTGTTAACTATGCCACGCCATGAAATATATGTAACCCACAAAAATTAGAATATATGACTAGTGCCAAGTAATTACATACTAATTAAATACATTTAATTCAATAAATAGCTTATTTAATGTGATATAAAACGTATCAGATTAAATGCTATAAAAACAAATAATCTCACTTGGCGTAGTGACGATATAAATTATATTTAACCTTAACCTTCCATAAGGAACGCATGTTGAATATTACCTATTGATATATAAATAAAAAAATATATCATAAAATTCAAAACTTAATTTCTATAAAATATACGCTATTTGTCCTTTGTGTACACACGAAACAGCACGCCAGATAGAATATACAACTCTGAACATGAATGATTCGATCATGACGATTCAACAAAAAACACAAGAGAGCCACCCCAGTTGCAGTGCTCTCTTTGATACTTTCCCTTCCCTATGATTTATTGTTCATTCACAGGGAGTAATGGGGGGATTTCTGGCAATAGCAGTGCGTTATCGATATCTGCCTGCGTCATTTTAAACGCATCAGGAAAATGCTCGCGGCTTATCCGTCGAAGCGGTTCTGTTGAACGCCAAGTATAGAGGCATTGTTGGCATTGATAGACCGTCCATACATCAGGAACTGGCGACAGAGCAAGTGTCATTATCTCTTTATGGGCACAGCGTGGACAAATCATTGTTTACCTTCCTTTGCTTCATCAATCATACGAGTTAATTTAGATACCCATTCTTTCGTCTCAGGCAGATCTTTGACAGGCATACCGTAGTTTCCTCGATTATCCGGAGCGACCGGTGTTGTCGCATCGATAATCAATTTATCCGTCATCCCTGCCGGTGATGAGCCGGGATCCAGTTCAAGGACCGACATGTTATTCAGTTGAACCAAGTCACCTGCCGGATTCACTTTCGATGACATCGCCCACATCACTTGTTTTAAATCGAAAGGATCCACATCTTCATCGACCATAATGACCATTTTGACGTAGCCAAGACCATGCGGTGTGGTCATGGCACGCATCCCGACCGCTCTGGCAAAACCTCCGAAACGTTTCTTCGTCGAGATAATCACCAGTAAACCATGTGTGTACATGGCATTGACCGCTTGGACTTCAGGAAACTCAGCTTTGAGTTGCTGATACAAGGGGACACAAGTTGCAGGCCCAATCAAATAATCAACCTCTGTCCACGGCATTCCGAGATATAAACATTCGAAAATGGGATTGGTCCGGTAAGAAACCTTATCAATTCTGACAACGGCCATTCTCCGACCACCGGAATAATGTCCGGTAAACTCACCGAATGGCCCTTCAATCTCACGGACACCACACTCAATAACCCCTTCGAGCACGACTTCAGATCCCCAAGGCACATCAAATCCGGTCAACGGTGCTTTTACAATCGGATACGGTGCTTCTCTGAGCGCCCCTGCCATATCGTATTCAGACTGATCATATTTAAGTGGTGTTGCCCCCATCAGTGTGATGATTGGATCATTACCGAGCACAATCGCCACTGGCAGATCCTCGCCCCTCTCCTCTGCTTTATGCAGATGAATCGCAATGTCATGCATCGGAATCGGCTGCAAACCCAACTTTCTTTTACCTTTGACTTCCAGCCGATAAACTCCGACATTCTGCTTGTCAAAGTTGTCTGGATCCGTCGGATCCCGAGAAACTGTACACGCCTTATCGAGATAGAATCCGCCATCCCCATCGTTGAGCCGGAAAAGCGGCAGAATATCAAACAGATTGATCGCTTCACCATCAACCGTATTTTCAGCCCAAGGCGGGTTGTCCCGATACACAGGCGCCACCGGGAAATTATCCCAACGGCGAATAAATTCATCGATCTGTTTTTTCACCGGTGTATTGGATGGTAACCCAATTGATATCGCGTGATTTGGCCACGATCCAACCGTATTCATCGCCACTCTGGCGTCGGTAAATCCCTCGATATTATCAAACCAAAGTGCCGGAGCACCGTCACCAATTCTTCCGGCTGCATTGGCCGCAGCGCCAATATCTGGTTCCGCCTTCACCTGCTCGGTAATTCTCAACAACTGGCCTTGCTCTTCTAACGCATTTAAATAACTTCTTAAATCATCAAAAATCATTCACGATTCCTCATCATGTCTATTGGTTGTTTGAGAAAGACCTTGCCAGCGTTTCGCAAACGGTGCATCCAGACCAAACTGGTCCAGCACTCTCGTGACAATATGCTGTTTAATATCTTCGACAGACTCAGGTCGGTTGTACCACGCAGGCATGGGGGGCACCATCGAGACGCCCATTCTGGCAAGCGCGAGCATATTCTCTAAGTGGATCGGATTGAGCGGCATTTCACGGGGCACAAGCACCAATCGACGTTGTTCTTTTAAGATCACATCAGCAGCCCGTCCAATTAAACCCTCAGCATATCCGGTTCGGATACCAGCCAAGGTCTTCATGCTACAAGGAATAATGATCATACCGTCTGTTCGGAATGATCCGGATGAAATCGCCGCCGCCTGATCCGCAGAATGGTACGTGGCGTCGGCCAGAAGACTAACGTCTCTGGCTGTCATCGACGTTTCGAGTTCAATCGTCGTTTTTGCCCAACGCGACATCACAAAATGTGTTTCTACATCCGGAATTTGCTGTAAAGCTTGCAACAGCGTGACAGCCAAAGGTGCCCCGGTAGCACCTGTCATTCCAACAATTAGCCTCATACACCCTCAGAATTTTAGTTTAACCACATTGTTCGTACACGAACAATGTGGTTAAACTAAATCTTATATACATAAAAAGCAATATTAAAATTTCAAATCAGTGATACCTCAGTTCCCTTGCAGCAACTTGGGTATATAATTAACAAAATACGTAATGAATGGATATTTTGCATGACCATATTTTGTGTCACATTGCGCCCCTCTTTCATTAAGACCAAGGATAACCTGAACAAATGACTCAACCATTAGATTCAGCTGTATTTCACTTAATGCGGAAACTATTTCAAGAACATACATCCTATTGGCAAGAAGCATTACCCCATGTGACAAAACCACAGTTTTCGGTTTTGCATGCGATTGCCCAATCTCCGGGAATTGAGCAGGTTGATCTGGTGGAGGCCGCCATTACCACCAAAGCAACACTGGCAGAACTATTGGGCAGAATGGAAAAACGGGGGCTGATTAACCGACAGCATGGTACGCAAGATAAAAGACGCCGCTTTGTCTATTTAACGACCGAAGGTGAACAGCTTTACCATGATTCCATGGCAGTCGTTCAATCACTTGATATGCAGTTTCTGGGTCGGATCTCAGCAGCGGATCATCAACAATTGTTGCGTATTCTGAATACATTATCCGTCAGCCGTTAAACACTCCCCCAAACGTCAAAAGCACCGACGATTTGTCAGTGCTTTTGTATGATCGCATTGTGAAAAAAGTATCAGCCGCGAGCAACCCACTGACGCTTGGTTTTGATACTGGAAATCAGCATATAGAAGCAAGTACTGAGTGAAATCACAAATAAATAGCCCAGCAGCCCCTGATTGCCTTGTATAAACCAGTTCGCCATGAGCGGTCCCAATACCGAACCCACACTGTAACTAAACAGCATCACCTGTGTTGCTGACACAATGTAGGTCGCGTCTAACTTGTCACATCCGAGATTGATCGCAATCGGATAGAGCGCAAACGTTGCAACACCGAGCAGGAATAACCCAAGTACCAACGTACCCATTCCAGAATAAAGAACCGGTAAAACCGATGCACCTGCACCAACCAGACAAAACATGGCCATCAAGAGTTTACGCCCCAGAAATTTTGACAACCAGGGAATGATCGGTTGCACGGCCATTGCACCGAGGATAACCAATGCGAGTAAGCTACCAAGATGGGTCGTCGGAATACCGCGATTCGCAAGCTCAACCGGCATCAAACCATAAATGGCCCCCAGCATCAGGCCAGACACCAGACACCCGATCAATGCGGCGTGGCTAAGCTTGGTCATCTGTTTCCAGGATAAACTTGTCGCTTGTTGTACGGGCGGCTGATCCATGTCGCCATAAATCAAAACCACAGAAGCCAGTATCAACAACACAATAATGACCGTAAATGGGATCACACCAGAGACCCCCAAACCAATGCCGAACTGACCAATTGCAGTGCCACCGTATAAGGCCACCATGTAAATGCCTAAACGCTTTGCACGTCGAGACGCATCACCATGTAACAGCCAGGATTCAACCACTACAAAGACACCGGCAACCGCAACCCCGGCCACAAAACGTGCGGCAAGCCAGATCGCGGTATAAGGCAGTAATGGCAATACCACAATAGAAAGTAGCAAAATCACCAAACACCAGATAAATGCCAGCCGATGCCCGCAACGGTTTACAAAAGGTTCCATCATCACCGCGCCTAGCAAGAGACCGGCATAAAAAACACTGGCAAGCCAGCTCGCAAGCGATGCATCAAGCTCATAATAAGTCAAAACAAGTGGAATCAGGCTCATAAGGTAACCGGACGCAATCGCATATAGCGCCAAAGCGATCACAGGCACCGCAATGCGCTGAGTAGCAATAGGGGAAGTCTCCAACTGAATAGCCTCGAAATCAGATAGAACAACAGGAATCGGAATTTTTCGCGGCGAATATCGCGCTAACTCATCAAAAGATAAAATGAAAAATCATAGTCTTAACGATTAATAATTTTTATCAAACGGGGAAACAGGCATTTTTCATTAATAAAACGGAGAGAGGCAGTTAAAAACACTAACTAAATAATTTTATACGGTGTTTACTAGCATAAAAGCCATCGCAATAAAAATTATCTTTTATAAAAATCGACCAATCAATTGTTTTTCAATCAGACTCGCAAACGATCAATCAGTTGATGGACCAAGGTATCCACCATGTCAGCAATCTGCGTGAGATGCGCTGACTTGGCCTGATCGATATGAATCCCACAACTGACCGAAACAACACAATTAAGTGCAGAAGCAATCATCTGGGCTGTACGGTGTGCAAGCAGATCTTCTTTGTGGCCTAACACACACAGCACCGACGTCGAGGCACTCACCTTTGATGCATCTTGCAAGCTTGCCCGCGGTTGCGCCAGTGCCACAGCACCAATATGTGCGGCATCACCACCGTGGATGGTCACCAGCAAATCCCGCCCCACGATAACCGCGACTAACTCAATCACGATCCCCGTAGATTCGAGCGCTAACTGTACAATGTGATCGGATGGATATGGCGTCATACTATGTCTTCCTATTTTGTTTTCCTACTTTCAGTGATTGGCTATCGTTGCCCAGAGCTTTTATCACCGACCGAGTCCCACAAGCGAATCATGTCTAATCAAGCGCAAATGATCAGTATTGTTCATACGACTGCATCGTAGTGACATGCGCACAATGTGTAAAGTCTCATCGTTTGTTAGCACGGGAGTTTGTATGGACTTTCGTATAAGTTCAAGGAAGGCAGACGCCAGAAGTGATGAAAAGTAAACCACAATTCTGCAGGAAGAGTGTTTGTTTTTGTTGTGAAGATGTTACCCTGACAATCCACATATACACCTGATCAATTCAGATTGTTTCAGTCAGCTCAATCAATGCACAATGGAGGCATAGTGACGAATACAACAAAGGCAAAACTGGACATCAATATCGGTGGCGAACATCTGGTCATTCAGCAACGTTATGAGGCATTGAGTGCCTTCAATGATCTACTCATTGCGATCTGGTTTCTGATCGGCAGTTTCTTCTTCTTAAACGATTCATTAGTTGAAAGCGGGACTTGGCTATTTATCGCCGGCAGTGCTCAGCTCTTGATCAAACCATTAATCAAACTAACCAGTCTGGTGCACCTTTATCGCATTCAGAATCGCTATAATAGTTAGCCACAACACTAAAATGCCATCGGCTCCCACGTATACACGCAGGAGCCGATGGCAGGATTAACAACCGGTCAGACGTTGTTATTTATCTTGATGTTGATGACTACCGGCATCAGGTGTATCGCCGACCACACCCTGACTCATTTCAGGCGCTTCTCCCATCATCTCTTGATCCGTTTTCGGTGCGTTTTGATCATGTGTGCCATGACCATCATTATCCATTGTCTGAACACCGTCCATTGTCGCTGGATCAACAGGTACTTGACCCGCATCCATCGTTGCAGAATCTGTTTGCTCACTGCCCATCGTGGTTTTTTCAGTGGCTGCGTTATCGTCGTTACATGCCGTCAGACCAAAAGCAATTGCAGTTGTCAGTAGCATCATGGCAATCGGGTTTGATAGTTTAGACATAACTTCTCTCCTGTTTTTTGAACGACTGAGCGTTCACACATTAAATTCAGTGAGGCCAGTGTAATAAATCACATGGAAAAGATTTCAAATTTCAGGTCAATAGTTCGTACTAATTGTGTAAGAAATCAAACATTTCCCTGACCTGAAAAATAAACTGTGCAACAAACAACAGATCAAGACATCGAAAAGCCGCTATATTGATCGTTCATGAATCCCATTATAAAAAGTCAAATAGGTAGCATCATGCAATGTCAGTCCTCAGAAATTTCTGCGCCGTACCAACAGCTCATAACTCGTTTATCCTCTCAGCTTGCGCCTGAATGTATTATCACGCAGTCGGAACAACGCTTAGCCTACGGCACTGATGCCAGTTTTTACCGTTTAATTCCACAAGTTGTACTCCGGCTGAAAGATGTCGATGAAGTCAAATTCACCCTGCGCATTTGCTATGAACTCAATATTCATCTGACATTTCGGGCGGCCGGTACCAGCCTGTCCGGACAGGCTGTTTCAGACTCAGTGCTGGTTACCCTGACCGATGACTGGCGCAACTATCAGATTTCAGAGCAGGGCCATAAGATCAAGTTACAACCCGGTGTGATTGGTGCAGATGCAAATCGCTATCTGGCCCCCTACCAACGAAAAATCGGGCCGGATCCGGCATCAATCAACGCATGTAAGATCGGGGGCATCGCAGCCAACAATGCCAGCGGTATGTGCTGCGGCACCGCACAGAACTCGTATCAGACCATTGCTGACATGCATATCATTTTTGCTGACGGGAGTGAGCTCAATACCGCGAACCCTGAGAGTATTCAAATCTTCAAACAGCAGAATCCAACATTGATCAGCGGGATTCAAACCCTCTGCGAACAAACACGGCAAAATCACCAGCTCACCGATTTGATTCGACACAAATACCGCCTGAAAAATACCACCGGTTATGCGCTCAACGCGCTGATTGACTATACCGACCCGATTGACGTGATTAAGCATTTGATGATCGGTTCCGAGGGAACGCTGGGATTCATTGCTGAAATCACCTATCACACCGTGGCAGAACATCCGTTTAAAGCTTCAGCACTATTGGTCTTTCCCGATATCGAGCAAGCCAGTCAGGCCGTCACAACACTCAAAACAACGCCTGTGGCTGCTGTGGAAATGATGGATGGCCGCTCACTTCGGGCAATCGCGGATAAACCGGGAATGCCGGATTTTATCGCCACGCTGGATCAACATGCGACCGCACTACTCATTGAGTCTCATAGCCACAATGAAGAGCAACTCACGACCCAATGTGAACAGATTATGCAACAGCTCGCGACTTATGCGATTCTGGAATCCGTGCCATTTACCTCGGATCAACAGACAGTCACAACGCTGTGGGGCATTCGGAAAGGACTTTTCCCGGCGGTTGGTGCGGTGCGGGAAACCGGCACCACAGTCATTATTGAAGATGTTGCCTTTCCGATTGAATATCTGGCCGATGGTGTCCGTGAGTTGCAATCGCTTTTTAATAAACATCATTATCATGAAGCGATTATTTTCGGTCATGCACTGGAAGGCAACTTACATTTTGTCTTTACACAGGGGTTTGACCAAGCGGAAGAAATTGCACGGTATAGCGCGTTTATGGATGATGTCGCGCAACTGGTCGCGGTGAAATACGGTGGCTCACTGAAAGCGGAACATGGTACCGGGAGAAACATGGCGCCGTATGTTGAGCTGGAGTGGGGAAAATCAGGTTACGCGCTGATGCAACAGATAAAGAAATTATTTGACCCCGCAGACAGGCTGAACCCCGGAGTAATTATCAATGCGGATCCGCAGGCACATGTCCAACATCTCAAACCCATGCCACCAGCCAACCCATTGGTTGATCGCTGCATTGAATGCGGTTTTTGCGAGGCTGTCTGCCCGTCGCGAACACTGACACTTTCCCCGCGGCAACGGATTGTTCTGTACCGGGAATTACAGCACCGCCGAACGCTTGAAGACAGCGCCGAGATTCAGGCGCTAGAACAAACCTTTGAATATCAGGGGATCGATACATGTGCCGCCACAGGCTTATGTGCGACGCGTTGTCCGGTTGGCATTAATACCGGTGATTTGGTGAAGCAGCTGAGAACCGAGAAATACAGCCGCTATGATTCAATTGCCCGGTGGACCACGAACCATTTCACCGCCACAACACAACTTGCCAGAACCGGACTAAAACTGAACGCATCGGCAACACGTCTGCTTGGTGCGAAACGAATGCAGCACTGGAATCAACGATTACGTCACCATGTACCAATACCGAAGTGGTTACCAGAAATCCCGACACCAAATCGTGATGCCATCGCCAAATACCGTGACACGCCAGCGAACAATAAAGTTGTCTATTTCCCGTCCTGTGCCAGTCGAGCGATGGGAACCACGCCACAAGGCGAGGATCAACGCTCTCTCACTGAAGTCACCCGTCGGTTGCTGAATAAAGCAGGATTTGAAATCATCATCCCCGACCATTTAAACGAACAGTGCTGCGGGATGCCCTATGACAGTAAAGGAATGACGCCACACGCCCAACACAAAGCTCATCAGTTAGAGCAGGCTTTACTCGATGCCTCTGAACAGGGTCGCTATCCGGTTTTGATGGACACCAGCCCGTGTGTGCAGCGGCTGAAAACTGAATTGAGTTCTACGATACCACTCTACGAACCGGCTGAGTTTGTCAGTCGCTACCTGTTGGAATTACTGACCATTACCCCAACCGAAGAAACAATTATGCTCCACATCACCTGTAGCGCCCGAAAAATGGGATTGGAAGATGTGATGTTAAAACTGGCTCAGGCCTGTGCCCGTGAGGTCATCGTCCCGGAACATATTCAGTGTTGTGGCTGGGCCGGCGACAAAGGCTTCACCACACCAGAATTGAATCAGGCCGCATTACAACCGTTGAAAAGTCAGATACCGCCGGATTGTAAACGCGGCTTCAGTCATAGCCTGACCTGTGAAATCGGCCTTTCACACCACAGTGGTATTCCTTATCAATCCATTCTTTATCTGGTGGATGAAGTGTCCAGTAAGATCAGCGCTTGATAAACAACAGCCCGATTTACATTGTAAATCGGGCTGTTGACCTTTCGTGGTTGAATTTTGTTCAATCTAAACGGGTATTGATCGCGGCGCGGGGCATGCCGCTTAGTATCCTAAGCAAATGACCCTAGGATTCTAATTTATAATAGACCGTCGCCAATGGCGGAATCCGCAACAACAGTGAGTGCGTCAGCCCCTGACTCTCCACCGGCTCAGTGGTCGCAACGCTGACCACTTCGTACCCACTACCGTAATATTCCTGATCATCTGAGTTCAAAATCAGACGGTAGCTCCCCTGCACCGACATTCCCAAACGGAAAGCATCATGAGGGACCGGGGTAAAATTACTGATGATAAGAATCCGTTCACCGGATTCACTGATGCGTTCATGGGCCAAAAAACTGATCTCTGCCGCATCCGCGAGACGCCACTCGAACCCTTCCGGCACAGAATCACTCTCATATAATGCTTTTTCCTGACGATATAGGGCATTCAAATCCTGAGTCAGTTTCAGTACCCCCTGGTGCCGTTCATATTCCAACAAGAACCATTGAAGCTGGCTTTCATGTTGCCACTCTCCGGTTTGTCCGAATTCTGCCCCCATGAAGTTGAGTTTCTTACCCGGCTGACCATACATGTAACCGAGGTAAGCTCTGAGATTGGCGGTCTGTTGCCATTCGTCTCCCGGCATTTTGTTATGCAGAGATCGCTTGCCATAAACCACTTCATCATGGGAAAGCGACAGAATATAGTTTTCGCTGAATGCATATAACAGTGGGAAGGTCACCACATTATGATGGTATTTTCGGTGTACCGGGTCATGCTGAATATACTCAAGACTATCGTGCATCCAGCCCATATTCCATTTGAAACCAAACCCTAGCCCACCAAGAAATGTCGGCATTGACACCCCGGGAAATGCGGTCGATTCTTCAGCAATGGTCATGGCATTGGGGAAATGTTTATACACTTCCTCATTCATCCATTTTAATGTCGCGATGGCATCATAATTCTCCCGCCCCCCATCAACATTCGGAATCCATTGATCATGGCTGCGCGAATAGTCGAGATAGAGCATGGAAGCCACCGCATCAACCCGAATACCGTCAATGTGGAATCGGTCAAACCAGTACAATGCATTGGAAACCAGAAAACGGCGCACATGTTCACGCCCCATATCGTAGATATAAGAGTTCCAGTCCTGATGCCAGCCACGACGTGGGTCCGGATCGTGATAGAGCGGCGTCCCGTCAAAATTGTTCAGCCCATGCCCGTCAGCCGGGAAGTGTGCCGGTACCCAATCAAGTACCACACCAATATTCGCTTGATGACACTGATCGACAAAATACTTGAAGTCATCCGGAGAACCATAACGACTGGTTGGTGCAAACAAGCCTATCGGCTGATAGCCCCATGATCCGTAAAAAGGATGCTCGGCTACCGGCATCAGCTCAACATGGGTATACCCCATATCAATCAAGTAAGGCACTAACAGATCTGCCAGTTCCCGATAGTTAAGAAATTGCCCATCAGGACCAAGTTTCCATGAACCGACATGCAATTCATAAAATGACAATGCTTCTTTGCGTTTTTCCGTGATTGGTCGGTTTTGCCAAGCTTCATCCTGCCAGACATAACGCGCATGATCATAAGTCACAGAAGACAATGACGGAAACTGTTCAGCGTAAAATCCCCATGGATCAGCTTTATGGGGTAATCCTTCACCATTCGGGCCTTTGAGCTCAAATTTGTATTGTGTACCTTCCGTCATTTCCGGGATAAAGATGCCCCAGATGCCATAATCAAGCCGCTGCATCGGATGACGCCGTCCATCCCACTGGTTAAAGTTACCGATCAGAGAGCAAGACGAAGCGTGAGGTGCATAGACTAAAAAGCGAATCCCCTCGATCTGCTTACCGCCTCGTTCCAGCGTGACGAACTGCGCACCAAGATGTCGATACATCTCAATTGGGGTATGTAAATCATCATATTCGGCATAGATTGCATGGTACTGGTACGGATCATCAAGGATCTGCTCTCCCCCTTTCCAGCGTACCAACAAACGATAGTGGGTCAAGCGTAACCCCGTTTCCGACTGAAGAATAAAACCACCACCACTCTCTTCCGGCGACATTTCAATCGGGTCTTGTTCATCGAGTAACACGAAAACTTGGAGCGCTCCGGGCATCCATACACGAAGAACCCCTTGCTCGGGAGAGATAAATGGCCCTAAAAAGGCAAATGGATCAGCAAATGAAGCCTGTGCCAGTTTCTGATAAGTCTGCTGCTTTTTTGTCAACTTCTGCTTCTGAACGGTTTTCAATATCCTTACTCCTAGCCTAACGAACCTGTCTGTTTACCCGTAAGCAGACCAATACCCTATCTTGACGTGGTCAAATCTCCGGGTTCTATCGATCTGTGTATCAAATCGCTCTGTTGATAAAATAACCTAGTTTGCAGTTTACAAAACAACCCGAGATGATTGAGTGACAGCAATTCAATTTATCGATGACGCCTGTTACAACCTACCGTTGTTGTGCTCTCATCGCCGAAATTCGTGCTGCCAGCTGTTGTATCGCAGGCTGTGAAAGTAATGTTTCTAACGGTTGACTGAGCTTACGTCGCCAATTGGGATATTCCTCAACCGTTCCCGGAATGTTGACGGGGTTATCCATTTGTAACCAATCTTCCAGCTGCACACTCATCAATGCCGATGCACCGGCAGCCATATGTAAATGCATGGCCTCACACAACGCATCACTCATCGGTACGGTCATCGCATCCCGTCCGACACTTTCAGGCAGCAGACCATGCCAAGCGATCGAATCCAAAATCGCTTGTTTATGATGTAAGCGGACATCCATTCTGAATTTGAATTGCGCCTCATCAGGATAAAGACCGATGTCGTGTCCCATTTTTAGATCAAGACAGTGCCAGAACCCTCGTAACGTCGGCATATCATGAGTACATAATGCAGACATCGACTGAGCGGTATAATGAGCCGGAGAAAAATATCCTCCGTCTTTCGCCGTTTGAAAAAAGAAAATTTTATAGGAATAAATCCCGGCATCCGCTAACAGAGCAATGATTTCTTGCGGGACGGTGCCTAAATCTTCACCAATGATACTGCACTGATGCCGGTGAGATTCGAGCGCTAAAATGGCGAGTAGTTCATGAACGCGATAATACAGATAAGCCCCTTCCGTCGCCTTTTCTGCCCGGGGAATCCACCAAAGTCGCAGCAATCCCAGAATATGGTCGATCCGCAAGGCACCACAAGATTTCATGTTGGCGCGCAGAAGCTGGATAAAGGGTTCATAAGCCTGATGTCTGAGCGTCAGTGGATTGAGTGGGGGCAGTCCCCAGTTCTGTCCTAGCGGTCCCAGTTCATCAGGCGGAGCACCAATACTGACGTCGAGCAATAAATCGCCCTGATCCGCCCAAACTTCAGCGCCGGACTCAGCAACGCCAACCGCAAGATCGCGATAGAGTCCAATCACCATCCCCTGCGCTTCGGCGGCACGTTGGACTGCCTGAATTTGTTCATCAGCGATCCATTGCATGTAGAGATACAAATTGATGCGCTCCTGATTTTCGCGCAAATAATCTTGTACCGCTGCACTATGAAAATGCCGATAATGCTCGGGGAAAACCTGCCATCCCCAAATATTGCTATCTTGCTCACACAGGTCAGCATGAATGGCATCAAAGGCTGCCTGCGATAGTAAGGACTCACCGCCTTGCTCAACAAAATCATGAAATGCCTGTCCGCGTTCAGTCTGTGAATCCAAATGCTGATGTTTGAAGGTTGCATAGAGCAGCGGCAGAATGGCCATTTTCAGCGCAGCCACATCGGTATACTGAACCCACTCACTGGCTCTGACCGCGCTCAGGCGTTGACAGAAATCGGGGCTCGATATCTGTTGCTGTGCCTCTGGACAGTCGCTCAATTCAGGAATCGCATTCACATCAATGTATAAAACATTCATCCACCGGCGAGAAGAAGGACTGTAGGGGCTGGCACTTTCAGGATAAGCCGGGAACAAAGCATGAATAGGGTTTAAGCCGACAAAATTTGCGCCCAGTTCCGCCATTTTGATAACAAGCCGTTTCAAGTCACCGAAATCACCGATCCCCCAGTTCTGCTGTGAACGCAGGGTATACAATTGCACACTGGGGCCCCACAATTTCTTTCCTTGCTGTAATGCGGGTTGTTTGAAACACGCAGGGGGAGCCACAATGATTCGCGCCTGATAAGGGCTCTGACGCCCTTTGCGTAACACAAATAAGGTGTGATACCCCATGGGAAGCACGGTCGATAAAGAAAAAACCAACGGCCCGCCTTCATCACGCGCATCGCTGACAATCTGCGACTGAAGGTAACCTTCGTAACGCTCTCCCTGCTCTGTTTCCAGCGTCCACTGAAAATCACTTTCTCTCGCACTACTGCCAAGATGCAACGGCACTTCGATAACCTGATCGGCCTGACCAAACAAAACCGGCTCCAGAATCGGTTGTTTATGAATCCTCTCCGCCGAATGAAGTAATGCTTCCTGTGACTGCGTTTCATAACCCAATGCATTGAGTAAATATTCAAGCGTCTGACGACTGACAACCGCTTCTTTGCCTAAATTACTGGTATAACGATCGGCAATCCCGGCTTGACGGGCGACCGCCAATAAGCAGTCTTGTTCAATTTCCATGGTTGCTCCCCTGATATGAAGTGATGACATTCTCAGCCACCGTTCGCGTCCGATGATCAGTCGTTCTCAACCACCATCGGCATCCCACGCTATCACCTTAGCGTGGGACCGATTTAAGCTTCCATATATGATCGACATAATCACGAATACTTCGATCTGAACTGAACTTCCCGACCAGGGCTGTATTCAGTATCGCTTTTTTCGCCCACCCTGCCGTGTCGCGATACTGCGCATCAATCTGACCATGTGCCTCGATATAGGAAGCAAAATCAGCAAGCACCAAGTAAGGATCACCGCCATCTAAAAGACTTTCATAGGTGGCCCTGAGTTTTCTCGGCTCTCCGGGAGTAAATTCTTCACCGTTCAGTAAATCAAGCGAGGCTTTGAGTAACGGATCCGCATTGTAATAATCAAATGGGTTGTACCCGCTGACTCTGAGACGATTGATATCCTCAACTTCTAATCCAAAAATATAGATATTCTCATCACCGACTTCTTCACGGATCTCAACGTTTGCCCCGTCCATTGTTCCGATCGTCAATGCGCCATTCAGCGCCATTTTCATATTGCCGGTCCCGGACGCCTCTTTACCTGCTGTTGATATTTGCTCAGACACATCCGCTGCCGGAATAATGATCTCAGCCATACTGACCCGATAATCAGGAATGAATACAATTTTCAATTTGTCATTCACTCGCTCATCACTGTTGATCTTCTCCGCGATCTTATTGATCGCATAGATAATTTCTTTGGCAAGGTAATAACCGGGAGCGGCTTTCGCAGCAAAAATGAACACTCGGGGCACCATGTCAAAATCGGGATGATTGAGCAATCGGTGGTACAGCGAAAGAATATGCAGCATATTCAAATGTTGCCGCTTATATTCATGAAGCCGTTTAATCTGTACATCAAAAATAGCGTCGGTATTGAGCTCAATGTCCATATTGGTTTTGACCCACTTGGCCAGACGCACTTTGTTGTCTTTTTTGACCGCCATAAATGCCTGCTGAAACTCGCTATCATCAGCCCATTGAGTGAGTTGTGCGAGCTCATCCAGCGCAACTGGCCAGTTATCCCCTATTTTTTCGGTGATGAGGTGGGATAGTCCCGGATTGCAATACTGCAACCAGCGCCGGGGAGTAATGCCATTGGTGACATTCTTCAGCCGATCCGGATACAGCTCATTAAATTCGGGAAACAGATCTTGTTTGACCAATGCAGAGTGTAGCGCAGCGACGCCATTGACCGCATAGGATCCAACAACAGAAAGGTTTGCCATTCTCACCATCCGGTGAAAGCCTTCCTGAATAATCGAAAGCTTTTGCTGCTTATCACCATCTCCGGGCCATTTTTCCCGAACTTCCTGTAAAAAGCGGTGATTAATTTCATAAATGATTTCCATATGGCGTGGTAATAAACGCTGAATCAACGATTCATCCCATGTTTCTAACGCCTCAGGCAGCAAGGTATGATTGGTATAGGCAAATGTCTGGCTACAGATGCGCCATGCATCTTCCCAGGACATGTTTTGTTCATCGACGAAAATCCGCATTAGTTCAGGGATAGCAATGGCTGGGTGGGTATCATTGAGCTGGATTGTTTCATACTGGGGCAACTCTGCCAGCTGATGTCCTGCCGCCTGATGACGGCGAAGAATATCCCGGACAGAAGCCGCACTGTGAAAATACTGCTGCATCAAACGCAGTGTCTTCCCTTTTTCATGGTTATCATTCGGATAGAGCACTTTGGTAATGTTGCCGGCATCAATCAAACCGTGTTGTGCCTCAAAGTAGTTACCATTGTTAAAGCTTTCCAGAGAAAATGGCGCAATCGCCCGGCATTCCCATAAACGCAGCGGGTACACGGTCTCACTTTTATATCCGACCACCGGAATATCCCATGGCATTCCCTTGACCGTCATACCCGGAACCCATTTACGTTTTTCTATCCCGTCGACCGTTTCAGTGGTGACATAACCGTAGAAACCGATTTCCTGTGCCAGTTCTGGCCGTGCAACTTCCCACGGATATCCTTCAATCCCACACCAGGCATCCGGAGCTTCTTTCTGATGGCATGCTTCAAACGACTGTTTGAACAAACCATATTCATAATGCAGTCCATAGCCAACGGTCGGAAATTCCTGTGCCGCCAGTGAATCCATAAAACAAGCCGCTAAACGCCCTAAACCACCATTCCCTAACGATGGATCCCGTTCTTCTTCAAGCAGGTCGGTTAGCTCAAGTCCCAGATCAGCGACAGCATCGCTAATGGCCTCATAAACGCCCATATTGAGTAAGTTATTACCGGTCAAACGGCCAACCAGAAATTCCAGAGAAAGATAATTGACACTTTTCGCATTCAGAATCCGTTCATCCTGCTCAGTTTCCAATAGGTCAAATGTAGTGAGTTCTGCTAACGCGCGAGACATGGCCAGATACCAAGAGCGCTTAGTCGCATTTTCGACGGTTGTCGCGTAAGTTGATGTCAGATGACGCTTAACGTTCTCCAGAAATAGCGTCTTATCAAACGACTTCTGCAATACTGCTTTCATCGTAACCCCTCCCAGACAGGTAACGAGCTGACTGAAATCCGTCTCCGCCAGTTCATACGCGAAGATATCTCAGATACGAAGAAACTGTTGCAGTCACTTCCGTTCAGTCATGAAAATCATATGGTATACAGCAGCCTTACCATGTTGAGGTGTGATGTATATCAACTTTTGTGTTGAATACGATTCACAATACCTTTAGATAGTAACCTTAGTCGTTAAATGAACCTCCTTGTGTCTTTTTCAGTGGATAAAGTCTACAGAAAGTGACAAATATCACATATTGATAACATAATATCTAATCAAAATGCCAGTGATATGATCTTTTTTCGCTCATTGATCACCCGAACCAGACAGAGTAATGATACTCCGATGCGCTCACATCGAAATGTAAGTAAATACTTACATTCAGTTAAGCTCCCTTCAGAAATGTATGCAGATAGAGAATTCACAGATTTGTGATTGAAGATGATAAAAATAAAGGCATCTAATGATGCCTTTATAATTCTTATATGAAGATGTGTACGAGTTAGAAACTCAGTGGAATCAGTTCAATACCGAGAACAGCACTGAAGCTCATCACCACAATCAACGAGTGCTTGAACACCATTTTTGACCATGCTTCAAAGTTATCCGGCGTCATGCGACGGAATGTCACTCGGGTCCACATAAAGCAAACCGCCGAGGCAACCACCAAGTATTCGTAACTTGTATTACCGACGAGGTATAACCCCAATGCAACCACATTGAAGGCCACCACATAAGCCATCATATGTTTGCGAGCTTTATCGATACCGGCAACCACTGGCAGTACTGGAATACCAGCCTGACGGTAGTCCTGAAGTCTGAACATCGCAATCGCATAAGAGTGCGGCATCTGCCATAGGCAGAATAAGCTAAACAGCAACACACCTTCGAGACTGATGTAGTTGGTGACTGCCAGATAACCAGCCAATGGTGGCACCGCGCCAGAAATACTCCCAACCAATGTGCCGTAGACAGACGTCCGTTTGTACCACATCGTATAAAAGAATACGTAAAAGACATAACCCAATAGAACCACAACAGCGGTCAGCGGGTTGGTCTGTTGGTACAGCAGCGCTGTTCCGGCAAGTAGCAAGGCAATGGCGTAGATAAATGCATGATCAACATTAATCTCACCACGGACCAACAATCTTTGGCTGGTACGTGCCATTTTGCTATCAATATCACGGTCAAAAATATTATTGATGACACACCCTGACGCGATGATCAAAGCCACACCGGCCAGCGTACAAAGCAGTAACATTGATGTTGCTGATTCAGACTTAGCTGCGAGAAAAAATCCCGCAGCCGTAGAAATCAGGTTGCCAACGATAATGCCCGGTTTGGTGATCGACAGATACCCTTTAATCATCAGTCTTTGCCTACATCATCATATTGATGTTCAGGTTCCACATAATCCAGATAGAACCAGCTATCAGAATCAGAACAACAATCGCGGAAAACACCAATGAAATGAAATTCCAGCGACCTTCACTCGTCTTCGTTTCCATATGTAGGAAATAGACAAAGTGAACAATCACCTGAACAATGGCGCAACCGAACAGAACGGCAAATGTCGTCCCGGTCGATAGGCTTTGTGTCGCAGCATAGTAAAAAGGAATAATCGTTAAGATCAGAGAGGCAACAAAGCCAATCACATATCCCTTCACTCCTGAGTCAGCGTGTTGGTTACTCATGATGTCACCCCAACTAAATAAACGAATGTAAATACACAAATCCAGACGATATCAAGGAAGTGCCAGAACAAACTCAGGCAGCCGAATCGAGTTTCGATCATGTCGGTCAGCCCTTTGGTATTCAATTGCCAGAAACATACGAACAACCAAATCAAACCAAAGGTCACGTGAAGACCGTGGGTTCCAACCAGCGTAAAGAACGCAGACAGGAACGCACTGCGATCAGGTCCGTAGCCTTCAACAATCAAATGATGGAATTCATAGATTTCCATCCCGATAAAGCCGACCCCAAACAGGAAGGTAATCACCATCCACAACTTCAGGGCACCGATCTGTTTGCGTTTCATCGCAATCATGCCAAAGCCAAACGTAATACTACTTAGCAGCAGCAACATGGTTTCGACAAAAACAAATGGTAACTCAAAGATTTCTTTACCGCTGGGACCACCAGCGGTTGCATTAGCCAGCACTGCATAAGTTGCAAACAACGATGCAAACAAAATACAGTCGCTCATCAGATAAATCCAGAAACCGAACAGCTTGTTACCACCGGTATCATGGTGGTGATCATGTGCGTGAGCTGCAACAGAATTAGCCTGCATAGTTCACCTCCATATCATCTTTTGACTGAGATGCCGCCTTTGCTTTCGCAACTTGAGCGCGGTGTTCATCTTCAATCGCTTTGATTTCATCCACCTGAACATAATAATCAACGTCGTCGTTAAAACTATGCCAGATGCTCGTGACAACAATACCGATAAAGCCAATCGCTGCCAGCCACCAGATATACCAGATCATTGCGAAACCAAAGACCAGAGAACATGCAGAAACATACATACCTGTCGGGGTGTTTTTCGGCATATGGATCGGTTCATATTCGACTTCTTTATCAAGCGAATGCTCTCCTTTCTGTTTCTGATACCAGAAAGCATCGACTTCATCCCCTTTCGGGAGCACCGCAAAGTTATAAAACGGTGGTGGAGAAGAAGTAGACCATTCCAGCGTCCGGCCATCCCACGGGTCACCTGTAACATCACGGTTTTGTTCACGATCTCTGATACTCACCACGATCTGAATCACCTGACACAATACACCGAGGGCAACAATCGCTGTCCCGACCGCTGCTGTCGCAAGCAATGGGAAGTAATCAGGGCTGATATCCTGACTCAAACGACGCGTCATCCCCATAAAGCCAAGAGCATACAATGGCAGGAAGGCCATCAAGAAGCCGATCAACCAACACCAGAACGCCCGGCGTCCCCATGCTTCATTTAAAGTGAAACCAGTTGCTTTCGGGAACCAGTAAGTGATTGCAGCAAAGCAACCAAAGACCACACCACCGATAATAACGTTATGGAAATGCGCAACCAAGAATACACTGTTGTGCAGCACGAAATCTGCACCGGGAACAGCCATCAGAACCCCTGTCATCCCACCAATACTGAATGTAATGAGGAATCCGATGGTCCACATCATTGGTGATGTAAACTGAATGCGACCTTTGTACATCGTGAACAACCAGTTAAATATCTTCACCCCTGTCGGGATCGATATGATCATGGTTGCGATACCAAAGAAGGCGTTGACATTCGCACCCGCGCCCATGGTAAAGAAGTGATGCAGCCAGACAATAAAGGCCAGAATCGTGATGGCAATTGTTGCCCACACCAGAGACGTATACCCGAATAGTTTTTTGCGCGAGAAGGTCGCGGTCACTTCAGAGAACACCCCAAAAATAGGCAGAACAAGGATATATACCTCAGGGTGACCCCATGCCCAAATCAGGTTGATATACATCATCATGTTCCCACCCATATCGTTGGTGAAGAAGTGGAAACCCATATAACGGTCTAACGTCAGTAGTGCGATCGAAACAGCAAGAATTGGGAATGAAATAATGATCAGAATGTTGGCACACAATGAAGCCCAAGTGAAAACTGGCATCTTCATCAGTGGCATTCCCGGTGTACGCATCCGCATGATGGTGACAAAGAAGTTCACCCCGGTCAGCGTTGTCCCGACACCCGATATCTGGAGTGCCCAAATCCAGTAGTCAACACCGACTCCCGGACTCGCACCGATACCTGACAGCGGTGGATAAGCCAACCAACCGGTACGGGCAAATTCACCCAAACCCAAAGACAGGTTAGTCAAAATCACACCCACAACAAACAACCAAAAACTCAGGTTATTCAGATACGGGAAAGCAACGTCACGCGCGCCAATCTGTAGCGGCACAACAATGTTCATCAAACCGATAACCAGTGGCATTGCCACAAAGAAAATCATGATGACACCGTGAGCAGTAAAGATCTGGTCATAGTGATGTGGCGGCAGATATCCGGCTTCACCAGCAGCAGAAAGTGCTTGCTGACTTCGCATCATCACCGCATCGGCAAAGCCACGTATGAGCATGACAAATGCGACCGCAATGTACATAAAGCCTAATTTTTTATGGTCTACTGAAGTAAACCATTCATTCCATAGATACTGCCATTTACCAAGACGCGTTACCCAAATCACGACGGCCAAACCGACAACCGCGATTACAGATAGGGTAATCATGATAATGGGCTCATGGTATGGAATGGAGTCCAGTGTTAATCTTCCAAACATAATCTCATCACCCTTCATGCTCAGCCATCGAATGATGACCCATTGGTTTATCCATATCCATATCCATATCCAGTCCATCTCCCATATGCATATTCATACTACCAGGGAACTGGGTTACCACATCGTTGAACAGGCCATCTGGAATATGAGAATAATAAGTGACAGGCACATCGATGCTTGGCTTCGCTAAGGCACGATAATCAGCGAAATCATGAATCTGCTGTTCAGAAGACTTCACTTTCTCAACCCATTGTTCAAAGCTGGCCATATCCGGTGTTGCCGTCGCAGTGAATTTCATATGTGAGAATCCGTCACCACTAAAGCTTGCAGCAATACCTTTGTAATCCCCAGCATGATTGGCAATTAAATGCAGACGAGTCACCATACCGGGCATCGCATAGAGTTGGCTGCCCAATCTCGGGATAAAGAAAGAGTTCATGATGTTGTCTGAAGTCAGCTTGAACTTCACCGGAACATCTTTTGGAAATGCAACATAATTCACCGTTGCAATTTTCTGTTCCGGATAAATGAACAGCCATTTCCAGTCAAGCGACACCACTTCAATTGTCATCGGCTTCACATCACTTGCTAAAGGCCTAGAAGGCTCAAGATGGTGTGTTGAACGCCAAGTGATTGTCGCCAAAATGACGATAATAATGATTGGGATCGTCCAAACAACAAACTCAATCTTTGTTGAATGGGACCATTCTGGTGTGTACTCTGCGTTCGAATTACTTGATCGATATTTATATGAGAAGTAGATCGTCATCAGTATCACAGGGATAACAACGATCAACATCAGGAGCAGAGCTGTAAGGATCAACTCTTTTACCTGAATACCCACCTCTCCTTTGGGATCAAGTAGCGCAAACTTACACCCTGAGAGCATCAGCACTGTGAGTAACAGTCCGAGTCTCGATATGATGCTTTTATATCGTGAGGCTTCCATTTACTTGTACTTTCTCTTTTTGGCAGAGACCCTGATAACCGACACTTCTTTATCAAGACTCCGCGGTTGTTTTTAATAAGAGTATTTGAATCTGCAACAAATTATCCTTACCTGATACAAATCCATTCAACTCTACGAAATTGTGACATTTCACATCCAGCTTATCGAGAAGACAAATATATTTGTTACAAGAAAGAACACTTTGCTACATCCGACACATCATAGTAACAATACGTCGAGGGGCACTATATTAAAGTGCAATCTTAAGTTACGCAAATCTGACGTTCAGAAAAAGTGGATCCGCCACATCTACGAAATCAAAGATATAATTTATTGTTATCTATATACTTTTTAGAACAGATTTCACTTTCTGCCAGACATTCCCAGCATCGGTTTTTTTTTTCGTTATAATTTATGACTCCTATCACGGAATGTACTGCAATTTCTTTTATAAACAGATGAATAATGAGTACATGAAAAATCATGATTTGTGATACCAATCGGATCCGAAAGACATAAAAAAACGCCCCGTGTTATACCAAGGGGCGTTTTGCAATCCATTTTGTCATGAAAAGAATGAGCGTCTACTCAATCTCCGCATTATGATAAACCTGTTGTACGTCATCACTGTCATCCAACAGATCAAGAAACTTCTGAAATTTCTCAGCATCTTCTCCGGCAATTTCAGTCCGGTTTTGTGGCACGAATGTAATCTCTTCCACATCCAACGTGACATCAGGGAAAGCTTCGGTCAACGCAGTCTTTGCTTTGAAGAATTCTGTATGGGGTGCAAATACGGTCATCACACCATCTTCCAGTTCAATATCAGTCACATCAACATCAGCCATGACTAATGCTTCTAAAACCGCTTCTTCATCATCTCCCTGAAACTGGAATACCGCTTGATGATCGAACATATGCGCCACAGTCCCAGGGCTGCCAATTTTTGCCCCCGTCTTCACAAAGCATTGCCGGACATCCTGATAAGTTCGGTTGCCGTTATCCGTTAGACAGTCGACAATCACACTCACACCACCGGGACCAAACCCTTCATAACGAGCTGGCTGGTAATCTTCACCTGATCCTCCCGAGGCTTTATCCAGCGCTTTGTCGATCACATGTCCGGGAACCTGATCTTTTTTCGCTTTAGTGATCAAGTGTCGCAAAGAAAGGTTGGTTTCCGGATCGGCCCCCCCATTTTTTGCACACACATAAATCTCTTTGCCGTATTTGGAATAAACTTTAATCTTTGCGCCTTGAGTCTTCGCCATGGAAGCTTTACGCACTTCAAAACTTCTTCCCATCGGGATATTCTCTCTCATTAATTGAACGCGACGGATTGTAGAAAAAACACAGAACCATTTCAATTTCTGCCAGTTCAGGGAGCGGCTTACATCACGCCCATGACCCTTTTATATTTATCCACTGATTGTTGAAAGCATGTCTGTTCATCGGTTGTTCGCAACGTTTCCTGATGCTGAATGAAGACTTCAGGCCCTGCCTTTCCCTGTTTCAGTTTCCAGACTAAAAAGGCAGCCTGCTTATCCAACTCGATCCGATTCTTCTCTTCAGCATTCAATTCTGCAAGATTAAAAGACATGAAATCACCCGCCATTTGTAAACAAGTTATGCAATATACCACAGGAATCAAGAAAATTAAGCGCTAACTGAGGGCTCACTCCGACCACTCGCATTCAAAAAAAAGGGCAGCGAAGCTGCCCTTTTTTATCCAATATAAAACTTAATGAAGTAAGCCAAGCTCTCTCGCTTCTTCAAGCGTTAAACCACTTTCACGAATTTCTCTCATCACTTCAATCCGGCGTCGGGCTTCGGCTGACTTGAGGGTTTTCGTGGGTTGTTGCAATTCAACTTCGTCCGTGAAGTCCCATTTATTTGCGATATTCGTCATTTCATCATGGTCAATTGAATTGATAGACATAAATCACCTCCGGACAAACCATGTTAGGGACATGTATTCTATAGCGAAGCTGAAAAACCTTGTTAAGCAAAATTATCTAAGAGTGTGATAGTGGCTATAGTTCTGTAAAAATATTGATAGATGTAAAAATAAAATTTTGCGTCTACCCGAACAGCACGGTACTTTTAAAAGATTGCGCTCGATCTTTTGTTTAACCATTCCCCCCGACTTTCCTCAATAATTTTCCTGATTCACATCATATACGGAACAATGATCAAGGATGTAATAGCATTCATGAAGTGATTCGTCATGTTCAATTGATTTGATGACCGGATGGATAATTGATGGGCTCATTTTCTACAGACAAAAAAAAGCGAGCATGGGGTGCTCGCAAAAATGCTAAGTATGAATATAACAACGTGAACCTAACCAATGACATCGGTAGGATATCGGTTGTCTTTCGAGGTAGAGAATAGCGGTCTCAATACTCGCTTCTGTCAGGACGATGTCAGAGCTATGCAAAGACAATCCGGGTTTGTAACCTTGGTTCCATTTTACCGTTCGCCTGCCTTTCAGTGCTCTAGATACCAATCGCCACTTCATCAAGCACTAAAAACACGGACTCGTCCAAATGCCCTTCACTAATCTGTTTACACACTTTGCGTCGAACCGCTAATCCAGAGATTAATCGTTCAATTGACAAATGCTTATTACGACTACGGGAGTTATACAGCTCAATCGTCTTGCTCAGCGTTTCGTAAGGAAGCACTGTTTCACCGACCCTGAGCCAATCGAGCTTATCAATCAGCTCCTGACACTCTTCTCGGATTAATGATGGGGAGTGTCCAGTCATTGCCGATAAAGCGCTTATACTGCGTTCCAGAGCCTCCTGAGAGGTATATTTTGATAAGGTTATCGTAATTTCATCAGCATTGATTTCAACCAAATGTTTCCGCAACTTGACGCGGCGGCCTAGATTCCCTCTGGGAGATGGCGTTTTACGTTGGATCGGTTCAAACTCCCCATCAATAATTGAGGCGAGTTCTTCCAGTTTTTGCTTAGAAACCATCTCATGGCGAAGTGGATTCGGTAACGTCGGAGCCATATTACGTTTACCGGCATTGGTAGTTCTCGCTCTGGAGAAACGCAACACCTCTTCAACATCACATTTAATGTCCACTTCATAATCCGAAAGCTTGCCTTTGGTATGAATGGCACGGATAGAAAGATGATACCCCCACAGATTAACGACAAATAAATCGTCATCCCCTTTTCCTTCAGATAAACGCCGCAACTCACGGATCAGATCCATCGAGAAACGTCGCCATTCAATATTACGGGCTAATTTCTGATTCAGTTCAGATAACAACATGGTTTCATGGTGCCGACGGGACATCCGACTTCGAAAATAAGAATAGAGTTGGAATACCAGTGTATGCTGTTTCAGAATCTCTGGTGGAAATAAGAAAAAGTAATCCCGCGTCAGTAGCTCTTCATAAAATGAAGGCTCCCAAACCAGAATGTAGAGATTAGGTTTGATCTTAATCTCACCATCAGCACCTTCAACTGGTGCTTCTTCAGAAGCGGTGATCGTTCGGGCCAGAAAGCGAAAACGATCACTTTTAAACCCTTCCGGCATATTTTCACTGAGCCAACGTCCGGTGAGTTCGTGGAGCTGAAAGTCCGTAAATTCAATGCGATCAATACTGTCTCGAATTGAGTCTCTCGCAGGCCCGCTATCCTTCTTCCCCCGAAGTGACAAAATATCCGTAATATACAGCGGTGTCTTATTCGGTATTTGTTTCGCGTTCAGATGATATTCTTCACGCTGATGATCATGGTATTGAACGGTTAATGTAAACAGGGCAAACAGCGTCATTAGATCATCAACAGTCATAATATTCTTGGATGATCTTGTTTCGATCACTGCGCGAGTCCCAGAAATTGAAACCATTGATTTCTGGTAATTCTTACGTGTTCTTGGCGGTGCTAATGCTTGGTCGATAATCCCAGCCCAATTGGTGGGTGAGACTACAAATTGATCGGCTTCATCTTTAATCGCTGGCGGTGTATTCAACCCGTATTCATTCAACAAACGTTGATTTACTTGTGTTTGTGCCAGCGCTTTTGAGCGTTTCTGTTTCTCTGACTGTTTCACCGATTCGGTAATCAGGCTGGTGGCTCCCAGCGATGAGATCAGTTGGCTCGGATTAATAAACTTATGCAGCATTGTTTTCCCTGCAAGGCCTTCCTCGAACCGGACAGGAATTTGCTCGAAGAGACCAATACTAACGGCTGCACGCAACCGTTGCTGGATTGCTGCTCTGGTCAACTGTCCATCTGCTGCTTCAATCAGCTCTGTCGTTGAAACTAAGCCATCTTTACTACTCATTCCTTTTAAGGAAACTAAATTCAGTAGTTCAATGATGCTTCTAGTCACCCCTTTAAAGTGCTGATACTGTTCTATCCAATTGATCGATGATTCTGATACTTGAAAGAGATGACCATCTTTATGATTTCTAGGAGCTTTGATTAATATTTTTTCGTGGGTGCTCATTTTCCTGTCCATATCACATTTGATGTAATATTGATATTTTTCCGAGCTTATAGAAAAATATTCTATAAATAAAGAAAAAAATTATGGCTCTTAAAAACTGATCTTTATGATTATTAATGATCTTAAATGTTTATATGATCATATGATCTGGGTAAGAAATTGAACGTAATTAATTGTAATAAAATGATATTTTTATTACGCCGCTGAAAGCATGATCATGGTACGTCAGGAACGATGATCAATTAGATATTGAAAGCATGATCATTAAGTGGCCGAAGCATGATCATTTGTGTTTCGGAATCATGATCATTATCTCCTTTGAAGCATGATCAAGCTGCACACACAACTTATCCACATGCCTGCTCTGCTGGTTATCATTCACCCTGTGACATTTTGCTTTAATTCTGAACAGCTCCGCAAGCATGATCAAGGGAGATTGTTTCTCACCTCCTTTTACCGACGATTTTGCTGACTTTTGGATAATCGAAAAACACACTTTTTGGGAAATAACTCGATATATATCACGTTCAGTCGTTACGTAAGCATGATCAAGGGTAATGATGCCCTACTTTCCCCGGACTCTGTCATTTCAATTTAACGACGCATCCTGATAAATACGGCACATCCCCCAGTTGAATTGACACCTTCCGTAGTTATGGCAAGGAAACTCATGCTTCCGAGATAAATTCTTCTTGATCATTGTTCCGAATATTTGATCATAAGATCATGAATGAATTCACGGAATTTACATTGTCTATATCCCTTGATCATGCTTCTATTTTTTCTTGGAGTCTTGGAAAAATGATCAAGGGGTGATGCCATGATCATTGTTCCAGTCGGTTGTTGGTTATTTGGTTTTCCTGGATGTGTGATGGATATGATGAAATGAGAATTTACGACTGATATTTTTCTTTATTCTGGCATTTGTGTGGTTTTTTTTGACAGAATAAAACCAATTGTTGACGCACTGACGTCCATTTTTAGGGGGTTAGGCTGATCAGGTGTTCGAATTTTAAGCGTTTTAGCGAAAATAAGTGTCGAGAATATTTGTGCTTTATATTGATGAGATTGATTTGAGAAATATCGTATGCAGTTGAAATCACAACTACCGTAAGTATCGCGCTACTTTCAATCGTTCCGGTATCGTGATTCATGTTCATTGATGTGTTTCACAACTCATTGCTTGGGTATCAGACAGAACCTTACCTCGATGAAAAATGCTGCTGATCATTCAATAAATAATTGGTTTGATGGCGAAGATTAAATTTACATTGTAAAATGTGACATTGTAACACTTTCGTGAAATGTTGTTTTTAAGGTAAAGCTGAATCAAATTTTTGATGCTAATTTTCATCTTTTTCATTAAATCGTCTCTTAGTAGACACTTAACTGTGATATTAATCTAAAATTGACCGTACACCTTTTTATTGTCAATAAATAAAATTGCTGTACAATAGCGTCATGTCACTCATTATGGATATTGGCAATGAAGAGAGAACAAACCATAGATAATCTCTACCAACTCGCTGAACAAACCAAACAAGTTCAGGCGGATCGGATTGAAATCGTCCTTGAAGAACGTAAAGACGATCACTTTCCCCCAATGTCTAAGGCATTGATGGAAACGCGTTCCGGCCTCACTCGGCGAAAGCTGGATGAAGCTATTGCAAAAATGGAAGCTGAAGGACATCAGTTTACTAAAAATAACGCCAATCATTATTCTATCTCTCTTGCTGAAGCGCATATGCTGATGGATGCGGCCGGTGTGTCTACCTTCCATCAACGTAAAAAGAATAATGAGAATAAGCCTTGGATTATTAATGTTCAGAATCAAAAAGGTGGTACGGGAAAATCGATGACTGCAGTTCATCTGTCTGCCTGTCTGGCTTTAAATCTGGATAAAAGATATCGCATTTGCTTAATCGATTTAGATCCTCAAGGTTCATTACGTCTATTCCTGAATCCTCAAATTAGTACAGAAGAAAATGAAAGTATTTTCTCTGCGGTGGATATCATGTTAGACAATGTGCCGGATGACACGACGGTGGATCGTTCTTTTTTGAATAAGAACGTATTGATGTCGACCCAGTACCCGAACTTGAAAACCATTTCTGCTTTCCCTGAAGATGCGATGTTTAACGCTGAAGCATGGCAGTATTTATCACAAAATCAGTCACTGGATATTGTCCGTCTTTTGAAAGAGAAGTTGATTGATAAAATTGCTGATGATTTTGATATTATTGTCATCGATACGGGACCGCATGTTGATCCTTTAGTTTGGAATGCAATGTATGCGTCTAACGCGCTTTTGATACCATGTGCAGCAAAGCGTCTGGACTGGGCGTCAACGGTTAACTTCTTCCAGCATTTACCAACCGTTTATGAAATGTTTCCGGAAGATTGGAAGGGACTCGAATTCGTTCGGTTGGTACCGACGATGTTCGAGGATGATAATAAGAAGCAAGTTTCTGTTTTGACGGAGATGAATTATCTGCTCGGAGAGCAGGTGATGATGGCAACGATACCACGGAGTCGGGCATTTGAAACCTGCGCTGATACTTATAGCACGGTGTTTGATTTAACTTCCGGTGATTTTGAAGGCGGGAAGAAAACACTGGCGACAGCGCAAGATGCTGTTCAAAAAAGTGCATTGGAGCTTGAGAGAGTGCTACATACACATTGGCCATCGTTGAATCAGGGGTAAGAGAATATGGCAATGAAAACATCAGAATTAAACGCAAAACTGTTTGGTAAGGCCGATAAGCGCCGGGCAACAACCCCACAAGAGGCGCAAAACGCTGCAAAAGAAAAGGCTCATGTCATCGAATTAGCTGTGGCTGGTAAAGATTTAGTCACCTTTGAATTACAGCGTATACCAGCAGATCGTATTGCGACCCAAACGACCGTTTTTGAACGAAATGCCCGTGAACAGTCGTTTCTGAATGAACATGCATTGTCTGATATTTTGAGTACGCTGCAAGACCGGGGTCAACAGTATCCAGCCGTTGGACGACGTTCAACAGACGGTGTGATTGAAGTGCTTGATGGTAGCCGACGTCGAATGGCATGTATTCTGGCAAACCAGGATTTCCTCGTTTATGTGGCGGATGGCATCAATGAAGAACATGCCAAATTCTTGTCTGACGTGGCGAACGCGCACAAGCCGTTATCTCTTTACGAAAAAGGTAAAGAGATGCAGGCGAAACTGGATAGTGGTGAGGCGGATGATCAAAAAGCTTTAGCGAAGATGTTCCAATGCAGTGAAGCGCTTGTGAGTGGTGCTTTGAAAGCTGCCGCTTTGCCGCTTGAGTTACTTCAGGCTTACCCGAATGTTGTTGAGCTTGGTCGCCCGACGATCGTAAAACTTCATAAACAATATAGTGTGTTAGATGAGGAACAGCGGGCGCAACTCTTAGATAAATGCCGTGCCGATGGAGAATTTGTCTGGCAAAAAAGTGAGGTTCAAGGTGTTGCCCGATTGACCAAAGAAGTGACGGAAACACTGGAACAGTGGATGGCTTCACTTGCACCGAAGCAGAAAGCAGCCTCTCATAAAATCGAGTTAGTCAAAGGACGCGCAAGTTATACTCGTAAAGGTAGCCAGTTAGTGCTGAATCTAAAGCGGGTTGATGACCAGCTCATGGATGAATTATTTGAATTTATCCAGAGTAAGATGAACTAACGTCTCAATTGATGTTTGAAATATGCTTGAAATAAATAAGCCCGGTGATTCACCGGGCTTTTTTGAATCTTGAATTCCGTATAGAAACACTTCCCTTTCCTCAGATGATTTGTATGATGTGATACCAATACTCCTGTTTTTATGGCTTTGCGATGATGTGTGCTTTTTCTGAGGTTCTTTCCCCATTACGGTCTTATTTGGTACAAACCTTCTACCGTGCCGGTATTGTGTTGAGAGGGACACCAGAATGGATTGAAGGCCGATTATTGCAGTTGAAAGGCCATTTTGATGGTCGGCATATACAGCTTGGCGGTTATCCCAGAGAAGGATATGAATGGTTTGATATCAAGTCTGGTCGTCGCTTACTGGGGCAGGAATGTGGGCTGTTATTGGTTGATTTATCGGTTGAATTCGATGCCGACAGTTTTAATGCCGCGCTTGGTACGCTGCAAGGTGGCGGGATTTTGGTGGTGGTTGATGTCCCTGAGTGGCGTGAGAATTTAAATCCGGCCCAACAATGGTTACGGCGTGCTCTGGCGCAACTGATATTGGTGGATGAGCGACAACCGTCTGTTAAAGTCGATTTTCCACCACAACCAGCGACGCGAGTTGATCGGTTTGAGCAACAGGAACAAGCGATTGCGTCAATTATTCATGTCGTCGAAGGGCATCGGAAACGTCCCTTCGTATTGACTGCGGATCGTGGTCGGGGGAAAAGCAGTGCGCTGGGCATCGCTGCATCCGTATTAATGAAGCGTCGTTCATCCATTCATATTCTTGTTACTGCACCTGCTTTTTCGTCGGTTGATCCGATTTTCAGCCATCTGCAGCGAATGCTGCCAGAAGGTCAACTACAAGGAAAAATATTCGTTTATCAGCAAGCCAAACTCCAGTTCATCGCACCGGATGAACTTATTTATGAACGTCCGGGCTGTGATCTCCTGTTGATTGATGAAGCCGCTGCGATACCGATATCGATGCTCACGTCTTTAACCCATCACTATCATCGTCTCGTGTTTTCGACCACGATTCATGGCTACGAAGGATGTGGCAGAGGATTCACGCTCAAATTTTTACCGTGGTTAAAACACAACAGACCCGGTTTAACTCATCAGACTTTATCAACACCGATCCGCTGGGCTGAAGGCGATCCACTAGAAAAGTGGCAGTATCAGACATTTTTGCTTGATGCTGAGTTACCTGCCATTGAGGATGTACAAGAAGGCCCGGTTCAGTATCGTCATCTGACACGTGACGAATTGCTGAATGAGCCGGCGATGTTTGCCAATCTCTTTTCTTTATTAACGCATGCCCATTATCAAACCACACCGAATGATTTAATGGGGATTCTTTCTGATTCGAATATCACCGTCTTTATTGCGCAGAGAGCACATCATCTGGTGGGATGCATTCTTGCAATCCAGGAAGGATCGTTATCGCCAGATGCAGTTGAAAGGATTCAACGTGGGCAACATCGTCCGAAAGGACATCTTGTGCCGATATCTCTGGTAAACCAACTCGGATTATCTGATGCAGCGGGTTTGTCTTGCTGCCGAGTGATGCGTATTGCCATCCATCCGGCTTTGCAAGGTCGAGGATATGGATCGGCACTACTTTCCGAATTGACTCGTCAATGCCCAGCTGACTATATCGCTACCAGCTTTGGTGCGACTTCAGCGCTCCTCCAGTTTTGGGGAAACAATGATTTTCATCCAGTGAAAATCGGTTCGCGTAGAGATCAGGCGAGTGGTAGTTATTCTATCGTGATGATTTTCCGTAATTCGTATTCGTGGTTTGAGTCTGCGAGAAAACAATTTTCATACTATTTTCCACATGCCTTAAAAACAGAACTGACGCGGTTAGAGCCTGATGTTGTTCGGCAGTTGCTAAAGATGAGCGTCAATTTACCGATAACAGATATACCCGTCACATTGATTCGACATTATGCTCAGGGCGGCTCTAATTATGAGAGTGTCGCGGTATGGATATCTCTCTATCTCTCATCTCTTCCATCTGAGTATATCGACATGATTGACGACCTATTGATTGAGAAAATATTACAGAATCAGGCGTGGTCAACGATCACTGCTCATTCTTCTGTTACAGGCAGGAAACAGATTGAGCAGAGAGTCCGAGACAATCTTTCATCGATTATCGCGAGTTTACAGTGTAAATCTGAGTCATAGTCAATCAGTTGAATTTACCTATTTACAGTGTAAATCTGCTAAGTTGGTGACCCAGCACTTAATTTTCAATGGCGCTTATTTAGTTGCTGTCATGAGATGAGTAAAATATAAGCGGATAGAATGGATTGCGATATACATGATAAGGGCACATAGATGTGGAAGAGAATTTTATCTATCACAGAAGATAAAAAATCAGTCATCGCGAATCTGAAACAGATAGACACGCTGAGTAAGAAATTATCCAAAAGCGGAATCATGGAAGCTTTAACAAGTTTAGGCGCTTCTGCGTTCTATTTGGATCAGGAAGTATTGGAACGGTTTATCAATGCTGCTAACGAAGGCAAAGGCGATGCTTATAAGGATACTGTTGTTGCGAAGCGTCTTCATGCACAAGTGAAGGTTGAGTTAGCAGAACAAGACATGCTTGCGAGTATGATTGTGACTGGCGCGTATGGGGGCCGAGGATTGCTCGGTAGTGATTTAGTTCATGCTCTCGCTCAGTCAAGAGTCACCAAAGGTATCAATAAAACAGCACTGAAAAAAGTTTTGATCGTGAGCAAAACGCTCTCCCCCGGAGAGGTGTTTGTCCAACCTATCGCACAAGGGAAAAACCCGGTCAATGGGGTTGATACAAAATTTATTCCCTTAGTTGATGATGTGAACAAACGTGTATTGGCGCCACAGCAGAAGGAAAACTCGTCAAAACTCGATATGAGAAATTTGGGAGAGACCATTACGGTAGGAGAAGGCGACGAAGTGATGCGCCGGATTCCCGCGACAAAAGGGACGCCCGGTTATACGGTTCAAGGGACGATGATTCCGGCAAAACCCGGGAATGATTCTCCCATGAAAGAAGGGAAAGGAACCACTTTTTCTGCGAAAGACCCTAATATTTTAGTCTCGACGATTTCCGGAATGCCGTTGATCAAGGAACGAAGTATCGATGTTGATAATGCATTATGTATGCAAAACATCAATGTGGGGACGGGGCATGTTAAATTTAAAGGGGCCCTAATTGTTGCAGGTAATATTGAATCTGGAATGATTGTTCGTGCCACGGGATCTATCACCGTTGGCGGATTTATTGAATCTGCAGATGTTCAGGCCCAAGGCGATATTCAAGTCGGGAAAGGGATCATTGGTCATACGACTGCCGATGATGAAAAACGCACTTGCACGGTAAAGTCTGGTACGACAATTAAGGCCAATTATGCGCAGTATTCTGAAATTCAGGCCCATGATGATATTCATCTGACCGTGCATAGCATTAGTAACAATATTCGTTGTGGACAGGATCTGTATGTCATCGATGAAAAAGAGAAACAAGGAACATTAAGCGGTGGCATGGCTAAAGTCGGCGGTAAAGTCATCTGTGTCAACCTTGGGGTTGAAGGGGATACCGCAACACGTGTTGAAGCGTTTGGTCGCTATGCAAGTTACAGAGAGCGTCTGGAGCAATATAAAGAACAATACAAACAGACACAGGCTCAAACGATGGACATTGTTCGTCGGGAATTAGAATTTAATAAGAAACCGAAAGAACAGCGAACAGAAGAAGGGCGTGCAGAGATTGAGCGTCTGAAACAAGAAACAAGTGAGCAGATGGTTAAGGAAAAAGAGATGCTCGCAGTCATGGAAGATGAATTTGAAGACATGCTGAGAGAGAATACGATTGAAGTCAAAAGTAAAGTGTTCAGCCATGTGATTATTCAATTCGGCGATGAGCGTATTGTGATCAAGCGAGCTCATGGCCCTAGTATTTTTAATTTCACCCAATACGAAATTAAATGTCGTTCTTTATTAGATGAAAATGATGTTGTCTCTGAAGTTTGATTTCATATCGCGGCAACATCATTTTACTGTCTGCTGATGGGGTGTTAAACGGCTCGGACGTTTCCCTGACGCAGATTGTTTAGCACTTCCTCTTTCGAGCCATCTGCAATCACATAACCTTTTTCCATCACGATAATACGATCGACAATGTCCAGCATTGATGTTTTATGCGTGATGAGAATCAGTGTTTCATTGGGAGTTAACTGCTTCAGTTGATGCTTCACATGCATTTCTGAGCGGTTATCCATAGCACTGGTTGGTTCATCCATTAATAGCACGGGAGGACGACCTAACAAGGCACGGGCAATTGCGACTGCCTGTTTTTGCCCCCCTGAAAGTAATTGCCCACCTTCCCCGACTTGCCGTTCCATTCCGGCCGCGTCTTGTTGAGTAAACATCGTCACACCCGCACGATTTGCTGCATCGAGCACGTCTCGATCATCAACTAATGGTCTTCCTAGTGTAATATTTTCTCGAATCGTCCCGAAAAATAGCAGACTATCTTGTGGCGTACAGCCAATATTTCTACGAATATCAATGTGATGTAATTGAGAAATATTGGTGTCATCAATACGAATGTGGCCTTCTGTGGGTTTATACAGCCCCATGATTAGGCGCTCTAATGTAGTTTTTCCTGAGCCCACTCTACCGATAATTGCGACTTTTTCTCCGGGATTGATGGTGATACTGACATCACGAATCGATGCGGTCGCAGAGCCTGGGTAGTGAAAAGTCACGTTGTCTAACTCGATTTTGCCCTTAAAAATGGGGCGATGAATATAGCGTTTCCCTTCCTCTTGTTCTTCAGGCATCGCCATAATGCCTTCGATTAAGGAGAAAGCGGATTTGGCCTGCGTATATCGAGTCGAGAGTAAAGAGAGCTGAATCATTGGCGCGATTGCTCTGCTGCTGAGCATCGTGGCAGCAATCATGCCCCCCATGGTCAAGTCTCCTTCAGAAATCAAATAAACACCAACAATGATCATCCCGATGTTACTCACCTGTTGGACAAAGCCTGCAGCATTCTGAATACCATTGGTTATTTTTCTGCTTTTAATGTTCCAATTTGCCATGTGTGCAACGGCTTCTTCCCAACGGTATTGGAATTGACTTTGTGCACCGAATAATTTGACGGTTTCTAAACCGGAAAGGCTTTCAATCAGATTGGCGTATTTCTGAGACGCGAGCCGGGAGCCTTCTTCAATTGCGACCTTGAGCTTGGACTGAATCAGGTAAGAGTAACATGCCAATATTACCACTCCGACAATCGGAACGATGACGAGCGGCCCAGACATTAGCCAGATGAGGAAAAGAAATAAGAAGGCAAATGGTAAATCAATCAGTGACGAAATCGTAGCAGACGTGAAAAACTCCCGAATCGACTCGAATTCTTGCAGGTGTCTGGCAAATGCTCCGACAGAAGGGGGACGATTTTCCATACGGATGCCCAGCACCTTGCTGTAGAGTTTTGAAGAAATCAGGATGTCTGATTTTTTCCCTGCGACATCAATGAAATAGCTTCTGAGCATTTTTAAGGTGATATCAAACAGAAAAATACAGATGATACCGCTGGAGAGCACCCAGAGAGTTTCAAATGCTAGATTCGGTACGACTTTGTCATACACTAGGCGGGAAAACATTGGCGCGGCAATCGCGAAAGCATTGATGAGCAGTGACGCGATCAGTACATCACGGTAAATTTTTTTCGATTGCCAAATGGTACTCCAAAACCAGTGGCCTTGATTGGTTTTTAAGACTTCCGGGGATCGCTCATCATAACTGAACTGCTTTTTGACCATAAAATAGCGGCCGATATAGCGTTCTTCCAGATCCTGAAGAGAATAGGAAACGGGCACCATACCGGATGACTCTGTGACAACTTCAGCTTCTTGTTGCTCTTCATGAATGCTGAGTAGTACACATGACTCGCCACCTTTCAGTAAGAGCACTACCGGGAATATCAGTCGGGGTATATCGCTCAATTTCGCGCGATTTTCTTTGGCAACCAACCCCGCCCTTTCTGCTGCCCGGGGGAACAAGAATGGGGTGAGTCTCCCGTCTGATAACGGTAATCCATTCACCAGCGCTTCCGGAGAGTTGGCTAAGCCATAATACCGACTGATATAAATCAGCGAATTGAGTAATGTATCTTGCATTCAAGCTGACCTTTTAATTTTTCTTCCATCACTTATCAACAATAAAGCCTTGGAATACATCAATAAAGTGTTCAGCCAGAAAGTCTAGCTGCTCTTGTGTTTCTATCCTTGACGCTACTGTTGTAATGTCTAGGTTATGCGCGGCTCTTGATATAGACGCAAGTGTATATGTCTGTTTCTCGTCTTTCAGATTATGCGTGAATAAATAGTCCAGTTTCACGTAATGTGGTCTGAATTCATTGAGGTAATCCAGCGTTTGGAAATTTCGACCATAGTGATCAACACCAAAGTCCGCACCTGCATCCCGAATGGCATGACAGAATAGTGCTGTATAGTTAGCATTTTCGATGAAACAGGCTTCCGGAATTTCAAAATGGAATCGTTTCGCGACCGATAGATTCTGTGTCAGTAACTGAGATATCCAGCGAATAAAACTCGGGTCTGAAATACTGTTGCCTGAGATATTGACCGCCATAATATCCTTACCGTTTTCGTCCTGAGCTAATTTGTCGAACATCTGCTGAATCACATACTCATCGAAAATATGGCTGACATTAAGCTGTTCCAGCGCAAACAGATATTGCGTTGCACTGTATCGTTGACCGTCTTTTTCAATTGAGGAGAACACCTCTTTATGTAGTTCCTTCCCATTTTGGTCACATGCAGCCTGAAAGCGGAAACGAATCAACCCCTCTTTCATTGCTTGATCAACCAGTGTTTTCCACTGCTGTTTACCCATCACTAAGCGACTTTCGTCACTGTTGATATAGCCATATGGCTTCGTCCGATCCGCTTTTGCGGATGCCAAAGCATTATCCAGCAATGATAGAATGCTGGAGGTTGTGGTTTTCGATTTATTCAGTACTAATCCGAGATAAGCTTCCGGAGAGACAAGCCCCGTCGGATCCGGTGTCATGTCAGAGACGCAGTTTATAATATCTTCTGCAATGGTCTGAATTTCATCATCCTCAGCATGAGGGAAGAGAAAGGCGAATTCATTACTTGATAAGCGCGCAAGGATCGTTCCCGGCGCATTCACAGACATTTTGAGACGTTCTGCCAGTGTTTTTACTTGCATGTCTCCGCTCTCATAACCCTGAACATCATAGCTTTCTTCGATGAAGGTTGCCTGAAGCATCGCAACAGCACCGTATCCGCCTTCACTTAACCAGTTTTCCAACTGATTCATAAAGTAAGAACGATTACCCAGTTTTGAGACAGGATCGAGATAAGCCCGATCGCGTAGTTGTTGCGCTTCTCTTGCCTGCGCCATGAAAGCCTTTTCAATCTGAGAAGACATCTGGTTGATCCCATCAACGACATGGACGAGGTCTTTGGTCATTGGTGGGGGTAATGGCTTGCCAAACTGGCTACGCGCAACCTGCTCCATTTTTATCACTATCGCATGAAGTGGTCGCAGAGATTGTTTGATAATCAGCGAAATTGCAATCAGTCCGAATAGGAAAACACAGCCGAAAACAATGCTCAGTCGGATAAGGGCATCCCATAGTTGCCGATATGCTTCGCCTGGATGGCTGACAATTTCTACCTTGGCGAGCTGCATCCAGCCACTGGTGACCACACGGCTTTCATTGATTGGTTTAAATAAGCCAAAGTGAGTAAACCATTTCGGGACACCGTTTGGTGTAATGGGATAAGTGCGTACAATTGCTGGCCGATTATCGAAAAAGGTTAATTTGACCAGCGAATATGTGCTGCCATCAAATAGTGCATTGATAACCGACTCGGCTGAAACCGTGTCTTTATCTTCCAAATACGGTGCCAGTGCCAGCCCTACAGTATTGATGGTGTTGCTGACTTCTGAACGTTGCTGTTGTTCAAGATTGCTGCGTGTCGTATTAAATTCAATAATAAATACAGAACTAATCAGCAAAATAAACAGCGCAATCATTCCCATAACGATTTGCTTGTAAAGAGTCATATTTCCCTACCCATCGTAGCTAACTATCGGTTTATTCAAAATGAGTTCCCGTTCCCGATCCCTTAAGTCATTCCACAGACTCAGACGAGATGAGTCTCCCGCTAACTGACTATTTTTCGATTTCATCAGCCATAGATTCCGAGCATTGAAACTGTAGATCGGCAATAAATCGGTTCTGCGCCCTGCTGGCTTGATTTGAGGTATCAGATTATCGAGGATGAGAGGCTCTGCATCTGGTGTTTTGTAATAGGCCAGAACCATGTGAAACTGATTCAGTTTAATGGCTTTAACATAGACTAATCTCAGTTTGCTGTCCGGTACGCCAATTTCTCTGAGAGAGAAATATTTGGCAATCGTAAAATCTTCACAATCACCGGCATTGGCTCCCAGAAATTCCAGCGGTGTTGCCCAGTAATCTTGCTTACCCCATAACTTTATATCGCTGACAAAGTAGAGCTGATTGAAAAAGGCATTCACTTTTTCCAGTTTTTCTTGTGTTGAGAGCGGTTTATATTCGGCCAGAGCATTTCGCCAAGCTGCGACTCGTTTACCAGCACGCTCACCGTAAACTCGGGTGACAGCGTTTACCCACTTCTGTTCCGTGGTATCAAGGGCCTGTAATGACGATACCATCAGTATGAATAGCATTGAGATGACTGTCAGCCAGCGTTTCATAATGCCTCTATTTTTCTGATCGGATTGTTCATGGGCAGATGTCGGCTCCATTATTCTTTCAGTGCGTTTTCCTGTGCACCAAGTATCGGCTGTAAAAGATACTCCATCACGGTTCTTTTCCCGGTGATGATATCTACTGATGCTGTCATTCCCGGGATAATGGGGAGGTCTCCATCATGATGCAATGTGGTGGAAAACGTCCTGACCCGAACAATGTAGAAACTGTTGCCCTCTTCATCCTGAGAGGTATCGGCACTGATATGCTCAAGTGTGCCTTCCAATCCGCCATATTTACTAAAGTTATAGGCACTAAATTTGACGATAGCATGTAAATTCGGACGGAGGAAAGCAATGTCTTGGGGGGCAATTTTTGCTTCAACGAGTAAGGTGTCTTCCGAGGGGACAATTTCAACGATATCCATCCCCGGTTGAATCACACCACCCACGGTATTGACATTGAGCGTTTTGACCGTGCCAGTGACTGGAGAAACAACCACTGTCCGGTTGACTCGGTCTTCCAGCCCGACGGCTGACTCGGTGAGCGCAGATAACTTATCCTGAGCCTGATTTAACTTGTCTTGCTGTTCGGAACGGAAGGTTTGGGCGGTATCGATACGGCTATACATCGCTTCTTTGAGTGCTGCTTTTGCCAGTGGAATTTTTAACTGACCAGATGTCATGTCCCGGCGGATATCATTCACTTGCCGCTGTAATTTTAAGATCTCGATTTCTGGCACCACACCTTCTTTTGCCAGCGGTTCAGTCATCTGTAGTTCTTTTTGAACATACTTATAACTTTGCTCCAAATTCGCGACTCTGGCTTGTAATTCAATCAAATCCTGATTTTTTTGTTTGATTTGCTGATCGACTACCGAAAGCTGGTTTCTCAAATTATCCAGTGACTGTGTGTACTGTGCTTTTTGTCGTTTGACTAATTCGGCCTTTTTTTCGACCAAGGATTGAGGGAATTTCAAATGATTGTAGGTTACGACAACACTTTTCTGCCAGTTGGTTTCGTCGAACTTTTCATTAATTTGCACACTTTTAATCGCTGTGGACAGTTGAACGACGTTTGCTGTTAAGTTGGCAACTTCCTGTTCCCGCTCTCGGTAATCGGATAAGAAGCGGGTTTTATCAAGGAGGATCAGTTGTTGGCCTTTTTCGACGTGCTGACCCTCTTTGACCAGAATTTTTTTGACGAGTCCGCCTTCTAAGTTTTGGATGACTTGAACTTGGGAAGAGGGGATGACTTTCCCACTTCCAACCGTGACTTTATCGATTTCAGCGAAAGATGCCCAAATGATTGCGATAACGAAAAAAGCAGCCATAACCCATAGCATAATCCGAGCACTATTTGGGGTATTCAGCAGAAGTGCCGCAGTTTTATCGTCAACATATTCCAGTTCTTCTGATGAAAGTTCACTGTAGCTGTCTTTACGCATCAAGACATCCTATTCGGTTCGGATTACTCTGTTGATTTTATTACTAGTCTGATGAAATGTTAACAATTGGCATCAGATAGATGCTGAAAATCGCTGAATTCCTCTGTTTTCACTAGAAACTGTACCATACCTTTACGGGATTGCTTGGTTTTTCTGAAATTTATTGCCCTTTTATCGGGGGATCGATGTGATACTTGTCTTATCGATATGAAAGGCGCACAATCACGAAAAAAACGCAGGAGCGCTCATGAAACTCTCAGATATTCGTCGGGAATATATTCAAGGTGGTTTGAGGAAAAAAGATTTGATGCCAAATCCTTTTCATCAATTCGATCATTGGTTACAACAGGCGATTGATGCCAATATTTCTGATCCGACAGCCATGACTGTTGCGACTGTTGCTCCCGATGGTCAACCTTTTCAACGGATTGTGTTGCTGAAAGATTCTGGTGAACATGGGTTTATTTTCTATACCAATTTGGGCAGTCGTAAAGCGCAGCATATTGAACATAATAACCGCGTTAGCCTTCATTTTCCGTGGCATATGTTAGAGCGTCAGGTGCATATCACCGGACGGGCTCAGAAACTCTCAGCGATGGAAAATTTTAAATATTTTTCCTCTCGTCCAAAAGATAGTCAACTGGCTGCCATTGCCAGTCATCAGAGCCAGCGGATCTCTGCCCGAGGCATATTGGAAGGGAAGTTTCTGGAGTTAAAGCAAAAGTTTGCAAATGGAGAGATTCCGGTCCCTAGCTTTTGGGGAGGGTATCGCGTGATTCCTGAAAGTTTCGAATTTTGGCAGGGTGGGGAACACCGTCTGCACGATCGGTTTCTTTACGCTCAACAAGACGCTGGTCAAGGTGACGGACAGTGGGATGTGAACCGATTGGCGCCTTAAACGATTGCGCTTGTTACCCCCTCATAAACAATCAGATGACAACAGATACAAAAAAGGGAAGCGATGGCTTCCCTTTTTGGTTTGATCAGTGAATTACTCTTTTATTTCTCTTACCACTCGAAAACCGATGTAATTCGCAGCGGTTGATGGCTCAGAGAAGAGTTGGCTATAGACCACGGCATTGAGTGGCGAGAAACTCCAGGCTCCGCCTTTAAGGATACCTTGAGGCGCGCTGGTCCATTCCCAGACGTTCCCGATAACGTCATACAGCCCGAGAGGGTTTGCTGGAAATGATTTGACCGGAGATGTGCTTTTGTTTGCCCAAAAAGAACCACTCCAGCCGGTGTTGGCTAAGCCAGTTGCAAAATCATCACCCCACCAATAGTCGGTTTGCGTGCCAGCCCGCGCTGCAATTTCCCATTCATCTTCCGTTGGGAGTCGGTATTCAAACCCTGTTTGTTTTGAGAGCCAGTTTGTAAATGCTTTCGCATCATTTTGGCTGACGCAAACAACCGGAGATTGTGAGGATTGTTTAAATCCTGGATTCCGCCAGTAATGACCAGACAGTGGGGTCATTTGGTTATTGATCATCGCTACACATGTTTTCATTAATTCTGCATCTGAACGGTAATTGGTCTGAGTGACAAATGCTTTGAACAGTCCAACGGTGATCGGGGTTGATGAAATTGCGAAAGCATGATCAAGGAATACTTGAGTCGATGCATGTTCCCCGATGAAAAACTTGCCTGGTGTGATCGTCACCAACTCTGGCCCCGAAAGGCTTGGTGATAACGCGTCTGCAAACGCATAGCCAGTTTTCAACTGATTATGCTCTTCTTTCAAAACAGCCCGAAGTTGGCTGTCTGACTTCAGATTCACTTCTGTTTGATATGAAATATAACCTGTTTTCTCGATCCGAACCTGATGAACACCTTCCGGTAGCGTTAATGTCAGTGGTGTATGGCCATAACGAACATCATCAATAATCACTTGATCATCATATAGATTGGAACGAAGTGTCAGATTAAACCAAGCCACTTCTTGCTGGATGGGTTGTTGGTCGTCAATGGTACAGTACTGGGCATCAATATCTAAAAGTTGGCAAGGTGCAGTATTGTCCGGCCGAGCTCCCAACCGCGCTTCAACAATGGTTTGATAACGGCTGGCATCAGAGAAGCCTGATTGGACGGTCTGATGCTGAAGGACATGAATATTCAGCGACGCCTTCGAAGCATGTTTCACGACTGTTGAAGACTCACTTACACTGTTTAGTAAAGATGTCTGGAACTGTTTGACCGCTTTTTGCAGAGCCAGCTTGATGGTTTGTTGTTCACATGCAGCAATGGTCATTGATGGATGACAGCGGTTGGTGAAGCTGACTTTTTCCACCCCTTCTTTTAACAGTTCGATTCTCAAACGTTTGGCTCGAGCCTTCAATTTATTCCGCTGGAGATCGGCAATGTTCTTTCTGAGAAGAGAAACTTTTGTTTCCTGATCTTTGAGTAACCCTTTCTGTTCTTCCAGTTGGTTATCCGTATCAAACAAACTTTTCTGATTTTGTTTGTATTTTGACCATGCATTCTGGTAGGTAGACTGATAAGCACTGATATCCAGTTTGGGATCCGAGATCATCTTTTGATAGGCGTTTTCCAAATCTTTTTTGGTTTGGTTCAGCTTGGCTGACAGTTCCTTATCTTGTTGACGAAGTCTGTTGAGCTCAGTTTGTTGGTTTGCGACAGTCTGTTGTTTTTCTTGCAAAACTTTCTGGGCTTTTTCCAGCTCAGTATTTTTACTGAAAAGTGCATCGTCAATTTGGTTGACTAAAGGTGCGGCTTTTTCTGGCAATGTCGCATCTTCAGCAAAAGCGCTGAATGATACGAAACCAAGCAGGAGGGTTGATAATAGAGCAGTTATTCCTTGTCGCATGCTTTTGTACTTCAATGTTGGATCGTCAAGTCGTCTGATCGATTGTAAACGAAAACGCCATTCGGCCATAAGTCATATATCAATAACTTACAGACAAAATGGCGTCGTAACCATATCTTTGTGAATCGTACCCAAAAAATAATTCACAAATTGGCATCTAGCTTTGCTTATTCGGACGAAGTTTGACCCATACCGTATCATTACTATTGACAGTAATGACCTGATTATATGTTTCATACCCGTCTTTGGACACGGTAAACTGATGGCGACCATGTGGTAGAACAATCTCAACTGGGGTACTACCATAGCTGACACCGTCAATGGTTACAGAATCCTGATACTGGTCAGAGCGGACGGTTATGTTTGCCCACTGCTTTTCCTTTTTCGGCTTATAATTTTTCTGTCCTTGCAGACAGTATCGCGTAGATACTCCCAACAATTTACATCCGGCAGTTGCACCAGGCCGGGCCTGAAGCTGTGCTTGAATCTTCGTGTAGTAATCGTTGTTACCCTGAAAACCGCTCGACAAAATCTGGCTATCCTGAATTGATACATTCAGATCGACATTTTTAAGATTTTGCTTAGCGATGACAGACTCTGTCAGATTATCGAGTAATTTATCCTGAAACGCAGAGACCGCTTTCTGTTTGGTTAGATAAACACCTTGATTCGCACATTCACCCAACGTCATCGTCGTAGAACACGTTGTTTTATAGTTCGCTTCAATTGTGTTGCTATCCATTAACTCAGCATTAATGCGTTTGACTCGAGCTTCAACCCGAGACTCTTTCAGGTTATCGAGCTCGCTTCTCAGACGGGCTTGCTTCTGTTTGAGCTGAGAAACACGCATTTCACTTTCAGTAATCGTCTGTTCATTATCCAGTCGAGATGCTTGGTTCTGCTTTAACTCGTTCCAGACCTCTTGATACTTTTTCTGAAAGGTTGCTAAATCGATGTCTGGATCTTCAAGAAGTTGGCTATATTGTTTGTCCAGATCGGATTTGGCTCGATTTCTTTTCGTTTCCAGCTTACCGCCTTCGCGTTTTAAACGGTCTTGATCATTTTTCAACTGCTGGAGTTTCGTGATCTCAGTATCGTACTTGGATGAAATAGATTTTATTTCATCTTGTTTTGTATCTATTTTTGCATCAATCGTCGCAACAGGATCAGTCTGTGCGACATTTGCTTCATCAGCATATACAAATGCTGGCCCCAAAAGAGGGATAAGCGCCAATACGAGCGCTGGGATGTGACGTACTATCATAGGTCCCTGCAACAATTTTTAACGTTTAGCCACAGTAACTCTGTGGAGAAGACAATGACTCGACAACTAGAGAAATAACGCAGTAGCTGTCTCATAATTCTTACTCTATTGGAAGCACAAATAATACAAAATTTAACTTAGGTCGCTGATTTTGTATATTTTAAACATGCTACTTCCATTTTGAGCCGAATGAGAAAATATGCAAGTATTTCACCTCAATCTCTGCTCTGGTTTCGCGTTTGAACAAACATTCTCCGTAATTTATGTGCACTTGATCATTGTTCCGGATTTTGCTCAAACGTTCAGCGTCATACTCTTTCGAGATTTATCGACATGCTTAATATACATGAACGGCAATTATTTTCACGGAATTAGTTACAGATTTGGATTCATCACGTCTGATAGTCATCTGTATGCTTATCTGCGTCTTTGTGTTTGAAAAAATAGCGGTTCTAAGGTAAAAATCTACTATTCATATCATTGACACTATATTGCGTATCGCAATCGTCGTACCGGGTTTTGAGGAGGATGTGGGATGTCTATGCAAAAAAAAGCTTCCCTACCGGTGTCCGATCAAACGCCGACGCCGAGACCTGCAGAAGTGATGACGTTGCCGTCGGGGATGGATTGCCATGCTCATTTCTATACACAGATTGTTGTGTGTCTCAATGGCATGACGGAGTTTGAAATCAGCGGATATGGTAACCGAGTTGGCCCGGGGCAGGGGTGTATTGTTCGCGCAGGAGCCAATCACGCTTTCGGTGGGATTGTTGAAAGTGCTGATATCATGGTTCTTAATTTGCCGTTTCCTACCACTGAAGCACCACTGATGGTGCATCAACTCAATGATCTGTCGAATTCAGGCTGTTATTTTTGTCTCGATGAACCGTTTAAAAATCTGATTCGCATTCTGGGGCAGGAGATCGCCATGGCTCCGGAGGATTATCGGTTGAGTCAGGCTTGTCATGATACGTTGGTCTCGATCTTACCCCGTCATATCACCGGTTATGTGCCGCATGTTAAAGAATCCCGCTTTGATATGGATATCATTGATCACTATATCGACCGCAATATAGGTCGACCGATCACGGTCGCCCAACTTGCCGGCAGTGTTTTTCTCGGAGAAAGTCAGTTCCACTCACACTTTAAAGCAACGACTGGCGTCACACCGTATCAGTATGTGTTGGATAAGCGAGTTCAAATGGCAAAACAGCTCATTCAACAGGGTGGATATACGCTGGGACAAATTGCGGATATTACTGGTTTCTCGGGGCAGAGTTCTTTCTCTCATGCATTTATTCGACTCGTTGGTCTTTCCCCGTCAGCTTACAAGAAACGTTATCAAAAATAAGATGTTGTTTCCAAATTAACCCTATCCTAGTGTCTCCTTTCTCATTTATTTCCCACCATGTTGTTGATATGCACTGATCCGTTTGTCTCTGTTTTTCACCGCTCCTAACGTGTTTATTTTTTGCGTTATTCGCTAAAAAAACATGTCGATAGGTTAACTTAATTGATGTGATTGTGTTTTTAATTTGTTAAATATCGGAGCTTTCCACAAAAAAAACGGAGTTTTTGACAAGTAATCCTCAGATGCCCAGAATACACTGCTAGCTATTGTTAAAAGCCCATTTGGGATGACGTTGAGGGAAAACGCATGTTTACTGCAAATGATGTGTTGAAGTCGGAGTTTGTTGAGCAGCCACTGAACAAGCTTTGGGCACTTATCTCGCCACTGTATATGGCTGATGAGTCACAATGGCTACAGGAGTTGTTACCGCTGGCAGCACCGACTGATCAAGAAAAACAAACAATCACAGATAAGACGACTCAGTTGATCAAGGCGATCAGAGCCGATAAAAAGTCTGTGCAAATGATAGATGCATTGCTTCTGGAATATAGTCTGGATACGCAAGAAGGCATTTTACTGATGTGCCTTGCTGAGGCACTGATGCGTATTCCAGATGCTGAAACAGCAGATGCCTTTATTAAAGATCGATTGAGTGTTGCTGACTGGCGTTCTCACTTGAAGAACTCTGACTCGGTTTTTGTCAATGCTTCGACATGGGGGTTGATGATTACTGGCAAAGTGCTTGAGTTATCAGATATTCAGAGCACCAGCCCGATGCAGGCATTAAACCGGTTGGTCAATCGCTTCTCTGAGCCTGTGATTCGTCAAGCGATGAATCAAGCCATGAAAATTATGGGTCGTCAGTTTGTGTTGGGTCAGTCGATCGATGAAGCGCAGAAAAATGGCCAGTCCATGCGTGATAAAGGATACACATATTCTTTCGATATGCTTGGTGAAGCTGCGCTGACCAGTGCTGATGCAAATAAATATTGTCAGGATTATCTGTCAGCCATTGAATCGGTGGGTAAAGCGTCTGAATCGGGAACGCTTCAGTCATCGCATTCTATCTCGATCAAACTGTCTGCATTACACCCTCGCTATGAAGTTGCAAATCAGGAGCGGGTCATGACCGAGCTGCTGGAGACGCTGGTCGTGCTTGTTAAACGGGCGAGAGAGTTTGACATTGGTATCTCGATCGATGCCGAAGAAGCCGATCGGCTGGAACTCTCTCTGGTACTGTTTGAGAAATTATATCGCCACGATGTTAACCGCGGCTGGGGTAAGCTGGGGATTGTGGTTCAAGCCTATTCAAAACGCGCGTTGCCTGTTCTCACTTGGCTAACGGGGTTAGCAAAAGATCAAGGAGATTTAATTCCGGTCCGGTTGGTTAAAGGGGCCTATTGGGATAGTGAAATCAAGTGGTCACAGCAAAAAGGTTACGCAGGGTATCCCGTCTTTACCCGCAAAGAAGCGTCAGATGTTTCTTATCTGGCCTGTGCTCGCTTTTTGTTATCGGAGCATGTCCGAGGCGCTTTGTTTCCCCAGTTTGCCAGCCATAACGCTCAGACAGTGACTGCCGTTGCTGTGATGGCAACACACCGAGATTATGAATTCCAGCGTTTACATGGCATGGGGGATGCACTGTTTCATCAGGTGATGGAAACGTATCGTCCAGCAATCAGAATTTATGCGCCGGTGGGCAATCACAAGGATTTATTGCCTTATCTGGTGCGGCGTTTGTTAGAAAATGGTGCCAATAGTTCTTTCGTTCACCGGCTGGTCGATGCACGCTGTCCGATTGATTTACTGAATCGTCATCCTGTGGAGGCACTACAGTCGTTTGAAACATTGCATAATGCTGCGATTCCGTTGCCACTGGATATCTACCCCGACCGTTGCAATTCCTACGGTGTCAATATTGATATTGAAAGTGAAGCCGCCCCTTTTGAGCATAAAGTCTCTGAGTTTTTACATCAGCACTGGCATGCGGCACCGATCATTCAAGGTGAAGATCAATACGAAAGCATGATCAAGGAAAATGTTGCGTTGACTACGGTCACCGCGCCTTATGACCATCGTATCGAGGTCGGAAACGTGATCATGGCAAATGCGCAGCAGATTACGACAGCGATTGAGATTGCACAGCAAGCGTTTCCGCAATGGCGAGATACTGAACTTGGTGTTAGGTCTGCATATTTGACACATTTTGCTGATCTGTTGGAATCACATTTGCCAGAGTTTGTTGCGTTGTGTCATCAAGAAGCGGGTAAAACGATCCATGACAGTATTGATGAAGTCCGGGAGGCGGTCGATTTCTGTCGTTATTATGCCACTCAAATCATGCAACTGACGCCAACAGCGCAGATCGGCTTCGATGGTGCTGAACGGTATACGCAATATTTGGGACGTGGTGTGTTTGTCTGTATCAGCCCATGGAATTTCCCATTAGCGATCTTTGTCGGACAAGTGGTTGCGGCTTTAGCTGCGGGGAATACGGTGATCGCCAAACCAGCGGAACAGACGTCCCTCATCGCATTTCGTGCAATTCAACTGCTGTTGGAGACTGGCATTCCTGCCAATGTGATCCATTTGTTGCCGTGCAATGGTAAAGAAAGCGGTCACTTACTTACCTCTAACCCCTCGATTGCCGGTGTTGCTTTTACCGGTTCAACAGGAACAGCACAACGAATCAACCAAACATTAGCAGCAAGACCATGTGATCCGGTTCCTTTAATCGCCGAAACGGGCGGGCAAAATGCCATGATTGTTGATAGTACGGCATTACCGGAGCAGGTCGTGAGAGATGTTCTGCGCTCAGCATTCGCATCCGCCGGACAACGTTGTTCAGCGTTACGTGTGTTATTCATTCAAGAGGATGTTGCAGATCGCGTGGTGACATTGATTGAAGGGGCAATGCAGGAGCTTTCCGTCGGTGATCCAACACTTCATCGTACTGACGTCGGGCCGGTGATCGATAAAGCAGCACAGCATCGGTTATTGGCACATATTGAACATATGAAACAGACGCAAACTCTCATTGCAGAACTGACATTGGATGATGAATGTGCGCATGGCATGTTTGTTCCTCCGGCGGCATTTGAAATTAGTGGGATTGAATGTCTGAAAGAAGAACATTTTGGTCCGGTATTACATATTGTTCGTTATCGGGCCAAAGATTTACCACATATTGTTGAACAGATAAATCAGACTGGCTTTGGTTTGACTTTAGGGATTCATAGCCGGAATGAAACAACGTATCGGTGGATTGAAGCACATGCCCGGGTCGGAAACAGTTATATCAACCGTGATCAGGTTGGTGCTGTAGTGGGCGTACAGCCGTTTGGCGGGCAAGGATTGTCAGGGACAGGGCCAAAAGCTGGCGGGCCTCATTATCTCTATCGGTTTACCCGCCCTTTTTATCGTGACATAGCGGTAAAACATAGTGACTCAGCGGTAAAACAAGGAGCGGATCATGGTGAATAAAACAACACATTTCTCTGATGCTGCTGTGGCATGGCAGCAATGGAATCTAACCGATTTTAGTTCGAAAAGTGAGCATTTACTTCGTCTTGCCCAGTCTTTGGAACTCGATGCTGCTGACTTAGCTCAGGTTATCACTTATCACCTCAACAGTGCGAGAACACGGATTGCCGAGGTTCAGCTTTTAGTTGGTCCGACAGGGGAAACAAACGAACTCTATAGTTCAGGGCGCGGGGTTGTCGTGATCCTTCACAAGCGAAGTGGTGCAAATGCTTCACGGGCTGTGCTTGCTCAGTTAGCTGCCGCTTTAATTGCTGGAAACAGCATCTTACTTTGTTCCGATGATACGACGTTGAATGCACGTTTAGCATCAGCTTTGGAAAACAGTTGTTTTCCTGTTCATCTGGTACAAATCGTGGCGGTTGAGGCATTTAATCAGATCATGACGTGCGACGTGCGTCAGGTCGGGATGATCTGTGAGCCGCAAGATGCCCGGCAGGTGAATCAAGAATTGTCCATGCGATCAGGGGTGATTATTAGTCCGGTTATCGAAACGGATTTAGATCAGCTCCCGATGACGCATGATGCCGCACTCGTGTTACGTTTTATTACGGAACGGACACGGACTATAAATATAACAGCGATAGGGGGAAATGCTTCTTTATTGGAAATGGGAAGCTCGAACCACTAAAACCTGCTTTTCCAGCGTCTATCGGTTCTCGGACTGATAGACGTTCGGTGAGGAACAGGGAAGGCGATCAATATATAAAGAGGAATGAATTATGGAAAATAGCTTTGCTATTACAACGACCTTTATCGTCTACCTCGTGATGATGTTAGCGATAGGGGTCTATGCATATTTACGAACGAAAAACTCAACTGACTACTTTCTCGGTGGACGCTCTTTAGGCCCTTGGCCTGCGGCCTTATCGGCCGGTGCATCCGATATGAGTGGTTGGTTGTTGCTGGGGTTGCCCGGCTACGCTTATGCTGCGGGGTTAGAATCCATATGGTTAGCCGGAGGCCTGCTACTTGGAAACTGGCTCAACTGGTTTATCGCAGCAAAACGTCTTCGAACTTACAGTATTACCACCGATGCAATCACAATTCCTGAGTTTTTGTCTCGCCGTTTTAATGATCAGTCGAAGTTGATTCAAACAATTTCTGCATTTTTCGTTTTGTTGTTTTTCCTTTTTTACACCAGTTCAGGTCTTGTCGCTGGTGGGAAACTGTTTGAAACAGTCTTTGGTCTCGATTATGCCACAGCGGTGATTATCGGTACGATTTGTGTGGTGTCATATACACTGTTTGGTGGATTCCTTGCTGTTGCATGGACTGACTTAGTTCAGGGGCTGTTGATGGCGGCAGCATTGCTGATTGTACCAATGGCGATGATGCAAGATGGTTTTTCTGTGTTGGGCGACAACTTAACAGCGATTAACCCAGAGTTACTGACCATTTGGCGTGGGATGAATGGGCAACCATTAGGTGCGATCGCGATTATTTCTTTAGCGGCTTGGGGCCTCGGATATTTTGGTCAGCCACATATTCTGGCTCGTTTTCAGGCCACGCGCTCCAATAAAGATCTCCGGACAGCGCGTCGTATTGCGATCGGCTGGTCTGCGTTAGCAATGTTTGGTGCTGTAATGGTTGGGTTAGTCGGTTTGGTTTATACCACGAATCACCCAACACTGACATTGGAAGATGGTGAGAAGATCTTCATGTTGTTGGTCAATGCAGCTTTCCACCCGGTCATTGCCGGTATTCTATTGGCGGCAATCCTGGCTGCAATTATGAGTACAGCGGATTCTCAGCTGTTAGTTTGTTCATCGGCATTAGCAGAAGATTTCTATAAACAGGTGATTAAAAAAGATGCAACGTCTGAACAGATTGTTCGGGTTGGTCGTCTCTCTGTGATGGCGGTTTCTATATTGGCTTTGGTTCTGGCGATGACACCGGATAGCTCGGTGCTGGGACTTGTTTCTTATGCATGGGCTGGATTTGGTGCGGCATTTGGGCCTGCACTTGTGATCAGTCTATTCTGGTCTCGCATGAACCGTAATGGTGCCCTAGCAGGAATTATTGTCGGTGGTGTGACAATTGTTGTTTGGAAACAATTGACCGGTGGTATTTTTGATATCTATGAAATTGTACCGGGAATGCTCTTCTCGACAGTTGCGATTGTCATTGTCACATTGCTGAGTCGTGAGCCGGAACAAACCGTTCAATCACAACATCAGACATTCTTGAAACAGCTGAAAGAGCTGGATTAAAGAGGAAAATGATATCAGGAACCCCTCTTTTGGAGGGGTTTTTTATCGCTGCGGAATCATGTATCTCATGGTTGAAAATCGTTGTCGATCTGAATGAGTAGAGGTGTTCAGGAATAATCAATAATTTTTTTGGTGATCCATGCCACAATTTTGATGTTGACCTTTGAGAAAATGTTTCTATATGGATAATTATGCTTATTATTAGCAATAAGTAATTTACTTGATGAGGTTTATCATGTCTGAAGCATATTGTCCCGTGTGTCGAAAAGTGACTCCACATAAATCAATTATGCGACGTTGTCAGACTGAACGTTGTGCACGATGGAAAGAAATCCAGCTATTCATTGCTTCACTGATGCGTGGTAACCATTATTATAAAATGGAAAGGCAACACTTTTGCCGCGTATGTAACCACCAGAATGTCAGACCGGTTCTCTCTCTCCCGAACCATGCCCAGAATGAGCCTCGAATTTCTTAGTCTATGGTAAATCGTTTAGGCTAAAACTTTCCTCTGACTCTTTACAGTGTAAATCAGGGCCATGATGTACATGGTTCACCGTTTGTTTTGACAAACGTTATGCTTTGATAAACCTTATTCCTTTACGAACTGTAGAAGACTCCCTCGTATCATGATTTGAAGAGCTTCTCATTTTAGATAATGGGACATTTAAATGATTGTCGTAGCACGACATCTTCCCGCTTGGCGTGCTACGTAGTAAAAGGGCTTTCAACATTGAGCATATTACATATCTCAACAATAGCGAGCGACAGACTTGATTTAATCACTTGTTGCTGGCGGTCCAACTGTAATTGATAAAGTTTTGCATCAATCTCTTCATCGATGAGCGTGGGTGTTAATTGAAAGATTCCCATTTTTTTGAAAGCGCTAATTTTGTGAATCGAATCCAATATATTTGGGTCCGTAAAATGATATTCAGCCCCGTCTTTATTCAATTGGTTTCTTAATCGAATGATTGTCTCAATATCATGATAAACCTCATCCGGTATCACACCTAACCCAAACAACAGTTTGATCCGGACACTTAAATCACCAAGTGGGCCTGAAGATTCCAGCAGTGGATTTATCACCGCTTTGACCGCGAGATAATCACTGCGGAAAATTCGTTGTACCAATGAGTCGATAGATTTTTCAAAGATGTTGACAGCCGCAATGAAAAAACCTCTGACCGATGGGGCTACATTCAACTGTTCAATAATGTCTGCTTCGTTAATTTTCTCTACCATAAAGAAAGCATCATAGTTAAAAAGGAGGAGGGGGCAGGAGCAGCCCCCAGCCTCGCTTATTATTTTTTAGAGGGTGTTATAGATAGCTTCAACTTGCTTAGCTTCTGTCCCGTGTTCATCCAGATTGGCATAGTGAGCTAATGTTGCCAGAACACCATGCTGACTCAGATATGCCTGTAATTCGACGGCCTGAGGATCTGAAGCGTTCGTGTATTTTAATGCAGCTGCAACGCCCTTCAATAGCGCTGTATTTGCAATACCATACGCCATTGTACCACGTAATGGTTTGATTAAACGGTCATTTTCTCCGAGCTTACGGATTGGTTGACGGCCAACCCGTTCAACGTCGTCGATTAAATACGGATTCGCAAATCGGGATAGAATTTTCTCGATATAAGCCGCATGGGCTTGACGATCAAACTGGTAGCGCTGGATTAAAACTTCGCCGCTTTCGGTCATCGCTTGTTTAACGTCAGCATAAATCGCTTCATCTTCAATAGCTTCTTTGACGGTTTGCAGTCCCTTGAGACAACCCAAATAAGCCGTAATACAGTGGCCAGTATTGAGCGTGAAAAGTTTCCGCTCGATATAAGCCATCAGGTTATCGGTTTTTTCCATGCCTGGAATATCAGGGATGTCGCCGACGAATTGCAATTTATCCACGATCCATTCGCTGAAACTTTCAACAGTGGCATCGAGAATATTGTCAGATGCTTCAGCTGGTGGGACGATGCGGTCAACCGCTGAATCAACAAAACCAATCAGTGTATCCGCTTTGTGATGATAGTCTGCCGCCAGATGCAAATAGACTTGCTCTTTTAAATGTGAAGATCCCCGAATCATATTTTCACAAGCAATGATATTCAGGGGAGTGGTGTTGCCGCTATCAATGCGTTGTTGAATACCCGTCGCGATAGTTTTAGCGATAATGTCCAGCACGTTTGGTCCAACCGCTGTCGTGATTAAGTCCACTTGGGTGATGTGCTGATAAATCTCGTCACTGGTTGAATTCACTGCTGTGACATTTTTGACCGTTTGCCACTGACATTCTGACCCGACCACTTTCACTTGATATTGCCCGTCTTGGCGCAGTTTCTGGACGACTTCCTGATTGACGTCGGCAAAAATGACGTGGATTCCCGCATCCGCGAGAAGTTTACCAATAAATCCCCGGCCAATGTTACCGGCACCAAAATGAATTGCCTTTTTCATAGACTTTTACCTACCAATTAAAAAACAAAGAAAGAAAAAGTAGAGGTCATTGACCTCTACTTGTGCACCTTATGCCGTGGTATTTCCCAACACGTCTAAAATGGCGTTCACGTCATCTGTTGATGTGAGTGTTGCGATTGCATCCGGATCATCGAGCGCATTGGTGATCGTTGAAATGACCCCCATATGTTCATCATTCTGTGCTGCGATACCGATGACCAGTTTGGCAATGCCATCTTCGTCATCTGTAAACCGAACACCATCGGGGTATTGGCAAATGACAATCCCGGTTTTCAGAACGTGATTCTTCGCTTCAATCGTACCGTGCGGTACCGCGATGGATTCACCCAGATACGTTGATACCATTTTTTCTCTTTCAAACATGGCATCGATATAGCTGGCGTCTGCATATCCGAGTGCGACGAGTTGTTCTCCGGCATAACGGATGGCTTCTTCTTTGTTACTTGCTTTGAGGTTTAAGTGAATGTTACGGGCTTCTATTTGGAATGCCGGTTGAGCCTCCGCGTCAGCGTTCTGGGGAACGACAGATTGACCGGCATCAGACTTTTTTATCTCACTGACGAGATTGTTATACATCTCATTATCCAGAAAGTTGGTTAAGGAAATGTGGTGTGCCGATGGCGCATGTTTGCGGGCTCGGTCGGTTAAATCTTTATGCGTAATAACGATATCAACATCTTGAGGAAGATTATTAATGGCCAGATTGGTGACTTGAATATCCAATCCCGCTGCTTGTACTTTTTTACGCAGCATACTGGCGCCCATCGCACTGGAACCCATGCCTGCATCACACGCGACAATGATCTTTTTCACATTACCTGTGAATGGCTGAGTGCTTGATGAGCCTTTCGATCCAGCTTTCATTTCTTGCATTTGCGATGTTGCTTTCTCTAGCGAATCTTCATCATCGGTTTCTTGATTTCTTTGTGTTTTCATCAACAGTGACGCAACCGTAAATGAGACAGCTGTCGCGGCGGCGATTGAACAAAGCACGCCAATTAGTGAGCTCTTCGGTGTCATCAGTAATACGGCAAAAATCGAACCGGGTGATGCTGGTGATACTAAACCGGCACCAAATACAGTTAAGACAAAGACCCCTGTCATCCCGCCAGCAATCGCTGCGAGAATCAAGCGAGGATTCATCAGAATGTATGGGAAATAAATCTCGTGGATCCCACCCAAGAAGTGAATGATGGTTGCGCCACCGGCGGTTTGTTTCGCTGTTCCTTTACCAAATACGATATAAGCCAGAAGAATCCCCAATCCAGGTCCTGGGTTCGCTTCAATCAGGAAGAAGATCGATTTACCCGTTTCACTGGCTTGTTGAATTCCCAGTGGAGAGAAAATACCGTGGTTGATGGCGTTGTTCAGAAATAGAATCTTAGCGGGTTCGACAAAAAGTGAAGTCAAAGGGAGTAGGTGTGCTTTCACTAAGACGTCTACCCCTGTTGCAAGGGCAGTAGAGAGGACTTTGACGAATGGGCCAATCAGGAAAAAAGCGATGATCGCGAAGATCATACCAATAATACCGGCCGAGAAGTTGTTGACCAACATTTCGAAGCCACTTTTGACTTTCCCATCGACTTTTTTGTCGAACGTTTTAATTGCCCATCCACCGATTGGACCCGCAATCATTGCGCCCATAAACATTGGGATATCAGCACCGACGATAACGCCCATGGTTGTAATCGCACCCACGACAGCGCCGCGTTCACCACCAACGAGTTTACCCCCGGTATAACCGATCAACAGTGGCAATAAGTAGGTAATCATTGGGCCGACAAGTGCAGCCAGTGTTTCATTGGGTGTCCATCCTGTTGGAATGAACAGTGCTGTAATAAATCCCCATGCGATAAATGCCCCAATGTTCGGCATAACCATGTTGGACAAGAACCGGCCAAAATTCTGTATCTTGACCTTTGCATCTGGTGATATCATATGGATTCCCCGTTCGATGTACTATTTGATGTTATTGTGTTGACGGCTCGGCAAAGCCGTTGAATTGAATCGTTCCAAATCAATCTAGCACACAATTTTTCAATTCAACTGAGAACGGGTTTTTTGTGACTTACGTCAATAAAGTATGGGGTTACAAATGTCTTTTTAGTGATTTAAATCTACTTTTTACGCTGTAATTTAGTTACAAATTTAATTTAAATAAAAAGTCAATTTGTTTTTGGTGCGTGATATCTATTTTTTGATAATTTATTTTTTATATTTATAGTGATATTTGTCACGATTTTGTTAGTTTTATTCTGCGGTTAAAAATTAAGTGTGAGATAAATCTCGTTTTGCTATTTATTTCAATAAGCGAAATAAATTGGTTGAAAAATGTGCGTGAGTTTTGTAAGAAATGTACATTTTTGACGCGGTGTGTTTTATCGTAGGAATCGTATCGCAGGATTAATCGGTTTGTTTATGAAAGGCTCAGATGGTGAGGTTTACTTTAAGGGACGCTGAGTAAAGCCAGCAGAGTCACAATAACACGACTTCACGGCAGACGAAGAAAAGCAAAAGAGATCGCCTCGCAGCCGCCGAGGGCTCGTAAAGACTGAATCACCAAGAGCAGAAGCTGTACTCTACTCTTGGTATGATCGATTGTGTCTGTATGACAGATTGTGCTGGCACTCAGCTTTCTGTCTCGATATCTGAATCATCAACAAATTCGTCGAGCGCATCCGGTTTGTTGCGACCATTCAAGGTATGGAAGCGTTTTCGGCCACGAGCAAGACGGACATATTTCAACCAGACTCGCTCCAGTTTTGTCGAGGCTTTTTCTGGATGGTTGAGCACAAGAAGAAAATGTCTTTCATCGGCATTTACCGGCTCAAGGACTCCAGACTCCAATTGGGACATTGTCTCACCAAACTGAATCAGCAGTTCTTCTTCAGCCAGTGTAAAATCACCCGATTTAGCAAATCCCCGTGGGAATTTTTTGTTGTCGTAAAAACGCTTTTTTCCGTAGCGGAATTCAATCTCAGACATATCAACCTCGCATCAATGCAGCGTTACACTTTTGTATTGAATTACGGCGAAAGTTAGGCGTAATCTAGAGAAAAGAAAAACAAAAATTTTTTATCGTCATCATTGCATTTCATTATGTATATGCATATATCCTAAATAATTTTAAGATGCAGATTCAGTGAGAATAAAGGGTTGCTATGGACGTCAAAGTCTTTCGTACTTTTCTGGAATTGGCTCGGGTGCGCCATTTTGGCCGGGCAGCAGAAAATTTATATTTAACGCAGGCAGCAGTCAGTGCTCGTATTAAGCAACTTGAAAGCTATTTTGATACTCAATTGTTTACCCGAGATCGCAATAATATCAAGTTGACTTCAGCCGGAGAGCGGCTGATTAGTTATGCAGAAGTCATGGTTGCAACTTTACAACAGGCGAAGTTCGAGCTGTCACTGGAAAGTGGTAAAGCGCTCCAGTTAACAATTGGCGGAACGCCAAACATTTGGGATGCTTATTTACAACACTGTCTGAGTAAAGTTACAGACACGTTTACCGGCTACGGGTTTATTGCGGAAGTGATGGGACGGGAGCAGTTGAGCCGAGGATTGCTTGAGCGGACTCTGGACATGGCATTTGTATTTGACCCGATTAAGGCCGAAGAACTACATTGCCAGAAAGTGACGGATCTGACACTGCTCTTTGTTTCAACGCAGCCACAGTCAGTCGATGAGGCTTTCAGGCATCATTATGTTTATGTGGATTGGGGCGCTCGGTTTGCTGCTGAACATGCAGAGCGGCATCCCGGTGTAACAACACCATTTTTACGGACGTCAACAGCCAGAATTGCCCTCGATTTCATTCTTGAAAAGCAAGGAAGTGCTTACTTACCTGCATCGTTGGTTGAACCTTTTCTACGGACTGGTCAGCTACACTGTATTGACGGGGGAGCTGAATGGAGAAGACCTGTTTATCTCAGTTATCGCAAAAACAGCTCATCGGTTGATGCGATCGGGCAGGTTGAACTATTGGTCAAAGATATCGACCCGCTGACGGCTTTCTCATTGCAGCAAGCGGGCGATATCGGCAGGGATTAGCATCACTGGGTTATGATTTGATCGTGCGCAGGATGGCTTGATCGAGACTCAGCTTTCCGGAGCCGGAGACAATGAGTGAGACAGACATTGCGAGGAGTGCAAGCGCATACTCATAACCATTATTAGACAGAAACAGACCGTTGTTGATGTGTACGGAAAAAATCGCGACCACCATCGTAAAAGCGGTGACACATGCCGCTGGTCTGGTCAGTAGCCCGAGTAACAGGAACATACCACCGAAGAATTCTCCGCTACCAGCTAGACCAGCCATGAGCATTCCGGGCTCAATACCGATAGAGGCCATCCATTTGCCTGTCCCTTCGAGACCATACCCACCAAACCAGCCAAAGAGTTTCTGAGCGCCGTGCGCCATCAGAATGATGCCGACCGGAACACGAAGCATCAGTGGCGCATATTGAGCATTAGAACTGAGTAATTTACGTAAAAAGTGCATATCATGATTTCCTTATATCAAAAAAATTGAATTTGTCTTGAAGCTTGTGTTGACTATTAAAAGATGAAATTCATTGTTGATAAATGTGTTATATTGAATAGACTTGTTTTAAAAATTTGAACAACAGAGCGAGATCAACGTTCATGATATGCAAGTCGGGATCATCAATGGTTATACTGTCTATAACCTATGTTCATATAAATCATGAATGATTTGTGAGGTGGTTAGTGCGTTTTTTGTTCAGAAATAGCGTACTCTGATGAAAGGGGAGGAATAGATATGTATCAATTCAAATATGCTGTGAAATCGTATCTGGTCGTTCTATTGTCTTCTCTGTCACTGTATGGATGTTTTCAGGAAGAACTAGAGCATTGGGTGAATCAGGAAACTTATGCGTTTCAGGGAACTTATGAAAATCAGCACAACTCTGATTTAATCGCTTTTCATGAAGCGAAAGCGTCAATCCAGAGTAAAGGGAAATCAATGGTTGTTCCTTTTGAGGTTGATGGCAACTTTATCTACATTCAGGTCAGACAAAGTTCCAAAGAGAAGAGAGAAGACATCGTTATGCGTATTCATGGTGATGGTGAAGTACTGACATGCAGTGCCTGTGCGAAATATCATCTGAGCAATATCTGGGTACGGGCTATCGCTGAAACACCAACGAAATAACATTCATCGTTGCGTGTTGTATGTCGTTTGCAGCCCGTTTTCCCCGTTAGCTTCATTCGTGTATTGCATCATCATCATTGAATTCTCATTTAGGAGAGCTTAAATGATGCCACCTGCTTAGAGAGTTTCTGAATGGATAAGGTGACTTCATTGATGGCATCATTCGCTTCAGATGCGTTTACCGTGACCTCTTTTGAGCTTTCACGCATTTGCTCCATGTTACTATTGACTTGATTGACGACCACGCTTTGTTCTTCGGTTGCGGCTGCAATTTGAACAGAAAAGTCAGTAATACTATTGACCCTTTCGATAATCAGATTCATATCTGCTCCCGCAGAATCGGTATAGCCTGATGTTTCAACGGCTTTTTCGGTACTGGATTTTATCGTATCCACTGCTTTTTTGACGCCGGCATTCAGTTCCGATAGTGTTGCTTGAATACTTTGCGTGGATTCCTGCGTTTTCTGGGCTAAAGCGCGGACTTCATCGGCAACCACTGCAAAGCCTCTTCCGGAATCACCAGCCCGAGCCGCTTCTATGGCGGCATTGAGTGCCAGTAAGTTGGTTTGTTCTGCGATCCCTCGAATCGTATCAACGACGGAGTTGATACTCTGACTGTCTTGCTCTAACTTACTGATGACACTCGCTGCCCCCTCCATCTCTTGAACGAGAGTGGTGATTTGGTGAATTGCGTTTTGAATTCCCTGATGGGAATTGGTGACATCTGCTCTGGCATGATTGGATTCATCAGATGAGCGTTGAGATTGTTGAGCGACTTCAGAGATTGCCGTGTTCAGCTCGGAGATAGAATGGGCAATATCATCGAGGGCCGTATTTTGCTTCGTAGCACTCGTTCCGGTTTTGGATGTCAGGCTTTTTAGCTGATTGGCATGGTTATGGATTCCCGAGACCTCATCTTCAATGGTCAGCAACATCTTGTGCAGATAGATGATGAATTCATTGGTTGCTTTCGCCAGTTGTGACAGCTCATTATTGCCCGTGTCCGGGAGCCTGAGTGTTAAGTCGCCACCGGATTGACTCAGCTCTTTCATCTTGGCGGTTAATGCTTGTAACCGAGTTGAAATTAAGCGTGGAATATAGAATAAGAACCCAAGACCGATCACCATCGAAAAGAGGCTGGCAATCGTCGTATATAATTCTTGCTGCGCCTCTAAATTGTGAATTTCCTGTGCGACGGCTTGACGACGAGACTCCAACTTCTCACCGAATTTGTCGTAGTATAAACGCAGTGTAGCGAACGCTTTTTCCTGATCTTGGGTGAGGATGACATAGGCGGGTTGGTATTGCTCATCATTCACTAAACGGATAATCTTCTCTGACAGGTTTTTCCACTGGTTAAAGGTGTTAATGTAAGTCTGATGCTCCTGAGGAATGAGTTTTATCCCGGCTTTTTCTCCGAGCTCTCTCGATGTTAGCATTCTGTCATAGGCTTGCTGTTGATTGTCATGATATGTATCGATTTGCACTTTGGTTTTTTTCTGTTGTGAGGACAGATACATATAGTCTCGCAATGCAACGGCTGACTGATAGAGATCTCGATCTGCATTTAATACCGTTGCCGTTGCCGGGGAGAGGTAATCTGTCAGCAGATGGGTGTTCTGAGTAATCTGATGGTTCACTTTTAACCCGAGTGCAGACACCGTTAGAATTGCTATCAATAAGAAAGCAATGGGTGTGAAAATCTGATACTTAATTTTCCAACCAGAAAAGTACCCCATACTATGTCCCTTTTATTTGTTGATATAATTATCTTTAAGTGCTTACTTCTATTGTATTTTTAAGCATAGTCATTGTGAGTCTGAGCATTTGCCTTTATTTATCGGCCGACATTCGAGGGCCGAAATTTTCTGACCTATATCACAATCAATCGGGGCAGTTATTGTTTGTCTGAATGAGGGTCGGTATAAACACAGGATAGATTAGATTTTGTTATTTCCTCTGTGCAGGAATAACCTGACGTATACGGAACGAAGATCAGACCGGTGTTTCCAGAGTGTCAGGTTTTTATAACTAAAAATTAGGATTGTTACCGCGTTCGCGGGCAAAACCTGAAAGACATCACTGACCGTATGGTGAGGCTGTTCTTTCGGGTTTTTTTTGGTTCTCAATTTTGTGGTGTTGAATTTCTAATCATGATTTGAGGTTGAGATAACCCTATCGATGGCGATTATCAGAGCACTTGTTGGGATTGGCCTGTTGTTTTGATCAATCGAAGGCAGCAGGAAATGCAGAACAACCTGAATAACAGTGCAACACCAGTGACTGAATCATAGGGTTAACATCAGGATTAAACAGGAGAAAATAAAAGATGAGTTTTAAATTTCCCGATTCGTTTTTATGGGGAGGCGCAACGGCTGCGAACCAGATTGAAGGTTCTTACTTAAGCGACGGTAAAGGTCTATCCACTTCAGATGTATGCCCTTATGGTGCATTTGGCGACATTGTGCCTCGTCAGGCCGGCGATTTTAATATTAAAGATCTGGCGATTGATTTTTATCATCGTTATCCCGAGGATATCGCACTCTTTGCCGAAATGGGATTTACCTGCTTGCGCTTATCGATTGCCTGGAGTCGTATTTTTCCTCATGGAGATGATGCGGAACCCAATGAAGCGGGTTTAGCGTATTACGACAAAATTTTTGCTGAGTTAGCAAAGCATGGTATTCAACCGCTGGTGACACTCTCTCACTACGAGATGCCTCTGAATCTGGCGGAAAAATATCATGGTTGGGCGAGCCGTGATGTGATTGGTTTTTTTGAAAAGTATGCGCGCGTGGTGTTTGAACGTTATGGTCATGCAGTTAAGCTTTGGCTGACATTTAACGAGATTAATGTGACGTTGCATGAACCATTCACGGGTTCAGGTTTGCCGAGAGACTGTGACGAGCAAACGCGTTACCAAGCGATCCATCATCAGTTAGTTGCCAGTGCTAAAGCGGTAAAAGCGTGCCATGAAATGATTCCAGATGCCAAAATCGGCAATATGATTCTGGGTGCGATACAGTACCCATTCACTTGTCACCCGAATGATGTGATGTATACCCTGACGCAAAACAGGGAATGGCTGATGTTCGGTGATGTTCAGGCAAGAGGATATTATCCGACTTATATGACGCGTAAGTTCAAGGAACTGGGCGTTGAAATCAACATCACAGATGATGACCGGGAAGCCCTGAAAGAAACCATCGACTTTGTGTCGTTTAGCTATTATATGAGCGGATGTGCCAGCGCTGACCCGGACGAGCAGTCTAAAACGCAGGGTAACATGCTGAATATGGTGGCAAACCCGTACCTGAAAGCCTCTGAATGGGGCTGGCAGATTGATCCGGTTGGATTGCGTTATCTGCTTAACTTCTTATATGACCGTTATCAGCTACCGCTATTTGTGGTTGAAAATGGCTTTGGTGCGAAAGACGTTGTCAATGAAGCAGGTGAAATTGTCGATGATTATCGGATTGATTATCTGAATGATCACCTTTTCCAAATCGGTGAAGCGATTCAGGATGGTGTTGAACTGATGGGTTACACCAGTTGGGGGCCGATAGATTTAGTCAGTGCCAGTACTGCACAGCTTGCCAAACGTTATGGCTATATTTATGTTGATCGTAATGATGATAATCAGGGAACACTTGATCGGATACGCAAGAAAAGCTTCTACTGGTATCAGGATATTATCCAGTCGCAGGGAGAAAAACTGGCGCCACCGAAAGCGTAAGGTCGTCAAATTGCTGTAGATATGGTTGGTTTTGGTTGCTGAATGTCAGGGCAGAAGTGAGCCTGTCGCGTTTGTCTTTGAACGGATGATTGCAACTCGGCAGCCACAAAATACAGGATTGAGTGTCATCAGACCTCAATCCTTTTTTGTGACTTTACAGTGTAAAACGGTGTATTGGGGGCTCGCCATATTTTTGAACGCGCTATGTTTTTAAAAACACCATGTTTGAACACACGATGTAGCGTCAAGGCAACCCTTGATGCGAGGTCAGTGCCCGTATTTGGTCGCTTCCATGGTATTCAAGAGACGATGGAGAATGTATGTCGCGATCAAAGTGGCAACAATAGCAAATAAGATACTGCTAATTCGATATAACGCATTGAATGTTAAGTCACTGGACGGTGTCAGGTACTGACCGAAGAGAATCCCTAATGTGGTTAATCCGCCAAACCCTACCCCGGAACCGCTTGCTTCTTTGGTGTGCAGATAGCTAAATAACATCGTACCGATCCACAGTAATGGGATGACTAGTATCAATTGGTTTGAGCGGTCATAGAGCAGGATTTGACAGCTCAGGCCAAAAAAAACACCCAAAATTGTTCCCATGGCTCTTTTTCTGGCATAGCCCAAAGCGCCATTCCAGTTCATCGGAAACAGGAGTAACAGGCTGGTGGACTGCGCTGACATTGAATCACTGAGGTTGAAGGTCTGGAACACGAGAAATGATAATGTCGCGACACCAGTTCCTAACAGTGTCTCATGGCGGAAACGGTGAGAGCGTTTGGGCTCTGCCGGTGGTGGCGGTGATTGTCTGGCAGCCACATCAGGAATGAGGTAGTGCATCAGGTATGCAATCCCAATCGCAAGGAAATTCGCTGCCATGTTACAACTGATCATGTCGTTAATATCGGTGGTTGAATAACTGGCGAAATGCAGCATGATACTCAGATTCAGCACACAGTTTGCACCGAACAGGAATAATGGCCCGCGGGCCATACAGGCAAATTTGGAGAGGAACAGTAACAACGCAATGATAGTCATAATGCCCGGATGCCCGCCGAATAGGCCTGCGAGCAGGCCGACTTCCAGTGTACAGATCACCGCTGATGCGATCATTTGTCGGGCGATGTGTCCGTTGAGTACCGGAATCATCCCCAGCAATAGCATCGGAACGACCGTAAAAAAGACCCCAAAATTCCAGCCAAAGTATTTACTAAAAGCAAAACCGAGGGTTGCCCCCGTCGCAATCCGTAAGCACTGCCGGAGATCGTTGTCATTGAGAGGATGAGTCCATAAGCGCATCTTGTTCTCCGGATCAGTAAATGTAGTGCAATAAACTCAGTGCATGAATTTGCATCCGCGCAAACCAAGCAAACACCGGTTGATTGGGGATCAGTTGTACCGTGGCTCTGGCACCGGATGGCAGATTTTCTGGCAGCGGCTGATTGAGCGTCAGATGGAGTCGGATCCGCTGGGCATCTCTGACCCACCGGTTTGAACTTGTCGGAGAGGCAAGAGAGCCGTTCGCATCAAATTGGCCACTACTAACCCCCGCATCGATGGTACTGACTTTAGCGGTATAAAGGCGGCCCGGATCGCGATCAAAAGTAATCAGTGCCGGGGTATTATGGCGAAAATTGCGCAGACTCTTTTCTCTGAAATCCGCAATGATATCCAGTTTTTTATCGACCAGAGCAATCAATGGTGTGCCTTTATTGGCGTAAGTTCCGACCATGAGTTGTAGGTTGGTGATAATGCCGGCATGTTCTGCTTTGATTTGGGTATAAGAGAGATTCAGTGCTGCTTGCTGAAGGCGATTCTGTGCCATCTTCACCGTGACATTCTCATGTGTCGTTGTCCCGCGACGTACTCGTAACTCTTTCAGCCGGGCTTGTGCGGCCATCAGGTTTGCTTTTGCCGCAGTCGCATTACTTAATGCATCATCGCGTTGTTGTTGGGAGACCCCATTACGGGTAAAGAGTTTATCTAAACGTTTGGCTTCCCGAACTTTTTGGTTAAACACAATTTGATTGGCTTCGGCATCTGCTTGTGCAGCTGCAATCGAAGCATCTAATTGTTGATTGTCCTGAATGGCTTTTTCCAAATCTATTTTGGCTTTCTCGACAGCAAGCTGATAGGGCGCAGGATCGATCTCAAACAGGAGATCGCCTTGCTGAACTTGTTGGTTGTTATGGACATACACTTGATTGATTTGTCCGCTGACTCTGGGAGCAATCTTCGTAATGACACGGGTTGCCATCGCCTGTGGCGTCAGTGGCATCACTGTATCTGCCAGTAAAAAATAGGCGAAAAGGACGATGAAAAGCGCACTGGCGTATTTCACCCAGCGTGCAAATTTTTGATCAGGGGTCATCTTGTGAAACTTCCTTCGTTATTATTCTGGTTGGTGCAGGTTGCCCTGAGCATTATGGGCAATTTTTTCTAATGTTTTACTCAGTTGGTTTAGTTCGGCTTCGTCAATATTGATGAGCATACAATGTCTGACGTGCAGTACTCTTTCTTCTATTTGCTTTAAAAGCGCTTTGCCACTATCCGTTAAATGAACAATTCGGGCACGTTTGTCGTATGGACAACAGTGGCGCTCGATAAGGTTTTGCTCTTCAAGCAGCTTTAAGGTTCTCATCAGTGAACCAAGTTCGATTTCAAGTGCGTCAGCCAGTATTTTTTGGCTGATTCTGTCGCCGAGACGCTGGAGCTTCCAAAGGGCAACCCAACGGCTTTGGGTTAATCCGAGTGGTGCAAGTTCCTGATTTGCAAAACTCTTCCACAAACGAGCAGCTCGGGCGAGTTGTTCGGCAAGCGATAAGTTCTTCAAAATAGTCAGATCGTCGACCATGGTGGTGTGTCTCAATTACTAAGCGTGCTCAGTAATATATAGTAGTTAGCAGGCTAAGTAAATATTTTTGACTTGAGTCACAAAAATTAATGCTAAATCTATTGATAGGCAACGCTGTGCAGTGTCGATTTGTTATCCACTTCACAGGGTGAGCGGGAAACGTTTGAGTTAGGAAACATATCTCACTAAATTAGTTTCATATTTGGATTGTTACTGTGGTTGTTCAATAATCTGCGCTTGATGGGGTTATGTGAGAATGATGCAGGCAAAACCTAGCTTTCCTGAAGTGTTACTTCGGGAGCTAGGTTTTTTTATGGATGTCCGGTTTTCATGGAAGCTTGGTTTTTATAGCGATCGCCTTTTACAAAGACTGGTTTCTATAAAGGCAGATTTCTATGAGGACATGTTGCCCGTGTTGTTGGTTGAGATGTCGGCCGCGGTTTTGATTCGAATTGAATCACAGCAATATTGTGACGTGTGATATGAACAGCACGTCGTCTGACTCGGTAAGTTTGTTGGTTGAATGTAGACACCGAGGATGAATTGATATCCAATCGATAAAACGGAGAATACTTCAAATGAAAAAGAACCGCATTTATATGCTGGCACTCGCACTTGTGGGGTTGAGCTGTAATGTGTCTGCACATGAGAATACGATAGTGGAAATCAAAGATGGCCTCATGCAGGGGGTTCACAATGGTTCGGTTATTTCCTACAAGGGTATCCCTTATGCGCAGCCTCCTGTTGGAGACTTGCGCTGGCGAGCGCCACAACCCGTCACGGCTTGGGATGGTGTTTTACAAGCGAAAAATTATGGCAGTGACTGTATGCAAGTCCCTTTCCCGGGCGATGCAGCACCACTCACTGGCACGCTGTCTGAAGATTGCCTCTTTTTGAATGTTTGGCAACCCGCAGAGCCAAGCCGGACATTGCGTCCGGTGATGGTATGGATTCACGGGGGCGGTTTTGTCAACGGTGGCTCTTCTGCTGCAAATTATGACGGGACGTCTTTTGCTCAAAACGGGATAGTGATGGTCAGTATCAACTATCGTTTGGGACGTTTTGGCTTTTTTGCCCATCCGGCTCTGACAGCGGCAAATCAAGATTCTGTACTGGGTAATTACGGTCTCATGGATCAGATTGCGGCATTAAAATGGGTGCAAGATAATATCGCTCATTTTGGCGGCGATCCAAATCAGGTCACGGTTGTTGGTGAATCTGCCGGAGGCTTGTCGATTCATGGACTTTTAACGTCGCCGTTGGCTGAGAACTTATTTGGGCGAGCAATTATTCAATCGGGAGCTGGTCGTCGTAATTTCAGCGACCGCTATCTGAGCCATGAGAATAAATTTGGTCAAGCCTCTGCTGAAACTGCTGGCTTGCTATTTGCACAGAAGTTTCATATCGAGGGGCAAGGACAAAGTGCATTAGACGCTTTGCGGTCGCTATCGGCTGAAGATGTTGTCGGTGATTTGAGCATGATGAGTATGGATAATGCGACATACACTGGCCCGATGATTGATGGCAAATTGATCACTGATCATCCTCAGAATATATACAACGCTGGGCGAGGGCTGTCTATGCCACTCCTGTTGGGGGCGACAACCTCAGAAATTCCCGTTTCATCTCCCTTTACCGAATGGCCTGAAACCGTAGATGAAGCATTATCTATTTTCGGTCCGATGGGGGCTAAAATTGCAAGGTATGCCTATGGTGTCACACCTGATACGTCTGTCACGAAACTGGTTTTGGATATTATCCGCGATGCAGGGATGGTTGAGCCTGCCCGCTTTGCGATGAAAGCAGCTGCCTCGCAAGGGCAATCCGTTTATGGTTATCGCTTTGGTTATATCGCTGACGTCTTGAAACCGACCTCGGAAGGCGCGGACCATGCCAGTGATATTGTTTACGCATTCAATACGTTGCGTGCTCAATATCATGATTCAGTGACTGATGCTGATCAGGCAATGGCTGAGCTGATGCATCAATACTGGGTTAACTTTATTCGCTTTGGCAATCCGAATGCGCCGGGGGTGCCGTATTGGTCTCATTACCGGGGTTGGGCGGACAATCTAATGATGTTCTCCAATGAGGGCGCAGACCAATCCGGTATGGTCTTTGATCCTTGGAAAGTTCGTCTGACGCTGATTGAGTCAATCCAGCCATCATTGTGATGCAGCGATAGCTGTCTTTTTGACTGTCATCCAGTCATGAAAAAAGCGCACCGGAAGGTGCGCTTTTTGTTCAACCCATGAGCATGTTTAACCCATCATTAAAGTTTAAAACGTCCGACAATGTTGATGAGGTTATGGTTAACATTGTTGATGCTTTCCATGCCTGACAGTGACTTCTGCCCATTCTGATTTAACTCATTGACGATATCATTCAGCGCAGACATATTGCGACTAATCTCATGAGTGACGCTGCTCTGTTCTTCTGCCGCAGTAGCGATTTGAGAACTTAAATCATTAATTTTGTAGATGAACTCGGTCATTTTTTCTAGGCTGACTGCTACATTGTCAGAGCCTGTTGAAGTCTCTAGGCAGCGTTCTTTGGTATGACCCATCGACTCGACAATGGTTTCGGTTCCCTTGAGCAGGTGCGACAATGCCTCTTCTATTTCTTCCGTACTTTTCTTCGTTCTGCTGGCCAGATTTCTGACTTCATCTGCAACCACAGCAAACCCGCGTCCCTGTTCTCCGGCCCGAGCTGCTTCTATCGCGGCATTGAGTGCCAGAAGATTCGTTTGTTCTGCAATACTGCCGATCACCGTCAGAATGGAATGGATACTCTGGGTCTCGTTATTCATATTTTGAATATGGGTTGAAGAGTTCTCAACATCATTCATTAATGCCGAGACGGTATGTTGAGCCTGAGTCATGATTTGTCTTGATTCAGTGCTGGTATCATTGGCCTGTTGAGTCAAATTGGCCGTATTGGCAGCATCTGATGCCATCGATTCGGCTGTTGCATTCATCTCTTCAATGGCGGTGACCACTTGTTCCGTTTCGACGACGTGGCTATTGAGGATCTCAGAGTTGTGTTCAGAGAGTTGTTTCATATCTCCGATATTGGTTTGCAGCTGACCGGATGCGTTTTGGATTTCCAGCATCATTTCCTGCAAGCTACCAATGAACTGATTAATTCCCCCGGCAATTTGTCCCAGATCGTCATTGGAGTGAACTTCCAAACGTTGGGTCAGATCGCCATCCCCACGCGAGAGACCGGCAATCATATTTTTAAGTGCAATAATGGGACGATATAAGATTTGAATGACAAAAAAGGCGATGATCAAACTCACGATAGTGGCAATGATGGTCGTCGTAATGGCGGTGTGTTTTGCCGAGATCAGCCCTTCATAAGCAATCGCTTTATTGAGACCAATCATGAAATACCAGCTTTTATTGGCAACTTTAATCCGATGGCTGAATAAAATTTTATCCTGCCCGTTCAGCTTATATTCTTGTACGGTCTGCTCTTGCTGAACAGCTTTGGCAACGACATCTTTAAACCAATCAAAATCAGCGGCTTTGTCTCCGGTTTTGATGGTATTAGAAGATGAAGCCAGCACGGTCGTGTCTTGATTTAAAATGACAGCGACGGCCCCTTCAATGTCATTTGAGTCTTTAACTAACTGACTCAGAAACGCAAGCTGCATATCAACACCGATCACCCCGTCTTTTATTTTCTGGACAAGACTAACCCAGTAAACACCAGGGTTCGAGCTATCAGGATAGGGTTCTGTCATGGACGGATTGACTGCATTCCGGCCATCTTTATAGTAGCCTACGGTGCGGATATCCCCATTGAACTTATGATTGGGCCAGGATTCACTGGCCAGACTCCAATACGCATCACCAGTCGCTTCAAACCCGATGAATGAGCTGCCGGTATTGAGTGTGGTCGCAAACATTTTGGTTTGATTGATATAGTCTTGAGGAGACTGGCCGGGGAGGGAGGTATCTTTATACATATCACCGATACCTTTTATGCTTTGTACTTTCTCGCTGATGAAATTGGCAACCAAATCGGCTTTATTCGCCGCGTAATCTTTCCCGGATGCCGTGATCAATTGAGAAATTGTCTCAGCTTGTTTGATATAAGATATATAGCTGGAAATTGATACAGAGGCACCAACGAGCAACATCACTGAAATCAGTAATACTTGTTTAAGTCCGTACTTTTTCATATCGAATCCTTCCGGATAGTTGTTCTAATAATTTTTTCGGCGTGGTTTATTCAAAGTTTAGTATTATTTCTGATAATTAAGTAATTTGTGTGACATAAACCTGAAGAATATTCTCCTCAGGTTTATGATTATGTGGGATGGACTTGATTAGGCTGATTTCTGATGTTGTTGGAGCAGGTAGATTGCGATGTCCTCAATGGTCAAAACCGGTAAATCATGTTGGTGGCTAAAACGGATAATCTCCGGTGTTTGTGCCATCGTGCCATCTTCATTGGTCACTTCACATAAAATACCCGCGGGTTGTAGCCCTGCCAGTTTCATCAGATCGACCGTTCCTTCGGTATGACCGCGGCGGACTAACACGCCACCATCCCGGGCCCGTAGGGGGAACACATGCCCGGGGCGGGCCAAATCATCGCCTTTTGTATCCGGGTGAACGGCTGTTTTGATCGTTGTCACCCGATCTGCGGCAGAAACGCCGGTGGTTACGCCGACTTTCGCTTCAATACTCACGGTAAAAGCGGTTTGGTTCTGACTGTTGTTTATCTGAACCATTGGCGGCAATTCCAGACGGTCTGCATCTTTTTCTGTTAAGCACAGACAAACAATCCCACTGCACTCACGGATCATGAGTGCCATTTGCGTTGGTGTCAGATGTTCTGCTGAATAGATAAGATCGCCTTCATTCTCCCGATCTTCGTCATCAAGCAGTAAGACGCCTTTTCCTTCTCTTAATGCTTGCAATGCGGTTTCGACGCGATGTATCGGGTCACCGAATTCGGCGAGTAAATTTAACTGATTCATGGTTACCTCTATGTATTTGTTTTACCAGAATCAGGGCAAATGTGAGGGATGATAAATCACAGGCACAACTTTCCCCCAGCCGGAAACCCGTTACAGGAAAGTGTTGTGACCATACTGAATTCTCTCTCATCCGGACTATAACCGTCGGCTCTGGCTTGGAACCAGATCTGCTTGACCCTGATATGAATGCATATCAGGCGCTCGTGGGCTCGTCAGACGCATGTCTGACCTACCACCGGTGGGGAATTCCGCCCCGCCCTGAGAATATTAAAAATACCGTACAGACAATGAATGCTCAGATTCAACCAATACGGCACGCATATCATAAACTTGACTAAGGGAAAAAAGAAGTTCCTTTTGACAATGAATACACGAGTGTGATTTCACGCTGTGTATGACGGATGACTGTCACACGGCTTGTCCCAGTAGGGCAGTTCACCATAGTAGCCACTGATAAAATCAATGAAGTGACGAATCTTACTGGCCAGAAACTGGCGATTTGGATAAACCGCATATAGTCCCATCATCTGGAGAGGAAACTGCTCGAGCACGACCAATTCACCCCGAGCCACAGCATTGTAAGTCAGGAATGTCGGTTGAATCGCAATTCCCTGATGCCGTATGGCAGCGTTGATCAGAATATCACCATTATTGCTGACCAGATGCGTATTCTGCTCACTGAATGGTGAGTGCTCTCCCCATGAGGCAGTAATTTCTCTGCCCTCTGAATAGCTATAGCGAAGATATTTGTGTTGACTCAGATCTTCTGCTGTCTTCGGTTCGCCATACTTGGCCAGATATTGTGGTGAAGCACAGGTGACCATGCGGATCGGTGCAATTTTACGCCCGATCAAAGACGAGTTTTTCAGGTTGCCGATGCGCAGAGCGATATCAACATTGGCTTCGAGTAAATTGACTTTTTGATCGGTCAGAAAAAGCTGAACGTTGACCGACGGATAGCGTGACTGAAATTCAGCAATCGGTTCAGACAGGTGGTGAATCCCGAAAGACATTGGTGCACTGATATTGAGTGTTCCCGTGACCTGATTTTGCAGGTCGGTCAGGGAGTTTTCCATTTCTTCAATATCCAGCAGCACCTGCTGACATCGTTGCAGGTAGATGTGACCGGCTTCCGTAAGATTTATTTTGCGAGTTGTGCGGGTCAGCAATCGGGTTTTCAGATCGGATTCTAGCTGAGAGACATACTTACTGACGAGCTGGGGGGATAGGTTCATCCGCTCAGCGGCTTTATGAAAACTGCCTTCAGTTACGACGGAAGTAAACGCCTTCATCATCAGAAGTTTATTCATAGCATGATATCGCGAATGGTAGTGAATGGCCTGTTTTTACCATAAATCGGTAGGTAAGTATATCTGGGGGAACAGGAACGCTGCTTGGTCAATTAACAACAATATGTTGTTAATCATTCAATAAATAAGGGTTTTATCATAAATAAGTTGATCGGTATATTGAAGGCATCTGATGAAGTAACGGGTTAAGAGAGGTTGTTATGAATAATGTGCTGATGCCGACACTGTTTGTGTCCCATGGTTCACCAATGATGATAGTGGAGCAATCCGAGACAACGGCGTTTTTTAAACGGATAGGTCAGACGATTCCGAAGCCTGAGGCGATTGTCATTTTCTCAGCACATTTCGATGTGGCGGGTCCGGTGATGATTACCAGTGGTCAAACTCTGGGGACGATTCATGATTTTTATGGTTTTCCTCAACCTCTTTATGCGGTTGAATATCCTGCTCACGGAGATCCTGATTTAGCACAAAAGGCCGGTGAACTATTACAGAAGCATGGTTTTTCCGTCGCGCTCGACCAGACCCAAGGATTGGATCATGGGGCATGGGTTCCGCTGCAATATATGTTTCCGCACCGGGATATTCCGGTGATCAGTGTCTCTATTAATAGTCAGGCAAGTGCGCAAACCCACTATGAATTAGGGCAAGCCTTGTCACCGCTGCGACGGGAAGGCGTGCTCTTTATTGGTTCCGGTGGGATCAGTCATAACCTGAGAGCGGTATTTTCTCAAACATCCGATCCGGAAAGTATCCATAAAATGCAAGCGTTCACGGATTGGATCGCAGAGAAAGTGGAACACCGGGATGTTGACGCGATTAATCACTATTTACAAGCCGCACCTCATGCGCTTTTCAATCATCCGACACCGGATCATTTTTTACCGCTTCCCTGTATTTTGGGAACCAGTGCCGCTTCTGAAAATGGCAAAGTGTTACACCGTTCAGTTGACATGGGATTACTGGCGTTGGATGCATACGGGTTTGGCCTGACGGCTTAAAAAATAAAAGATAAAAGGCAGAAAGTCGTATGTACTTTCTGCCTGCCCACCCCCGGATTCACTGCGACTGCTCTTCATGGGCATCGTGATTCAAACAAGTCTGCATCGAGAAATTTGTGGTGAAATGACCGATTGCAGCGCTCGACAAAACCATTTCCTGAGTTTGGCAATTTCATCTTCCAGCTGTTTGATACGTTTAATATCAGATGCTTCCATCCCTCCATATTTGATTTTTCATCGATGTAATGTCTACGCCACCTCACTTTTTATTCATCATTTCACTCGTATTCTCAGTAACATATATAAAAATCTTTACATTCAGATGTGATGTTATACAGAATGATGTAGGTAAGTTATACGACAGGATGCTGTCTAATCACTGTTATGTGGTTTTCTAAGCATCGGGACAAGGAAAGAATTCTATGAGTAATTATTTCGATTCGGTAGCAAGTGCATGGGATGACAATCCTATGAAAATTGAACGTGCAGGAGCGATGGCAGCGAAAGTTAAGGAAATTGATTTCGAATCTTATAATAGTGTTGTTGATTTTGGCAGTGGTACCGGTTTGCTTGGTGTCCAGCTTCGAAATACGTTTGCTACCGTACATTTGGCTGATTCATCAGAAAAAATGTTAGAGGTTGCTAAAACCAAAATTACTACAGCTAACTTAGACAATATTCATACCCACCACATCGAATGTTTATCGGAGTTAAATTCAAAGCATTCAGCCATTGTTACTTTAATGACGCTGCATCATATTCCCGATGTTCAAAGTTTTTTCTCGCGGGCATATCATGCGTTAGACCTCAGAGGGACTTTGGTCATTGCGGATCTTTATAAAGAAAATGGGTCGTTTCATAAAAACCATCCTGAATTTACTGGGCACAATGGGTTTGATGTTTCGGCATTAAAGGAAATTGCCGAGCATTCTGGCTTTCACGTTGAACGAGTGGAGCCATTCTATGAAATTTGGAAAGAAAACGAAGTGGGTGTTGAAGTCTCGTACCCATTGTTTTTTCTGGTCGCCAAAAAATCGGAATAAATCAAACCACATACACATTGCTTAAGCGGCATGCCCCGCGCCGCGATCAATACCCGTTCAGGTTGAACAAAATTCAACCATGAAAAATAAGCAATCACTGGCATATGGAGGAATTATGTCAACGGAACTGAAAGCTTCATCATTGAAAGTACAAGCTTTTTTGTCTCAGCATGGGCAGGATTTTGTTGTTCAGCAAATGCCGAGTTCAACTCGAACAGCGAAAGATGCAGCCGAGGCAATTGGCTGTACGGTTTCCCAAATCGCTAAATCGTTAATTTTTAAACATGGTGAAACGGGTGCGCCGGTTTTGGTTGTCGCATCAGGCACGAATATGGTTTGCACCGACAAGGTTAAAGAAGCAACAGGGATTGCATTGGAAAAAGCAGATGCATCATTTGTACGAGATAAAGTGGGTTACGCTATCGGTGGGGTTCCTCCAGTGGCTCATGATGAGAAGATTCAAACGCTCCTAGATAAAGACCTACACCAATATACAGAAATTTGGGCGGCTGCGGGTACGCCGAACTCTGTGTTTAAACTTAATCCACAATATCTAGGTGAGCTCACGCAAGGTCAGTGGATCGATTTAGCAAGATAAATATAACCGGTGAATCAAGCCGACCAATTTTCCGCTGTTGCTCCAAATTGGCGGCCTATTTGCGGGCACCGCTTAAATGATGGAGTACAACATGAAAACAATTGGAATGTTAGGTGGGATGAGTTGGGAATCAACCGCCAGCTATTATAAGGCAATCAATGAAGGTGTTAAGTCAGAACTTGGTGGTCTACATTCTGCAAAAATTTGCTTATATAGTGTTGATTTCGATGAAATTGAAAAGCTACAACATGAAGGCAAATGGAATGAAACGGCATTGATTTTATCGAATGCAGCAAAGTCAGTTGAAGCCGGTGGTGCTGATTTTTTAATGATTTGCACAAATACAATGCATAAAGTTGTTCCGGAAATTGAGGCTGAAATTTCTATCCCGATTCTTCATATTGCCGATGCAACGGCCGATAAATTGGTTGCTGACGGCGTTAAGAAAGTTGGGTTACTTGGTACTCGCTTCACAATGGAGCAGGATTTCTATAAAAGCCGCTTAGTTGATAAGTTTGGGATTGATGTGATTGTTCCTAATACTCACGATCAGACCGTTGTTCACGACATCATTTATGATCAATTGTGTCGGGGGATTATTTGCACTGAATCAAGAGAACAGTATTTGAATATTGTAAACAGTTTACATGATCAGGGTGCCGAGGCTGTGATACTTGGTTGTACTGAAATCGCGCTACTGATTCAACAAGCACATACACAAGTACCATTGTATGACACGACTGAAATTCATGCTGCAAGGGCTGTTCAACTCGCAATATCGAATGATATGGCAATATAAATCAAGGTGATGCGTTATACTCAGCGGTTTGGGTCGCGAGTTCAGTATGCTTTGCCGGTTCACTGTGACCCATTTTAGTTGCAGAAATTGCAGACGTTATAAAACAAGGAGAGTTGAATGAAAATAACGGTATTGGATGACTATCAGGACGTGGTCAAAACGCTGGATTGTTTCGAATTATTGTCAGCGCATGATGTCACGATCCTCAATGAAACACTCCCGGAGGCAGAGTTAGTCACCAAGCTTATCGATACTGAGGCCCTCGTGTTAATCCGAGAGCGCACCGTCATCACAGAATCACTATTGTCTCAGTTGCCACGGCTACGGGTTATCAGTCAAACCGGTAAAGTCAGCAATCATATTGATGTTCGCTTGTGTGAGAAACACGGCGTGAAAGTACTAGAAGGCCGCGGCTCTCCAATCGCGCCTTCAGAGTTGTGTTGGGCTTTGCTCATGGCAGCCAGTCGTCATATACCAACATATGTTTCTAACCTTCAAAATAACCAATGGCAGGACTCCGGCGCACTTGGCTTAGGTCGCACTTTAAAGGGGTTAAAACTCGGTATTTGGGGTTACGGGAAAATAGGACAACGCATTGCTCAATATGCAAAAGCGTTTGAAATGACAGTTGTCGTTTGGGGGAGTATTGAATCTAGAAATTTAGCGCTTGAGCATGGTTTTGAAGCTGCGGCATCAAAACAAGCGTTCTTCTCTACTTCAGATATAGTGTCATTGCACTTACGTTTAAATCACGCAACGAGAGCATGTGTTTCGGCCGAGGATCTTCGTCTCATGAAACCAGATTCTCTATTTCTCAATACCAGTCGTTCAGAACTTGTCGAAACCTCGGCACTGTATCATGAGCTTGTCTCCGTTCCGACCAAGCGAGCAGCCATCGATGTGTTTGATAATGAGCCTGCATCTTCAAGTAACGAACCCTTGCTTGCATTACCCAACGTAACGGCAACGCCTCATCTTGGATACGTTGAACAAAATAGTTATGAGCTGTACTTCAAAATAGCATTTGAGAATATTTTAGCTTTCGAGCTGGGTGCAGTATAAATCGTTGCATCGCTATGATGTGTCTCATACCTTAAATCGGGTGTTATGTTGCGATTCAAATTCATCGTATAAAAAGGAAGAGAAATGGTTGTACTCAGAGAGATGAGACAAGAAGAATATCCAGCATTCTGTCAGTATTTTATTGATGACTATAGTCAGGAAATTGCTGCGAATTACGGTCATTCAATAGCGTTGGCAATTGAGCTAGCGGAAAAAGATTTGCATCGTCATTTTCCAAATGGTCTGGAAGACACAGAACATTCACTGCTATGTATTGATGCGGAAGTTGAAGGGGAACAATGTTTAGTCGGTTACCTATGGCATTCCGTTAATCACAACGACAGTTCAACGTTTATCTACGATTTCTTTATCGCGCCAGAGCATAGAAGCCGAGGTTTCGGCCGGCAAGCCATATCTGCGTTAGAAAAACAGCTTCAATCAGCCGACATCAATCAAATAAAGTTAAGAGTCGCGTATCATAATGAACGCGCATTAAAGTTGTATAAAGAGGTTGGTTTTGCCGTCACGGGTTTCAATATGTCGAAGACAATATCGAAACAGGGACGAGTCAATAATCAGCATCACTCGTGAAGTGTTGGATGAATAATTGAGGGTGGCTCACCTGCTCACGGATTCACCTTCTCAGCGAATCAAACGGCAAAACGACTCCCACGATGGTGGGTTGCCTAAGGAGTATCATGGAAGCGTTGTCCGGTGGTCGATCATCGGCAATATATCGAGATGGTGATGTTGTTTACAGGCCGAACAATCCTTGGCATCCAACAATTCATCAATTATTACAGCATTTAGCGTGCGTTGTGTAAATAAGTCAATTTAGAGCACATTATATTGTGACCCTTAATTAAATTTTCGGCACCATAAATATTTCAATGTTATTTATTCGGAGGCTGAAATTATTGAAATTCGAATATTGGTGTGCAAAAACTATTACGTTGATTATTGATGATTAAGTTATTTATAAAAGTAAAAGACCCACGTTGGATCTCACTTTTATTTTGCTAGTATTTATGCCGCCATTCATCGAATTAAATTTTATGAATATCTAAATGGCTACCAGTGGCATTGATACCGATTTTTTCAATAAAAAGAGTGGTTTATTTTTCAAATTAAGTCGTGTTGTTTTTACAATTTTTTTATTGTGACACGTGTCTCAATCGTTATTGTGTACTTACTTATTCATGTGTCTTTAATTAGTGCTAGAGTTCAAAGATAATAAAAAACATAATCGATAAACAAATTATGAACATTGCGCTCTCAAAGTTAAATACTACATTTTAGACTGGCGTCAAAAGTCGGCTGTTATTTGACAAAATAGTCAAGGCAACCATTCTAAATTTCTTCAATTAAGTGACATAATTGACCGGTGATTATTGTTTTTCAATCTAGTAACGAATCGAGTGACCTTATTTTAATTAAGTCTCTTAATCGAGAAACATCACAACATCTAATCCGAGCTAATAGGATATTACTTTATAAAAGGAATACACAATGAATATAAAGTGTCTCTCTAAGAAAATGTATGCCAAGACATCGGCAGCCATTGTTCTTGGAGTACTTGCAAGCAGTGTTGCTGTACCTGAAACTGTGCTTGCAGCGAATCCTGTTGTATCACATGTTTATACGGCTGATCCTGCCGCCCGTGTTTTTAATGGGCGAGTCTATGTAGTGACCACGCACGATCAGGATACTCAAACCGATTATAGCCAATTGAAAGATTACTATTTGTTTTCTTCCGATGACATGGTGAACTGGCAAGATCACGGCATTATTTGGAATTCTAAAACGAATACGAACTGGGCCAATTTGGCTTACGCCCCTGATTTTATCGAGCGTAATGGCAAGTACTATTTATATTTTCCAGATGGTGGTGGTTCAATTGGTGTCGCCGTTGCTGATAAACCAGAAGGGCCTTATGTTGATCCGCTCGGTCATCCTCTGGTAGATGGCAGTACACCAAATGGCAGTGTGCAGTGGATCTTTGATCCCGGCGTCTTTATTGATGATGATGGTCAGGCCTATTTGTATTTTGGTGGCGGTGGTGAGGGTAATGCCCGTGTGATCAAATTAAATGATGACATGATTAGTACCAGTGGCAGTGCAATATCCCTCAATGTCCCCAACTTCTTTGAAGCACTTTACATGCATAAGCATAACGGCACTTATTACTTGTCGTATTCTTCCGATACCAGTTCGGGCATGAAAATTAATTACATGACCAGTAATAATCCGACCACAGGATTTACCTACCGAGGTACGATTTTACCCAATCCATGGGAAAATAACTTCAATAACAATCATGCTTCAATTATTGACTATAAAGGTAAAAGTTACATTTTTTATCATAATCGGGCTGTGGCTAACGCACGTGGCGCGAGTACTTTTCAGCGTTCAATCAATGTTGACCTTTTAGAGTACAACGCTGACGGTACCATAAAACAAGTGAACGCCGGACGCGCTGGCGCACCACAACTTAAAACGGTCAATGCATTTAATATCAATCAGGCTGAGATGTTTGATGAAGAAAATGGCATCGAAACTGAGAACGCCTCTGATGGTACCTTGAATATCATGATGGGTACGGGGGATTGGATAAAAGTATCTGGTGTTAATTTTGGCAACGGTGCTCAAGAGTTAAAACTACGAGCAGCAACAGAGAGTGGCTCAAGTTTAGACGTTATTTTGGATAGCCTCAATAATTCTCCAGTTGCCACAATTGATATTGATAAAACTGGTGGCTGGCAAAAGTGGCAAACCCAATCAACGGCATTAAACACCACGATAAGGGGTGTGCATGATGTCTATTTGCGCGCCAATGGATGGCATAACTTAAACTGGTATCAGTTTATCGGCAATGGTGGAAATGCTGGAAGTAGTTCACTGGCGGTCGAATTAGAGTCTTTATCAGGACAAAGTAGCTTTAGTCCACTGACTGTAAAATCAGATAGCGGTGCTTCTAATGGACAATACATTGAATGGCCAAACAACGGTAGTCATCAAGCATTAAGTAGCCCTTCTAATTCTGCCAGCGGACAGGTGGCAATAAAATTCAATCTTTCTCAAACCACGAATGTCGGTTTTGAAATGCTGGCGTCATTGGCTGCCGGTTATGATGATTCATTTTATTATCGTTTAGATTCCGGTAGTTGGATCACTCAAAACAACACCGCAACAAATGGCTGGGGTAAAATTACGCTGCAGACTTTCAATAACGTTGCTGCTGGCGATCATACCCTAAGGATTTTACGACGCGAAGATGGCGCTAAATTAGATAAAGTCACACTCAATGCTGCAAACGGTAATATTCGTCTAGTCGCGGATGATAACAGTGGCAATGGTGGCAATGATGGTGGTTATCAAGTACCGAGTGATAACTTTGCTGATAACGGTGGCGCAGAAGGTAGCTTAATGAATTGGTCTAAAACGGCCGGCTCTCTTAGTTTAAGCTACACACAAAGTCACAGTGGTTCATCAAGTGCATTCATTACTGGGCGCTCTGCAAACTGGCACGGTATGACCTTTAATGTCGGTTCATTAGTGAATGGTAATCAATATGACGTCGCTGTATGGGTTAAATTAGCTGCCGGCTCAGCTGATACACCCATTAAGTTAACTGCAAAACGTCGAGATGACGGTGATAACTCAACGTACAATGAGTATGAACAGGTTGCGACTGCTGTTGCATCGGCGAATCGCTGGACGTTATTACAAGGCTTTTATACCCAAAGCGGTACACCGTTTGAGCATTTCATTATTGAATCTGACAATGAAACCGTGAGCTTTTATGCGGATGATTTTTCAATTGGGGGTGAAGCTGGCAGTGGCAATCAAACGTGTGATCTGAAATCGAGATTCAGCTGGACATCAACCGGTCCGTTAATTTCTCCTCAAAGACGGAATTGGGCGTCAATTAAAGATCCAACGATTGTTCGCTATAACAATAAATATCACGTATTTGCGACGGTATTTGACACGGCTAGAAACACTTGGGGTGGGGTTTACTTCAACTTTAGTGACTGGAGTCAGGCTGGTTCTGCAAATCAAGTCGATATGAATACTACTCGGGCAGGCAATACCGTTGCACCTCAAGTATTCTTTTTCGAACCAGAAAAAAAATGGTACATGATTTACCAATGGGGTGCTAAATATTCGACTAACACTGATATTAGTAATCCAGCGGGTTGGACAACGCCTAAACCATTGTTACGGAATGGCTTGAATAATGGTATCGATTATTGGGTGATCTGTGACGATAACTATTGTCATTTATTCTTCTCTGGTGACGACGGTAAGTTGTATCGCTCAAAAGTCTCGATTGGTAACTTCCCGAACTTTTCCGGTTATGAAGTCGTGATGCAAGATAGCGTTGCGAGACTGTTTGAAGCCTCTAACGTTTACAAAGTGGAAGGAACGAATAAATATCTATTGTTAGTGGAAGCATATTCCCCTCGTTATTTCCGGTCTTGGACATCGACAAGTTTAGATGGTCCTTGGACACCGTTAGCTGATACCAAATCAAATCCTTTTGCAGGGGAGGCAAATGTTTCTTTCCCTGGCGGCAAATGGACGAATGATATTAGTCACGGTGAGATGATCCGTTCCGGATATGATCAAACCCTTAAGATTAGTGCCTGTAATATGCAGTATTTGTATCAAGGGCAAAATCCAAATTCAGGTGTATCGGACTACAATCGCCTACCTTATAGACTTGGTTTAATCAGCGCAAAGTAGTCATGTAGTAAGTTATCGCCACCAAATCATGGGTGGCGATATGAAAAAATAATGATGTGGCGGTGGATGGTTTGAACTGCCACATTCAATCTTACAACACAAAATTAAGATGATGATTATGAAATATATAAAGCATATATATAGCTTAATTGCGCTGACTGCTTTGATGTCGATGTCGGCTATGGCTGCACCTGATCCCAACTTTCATATTTACTTGATGGTCGGGCAATCAAATATGGAAGGTGCATCACCTGTTGAACCTCAAGACCGTATCACGAATCCCAGAGTCATGGTATTACAAGACGAGTCATGTGGGGGCATCGGATATTACGGTCAGTGGCGTGTCGCATCACCACCTCTCGTCCGTTGTTCCGGTGCTTTAGGGCCTGGCGATAATTTTGGCAAAATCATGGCGAACAATTCTGACAGCAAGGTCACGATTGGTTTAGTCGGTGCTGCACATGGCGGTCAAAAAATCGAATATTTTCTGAAAAATTGTCGTGATTTTAACGCATGTAAACCTACTTTTGGTTCGACACCGAACAACCTTTATGGTGGTTATCAATGGCTAATGGATCTGGCACGTAAAGCGCAGCAGAGAGGCGTCATCAAAGGTATTATTTTTCATCAAGGTGAAAGTAATACAGGTGATCCGGCTTGGCCTGGGCGTGTTAAGCAGTTAGTGACAGATATCCGTAACGATTTGGGGATTGGTAATGTGCCTTTCATTGCGGGTGAACTGCCTTATCCGGCATGTTGCTCTAGCCATAACCGTTTAATCGCGCAATTACCGTCACTGATTTCCAACGCGCATGTTGTCAGTGCCGCGGGTTTGAATATTCACGATCAATATCATTTTGATTCTGCGGGCGCACGTGAAATGGGTAAGCGCTATGCAACCAAAATGTTGCAGTTAGTGGATACTGGTGCTGATGATGGCACTGGAAGTAACACGATCGTTGTTCGGTTAAGTGGCGTTGTTGGCGATGAAAGCGTTAACCTGCAAGTCGGCGGGACCACAGTCAAAAACTGGACCGCGAAAAATTATATGGCCGACTATACTGTAAAGACGAATGCGACGGGTGAAATTCGTGTTGGCTTTACCAATGATGGCGGCAATCGCGATGTTCAGGTTGATTACATTGTCGTCAATGGTGCTGTTCGCCAAGCTGAAGATCAATACGATAACACTGGCGTATGGGGCAATGGTACTTGTGGTGGTGGCTCATTTTCAGAGTGGCTTCACTGCAATGGCTCTATAGGCTTTGGTACATTATAAGCTTCGGTGCATTATAAGTAGTAGTGGCGACACCCATATGATGAAAGTTCGGGTTGTCGCCATATCATGAGTCATCGTGTCATCACTGGAACTCTATTTTCAACCTTTCCTGCTACCCTCCGGCACCGAGTTTTGACGCACAATCTTGTTTTTCGATTTCAGAGGCTTCTGAGCTCTGTGCGCCAGTTACTCTTGCCAAGATGCAAGAGTAACCAGAAGATCTTTTTTTGTTTGACAGCGTCGCACGTTGTCCAGAATCTGCTTTTAATATTCCCTCCTCCTAGCCTTTGGCTCTGAAATTTGACGCACAATCTTGTTTTTCGGTTTCAGAGGCTTCTGAGCTCTGTGCGCCAGTTACTCTTGCCGAGATGCAAGAGTAACCAGAAAATCTTTTTTTGTTTGGCTTGGTCGTGCGCTTTCCAGAACCAGCTTTTACGGGCGTCCTGCCCGGAAAAGCTTAATCATTCTTCCATGAATGATTTTCTTGGTTGAGTGGTTGATTTGCGTGCGGTGAAACATTTTTAAACAGTCAATTTGGTCACTGAACTCAGGGTGAAAAATCATGGACGATTTTTCAGGATTGCTTGAGCAGGATGCGAATCAATCCGACCCTGATTACGCGCACTGAACCCAAAAAGATGCTTTTGGTTCCTTTTGACATCTATCAAAAGGAACTGGGGCGCGTTCGAAAATGCTAATGAAATCAATGAATATGATTGCGTCCCAAATACCTACATCACAAGTTTTATTTGCCTAGCCTCCGGCTCCCAAATTTGACGCACAATCTTGTTTTTCGATTTCAGAGGCATCGGTGCTCTGTGCGCCAGTTACTCTTGCCAAGATGCAAGAGTAACCAGAAGATCTTTTTTGTTTGACGGCGTAGCATGTTGTCCAGAACCAGCTTTTACGGGCGTCCTGCTCGGAAAAGCTTAATCATTCTTCCATGAATGGTTTTCTTGGTTGGTTGGTTGATTTGCGTGCGGTGAAACATTTTTAAACAGTCAATTTGGTCACTGAACTCAGGGTGAAAAATCATGGACGATTTTTCAGGATTGCTTGAGCAGGATGCGAATCAATCCGACCCTGATAACGCGCACTGAACCAAAAAAGATGCTTTTGGTTCCTTTTGACATCTATCAAAAGGAACTGGGGCGCATCCGAAAATGCTAATGAAATCAATGAATGTGATTGCGCACCAAACCACAATTTAATCATCTCAAGCGAGCCTCCCTGTTACTCCTATTCCAAAAATAACCTTTCTCTCAAATTTAAACATGACTCATAAACTCTTTTGAGTATAATTATTGATTCATATGAATATAAAATTATCAATAAGCATCCATCGATAAAACAATCACGGCTTAACCAACAACGTTAATGAACGATCAAATCACTCAAATCTACAACCTAATGAGGCATGAATTTGCTCAAGTTGAAGGGGATTTTTCATCCCTGCGCGAATCGGCTATCAAATCCGTGATGCCTGAAGGAATGCGCTTTGCTGATTTTCTCGAACAGCTTCGCAGCGGCCATCAGGTATTACTGACGGATGTACCATCGATTCCGTTACTCATTCGGGATAAAGATGAATGGGGCAATTCATACTGGCGGGTCAATCCCGAGGTTGAGCCTCAGCTCGACTTGTTGGCCTACAAGGCTTATACCGCCAGAGTGGCGCTGGTCAATCATGGTATTGGTTCATCTTACTCTGGCAGCGTCAACGCTTCTGTTTATACCGAGCCTTATGTCGAACGCGAACCAGTGAAACTCACTTTAGCCGCGCGTCTGCACAAGCAACGTCAGGAGCGGTTACGAGAGCTGGATACAATCCCACTGCCTTCATCCGCATGGCAAAACGCATTTAACCAGCCGCCAGCCAAACCCGCCCGTTTCGCCAAATCCGCTCTGGTGCCGAGAGGCTCATGTGACATCGGTACACAGCGAGAGTCACTTTCTTCGCTGGGGGATTATGCGGCTTATACAATTGCCGTCGGGCAAGGGGTAAGTGCAACATCTGGAGAAGCCTTTTTAACGCGCATTGGCGGTGCGGCATTGGCAGAACTGCCGGAACTGGCGATGAAAATCGTCGGGCGAGCCGGAATGCTGGCCGCATTTGTGCCGAACAAATTCGCAGACAGCACGCTCTACAGTGCAGTCGATATGCGCAATAAAGACAGGGTTGAAACCAATATTCGCTTAGGTTTCAATACAGCAGGGCGGATTTACGGCTATCACGTCAATGGCGCGATGATTCCCAAACGTGAGGTCAAACGGGTCGGTGAGCGCTTTGTCATTGCGTTAGAGCCAGATGTCACCATTGAGTGGGTGCCGATTAGCGGCGATTTCGGCGGCAAACCGATTCTGGTTAACCCCATCCCGGAGATGGAAAAGTTCGATATCTGGATCCATCCAGAAGCGGAGCAAGGTCAAGAGTTTGATAACACTTATATCACGCCAATTGCTGATGCGGATCTGCAAGACTATATTCTGACCTTTCCGGCTGAGACTGGGTTACCACCGTTGTATGTGGTTTACAAAGAAAGCGTTCGCAACGAGTCGGGCGTCGTGACCGGCAACGGTGAAGATATCACCGGTCTGTGGTTGGAAGCCGCCGGAAAAGAGTTAGGTGTACCGGTGCCGTCGCAAATTGCGGATCAGCTCAGAGGCCGTGAGTTCAGTAGTTTTGATGGGTTTAGGAAAGCGTTTTGGAAAGCTGTAAGTCAGGATGAAATTCTTTCATCACAGTTTAATGAAGGAAATCAAGAACTGATTCAAAACGGTTTTGCTCCGTTTCCTCGTTTTAAAGAGCAAGTCGGTGGTAGAGAGAAATACGAAATTCACCACGTTGAAGAAATTCAGTATGGTGGCTCGGTGTATGATGTTGATAATATGACAATTACGACACCAAAAAATCATATTCGAATCCATTCAAACAAGGGATAAATTATACAATGGGCATTGAAGAATATACGGAAACTGAATTTCTGAAATTGGTTCAGGATATCATTTCCGTAAAAGCAGGAAATGAAGAAACTCATACAAAAATGGTAAGGATGTTTTGTAAGTTAACAGAGCATCCAGATGGTTCAGACTTAATTTACTATCCAGATGATCCGGCAGATGCAACCCCCGAGCGCATTGTTGAGATTGTCAAACAATGGAGAGCCTCGCAAGGCTTACCATGCTTTAAGGATTGATTCGGTCTTTTATTTTCCACTGAGTCTATCGGGTCAATTGAGTGATGTTTCACGTTATTCAAATCAAGCACTGGGGCGCACAAGACGTCGCTGTCTCAGATTCCAGAGAAAGGCATTATGCGTTACACCTCGAAGCCAAAGCCTGAGACGATCATCGGGGAAAGAAATAAAAACGAACTGCGTCGCATTTTATCCGTCAACAATGCTAAACAGTGTCTTTTCTATTGAAGCCTTTACAAAGCGGGCTGGTGAGGCTTTATATTACAGCCCTACGCCAGACCGATTGCGTTACAATATCGCTTATGCTACACAAGTATTAAAGAGTATCTAATTCCGGTTTTATCATGAAAGCGCAGCATGCATTTGATAGGTTGGTCAGTCGAGACTTTAAAGAGGCATCATCTGAAGATGTTAAGTCAGTTGCGCTTGCTGTTTGGCATGAAAACTTTGTACCTGATGTCAGCCAATTAGACGCCAGATCTGCAAGGGCTGCTAATTATTTGCTCGACAGATTAATGAGATATAACTGCGTTACTCCAGAAGAGCAAAAGAAATTGCTTGATGTTGTGAATCTTTTGTCACGTCAATTTCGCATAGGAAAAACAACGGTCATGCCACATGACCGCAAAGTTGACAAATATGCGAGAAAGTGGGGATTGAAAAGTGATCTCAAGCTGATGCTCAGAGCCATGTTGCCATACCAGACTCGGCACTACAGGCATACATAGACAAAACAACCGCCATTCGGCGGTTTTTAGATTTCCTTCAATATTATAATTTGCGTCACACCTCGAAGCCAAAGCCTGAGACAATCATCGGGGAAAGAAATAAAAACGAACCGCGTCGCATTTTATCCGTCAGCAATGCTAATACTATGATAAACAGTGTTTTTTGCTGAACGCTTCTTTTATGCTATAGCCATGTTATCCACCAAAGCGAAGCACGTTTTATGAAAACCTCCCTCGATCACCTGCCCGAATATAAACAGCAAGAGCTTGCGACGATCTCGACCATTCTGCGCGATACGCTGGACGACTATCTTGAAGGTAAAACGGGGAGTAAAAGCGAGTTTCGCATCCTGAAAATTATTCTGTTCGGTAGTTACGCCAAAGGGAACTGGGTCAGAGATCCGGTTAATGGTTACATCAGCGATTACGATATTCTGGTGATCGTGAATAAATCTGCTTTGGTGGAAGATTATGTGGTCTGGCAGCGGGCGGAAGAGCAAATTGATCGCAAAGTGAAATCCGCACCGCTTGGTTTGATTGTTCATGATTTGCAGGAAGTGAATGAACGATTGCAGCAGGGACACTATTTTTTTAAGGATATCCGTGAAGAAGGAATCGAACTGTTTGCTGCAACACCAAAACCGCTGATCGAGCCGGGGGATTTAACCGAGTCTGAGAAACGGGAAATTGCTCGCAAGCATTATGCGCAGTGGTTTAAAAGCGCGAATGCCTTTATCACTGGTTATCATCACTACTTAAATCAAGAAGAGTTATCCATTGCTGCTTTTGAACTTCATCAATCGACAGAACGTTTTTTGGCCTGTGTATTACTCACATGTACCAACTACTTACCCAAGTCCCACAATATCGAAAAGCTGAGTAAATTGTGCGCGCAAATCGAGCCAGAGTTTAAGATGATTTTCCCCCTCGACAATAAATTCCACCGTCGCAGCTTCCGACGCCTGCAACGGGCCTATATCGAAGCCCGTTATTCAGAGCATTATGAAATCACCGTAGAAGAGCTGGCTTATCTCGAAGGGCGAGTGTTGCAGTTAAAAGCGCTGGTTGAACGGGTTTGTTTGGCGCGGATCGATTGATTTATTCTGCCTGAGGGCAGTCATTGCTATTTTATTCCAGCCTTTGGCATCGAATTTTGACGCACAATCTCGTTTTTCGGTTTCAGAGGCATTGGTGTCTTGTGCGCCAGTTACTCTTGCCGAGATGCAAGAGTAACCAGAAAATCTTTTTTGTTTGGCTGAGTCTCGTACTGTCCGGGCACGGATTTTACGGATGTCCCTATCCGGAAAATCCTGAAAACCTCGTCCTGAGGTTTTCTCCCTAATGATTCAGATTTCATTAATTTTCTTTGCAGAGAGATAGGAAGAGAATTTACTGAACTCAGGGTAAAATTCATGGATGAATTTTAAGCTTTTCGTGAGCAGGAGCGAATAAAAGCGCCCCTGATTATGTACGCTGAACTCAAATCTTAGGCATTTTGGGATACTTTTTCTGCCGTGAAAAAGTATCTGGGGCGCTTTCGGAGATGTTAATGAGATCAAGGAAAGTAATTGAGTCCCAAACACCTACATCACAAGTTTTATTTGCCTAGCCTCCGGCTCCCAAATTTGACGCACAATCTCGTTTTTCGGTTTCAGAGGCATTGGTGTTCTGTGCGCCAGTTACTCTTGCCGAGATGCAAGCGTAACCAGAAAATCTTTTTGTTTGACGGCGTCGCACGTTGTCCAGAACCAGCTTTTACGGGCGTCCTGCCCGGAAAAGCCTAACCATTCTTCCATGAATGGTTTTCTTGGTTGAGTGATTGATTTGAATTGGGTGAAACATTTTTTGAAGCTAAATGAGTCACTGAACTTTGGAACGTTATCGCGCACTAAACCACCGCATCACAATTTCCACTGATTGTTAAAACGCTGCAATTTTGTACAAACCTTATCCATATCAAAAAAATGTCATGTTTATGTCAATTTTTTCTGGCGATTTTCTGCAACTTATTCAATGCTATGTACTGTATTTTGATGCTTATTCGAGAACAAATGGCACTTATCCGAGATGTTCCGAATGGTGGTAGCACTGGTAAATCATTCGTGCGCAGATTAGACAGCACAATGCTATGGTTTCTGATGTAATGATATTTTTTACTGGCATTTTGTCTGTATTTTCATGCGATTAGGACAGGAATTTCATCGAGAGTCAGTAAGTTATACAGAAGTATTCCTGTAGAGTAGTTCTGTATAATAAACTGTTATGCAAAAATAAAGGAATCCAAAATTGTCGTATCAAACTGATGAAAGGCTCAAAAGCTATCTAGACACAAATCAGCTTCATAGAGAACAAATGTGTCGAGCCGTTCTTGCTACTGATAAAAGATTCTCAGATGTAAGGCCCCGTCACCCTAGAGGTGGCCAAGATGGGGGGCGTGACATTCAAGCAGTCTATAGAGATGAACAGACTGCATTTGGTGCAGTTGGTTTCGTTAATCAAGGCAATGACTCTGACGAGCAAAAGAAGACCATAAAGAAAAAGTTTTCAGATGACCTGGAAAGTGCAATTAGTGCAGATAAGAATCTAACCGCATTTATTTTCTTTACGAATATCAATCTTACAATTGGCGAAAAAGACTCCCTAATCGAAAAGGCTAAAAAAAAGGGAGTTATATTTTGCGATATATTAGATAGGGAAAGAATTAGAATTACACTAGATAGCCCAGATGGGTTTTCCATTCGATTTCAATATCTAAATATTACCCTCTCCGAGGAAGAACAGGCTAGCTTCTTTTCTCGTTGGGGGGATGACATTCAATCAGTTATCTCGTCGGGTTTTCAAAAGGTGGAAGGAACTCTTAACAGAGTTCTATTTTTGCAAGAGTCAAATGATCCAATTACCAGCTTAACAGTCTCTCTTGAACTGGACAAAAAGTATAGTGCAGATGAAATAGGTCACTTTCGAGCTTTTTGCTATCTAACGCTCAAAGAGCCAAAGCATAAAATTCTTTCAGTCTTGTTTGGCGCCTCTGACAAATCTAATAGAATGAGGGCTGATAAAGAGACAGACTTCACCGAGCAGTGCTCTGGAATTAAATACGGAATTGGGTCAGGGCAATGGGAGCAACATATCGACTTTGATGAAACCGAAGTTACTTCCGAAGAAACGGATGACGAGAAAGATGAAAAATGGTCAGCTGTTGGTTCAGGATCATCGATCGGGAGAGAAGAAGTTGAATTTCTACCGATAAGTTACAGTAAAAGCAGTTTTATAAGATTTTTCCCTGTTATTAGCTTGAGAGATCTTGATGATGCAATGTTTTTACCATTTCTAAATAAAACATTGGCAGAAAAAGTTAAGTCAATTCACATATATTCAAATGGTTATAAGCTACAGGAAATTAAATCGGATGATTTGTGCATTGACTCGACAAGCATTGAACCTAACTTTCCTGTTGAGTTCTCAAAAGACGAATTAGAGGATCAGTGGGTAAGAATTAGACCTCAAGGCGCCTCCACACACAATATGCGTTTTTTTGAGAACACACCGAAAAGGCTATTCACACCAGGTCAAGTAGAAAATAGCCTTGAAGACAGGACGCGGTAATGCATAACAAGGCGCTGTTGTCGGACAAGTTTTCCGCTGCGCTCCAAACTTGCCGCAAAGCGCAGCGTTAGTTTGAGTTAAGCAGCAACACTTCGAGTTTAAGAAATGATGAAATATGGAATTGGGTTGTTTGTAGCGCTATGTTTATTGGTGATCGGATATTGTATCGGCGTCACTGAACATAAAAATATATTCTCGGACGTGAAGTGGACTGATGTCGGTACGCTCCTTGTAACCTTCTTGGGTTTTGCTTTCGGTTTCTTCACTTATTTTCAATGGCAAAGCAGTAAGCGCAAAGAAGATGCCTACTTGGCTGCTAAAAAGTACATCGCTTCAATAGACGAAATCGAAGAGCACTTACATGAATTACTGTTCCAATACAGTCACATATGCCCAGCTCCCGGAGTAGCAGTCGAGAACAAAGACGTATCACTAAAGCGTATCGAGCATTTAAATAATGTTTGGAATTACTTGTATCAAGCTCGACGAAGGCTATATAAGTCACACCGCGAACTAGAATTTTGGAATGTAAGCCTCGCAGATGGATTTTCTGAAGACTATAAGGCCGTGAACAAGTTATTGGATAACATTAGCGTAGTAAGCTCCGCGCTCAATAATCAGCTATTTCACTTTATTGAAAGCGATATGAAAAATATGGAATCTGTCATTCAGCATAAAGAGCGGTTTGATGAATTATTCAATGGGATACATAAAGTCACTCAAAAGCGAGTGCAGTGTGGCTTTAAAGCAGTTTTTAGGTTTAGTCAGTAATCAAACTAACAAGGACAGACACTGCGACGTCTTTTTCGTTGCGTCTTCCGCCTTCACTACAAAGCCGCGCGTGCTGGCGGCGTTAGCACAAAGTCTCATAGGCATGATTACGTCATTGGTACTGGATAATCGGATTTAACAAATCACAAGGAAATTAAATGAAAATAATTTCGGTATTTAATAATAAGGGAGGGGTAGGAAAAACTACGCTGACTTATCACGTTGCTCAAGCTCTGGCTGAAATGGGAAAAAAAGTCCTCATCATCGATGCTGATCCGCAATGCAATCTGACGATATACTCCTTGAACCAAGAATACATTCATGATTTGTGGGCTACCGAAGACAAGTTTATTGATGAAGGGTATGAATCGTCCAAAAAGAAATGTAGTCAAGACGAATATGAAAAGGTTTTATCGAATCCAAGAAGCTTACATTTCTTGTTAAAGCCGACAGAAGAAGGTACCGGCGAACTTGATAGACTACCTCCACCAGCAAGCCTAACTAAGAACTTAGATATTATCCCAGGTAGATTGACTTTACACTTATATGAGGAAAAGGTTGCAAGCCGCTGGACCGACATCTATAGAGGCGAGCCTTTGGCCATAAGAACGATTACAAAAATTAGAACGTTAGCTGAAAAATACTCAAAACTTTATAATTACGATTATGTCGTGATTGATACATCACCTAGTTTAGGCTCGCTCAATAAAGTAATTATTTCAACCGTTGATGGTTTCTTTGTTCCTGCTTCGCCGGACTTGTTCAGTCTATATGGAATCAAGAATATTGGTAAGGCACTTTCATCATGGAAAGATGAATTCAATATTGTATATAAGCTTATCTCTGATGAAAAAAGACATGTATTTCCAGAAAACTTTGTAACATTTTTGGGATACACGATATACAACGCTAAAAGGTATGCTGGATATAAAAACAAATGGGATCTTGCTCATGCACATCTAAATTATGCGAATCAAATTCCCCAAACTATTGAAGAAAATATTCAAGAAGATATTAGATCTCATTTGACTTCTGAAATGTTAGCTGCACCTATAGGAGAGACATCGGTAATGCATACCCATAATACCTTTCCTTCAATGGCTCAGCATTATAACCAACCAATGTGGAAAGTTCCAGATTTACCAAACTTGGAAAAGGAACATATAAACACTTTAAGAGGTTCAGGAAATAAATATCGAGAAACCAAAGAAAGCTATTTTATTTTTTGCGATGACCTCTTGTCGCGTATTGATTTATTGGGGTGATTGATGAACAAGGATTTAGTTAACAGAATTGTGCAGCCTTACATAGATGAAAAGCACCTATTTAAACGATTTATGAATGGAGTAGTGGATACTTTTGAGCTAGAACCTGATTTGAATAAATACGGAAACCCAATTATTCATACTATAAAAAATCGACTTAAAGATGTTGATCACCTAAAAGATAAAATAGAAAGAAAATGGGATGATGAAGATCCGCTGACCCCTGACAATTTATTCGAACGAGTAACAGACTTGGCAGGTGTTAGGGTATTGCACCTATATCAAGATCAATTCTCGTATATACATACATTGATAATGAAGCAAGTTGATAACGGCGATTGGTTCTTACGTGAAAATCCCATCGCTTATTCGTGGGACCCTGAATCTAGCAGCTACTTCAAAAAATTAGGGCTTGTACCAAAAATTAAAGATTCTTATTACACTAGTATCCATTACGTTGTAATGCCTAAAGAAGCTTCAAATATTTGTTGTGAAATACAGGTTAGGACTTTATTTGAAGAAATATGGGGGGAAATTGATCATACTATAAATTACCCACATCCAACTGAAAAAATTTCCTGTAAAGAGCAGCTTCGAGTTCTGTCAAAATTGGTATCTACAGGTACAAGACTTGCCGATTCTATTTTTAGAGCCCATAACGAGTAGCTGTGTTAACAAGAAGCTATGCCGTCAAAATGGGAAAACATGGAAGTTCGATTTTTAGAGAAAAATTCTGATTATGAGTCAGCCCTAGAGGTAATGTTACAACTTCGCCCAAATTACAACGTAGATACTTTATCTAGTCAGATCGACAAACAGCAATTGAATGGTTACAAAGTCGTTTATGCTAGATCATCTTATGAGTGTCCAGCCCTATAAAAACTATGCTATGTTCAATCATGCTAGCTTCCATGATTTAGTTGTTGACACACTAATTATGGCTCTGGTTTTACACTAATCCACGGAATTGGAGGCTAGCCTCGTGGGGAGTCATTATGTCTATGTTCAAAGGAAAAGGAAGTATATGAATAAGTATGTGGCAATTTTGTCTAAGAAAAATAGACAGTTATTCAGCGATGAACTTTTACGTAAGCATGTAAGCTATCTTAAGGCCCAAGAGAAGTCAGGAGTTTTGGTGCTATGCGGTCCGTTTTCGGACAATGATTCAGCAATTCAAGTAATAATGTCAGATAGTTTAGAGGCAGCTAAGGAAACTGTTCAATCAGATCCATTTGTAAGTCAGGGCTATTATGGTGAGTTGGTGATAAAAGAATTAATAGAAGCAAACGCCATGAATAACTGGCTAGTAGCAGATCCGCAAACAGAAGCTAATCGTACTAGCTCACAAACGTAACAAAAGCAACCATCAGACAAACTGATCGCTTAGGCTTTAGTTTGCTGCTGTTGCTAGCATTAGCCATCAGAGGATACAAGACGCTCAAGCAGACGCATAAATGTTCGGCACATGCGTTTTTAAGTTTTGTTTTGTTGTTAGTTAAGTGAATGCGCGGCTTCGCTCAGCGTTAGGTAAATAGGAAGTTATGAGTCAAAGGATTATTGAAGTCATTGATTATCAGCCGCAGTGGGTTGTCGATTTTGCTAGAGAAAAAGATCTAATTAGTTCTGTTCTAACTGCCGCTAATATTCATGCAATACATCACATAGGCAGTACATCGGTTAAAGGATTATGTGCTAAACCAATTATCGATATCCTTTTGGAAGTAACAAGCCTTGATACATTAGATGATGAATCAGAAAATATGGCTTCTCTGGGATATTTGGTGAAGGGAGAGTTTGGTATCAAAGGTCGCCGTTATTTCCAAAAAGGCGGAATACAACGAACTCATCAAGTTCATGCATTTTTAGCAGATTCGCCAGAAGTTAAAAGACATCTCGCATTTCGAGATTATTTAAGAGCGTTCCCAAATATTGCGTTTAAGTACGGAGAAATAAAAAAGGCGGGTGCAGAAATTTGTAACAATGACATAGATGTTTATATTGATTACAAAAATAGCTTTATAAAAGAATATGAAGCAAAGGCAGTCCGGTGGAAATTTACATAACAAGAAGCTATGCCGTCAAAATGGAGAAAACATGGAAGTTCGATTTTTAGAGAAAAATTCTGATTATGAGTCAGCCCTAGAGGTAATGTTACAACTTCGCCCAAATTACAATGTAGATACTTTATCTCGTCAGATCGACAAACAGCAATTGAATGGTTACAAAGTCGTTTATGTTAAATCATCAGAAGGTGTACTGGCCGTAGCAGGATTTAGTGTCGGTGAGAAGCTAGCTTGGGGTAAGCACATTTACATTGAAGATTTGGTGACTAACTCTCAATTTCGTTCGTGTGGCGTTGGCAAATTCATAATTGATTGGTTTAAAACGTACGCCTTAAAAATTGGCTGTGAGCAAATTCATCTGGATTCTGGTGTTCAGCGTTTTCCCGCACATAAATTCTATTTACGCGAAGGTTTCAATATCGCGAGTCACCACTTTTCAATGGTTGGGGTTCAAGATGGGTAATAAACGAGTATGACGTCAATCGTTAATGTTTCACTATCTTCCCAACACTTAGCATTTTAATCCAATCCCAATAGATCCCTAAACCAAGAAAATCATTCACGGGAGAATGGGTTTCTTGGTTTGGTGCTTGATTTGAATTGAGAGAAACATTTTTTGAAGCTAAATGAGTCACTGAACTCAGGAACATATCGCGCATCAAATCACTGCATCACAATTTCCACTGATTGTTAAAACGCTGCAATTTTGTACAAATCTTATCCATATCAAAAAATGTCATGTTTATGTCAATTTTTTCTGGCGATTTTCTGCAACTTATTCAATGCTATGTACGGTGTTTCGATGCTTATTCGAGAACACATGGCACTTATCCGAGATGTTCCGAATGGTGGTAGCACTGGTGAATCATTCGTGCGCAGATTAGACAGCACAATGCTGTGATTTCTGTTGTAATGATATTTTTTACTGGCATTTTGTCTGTATTTTCATGCGATTAGGACAAAAATTTTATCGAGTGGCAGTAAGTTATACAGAAATATTCCTGTAGAGTGGTTCTGTATAATAAACTGTTAGAGCTAAGGTCAATTTAGAGTTAGGAGTAAACGTTGGATTTGAAGCCGAATTATTATGTAAGGACATTGATAGTTGTTTTGGGGCTATCAATCCTGGGGATGGCCTATACAAGCTTTTTCTTGGCCGAGCCTAAGCATCAAATTACAGCAGGAATAATTACGCTCATTTCAATTGTAGTTATTCTAGCGTTGTCTGAATCATTTAATAAACTTAGTTTAGGGAAAATTCTAAGTTTAAGTCGGGAAATCGAAAAGAAACAGGAAGAAAACTCAACAGTTAAAAATGAAAACAAAGAGCTTAGACAAGAACTTTTCAAAATAGTCTCCAATGTTCAACAGTCGCAGGTAAACAATACTTTTAATACGCCACCGGAAGCATGGCTTAAACTCTTAGGGGTGGTAAAAGCAGAAGCCGATGGAGAAGATGATTCTGAGCCGGAAGAAGAGCCAACGAAGTCTGATGCGCAGACTTCGATTGTCGAAAACCGTTCTCAGGAACAGGCTCGATCCCGGAGCCGCTTGCGTCGATATGCTGTAGATGCAGGATTAAAGAAGTTTGTATCAAAGTTACCTGTATCAGAATCACAATTTGTAGAGCGTGTTGAGTTCTCTTCCGCATTTCATGCAATAGATCCCATTATGGACCGGAGAATAGTTTTTGATGGTTACCTGAAGCAGGGGGAATCTGAGGTTTTTGTGGAAGCTCGACACAAGGATATGAATACATCCATGTTCTTCGACCGACTTTATATAATGCTTTCAAAAATCAACCTGTATAGAGAAGCTAAAAGTACTAAAGCAGAGCTTTTGCTTTTGCTTGTGGAAACGAAGTGGTATGAGAGCGATGATCGGCTAAACATGTACGACCGATTTATAGAATATTTTCAGCCGGCAATTAAAAACGGCCTTCTCAGGATTGAGCACATTGATGTAAGTGAAGAAGAGGTTTGCGACGAAGAGAGCGGACGTCAGAGAAGGCTGCTTTAACAAGGGGCTGCTGTCGGACAAATTTTCCGCTGTGCTCCAAATTTGTTGCAGAGCGCGGCGTTAGCTAGCAATCAACTTTCATGAGCAATTTGATGAAATTAGGTATATTACGTAAATATGTCAAAACTAAAAACTGGATATGTAGAAAAGTGAGTAATTTCATAACTAAATTTATAACGACGTCCTTTAAATGGTTTTTTTCTACACAGCCAGAGGAAAAAGACGAAGATGATCCCGCAAAAAAATTATTAAATAGCATGAGGATAACTGCAAAATGTAGATTTAATGCTTCAGTGAGGTTAATGAGGGCAAGCAAATATTCTTTCTTAACTACTACGATTTTATCGCTAGGTTTAATATTTATCCCTTTGTATCAAAACTCGGGGCTTCCCATTCCGTATAGCACTCAAGTGTTGAGTATGTTACAGATTTTTTTAGCGGTTGCAGTACTTGTTTATTCAGTTGTCAATGCAACCGCTAAGTATGATTTGCGGGCTCAATCTTTAGATAATTGCGGTATCAGTATTAAAAAGTTAATCCGCAAACTTCGGAATGAAATATCTGAATCCAAAGATAGTGGGGTGAGCCTTAACCTAGAAGAGTATCATGAAATATATCATGTCATTTCATCTGAGCCAGAAAACCATACTAGGGTTGATCACCTATTCGCAGTTTTGGATACACCCAGTGACTTTGATATCACCGGAGTAAAAAGATTATTTATATACATTAAATCATATTCAATGTATTTGGCCTCTTATGTAATACCAACAAGCATGATGTTTTTTGAAATTTTGTTTATTTTAGATATGCTAAAAATAACAACCTGTTTTAGTGATGTTTTTTCAATCCCGGCTGGCTAACAAGTTTCTTAAATGTAACTAAAACAGTGGGTTACGTTTCGCTACACATTATAACCCACAATTTTAGTCCGCTTAGTAAGGCGTTAGATTTCATTTGAGCCCATATAAATGGAGATTGTATATTGTTTAACTTAATTATTTCCTATGGCCCTGATACTTGGGATCTCACTCCTTATCAATGTGATCGTAGTAGAGCGATAGTTGAATATACGGCTGATGAAATCAGTGAGCGATACAAGTTCTTCGATCAGAATGCAATTGAAGAGTTAAAAAGTTTTCCCACTTTATTTGTTACCGAGAACGAGTCGGTGGAGTCTAGGATTGGTTACATTACTGGAATTAGGGTGAGAAATAATTCTGTTGTACTCAATTATGAGTTCGATCCGATTTTACCTAGCCTTCCTGTTGGTGCAATTGAAGCGATGCGCGTTGATATTGACCTAGGGCGCTTCGAATTGTCGCGTACACACTGGGCAGTTAAGGATGAGCCAATTTTTGAAATTCTCATGAGGTATGGTTATCTGAATCAAGCCCAAGTAAACGCTGCTATCCAGCGAAGAATGCCGCCTCCGCCTGTATTGAAACCAGATAGCCACGATGATAAAGGATTTAACACTTCACAAGTTTTCATAGTTCATGGACATGATGATATCGCAAAACTAGATGTTGCAAATTTCATTAGTAGTTTAGGTTTGCAACCAATAATTTTACATATGCAAGCTAGTTCTGGAATGACAATCATTGAAAAAATCGAGTATTACTCAAATGTTGGCTTCGGTATTGTACTTTATACTCCTTGTGATACAGGCGCTAAAGTGGGGGCATTAAGTCGTCGATACCGCGCGCGCCAAAATGTTGTTTTCGAACATGGATACCTTATTGGTAAGTTAGGCCGCCGACGTGTCTGTGCAGTTGTAAAGGGGGACATAGAAACACCAAATGATATCAGCGGTGTAGTTTATGTTGGTATGGATGCAAGTCTTGGGTGGCAAGAACAGCTGAAGCTAGAAATGCGAAATGTAGGCTACAACGTATAGAAATCTAACAAGTTGCTTAAGAGTGATTCACGACGCTTGGCATTTTTAGTTAAAATGGGCTTTAGTATTTACGGCACAATGGGTTAAGTTTGGTGGTCGCGTTGTTCACCACTTAACGCGGCTACGTTTGAGGTAATAATGATACAAGTAGAACTGCCTTTAGATGACAATATTGAATTGCTCCTCGAAGCTATTGGCTATGAAAGGCAAGAGCAACTAAATATGGAGTTAGCCGAGTTTCTTCAATATCGTGACAAAGGTTACTTCACTCGTACTAAATATCGCCTCTCAGCTAGTGCGGATATGAATGCGCATATTGAAGTTGCTATCTCCAATAATGACAATCTGGTCCTAGTTTTACAACCTAGAGCAGAATCAGTTAAACCTGCACTAGAGAGAATAATTAGGGCATTCAATGCAGCTAGAGATTGTAACGGTACTGTAGAACCGAAGCAGTTTTCTCAAGGTATATCTGAGGAAGCTGATAGGGGGGTTAGAGAGTATCTGAACAAAAACGTATAACAAGCAAATATCATAAAGCAAAATTTGTTGTTGCAAATAGGAAGTCCACATAAACGAGTATGACGTCAATCGTTAATGTTTCACTATCTTCCCAACACTTGGCATTTTAATCTAATCCCAATAGATCCCTAAACCAAGAAAATCATTCAAGGAAGAATGATTAAGCTTTTCCGGGCAGGACGCCCGTAAAAGCTGGTTCTGGACAGCGTGCGACTCAGCCAAACCAAAAGAATTTTCTGGTTCGTCTTTCATTCTTGAAAGATGAACTGGCGCACAGCGCACCGATGCCTCTGAAGCCGAAAAACGTCACTGTGCGTCATGTATGAGAGCCAAAGGTTTAGAATATAAAACCAGTGCCATCTCGCATCACCACAATACACAACCCAATGCATTCATTTCCCGGCAATTTAACGCCATTTTAGCGATAAATTTAACAATTACTTGAAATGGGAATTAAACTCATTTAGATTTTCATCTCTTTTAATGCACATCTCAATTGAATAAACGGATCAGACCATCTCATGATTCATGCCAAACACAATAATCAAACGCCGACATCTTCTCCTTTAGGTAAAAAAACACCTTTAGCGTTGATGATCGCGCTCAGCTTTTCTGCCGCAGCAGTGGCAAGTGACGACACCAAGACAACTTCTGCCGATGCAACCATGACTGTCCACGGACGGGCACTGTCTCTTTATCGTGCTGAAGAAACCTCTCTGGCGACGAAAACCCCGACCGCGATTGATGATACACCGCAGTCGATTCAGGTGTTGCCCCGCCAGTTGATCGAGGATCAGGCCGCACGGCAGATTACCGATTTGTACCGCTCAATGAGCGGTGTCAGCCAATACAATTATTCTTATGTGACGTTCCGGGGCTTCCGTCAGGACCACGTACTGTATGACGGTGTGCGCGGCGACCCGTTTGAAGGGTTGTCGATTCCACAGTTATTTAATATTGAGCGGGTTGAAGTGCTCAAAGGCCCTGCCGCAGCGGTGATGGGCAGTGGTGAACCGGGCGGCACCATCAACTATACAACTAAAAAGCCAACATACGCGACTAAGCGCCATGTCGCTGTAACCGGTGGCAATCAAGATTTTACCAGTGCTCAGATGGAGTTATCCGGCTCTGCCAATGCCGATCAGTCGCAGCGTTATCGTCTCGGTATTTATCAAGATCATGAAAATCCTTATCGTAAAAATACCGACACCCGTAACCGCATTATCGATTTAGGTTATGAGTGGGATGCCGGAGCCGATACCACGATTGGTCTGCAATATATCAATGTGACTCAGCATATCGGCGGGGGACGAATCCGCGGGATTCCGACCGATGACGACGGTAACTTTTTAGCCGCTGCATCATGGAATGCCAATGACGCCAGTGATTACCATGATCTGGAGGCGCAAGTCTATCAGGTGCGTGTGAATCATAATATCAATGACTGGCTCTCCGGTGATGTGACTTTGCGTTATTTTGAAAATGAAGATACGCAGAAGTATCACGAATCGAGAAGCTTGAAAGATACCAACAGCGACGGTATCAATGATACGGTTACCCGTGAATATCGCGATCAGTTGCGAACTAATAAAGCGGGCTCTGTGACCGCGAATCTGGTGGCGCAGCTGGAACAACATACGCTGCTGTTCGGGGCTGATTATTATCGGCTCGACAATGAATTCAATTACCACCGCGCGAAGCGTAAAGATGGTGTTTCTGACCGGAGTTTGACGCATCCGGATTACACACCGGATGATGTCTCCTCATATAACCTGTCGCTGGCAAAACATACCGACTCTCGTGAAGAGCGGTACGGGGCGTACCTTCAGGATCAATGGCAAATCACCGATGCATGGAATGTGCTGTCGGGGATTCGGCTTGACGGTTACCGCGATAAAGTGGTTGATTTGAAGAAAGAGACGCAAGAACAGTACACCGGAACAGGGTTCTCTTACCGGATCGGCTCTACCTATAAGATCAACGCGCAATTCCACCCTTATGCGGTGATTGCAACCGGTTTTGTCCCTCAGGCCGCGGCATCTCAGGCGTCCGATAATGGCGGGCCGTTCGATCCGGAAGAGAGTTTGATGTATGAGACTGGGGTGAGAACGTACCTGTTTGATAATCGGGTCAATATGAATGTGGCGCTCTACCACATTACCAAGGAACACGTCCTGCAAACCGATCCGAATGACAGTGATAAGCAGGTGGCGTATGGCAAGGTTCGTAGTCAGGGGATCGAAGTGGATATCTTGGCTGACTTAACGGAAAACTGGGTTGCGAACCTGTCTTACGCGTATAACGATACGTTGGTTAAACAGGGATATGGTAAGTTTTCTAACCGGACTGCCGGCAAACGTTTTGCCAACGCACCACATAACCAACTGGGTTTATGGACACGCTATCATTTCCCTGCGATTGATTCCTCCATTGGGTTCGGGGCGGATTATGTCAGTGAACAGCTCACCCAAGCTGCGCAAAAAGTGAAGCCGTTCACGGTGTACGATATGTCATGGCAGACCTTGTGGCATGACTGGAAGTTCCAGCTGAATGTGAAAAACTTGTTTGATAAATCCTATGCGGTCAGTGGTTTCACTGAGGCAACCGGCTCGTTTGTCGGTGAGCGGCGTCGTGTTTATTTACAAGCAGATTATTCATTCTGATATGCATTGGCCCGGTGTTTTTCCGGGCCTTTTTGTATCGTTTTTTTGTATCAGATTGCGCTATCAGATCTTTGTATCAACGGCTTGTCTCAGTCAGACCGAATGTGATTGAGAGACAAACCGTGCCTATTGCTGGTGTTATACCTGCGTTTTTCGTAATATGAACAATTCTCATTTAAATATGACTCAATACTTTGATTTTTGGATGTTTTACAACATGCTGAAGGGCTCTATGCGACGTATTGCTTTGCTACTCTTGTTATTGTGCGGGGTTTCGACATCGGTTCTGGCGGTGACGGTTCAGGATCAACGGGGCACATTTTCAATCGATTATATTCCGAAGCGAATTGTTGTCTTGGAGTTCTCTTTTGCGGATGCACTGGCGGCTGTCCATGTCAGCCCTGTCGGGATTGCCGATGATAAAGATGCTGAGCGTCTGTTACCGGCTGTCCGGGCACAGTTTTCCGACTGGGTTTCGGTGGGAACGCGTTCTCAACCGTCACTGGAGATGATTGCCGCGCTGCAACCGGATCTGATCATTGCTGATGCGGATCGTCATGCGGCTGTGTATGATGATTTGGTGAAAATTGCGCCGACACTGATGCTCCACTCGCGTCGGGAGACCTATGCCGATAATCTGGCTGCCGCTGCTGTCATTGGCACCGTTGTCGGCAAAGCACAGGCAATGCAGCAACGACTCGCTTTACATCAACAACGGATGGCTGAATATCGTCAGCAGTTGCACGCTTTACAGGGTAAAACGTTGTTGTTTGGTGTCGCGCGGGAAAATGCTTTTCATGCCCATGGCAATGATTCATATGCGGGCGGGGTGGCTCAGGCATTAGGATTTAAGTCGCCCCCGGCATTATATAATGATCGTGCCAGTCACCAGATTGGACTGGAACAGCTGTTAGCGATCAATCCGGACTATCTCGTCATCGGTGACTATACCCCGAACAGTATTATCCAGCGGTGGAGAAAGCGGCCTTTGTGGCAGATGTTAGGGGCTGCTCGGGCGCATCATGTGATTTCCGTGAGTGGTAACCTTTGGTCAAGATGTCGGGGAATTCTGGCGGCTGAATATATGGCAAAAGACTTACTTCAGTTGGTGTCGCCATCGTCATGAGTCGTCCCTCGCCAACCACTCGTCCCAGTGCGACGCACACCCGGATGATACGTATCATGCTGCTCTTGTGTCTGAGTGGATTGGTGGTGTTACTCGCATGGTGGGGGTTGTGGGCTTTTTCTGCCATTCCGATGTCGCTCAGTACACCTTATGATGCCTTTTTTTCGTCTCAACCCCCGGGGATTGCCGAAACGGTTATTGTTGAGATCCGTCTGCCCAGAGTGATTGAAGCGATCTTGGTGGGTGCCGGGCTGGCCGTTGCCGGGCTGTTAATGCAGACGCTGACCCGTAATCCGCTCGCATCACCCAGTTTATTTGGCGTCAATGCTGGTGCCGCTTTGGGCGTTGCACTGACATCAACCCTGTTTTTACAACAAGCTTATCTCAGCCAGCCGATTGCCGCGATTGTCGGCGGGGCACTGGCGTGGACCATTGTGGTGGTGCTCGGGGGCGCATGGCGCACCGGAGCCGAGCGTAAACAGCTGGTTTTGGCTGGTATTGCCGTCTCTGCGTTGTGTGCGGCGATGACCAAAGCGCTGGTGATCTTGGTTGAAGATCAGGCCACAGGGGTGATGACGTGGCTTGCCGGTTCTTTTGCCAGTGTGAGCTGGCAACAGGTCGTTTTGAGCTGGCCGCCGTTATTGCTCGCTTTGCTGATGGCATGGGCTTTGGCGCCCAAGTTGAATTTATTTGCTCTGGGTGATGAGCGGGTCCAAAGCCTCGGTGTTCGTTTGACATGGATTCGCGCATTCACCGGACTATTGGTTTTTATCATCGTCGGGGTGTGTGTCAGTGCCGTGGGTTCGATTGCATTTGTCGGCTTGATCGTGCCGCATATGGCGCGGAAATTATTTGGCTATGATCTGCGTTGGTTGGTGCCGGGCACCGCTTTGGTCGGGGCGATGCTGACGTTAAGTGCCGATATGTTTAGTCGCTGGGTGATTTTTCCCTCAGAAACACCGGCGGGTGCCGTGTTGGCACTGATGGGCGCGCCTTGTTTTATCTATCTGGTCAGGAAAGAACGATGAATCATGGATTGAAGATGCCGTTGATCCTGAGTGGGCTGATTGTCGTCAGTTTTTTAGCGAGTCTGAAATACGGGGCGGTTGATCTGAGCTGGACACAGTTATGGCACGGATTACACAATCAAGGCGCCTTTGCTTTTACGATTTATGATTACCGTTTTCCGCGCGCGATTGTGGCAATTCTGGTCGGGGCGATGCTGGCAACGGCCGGTGTCCTGATCCAAGGTGTGATTCGCAATCCGCTCGCATCGCCTGATATTCTGGGTGTCAGTCATGGTGCGGGGTTAGCGGCCGTCGTGATGATGACGCTGTTTCCGACAGTCTCGGTCTTATGGCTGCCGTGGGTTGCGCTGGTCGGAGGAATTGTTTCGGCCTTGATTCTGGCATTGCTGGTACGAGGCAATCTGGCACCGGTGAAACTGGCGATTACCGGTGTGGCACTTGCGGCTTTTTATGGCAGTGCGATTGATTTCATCATGCTGATTCATCCGCTGGATATTAATAACGCCTTACTTTGGCTGACCGGCAGTCTATGGGGACGCAGTTGGGAACAGATTCAGCTCTTGTTGCCGTGGTGTGTACTTCTGCCAGTGGTACTGGGGTTAAGTCATCCACTCAATATTTTGGTATTAGGCGAGCAGCGGGCGACCAGTCTGGGAGTAACCGTCAAGCTGACCCGATTGATTGCGCTGGCAATCGCGGTGGGGTGGACTTCGGCTGCGGTTGCGATTTGCGGGCCGATTAGCTTTTTGGGGTTGATCGCCCCGCATTTGGCGCGTCAACTGGTCGGTGGTAAGCATCAAATCTTGTTGCCGACAGGCATGTTGGTCGGGGCCTTGATCTTACTGGTTGCGGATTTCGTTTCCCGGGTGATTGATCCGCCGATTGAACTGCCGGCCGGGATCCTCACCGCTGCAATCGGGGCGCCTTACTTTTTGTATTTATTAGTCAAAATGAGATAAACATGGGACTGAAGACAGAGAATCTTGATGTCGGATACGGTGAAACACCGATTGTTCAGCAGGTGAACCTACAGATTTTATCAGGGAAAATCACCGCTTTGCTCGGGCCCAATGGTTGCGGGAAATCAACCCTGCTGAAAGCGTTAGTGCGTCTTCTCGCCCCGCAGTCAGGCATGGTTCAGTGGCAGGGCAAAGATATCCGGGATTACTCATCACAGGCGATGGCTCGGGTGCTATCGCTATTGCCTCAGTCTCAGGAAGTGCCAGAGGGGATTCTGGTCCGTGATGTGGTCGGTTATGGCCGGAGCCCTTATACCGGTTTTTGGGGACAGTTAACCCAGACCGATCAGGATCAAGTCGAACTGGCCATGCAATTGACGGGGGTGACGGCATTTGCCGAACGGAAAATCGCGGAGCTGTCCGGCGGTCAGTGTCAACGGGTCTGGCTTGCGATGACGCTGGCGCAGGATACCGACTATGTCTTTCTCGACGAGCCGACCACTTATCTTGATTTGAACCATCAGGTTGAGCTGATGAAACTGATGCGTCGCTTGAATCATGAAGGAAAAACATTAGTGACGGTCTTGCATGATATCAATCAGGCCTGTCGTTATTGTGATCATCTGATTGTGATGAATGGCGGGCGGGTTGTCGCTCAGGGGGCGCCAGAGGAAATACTGACCACACAATTGCTGGCAGATGTCTTTGCGCTGGATGCTGAAGTGCATCGCGATCCGATCGCCGGCACGCCGATGTGTGTGGTGAAGTAGTGCTGCTCGATTCCGTGCGGTAATACCCACTCATGTTGACCCGTCCTGATATGGGTTGACACATTTTAGTAAAACGCTCGATGTACTTCATCGGGCGTTTTGTATTTTAAAGCTGTGTGTGGCCTATATTGATTATAGATTTTTACCGACTCTGCAACCATCTTTCGTGCTTCTTCTAAATTCGCAGGCTTGTTAAGAAGATATTCATTTTTGAGTATTCCATTGACTCGTTCTGCCAACGCATTCTGGTAACAATCATACCCATCTGTCATTGAGCAACTGACGCCATTCTGTTGGTGAAGCGTTTGATACTCTGCCGAACAATACTGTAACCCTCTATCTGAGTGATGAATGAGTGGTTGGTGAGTTCTTCTACTTTTAAGCGCATGAATAAACGCTTGCTTAACGGATTGAGTTTTCATGTTGTCATCAACGTGATAACCAACGATTTTCCGAGAGTAAGCATCCGTGACTAAACTGAGATAAGTTTCTCCCTCACGAGTCGGTAGATAAGTAATATCTGCAACCCACAACTGCTCGGGACGCTCAGGCGCATAACCCGATTTTATGATGTTAGGGTGACAATGAAATCGATGATGGCTGTTCGTCGTGCGATGGTATGCTTGCCTTGTTGGAACAAGAAGTTGGTTCGCTTTAAGAAGAGCAAACAAGTGGTCTCGGCCGATGATTAAACACTTTTGTGACAAAATATATTTTAGTTTTCTGACACCTATTCTAGGTTGTACCAGACGCTCTTTCTTCACAGCAATGAGCACATGAGTCTCATGGGAGACTCGTTCTTTTTCTGCTTCGCAGCGCTTGTAGTATGCTTGGCGTGAAATCCCGATAAACAAGCAAGCTTTTGTCACGGTTAACTTTGAAAGCGTTTTTTCCTCAATAATTCGGCTTTGCGCTTTTTTGAAAGACGGACTCCGAAGTCTCTGTCCATGACTTTTACAACAGCCTCGAAAAAATCGGCTTTTAGCTGAGTTTCTTCTAATTGTTGTTCAAGCTCTTTAATGCGTTGTTCAGGTGTTTGTGGGGAAGATGACTGAGACATAGCGATACCTTTTCCCTTTAATTCAGAGGCGCCTAAAGACCAATCTAGTTGACCATGCTTACGAAGCCAAACTAAAACAGTCGAGCGACCTTGAATACCATACCGCTCTTGAGCCTGTTGATAAGTCATTTCACCTTTTTCAACTTGCTCAACAACCGCCAATTTAAAGGCAAGGGAATAATCTTGCTGTGTACGTTTACCTATTGATTTCATGACATTCTCCAATTTGTGGCTGGAAAAGTGTCAACCTTAGTTAGGACGGGTCATGTTAATAAAAAAGGCGTGTTAATAAAAAAGACGTGCGAATAAAAAACGAATCAATAAACTTGTGCCAATAAAAAAGCACTAAGCCAGATTGACTTAGTGCTTTGCATGATCAATTTTCTGATCGGTGTGGCTGATTACTCTTCGTTATGCATTTCAGCCCAGGTTTGTGCACATTTGACTGCGCGTTTCCAGCCTTTATAACGACGTTGCCGCTTTTCTTCATCATGATGTGGTGAGAAGGTGCGATCAATCTCGGCTTTGTCTTTGAGCTCGTCTAAGCTATCCCAGAAACCGACGGCAAGACCGGCAAGGTAGGCCGCGCCCAAGGCCGTCACTTCGGTGACTTTCGGACGAAGTACCTGCGTATCCAGCACATCAGACTGGAACTGCATCAGGAAGTTATTGGCAACCGCGCCACCATCCACTCTTAGCCCTGCCAGTTGAATACCGGAGTCCGCTTGCATGGCATCCAGCACGTCCCGAGTCTGATAGGCGACACTTTCAAGTGTTGCACGAATGATATGGTTTGAATTGACGCCCCGGGTCAGGCCGACAATGGTACCGCGTGCATAAGCATCCCAATATGGCGCGCCTAAACCGGTAAATGCCGGCACCACGTAAACCCCGTTTGCGGTATCTTCTTTGGTCGCAAAATATTCGGAATCTCTCGCATCGGAGATCAGTTTCAGTTCATCTCTGAGCCACTGAATTGCCGCGCCACCCATAAAGACAGCCCCTTCGAGTGCGTAAGCCGGTTCACCATTCGGGCCACAGGCCAGTGTGGTCAGCAGACCATTACTGGAGGTGACTTTTTCCTGTCCGGTGTTCATCAACAGGAAGCAGCCGGTACCATAGGTATTCTTTGCCTGTCCTGCCTGAACACACATTTGTCCGTACAGCGCGGCTTGCTGGTCTCCGGCAATCCCGGCGATTGGAATACGGGTTCCCCCTTTACCACCAATGTTGGTTTGACCGTAGACTTCTGAAGATTTTTTAACTTCCGGCATCATGGAAAGCGGAATGCCGAATTCTTGCAGAATTTTCTCATCCCATTGCAATGTATTGATGTTGAACAGCATCGTCCGTGAGGCGTTGGTGTAGTCCGTGACATGGACGCGACCTTGTGTCATTTTCCACACCAGCCAAGTATCCACGGTCCCGAACAACAATTTGCCGGCTTCGGCATCTTCACGGGCACCTTCGACATTATCCAGAATCCATTTGATTTTTGTTCCGGAGAAATAAGGGTCTAATAATAGCCCGGTGTTTTCCCGAATGTATGATTCTAGTCCGCGTGCTTTGAGGGTTTCACAGATCTCTGCGGTACGGCGACATTGCCAGACAATGGCATTGTAGACCGGTTTACCGGTTTCTTTATTCCAGACAATCGTTGTTTCACGTTGGTTGGTAATCCCGATTGCTGCCACTTCATCACTACGAATCCCAGCCTTACTAATGGCTTCGATTAATGTTGAACTCTGGGTTGCATAGATTTCCATCGGGTCATGCTCGACCCAACCGGCTTCGGGATAAATCTGAGTAAATTCACGCTGAGATACACTGACGATATTGGCATCATGGTCAAGTACGACGGCCCTTGAGCTTGTTGTCCCTTGATCAAGGGCGACTACGTATTTTTGCTCAGTCATGGTTCATTCCTTCATCTTTATTGTTTCGTGTTTTAGTTGCTGCTTAACTTATTTTTACTTTTATCAACTTGCGATTGGGCGCACTCAAACATGCGCCTCTGTATTGTCTTTGGCATTGGTATCATCACATTGGTTCGGGATGGTGCAACCGACGCCGACGGTCGGCAAATATGTCGCGATGAATTTAGGATAAGCCCAGGCACCGAAGCACGCACCGGCAATCGGTCCGACGATCGGCACAATAAAATAGGGGATATCCTTACCGCCAGTCAAGGCAAAGTCCCAACCAGCCAGATAAGCGAACAGTTTGGGGCCGAAATCCCGGGCGGGGTTCATGGCAAAGCCAGTCAATGGCCCTAATGAGCTCCCGATGACGGCAATGAGTATCCCAATCAACAGCGGGTTCATCGCGTTTCTGTGTGCGCCGTTATTTTCATCACCGAGCGCCAGAATCCCAAACATCAGTACCGCAGTGATGGTAAATTCAACGGCCACGGCACCAAAGAAGGATAATGATGCATTCGGGTAAGTTGAGAAAATACCGGCTGTTGCGAGTGCCGCCTGACTGCTGCGCAGCATGTCATGGGTGACTTCATAGTTGGCGAATAAGTTGCTATACAACGCGTAAATTAATGCCGCAGCGCAAAATGCACCGAGGATTTGTGATGCGATGTAAGGCAGTACTTTTGCTTTGTTAAAACCGTGGAATGCTGCCAGAGCAATCGTTACTGCAGGGTTGATATGTGCACCGGAGACACCTGCCGTGCAATAGATTGCAATCGACACGCCGAGCCCCCAAATGATACTGATTTCCCATTGCCCATATGACGCTCCGGTGAGAACCAGCGCAGCCACACAGCCAACACCAAAAAATATCAGTAACCCTGTTCCGATAAATTCAGCGATGCATTCCCCTAGTAGGGTATGTTGTTTTGTTCGAGCCATAGGTAAGAGTCCTTGTTTTACTCACGTATATGCACGGATGCACGGCTCATTCTGCATAGAATTCTTTGCGCGAAAACAAACAAACATAATTAATGAGTGTTCGAACACAGTTGTGTGTCTTTTATTTCTATTTTTGTTAATTAGAGCATAATTTTACAGGATGACACCCTGTTTAATGGAACAATACGAATGCTGAAATGTCAGTTTTGAGCCAAAAAATCGCCTGTATTTTCATTTGTATTGATAAAAGCATTGACAGTGGTTGTGCTATCCGTTGACGGATGACGACTGTACATCAGTCAATGCAGGGGAAGGGAGGGCGATTCACTCAAGAGTTTGCTTGCCTCTGCCACGTCGTCCCGCACCCATCATGATTGTGATAAACCACGTAATATGACGATCTCTCATTGAACTCTGGATTGATTAAAAATGTTCGTTCGCTCTTTTGTGAGCAATATATCGAACATTTTAGATAATAAATGACACACTATTTATAAGTGCATTGATATCAGAAGGTTCATATACATGGCGGTTGCCCGAAGGTTGGAAACAGATGTCGTTATTATCGGTGGTGGTGCAACAGGCACTGGCATCGTGCGTGACTGTGCGTTACGTGGTATCGACTGTATTTTACTCGAACGGGATGATATAGCTTCCGGGACGACGGGGCGAAATCACGGCTTATTACATTCGGGTGCGCGTTATGCGGTGACCGATCCTGAATCCGCAAAAGAATGTATTCAGGAAAATCAAATCCTCAGGCGGATCGCCAAACACTGTGTCGAACCGACCAACGGTTTGTTTGTCACCTTACCGGAAGACGATTTGGCTTATCAGGATACATTCATCAAGGCTTGTGGCGTTGCCGGCATTGAGACGACGCGTTTAAGTGCCAAAGAAGCGCTGGTTTTAGAGCCGCATGTTAACCCACAGTTGCTTGGTGCCGTCAAAGTGCCTGACGGCACATTAGATCCTTTTCGGTTGTGTAGTGCGAACATTCTGGACGCGAAAGAACATGGTGCGCGTGTATTGAATCGTACATGGGTACAAGGCTTGATTCGTCAGGGGGATACTGTGCTTGGTGTTCGGGCCTGGCGTTCAGATACCCGTGAACATCTTGAAATCTATGCCAAAGAGGTGATCAATGCCGCTGGTATCTGGGGGCAGAATATTTGTGAGTATGCGGATCTGAAAATTCGCATGTTTCCCGCCAAAGGGTCTTTGCTGATTCTGGATTACCGGATTAATAACCTCGTGATTAATCGCTGCCGCAAACCGGCCGATGCCGATATTCTGGTGCCCGGAGATACCATATCTTTAATCGGTACGACCTCTGAACATGTGGATTATGACCAGATCGACAATTTGCAAGTGACTGAACGTGAAGTTGATTTACTGCTCAAAGAAGGGGAAAAGCTCGCTCCGATTATGGCCAATACGCGGGTCCTCCGGGCATATGCCGGTGTCCGGCCGTTAGTTTCTGTTGATGATGATGGTAGCGGCCGTAATATCAGCCGGGGGATCGTTTTACTGGATCATGAAGCGCGGGATGGCCTGAAAGGGCTGACGACGATTACCGGTGGTAAGCTCATGACTTATCGTCTCATGGCGGAATGGGCAACCGATATAGTCGCGCAAAAACTGGGTCATTCCGCACCGTGTGAAACGCATATCAAACCGCTGCCCGGAGCCAACGGTATGCCGAAGCAGGCGAAAAAAACAGCCAGCCTCGCCAAACCCGTTTATGAATCGGCAATTTACCGTCATGGTGAACGCGCGGAACAATTTTTAGCAGATAATCCTGAAAGTCAGGCGGTGATCTGTGAATGTGAAATGGTGACAGCCGGTGAAATCGAATATGCGATTTCACAGTTGGATGTCAAAAACCTGATTGATCTCAGGCGTCGGACCCGTTTAGGAATGGGCCCCTGTCAGGGTGAATTGTGTAGTTATCGGGCTGCGGCACTGTTTTCAGAATACGCTGAGATGGATGGTTGTGAATCTGGTGCTTTGTTGACCGACTTTCTGGAAGAACGCTGGAAAGGCATTAAGCCGATCTTCTGGGGCAATGCATTACGGGAAGCAGAGTTCAGTTACTGGATCTATCAGGGATTGCTTGGCGTGGGAGAGCAACCGGTGATGGACACAGATTCGCAGCAGGAGGAACGCCAATGATGAATTATGATATCGCCGTGATCGGCGGCGGAATTGCCGGCTATTGTGCTGCGATCCGCAGTCAGCAGGCTGGTCGGAAAACCGTGCTAATCAGTCAGGGGCAGAGTGCGCTGCATTTTTCTTCAGGCTCTATTGATGTGTTGGGTCGCCTGCCAACGGGCGAGCCGGTCGTGGATCCTTTCGCGGCCATTTCTCAGTTACAAAACTTCCAATTACAAAGCGCTCAGTTAGACAACGCTCAGTTAGAAAATGGTGGACTGACGTCCGCTGTATCGCAGGAAGCGGCGTTACCGGAAGAGGCCGACTCACGGCAACAGACCATCCGTCAGACGGTGCAACATCCCTATGTGAAAGTTGGCCGGACAGGCGTCAAGCAGAGTTTGTTGTGGTTTAAAGAGATGTTGGCCGCAGAGGTTGCGCTTTCTCATCAGCCGGATCATGCCAACCATTGGCGTATTACACCGTTTGGGACGCTGAAAGCGACTTGGTTATCTCAGCCACATGTCTATCAGCATCGTACGAACGCCCGTTTTCGTGAAATTGTGATTATTGCGCTGGCAGGATACCGCGATTTTCAGCCACAGATCCTGAAGGATAATTTAGCCCGTATTGCTGATTTTTCCGGGTTGCCGATACGGATTGCGACGATTCATCTTCCCAGTGTTGAACATGATCAGCGTCATCCGTGTGAACGACGTTCGCTTGATATTGCTCATTTGCTGCAACAGGCGCCGATTTGGTCGGCATTTTGTGAACAACTGACGGAGATGACCCAGTCCGATGATTTGGTGATTTTGCCCGCGGTCGTTGGTCATGGCGATGGGATGGCAATCTTAGATCGCTTACAGCAGGAAACACAGCGTCATTTTCATGAGGTCCCGACCATGCCCCCGTCGTTGATGGGCATGCGCCTCGAAGCCGCGTTACACCGGATTTTTATTCAGGCGGGGGGCGTTCACCTCAAGGGGGATCAAGTGCTCGGCGGCCACTTTGAAGGACACCGTCTGACAGAAGTGTATACCCGGAATCTGACCGATATCCCGGTTCGGGCCGAGCATTATATCATGGCAACCGGCAGTTATTTCAGTCAGGGGTTACAGGCATCACGACAGGCGATCAAAGAGCCCGTTTTCGGTTTGGACGTCGCGCAAATCACGCCGAGAACACAATGGGGCGGGCATGATTTTGTCGCGCAGCATCAGCCGCATCCGTTTATGACTTTTGGGGTATCAACCAACGATCAGCTGCATCCGAGTTATTGCGGGGAAACGATTACTAACCTTTATTGTTGTGGGGCAATGCTGGCCGGCTATGACCCCGTGTTTGAAGGCAGTGGTGGCGGTGTCGCCATTGCAACTGCGTACCATGCCGTTGAGCAATGCATCACCGATAATGTATGTCCGGCAACTTGTCAGGAGGCTCTCTCATGAATCGTCGTTTTACTCAGCTTGCCCCTCAGAGTACCTCGTTTGAACAGTGTATCAAGTGCACGGTATGTACTGCTTATTGTCCGGTTTCGAAGGCAAACCCTGACTACCCGGGCCCGAAACAGTGCGGTCCGGATGGTGAGCGTTTACGTATCAAGAATCCGGCTTATTACGATGAGGCGTTGAAATATTGTACCAATTGCAAACGGTGTGAAACGGCGTGTCCTTCCGGGGTCAAAATTGGCGATATGATTGCGGTGGCTCGCGGTAAATATGGCAAGGAGCCGCTTAATCCGAAACGCATCCGGGATTATGTCCTCAGCCATACCGATCTGTTCGGTACACTGGCATCACCGTTGGCACCGCTTATCAACGCAACAACCGCTCTACCGATAGTCAAAAAAGCCATGCATCAGGTGATTGGGGTTCACCAGCATAAATCATTACCCAAGTATTCCCACGGCACATTCAGACGGTGGTTTAAACAAAACTGCACCCGTCAGCCGTTATATCAGCATCAGGTGACTTATTTTCACGGCTGTTATGTGAACTACAACCATCCGCAACTGGGCAAAGACTTCATCAAAGTTATGAATGCGATGAACATCGGAGTTCGCTTGTTGGAACGTGAAAAATGTTGTGGTGTGCCTTTGATGGCGAACGGATTTCATCACAAAGCACGTCAGAATGCTGAGGCAAATGTTCAATCAATGATATCGGCTGTGCAAGATTATCAAACCCCGATTCTTGCCACGTCGTCAACCTGCTCTTTTACATTGCAGCAGGAATACCCGCATGTACTCGGGGTCGATAATTCTCAGGTCGCCGACAAAATCGAATATGTGACGCGATTTTTACTGCGATCATTTATGAATGGGCAGCAACCGGCGATGAAACCATTGAATCTGCATGTGGTTTATCACACACCTTGCCATTTGGAACGCAGCGGACTGGCGATTTTTACCATTGAATTACTGAAAATGATTCCGGGAGTCACGGTGACGGTTCTCGATAGTGAATGTTGTGGCCTTTCCGGAACATATGGTTTTAAGACCGAGAACTATCCGGTATCGATGAAGATCGGGGCACACTTGTTTGAATCGATTGATCAATCGGGTGCGGATATGGTGATTACGGATTGTGAAACCTGTAAATGGCAGATCGAAGAGAACACCCGGCTTGAAGCGATTCACCCGATCAGTTTGCTGGCAATGGCGATTGCGTGACAAACGCCATCAATCTGGTATTCATTTACTTTTTAAATATAAAACAGGGGAGCAATGCTCCCCTGTTGTTGCGGTTGGGCTCGAAAGCCCTATGGACAGTATCAATTTGAATTAGTGTTGTACTGAAATAAAGCGATGAGTGACGATTTTTTCACCGTTTGGTTCATTGACACTAATCTTGAAGCTACGGGAATGGTTTTCATTGTTTTCTACAATGACAGTACCGTGCTCAGAAGTCATTAATGTTTGGTGCTGACTGCCACCATCAACTTCAACAGGAACCTGACTAACAGGTTGGCCGTTTTCAGTCACTTTGACAATCGCTTGATCCGGTAGTGTATAGATACTCATGTCATATTGTGATTCAGATGCAAATACATTGGCTGAAAGTAGCGTTGCAATTGCAGTAACGGCAGCTAGTGATAGTTGGTTTTTCATAATCTCACCCATATTCGTTGTTGGTTTATTTATTATTTCGTTATGTCGAGAGTGATTATGAGCCGAAATAACTGTGACTTCGATAACATAATTTCGTTCGTTACTTTCAAATTTTTTGAATCTAGTCACACTTGATATATGTGTGAGAGAAATCATTCTATTGACTTATATCTATTTATCATATAAGGGTTAATTTTGGGTTAAGAGCACGTCAGTGTCATCAATGCATGTTTGTGTGGCTGCGGGGCATCAGCGGGTGCATCGGCATCAGACATGAGCAACGATGGTGGCGGTATACGGATGAGTCATCACAAGTCATGGATTATGAGAGGGGGTGTGTTGATTCCCGCAGTTCCAGTGCGCCGAAATATTCGAAATGCTGCGGCGTACTGGTGATCTTATTGGCCATGTTAATCGCCAGATTGGTTGCATCAATGGTGAGTTGTTCGATAGGCAGAGAGACAGTAGACAGGCTCGGGATAGAATAAAATGCCGCTGGCTCATTATCGATACCCATCACGGAGATATTCTGAGGCACCGAAAGCCCTCGTTCATGTAATGCCCGGATCGCTCCGAGAGCCATGTCGTCATTACAGGAAAAGATGGCGCTGAATGTTTGCCCCTGATCCAACAACTGCATAACGGCGGTGTATCCCCAGATATGAGTGCTTTTCCCTTCGATGATCAAGGCTTCATTCACCGGAATATTGTGTTGAGCGAGGTGATCTCGATAAGCCTGTAAGCGAAGCTGGCCGGTTTGATTGTTCAACGGTGTGGTCAGACAGACAATGTTGCGATGGCCAAGTTGCAATAGGTGTTCTACCGCAAGCGAACCGAGTTGGTATTGATCAAAGCTGAAACTGACCAACTGCTGTGTGGATAGACTGCGGTTTAAGACAACCAGCGGTCGCTGTGTCTGTTCTTGATAGTGGATGAGCTGGGTTTCGCTGAGATAACGGCTGTAGATCATGATGGCATCACAGCGTTGCAGCGCGAGTGTATTCAGCGCTTCAATTTCTCCGGCTTCACTGTTATGACTTTCCATGACAAACAGCTTTTTTTGGGATTTTTGGAGTGTTTGTGCCGTCTGTTTCAAGATTGAACCGAAGTAATAGCTATCAAAGTGAGGCAGGATGAGTCCAATCGTGTTTGAGGTGTTAGTCGCCAAGGCTTGTGCCAGAACGTTTGGCTGAAATCCCAATGACTTCATCGCATCAAGTACGCGTATCCGGGTTTTCTCTTTGACTTGCGGGCTGCCGTTGATCACTCGGGAGACGGTCGCTTTTGATACACCGGCCGCTTTACAGACATCAATGATTGTCGCCATCTATTCCCTTATTTCCTCAATGGATCATTGCCATGCACAAAGTATGATTTTACCGGATTCCCTCGGACGGGGGAATGATATTTTTCCGGCTTCATGAGGCTGGCACCATTTATCTGCAAAAGGAGAAATGATGCCACACACTTGCATTACTGGGCTTGAGATTCAGTCAACCGTGTGATGGTCAGAACGTTCTGATCAATTTGGGCCAGTTCAGACTGAACTTCATTAATATCGTTGATGCTTTCTTCAATGCTGGAAGATGCTTCGTTGGATAGGGTTAACATCTTGCTCATTTCTTGATTCAGGCCGAGTGAAGAGTTATTGACATGTTCCATCAAAGCAACGGTTGTTTCAATGACATCTTTGATGGCATCGATTGAAGAATAAAGATTGTTCACCGTCTCTCCGGTAGAGCTGAGACTTTGTTGAGTACTCTGGGATAGGTTTCTCACTTCATCGGCAACAACGGCAAATCCTCGTCCCTGCTCTCCGGCCCGGGCGGCTTCAATTGCAGCATTGAGTGCCAGTAAGTTGGTTCTTTCTGCAATCCCATCAATGACATCCAGAATATCCTGAATCTTGCTTGAATTGGTTTTCAAAGTTTCAACATACTGCTGAAGTTCCTGACTATGCTCAGCTTGTTTTCTCACTTCACTGGAGAGTCCGGAAAACTGAGTCTGAACATCCTGGAGTACGTCTGACGTATCTCTGGCGTAGGAAGCGACGTTCTGTAAACTTTGGAGCATTCGTCCCAATAGCTCCTTATAGCGGAATAAATCCCGGATCGTGGTCTGTTGCAGTGACGCGACTTTCTTCAGGCTATGCAATTCATTCTGCAAGAAATAGGCTTTGAAGTGGCTGTAGTAAATGGGAAAGTTATTGGTGTATTCGTCGTGAAATGATTCCCCTTCGTGGACTTGATACAGATAAAGCGCGGTAAGCGTCTCATTTTGATGCAGCCCCAAAAATTCACCGAATGTACTGAATCCGGCAACTGCAGGAATATGGTCAAAATTATGCACGGCAGAGAGTGACGGCCCATTATGTAAGCGACGCAGGATACAGTCGTTTGCGAGCATCGCAATGGGCTCACGCGGTTTACCACGCTGAAATGCGGCATAATCACGCTGGATTGATTCTGAGAAGTCTTTTGCTTTCATCAGATATAATTTGTCACCGAATGAAAAGTCGCAGAAGAAATTGATGGTTTCGTCTTCATAGTTAATATTGGCAATTGAGCGGATATACGTTTCGTTGCCAATTTTTACCCCGAAACTATATTGTTCAAGCATGGATTCCAGTTTGGATGGGGGACAGGCAAAATGTCGGCATAACATCGATAGAGGGGACTGGAGCGCCATCGTCGATTCATCAAGGAATGTTTGCACAGTGCGCGTGGCGGCGTTTGTTTCTGCGATCGTAAAGTGGGTTGATGTCACTTCAAAGTTGTGTGTTTTTAAGATGCCATAGCGAATGGCGGGGGCCAGTTTGACAAACACCAAACAGACTTTGTTGGTCAGGATTTTTCCGTCTAAAGCGACATCGGCCTGACCGAAATCCAGTTTGCCACCGGCTGAGCTGCCAATAAAGTAGCAGGGAAAACAATCAGACTGGTAGAGGGCTTGTACAAAGAAATTTTCAGAAGAAGAGAGACCGTCAAAGAATGTCAGTGCCACGGTATCGAGGTAGCTGACGGGAAAATCAAGATTAACTTTTTTGATTTCATTCTGAATCCGTGCGATCCGGTCTTGGCGGCTAAACTTGATTTGACCACTTTTGATATCTTCGCAATAAAGAGGCACTTCGGCGATAGAGATGGCTTGAAATACCCGCTCACTGAAGCTTTGGATGACAATGTTATCCCAGCGTTCCGGCGTTGCATGATAGAGCCCTTTTTTATCTCGCCCGCCTAGCTCTCCTGCACTCATGACCGAGACGACATGTTTTGCAAAAGGCATCGCCTCTTTTAACTTTTTTGAAATCGCTTCGAAAGGAAGGTGTGGTGATATATAGGCGAGAACAAGCGTCGTGGCACTCGCATGGAAACTCATTTCTTCTAATTGATTGACACTAATCTCATGGCTTGAGATTGCTTTCACTTTGACTGGGGGTTCGTCATTCAGGGATTGTTTTTTTGAGGTATTTCGCCAAGATCGATTGAACATAAAGCCACTCCGCCTGTTAGAGTTCCGGAAAAATATGAATTATTTCATGTATATCCGTTCATTTTTTTGTTTGTTTTTATTATGGGTAAATCGTCGAAACATTATCAATATGATGCATAAAAAACAATACAAAAAGTATGGATAAATTCACGGTATAAAAACAAGCTCACCATCACTTATTTCAAAGGTCAGAGGACTGTTCAATCGGTTTACCCGTGTTGTTAGACGCTTATAAAGCGGTCTGCTGATCTGAACGTGTCTTGCTCTCTGTTGCGGGTCATTTGCTTAGGATAGCTAAGCGGCATGCCCCGCGCCGCGATCAATACCCGTTCAGGTTGAACAAAATTCAACCATGAAAGATCAACAGCCCCTAGTATGCGTTACCGTCATACTGATTTTACTGAAGAGCCGTCCAAAATATGTGAAAGTCAAAGAGGTGCTGATATCGATGTGAAACAAATAAATCTATATTCCTGAGTAACTTGCAAGTTTTAATTATTTTATGGGTGGATAAACTTGGCGAGTCGAATGCTCCGAAATATTTATTTTATACATGATGTTATTCATTTTTTATATCAATCGAACGGATATGACCAGTTCATAGATAGAGTGAATATAATTTGAGCATTTCAAATATATCACTGATTAAAAATCTGGAATACCACCTATGAGAATATGGACTTTGGATATTTTTATATGAGTGAAATAAATATTTTATTCATTCATTTTGTATTAAAAATGGAATCGGCATCATATTTTTATGATCTTATCATGGGTGGTATGACTTGTTTTATCTGCCTGACTCAAGAAAAAACGCGAGGTTTTTATAGAAAAACCGAATATTGTACACATTTAGTATCAGAGTGAAAACTTTTTTGTGAAAATATTGTGTGAATTGTTGGTGTTTATCATAAATGTAATCTGACTGACATCTGACCTTGGGCTGTTTTGTGATCTTCTGCGGTAAATGAAAATTTATTAAATAATAAAAATGTTTTTAGATATCCTGCACTAGATTATTTTGTCAATATAAGAGAAAATTATTTCACCAATTAGGCAATATATTGCTTGAGATAGGCAAGATATTGCCCGACTGAATAAAAAACAATCGGCAAGAATAAAAAAATAGATAAATTCTAAGTAGTTGCCGGCAAAATCTGGTGATTGTTCAACTGATTTTGTATTGATTCACACTTTTATCAGCTAACAACAGAGGCATAAAAATGGGAAACGGAATCGTCGTTGGTAATACTGGTTCTGATCATGATGGCTTTCCTCCTACACCTGTTACCGCAGGCTCAGGGACCGTTAAATATGATGGTATTCCTGCGGCTCGGCAAGGTGATCCTCTTGCGCCACATGATAAGCCGAAACATCCACCTCATGGACGCTCTATTGCAGCAGGTTCAGGAACGGTGATGGTTGATGGAAAGCCAGCTGCCCGTGCTGGTGACCCGATCAGTTGTGGTGGCGCTTTACAAGGTGGTAGCAGTGTTAATATCGGTTAAAAACAAGGCATTTTTATTCAGTGCTTTTGTGTTCGGTTCTTGCAGCAATGTTGTCATGGCAGACGAAGTTGTGAATCCTGAGGCAGCGGTGACAATCGATGAAAATCCATATGCCACCGGGCATGACAACTTGACTCGTGACCGGTTTGGTCATGAGCGCTTAGGTGATGAAAGCTCCAGTCATGAAAACATGGGCCATGAAAACATCGATCATGACGACTTGAATCGTGTTTCGATTCAGATGCCGGAATCAGATCAGCAAAAGTACGACTATGATATTAATTTTTTGACCCCAACTCAGGCTTATGAGAAAGGGCGTTTGTTGCGTGCGCAGTTTAAAAATGAAGAAGCTCGGCATTATTTGCAATATGCTGCCGATAAAGGTGACGCGGATGCTGCTTATTTATATGCGATAGAGTTGTCGGAATACAACCCGACCATCCGGACGCCTCGGCTTGTCAGAGAGTATGTTGAGCAGGCGGCGAATCAGGGTAATCTGCACGCGATGAATTACCTCTATCAACATGGCAGTTGGTTACGAACCACGATTCGACAGTCATGGCATAAACGTTACCATGATGGTTTGGTCAGACTCGCAGCGACACAACCTGCAAAGGCAGTGTATTACCTGTCGCTTTACTATGAAAAAACTGACCCGGATCAGTCTGAATACTATTTACAACGCGCGATGGATTACAGCTATCCACTGGCATGGATGGATAACTCCAGAAGATCACTTGATGATATTAATCGGTTATATACGGAAACAAGGTTTTCGACTGGGATCTATACCAATTACCGCAATGCAGCGGAACATCATTTTATCCCGGCCATGAAAGCATGTGTTGAACTATATGAAGGGCGCGGTGATTTTAAGAAAGCGTTTGAATGGCGCCAGCGGGCATTGGATGCTGGTGATCTGACATCTCTGGCGGTTGTCGCGAAAATATATGCAGGTGAAGCATCATCTTATCGGTTTGTCGATGAAGATTTAATTAAAGCCCGTGCTTATTCTGAGCTTTATTTGGATTATGCCGGCAGCGATCGGCTGACAAGCTTACATAAATCAATGGAACAATTTTTTGTTGATATTACTAATGAGATGACACCTCCGGATATTGAGCGTGCTCAAAAGATTACAGACACTTATAAAGAAAAGGTAACCTTTTATAATCACGACACTTATTGGGATTTATAAATAAGGCACGGTGTTTTATTTATTTCCTTAGATAAAATAAGGGGATTTAATAATTGGTTGAATTTAAGTGTAATATCATCGATTTGAAAACATTATTAAATAAGTGGATGTTTTTACTTATTTAATTGATGCGAATGTGATTCGTGTTCTCATGTCTGAGTCAGAATATTATTTCTGCTCTGACACCATTTTGCTGGTGAAATGAATATACGCAAGCAACGACTATTGGCATAGGTATTGGAGACTTGTTATGTCTAAAGAAGGTAGTGTCGCTCCGAAAGAGCGCATTAATATTAAATATGTTCCTGCGACAGGGGATCAACAGGCCGAAATTGAATTACCACTCAAAACATTAGTGGTTGGTGATTTTAAAGGTCACACGGAAGAAACACCGGTTGAGGATCGTCAATCTGTTTCAGTTGACAAGAACAACTTCGAGTCAGTGATGCGTGAGAGTAACCTCTCAATCAGCGCAACTGTAAAAAACAAATTGGGTGATGACCCTGATGCTGAGTTACCAGTCGAGCTGAGCTTTAAGTCGTTGCAAGATTTTGCCCCAGATTCAGTTGCGGCTCAGGTTCCGGAATTGAATAAGCTGATCGAACTTCGTGAAGCCTTGGTTGCTTTAAAAGGTCCTTTAGGAAATATCCCGGCATTCAGAGAGCGTTTACAAGCTTTGATCGCATCTGAAGAGTCTCGTGAAAAGCTCCTTGCTGAACTGGATATTGTCGGCGGGTCTGAAGAAAAAGAACCTCAAGAGTAACGATAGACGCAATACTTTTGGTGTTTTTTAACTTATTGTCATAGGAACTTGATTAATGTCTGCTACAGAAGAAACGGTACTAGAAAGTCCCCAGGCTGGTGAACTTAGCCTGTTAGATGAAATTATGGCTCAAACACGTCTTGCGCCGAATGAAGAAGGTTATGATATCGCGAAAAAAGGTGTTGCCGCGTTTATCGAAAACCTGATTGGTTCGAGCCAAGAATCAGAACCAGTCAATAAATCACTGGTTGACCAAATGCTGGTTGAGCTGGATAAAAAAATCAGTGCGCAAATGGATGAGATCCTTCACCATGAAAAATTCCAGCAAATGGAATCTGCATGGCGTGGACTGAAGCTTTTCGTCGACCGTACCGATTTCAGAGAAAACAACAAAATTGACATCATCCATGTCACCAAAGAAGAACTGTTGGAAGATTTTGAATTTGCACCAGAAATCTCTCAATCAGGTCTGTATAAGCAAGTTTATTCTTCTGGTTACGGTCAGTTTGGTGGTGAACCGACAGGCGCGATGATCGGCAACTATGCGTTCACGCCGTCTACACCAGATATGAAGCTGCTTCAGTACATGGGTGCGCTTGGCGCAATGGCTCATGCACCGTTTATTTCGAGTGTAGGTCCTGAATTCTTTGGTATCGACTCTTTTGAAGAACTTCCTAATATCAAAGATGTGAAATCGATCTTCGAAAGTCCGAAATATACCAAGTGGCGTTCGCTGCGTGAATCTGAAGATGCACGCTATCTGGGTCTGACTGCACCACGTTTCTTGTTGCGTGTACCTTACGATCCAATCGAGAATCCAATCAAAACCTTCAACTATCAAGAAAGTGTCCGTGAATCTCATGAACATTATCTGTGGGGTAACACAGCCTTTGCATTTGCAACGCGTTTGACAGACAGCTTTGCAAAATACAGATGGTGTCCGAACATCATTGGTCCTCAAAGTGGTGGTGCGGTTGAAGATCTACCGGTCCACGTTTTTGAAACAATGGGTGCTTTACAAGCGAAGATTCCAACGGAAGTGTTGATCACCGACCGTAAAGAATTTGAACTTGCAGAAGAAGGTTTCATCGCACTGACGATGCGTAAAGGCAGCGACAATGCGGCATTCTTCTCTGCCAACTCGATTCAGAAGCCAAAAGTCTTCCCGAATACGAAAGAAGGTAAAGAAGCAGAAACCAACTACAAGCTGGGTACTCAGCTCCCTTACATGATGATCATTAACCGTCTTGCGCACTACATCAAAGTATTGCAACGCGAACAGATCGGTTCATGGAAAGAGAGACAAGATCTTGAGCGTGAACTGAATGGTTGGATCAAACAGTATGTTGCTGATCAGGAAAACCCACCGGCAGACGTTCGTAGTCGTCGTCCACTTCGTGCTGCACGCATTGAAGTGTCTGATGTAGAAGGTAACCCAGGCTGGTATCAGGTATCGCTGGCAGTTCGCCCACACTTCAAGTACATGGGTGCGAACTTTGAATTGTCACTCGTTGGCCGTTTAGATCAGTAATATGTCTTATATTGCGCCTGAAGAGGTTGCATTTGGCGTCGGCTTCTTTGAACGCTTAGAAGCCGGCGAAAGACCCCGGTCTTTGACCCAGGGACCAGATGCAAACGATGTGCTTAATTCGATCAAGCGGAACGTTTCCAATGTTCTGAATACCCGGCTGGGGGAAGCGCAGAGCGCACCTGAGCTGGGGCTCGTTGATTTTAACGATGCGACACTGGAAACACTTGATTTGGCTGTCAGAATCCGCATGGCGATTAAGGACTGTTTAAGAAAATATGAGCCACGATTGAAAGACATTGTGGTGACGTCAGAAAGAGACGATTTGAACCCATTATCACTGAGATTTCGGATTACCGCAGAAGTGAACAGTAGTGCTGTTCATGATACGGTCAAACTGAGTCTGTTATTGGATCAAAACCGTCAATATCGAGTGTATTGATACATGGCACAAGATAAGTACTTTCGAGAAGAACTTTCATTTTTGAAAGAGCAGGGGAAGCGTTTCACTGAAATCCATCCCCAGCTTTCTCGTTTTCTTCACGGTCAGGTGACCGACCCGGATGTTGAACGTCTACTGGAAGGTTTTGCATTCCTGACAGCACGCCTGCGTGAAAAAGTTGAAGATGAGTTTCCTGAGCTGACGCATTCGATTATTAACATGCTATGGCCGAACTATCTGCGGCCCGTTCCGAGCATGAGTATTGTTGCGTTCCAACCGGAATCGAAAGTCAGTGAGAAGCAGATTGTCCGCGCAGGTATTCAACTCGATAGCTCAGAAAAAGTTTTAGGCACGGTATGTCACTTCAGAACATGTCGTGACGTTGCTGTTTACCCTTTAGTGCTCGAGGATATTACCTCTCACCATACTCGGGAATCGAGTACCGTCGATATCAATTTAGCGATGAAAGGCGAAATGTCAGTCGGAGAAGCACTGGTTGACAGTTTACGCTTTTATCTTGGCGGTGAGCTGTATAGCGCCCAGATGCTGTACCTGTGGCTTCATCACCATCTGGATAAAATGGTGATTGACGTCAATGGGACTGAATTCAGTATTCCACGGGATGCCCTTCAGTCAGTTGGTTTTGCCGGTGAAGACGCACTGCTGCCGTACCCGAAAAATGTGTATGAAGGATATCGGATTTTACAGGAGTACCTGTCATTTCCGGAGGCTTTCCATTTCTTTGATATTCAGGCACTGGATAAAGTGCTGCCAAAATCAGTGCGTGGCAAAATGACGCTTCGCATTCATTTTTCAAAAACACTGCCGACAGATGTTCGGATTAACCAGAGCAGTTTCCAACTTTACTGTGTGCCGATCATTAACCTGTTCGAACATGATGCAGATCCAATTGACTTGACCGGTAAGCAGTCTGAATACCGCGTCATTCCATCGAGTCGTTATCCGTCTCATTATGAAGTATTCAGTATCGATGGTGTCTATGGCTGGCAGGATAAAACGCAGGATAGTCAGCGGATTCGTGGTGAAAAACGCGTTTACCACCCATTTGAAAGTTTTCAGCATCAGGTGGAAAGAGCCAGACAGCGCGAAGTGCTCTATTACCGCTCACGCGTGAAAGATAGTCAACGTAATGATGGCTTCGACACCTTTATTTCGTTTATCCGCGGAGATGAAACGCTTTCGGTCGATGTCGATGAAGCGATTTCGATCCAACTGACCTGTACCAATCGATTATTACCAATTGAGCTTGGGGTCGGTGATATCTGTCAATCAACGGACACTTCACCCGACTACGTAACATTCAAAAATATTATTGCACCGACTCAGCCGTTGCGTCCGGTTTTGGATGGCAGCTTGTTGTGGGGATTAATTTCAAATTTATCATTGAATTACCTGTCGCTGCTTTCGAAAGATGCACTGAGCAGTGTACTCAGAATTTATGACTTCCGCGCTCTTGTTGACCGTCAGGCCGAGCGTGTGGCGAAAAAGCGTTTGGAAGGCATTATCAAAATAGAATCGAAGCCCATAGACAAATTATTAAGAGGGCTTCCTGTACGTGGTTTGCAATCCGAAATTCATATTGATCAGAGCTGTTTTGGTTCAGAAGGTGATCTTTATCTGTTTGGTCGGGTGTTGAGCCACTTTTTTGCTTTGTATGCCAACATCAATTCATTTCATGAACTGATTTTGGTCAACGTCAGTAATAACGAGAAATACTCATGGGGAACCCGGACAGGGATGCAGCCGCTGATATAGATTCAGCTCAAAAAAAGCAAGCGCTCATACCAATACCGGATAAGGTGAGGTCGTACAATTTCTTCCAACTGGTGGAATTGTTACAAAAACTTCAGCATTCAAATCCGGAAAATGAAGATTGGGAAAGAGTTTGTCGCCTGATATTCAGTGCGAATCCCAGCTTGGGGTTCTCGCCTGCTGACGTGACGGATTTGACCCAGTTTGATGACGAACATTTGATTTTACAAACCAACTTTTTTGGTTTGACCGGATCGCAGTCTCCGTTACCCGGCTTCATTCTTGAGCAGTTAGCCGTTGAAGACCCGGGCGGATTCAAACGTCCTTTTCTGGATTTTTTCAATAACCGCCTGATTAATTTAGTCTATCGAATCTGGCGTAAATATCGTTATTACGTGCGTTTTCAGGATGACGCGCAAGATCTGTTTTCACAACAATTATTCGCGCTCGTTGGATTGGCGGATCCTGACTTAAGGGGCGATACACCAATCAACTGGTGCAAAATGCTCGCTTACGCAGGGGTACTCGCAGGACGAAGCCGTTCTCCGCAGGTCGTTGCGGGGATTATTGCCCACTGCTTTGATTTAGAAGATGTCAGCATCCGGCAATGGGAAAAACGCAGAGTAATGATTGACCCGTCGCAGCAATTCTCCCTTGGTCAGCAAAATGGCAACTTGGGAATGAACACCGTCATCGGTGAATCGGTGATGGATTGCAACGGTAAATTTGTGATTTGTATTAAAGGGTTGTCACGCGAGCGATTTGCAGATTTTCTGCCGATCGGTAAGGAGTTTCAACCGCTGTGTAAGTTGGTGGAATTCGTCTTGCGAGAGCAGATGGCTTATGACTTGGAGCTCTCGATGGATGAGAAAGAAGTCCCCGTACTTCGATTGGACTCTCAGGATAGTGTGGCCTTGGGGTGGTATTCGTTTCTTGGCTCAGGTGAGCGCGAGAAAAATGTGTTAATTCAGGTGAGGCAATAGTGATGGTTCAAAGTAAACAGCCTTCCCTCAACATCATTGTCACCAATGTTCAGGTGTTGGAGTCCGGTTTGGTCTCGCGGACGTCTTGGACGCCTGCTGGTGGCACAATCGGAACGGCGACAGATAGTTTCTGGCACCTCTCGGATAAAAATGGTGCCATTTACCCGAATCATTGTGAAATTGTGGTCGTTGACGGCGCTTTTTGTGTTCGTGATAACTGCGGTGCAACCTATGTGAACGGTTCATCGATGCCGTTGGGCCGTAACAAGCTCGCCCGATTAGAAAACAAAGATGAAATTCAAGTGGGTCCTTACTCTCTCCGAGTTCATTTAGGCACCACGGGTGATGATGATATTGCTTCGAGCAATGTACTGGAGCAGCTATTTGATGATGATCGGCATAGTCTTTTAGCGGACGATGACGGTGAAGCCGAGACTTTACACCGTACCGATGAAGTCGATCACAACGTGACAGACCCATTAATGGCACTGGATGAACTCTCTCCCCAGAACAAAGATGACAGTTATGTGTTGATTGATGGTGATGAAGATGAAGCCCGGGCAGAAGATGAAAACCAAGAACAACCTTTGCTTGCTGCTGAAGAATATTACCAGCAGCCATTGCAGGAAACGCAGCAGGAAAACGGTGAATACGATATGACCGCGTCGATTAGTCTGAAGAAAATCTTCAGATTCGGGGCACTCAAGTTGGGCAGAAAGCCCAAAGCAGACGTACAGCAGGCAGCGCCTGCCAATACACGCAGTAACCACACTAATGCGACAGACAATCAATCTGTGCACAACCGATCTGTGAGTCATGGATCAGTCGATTATCAATCAGTGAACAACGAATCAGAGGGCTATGGGATGGATGAGAACGTACTCGATCTACTCGAAGAAGAAGTCGCAAAAAGCATGTCATCGACATCAGAACAGTCTGTTGAAACAAATCATCATGGAAAACATCTGCTGACCGGCCCAATGCTGGATGGTCTGGGTGTGGATCTGACCGATAGCCATGACATGGAAAAAATGCACTTTCTTTCCGAAGAGCTGGGCCTGTCACTTCAGGCATGTGTTAAAGGATTACTGGATCTGCACAAACAGGTCAATCATGGTCGTTTCGATATGATGAACCGCAATCTTCAGCCAATTGAAGATAACCCGCTGCGACTGGGTCTGTCTTATGAAGAGACCATGAAAACCATGTACGACTCGCAGAAAAGTCTGGTGCATTTGTCGGCACCGGCAGCCATTACTGAAAGTTTGAAAAGCATCCAAGATCATAACGATGCGGTTCAGTATGCAACGACAGAAGCGTTGAGTCAGATATTGGCAGCGTTCTCACCCCAGGTACTCTTGCGTCGCTTTAAGAATTATAAGCGTCCGAATGAGCAACGCAGCGACTCTGAGGACTCATGGGCTTGGAATATGTATAGCAGCTACTACCAAGAACTGACGTCTAACCGTCAAAAAGGATTTGAAAAGCTGTTTTGGGAAATATTCGAACAGGCTTACGACAAGAAAATCCGTGAGAAGCAACTGGAGTTCTGATTGTGAAAAAGTTTGCTTGTGTTTTATTCGCTTTGCTAATGCTTACTGCGTGCAGCAGTAGCAGTAGCACAGCAGCGGATGAATATAATCCGGCAGAAGCTCCGACAACAGTGACATTCAGTATGGTGACTGATGCTGGTGTAAACCCCAATATTTGGGGTGAGGCATCACCGATTGAAGTACAGGTCTTTGAACTAGAAGATGATTCCATGTTCATGTCAGCTGACTATGACACGATCAAAGCCAGTTATAAGAAAGCGCTCCGGAGTAACTTTGTCAGAGATTACGATTACATGATGATGCCCGGTCAGTTTAAGTTTGTGAATGCATTCAAAATTTCTCCGGATACACATTATATCGGTGTCATGGCTCATTTTGCTGAACCTGAACTGAGTGAATGGAAGAAAGCTGTCAAGGTCTTGAATAAAGGCCGAGAGTATCACCTGCTGATGCTGTTCAAAGACTACGATGTTAAATTAGAAAAAGTGGAATAATCGAGATGTTTGCACGTAACCGTGTTATCTGGAACGAAGGATTGTTTATCAAGCCTCAGCATTTCCAACAACAACAACGATATACAGAATACTATGTTGATGCACGGATGAATTCTGTCAGTGGCTATCTGTACGGCATCTCTGAGCTGGCATTAAATCCGGAATATCTGGCATTTGGCCGGATTGCAATTGAACGGTTATCAGGTGTGATGCCTGATGGTACTGTTTTTAACATTCCGCAGGAAGACTCACTTCCTGAACCGCTGGAAATTGAAGATGCTTCACTGGCTGGGCAATTGGTCTATCTGGCACTGCCATTGCGGACCGAATCACTGCTCGAAGTGAGTTGGCCGGAAGAACGCGGCACCGGGCGTTATGAAAGTCGCCGGATGGATGTGCGCGATGTCCAAAGTATGCAGGGTGATACCACCACGATCGATGTGTCTCCGGTGCGCATGCATCTGATGCTGGAAAAAGAAGATCGCAGTTCTTATGCATCATTTGCTATTGCCCGGATTCTCGAAAAACGCCCGGATGGGAGTTTGGTGTTGGATCCTGAATTTATCCCGTGTCACCTCAATTCATCTGTCAATGTGACGCTACATCGCGTGGTGACTGAAATCGCCGGACTGATGAATGAACGCGCGAAAAGCATCGCTGAGCGGATTAGTTCTCCCGGCCAAGGCGCTGTGGCTGACGTGTCTGACTTTATGTTATTACAGGCGCTGAACCGCTTGCAGCCGCTGATTGAGCATTTATCCAAACTCCGGACGCTTCATCCAGAACGGCTGTTTGAATGTTTAGCGTCGATTTGTGGTGAGCTGGCAACGTTTACCGATGAAAGTCGTTTACCGCCAACCATTCCGGTTTATAACCATGACATGCCAACGGACTGTTTCATGACACTGATTCGTCATATGAGACAGAGCTTGAGTGTCGTGCTTGAACCGCGTGCGGTTTCTATCCAGTTGGATAAACGCAAATATGGCCTCATGGTTGCGCCAATCCATGACACCAATCTCATGGAAGATGCTGACTTTATTATTGCTGTTAAGGCGAGAATGCCGCTGGATGAGCTGCGTCGTGTGTTCGTACAACAGACCAAAGTCGCTTCTGTTGAGAAGATCAGAGAGCTGATTTCTCTCCAACTGCCGGGTATCCCATTGACGCCGCTACCTGTTGCGCCGCGTCAGCTCCCTTACCATGCGGGCTATACCTACTATCAACTTGATAAATCCAGTTCAGCTTGGTCCATGATCAGACAAGCCAGCGGTTTCGCTTTCCACGTGGCCGCGGCATTTGAAGATCTTGACTTACAATTCTGGGCGATAAGGAGTTAATTGTGGTGCAGAATACGGGTGAACACATTGACAATTTACTGTTTGATAATGTGGAAAATATCAACCGGGACCAAGACTATTGGTTCCAATTACGGGGGGATAACCCCAACGTCCTGATTGATGCAGCGACCCCGTTATTTGGTCTGTCACTCCGGGTTCGGAGCATGACCAGTTGTCCGAATATCGAACAGATCTATCATCAAACGGTTGAAGAGATCAAAGCGATTGAAATCGAACTGACTGAACAAGGTTTTGATAATGCCGTATTGATGGCTTATCGATACATCTTGTGCACGTTTCTCGATGAAGCCGTTATGGGCACTGAATGGGGCTCTTCCAGTATCTGGGCATCCCATTCAATGCTTTCTCGTTTTCATAATGAAACTTGGGGTGGAGAAAAGGTCTACACCATTCTTGCTCGTCTTGAAGGTGAACCGCAACGCTACAAGCTTCTGTTGGAGTTTATCTATCACTGTCTGATCCTTGGCTTCGAAGGCAAGTATCGCGTGATGGAAAATGGTCACAATGAGCGCGAAAGAGTGATCAGTCACTTGTACGATATGCTGGCCGCGCTTGAAGAGAAAAAGATTCAACCACTCAATCAAGCTAATCAACATATCGTCGATGCCAAGTACCGTCTGAATCGTCAACTGCCGGTTTGGTCTGTTTTTCTTGGATTCTTCCTGCTGTGGAGCGGGATCTTTCTGGGTTACACATGGTTATTGCACGAGAAATCGGCTGACGTTGTGAACCAGTTAAGTCAACTTCTTAATTAATTTTTTAGGCTAGGTGATCGCTGTGATCCGAATTGAATTACCCACTCTTATTTCAAAGTTAAACCAACAAAGTAAGCTGGCGCTTGAGCAGGCGGCTTCTTTATGTATTGAACGTCAACATCCTGAAGTGACGTTAGAACACTATCTCGATGTTCTGCTGGACAACCCGCTGTCAGATATCCGTGTCATCCTCAAGCAGGCCAATATCGATTTTGAAAATGTCAGACAAGCTATTGCCAGCTCGTATACGCGTGAACATGCACTGGACACTTATCCTGCTTTTTCGCCATTACTGGTTGAGTTGTTGCAGGAAGCCTGGTTATTGTCCACCACCGAACTGGATCAACATGAATTACGCTCCGGTGCGATTTTTCTGGCGGCACTGACCCGGGTTGATCGCTATCTGCCCGTACGACTCATCGCCCTGTTAGAAAGTATTAACCGGGAAACGCTGAAGAAAAACTTCGCGGCTGTTGTTGCCGATTCCTCTGAAACGGCCGTTGATAAAACGACAGAAAAAAGTAATGCGAAATCGCCTCTGACAGAAGCAAGCACACCATTACAGAAATACTGTTCGAATGTCAGTGAGCAGGCCCGTCGGGGTGAACTGGATCCGGTCTTGTGCCGTGAAGATGAAATCAATCTGATGATTGATATCCTGTGTCGTCGCCGCAAGAACAACCCGATTGTCGTCGGTGATGCCGGGGTCGGTAAAAGTGCCATGATTGAAGGCCTTGCACTACGAATCGTTGCTGGCAATGTGCCTGACCAACTGAAAAATGTCGATATCATGGCGCTCGATTTAGGTCTGCTTCAGGCCGGTGCGTCAGTCAAAGGTGAGTTCGAGAAACGCCTTAAAGGTGTGATTGATGCGATTAAAACGTCACCAACACCAATTATTCTGTTTATCGATGAAGCGCATACCTTGATCGGTGCCGGTAATCAGGAAGGCGGCGCCGATGCGGCCAACTTGCTCAAACCAGCACTTGCCCGTGGTGAACTGAGTACCGTTGCTGCGACGACTTGGAAAGAGTACAAAAAATATTTTGAAAAAGATCCGGCGCTGACCCGTCGTTTCCAACTGGTGAAATTGGAAGAGCCAAGCATCGGTCAGGCGGTTGATATCCTGCGTGGTCTCAATAGTGTGTATGAAAAAGCCCACCATGTGTTGATCACCGATGAAGCATTGAAAGCGGCGGCTGAACTATCGGCTCGCTATATTTCAGGACGCCAACTGCCGGATAAAGCCATTGATGTTTTAGATACCGCTTGTGCCAGAATTGCGATCCACCTGACCACGCCACCGAAGCGCCTTGCTCAGTTGGAAACCAATTGCTATCAGCGTCAGCTAGAAATCGACATGCTCGAAAGAGCACAGTTCCTCGGCAGTGAAAATGATGTTAAACGTCTGGATGAGCTGCGCGCTCAGGAAGCGCAAGACGAAGCGGAAAAATTAACACTGCTTGAGAGCTGGGAAAGTCAAAAAACACTGGTTGAGTCCATTATTGAACTTCGCTCCCAGCTGATTGCGCTTTCGTTGCAACATGCTGAGGCCGAGGCACAACCGGCTGAAGCCACTTCATTTGAAGTCTTGGATGAGCTGGTTGAAGGACAGGAAGCATCCGCAGAGCAATCGCCACAAGAGGTGATGGAAGCGCTGAAGTGTGAACTGCAAGAGAAGTATGCCGCGCTTGAAGCGATTCCGCATCGTGAGCGTCTGATTTATCCGCAAGTCGATTCAGACCAGATCGCAGAAGTCATTGCAGACTGGACGGGCGTGCCTGTCGATCAGATGAATACCGACGAATTGCACAAAATTACCCATCTGACATCTATTTTAGGGGAAACCATCAAAGGTCAGGATACGGCTATCGAACGGGTTCACCGTCATTTATTGACAGCCCGTGCCGACTTACGTCGTCCCGGCCGTCCAAAAGGGGCTTTCCTGTTGGTGGGACCAAGTGGTGTCGGTAAAACCGAAACGGTGATTCAGTTAGCTGAACAACTTTACGGTGGACAACAATTCCTGACCACTATCAACATGTCTGAATACCAAGAGAAACATACCGTTTCACGTTTGATCGGTTCGCCTCCGGGTTATGTCGGTTACGGTGAAGGGGGAGTATTGACGGAAGCGATCCGCAAAATGCCTTATTCAGTGGTCCTGCTGGATGAAGTTGAAAAAGCGCATCCTGAAGTGCTGAATATTTTCTATCAGGCGTTTGATAAAGGTGAGCTTGCCGATGGTGAAGGTCGAGTCATCGACTGTAAGAACATCGTGTTCTTCCTGACATCGAATCTCGGTTATCAGACCATTGTTGATTATGCTGACGAACCGAAAATCATTGCAGACCGGTTATATCCTGAACTGGCTGACTTCTTTAAACCAGCACTGCTGGCCCGGATGGAAGTGATTCCTTACTTACCGCTCAAGAAAGAAGTCTTGGCTGAAATTGTTCAGGCGAAACTGACTCGTTTGGAAAAAATCTTCCAAGAGCGTTACGCCGCAGAAGTCGAGATTGCCGATTCATTGATTGAAGAAATCCTGACCCGGGCGACCCGTTCTGAAAATGGTGCGCGGATGCTGGAAGCTATTATCGAAGGACAATTGTTACCACCGGTCTCGCTGGCACTATTGAACAAGCTTGCGCAGCGTGAATCGATTAACCGGGTCTATCTGGCTGCGGTTGATGGTGAATTCATCGGTGAGGTTGAATAAGGATGAACCGCTGGTTAACTTACGCGACCGATCTTGTCGGTATCAGAAAAGCACAGCAATTAGCGACGCTTTTTATCGATACGGTTTCACGTGAGTTGGATCTTGACACTTGCTTATTGCTGGTCCCCAGTGCTGATGGGCGGACATTAGTCCCTCATCGGCCTGATCTGGATATGGTGTGGTCGGTGAGCGATTTTGACTGTCCGTTCGCCCATGTTCTCCAGTCCTCAAAACCGATGGCATTGTCATTAGAGAGTTTGGTTTTTTGGCAATCGAATCGTGCATTTGCCCAGTTGACTGAATCCGTCGGTATGTTTGACGTTGTCCGCATTGTTCCGTTACCCCTCCATCAGGATGTCGTGAAGACCCTGCTATTCCTGATTGGTGAGACGGAACATCTTCAACAGATATTTTCTGATGATGATTTTTGCCGTTATGTGGATGTATTCAGCCAACAGTGGACGCTGTTAACCGATATTGAACGTGAAGAGCAGAATCAACGCGATCTCCGCGAATCACTGTTCGATGTTGAGCGAGCCCGTGAACAGCAACGTCTGAGTGACTCTTTGTCCCAGACGCTGGTGGGTCAGAGTGCACCGATGATCAAACTCAGAGAGCAGATTGTCAGTGCAGCCAGTTCTCAGTTATCGGTGATGATTCAGGGCGATACGGGAACAGGGAAAGAGCTGGTCGCTCAGGCGGTGCATGACTTGTCTGAACGGGCCGAGCAACCCTTCATTGCGATTAACTGTGCCGCAATTCCGGAAAACTTACTTGAGAGTGAGTTGTTCGGGTATAGCAAAGGCGCTTTCTCAGGGGCCGAAGCCGATAAACAGGGACTGATCGCACAGGCCAATGGCGGCACGCTCTTTCTTGATGAAATCGGTGATATGCCTTTGGTCCTGCAAGCCAAGTTGTTGCGAGTGCTTGAAACACGAACATTTCGTCCGGTTGGTGGTAAAGAAGAACTGACTTCCGATTTTCGGCTGGTTTCAGCCACGCACGTCAATCTATTGAGTCAAGTTCGTCAAAAAGCATTTCGTCAAGATCTCTATTACCGACTGTTTCAATATCCGATTACCGTGCCATGTTTGACCGAGCGAATCGATGATATTGCGTTATTGAGTCAGCATTTTGTTCATCTATTTAATGACTCGCACGGCACCCAGATCCGTGGGTTGAATTACAAAGCGATTGATTGTCTGAAACAGCACAACTTCAACGGCAATGTGCGTGAACTCAAGCATTTAATCGAGTTTGGATGTGCACAGACACAAGACGGTCACGAAGTTCAGGTGAATAGTTTTATTCATCGGATTCTGCCTCGGGAAGAGGTCAATCTGTTTCAGGTTGAAGAGCCTGAGTCGTGTACTGTGATTAAAGATCTCAAACAGGCGATCCAGGATTTTGAATCAAAAATTATCAGAGAACGTCTGCGATTGTTTTCCGGTGACCGAGCCAAAGCGGCAGAAAGCTTAGGCATTCCCAAACGGACACTGGCTTACAAATGTCAGAAACTGGAGATTAAAGCGCCATGAAATTAAGAATTTCTCGCTCAGTCATGAGCTTGGCGACACTGATGTTATTTCCCGCGGTTGCAGCGATAGCCGCAACCGGCCCCCAAATGCCGAAGCCGGAGGTTTTAACCAAACCGGAGCAGTTAGTTGAACAGGCAAATCAGTGTCGGAGTGTCTCGGAGCGTCTGGAAAGATTACGTTGTTTTGATCGCGTGTTTGAAACCCCGCTGCATCTGACGCCAGTTAAAGCGCAGAAGATCGGTGCATCAGAGTCGTGGCTACATGCGATGGATTCATTGGCAAAACTCGGTGAGGGTCAAATGATGCACCTGACCGAACAAGGGGATGATGCGTGGTTGATTCTGTTGGCATCGAATCCCGCATCACGGTTCGCGAATGATCAAAAACCAGTGTTGATGATGAGCTGTATTCACCGTATCAGTCGGGTGGAATTGGCACTGCCAAGTGAGATTCCTGATGCCAGAGCCAAAGTGACGATTCAGCGTGAAACGCAATACTGGCGTAGCGATGATGCAGGACTGTTACTCTCCTCAGGACGCGGCATGCCGGCGATTAGCCTGATGCGGATTATGGCCAACAAAGACAATACGGTGTTGCGTTCTAATTCAAAGGTGATTGATGGTCTGACTTTCGATACCTCGGGTTTGAGCGACGCACTCAAGCCATTAAGAACACGTTGTGATTGGTAACTGAAATTATGGAACTATCTGAATATCGCCCGTGCATTACCACACCGATTGAGGGAGAGAACCCAGTCGGTGAACGGTTGATTGACGATTCATTATTTGATTTTGTCGAAGATCAGATGATGAAAGTCGGTTCTCTTTCTCATGCCAGTGTGCAATGGGATGAAGTTGAGCACAGTGTTTTAAAACTACTCAAAGAAAAATCGAAAGATATCAAGCTGTTGGTATATCTCTTACAGTGTTTGCACCATCAAGTGACACCCGCTCGGTTTAATTTGTCTCTGTTTATCTGGGCTGATTTTATCTCGTTATTCTGGGAAGAGAGTTATCCGGCGCCAGGGCCGCGAGGCGCATTACCACGGCGTAAATTTTTTGGGCAAATCATTCAGCGCTTTGGCATTGTCATCGAAAAACAGGATTTCAACCGCTTCTCCGGTGAGCTAATGAGCGATCTCGAAGCCGCATTGGATAGTCTTAATCAGGCGGTGGAAACCAAAGGGCTAGTGACGGAAGATTTTTCCGAACTCTTAAATACCGTTCGCTCAAAGATGCGCTTGGCTGAAGAGCGTCAGCGTGCTGAACAGAAAGCGCAGAAACCGAAAGCACAGCAACAGCAGGAAACCACAACAACCAGCAGCCCCTTATCGGTTGACAGTTCCAGTGATAAGGCGGCCAGACAGACATTGTTGAAAGTGTCTGAGTTTCTTGCTGAACAGGAGCAAGGCATCGGACTTGCGATTCGCTTGCGGCGTCATGCGGTGTGGTCTGGCATTCTTTCAGAGCCGGATCATAATTCAGACGGCGAAACGATGCTGCGTCCGATGCAGCAAGATCGCGTCAAAGACTACCAAGATCTGATGCGTAGCCCTGACTTATCCTTATGGCGCAAGATTGAACAGAGTCTGACGATGGCCCCTTATTGGTTTGAAGGGCAGATGATGAGTTATCAAATCGCTCAGGCTTTGGATAAAAAAGATTGGTGTCGGGCCATTCGGGAAGAGGCGGCTTATTTTCTTGAGCGTTTACCCAAGTTAAAAGAACTGAAGTTTAAAGGCGGGCAACCGTTTGTTTCAGAAGAAGTAAATACATGGCTGGGAGAGCAGGAGCAGGCGACCACGCAGGCTTCGGTGGTCGGAAGCTGGCAGGAAAAACGTAAGGAAGCATTTACTTTGGCAAAAGAAGCCGGAATTGCTGTCGCTCTCTCCATGATTAATGGCGGCCTTGAAAAGGCGGTCGAACCCCGGGATAAATTTTATTGGCGGATGATGTCTGCTGATTTGCTCAATGAGCATGGTTTTTCAGCCATGGCCGAAGAGCAATATCAGACATTGTATCGTCAGGCGGGTTCAGCAAGTGTTTCAGAGTGGGAACCCTCACTCATGCAACGATTAGAGAAATATTCAACGTCAGAGTAAGCGAAGGATATCGTCCATGTTGAAAAAGATTTTCGGGCTGCTAAAAAAATTAATGCCGAGTATGGTAGCACTGGTACCGGCATTACTGCTCATTAGCTTTATTTTAATTAATATTGCCATTTGGTGGGCTGGTCCATGGCTCACGATTTATGACACGAAACCATTAGCGAGTATTACGGCACGTATCTTTGCCAGTGTGCTCGTGTTCTTGCTGGCAGCCGCGGTATGGGGGTTCTGGCAGTGGCGGAAACTCCAAAATTACGAAGCTGAACAACAAAAAGAAGAAATTTTCCGTCAAGACCCGGTCAAACTGATGGAAGAACGGCAAGAAGTTGAACTGAATCAGGTAATTACCAACATGCGTAAGAGCCTGAAGAATAAGCGCGATTTTCTGTATTCTTCCCCCTGGTATCTGGTACTCGGTTTAGAAAATGCAGGTAAAACCAGCCTGATTAACCGTTCCGGACAAAACTTTACCTTGTCTTCGGTCATGCGGGCTTCCGGCCAACGCAGCGAAAACCCTTATTCATTCGACTGGTGGATCGGCGATAAAGCCGTCGTCATTGACCCTGACGGTGAGTTGCTGACGCAAGGTAATCGTGATGAAGACAATGACGGTGAAATGGAACGCCGCTTGTGGAAGCACTTTGTTGAATGGTTAGAGCGTACCCGCAGCCGTCGTCCGCTGAATGGGATTGTACTGGCGCTGGACGTTTCGCATTTGGCGACAGCTAAAGCATCCGAGCGCAAAGCTTATGCGAGTATCCTGCGTGCGCGCCTACGTGAGTTGATGGAAACCATGTCGATTCAGTTACCGGTCTACATTGCACTGACCAAACTGGACCTGCTCTATGGCTTTGAACCTTTTTTCAGACACTATTCCAAAGCAGAACGAGAAGAAGCATTAGGATTTACGTTCCAGCTCAATCCGAATGATGACCAAGATGCTTGGTTACAAGAGTTCGAAAATGACTATCTCCAATTCATGTCAACGATTAATGACATGTTGCCAAAAGCGGTTTCTGTTCCGATGGAAGCCGATGAACGCCATGGCGTTTATAGTTTCAGCCGACAAATTTCCGGGCTGAAAGACATTCTGACGCAGTTCTTCCGCGAAACACTGGGTAATGACCAATATTCGTTATCTGCCGTGGTTCGGGGGGCTTACTTTACCTCGGTCTATCAGCAAGGTGTCCCGACCAATGCGTTTGATGATGCCGCCTCGCGTCGTTATGGCTTAGATCACGCGATCAACCGGGCGCAGATTGCAAAAAATTCGACGGTCTATTTTGCGTCGCAGTTATTCAGCAACATTATTTATGCCGAATCAGGTCTGGCATCCGATAACCGTCGGGTTGCCAAGCGGAAACGGCGTCTGATGATGTTGTCGGGCGTGACTTGTACCATCGCATCGTTATTACTGTTTGGTGCATGGCAACGCTACTATGCGGTCAACGTCGAACATGCGGATGCGGTACTGACCAAGGTGAATCAGTTTAAGAATGAGTTGCCGAAAAATATCTATCAGGCATCGCAACGCGACATGCTCGACTCACTGAATAAAATTCGTCAGGCCACGCTGGAATTTGGTTTCTTCCGCAACAAATCGAAGTATTTTTCAGATATGGGGCTGTATCAGGGTCACACCATCGGGCCGATGGTTGAAAAGACCTACCTGAATCTGTTGGAAACCCGTTTTCTGCCGATCCTGCTGTCTGACGTGATCGTGAAAATGAATGAAGCGAAGACCGAAGTTGAAAAACTGGATGCGCTGCGGGTTTATCGCATGATGACCGACAAAGAAGGACGTTATAAAGACATCGTGCTGGATTACTTCGGTAAATACTGGCAGCAAGAGTTCCCGGCTCGCCGTGCCGTTCAGGAAGAACTGATGGGGCATTTAGACTATGCGATGGATCATACAGATCTGACGACAGCCCGGAAAAACGGTGATCCGAACGCGGATAAAATTATGGGTGCATACGATCAGACCATTGCCAAAGTTCAGACTGAACTGAATGCGATGCCGAACAAGCAACGTGTCTATCGTAACCTCAAACTGAATGCACCGACGGTGCTTGGACCTGCGCTGAACCTGCGTAATCTGGTCGGGCCGATCTTTGACCTTGTTTTTGATGAGCGGGTCATGAATGGTGATGGGTTATACATTCCGCAAATGCTGACCAAACGCGGTTTTGAAGACTACTTCATTCCGCAGGTTGAATCGGTTTCTAAACTGGCACTGATTGATGGCTGGGTTTTGGGACAGAACCGTTCTGCTGAGTTCAGTGAAGCTGATAAGCAAGATCTACGGGATAAAATCCGCGGACTTTATGTGGCGGACTATACCAAGACTTGGCGTGCAGCATTGGCAGAAGTGGATATCAAATACTTCAAAGACATCAACGATGCGGTTACGGTACTGGATAATATCACCAGTAGTGTCGAGCCAATTCAGCGTCTGCTGAGAACGCTGGAAGCCAACACCAAAATGATCGCCGGTATCCCGGATGATTCTGCGGCACAGAGCGAGCTGCTCAAATCACCGAAGTATCGTGTGGCGTCGATGATTGATACTCCGTTTGCCGATCTGAACGGTATGCTGGACGCGGTTGGTGACAAACCGGCTTATATCAACGAAGTGATGGGCTCGATTGATGAACTGAAGCTCTACCTGAAAGGGATTCAGGCATCACCTGATATGGGGATGGCTGCGCTTAACGCGACTAAGGCGAGAATGAAGCTGGTTAATGGCGACCCGATTTATACCCTCAGACGGGTTGCATCAGGATTACCAGCACCACTGGATCGCATCTTTACCAAGCTGGCGGATGAAAGCTGGTATGTGATCAAGCAAGAAGCAGTGAAATATTTGGAAGTGCGTTGGCATGATGACGTTTATCGCGTCTTCCGCGAAAAACTGGCGGATCGCTATCCGTTCAATCCAAACTCGAACAAAGATGCATCATTGACTGACTTTGAAGAATTCTTTGCTCCGAATGGTATCTTAGACAGCTTCTATCAGAACCAGCTGAAGATCTTCATTGATGAGAAAGTCGGCTTATCTGATTCAGACAGCGGGCAGAGTGTGGTGAAAGCGGAAGTATTGGAGCAGATTGAACGCGCACGGCAAATTCAGGATGCCTTCTTCAATCGTAAAGGTGTGTTGGATGTGAGCTTCTCGATTGAACCGATACGCTTGACGGGGAATAAACGTCGTAGTGTGCTGAATGTTGACGGACAGTTCTTGTCGTACAGTCATGGTTCAAGAGAAAACGTGGAGCTGATTTGGCCGAATACGCTACGTGATTCTGCAATTTCGAAAATTACGCTGATTCCGACCAAATCGAATCTGTCGCCACGGAGTATTATTATTCAGGGACCATGGGCATTCTTCCGCTTACTTGATGCGGGTGATGTGCTGGCTGCAAGTACCACCTCGGTAGACTACAAGTTTACGGTTGATGGCGGTGACATGGTGTACCGAATTAACTCTGAAGCCGATATGAATCCGTTTACCCAGCGTTTGTTTAAATCATTCAAACTCTCAGGTAACCTGTATTAATATTCAACACATTGTGGAGTGCCTGCGGGCACTCCCTGCATGAATTAGGGCAATTAAACGCCATGTCCCCACGATTATTTATTGAAAACACACCTTTCATACTTACAGCCGAACAAGAAGAATTACACAATCACACCCTGTATCAGGCGGTCAAGAAAGAGATTTATCGCGAGCGTTCTCCCTTTGCCGGTGGCACGGATTGGGAACTGGTCAAACAGAACAGTGAGCAATTGGCACAAGTCACCGGACTGGATTTGGCGATGTGTGTGTATTACAGCATTGCTTGTCTCAAGCTGGATGGATTACGAGGTTACACGAACGGGCTAGAGCTGATGTATGGCTGTTTGGTGAGCCTGAAAGAGGATATCAAAGAGAGCGATAAATATATTGAGCGGTTATTTCATTGGGCCAATGCACAAGCGTTGATTGAACTGCAAAATCTTCGCGCCAGTTATGAAATATTGCGTGAGCTTTATCGTTGTGAACAGCTTTGTGATCGCATCAGTTATTTGCTTCAGTCGGAAAGACCGGGTGTGAAAGCTGATTTTGAGTCGATCGGTTATATTATTTTTGAACAGATTGATCGGTTAGAAACCTGCTATCAGGTGGCTTTAAAACGCCGGGAGTTTACCGAAAACGGCCGCCCAGCGGCGGTTGTGCAGGTTACTAAACCGGGCACCAGCTGGTGGAAACTGGCGCTGATGTTTGTGTTAGGAGGCGGTCTGGCCGGTGGTGGTGTGTACTGGTGGCTATTGCAGACACTTGGTAATTGAATGACTTTTTAACGGTATCGATTAGCATTGTTTAAAGCCCCTATGAAAGGGGCTTTTTTCATTTTACAGTGTAAATAGTGGGGGATTTGTTGTTTTAGCAATTGGCTCCCAAATTTGACGCACAATTGCGTTTTTCGATTTCAGAGGCATTGGTGTCTTGTGCGCCAGTTCATCTTTCAGAGATGAAAGACGAACCAGAAAATCTTTTTTTGTTTGACGGCGTCGCACGTTGTCCAGAACCCGCTTTTACGGGCGTCCTGCCCGGAAAAGCCTAATCATTCATCCTTGAATGGTTTTCTTGGTTGGGTAGTTGATTTGGATTGAGTGAAACATAGCAAAAAGCCAATTTGGTCACAGGACTCAGGGGGAAAAATCAGGACGATTTTTCAGGATTGCTTGAGCAGGATGCGAATCAATCCGACCCGGCCAGCGTCCACGAACTAAACCGTTCTTTTGGGTACTTTTGGAACGCCAAAAGTACCTGGGGCGCGTGCATCAGATGCCGCAGAAATTAATAAACTCATTGCGCACCAAACAACAGCGCCACAATGTTCATCTCCCCAGCCTTCGGCTCCGAAATTTGACGCACAATTGTGTTCCTCAATTTTAGAAGCATCGGTGTTCTGTGCGCCAGTTACTCTTGCCAAGATGCAAGAGTAACCAGAAAATCTTTTTTGTTGGGCTTGGGTGCACGTTGTCCAGAACCCGCTTTTACGGGCGTCCTGCCCGGAAAAGCCTAACCATTCATCCATGAATGGTTTTCTTGGTTGGGTGGTTGATTTGGATTGAGTGAAACATAGCAAAAAGCCAATTTGGTCACAGGACTCAGGGGGAAAATCAGGACGATTTTTCAGGATTGCTTGAGCAGGAGCGAATCAATCCGGCCCGGCCAGCGTCCACGAACTAAACCGTTCTTTAGGGTACTTTTGGAACGCCAAAAGTACCTGGGGCGCGTGCATCAGATGCCGCAGAAATTAATAAACTCATTGCGCACCAAACAACAGCGCCACAATATTCATCTCCCCAGCCTTCGGCTCCGAAATTTGACGCACAATCAGGTTCCTCAATTTCAGAAACTGCGGTGTTCTGTGCGCCAGTTCATCTTTCAGAGATGAAAGACGAACCAGAAAATCTTTTTTGTTTGACGGCGTCGCACGTTGTCCAGAACCAGCTTTTACGGGCGTCCTGCCCGGAAAAGCCTAATCATTCATCGATGAATGATTTTCTTGGTTGGGTGGTTGATTTGGATTGAGTGAAACATAGCAAAAAGCCAATTTGGTCACAGGACTCAGGGGGAAAAATCAGGACGATTTTTCAGGATTGCCTGAGCAGGATGCGAATCAATCCGACCCTGATTATGTGCGCTGAACTCAAACTCAAGGCACTTTTGGGGACTTTTGCTGCTGGGCAAAAGTCTCTGGGGCGCTGTCGGAGATGCCATTGAAATCGGTGAAAGTAATCGCGCACCAAACCGCTGTACCTCAATTTTTATATTCCCCAGCAATTGGCTCCCAGATTTGACGCACAATTGCGTTCCTCAATTTCAGATGCATGGGCATTCTGTGCGCTAGTCACTCTTGCCAAGATGCAAGAGTAACCAGAAGATCTTTTTTGTTTGACGGCGTCGCACGTTGTCCAGAACCAGCTTTTACGGGCGTCCTGCCCGGAAAAGCCTAATCATTCATCCATGAATGATTTTCTTGGTTGGGTAGTTTGTTTGAATTGGGTGAAATATTTTTCAGGCCGATTTGTTCGATGAAGTTCGGGCATACTAAGCCACTACATCACACCGTACTGATTGTTAAAACAATGCAATTTATTGCAAACCCTACCTACATCAAAGAATGTCATATCTCAGCCAATTATTTCTGGATGTTTTCTGTAACTTATTCAATTCTATGTACGGTGTTTGAGTGCTTATTAGCAAACCAATGAAGCTTATCTGAGAAAGGGGTGACAGCAAGTTATATGGCAGGGTGCCGTTTAATAATTGTTATACCTACAGGAGGATTTATGCTTAGTAAAACTGAAAAGAAGGTAAGGAAAATACTTATCAAGGTGGCTAGAGGATCATTAGATACTTATCACTTTCGAAAAATTACTTACAAAGAACTTTGGTTGACACAATATCCCGAGGAAACATGGAGGCGAGGACATACACCGGAAGTCGTTGAATGGATTGTTAATATATCAAATGCTGATACAGATAACGGGTTACCGCCATTAAATGCCCTCGTTGTGCGTAAAGATACATCTGAACCGGGGAAAGACTGGAAGTCTTGGCATAGAAGTGTAGGGAGTCCGTTTGAGTCTCAAGCACATGCACAGGCAGCTTGTTGGGCATATTGGCCGAGTATGCATGTTGTCGAAACATTCTATAGGAAGCGCTAGCAAAGGTATAACAAGGTACTGAAGCAGATGTATTTGGTACTGCTTATTTTGGTGTTAGGTTTACGATAAAAACAGGAGTGTATATCCCAGCAGTTAGAAATATTGTAAGGGACTTTCGTGTAGAAGAAGCAAGGGCAGAAAGGAAGTGCCATGCGAATTCCTTGCACAAGATTCTCGCAGGAGAAAAGCATTTTGCATACGATGATTCAGGTAGGATTAACATATGTAAAAAGTGCGCGGATAGCGTACTTAAAGTTGCATCGGATCATATAGAAAAGGTTAGGATTGAATTGTCTAGATAATGTAATACATAGGGTTTTCAAATGAGAAAAATATGCGGTATTGAGTTAAAAGGGCATGAAGCAATACTCACAGTGTTAGAAAAGCAAAACGATGATAGTTTTGCAGTCAAAGCAATTGATAAAAAGAAAATTGCATTGAAAGATAGTGAAAACAGAGAATGTGTCAAAGAGTTTAAAAAAGAAATAAATGATTTTTTTGATACTAACGACGTAAGCAAAGTTTGTATTAAAAAACGCAGTAAAAAAGGAGATTTTGCCGGAGGCGCTGATACTTTTAAAATGGAAGCGATAATTCAAGATTCAGATGTCGAGGATGTAATATTAATCTCTCCTCAAGCGATTTCTTCGTATCAAAAAAAGAACGACGCAGATGTGCCTAGTGAGCTCAATAAGTATCAACACAACGCATATTTAACAGCTTTAACTGGTGCTAAAAAGTAAGGCAAGTATAGCGTCGATAGTTAATTTTTTTGCCATATTCGCATCCCAAACCCCAACTTGATCGATGATCTCAGGGTGAAAAATCATGGACGATTTTTCAGGATTGCTTGAGCAGGATGCGAATCAATCCGACCCTGATTACACGCGCTGAACTCAAACTCAAGGCACTTTTGGGGACTTTTGCTGCTGGGCAAAAGTCTCTGGGGCGCTGTCGGAGATGCTAATGAAACAGAGAAACGTAACTGCGTCCCAAACCACAGCACTACCATTTCACATACTAAAATACAATTTAATCACCTCAAGCGAGACTCCCTGTTGCCCCCATTCCAAAAATCACCTTTCCCCATCAGAAAACTAGATTTGAGTATGTTTTATTAAATCCATTTGAGTATAATTTCTAATTCATATGAAATTAATTTTATCAATAGTTATTCACCAATAAAAACAATCACGGCTCAGCCAACAACGTCAATGAACTATCAAACCACTCAAATCTACAACCTGATGCGTTATGAATTTGCTCAAGTTGAAGGGGATTTTGCCGCCTTACGTGAGTCAGATGTGAAATCCGTTATCCCTGCCGGAATGCGCTTTGCCGATTTTCTTGAACAGCTGCGTAGTGGTCATCAGGTATTGCTGACTGATGTGCCATCGATTCCTTTGTTGATTCGAGATCGGGATGAGTGGGGCAATCGATACTGGCGAGTCAATCCCGATATTGAGCCTCAGCTCGACTTGCTGGCTAACAAGGCTTATACCGCCAGAGTTGAACTGGTCAATCATGGTATTGGTTCGACTTATTCCGGCAATGTGAATGCTTCTGTGTATACCGAGCCTTATGTTGAACGTGAACCTGTGAAGCTGAGTTTACAACAGCGGTTGTTCCGCCAGCGTCAGGAGCGATTACAGGCGCTGGATAAAATCCCATTGCCTTCATCCGCATGGCAGGATGCTTTTAATAAGCCGCCTGTCAATCCTTCCCGTTTCGCCAAGTCTGCTCTGGTGCCGAGTGGTACGAGTGGCATCGGTACACGAAGAGAGCCGCTTTCTGCGCTGGGGGATTATGCGGCTTATACACTTGCTGTCGGGCAGGGGATTAGTGCTGCTTCTGAAGAAGCTTTTTTAACGCGTATTGGTGGTGCGGCATTGGCAGAGTTGCCGGGAATGGCGATGAAAATCGTCGGGCAAGCTGGCATTCTAGCGGTATTTGTGCCTAACAAATTAGCGGACAGTACGCTCTACAGTGCAGCCGATATTCGCAATAGAGATATGGTTGAAACCAATATACGCTTAGGGTTCAATGCGGCAGGGCAAATTTATGGCTATCACGTCAATGGGACGAATATCCCTAAGCGTGAGGTCAAACGGGTCGGTGAGCGGTTTGTCGTCGAGTTAGAGCCGGATATCACCATTGAATGGGTGCCGATCAGTGGCGATTTTGGCGGTAAACCAATCTTAGTTAATCCCATTCCGGAGATGGAAAAGTACGATATCTGGATCCATCCAGAAGCGGAGCAAGGCCAAGAATTTGATAATACCTATATTACCCCAATTGCTGATGCGGTTCTGCAAGACTATATTCTGACCTTTCCGGCAGAGACTGGATTACCACCGTTGTATGTGGTGTATAATTTGACACCTAAAACGCGATTACCACGAACGAATGGACGGTGGATTCAAGGTGTGCCCGGTAATGGGCTATGGCAGTCTGATTTAGATGTAGTTAACAGAGTAACCAACGGTGAGGCAATCCCCTTTAAAAATGGGAGACCGATTTTTGATAAATGGTCAAAAGGTCGTCTTATCTTTGAAAATGGCGTGTTAGACGGGACGAAAGACGATTTCACTAGAGTTTATGATGAAATAGCAAACGCTAAAAATCTTTCCAGTAGTCATGCAGCAAAAAACCTTTTGAGAGATAAAGGATTAACACCTCATCATCATACTTTAACTGAAATACAGCTTATTCCGACGGACTTACATAGTAATATTCCACATATTGGTTCAGCATCAGACATGAGGTCACATAACAAATGATCAACATAGAGAAAAAACTTCAAGAACTCAATGTGATACTAGCTATTGAAGAGGTAAATACCGCGCTTCCACCTATGCCATCTAGTGCGAGTCATATTGTTCGCCACTACAAGAGATCAGTTCTTTTTTCTGAAAATGTGATTTTTAAACCGCAGTACAAAACGAGTTTAGAAGGCAGGAATGGAGATCTGTCATTAGAGGTTCTGTGGGGAATAGAAGATAGTCCTTTTAACATCGAGAAAGCCAACCAAAGTTTGAAAAATTTAGAAGCAGAGAGTGACCTTTACTCAATTGGTGGTAGTTCTGGAAGTAATCATATTTGTGTATCTACGGATGACAATGCCATTTATTTGTTCACGAATGGTATTGATATGACAAGGTTTAAATTATTTGATCATGCTGATGATTTTTTTAATGCCCTGACAATTGAAAAAAACAGTGGTTCTGACAACTCTCAAGCGGTCTCTGTTCAATTGGATTTCTAGACCTAGTCAGCTTGCGGAGGCTGTTCATTCTTTGTGTCATGCCTCGAAGCTGGAAGTGGAGACAATCATAGAGGCAAAGAATAAAAAAGAACCGCGTCGCATTTTACCTTTGAGCCGTGCTAAAACCATGATAAACGGTGTTTTTTGCTGAGAGCTTCTTTTATGCTAGCGCTATTCATCCACAACGAGCCTCAATGCTGCGATTATGAAAACATCCCTTGACCATCTGCCCGAATATAAACAGCGTGAGCTGGCGAATATCTCAACCATTCTGCGCGATACATTGGAAGATTACCTCCAAGGCAAAACGGGCAGTAAAAGTGAGTTCCGCATTCTGAAAATCATCTTGTTTGGCAGCCATGCCAAAGGGCGTTGGGTCAAGGATCCTGTTAACGGCTATATCAGTGATTACGATATTCTGGTGATCGTCAATAAAGCGGCTTTGGTGGAGGATTATGTGGTCTGGCAGCGGGCCGAAGAGCAGATTGATCGCAAAGTGAAATCCGCACCGCTGGGGTTGATTGTCCACGATTTGAACGAAGTGAATGGGCGCTTGCAACAGGGTCACTATTTTTTTAAGGATATCCGCGAAGAGGGTATTGAACTGTTTGCCGCCACACCAAAACCACTGGCGGAGCCGGGTGATCTGAGTGAGGAAGAAAAACGGGAAATTGCCCGCAAGCATTATGAGCAGTGGTTCAGCAGTGCTTCCCATTCACTGAAGAAATTTTATTTTTCCTTAAAGGAGCTGACTTTGAGTGAAGCTTCTTTCGATCTTCATCAGGCAACAGAGCGTCTTTTGGCCTGTACATTGCTGACTTGTACTAACTACCTGCCGAAATCCCACAATATCGAGAAGCTCGGCAACTTGTGTGCACAGATAGCTCCGGCTTTTGCTGATATTTTCCCGATGGACAATAAATTCCACCGCCGCAGTTTTCGCCGCTTGCAACGGGCCTATATTGATGCGCGCTATTCCGCCCATTACGAAATCACCGAAGAAGAGTTGAATTATTTGGTGGCAGAGGTGCTGCGGCTACAGGGATTAACCGAACAGGTTTGTCAGGGGAGGATCGGGGCTGAGCGCCCCTGAGGGCTGTATCTTTACTTTGATTTTTCCAGACTTTGGCAACGGACTTTGACACACAATTCATATTAGTCAGAATGAATGATAGATTGTCCTTGTTGGATGATGTCTTTTGCTATTGGTGAAAGTTTTCCATATTTCATAACAGTATTATATCCATCATTGACTCTTTCCAAATAAAAGCTAAGCAATTTTTTTATTGTCTCAACATCAGACATACTGATGTGAGGTGATTTTAAAATATCTTTGAAAGCATAGATTAATCTCTGAATGACGAAAGTTGCATGATAAATTCCAGGTAAAGGACGAGGATCTTTTCTTAGAGGGGAACTATACCTTTCTTCATCCGAATTATAGAACAGTTCCTCTGTGAGATTTAAAGCGAATAATAAGCTATGGGCACCTTCACGGATATATTTATCCAAGAGGAAGATCCAGCTGTTATCATGATTTTCTTCAATCATGATTTATTTACCTACACAAATAATTTTTTATATTTTGTTTTATAATAAGGTTGATTTTCTGAGTTAGAACCTACGATATTTTTAATGCTAGTAGACATTATTACAATGAGCAATGATGGTATGTATATTATAATTGATGATGAAATAATGTCATTTGCAGTGAAAGTGTTTAAATATAATTTAGAGATCCAGAATCCAGTTGGAATTGTTATCATACATAGAAGTAAGAATGATGATTCCATTGAACCACGATAGCCATCAGGAATAGAAATAGCTCTACATGTATTAATAATAACATTAAATAAATTAAGGCCGACACCTAGAGTGAATCCTAATAAATATTGGATGTACAAATTATTTGTTAGGGAAAATGAAAATATACTAAAAGCTATAAGAATTTGACCTAAACATATCGTTGTATGCTTTCCAAGTGATTTTTCTAAATATGGAATGAACACAATCGGAGATAATAACATGCCGATACCAAGACATACTTCAATAATAGATATATCGACCATAGTGTTACCTTCACTAATTACTTTGCTCGGAAGGAGTAAAAAAATAAATGGAACTAAAAATAAGTTAGAACCTGAAGATATAATGGCGACAATTCGTTCTTCTTTAATTTTTATAGTTCTTTTTATACCTTCGGTTAATGCAAATATGAATCTTTCTTGAGTGTTTTTTACTATCTTTAAATTAGTTTTAATTGATAGATACAATGAACTCATAACAGATAGAAAAGAGAAAATTAATGCAGTGACTAGAATTGACTCTCCACCTAAAGTACCAGCTAGAAATCCGCCCAGCATTGGACCAAGAAATAAATTTATGATAAAAGTAGATGACTTTATTCTTATTCCAAAGGCAGTTTCATTCTGATTTGAAGAGATTTCAGGGATCAGAGATACACCTAGAGGAAGAATAAATGATGATGCGGCACTTAAAAATATAGAAACGACTAAAAATATAATGTCTGTATAATTATTATGGTTAGTATAAAAGTGGTAGTAAGCAAGTGTAAAAATTGAACAAATACATATAATAGAGCAAGAAATGGATAATACGGAAGTCTTCCTGTATTTTTCTAAGGCAATGCCACTAATAGGGAGAAATAGTACACTGGATAACCAGACAAAAAACATAATACTAGCTAAGTTTTCTTCTTGGTTGTAATGTTGAATGTAATACCAAGTACAGAATACTTGGAATAATCTATAGCTAACCTGTGAAAAAACATCGGAGATAATATATAGATAAATTTTATATGGAATTTTATTTATCATTTTCTACTGTTGACTCCAGAACTTTATCATAAAATATTCTCGCAGCATTTATGGCTCTCGCATTACCAGCGAATACACAGACTTGGATAAACGCTTCTTTAATCTCTTTTTCAGTTAAACCTAAGTTTAGGGCTGCTTTTAATTGAAATTCTAATTGGTTTTCACATCCTCCCATTGTTATTATTTATAAAATATAAAGAAGTGACTATCAGTCACTCTTTTATGGAACTTGTTACTCGTCAGAACCAATTTCTGAACATTTTATTTTTAAATTAGCTATTAATATTATTGCATTAACACGTTGTTAATTAAATTATCACCTGTATATTATTTTGTAAACAACAAATTGGTAATATGTTGCTAATATTGTTTTTATCAATATGATGGCTGGATGAAAATAGCGATAATTTCACATGCTGATTATTGTTTAAAATATTCATGTTATGAATTATTTAGAGTGATATTATTATTTTAGTTTTTGGTACTGAAATATGATGTAATTAATTTTTCGGCTTCAGGGATATATATCCTACTCGGAAATCCCTAACCGCTTTCCCAGCTTTCGCCCCCGAATTTTGACGCACAATTGCGTTCCTCAATTTCAGAAACTGCGGTGTTCTGTGCGCCAGTTCATCTTTCAGAGATGAAAGACGAACCAGAAAATCTTTTTTGTTTGATGGAGTCGTGCGTTGTCCAGAACCAGCTTTTACGGGCGTCCTGCCCGGAAAAGCCTAATCATTCATCCATGAATGATTTTCTTGGTTGGGTGGTTGATTTGAATTGGGTGAAATCTCTTTAAGGCGAAGCCAAATTGATCGATGAGCTCAGGGTAAAATTCATGGATGAATTTTAAGCTTTTCGTGAGCAGGAGCGAATAAAAGCGCCCCGGCCAGCGTCCACGAACTAAACCGTTCTTTTGGGTACTTTTGGAACGCCAAAAGTACCTGGGGCGCGTGCATCAGATGCCGCAGAAATTAATAAACTCATTGCGCACCAAACAACAGCGCCACAATATTCATCTCCCCAGCCTTCGGCCCCGAAATTTGACGCACAATTGCGTTTTTCGATTTCAGAGGCATTGGTGTCTTGTGCGCCAGTTCATCTTTCAGAGATGAAAGACGAACCAGAAAATCTTTTTTGTTTGGCTTGGTCGCACGTTGTCCAGAACCAGCTTTTACGGGCGTCCTGCCCGGAAAAGCCTAACCATTCTTCCATGAATGGTTTTCTTGGTTGGGTGGTTGATTTGAGTTGGGGGGAATATTTTTCAGGCCGATTTGTTAGATGAAGTTCGGGCATACTAAGTCACTACATCACACCGTACTGATTGTTAAAACACTGCAATTTATTGCAAACCCTACCTACATCAAAGAATGTCATATCTCAGCCAATTATTTCTGGATGTTTTCTGTAACCTATTCAATGCTATGTAGCGTGTTTAGGTGCTTATTCGGGATATATGATAAGAGGATATATGGCGGTAGCGTGGGTGAATCAATTGTGCGCAGGTTAGACGGTACAGAGCTGTAATTTCTGCTTGGTATGATGTTTTACTGATATTTTTCATACGTGTTTTCATAAGATTATGTGAAGTATTTTATTGGATGACAGCAGGTTATACAGAGGTATTCCTATAGAGTGGTTCTATATAATAAACTGTTAGTGCTTATCTGTAGACGATGAACGGGGTTTGTTATGGCAAGACCGAAGACTAAAGAAGAGTTAATTCATCAAGCTGATGAGAGTTTTACAAAGCTATTTCGGTATATCGATTCAATGCCTGAAAGTGTGTTAAATACTGAGTTTGATTTTTCCAGTGACAAGGGTAAAAAGGAATTACATTGGGCTCGCGACCGAAACCTGCGAGATGTATTGATACATCTGTACGAATGGCATCAGTTGTTACTGAAGTGGGTTAATTCAAACATGGCGGGACAGAAGGTAAGTTTTCTACCTGAACCATATAATTGGAAAACATACGGCCAAATGAACATTGAATTTTGGCAAAAGCACCAAGAAACAGAGTTGTCGGCAGCAAAGCAATTGGTTCAGGAAAGTCATAAAGCGTCACTCGAGTTAGCTAAAAGTTTTACTAATGAGGCACTTTTCACTAAACAGTATTTCGATTGGACGGGCACAACAACGCTAGGAAGTTACTGTGTATCTGCGATGCCAAGCCACTATGATTGGGCGTTAAAAAAGCTCCGGGCTCACGCAAAAATGCATTCGTAAAAAGTACGCACTAACAGACGAGTATGGTGTCAATAGTTAATTTTTCGCCATATTTGCATCCCAACCCCCAAATTGATCGATGCTCTCAGGGTGAAATTCATGGATGAATTTTAAGCTTTTCGTGAGCAGGAGCGAATAAAAGCGACCCGGCCAGCGTCCACGAACTAAAGCGTTCTTTTGGAACGCCAAAAGTACCTGGGGCGCGTGCATCAGATGCCGCAGAAACTAATAAACTCATTGCGCACCAAACAACAGCGCCACAATATTCATCTCCCCAGCCTTCGGCTCCGAAATTTGACGCACAATTGCGTTCCTCAATTTCAGAAGCATCGGTGTTCTGTGCGCCAGTTACTCTTGCCAAGATGCAAGAGTAACCAGAAAATCTTTTTTGTTGGGCTTGGTCGTGCGTTGTCCAGAACCAGCTTTTACGGGCGTCCTGCCCGGAAAAGCTTAATCATTCTTCCATGAATGATTTTCTTGGTTGAGTGGTTGATTTGAGTTGAGAGAAACATTTTTAAAGCTAACTTGAACGATGCTCTCAGGGTAAAATGCATGGATGAATTTTAAGCAATTCTCTAACAAAAGAGCTGAGCAGGATCTAAATCAATCCGCCCCTGATAACGCGCACTGAACCCAAAAAGATGCTTTTGGTTCCATTGACACTTATCAAAAGCATCTATCAAAAGGAACAGGGGCGCTGTCGAAAATATCATTGAAATCGACAAAAGTAACCGCGCCCCAAACCTCAATCCTCCGAAAACTTACTCATCCACCAACACAATCACAATTAACTCCCGTGGCCCGTGTGCGCCATAAGCTAACGTCTGCTGAATATCTGCTGTTTTGGACGGGCCGGCGATCAAGACGACATTGGTTGGCATCTGTTGATGCCACTGTTGCGCGATCATCAGTTCGGTAAAACTGTTAAACAGCGTCGATTGACGGATTACGGCCACATGACAAGGGGGGACCAGTGACAAGGTGCGTGGCTGGTGGATATCCGGCCAAAGCACCAGTGCACCGCTGTCGGCAATACCGGCACGCGTGTCGGTCAGGCCCACATCAATGGTGGTGAATAAATCATCTTTCCACTGCTCGATGGTCTGCTGATATTCGGTGATCTGAATGCGCTCCAGCCCTTGACGAAAATCATGATGCCACTGGCTACTGGTACCGATCGCCGCGTGTTGCCAACCGTGGTCTTGGCATAATTGATGAAGGGTGCTCATCAATTGTAGTCGTTCAATCGGTAATACCTGCGCATGGTTTGCTGTTAGTGCAGTCGTGAAGTGCGTTAATTTTTCATCTGTACTGAAGTGGTGATGAGCAAAATCGCGGGCAAGCTCAGCCGAACCATTCTCCAGAGGCTCGGGTTGGGCAGCCTTGAGGCGGCTGAAAATCTGCTGTCTGGCGTGGTTCATGACGATTCTCCTTGTTTTTGTGGCTGGCGAGCGCGTTCTTTCATCAATTGATGCAAGGTTTTGGCAGCCGGTTTCGGCGCGGTTCGGCACTGCGTCCACGGACCCAGCTTGGCCGGAATCAAATGCCTCATCTGTCCGGCAAGGCGCGTCCCGATCCGGTAAATGGTCGGGTGGGTGGCAGAATACGCAAAACTACGCATCGCGAGTTTTTCGGTGGGTTTATAAGCCGACTTCTGACCGCGCATGGCTTCGAGGCCGGGCTTTGGCGCATGTTTTGCTTCACGGCGCAGCCGCAATAACATGTCGGGAATCGGAATCCGAACCGGGCAGACTTCGCCGCAAGCGCCGCACAAACTTGATGCAGTGACCAGATCTTGGGTCGCTTCGAGCCCCATCAGATGCGGGGAAATAATTTTGCCAATCGGACCGGGATAGACAGTGCCATAGGCGTGACCGCCGATTCGGGTGTAAACCGGACAGTGATTCATACAGGCGCCACAGCGGATACATTGCAGCGTTTTGCGTAACTCTTCATCGCGATAGGCTTGGCTGCGCCCGTTGTCGAGCAGTACCAGATGGACTTCTTGCGGGCCGTCTTTCTCACCGGCCCGACGGGGGGAGGTGATCATATTGAAATAGGTACTGATCGTCTGACCGGTGGCGGAACGGGTTAACGCACTGAATAACGGGGGCACATCGGTGAGAAATTCCACCACTTTTTCGATGCCGGTGATGGCGATATGGACGTTCGGCACGGTGGTGGACATCCGGCCGTTGCCCTCATTTTCGACCAGACACAGCGTGCCGGTCTCTGCCACGGCAAAATTGACACCGGATAAACCGATATCCGCAGTGCGGAATTTTTCCCTGAGCTGGGCGCGTCCGGTCTCAATTAAACGATCGACATCGGTGGTGGGCTGAAAGTCCGGCAGGTTATCGCGGAACGTGTCGCTGACCTCCTGCTTATTTTTATGAATAGCCGGCATGATGATATGTGAAGGTTTGTCACCGTCGAGCTGAATAATGTACTCGCCCATGTCACTTTCCAGACAGGTCACTCCGTGCTTAGCCATTTCATGATTGAGTTCTATCTCTTCACTGACCATCGACTTACCCTTGACCATCAGGGACGCCCGGTGGTGTTCAGCAATTCCGGCAATCATGGTATTGGCCTGTGCGGCATTGTCAGCCCAATGCACCTGAATCCCGTTTTTCTGACAGTTGGCTTCCAGTTGTTCTAAGAGTTGCGGCAGTTTACTCAGGCAACGCTGACGGATCGCTTGTGCCAGATCCCGGGTCTGTTTTTCTTCTTGCGGGTCGGCGAATGCGGCTTTGCGTTTGCTTTGCAGATAGTCCATCGCTCCGCGAAAATTGGCGCGGAGCTGGGCATCATCAAGCGCTGCTTTGGCCTGGGCATGAAATTGTTGCGGAGAGTCATTCATGATGATTGCTCCTGTGTTGGCTTAGGTAACGTTCTTGCGCGTAAGAAACTGGCTAAATGACGCCCTTGCATGGTGGTCGTCTTGCCCTGCTGGTGCTGAAACTCCAGCGCACCGTTGATATTGAGTAAGCAACCCCAGTCGGCGCTCACCAGATGATCGGCCTGTGTCGCTTTGAGATGATGGGTTTTATCTTCCACCATGGCTTGAGAAATGTTCGGGTGGCGCACAGAGAACGTGCCGCCGAAGCCACAACATTCGCTTTCATAGTCTTGTATTTTCAGTTCGACGTGCTCAAGTTGATTGAGCAGTTGAGTGGCGGTGACATGCACATTCATTTCTCGTCGGGCGGCACACGAGGTATGCATTACCACTGATGTGTCCGGGCCGTGATCTTGCAGTTTGGCGCGACAGACATGGACCAGAAACTCGGTAAATTCAAACACCCGATCACAGAAGGCATTGACCATGGTTTCCTGCGCGCTGCCTGCGAAGAGGCGGCGATAATGGTGATGCATCATTCCGCCGCAAGAGCCGGATAACACAATCACGGGATAAGGTTCGGGAAACAGCGCGATTTGGCTCAGCGCGACGGATTTGGCTTCATCATCATAGCCCGATGTGTAGGCCGGTTGGCCGCAGCAGGTCTGTTTTTCAACGTAAATGACTTCGATATTTTGCTGCTTGAGCAGGGTGATGGCATCGAGCCCCGCATCGGGGTCGAATAGATCCACCAGACAAGTCGCGTAGAAATAGACTTTGTCTGGTTTCGCTGGGTAAATTCTCATAAGCCTCTCCAGTGAATGCATGAGTAGATAAGGCCATCACACTCAAAGAAACACGACGTTGGGGGAATGTCGGTTGGAAAGAAGAGTGATGGCCGATTCGTAATTCTAGTGGTGAATTCTCAGGGGTCAGACTGAGTTCATCAGGGCGTCTGTGGCATGAAATCCATAAATCACCAGTAATCCGATCAATCCGGTTGCCACCAGATAATATGCCGTGGGGATAATGGTTTTACGCAGGGTTGCACCTTCTCTGCCCAACAGGCCGACGGTGGCTGATGCTGCGACGACATTGTGAATGGCAATCATGTTACCGGCAGCGGCACCGACGGCTTGCAAGGCGATGACAATCACGCTTGAAACCGAAAGCGTGTGGGCCACTTCAAACTGAAATTGACTGAACATCATATTGGAAACGGTATTTGAACCGGCAATAAAGGCACCGAGTGCACCGACCGTTGCGCTTAACGCCGGAAACGCATTGCCAACCAGTCCGGCGGCGAAATCAGCGGTGGTCACCGGCATACTGGACAGATCAGCACCGTTGACACCGGAGTTGATAAAGATCCGGACCATCGGAATGGTAAAGACCAACACAAATCCTGCACCGATCAGGGTTTTACTTGATTCACCAAGGGCGCGGATCATCGGCGTCGGGTTTCTGGCCTGAATCAGAACGGCAATCAATGCCACAAACACCAGAATCCCTCCGGGTAAGTACAATGGCTGAAATGAGGTACTGACACCGACTTCTCCGAGAATGTTGGCAAATGAGAGGTTGAGACTCTGTAATAGTGCCTTGAAGTCAGGACTGACGCGGCTTGCGACGAGGATCACGGCAAGGAGCAGGTAAGGCGTCCACGCTAAGGTGAGGCTCATCGGGTTGGCGCGGATGGTGCTCAGATCCATCTTCAGCGAGCCGAGCCATTCGTTAGGCCATTCGTGCTCAGGGCGGAAATCCCAGACAGAACGGGGAACGAGGAATCCTTTTTTCGCCGCAGTGACGACGACTGCGAGCCCGACTAATCCACCGATCAGTGAAGGGAATTCCGGGCCGAGCAGTGCGCCGGTCAGCGCGTAAGGAATGGTGAAGGCCAGTCCGGCAAACAGAGCGAATGGCAGAATATCTAATCCTTCGGTCCAGCTTTTATTTTTGCCGAAAAAGCGCGTCAGCATCATGGCCATCAGAACCGGCATCAGGGTGCCGACGGTGGCATGGATGAGTGCAACGCTGGTGGTGATCTGTTGTAGATAGCTCTCCCAACTGGACCCGTGTTCCGCCAGTAGCTGGCTGATATGGTGATTATCGAGTCCTTTACTGACACCGACCAGAATCGGGGTGCCGACCGCACCGAAAGACACCGGGGTCGATTGAATCATCATCCCCATCAACACCGCTGCCAGTGCCGGGAAACCAATCGCAACCAGTAACGGTGCTGCAATGGCGGCGGGGGTGCCGAAGCCGGAAGCGCCTTCAATAAAAGATCCGAAGCACCAGGCAATAATGATGGCCTGAATACGTCGATCCGGCGAGATATCGGTAAAGCCATTGCGAATCACCGTAATAGCACCGCTGTGTTTGAGGGTGTTGAGCAGAAAAATAGCACCGAAGACGATCCAGAGGACAGAAACGGTGATCCCTAATCCCTGTAATACGGAGGCGAGCACTCGATTGGCGGACATATCCCAGCCGAATAAAGCAATCACCACCGTCAGACCGAATGCTATAGGCATCGCTTTTTTTGCCGGCCAGTTCAAACCGACGAGCAAGATTGCCGCGACAACAATCGGAGAAAATGCCAGTAAGGCTAATAATGTTTCACGCATTGGGTTACTTCCTTGTTTGTAGCATGAGCCATGTGAGATGGCGACGCTTCATGTATCACGATCACGGGTCACACGGGCAGAGCTACAATTTGTTTTTATTTATGGTGTTTTTGTTAAGTCGGTGTGAATTTAGCGCTTTATTTTTTGTGGATATATGGAAATAATGAAAATGATTGATTCCAAAATTGACATAATTAAATGAGAGCTGACGATCTGATTTTATTTTCTTCTGTGGTTGAACTGGGTAGTTTTAGTCTTGCTGCTGAGAAAAATAACCTTACTAATTCAGTGGTTAGTAAACGTATTGCGCGTCTGGAAAAAGAGCTCGGGGCGCAACTTTTGTACCGGACAACCCGCAAACTTACCCTGACGGAAGCGGGAAAAGCCTTGCTACAAGGTGCTAAAAATGTGAAGCAAGCCACTCAGGAAGCATTTGATGCGGTAGCCGGATATGGTGAAAACCTCAGTGGGCACATCCGTATGTCAGTACCGACGATTTCCGGTGAATTGCTATTGGCAGAGGCGATTGCCGAGTTTTGTCAGATGCATCCGGGGCTGACGGTAGATATGTCGCTGGATAATCGCTTTGTTGATCCGATTGGTGAAGGCTATGATCTGGTGATTCGGACCGGGTTACTGAATGATTCCAGTTTAATTGCCCGACACATTATTGATTCACAGTGGGTGGTGTGTGCAACGGCCAGTTATATTGCCCGGGCGGGTATGCCGTATCGGCCTGAAGATCTGGTCCATCACAATTGCCTGCAATATGTATATCAGTCTACCGGTGCCAGTGACTGGGAATTTAAAGGTCCGGATGGCAACTATTTGTTGAAAGTGTCGGGGAGTTTTTCCAGTGACAATGCGGTTGCACTGAGAAAGGCGGCGCTGAGCGGCTATGGGATTGCCTATCTGCCACGTTGTCTGGTGTACCCGGATTTACAGGATGGGACATTAATTGATTTATTCCCAATGCAAGTCGGTAAAAGGCTTGGGGTCTACGCGATTTATCCGTTTACCCGTCAGCCGCCGAATAAGATCCGGCTGTTGATCGAGCACATTCGTGCCAGTTATCTCAAAATTGGTTACTATTTTTATTAAATGCCACGCGCATTGATTAATTAACACTCTGGTTGATTGAATACCATTCTGAAATGTGTGTCTTCCGCACAGTGATTATTGATGATTCGACTTGCTATATGAATGATTCCTGCAAATATTATGAGAGTGGCGAATTTTTAATCTTGTAATCGCAATAGGAATCATATGACGTTTGGCAATGGATTGTTGAAGAATCGGTTTATTTTTTTACTCGCTTTTCTGAGCGGCTTTTGCATCATGTCGGTCGAGCTGATGGGGGGGCGAATTCTGGCGCCTTACTTTGGCAGCAGTATTTATGTGTGGGGCAGTATTATCACCATTTTTATGGTGGCATTGTCGGCCGGTTATCTGCTGGGCGGACAGTGGTCGATGCATTGCCCTTCTTTGCGTAAATTCAGCTTACTTTATCTGTGTGGTGCCGTGACTTTACTCCCGCTGGTGTTCTGGGGTGAAACCGTTATGGAACAGGTTTTCATCCGGATAGAGGACCCGCGTTATGGCTCATTAGTCGCGTCTATGCTGCTGTTTTTCCTGCCGACTTTGATTTTAGGGATGATCTCGCCTTATTCGATCCGTTTGCTCGTCAGTGACTCCGGGCGTAGCGGGCAGGTTGCCGGTAAGCTCTATTTTGTCTCGACTTTGGGCAGCGCATTGGGGACGCTCGCGACGTCGTTCTATCTGGTGTTGTGGTTTGAAGTGAATACGATTCTATTGAGTTTGATCGGGGTATTGTGTGCCGGAGGCGTGGTTGCATTCTATGTCCGGTTTCCCCGAGTGGTTGCAGAGGCTTAAAGTGATGTTGAAGAAGATGCTATCGGTACGTATCTGGCTGCCTGTGTTGTTATTCGTGACTGGCTTTTCTGCTCAGAGTGATGTGATTTATACCCAGAAGTCGCTTTATCGCGATATTGCGGTGGTTGAGAAAAATGGCTTGCGTTGTCTGGTTTTTGCGTTAGTGAAAGGCGACAGTGTGCAGACTTGTCAGTATCAAGACGAGCACGATCACCGGCTGGTGTATTCATACAGTCAGATGGTTATGGGCGGGTTACTCATGAATCCTCATCCGCAGCGGATACTGCTGATTGGGCTGGGAGGGGCTTCGATTCCGAATGTGTTAACCCAGCTCTACCCAGATGCTGAATTGGATGTGGTGGAGCTAGATCCGGGGGTCGTGAAAGTAGCGCGGGATTATTTTCACTTTAAAGAAACGCCGCACACCTCGGTAGCCGTTGCGGATGGGCGTGTGTTTGTCAAACGTGCCATTCTCCGCAAGAAAAAATATGACTTTATTATTCTCGATGCGTTTACCGGTGACTATATTCCGGAGCATTTAATGACTCGGGAATATTTACAAGAAGTGCAACGACTGATGACTGAGGATGGGGTGTTGGTAGCAAACACTTGGTCGTCCAGTCAGCTTTATGCGCATGAATCCGAGACTTATCGTCAGGTGTTTGGCCCGTTCTTTAATTTTAAAATGAAACAGGAACAAAACTACGGTAACCGGATTATCATTGTCGGTAATGGCAAACAGCCGCTGCCCTCCCCGCAAGTGATGCGAGAGCGTGCGAAGCCATTAGCAAAGTCGTTAGCCCCTTATGATGTCATGATCGAACGATTCCCGTCATTGATGTCCACCAAGGTGGACTGGGATCGTTCCGCCCGGCCTTTAACCGATCAGTATTCTCCGGCAAACTTGTTGTAATCTGTAACCACCAAATACGATTCAGGCAGTCTGTGCAGACTGCCTGTTTGTCGGTTCGCTTCACTTTGCCGATTAGATCAGCGCCAGTGATGACAATACAAACACACCAAGCGTGGTGGTTAACAGCGACAATAACGTGGTCAGTACAATGATGTTGGCGGCCAGAGTCGCATTACCGCCCATTGCGCGTGCCATCACATAGCTGGCAGCAGCGGACGGTGCGGAACTGCATAAATAGATAATCCCTAGCTCTGCACCTTGGAACCCCCAGAGCCACGCACCGAAGGTGATCAGAATCGGGCAGGCGAGTAGTTTGAACGCGGTCGCTGACCAGGCAGGTGCTTTATCATGATTGAGTTGACGGATATCCAGCGAGCCACCACCGCAAATCAGTGCCAATGGTAGCGTCATGTTGGCGAAATATTGTCCGGCTGTGCTGGCAACATCCGGCAGGGTCAGATTGAGTTGAGAGAAGCCGAGCCCCAATAATATCGAGATGATCAGCGGGTTCTTGGTCAGGGTTTTGCCCACCATCACCAGAACCTTCATCCCTGACTGGCTGCCTTTTGGGGTGAGCGTGATAACCGCCTGCACGTTAAAGAGCAGCGTGATCGCTGCCACATACAGTGCGGCCTGTGCCAAACCGTCAGATCCGTATGCATTGGCAATCAAAGCCAGCCCGATAATGCCGCTGTTGCCGCGAAAAGCGCCTTGAATAATCACCCCTTGATCGGCCTCGCGCTTGAAATAATATTTGACCACCAGTGTGATCAACAGGAAAAAAGCAAAGTTAGAGATGACGCCATAGAGAACCAATGAGCCACCGCTGGTCACATCATGCGGGGAATTGACAATACTCAGAAAGAGTAGCGTCGGGAGCGTGGCTTTAAATACAAGGCGCGATGCGATTTCAATAAAATGGTCATCGATAAGCTGGCTGCGACGAAAGTAAATCCCTAAAAAGAGCATCAGACAGATCGGGCCGGTAACCGACAGTGAAAATTGCAGTTGTTGTAGTAGTAAATCCATAACGTTCCTGATTGGTATGCAAAGCGATGATTGATTCATCTCTGCATCATGATCACTAAAGTACTAACCAATGAATCAAATTATTATCATTTTTACGGGGATAACTGCTTTTATTGACTCGCGTAACAGAACCAAGGTATGTCTTATGTCATTAATTGTTTATGTTGCTTATTGCGCAATTGATTCAATAATAAACTCACAACCGCTTGTCATGGATGGTCATCTCACTGATCTTTTCCGTCCGGATTGTTGAGGTTCAACATAGCCCAAATAAAAGGAAGTCTAATGAATAAAAACGATAATGTCCCTCTCCCCGTAAACACCCGAGAATGGTTTCTAAACCGTAATAGTATCATTATCTTGGCCGATATCGTGCTGTTTCTGTTGCTTTATTTTAACTTACCGTTTCAACCTGATGTGGTGTTGGGGATTAGCCTGCTGGCCTTCATCGCTGTGCTGTGGTTAACCGAAGCGCTCCATGTGACGGTGACTGCTGTTCTGGTGCCGGTGCTCTCGGTATTGTTCGGTGTTTTTGATACCACCACCGCGCTGAGCTACTTTTCCAACCCGATTATTTATCTGTTTCTGGGGGGCTTTGCGTTAGCCGCAGCCATGCACCAGCAAGGGTTGGATAAAGTGGTTGCCGATAAGGTGCTCTTGATGGCGAAAGGCAGAATGAGTGTTGCGGTTTTCATGCTGTTTATCGTCACTGCGGTCATCTCGATGTGGATTAGTAATACCGCGACAACTGCGATGATGTTGCCATTGGTGCTGGGTATCCTGAGTAAAGTCGATGCAGACAAAGGCCACAAGACTTATGTATTCGTCTTATTAGGGATTGCATATAGTGCCAGTATCGGCGGGATTGCGACTGTCGTCGGTAGCCCACCGAATGCGATAGCCGCCGCCCAAGTCGGGTTAACCTTTACCGACTGGATGAAATTTGGCTTACCAACGACAGTGGTGATGCTGCCGGTAATGATTGGGATTCTCTATCTGTTGCTTAAGCCTGATTTGTCCGGTCATTTTGAACTGAACCATGAACCGGTGAATTGGGATAAAGGCAAGGTTGTGACGCTCGGTATTTTTGCGCTGGTGGTGTTTTTCTGGATATTCAGTAAACCAATCAACGCCATGCTGGGCGGATTCAAATCATTTGATACCATCATCGCACTTAGTGCGATTATTCTGGTGAGTTTCGCCCGGGTGGTACACTGGAAAGAAATTGAAAAAACCGCAGACTGGGGGGTGTTATTGCTGTTCGGTGGCGGTATTTGCCTCAGTAATGTCCTCAAGCAGACCGGAACCAGTGTCTTCATTGCCCATGAATTGAGTAGCATGATTTCAACGCTCGGGATCCTCTGGATCGTGGTCATCATCGCGACATTTGTGGTCTTTCTGACGGAGTTTGCCAGTAATACCGCCAGTGCAGCGTTATTGATTCCGGTCTTTGCCAGTGTCGCTGAAGCGTTTGGTATTTCACCCGTATTGCTCTCGGTATTAATCGCGGTCGCTGCATCCTGTGCATTCATGCTACCGGTTGCCACACCACCCAACGCCATTGTGTTTGCCTCAGGTCATATCAAGCAGTCGGAGATGATGCGGGCCGGTATTTATTTGAATATTGCCTGTATTATTCTGCTCACCCTGATCGCGGTGTACTTCTGGTAGGGCAGCGTAAAAACGCTGGGTGATCCCCACAGAACCCTGATCATGTTAATGGGTGCAGGAGATAAAAGAGAAGGGAGCGAAATGGCTCCCTTTTCATTTATTTGACTGACGACGAATCAATGTCTGCAACTTAAGTCCTGATCACTCTCGGCACCTTTGAGCATGCGGGTTAATTCCTCGCAGCGAATGATCTGACCACCAGTGACGGTAAAGTGTGCCATCACGTCAAATGACACCGTCGTACCATCCACTTTTTCAGCACTCACCTGATGGTGAGTCAAAACCGTATCGCCTTCTGAAGCGGCAGCAATCAGAGTGAGAGCGATATGCTGCGCTTCTTGTTTGAGTAATGCCATATGGTGAAGAAAGTGGTTGAAATCCAGATGTTGGCCATTCACAACCTGATGATAATTCGGAGAAAAATATTTTCTAATGACGCTTTCTTCATGTGTTGGGCTCGTGATGACCTCTGCTAAAGCATGAACAACAAATTGACAAATGTGCATCGATATTGACCTCTGTGCTGGTTGGTCAAGACACTATACATGCATCGTTATTTGTATGATTATCGTTACTTTGCCATATTATACGGCTAACCGGTCATTGTGTGGGGATCAAAAGAGATGGATGTAAAAACGCTCAATCATGTGCAAATGCATGAGACACCTTGGCATGCGCACCAAGCCGGTCAGCTCTATTGGTTACAACGCGGTATTATTATCATTGAAACCAGCTTTGCCCAATGGCCGATAACGCCCGGTTCCGTGGGGTGGATCCCCGAAAATTGTGCCCACAAGGCAAAGATATTAGCCTCGGTGCAAGGGTATATGCTGTATTTGGATAATGCTGATGGGGTTGCATTTCCCCAATCTCCGGGAATTTACGGGGTGAACGCTTTTCTGAGTGCTCTGATGCAAAGGGCCACTTGCTTAAATGATAGTGATGATTATTCACCGAGTTATATTTCGCATTTGGTGGCATTACTCGGTCATGAAATCACGATGCTGAATATGCTGCCGATTGGCTTGCCATTACCGTCAGACCGGCGTGCCCGTCATATCGCTGATGAACTGCTTCATTGCCCTGCCACCGATTTAACGCAAACACAATTGGCAACTCGGGCGGGAATGAGTGTCCGTACGCTGAGCCGTATCTTTACGCAACAAACAGGGCTTACCTTTAGCCAATGGCGTCAACAGTCCAAGATTGTCATCTCGTTGAAGTGGCTGCTGGCGGGTTTACCGATCAGCGATGTTGCCGAGCGGAGCGGCTATCACAACGTCAGCGCCTATATTGAGGTGTTCCGTCAGCGTTTCGGTGAAACACCGGGGAAATTTCAGGCGAAGTTGGATTAGGCGGAAGAACTAATTTTTTAAGTGGAGCCTAAAAGATAATAAATATAATTCTGCCATTCTATCTAGTCAGCCTTTAGGTCTCAAAGTCAGTACGTTGGCGAAGATGTCCATGAGCTGAGGGAGAAAGATCATTCCCTTTAAATTGTCTTTTCAAATTTTTAGCCGCAACTAAGGTTGAACCTGAACCAAAAAATGGGTCAACTACCATTTCTCCTTCTCGACTACTCTGAGCTATGAGAACTTCAAGAAGGTCTACTGGTTTTTCAGTTGGATATCCTCTATATACCCGCTTATGGGTTAATATATCGGGTACTCCTAAATCATTGAGTTTTCTCTTACCCTTTTCAAAAAATAATATGTACTCATGTCGAGCGCGGTAATGATAGCCCATACCAATACTAACCTTGTCCCAGATGATCGGTTTCCAAAATTTGAATCCGACTTTTTCCGCAATCGGCTTAATGGCAAACATAGTTTCTTGGTCACAGAAAAGGTAAAAATGAGAGTGGTTTTTAAGCACACGATAGATCTCACTAAGTAACTCTTCAAACCTATCGTTAGGGAATATCTCAAACCATTGGTTGCTTGACGACTTACTAACCTTAAGTCGAGTTGTTGTACCAATTTTTCGGTGTTTTTCTAAAGATTCATAAGGGGGATCGGTTATTAATAGATCAACGCTCGCTGTATCGAGCGTTGACAACCATTTAACTGCATCATTTTGGAATAAATTCATCAGATTTCTATACAAGACTACTGCACGTTTTACCATTCATATAGGTTTCAGATTGCATACCCCTATCTAGTCGACGACAATCTATACAGTAGCTTTGGTATCCTTCAGGGTTTCGGGCGGTCACTCTAGCAGGTGTTTTACCAAAGGACGATGGATATGGATGGAAAACGTGCTCCACGCCATTTGCATCAGAACAATGAGGACAGGACTTAAAATTTTGGCCTGTATGGGGATCTTTCTTATGTATCATCCCTATGTTCAAACTTTTATTACAACAACTGCACGTCATGTAAATTTCCTCTTTAGTATCATTAAATTATTATGATACCAGATGCTTATAAAGAAAACAGTGAGGAAAGCAACAAAGATCGTTTTAGCTAGATTGTCTTGATAACTATCTAGTCCCTACAGATTAACATTCGCTTTGTTTCTTCAATAGATATTAAACCCCAATCTAACCTCTCGTTCATAACGATTAACCGAGTATCAGGTAATACGTTCATTACTTCATCTATAGCCAACTTAAGAGAGCTGAAATCGAGACTCATAGCTCTGAGATCTGTTCTCTCCTTGCCCACAACATCATACCAATGTCCTTTGTACATTCTATGTTCCCGTTAATTAACAAAAGCTATAAATAAAGTGCTAAATCATATTATCCAGATAAAACATATCCGTTTTTTAAAGACTATGCTCATCATCCAACCAACTGGATATGTCTGTTAACTCTGCAAGCGAGTTATCACTTAAGCATCGATGGTTAATATATTTTGGAAGCACTACATCTAGCCTTAATGCAATAAAATCTGGGTGCTCAGAAATTACTTTTACATATTGTTCAAGCCTACTTTCTGGAGTAGATTCTCTTTGTAACTGCTTCTTGATAATCTCACGAAATTTGCGTTTTTCTTCGGGAGGAATGTTGTCCATATCTTCATACTCAGGACATTGAAGCTCCTCATACAGTATGTCCGCGAGTTGCTTATGACTCCAACCTAACGCATCCAACATGGTTCGAATTTGTTTCTGTTTTTGAGCTGTCCCCATTTGTCCCTACCTTATTAGTTACTATGCGATGGTCTCAGCGGAGACAAGCATTCAATTAACGAAAAGGAAAATATTATGTCTAAAAACAAAGCACCAATGACCCCAGAAGCCGCTGCTCGTATTCAAGCGAATCAAGCAAAACAAAATGGTGGACAAATAGATAAGGATTCATTCGCTGCTCGCGCCCAACGTGCTGCTGCTAATAACCAAAAGCCAGATTCAAAAGCGCAAAACATGACCAAAGAAAATCCTAACTATCCAAGTAAAACTGGCAATCCGTCAGGTAAAGGTCGTGGTAACACACCCAAACGCTAGTCATAATGAGAGGCAGCAATCGCTGCCTCTCATTATGTATCTATGAGCAATCTTTGGCGTTTAACCTAAAGTTACTCAAGAATAGCTTTTGATCCGATTTATAATCGGAGTACAAAACGGATTTTTCTGTTTCGGCAAGCGCACATAAACATCGTTCTCGCTTACTTTCATACCATCTTACTGACACCATATTTTTTGACGAGTTAATACAGGTATCGACAATGGCATATTCCACTTCTAATGGATAACGTTCTTTATCTAAAGCTGTGTTTACCTTGTATCCACCAACAGCACCAAGGAGCAAAGCGGTACTCGCTGACACAAGTTTGCGCTTGCTAAATTTGAAGCCTTTAAAATTCTTTTCACACTTTTTACAAGTAATGTTTTCGGCAAACTCGATGTTATTGTCAGTGTGACAATGAGGACATTCAATTTTCATGGAACCTAGGTAGCCTACTGTTCAGTCTTTTGATATGCGTTTTATTATTATTTATTACGTGATGAATGACCACCCTTTTGCATATGCGCTAATTCACGTTTTTATTTCTGAGGGTGTTTGTCGCTCTCGGTTGTATTGTTATTTTTTGACCCATTCCCCAACTCGCCACCATCAACCATATTTTGTCCTGACTCGCAGATTTAAATCGTTACTCCGGTTAACACCGGACAAAGGCATAGACATTTGTCCGGCACCTCGCCACACTAGGGGCATTATCGGCTAACTGGTTAAAATCATTCAATATGAGGACTGCTCTCGACCACCTTCCTGAACGAAAACAGCACGAGCTGGGGCTGATTTCGACCATTCTGCGCGATACGTTGGATGATTTCATCGCCAACAAGCAGGGGAGTAAGTCTGAGTTCAAGATCCTGAAAATCATTCTGTTCGGTAGCCATGCCAAAGGCGGTTGGGTGAGTGATATTCCGAATGGTTATGTCAGCGACTATGACATCTTGGTGATTGTGAATCAGCCCGCACTGGTGGAAGAAGATTTAATCTGGCGTCGGGCAGAAGAACAGATCGACCGTAAAGTGAAAAGTGCGCCGTTAGGTTTGATTGTTCACACTTGGCAGGAAGTCAATGAACAACTGCGGCAAGGTCACTACTTTTTTAAGGATATCCGTCAGGAAGGGATAGAAATCTTTGCCGCGATACCAAGAGCGCTGGCCGAGCCGGGTAATTTGAGTGAAACAGAAATGCATCAAATTGCGCAAAAGCATTATGATTATTGGTTTGAAAGTGCACAGCAGTTTTTCCATTTCTTTAGTCAGGCCTTATCTGATAAGAAATGGCTCAGTAACGCAGCTTTCCAGCTCCACCAATCTGTCGAACGCTTGTTTGCCTGTACCTTACTGGTGCTGACCAACTATCTGCCGAAAACGCATAATATTGAAAAGCTGAAAAAATACTGTGCCGGTCAGGATCTCGCGTTTGCCGACATTTTCCCGATGGACGATAAATTCCACCGCCGCAGTTTCCGCCGTCTGCAACGCGCCTATATCGATGCGCGTTATTCAATGCATTATGAAATCACCTTAGAAGAGCTGACCTATTTACAAAGTGAAGTGGAGAAACTACAAGCACTGGTGGAACGGCTGTGTCAGGCGCGGCTGGGGAATGATGCCAATTGAGATGGTGCTTGAGTTGAACATTGTCGATCACCACTCAATTAGAACTTTTCACACTGCTGAATGTTTTTTACATAATCCCTGAGTAAGTTCTTTTTGTAACCCGATTTTTTCGGGCATTCAATCAATCCTTGTGGCGTTATAATTTTTTGATATATCTGAAAATTAAGGAAAGCGGATAAACAGCCAGCTAACAGGGGGATTGCACAAAGCATTTTAATATTAATCTCCCGTTTATAAATGAGTCGGAAACATGTATTGAGTGGCGCTAACATGAGTAGTCCTGCACTTCCCCCGAATATAAAAGCCATGAAAGTAAATGGATCTGCTGACACTATCTCTGATTCACTGGTAAAAAATGGCTGTAAATAAAAATGGAAAAAAATGCCGCTTCCTAGCACGAAGAAGAAAATAGACATTACTATCAATAGAATCCATTTAGTCACTCAGAGTTCTCCAATACTTTATTGACAAGTTTCTTCTCAAAATCAGTCCACTTGTCGGCAACCCAAACAGTCGCACTAGAAATAACAAGTAACGTTAGTCGACCAACGACTGTTGCTGCAAACGCAGGGAAAGTCATCCCAAGGCCAAGAGCCAGTCCTGCAACAGCGATTGCATGAACAAATAATTTTGCTTCATCCACACCAAGCTTTCTCAATGTATATTCATCGTTCACGATAACCTGAAGAACATTGATGGCTGAGCCGACAAGAATTTCCATAGGGGCACTGACTTTGACGTATCGTACCATGCCTTTTGTTGAATCCAATGCGCCAAGACCGAGTTTAACCACTCTTTCATGGTTGGCTTTAAATACACCGCCGTGCAGCAAAGTCTGTTGCCATTTGTCATAGTTTTTTAGGATCAAATACTCGACACCATTAATTTCTTTGATAAAGGCCACGGCACCTAAACCACCTAATGCCTTGGCGGTTTCTCGGGCGTTGTATAATCCCGTGGCCGTCTCTTTGATTGTTTTTGCTGCATCCAGACTGTCAAAAAAGGTTTGCCATTCATCGGGAGCAAGTACCGCGAATTGAATCGTCTCCTGCTCGTAGACAATTTCTACTGTTTGCGATAATCCATAATCCGGCCAGTACATATTCTTTGGATTGATTTTGATTGTACGCGTGTAGCAGCCTCCCTGAACTACGTTTGAAGCCAAACTGGGATCGGATTGACCGGATGAATGCTGTGCAGTGTTGTGAGATGGCGATTGATGGGTGCGACTCTCAATTTTTGCCAACGGTTTTACAGATATGCTGGATGCATCCCCGCCAGGGCGATTGCCGATATTGACCGTACCACCGCTGACATTCACCACTCCGCCACAATTGACCGAGCATCCAGACATCGCGGCTGGCTTCCCATCAATCATCACCGTCGATGAGCCGGAAGCAATTGTTCTTGCATGGGGTGGATGTTTCGGTTTGTCGTGAGGTGCCAACGGATCGCCAACACGCGCTGCTGGGATACCATCAAATTTCACTGTGGGTGAGCCTGATGTGATAGGTGTTGGCGGAAACCCATCGTGATCGCTGCCCATATCACCAACTTTTGCACCTTTTGCCATTTCGATTCTCCCGTCATTTCATCCTTTATTTCACCATCGCAGCTTTCACCGTCCACGGAAATGAAGCTGGGCCTGTTGTCGAACCGGGCATTGATACATCTCCAAAATTCCCCTTCTTTTCCACAGGCATCGTGTTACAATTTTCCGCATTCATATGAATTTAAATAAACATCTCAAATGAAAATTTTATCTGCAATTGTTCATCAATCACAGTCTTAAAGGTGGGTGATTTGCGGTTATGCGATATGTTGCTTGAAAATAGATATGGTTATTAACGGAATGTTCATTGAGGCACTGACTTTGACGTATCGCATCATGCTTTTTGTTGCGTCCAATGCACACGGCCGAGTTTGACAACCCTTTCGTGATCGGCTTTAAATACTGCGAGACAGGGCTGGATGAGTGTGATGATGGATGAAATTTTGTGACGAAGCGTTAGGGCCGCCAATTATTGCCTATGCACACAATTATGTGCACGGGGATGTTGAAGCGCCTCATCAGCATCAGTGTGCCCAGTTTTTACATGCACTCAATGGTGTGATTCGCGTGGATACGCAAACGGGATCATGGGTGGTGACCGCCAATAAGGGATTGTGGATCCCGGCGGGTGTTTCCCATAGCCTCAGAATTACCGGTGAGGTTCGTGTTCGCACGCTGTTTGTCGATCCGATGGCAAGAGCGGATCTGCCGAATACTTGTGTGTTATCAACGGTCTCCCCGTTGTTGACCTGTTTAATTGTGGAGGCGGTTTCTCTGCCCGATATTCGTATGGCAGGAACAAGAGAAGAGCGCATCTTTGAATTGATTCTGGACGAGTTACGCCGGTTGGATCCGATTGATTTTTATCTTCCTCATCCGAGTTCTGAAGCGTTGGTGATGCTTTGCCGTAACATATCCGAGCGTTTCTCTCATCCGTGGACCGCTTCAGATGCGGCTAAATCGCTCGGCCAAAGCGAGCGGACGGTATCACGCCGATTTCAGCAAGAACTGGGGTTAACTTTTACCGAGTGGTTACGTCAGAAGCGATTACTCCATGCGCTGGAACTGTTAGCCAGCGGCTGTAGTGTGCTAGATACGGCATTAGCAATTGGTTATGACAGTCCGAGTGCATTTAGCGCGATGTTTAAAAGCCGCACCGGGCTGTCTCCGAGTGAATATTGTCCGCCGGTAATGCCATTGGCTCGCTAATGCATCATCGATAGTTTTATCGATGGACATCGTGAGCTGGCAAAAGTTGCGCATAGGCATTTAGTAATGCCTGTAACGACGCTTTGGTGGCATCCTCTTCAATCGCGACCCCAAAAATACTGACATTAGACATCGCGGACTGAAGCTGAACATAACTGGCCGCTTTACTGTGGGTTTGCGTGCCCAGTGTGTGCTCGTGGTAATCCACCACATTGGCTTGGCAATCAAACAGCTGCATTAATCCGGTTAACAAGGCCGACATCAGCCCGATACCACTACCGACACAGACGATTACTTGGTCGCGGTAACGAATCTGCGCCTCAATCTTTTGTCCGTCCGCTGTCGGTTGGCTGTGATAGTGCTGCAAGCTCATCAAAGGCTGACTGACTAACCCATATGAGGTTCTGAACAGTTGCCATAGCTGTGCAATATTCATTTCACTGCCGGTCCTGTCAGTATGATTTTTCACTCTCTTGCTTAAATCAACCTGAAGCATCTTCGGTAGCACCAAGCCGTGATTTTCTTGCAATAGCCATGCGGCACCACTCTTACCTGACTGACTATTGACTCGAATGACTTCTTCATAATTGCACCCCAGATCCATCGGGTCGATAGGTAAGTAAGGGATATTCCAGTGGCCGTGTGGCTGTGCATGATAGCGGGCGAATCCTTTTTTGATCGCATCCTGGTGTGATCCGGAAAACGCAGTAAACACCAGCCTGCCCGCATACGGGTGACGCGGGTGCACCGGCAGTTCATTACACTCTTCAACCAGTTCAACCGTCTTTTGCATATCGGCAAAGCGTAATTGCGGGTCGATCCCCTGTGAATAGAGGTTTAAGGCCAGCGTGACCAAATCAACATTTCCGGTGCGTTCGCCATTGCCGAACAAACAGCCTTCAACCCGCGTCGCACCGGCAAGCATCGCCAGTTCAGCGCTGGCAACACCCGTGCCCCGATCATTATGCGGATGCACACTGATGGTGACATGCGCCAATGAATGCAAGTTATGGATGAAGTGTTCGATTTGATCGGCAAACACATTCGGGGTGTTACGCTCAACAGTCGTTGGCAGGTTAATAATCAGAGGGCGAGCCTCACAAGGCTGCCATACTTCGGCGACGGCCTGACAGATTTCAAGGGCAAATTCCGGCTCGGTAAAGTTAAAGGTTTCCGGTGAATACTCCAGTGTCCATTGTGTTTCAGGATGCTGTTCACATAATGCTTTGATCTGCTGCACGCCTTTGACCGCAAGCGCTAATGTCGCTTGTCTGTCTTGATTGAACACGATTTCTCTGAAAGCCGGTGCGGTGGCATTGTATAAGTGAACAATGGCTTTGGTAGCGCCGAGCAGTGACTCAATGGTTCTTTCAATTAAGTCCGGTCTGGATTGGGTAATCACCTGAATGGTGACATCATCAGGAATCAATGCGTTTTCGATCAGTTGGCGGACAAAGTCAAAATCTGTTTGTGATGCAGACGGAAATGCTACTTCAATCTCCTTAAATCCACATGTCACCAGATGATGGAAAAACTTCAATTTTTTATCGATGTTCATTGGGTTGGCTAACGATTGGTTGCCGTCTCTTAAATCGGTCGAGCACCAGCGGGGGGCTTGTTCTAACTGTTTTGACGGCCAAGTTCTTTGCGGAAAACGAATGACCGGTGCGGGTACATATTTGTCTGATGGTGTGGCTAGCATGTTGAATCTGTCCATAGGTTAGGAAAGGGAACATTCATGCTAGAAGGGTTTGTGAATCATATCTGAACAGAAGTTGACAGGAATCGTCGGGTTTTGGACATTGTTTGGCTGAATCATTGATTTTCTCTGCCGAGAAAAGAAGAGAATTCTATCCTGAACAGATCGTTCAAGTTCACTGATAAAAGAACGAGCGCCAGATTCGATAGCACAGTGCTGTAATGTCTACCCCCATCTCATATTTTATGCATCATTTTGTTTTTATTTTCAGCAAGATAGACAACAATGTTCTAATATCATAAGTTGTGTTATACAGCACAATGCTGGGATGTTATACGGCGGGATGCTGTCTAATCACTGTTAGCTGGCAGGAGCGACAAGCGGCAATCGTTAAATGAAATGGTAGTACTGTTTAGATTAACTTGGAGAGAAAGTATGTATTCTATTAAAGATTTTGAACCTCAGCGTTTATCCAAGTTGATCGATAAAAATCAACTCTCTTATGATTTATTTCTGGCCCAGTCAGGTGTTATTACACTAGAAAACAATGAGCAATTCATCCGGATTGAAAGTACCCACCCTATCCCAATTTTTAATGGGGTTTTGGAAACCACAATTAACCCAAATGACCCAGATACACTTATTCGTGACATGCTGGACAGTTTAGAGTCGAGAAAGGATGGCTTCTGTTGGAAAGTGTGGTCCTCAAGTTGTCCAAAAAACTTAGGGGAAATACTTGTATCTCAGGGGCTAAAGGTTTCTTCTGAAAATCCGGGGATGGCAGCCGATCTTGCGTGTCATGAATTTCCTCCACAATCATTAGAAAAATTAACTGTAAAACAAGTGAGTACTGAGGAAGGTTTAGAAGATTGGGTCATTACTTTGTTTGAAGGTTTTCAATTAAGCCATGAACTTAGGCCAATCTATAAAAAAATTCTAATGGATGCAGGTTTTAAAAATCCTGTGAAAAGTTATTTAGGTTTATATGATGGTCAGCCTGTTGCTACTGCTAGTTGTTTTTATAGCGACGGGGTCGTTGGTGTTTATTGGGTCTCAACAATACCGAGCTTTAGGGGAAAAGGTATTGGTCGAAATATGATGAATGTTATCTTAAAAGATGCTTTTAATGACGGGTATAAGGTTGCGATTCTCCAGTCCTCGAATAAAGGGTTCGGGATGTACAAGAAGATAGGATTTTCCCAATACTGTACAAATATCCGTTATGAATGGAAAAGATAGCAACACATTACTTTGAGTTTAAATGCAACAATGCCAATGCATTCAATGCTAATTCGGCATAGCCAGCTAACAAGGCAATCAAGGTGATGCGTTACACTCGTCAGTTTTGGTTTAAAGTTCGGTGCGCTTGGCTGGTTCAACGGGGCACACCTTATTGCGGGCGTTATTTTCGCTCATTATCCGAAGCCAGGCCATGTTCTCGGCTTGACGGTCGGTATGGTGCTGGGTGTTTTTTACGTAAGTAAGCATACAAAAAGCGCAAGCAAGGACGTTGAATGCGGCAGCGCTTAGCTTGGCGTTATGCGTACTCATTGACAAGGAATCATTCAATTGAAAGGAAACTGTTTATGTGGAGAGGTCTCGTTTGAGTTGTCAGGCGAATTACCACCCATTTATCAATGTCATTGTTCGTTGTGTCGCAAAGTGTCGGGTTCTTCATCAAACTCAGCTTTGATAGTTAAGGTATCCAATTTTAATTGGTGTAGCGGCGAGCATCAAATCAGGTCGTTCTCTACTCACTCGGGTTTTAAATCTGATTTTTGTTGTCAGTGTGGTAGTCCGGTACCCAATATCAGCTCGAATGGTGATTCATACTGGGTGCCTGCTGGTTTGCTGTCCGAGCCGGTGGATACAAAAGTTGTCGCTCATGTCTATGTTGGATCTCATGCAAACTGGGATGTGGGGTTCATAAACGATGGTCTTCCGCAATTTGAAACGATGCCAAGTGAAAGGGATTGGTTAGCGTTACGTCGGTGACGTGATCATCACAAATCAAAGCAATTGATACAGTTAAGCTTCGCGGTTGCCTTTTCGTGTTTTTCAACCGCTTGGTCCCAGCGCAATGCGCAATTGATTGGGGTATCATACTACCGGTCAAAATCTTTAATAAGGAATACGATGAAACAGAACATTGTTCATATTGCTTTGGTTGTAAAAGACTATGATGAAGCAATTGATTTTTACGTAAACAAACTCAAATTTGAACTGATTGAAGATACTTATCAACCTGCACAAGACAAACGCTGGGTGGTTGTCGCGCCACCAAACTCTCATGGTGTCACATTGTTACTTGCCAAAGCCTCGAAGCCAGAACAGCATGATTTCATTGGTAATCAAGCCGGTGGTCGAGTATTCCTGTTTCTAAATACTGATGATTTCTGGCGTGACTTTGAGCGCATGAAATCGATTGGTATTCACTTCGTCCGAGAGCCAACTGAACAAGACTATGGCACGGTAGCCGTGTTTGAAGATTTGTATGGAAACTTGTGGGACCTTCTTCAATTAAACCCAGACCACCCAATGGCGAAAAGGTAGCATGACAAGCGTATACGCAAGGAGAGTCACGTGGTAAAAATTCGTGAAATGGAAATCGCGGACTATGACGAAGTGATAGTCCTTTGGTGGGCGAAGCTCGGTCGTGAGTGAGTTGACCAAGCAGTCCGTTCGCTAGCTAAAATTGGTGTCCCAAAAACTCACTTATTTGTGTATAACGACAATGTGAATGCCCAACAATTTTATGAAAGGCTAGGCTGGTTTGCTCGGGACGAAGTTCGAATGTACTCATTCAACAGTTCGGGCAATCGCAACGTCTAGCACACGGAGTATGATAAACGACGATGCTGTCAAGGATGACTTTGTATCCAATTTCAGAGGCTTCGGTGCTCTGTGCACCAGTTCATCTTTCAGGTCTCGTCTGCTAAGAACTTCTGAGCCAGCGCCAGTGCTTCGTCTTTGGTCGCAACCATGACCATGGGATAACCCCAGAACTTCTCATATACTGAGGCGAACGCTTTCGTTGCCATTCGCTTGGCGATATTCGGCTCGATGTAGATCGCTGCTTTCACGAAGGCTTTCAATTCGCTCTTATGATTTTTCATCCAACGCGATGTTTGTTTCATTTCATCCGGCGCATGTTCGTGATCGCCTTTATCAAGCCCCTCGTCGTTGAGCAACACAAAGACGGTCTTGCGGGCGAGCAATGCCTCGAACTCGGCAAAAGGCGAGGCGTCGGGATCGGTGCCCGGCGCGTTGAATCGCGTCCAGACCAGAGGAAACTGCGCGGTATCAATCTGCATACCAATACTCCTTCAGAACATCATAAAAACTGCTGGTGGTCAGCTCCGAGCGAGCAGAACGGGCAGCATCGTTGATCCTAAGATACCTGTAGGATAGCTGGACGTCATTGCATTATTTCGCCATAATATTTTTCAATTCGGCCAAAATATTTCACCTTCTCATCGTCGAACGAGGTTCAGAACTGACAATGTCTAACATTACAATCACCGACCTGAGCACTGCCCGAGACGTTGATAACGTTCCCCGGCCTGTGGTTGCTCTGAGTGCCACATCGGTCACAAAGGACTGGGAACAGGCCCGTCATCAGCATCACAAGGCGCAACTGATTTACTCCGTTCGCGGTATTCTCAACTGTGAAGTCGAAGACGGTGTCTGGATTGTGCCGCCGCAGTGCGCGGTATGGATACCGGGAAACTTACCCCACTCATCCCGGGGAGCAGGTGAAACGGAATGTTATTGCCTGTTCGTCGAGCCTGATGCCGCGCCGGATCTGCCAAAAACCTGCTGCACGATTTCAGTATCACCGCTGCTACGTGAATTGCTGCTCAAGGTGGCTGGCTTTCCCAAATTGTATGAACTCGGGAGTCGGGAAGATCGGCTGATCGCCACTTTACTGGATGAGCTGGCGGCAGCGCCGGTAGAAAACCTTCATCTGCCGATGCCGCACGATCCGCGATTGCGTCATCTCGCGGAGATGCTGTTGGCCGATCCCACAGACAAAACATTGAAGGGAGATTGGGCTACCCGCATCGGCATGAGCGAACGCAATATGAGTCGGCTGTTGCTGAATGAAATCGGCATGAGTTTCGGACGCTGGCGTCGGCAATTGCATGTGATCCTTGCACTCCAGCGCCTGACCAAAGGCGAAAGCGTGCAGACCGTGGCGTTGGAATTGGGTTACGAAAATGCCAGTGGTTTCGTGACCATGTTCCGCAAGGCAGTCGGCAAGCCCCCAGCGCGATACATCTCGGAACGAATGACCGACGGAAAGACGACGGCTGTGCCAGCTATCATGCTTTCCGAACATGGTTTAAGCTGATTTGGTTGTGTATCAGAATCGTTCCATTCCTTCGCTGCAGTCGCTGTGACCGTCATTTCTATACAGCGCTCTGCGTGAAAGGGATTCCACATTGCAAAATCAAGTCAATTCATTTTGCAATCCAGCCAATAAAGAGTGAGGCAAATGCATTTGGCCTAAATGAATAACAATCCGGCCTAATTTCGCCATTACACCCATGCAATTTTATTATTAAATAAAATACCTAATTGCAAATGAGTATCATTTAATGGTTTATATCAAAACTACAGGGAAGTTGCGTGGGTCAATTGATGGGCGCACAGAGCTGACGGTCTATCCTCTGCCCGATGGGCCATACAAAGGGGCCATCAAAAGTACCCCCCGCACCGTGCTTGGTTCTGCTATTGCGGCGGTTGTTCTCATCAGCGCACAGAGCGCATTCGCTGCCGAATCAGAGCCGCTTCAAAACAAAGATGGGGAGAAAACAGCTCAGGAAACGGCGACCTTGCCAGCCATGACGGTTATGGGCGAAGGGACTGACGCTTATACAATCGATCAAACCGCAGCGGCGACACGTCTGCCGTTGTCACTGCAGGAAACACCACAGGCGGTCACGGTGATCTCGCGTCAGCGCATCGATGATCAGCAACTGAATTCGGTACAGGGTGTGCTGGATAACACCACAGGCATCGCGTCGTACCAGTCCGACAGCGAGCGAACGAGTTTCTATTCGCGTGGCTTTTTGATCAATAACGTTCAGTACGACGGTATTCCCACCGTGGTCGGTAACGTCGTTAATGGTAGTGGCATCGGTTCTCTCGATACCGCGTTCTATGAGCGGGTCGAAGTCGTGCGCGGTGGCTCCGGCTTGCTGACAGGCACCGGCAATCCTTCGGCGGCCATTAACCTTGTGCGCAAACGGCCAACCCGTGACTTCTCGGCAGCCGCCTCAATCGGTGCGGGGAGCTGGGATACTCACCGGGGGATGGCTGACATCTCGACGCCGTTGACCGAAGACGGTCGCATTCGTGCCCGTATCGTGGGAACGTATCAAGACGGACATTCGTACCTCGACGGCTACAAGCCGAAGCGGAAAGGGTTCTACGGCATCATTGAGGCGGATCTGACCGAGAATACGACATTGAGTCTGGGTTATGACTATCAGGACATCACGCCGAAGGGAGCGACCTGGGGTGGTTTGCCGCTATGGTTCAGTGACGGTACACAGGCGGAGTATTCACGCGGCAAGAACTACGCGCAGGACTGGAGTCACTGGGACAACACGCTCAAGACCGCGTTTGCCGAGATCGAGCACTTCTTCGACAATGGCTGGAATATCAAAGCCACAGCGAACCAGTACCGCACGGAATACGATGCTGAATTGCTTGGTTTGGTCGGGCGTCCTGATCGGGAGACCGGCTTAGGCTTTTATCCCTCCGGGGCCTATCCGGTCGCGCTGGCGTCCGGAGGTCGCAGCCGTCAAAATACCTTTGATGTGATGGCAAGCGGTCCTTTCGAACTGCTGGGCCGCCAACACGATTTAGTAGTCGGGGCGACGAGTTCGCGCCGCACATCGAGCCAAAAGGATATTGCACCGTTCTATGCCGGTCTTGTACCGGTCAATGTCTATAACTTGGGGCCTGCCTATCCCCGCCCTGACTTCGATGCCAAGACTTCGGTACCAACCCATACCCGAGTCAAGCAGAGCGGCATCTATAGCGCAGTCCGGTTTTCGCTGGCCGAGCCGCTAAAACTCATTATCGGTGGCCGCTTCAGCAACTACGAAATCGATGACAACGTCAATGGCACCTCATTGCATTATAAAAAGAGCGGTGAATTCACGCCGTATGCCGGTTTGGTCTATGACATCAACAACACGTATTCGACTTACGTCAGCTATACAGACATATTCAATCCGCAAACCGACTATCGGGACAGTCGCGGCAACGTGCTCACACCGTCAAAAGGAAAAACCAAGGAAATCGGCCTCAAAGGGGCTTACATGGACGGGCGTCTGAATGCGTCGGTGGATTTGTTTGAGACCAAACTGGACAACGCGGCACAAATGATTGCAGGGACTTATACACCGAGCGGATCCCAAGCTTATCAGGGCGCTGATGGCACGAAATCGCGCGGCATCGAGCTGGACTTGCAGGGCGAGCTGGCACCGGGTTGGAACATCTACGCCGGTATCGCTCACTTCACGGCGGAAGATGGTGATGGCGTGCGTCTGAATTCGAAGCTACCGCGCACCACGGCCCAGCTTTTCAATACTTACCAGTTGTCCGGAGACTGGCACCAGTTGACGCTCGGCGGCGGTATTCAGTGGCAAAGCCGTTTCTACCAAGCAGCCAATACTGGGACGAGTACATCGGGCGGGGAACAGGGTTCCTATGCTTTGGTATCCCTGATGGGACGGTACGACATCACGAAGGCGATCAATCTGGCCGTCAACCTGAACAACGTGTTCGACAAGAAGTACGCACTACAGAAGGGTGACTTCGACACGGTGAGCTATGGTGCACCGCGCAATGTCATGTTCACGCTGAACTACAAGATGTGAGTGTCCTCCTATAACACATTTGTTCTTTTGCATACCTAACCTGATAAGAGAGAAAATTATGTCATCCCAATCGAATCTCTACCAGCGTCGCCCTGCGACTATCCATCAACAGAACCGGGTTGCCCTGTTCTGGCTGACGAGCGGCGTCGGCGCTGTACTTTTTGTCACCTTCCAGCTGTTCTTTTACGTCAACGGTTTTGTGAGAGCACAGGGCGCAACACCGACGATAACGTTTGAGCCCGATGTTCTGTGGGTGTTTCCGACATTTTATGGGTGTTGGATCATCACGGTGCTGCTCGCACTGATCGGCACCCGGAAGTCTCAGTGGGTTGCGCTGATCCTCGGGACTCTGATGGTTGCCCTCAATACCCTCGGCGGGATTTCCGACGGGATGCGTGATGGCTGGTACGTTGCCTTCTCCGCGGTTTTCTTTATCACTGTGCCGGGCGTGTTCGCCATTGTGGCAACCTGGTGTCACCTCAAGAGTAAAGGAGTAGATGATGTCGATGAATAGCGCAAACTTTCCCTTCGTCTGGATGCGTTTTTCGCATGAGCCGGGGCATGATCACGAAAAAGACTTCGCAGCATTCGAAGCCAATCTGAAGCGCGGTGAACCTTTTGTGCTATTGACCGATACGCCACCTGCTGAAGACCATGAGCATTCACCGGAAGAGAAGCGACGGACTGCATTCTGGATGAAAGAACACAAGGCTGAGTTGCGCACGCTGGTTCAGGCCATGATTATGGTCGAACCCAGTCCAGCCAAACGCCTCGGCATCAAGGCGTTTGCCGTGCTTTTCGCCAAGTTCTGGGGCTACCCGCTGATTCCGGCTTCATCGCACGAGGAAGCGATGGAGATTGCTAAAGGACTGTTGTCTGGGCAATCTCCATCATCCCCTACGTCTTAGCTCGTCACGAACCACATCCGAACATTCCTCTTTTACCAACCCTATTCCGCGACCTGTCAGCAGGTCGCGGAGCCGCTCTCAATCCGGTCATCCTTTAAGAATTGGCATTGATATCCTGAAATCTGGTTTGTGATTATTTCATGAAAAATCATGAGATGTTAATTTGATTTAAATATGAAATTAATTGCTCTATGGAGATATTTAAAATGTTGATCACGGATAAATAATCAATAATTTTTAATAAAAATAGTGTGCCAAATTTGAGAATGATATTGCTATTGATTTTTTTGTAACCTAATATCCGTTGCCAATAAAAAAACAATAAATCCCCTTGTCGGGATTATATTTAATGCTAGGTTGTTCCCTGAATGCGAAGACGTTATTTGCAGCGCTTAGTGCTGTCTAAATATTTATTTCTTGCTGGCTGTAGTTATTTTATTTCTTTTTATGCTTATAGCCATAATGGTATGGCTCCGGTTTCTCCTGCGACTCAGGCGAGTATTGAGCAGGAGCAGCGGCAGCGTCTGCAAGAGATAGAACAAGCGAAACAGTCTGTTCAACAGCTAAGTGAATTGCCGACTCTGCCGCCTGCGGAGACCACGCAAACTCAGCAGTGTTTTTCTATACAACAGATTGTTTTTTCTGGTAACACGCTATTTTCTCATCAGCAAATTCTGGCTTGGATTGATTTCAAACCAGGCTGTCTGGGGCTACCTCAAATTAATGAATACCTGCGGACGATCACCAACCAATATATCAGTGCCGGGTATGTCACCTCGCGGGCTTATTTAGTGCCTCAGGATTTAACCAGCGGTGAATTAAAAATTGTGATTCTGGAAGGTAAACTGGAAGCACTGAAATTTAATGGTCGGACGGAAGGATTTCTGAATAATGCTTTCCCGGGATTAATTGATCATATATTTAACCTGCGTGAGATCGAGCAAGGCCTCGATCAAATCAATCGGTTATCCCGTTATAATGCCCAAATTAAAATCAGACCGGGCAGTAAACAGGGATACAGTATTGTTGATATTCGGAGTGAAACACAATTTTGGGGAAATACATCGTTCGGTGTGGAAAACGCCGGTCAGAAATCTACCGGAGAAACTCAGTTTCGTTATGCCCTGAATGCCGAAAATATCATTGATGCCCTTGACCAGTGGTCATTATCCGGCAGCCGGAGTCTCGATCCGCCGACCGGCCATGCCTCGGAAAGTCTCAGCCTGAGTCTGGACGTCCCCTACGGGCGCTGGAATACCAATTATCGTACCACCTACAGCCATTATGAAAGCGGGTTTGTCAGCAATGACTTTGTGTTTGGCACCTCAGGAAAAACCAACAGCCACGATGTGACCCTCAAGCGACTGATTACGCGCGATGCACAGAGTAAATCGTTTGTCACGATGGGCCTGAGCCACCGCCGGGAAAAAAACTATCTGATGGACAGCCTGATTGCCTCCAGCTCACGCAACCTGTCATCTGCTTATGTGGGCCTCGATTACAGCACCCGGCTTGGTTCAGGATTTCTGACCGTTTCACCGCGACTGACCATGGGCTCTGACCTGTTTGGCGGTGAGCGCAATCAACCGGGCTTCCCCAAGGCTCAGTTTCGTAAAGGGACACTCACCGCCAGTTATACCCAGCCGTTTCAGTCCGGCCCGGTGTTCACCAGTACCCTGTTTGCCCAGTGGAGCAATGACACACTTTATAGCAGCCAGCGGCTGAGCATCGGGGGAGAGTATTCGGTGCGTGGGTTTAAAGATGTCTCGATCAGCGGTGATGAAGGATATTACTGGCGCAATGATCTCAGTTATCCGCTCGGCACACTCCCGTATATCGGTCAGGTCAGTGCGCAGTGGGCGGTCGATACCGGTTCAATTGTCCGGGATAAAAATGATGCGCTGGAGCGCGGCTCACTGATGGGTAGCAGTCTCGGGATTCAGACCCGTAGCCGCCGGGTCAGTAGCAGTCTTGCTATCGGCATGCCACTGGATGCTCCCGGCGCGCTGGATGCTGATCACTATATCGTTAATTACCGTTTGAATATCGCAATTTAAACCGCTCAGGTTAGGTACAAGGGATAAAAAACATGATAAAACCCGTCACTTTCTGGCAGCGCTCGCTGGTCTACTTGATCTGCTGGACATTCAATATTCAGCCGTTGTTGGCCAATGTGATTGTGGACAACAGTCAGCACAATACCTCGGTGAATCATACCGGCAATGGGGTTGAAGTGGTGAATATTGCCACGCCCAATGCCAACGGTTTATCACACAACCAGTACCAGCAGTTTAATGTGGATCCGTCGGGTTTAATTCTTAACAACTCAACCCAACAAGTGGCGCAGTCACAGTTGGGGGGGTATCTGCAAAATAACCCCAATCTGCATGGTCAGGCCGCAACGGTGATCCTCAACGAAGTCACGGGGGCGAGCCGTAGTCAGTTACAGGGCTATACCGAAGTGTTCGGTCAGGGTGCCAATGTCATTTTAACCAACCCGTATGGGATTACCTGTAATGGCTGTGGCTTTATCAACACGCCCCGGGTGACCTTATCGACCGGGAACCCGTTGATCGACAATGGTAATGTCACCGGGTTTGATGTGTCTCAGGGCAGTGTCAGTATTGAAGGGCTCGGGCTTGATGCCACCCATCAAAGCTATTTTGACATTATCAGCCGCACCGCGCAGCTCAATGCTGAAATCCATGCCAATGACCTCAGCATCGTGACGGGGAAAAACCGGGTCAGTTATCAGAGTAATCAAGTCACGGCCACTACGCCTGAAGATGATAAAGACACCGCGCCTGAGTTAGCTATCGATTCTTCCAATCTGGGGGGCATGTATGCCGGACGGATTGCACTGGTCGCCACCGATGCCGGAGTCGGGGTGAATGTCGGCAACCTGTCGGCAAGTCAGGGCGAGATCCAGATTAGTACAGACGGACAGATTACGCTTGGCAAATCCAGTGCCCACACCAACCTGACAGTCAGCAGTCAGTCTGATGTGACCTTGAAAGGGAGTCAGTATGCCGGGCAGACGGCTTCGCTATCAGGACAGAGTATTCATGCCGATAGTGATACGCTTGCTGCCGGTCAAAACGTATCGCTGACTGCCACCGATACGGTGACACTCAATCAGAGTCTGGTTGAAGCTGGTGTGGATGCTGACGGCAAGCAACAAGCGGGCGGGGTTATCGATGTGCAGGCGAATGACCTGACTCTGAACGCCGGTAACCTGATTGCCAATCAGCAACTGACAACAGCGGTGCGCCATGCCACCGTAGATCAAGACAGCCTGATGTATAGTCAGGATATGACGCTGAATCAGCTTCGCAAACTCGATAACCGCGGTACGGTTGCTGCCACGCATCAACTGAGCGTGAAGGGAACAGACGCGAGTCTGGTTGGTGATGGTCATATGACGGCCTCTGCTATCACGCTGGAGAGTGATCGTCTGACATTGGATACGCATCTCACCGCCCAGACACTGGCGGTGCAGGCCGATCAGGCGCTGACCACCGGTGAGCACAGTGAGGTGGGTGCAGCAGAGCAACTGACAGTGACGGCGGGCACGCTTAACCAGCAAGGCCAGTTGACGACGCGCGGTGACATGAACATCGATGCGACGGATGCGACCTTAAAAGGTCACGTTGCAGCACAAAATCTACACGTGAAGGCTCAACGGCTGACACAGGAAAGTGGCACGTTACAGGCAGGACAGGCACTGGATATCGCTGGTGGGTCAGTCACCTTGTCAGGGGACAGTGCTGCAAAAACGAGTGTCGGGATTCATGCTGATCAATTGACCCTGAACGGCACACTCCAGTCCGGCGGTGATACCCGTCTGACGGTTGACGGCAAGATGCAGACCGGTGATGACAGTCAACTGGTTACGCAAGGTCCATTACAAGTAACGGTCGATGGATTGACACAACACGGTCAGATGCAGTCTGGTCAGGATGTTACGTTAACCGGACAGACGCTGGACATTGAGGGGCATGTATCGGCTGTCGGCAATAGCCATTTGACGGCACAAAATCAGCTCACCAACCGTGGCACGGTGACCTCCGGTCAGCAGCTCGTTATTGATGGCGGAGCGGTGACCAACAGCGGTGAGCTGTCGGCGCAGCAGGACACAAACGTGACTGTGGCCGGTCAACTGGATAATCAGGCCAACGGTCTGATCTCCGGACAGGTGACCACCGTACAGGCAGGTTCGGTAAATAATGCCGGACAGTTACAGGCGCTGACCGATTTGGGGCTGACCACAGATGCACTGAATAATAGCGGGACACTCGTGGCACGCCATGATGCAACGCTGAATGTTACTAATCATTTAACCAATCACGGCATGGTTTCGGCAGCACATGATGTCCGTTTACTCACGGACAACTTGACCAATAGCGGCCACCTTGTTGCCAGTGATAATCTGCTGATTGCGAAAGATCTCAATCAAACCCGCACTACCACGTTCAACAATACCGACGGTAGCCTCAATGCTGAGTCAGGCAATCTCACCATTGCCACCCAAGGGGATCTCCAAGTCAGCGCCGGTCAACATCTTTTTGCCGGTAAAAATCTCACGGTCACTGCGGCAACACTAAACAATGGCGGGGAAATTACTGCTCAAGACAATACCCGTCTGATACTCGACGGTGTCACAACCGCACATGCCGGACTGACCAACCAAGCGGATGCACTGATTTCCGGTCAGACCACCAGCATTGACACCCAATCGGTGAACAACCACGGGCAACTTCAGGCGCTGGGGAGTTTAGGGTTGACCGTCTCATCGCTGGAAAACAGCGGGACGTTAACCGCGCTGAACACCACGTTGAGCGTCCACGATCAACTGTCCAATACAGGAATGATATCGGCAGTTCGTGATACCAGCCTGCTGGCAAGTCAGGTGGATAATCAGGGCACCGTCTATGCCGGTGAGCATCTGTTGGTCGCTGCCGATCAACAGCAAAACCGTAGTGACAGCCTGAACAATGCGGGTCGGTTTGAAACCCGCAATGGCGATATTGATATCACCGCAGACACCGTCATCCAACAAAACAGTGGTCATATCATTGCGGGGCATGATCTCCGGCTGGACGGCAATCAACTGGATAATGGCGGAGAGCTGGCTGCGACCCATCAAACCAACCTCACGCTGGATCAACATGTGTTGAACCGGGACACAGGTTTGATTTCTGGTCAGGCAACAACCCTCAATGCTCACACTGTGGACAATCAGGGACAGTTGCAGTCTTTAAGTGATTTGGGGTTAACGGCTGAATCGTTCGAGAACAGTGGTGTCTTGGCTGCATTCGATCATGTCACGCTGCATATCACGCACGATCTGACCAGTCGTGGTTCGGTGCTCGCCGGCAACCACATTGTATTGAATGCGGGGCGTATTGATAACCAAGGGCGAGTTTCGGCAGGCGATCAGGCGATTGTGACAGCGAAGCAATCGGCAACCGGATCCGATGCCGGTTTAACCGTGACAGCCGATACGTTGACCAACAGCGGTCAATTGCTGGCACAAGGCAACAATCAACTGACGCTCAACACGGATTTGACCAATCAGACCGGTGGTTTGATTTCCGGTCAGGCCACGGTGGTGAAAGCCCAGTCGGTGACCAATACCGGTCAGCTTCAGTCTTTAAGTAACCTCGGTTTAACGACAGATGCACTGACCAACAGCGGCACACTGGCCGCGCTCAGTGACATCACCCTGAATGTGGCAAACCGGCTCAGCAACAGCGGTGCGATATCAGCCAGTCACAATGCCAGTTTGTTGACTGACAATCTGACCAACAAGGGGCGTGTATTTGCTGACAATAATCTGCTGATTGCTAAAGATAGCGATCAAACCCGTAATACCACCTTCGACAATACCGATGGCAGCCTGACGGCGAAAGCAGGGCATCTCACCATTGCGACGTATGATGATGTGAGTGTCAGTACCGGGCAACATTGGGTTGCCGGACAGAATTTAACCTTACAAGCCAACAGTCTGACCAATGACGGAGAAGTGTCTGCGCAAGGCAATACGGCACTGACGCTGGATAATGCTTTGACCAACCACGGTTTAGTCTCCGGTCAGAGCTTGACTGTGACAACTCAGTCCGTGACCAATACTGGTCAGCTTCAGTCTTTGAGTGACCTTGGTTTAACGGTCAATGCACTGGATAACAGCGGCACACTGGCAGCCCTCAGCAACATAACATTGAATGTGGCAAATCAGCTCAGCAACGGCGGCGTAATATCAGCCAACCACGATGCCAGCCTGTTGACCGATAACCTGAGCAATCATGGCCGCGTGTTTGCTGGCAATAATCTGCTGATTGCCAAAGATACCAATCAAACCCGCAATCGCACCTTTGACAATACCGACGGCAGCCTGACGGCGAAAGCCGGGCATCTCACCGTTGCGACGCATAGTAATGTCATGGTCAGTGCCGGACAGCATTGGGTGGCCGGACAGGATGTGACCGTACATGCCAACAGTCTGACCAATAACGGAGAAGTCTCTGCCCAAGGGAATACGGCGCTGACACTAAATGATGCCCTGACTAACCACGGTTTAGTTTCCGGTCAGAGTACCACCGTGACGACTCAGTCTGTGACCAATAGCGGGCAGCTTCAGTCCTTGAGTGATCTCGGTTTAACCGCAGATGCACTGGATAACAGCGGCACACTGGCCGCGCTCAATGACATCACCCTGAATGTGGCAAACCGGCTCAGCAACAGCGGTGCGATATCAGCTAACCACAATGCCAGTTTGTTGACTGATAATCTGACGAACAAGGGGCGTGTATTTGCTGGCAATAACCTGTTGATTGCCAAAGATAGTAACCAAACTCGTAACACGACATTTGATAATACCGACGGCAGCCTCAATGCCAAAGCAGGGCATCTCACCGTTGCGACACATGCGAATGTGCTGGTCAGTGCCGGGCAGCATTGGATCGCAGGACAGGACTTGACCCTACAAGCCAACAGCCTGACGAATCACGGAGAAGTGTCTGCACAAGGCAATACGGCGCTGACACTGGATAATACCCTGACTAACCACGGTTTAATCTCCGGTCAGAGCACCACTGTGACGACGCAGTCCGTTACCAATAACGGCCAACTTCAGGCCCTCACGGATTTGGGACTGAACGCAGATACGTTGGCAAACACAGGAGCACTGGTTGCCGGACGCAATGCCGTTTTCAATATCATTCACACGTTGACCAGTCAGGGCAATATTTCGGCCGGCAATAATGCCAGCTTGCTGGCCGATCAGGTGAATAACCAGAATAAAATTTATGCCGGAAACAGTGTGCTGATCGCCAAAGACAGTGCGCAAGCCCGAAGCAGCTCACTGATCAACAGTGGCCAAATTGATGCCAAACACGGCAGTATTTCGATTGCGACGCAGGGTGATTTCACCGTTGGTGCCGGTCAGCATATTTCTGCCGGAAAAGACCTGACTCTTGTGGCAGCCGCGCTGACCAATGACGGCGAACTATCTTCACAAGGCACAACTAATATCGGCGTTGACGGAACACTCACCAATTATACCGCCGGGATTATTTCCGGTCAGAACACCGTGCTGCGTGCCGGAACAACCACCAATCAGGGGCAGTTGCAAGGACTCAATGATTTGCATCTGACCACCGGAACTTTGACCAACACCGGTTCATTGGTTGCCCTGAATGATATGACGGTTCATGCAACGGGTCATATCGATAACCACAGTTTGCTCTATGCCGGGCGAAACGGAAACTTGTTCTCTGATACCTTGACCAACTACAGCGATATTGTGGTGGGTAACGATCTGCTGATTGCCAGAGATAGCAATAAAACCCGCAGCCGTAACCTGACCAATAGTTCAGGAAGTATCGAATCATTGGGCGGGAATATCGGTATTTACGCAGATAGTGTGCTGAATAAGCGGACTGTGTTGAATATTGTTAACCAGACTCAGGATTTGAGAGGGGCGATTCCTGGAGGTGGGGCACAAACAATTTATATTAGAAAGGGAAGTAAGTATGCTCCAATTGTTAACGTTTCCTCATCTCACAATGATCACATAAGTTACACCTTTTATAGAATAGTCGGTGGTACGAATTGGACATTCGAAGCATATCGAGATCAACAAGTATTACAAAATGCAAGTAATGCTTCTCGTATTTTGTCGGGATCAGATATTCTAATTGATACAGACGATTTTCAAAATAATACCAGCCAAGTGTCTGGTAAAAATATATTTATTACTGCCAATACACTAACAAATAAAGGCTATGAGTTTCAAAGTTATGTCACTTACTTTGACTATAAAATACGTAACCTTCATATTAGAGATGTTTATCCTTATGATTTGCAGCAAATTCGTCGAGTTGATTCAGGTATTATTGGTACCTTACAGTCTTCAATTATTGCTCGTGACAACCTAACGCTAAAAGTCCAAAACCGCACCAATAACTCGGTGATGGGGATTAACGCTGCTGGCACGCAACCAACCCAGTCAGCCCGTACTACCCGTGCTACACAAGGGCCGTCAGGGGTACAAGCCGACGTACAGACTACGCAACATATCCCGAACTCAGGTCAGGGGGTGGCGTCAACGCAAGCTATATCAGATTCCGCACAGTCACTTCAAACCGCACAAGGTGCAGGAACGGCTCAGAGTGTTCCGGTGACTCAGGGGGCATCAGATACATCCGGCACGGTACGAGCACAATCCACACCGAACATGGCATCGATGACCCGTCCTGTGCCTCAAGGCGGTAAATCAGCGACAACAGTGACGCTCAGTAATAGCAGTGCTGTCACCGCACCGACATTGAACTTACCCAATCAGAACAGTATTCCATTTCCCGACTATCGGCTGCCGACCAGCCCGCATGGTTTATTTGTCTTTTCTGACGGGCCACAGAGTGATTATCTGATCGCAACCAACCCTGCGGTCACCAATCTGAATAATTTCCTCGGCTCGGACTATTTCAAAGACCAGTTAAATTACGATCCGGAGCAGAAAGAGAAGTTTCTCGGCGATGCCTATTACGACACCAGAACGATCACGCAGGAAATTTTTGAGCAGACCGGCAAACGCTATCTGAGTGATGATATCGGCAGCGATCTGGCGCAGATGAAGCAGTTGATTGACTCGGCAGCACAGCAAAAAAATAGCTTAAACCTGCAAAATGGCGTCGCGTTAACCGATGAGCAAATTGCCCGTTTGAGCCACGATATTATCTGGTATGAGCCGATTGAAGTGAATGGTCAGACGGTGATGGCACCGAAACTGTACCTCTCTTCAGCCTCGCAAAACAATATTTCGAACGGTGCATTACTGGCCGGACGTAACATTGATATCGGCACGGGGGACTTCGCCAACAGTGGGTCAGTCAGTGCCCGTGAAGATTTGCAGATTGCCAGCCGCGGAGGCATCAGCAATACCCGCGGTACACTCAGCGCCAATGATGATCTGGCGTTGATCGCCACCGGCGATATTGTCAACCGGAGTGGGGTGATTTCAGGAGACAATGTTGCATTGCTTAGTACCGGCGGCAGCATTATCAATGAAACTTTGTCAGATCAGCTCAATATTGACGATCAGGGAAATAAGGTTTCATCCAATGTCGGCAATATTCGCTTTACTAGCACGATACTTGATCAGCCTGCTTCAATTCAGTCTTCCGGGGATCTGAATCTTCAGGCAGGTGGTTCTTATATCGGGATTGGCAGTCGGCTCTCTAGTGGCGGTGATTTAAATCTTAGTGTTGCCAATGACATTCTGCTAACCAGTCAGGAAGACAAAACATACAGCGAATATCGGGATGGTAAGGCCACGATTAAAAAATCTGAAATTGGTTACCTCGATAATGCGCTTTCGGCCGGCAATAACCTGAACATTCTGACAGGCGGTGATATGCGTGCCGCTGGTGGGAGTTTGTCTGCCGGTAACAATGTGTCTCTGGGAATTGGTGGCGATCTACTCCTGAGTGCTAATGAAACCTATTTTCTGGATAGTTACGATGCTTCCCGAAAGAAAGATATTATCAGCAGAACCCGTCAACAGGGGGTTCAGATTCAGGCTGGAAATGATCTGCAATTGACAACTGATGGGGATGCCACGCTGGTTGCTGCCGGACTATCGACTCAGAATAACCTGACCGTGAGCAGTGGCGGTACGTTGATGGCTGTCGCTGGTGATGAAACGGATTATGAGCGGCATTACCGAAAACGCAAAGGCTTCTGGGGAAGTTCGGTTTCCGATACTGAAATTCAGAACACTCGGGCGAAAGGAACGTCTTTCTCTGCTGGTGGCTCTGTGAATATTACCAGTCAGGATAATCAGTTACATCAGGCATCGGTACTCAATGCCGGTCAGGATATTACGCTGCGTTCGACCCATGGGGTACTGGCTTTGAAATCTGCTGAAGAAAGCAGTTTCTACCGCCACGATGAGACCAAAAGCGGATTTATGGTTAAGGTCAGTGGTGAAGGTAAAACATCGACCACGCAGAAGCTGACCAGTATGAGTAGCGGTGGCAAGATTACACTTGCCGGTGCACTGGGCATGTCAGTGGATTATGTCTCCACCGGAAATAATCTGGCTCGGACGTTGGATCAGCTCCCGGCGAATGGGGAATATGCTTGGGTTGCTCAACTCAAAGATAACCCGAATGTTGATTGGCACGCAGTGAATGAAGCCTTTGATCAATGGTCATACAGTGATTCTCATTTGAGTGGCCCGGCAGCAGCGATGATTGCCATTGCCGTTGCCGTTGTAACGGCGGGCTCGGGAGCCGCTGCTGCCGCAGGGAATATGGCTGCGGGGGCTGCCGGGAGTACAGCAGCGGCAGCGGGTGTTTCAGCCGCAACTGCTGCATCTGTTGCATCGGTTGCAGGCGCGATGGGCAGTGCTGCGTTTACCTCACTGGTGACTCAGGCCAGTATTGCGCTGGTTAGTAACCAAGGAAATCTGAGCAGTACCTTCCATGATTTAGGCAGCTCAGAGAATATGAAGTCACTGGCGACTGCGGTGGTTTCTGCGGGTGTGATGCGCGGGATGGATATCACACAGTATGCCAATAGTGGCAGTGTTATGGATCAGGTGACACAGCAGGTCTCACGGACAGCGGTTCAGTCTGGCGTCAGTAGCGCGATTCAGGGAGGGAGTTTCTCCGACAATTTTGCCAACGGTTTAAAACAGGCAGCAGTCAGTTATGCCGGCGCGGAAGTTGCAGATAGTGTCGGTGATTTAGGTGTCGGAGATGTGATTGATGGTGTCACGCTGGAAGACGGCAGCTTTACCAAATCGCTATTACATGGTCTGACTCAGGGCGGTATTACAGCATTATCCGGCGGTGATTTTGCCGCCGGAGCGGCGGGTGGTTTTGCATCAGAGATGACTTCAGATGCCATTGGTCATACGAGCCTGAATACGGAAGCACAAATCAAGTTGTCTGGACTGGTTGGTGGTATTGCCGGTTTGATTGTGACGGGCGACGAAAGCGGGATCACCGCTGGGCAAAGCGCCGGAGAAGGAGTGTATGCGAATAATTATCTGAATCACAATGAAGCGATCCGACTAGATAAAGAGCTGAACAGTTGTCAAGATCCGTCCAGTTGTCAGAAAGTTATTGATAAATATAGGGCTTTAAGTGATAAGAACTCGCAAGAGCTTCAAGCCGCATGTGCAAGACACCCGATAACATGTACGGCACATTATCAAAAGCTGGTTAGTAATGGTTTAGACGCTACGGAAATTCCTGATTGGGTGCCATTAAACGATTCCATGTCGAATGAGCAAGCCATTGAATTTGTAAGAGCAGTTAATCGTGAAGATCAGGAATATATAAATACACATACTTCGCTCGCGGATAAAGTTCTGCCAGTTGTTTCAAATCCAGAAGTCCAATTCGAGCTTTTAACCGGAGCTGTTATAGTCAAAGACTTGGCGTTAGCGGTATCGAAGGGCGCAAAAAATCTTTTTGGGAATGCCGGAAAGGTTGTAACATCAGAGGCGAGTGCTGCTGGTGAAGGGACTGTGCTGGCGGATGGTGTGTTATCAACCAATGATAATGAAATAATTCTTTATCGAACCCAGCCGAAGAAAGAGTCAAAAATTATCACTGGAGGGGCTTTTGCTCGAGAACGGGAACATGGGGCTTCGGTTTCTGAAGCTCATGATGTAAGACAATCTTTGTTGAATGCGATTGAAAATCCTAAAACAAATACGCAGTTAATTCGTGCGTTAGAGAATGCTCAGGCGTCAGGAAATAAAAGCCCTTATATATCAATGAGTAAAGATAAGAAATTTGTTGAGCGTAGAGCACAACAAATAACAGACGTTTTTGGACAAGAAATGGAAGTCATTACAGTTAAAGGCCCTAAAGATACTGGTGTTGATTTTAATGAGCTGTTTGACAATTTAGGTGGAAGAATAAGTCCATCTCGAGCAAAGAAAGATGTTGAGCAGCAAGAGGTTGGGATCCCAGATTTATTTATACCAGCATCAGGGAAAAGTAAATCAGGGTTTGAAATTATTAATAGATCTGATTTTAAAACGGAGTAATAGAACAATGTTACCAACCAGAACATTATATTTTTGTGGAAGTGCAATAGGAGAGCTTGTGAATGGACATGCAGATACTTTTTGGGTCTCTGGTCTATGGAAACCTTGTCAAGGAGACGCTCTTGATGAGTTTAAGAAGTCTTTATTGCAAGGTAAATATCCTGTAGTACATATAGGTAAACCTGATTCTGTTCTTTATGGTGAGGTTATGGAAGAACCAATGACACGGATAGAAATTAAGTTAACCTCGTAAAAAATAGGGCAAGAGCCTGTCCCATATTTTATATTTTGTGTAACTTTCTGATTTAAATATACTAATAGAAATAAGCAGGATACACACATTCAAGGGATGGATTTACTTATGGCGTGTGTCCTTATTTTGTTTTTCACAGGCCAGACTGGAACCAAGACGGTTGGTACGCATATACCTCTAGAGAAAGTTTATTATTAGGTGGGATAATGTCACAGATAGATATTATAGAAGGGCTAGTTAGTGTTCTTTTAGATTTTACAGCGGAACTCTCTGAACGAGATGATGCTGCGATGGATCTAGGCGAGTTTGATGACGAAAGGGCACTTAGTGCCCTCTATCAAGTCGCGAATAACCATACAGAAGATGAAACATTAGCTGCCAGCTGCGGAGAATCAATCGCTCAGATATGGTTACGACGAGCCACTTGTGATGAACAAATACTAGAAACTTTACATCCATCGGCAAGTAGCGAAGTCTTAGCTCTAGTTAGATCAAAAAATAGGGATATTTTACCTAGTAGCAAATAATTACTTGTTACAAAGGGTGCAAAAGGGATTGAGACAAGAGGTTACAGATCTCAACTTGGAGCAAAACATATATTAAATAAGCAGGACACACACATTCAAGGGATGGATTTACTTATGGCGTGTGTCCTTATTTTGTTCTGATTTTATTTAATGATGAAGGTTGGAAGTTATTTGATACCTTGAAAAATGAAATGCCGATGGTGGAGTTCTATTATTTCGATAATGAACTTTCTAAGCTTTTAAAAGAAAAGCCATGACAGGTGTAGTGGTCAACGAGAATTGGCCACGGTTTTAGAATTTTCCCAATACAGTGGTTTAGACTCATTGGGTGTCAACCCATTATTATATTGATCTGGCCTTAGTTAAGACTATTCATCACTCAAAAATAGCGAGGACACTCGCCCGAAGTTAGATCATAAAACTGTACCATTTTTGCTACAACAGGAGTTGGGTAATGTATGAGAAAAAATTTGTGGTTTGTTAAGGTGTGTGTCCTTGTAAGAATTTGTATATAGAACAACGACAGAATGGCATGCTAATTCCTATCGTGAGAATGGGGGAATTTCTGAAAGCTATATGTCGACAGATTATTTTGGTACTAATGCAAGTGATATTATGGATAAATCGCAAATATTTCCACATTGGTATACACATACAGATGGTAGGCCAGAGGTATTACTTAAAATTCCAAAGTCAGCTATCAGCTCTGCACGAGTACCAAAACCGTTAGGTGATTCTTTTCCTATAGGGTTGAACCATTTGCTGAATTTTATCCAGCCGCAGGAGCCGGAGGGGCAAGGCAGTTTATGGGATCTACTACGACGTGGGATGATAGTTGGATTATTCCACTTAAGAGATAAGGCTGAGGATTAATAAGTGAATATAAATAATTCTTTAATAGAAAAACTGAAATTAGTTAGAAACTCGTCCATTACTATGGACGAATTTCATAATTGGTTTAAATCAAATGCCTATCTACTTGAAAATCTTTTTTCAAGAGGAGTCTTCTTGAAATTAGAGAAAGGCGATAGTGATACTTTGATGAAGGTTTTAATAGAATTATCAACAGCTTGTGCAGTATGTGTGCAAATATATAGAACAGGGTTATTTTCAGATAGAAACGAATTCAATACTTGCAATAGTATTGTTGGGTTAGCTATTGCAAGTAACAAGCTGAAAAGAGTAGATAAGCCTGTTTGTGTCAACTCAAAAGCTCACCCATTTGCAGTAAGTGCGTATTATCGTTGTCAAAATTGTGAGAGTATCTGGGAATTAGCTGCACCTGAAAGAGAGTTCGTTGGATTCTGGAATAGAGTTGGTTAGTTTGCTGGAGACTATTTATCATTCTGTGTCATGCCCATTCTCACAAATCCAGATGGGACGGTTCATTCGTCCCCTTCACGCAACCCTTTCCAAACAAACCCGTTCCACCAACCCTTTCAGCTTTTGCACCTCACCCTCCAGATATGCCAATTCTTCCACGGTAATCTCGTAATGCTCCGAATAGCGGGCTTCGATATAGGCGCGTTGCAGGCGGCGGAAGCAGCGGCGGTGGAATTTGTTGTCGAGCGGGAAAATCGTCGCAAATTCAGCATCGATTTGGGCGCATAGTTTGCCCAGTTTTTCGATATTGTGGGATTTAGGTAAATAATTGGTGCAGGTGAGTAGCGTGCAGGCGAAAAAACGTTCCGTCGATTGATGTAGGAGAAAAGCTGATTGCTTCAACCATTGCCTCTTCATTCCATCTTGAAAGAATACAAAGAGCTGTTCTGCACTTTCAAACCACTGTTCATAATGCTTACGGGCAATTTCCTGCTTTTCTGCTTCGGTTAAATCCCCCGGTTCGGCCAATGGTTTGGGTGTGGCGGCAAACAGTTCAATCCCTTCTTCGCGGATATCTTTGAAGAAATAATGCCCTTGCTGTGGCCCTGCGGATGATGGGCAAAAATGAAGAAGCTCAGCAGGTGGGAGCGAAGCATGTTGGTGAGATGCTGACCAATATCGTGTTAGGTCTGGGCGGAGAAGCGGCCGCGACCAAAGCCGTTGAAGCGATTGGCAAGGTTACGAAGACCGTCAAGGGTGCGCTTCCGGTTGTTGATAATACGTCATTACCGAAATATACCGGAGGCAATGGGTCAGCGGTTGTTGAGGGTGAATTTGCCGGGCAGTCAAGTGCGCAGGGGGTGATTGGGAAGACTGCTGGGGATGCTCCATTCAAGTCTATTGATGAAGGGCTAAATTTTACAATGGCTCCTGCGAAGCATATGGAGGATGCAGGACGGCATGTGCCCGTTGAAATTTTAAAAGATGCAATCAAATCAACTAATGGAGTACCAGACCCACGAGGTTCAGGTGCAACGATGCATAAAAATGATAAAAAGTATAATCTAGAGGTGCTATATGATGAAGCTACAAATACGGTTTATCATTTTGAGTATGCAAGAAAAGCAATGGGAGACTTACCTAAAATAACAAAGTAGTGAGGTGATATTAGTGAATCCTAAGGAAAAGATACTCTACTTGTTAAGAGAATACGAAGCTGGGAATTATGAGACTGAAGATTTTTGCAATGAGTATACACAAATATTCAATATTGAACTCGACTACGATAGTTTAAGCGAAGCAGAGTATGAATCATTAGAAGAATTGTCCAATTTTACAGCTAGGTTCTCACCATTTGAAGAAGATTTGAAAATCATCAATGTTTACTACGATGAAAAGCAGGTAAGAGAGAAGACTCGTGAATTAATTAAAAAACTGAATATCAGCTTTAAAAAATGAGACTGTTCATTATTCTGTGTCACGCCCATTTTTATACATCCAGATATGGGGTGAGTCGGCTTTTACGGGCGTCCTGCCCGGAAAAGCCTAACCATTCTCCCGGAATGGTTTTCTTCTTTCAGCGATTCATTTGAGTACATTTGAAGTATTCATGGTACACACAGATTAAAAGAAATAATCAGGACACGCGCCTCAAGGAATGGATTTACTTATGGCGTGTGTCCTCGTAATTTTTGGTTGAGGGTGAGTTTGCTGGGCAGTCAAGTGCGCAGGGGATGATTGAGAAGACAAATCAACCCGTAAATCTTCAACGGGGAGTGAAAGGTGATTGGAATAAGATTTCTTTTCCCAAACCAAATGAATAGGTAATAAATGGATAGTATTTTACGGTATCTAGCTGAAGCATATTTTCATCAAGACTGGCGCTATGACCACACTACCTCTAAGTCTTTGATGGAGAGTTTTGTAAAATGTGAAACAGAAGACACAGTTCACGAGCTGTACAGTTGCCTTTTAGCACTGCGTGAGACTGATGACTTACCCCAGAGTTTTATTAACGACATTGGCGGAAGCTTTAGACCAGAATCTGAAGGTATGTCGTCATATCAATGGATTGATATGTCTCTAAGTTTGCTTTTGTCTGATAATGATGAGAGCACCAATCAATAAATGGCGAACAGATTATTAGAAATTCCGAGCAAATGATTTTTAATTTGATAGGTTGTCTGAATATGAATGATTTAAATGAGGCTTTTCAGCTAATCAATGATTTTGGTGGTGATTTCGAGGGTGAAAAAGATATTGCTCTGATTGAGAAAGCTGAGTCTGCCTTAAACTTAAAATTCCCACCATCATATCGAGTGTTCTTAAAAACATTGGGTTGCGGGGACATTGAAGGTTTAGAGTTTTATGGACTAATTGATGATAACTTTGAAAGCTCTTCAGTACCAAATGCTATTTGGTTGACGCTGCATGAACGTAAGGCATCTGGTTTGCCGGATCATCTAGTACTTATCTATGGTTTAGATGACGGTACACTTTATGCGGTGGATACTAAAACAACAGGGTTAGATGGAGAAAATCCTATTGTTAGGTATGGAGCTGATGGAGTAGCTGAAAAAGTCGCTGATAGCTTTGGCTCCTTTTTACTATCAGAACTTAAGACTGTTTTATAGTACAGTTTTGTTTAAGAAAGCCCGCACTAGCTGGCTTTTTAATGTGCGGCTTGCTGGATCACCGTATCTAACATCTCCATCACAAACTGCTGCTTAGCTCTTGGCTGTAGCCTTAACTGTTCGATCTGTTGTTGCAACTTCGACGCAGGTCCGAGTTTATGACCCTTAGCTGCTTCTTTGCTGTGCAGTAGCTCATCAACTGAGCTGGGAAATAGGCAGGGCACACACATTCAAGGGATGGATTTACTTATGGCGTGTGTCCTTATTTTGGCGATGAGTTTGGTAAAGGAGGGAACTCAACAGCTGCATGCAGATGGTAAAGTGCTGAAGTATAATAGTTCTGAGATCTTACCAGAGGAGTAATAAAATGACTGGTAGATGTGATATTCCTGTTAGTGATGCATTAGATCAACTAGAGGAGCTCATAAGTAGGGTTGTATTACACGACGATGAAAAAATTGAGCTATTAAAGATACTAGGAGATTCTAAGGCTAGAAAAACTATACCAATGCGAGAAATTCATCGTCGTATTATGGCTTACAGAAAAGCATATGGTATTTACACTCCGTTTTCAGAAAGTGAACGCAATCTTCTTAAAAGTTTACTAATTTTCTGGGGATAATGTAGAGATTGAGAGAGACTGTTCACTATCCTATGTCACGCCCATTTCCACAAACCCAGATAGAGGCAAGCGCCCCCATGCTGGAACCACCCGTTCCAGCCCTTTCACCCAATCCGCCCCAAACAAACCCGTTCCACCAATTCTTTCAGCTTTTGCACCTCACCCTCCAGATATGCCAATTCTTCTTCGGTGATCTCATAATGCTCCGAGTAGCGGGCTTCGATATAGGCGCGTTGCAGGCGGCGGAAACTACGGCGGTGGAATTTGTTGTCGAGCGGGAAAATCGTTGCAAATTCAGCATCGATTTGGGCGCATAGTTTCCCCAGTTTTTCGATGTTGTGGGATTTGGGTAAATAATTGGTGCAGGTGAGTAGGGTACAGGCAAACAATTTTTCCGTGACTTGGTGAAGCTGAAATGCCGCAGTCTTCAGATGATGATTCGCAGTCATGAGTTCAAAACACATAAAGAATTCGTTGGTACTCGTAAACCACTGTTCATAATGCTTACGAGCGATCTCCCGTTGCTCTGCTTCGGTTAAATCCCCCGGCTCTGCCAGCGGTTTTGGCGTGGCGGCAAACAGTTCAATCCCTTCTTCACGGATATCCTTAAAAAAGTAGTGCCCTTGCTGTAGCCGTTCGTTCACTTCCTGCAAATCATGGACAATCAATCCCAGCGGTGCGGAAGTGACTTTACGGTCGATCTGCTCTTTGGCGCGTTGCCAGACCACATCTTCTTCAACCAGTGCGGCTTTATTCACAATCACCAGAATATCGTAATCGCTGATATAGCCATTGACCGGATCGTTGACCCAACTGCCTTTGGCATGGCTGCCGAACAGGATGATTTTTAGGATGCGAAACTCGCTTTTACTCGCTGTTTTGCCCTGAAGATAGTCGTCCAGCGTATCGCGCAGAATGGTTGAAATGTTCTGAAGCTCGTGCTGTTTGGATTCGGGCAAATGGTCGAGAGATGTTTTCATAAAGCGATATTCGGTCTGTGTGGATTGAATGGTTCATAGGATAAAAGAAGCGAGCGGCAAAAAACACTGTTTGTCATGGTTTTAGATGGGTTGCCTAGGGAAATGCGACGGGGTTCGGTTTTATTGATTTGTCTGGTGATTCTTGTCGCCTTTGACTTCGAGGCATGACGCACAATTCCGTTTTTCGATTTCAGAGGCATCGGTGTGCTGTGCGCCTGTTCATCTTTCAGAGATGAAAGACGAACCAGAAAATCTTTTTTTGTTGGGCTTGGTCGTGCGTTGTCCAGAACCAGCTTTTACAGGCGTCCTGCCCGGAAAAGCCTAACCATTCATCCGTGAATGGTTTTCTTGGTTTGGTGGCTGATTTGAATTGAGAGAAACATTTTTAAAGCCAAATTGATCGATGTTCTCAGGGGGAAAAATCATGGAATATTTTTCAGGATTGCCTGAGCAGGATGCGAATCAATCCGACCCTGATTACACGCGCTGAACTCAAACCCAAGGCACTTTTGGGGACTTTTGCTGCTGGGCAAAAGTCTCTGGGGCGCTGTCGAAAATGCCATTGAAGTTGATGAATGTTATTGCGTCCCAAACCACAGCATCATTAATACGGCCTCCGGTCAGGAGCTGGGACGCCAGAAGGATGTTCAGAGTGGAATCAGCGATTCGGCAGACCGGACGGCGATGAACGAAGCGATGGGTGAGCAGTATGCCCGGCGTCTGGGACAGTTGTACAGCAGTGACAACTATTCGAGCTATTCAGAGACGTTTGCCAGCAGCCTACAAAACAGTTCGATAGTGGCGCAGGGCACCGCATCGGCCAATCAGGTAGGTGATGCGAATGTGGTGTATCGTCAGTTACACCCGAAAGAGGTGGCTGCGATTCACTCGCTGTCAGACCAACTGGCGCAGAAGACCGGGATGTCGAGTGACAAGGCTGAAAAACTTTTAGCACAAGTTGCCGCAGGCCGGGTGGATGAGAAATGGTCTGAAGTCTACCAACTGGATGATGCCAGTATTGGCGATGATGTTGCGGCGGCAAACGAGCTATTGGATGGGTTTGCTGAAGCGCAGGGTAAAGAGCTGCTCAAAGATGATGATGTGGTGGCGAACTGGTTCAGCGAAGACCCTGAATCGGATGTGTACAAGGACACCAGTCTGTTCAGTGAAAACCTGACCAGTGGTGTTGAGGTCAACAATCCGGGCGGTTATCCGCAGAGTGAGGCTGCCGGACCGGTGGCACGCAATCCAGAATATCTGAACTTCTACAAGCAGAACCTTGAAGTTGCGGTGGCAGATACCTATCAGGGCAAGCTGACGGCAGAGCAGTTATCCGCGATGAAAGCGGGCGCGACCCAAAGCCTCGATGACATGGTTGATGCCGTGAAACAGTTACCGGAAGTTGCAGCGTTTGCGGCTTCACACCCGGTATTATTTGGCAAAGCGATGGCGAAAGCATATACGCAGATGCTGACGGATAACCAGCGGGATACGGGAGAGATGCTGGCCCTGCGGATGATGGGCAAAAATGAAGAAGCTCAGCAGGTGGGAGCGAAGCATGTTGGTGAGATGCTGACCAATATCGCGTTAGGTCTGGGCGGAGAAGCGGCCGCGACCAAAGCCGTTGAAGCGATAGGGAAAGTGACGAAGGCGGTGAAGGTTGTATCTACAGAAGGAAAGGTGGTTGCTCCAGTAGTAAAAAATGAGTCATCCTTGCTGAATGAAAGTTCTTCTCTGAGTAGAAGCTCAGTTCCGAATAACTTACCTGTTTTAACTGCAATCAATAACAGTGTTCGACTTGTTGATCAAGATACATTACCCCGAGGAATCCAAAGAACATTCTTAGATGGAAATTATGTAACGGTTGAAACTACAACACCTGTTGTTTTGTTTAGGAAGTTTGGGGGAACAGGTAATCAGGCTAAGGCAAATGGTGGATTTGCTTCTACTACACCAAATGCTTCTAGATCTGAAACAGCGGTATTCAAAAGATGGAGTAATCAACGTTTTGAAGCGCAACTAGATATTCCAGAAGGAACTACTTTAAATATTGGTAAAGTAGCACCACAAACTTCTAAATCAGGGAATCGTATTTATCACAAAGGTGGAGCAGATCAAATCTTGTTACCGCAAGAATACCCAATAAGTTGGATATCAGCAATTAAGGATGGGAAAACAGGTATTACATATACTTTGGATGAATTTCGGAATCTTTTCCCCGACCAATTTAAATAAGGTGAATAGCATGGTACTGAGTATGGATAAAGAGAAGCTATGTAGTGAATTGTTTGAAATTATGAATGAAATTAGTGAACTGTTGAAAGATTATGGAGAAAACCCTATAGAATACCGTGGATTGGGAAAAGTTAAGAATATAGCGAAAAATCGTGATCCAGAGGGATTAAAAAATATATCTGGCTATCTAGATGGTGATTTTAGAATGATTTATGACAACAGGGTTTCTAGTGAAAAGCTGGAAAAGAAAATGCAGCAAGCATATTTAATCTCAGATAAATTGTCTATATGATTTATGAGGGCGTTCATTATTCTGTGTCACGCCCATTTTTATAGATCCAGATATAGTGTAACTATCCATTAAACTAGAGGCGTATCATTTTAGAGCTCTTCGGCTTACACTGACTCAGTCTGGGATAATTCAATGATGAAAAATTTACGTTACGTTGAGGTAGGGAAAACCTTTGACCCTAAGGAGCATAAGCGTTCTGTCTCTGATGATGAAGTTATTGGTAATTATTGGAGAGTTTGGCATGATGGAGGTAAATATTTTTATGAGTATGACACAGGGCATTTCGCTACCAAATTTGATGTGGTTCAGATTTCGGAAGATGATTTTTTGCTGATTAAATCTGAAAAATTAGATGTAGAGAGCCTACATCGGAAATACACATAGATATTATGGAGACTGTTCATTATTCTGTGCCACGTCCATATTTATAAATCCAGATATATGGGTGAACCATCCTTCAAAGTGGATGCAAAGCTGAGACCACGTCAGGTTTCAGCTCTGCATCCTTTCCAAACAAACCCGTTCCACCAATCCTTGCAGCTTTTGCACCTCACCCTCCAGATATGATAATTCTTCCACGGTAATCTCATAATGCTCCGAATAACGAGCTTCGATATAGGCGCGTTGCAGGCGGCGGAAGCAGCGGCGGTGGAATTTGTTGTCGAGCGGGAAAATCGTCGCAAATTCAGCATCGATTTGGGCGCATAGTTTGCCCAGTTTTTCGATATTGTGGGATTTAGGTAAATAATTGGTGCAGGTGAGTAGGGTACAGGCAAACAATTTTTCAGTGACTTGGTGAAGCTGAAATGCCGCAGTCTTCAGATGATGATTTGCAGTCATGAGTTCAAAACACATAAAGAATTCGTTGGCACTCGTAAACCACTGCTCATAATGCTTACGGGCAATTTCCTGCTTTTCTGCTTCGGTTAAATCCCCCGGCTCGGCCAATGGTTTGGGTGTGGCGGCAAACAGTTCAATCCCTTCTTCGCGGATATCTTTGAAGAAATAATGCCCTTGCTGTAGCCGTTCGTTCACTTCTTGCAAATCATGGACAATCAATCCCAGCGGTGCGGAAGTGACTTTACGGTCAATCTGCTCTTTGGCGCGTTGCCAGACTACATCTTCCTCAACCAGTGCGGCTTTGTTCACAATCACCAGAATATCGTAATCGCTGATATAGCCATTGACCGGATCGTTGACCCAACTGCCTTTGGCATGGCTGCCGAACAGGATGATTTTTAAGATCCGAAACTCGCTTTTACTCGCTGTTTTGCCCTGAAGATAGTCGTCCAGCGTATCGCGCAGAATGGTCGATATGGTGGCAAGCTCGTGCTGTTTGGATTCGGGCAAATGGTCGAGGGCTGTTTTCATAAAGCGATATTCGGTCTGTGTGGATTGAATGGTTCATAGGATAAAAGAAGCGAGCGGCAAAAAACACTGTTTGTCATGGTTTTAGATGGGTTGCCTAGGGAAATGCGACGGGGTTCGGTTTTATTGATTTGTCTGGTGATTCTTGTCGCCTTTGGCTTCGAGGCATGACGCACAATTCCGTTTTTCGGTTTCAGTGGCATCGGTGTGCTGTGCGCCTGTTCATCTTTCAGAGATGAAAGACGAACCAGAAAATCTTTTTTGTTGGGCTTGGTCGTGCGTTGTCCAGAACCAGCTTTTACGGGCGTCCTGCCCGGAAAAGCCTAACCATTCTCCCGGAATGGTTTTCTTGGTTTGGTGGCTGATTTGAATTGAGAGAAACATTTTTAAAGCCAAATTGATCGATGCTCTCAGGGTGAAAAATCATGGAATATTTTTCAGGATTGCCTGAGCAGGATGCGAATCAATCCGACCCTGATTACACGCGCTGAACTCAAACTCAAGGCACTTTTGGGGACTTTTGCTGCTGGGCAAAAGTCTCTGGGGCGCTGTCGAAAATGCCATTGAAATTGATGAATGTTATTGCGTCCCAAACCACAGCATCATTAATACGGCCATTGGTCAGGAGCTGGGACGGCAGAAGGGTTTACAAACGGGGACGGCAGGGTCTGAGACGGAGCGGACTTCGATAAACGAAGCGATGGGTGAGCAGTATGCCCGGCGTCTGGGACAACTGGACACCAGTGGCAGTTATTCGGACTACTCTGCGGATTTTGCCGACAGTCTGCAATAGCCATGCAGCCGCACAAGGGACTCAGTTTGCCAATCGGGTCGGTGATGCGCCGGTCGTGTACCGTCAGTTACATCCGCAGGAGATGAAAGCGATTCACTCGCTGTCAGACCAACTGGCGCAGAAGACCGGGATGTCGAGTGACAAGGCTGAAAAACTTTTAGCACAAGTTGCCGCAGGCCGGGTGGATGAGAAATGGTCTGAAGTCTACCAACTGGATGATGCCAGTATTGGCGATGATGTTGCGGCGGCAAACGAGCTATTGGATGGGTTTGCTGAAGCGCAGGGTAAAGAGCTGCTCAAAGATGATGATGTGGTGGCGAACTGGTTCAGCGAAGACCCTGAATCGGATGTGTACAAGGACACCAGTCTGTTCAGTGAAAACCTGACCAGTGGTGTTGAGGTCAACAATCCGGGCGGTTATCCGCAGAGTGAGGCTGCCGGACCGGTGGCACGCAATCCAGAATATCTGAACTTCTACAAGCAGAACCTTGAAGTTGCGGTGGCAGATACCTATCAGGGCAAGCTGACGGCAGAGCAGTTATCCGCGATGAAAGCGGGCGCGACCCAAAGCCTCGATGACATGGTTGATGCCGTGAAACAGTTACCGGAAGTTGCAGCGTTTGCGGCTTCACACCCGGTATTATTTGGCAAAGCGATGGCGAAAGCATATACGCAGATGCTGACGGATAACCAGCGGGATACGGGAGAGATGCTGGCCCTGCGGATGATGGGCAAAAATGAAGAAGCTCAGCAGGTGGGAGCGAAGCATGTTGGTGAGATGCTGACCAATATCGCGTTAGGTCTGGGCGGAGAAGCGGCCGCGACCAAAGCCGTTGAAGCGATTGGCAAGGTTACGAAGACCGTCAAGGGTGCGCTTCCGGTGATTGATAATACGTCATTACCGAAATATACCGGGGGCAATGGGTCAGCGGTTGTTGAGGGTGAGTTTGCCGGGCAGTCAAGTGCGCATGGGGTGATTGGTGAGACTGCTGGTTCTTCTTCGGCTGTAATTGGTGAAGAGACGGTGTTGGTTCCAGATATGTTAGAGACACAAAGTAACAGTGGTGCTACTCTGACAAGTTCTGATACAGGGAATATTACTGGAACAGTTTGGGATTCTATAAAACGTGTTGATGCATATGGTAATTATTCGGAAACTCAGCTTCCACAGGCATATATTATGAATGTTGAAGGGAAAGACTTATTTGTTACACCAAATGCAACGAAACATCTTTATGAAGAGCTGACTCGTAAGGTTCCATCTCCAAATATCGATGTCGGAGGGAGTGTTCCTACATGGCAGAATCCTAAAGGGATCATTGATGGGGTTAAAGATACATATCTACCGGATGAAATTCGTGCACAAGCATTATTAAGTAGTTTGCATCACGGTATTAAGAATATTATTCAGAATAATAAAGTTCAATTTAATAAAATTTATGTAAGTAATGATGGTTGGGAAGTTATTTTTTCACCTCCTAGGAAAGCTGGCGAGCTTCCTGCTATTAAGCATGCACGGAAATTGGATTAACAGTTGGAGGATTCATGAAATTTCTAAATAATAAGTTATATATATCAAAAGAAGTGACTCTAGATGTGGATGATTATGTTCCTCTTTTTTTGAATTTTTGTGATGAAGCAAATGAGCAGGTGTTCTTTCGTTATGTAACAGATATTTGTCTATTAGAAATCGGATTTAATACTGTAAATGGGTGTTTGTGTTCAATTAAAATTGTACAGTCTTCAGAAATCGTACACTGCAGTATGTTGGGACAGTTATTCTTGACAAACAGTGTTGATGGATTGATTGGTTGTGATTTGTCTTTGTGGAAGAATAAAAAAATATTAGATTGTGATTATTCTTTTAGCTTGTTTATTGATGGTTGTTCTTTGATTGTAAAATTAAGTGAATTCCCAGCAGATAAAATTATTAGAAATAAAACTATTTATTTTGGTTGTTCTAATGATGATTTGTGTTGGATTGTTGTTTCAAAATTAAGTTTATCAGATCTGAATAAGGTTAATGAAGTTGTTTCTAAACAACAAAATCATGGTTTTTTATAAACTCCAATTATTTAACAAGGATAAAATAAACGGGACACACACGTTTAGATAGTGAAAGGTATGTCCTGTTTGTTTTTATTCAACTCTAAGTTTTTTGCACCAAGTTATGTAGTCAAGTTTGATACTGAACAGCTTTTAGATGATCTTCGAATCCCGGATGGAAAATGGAATACTAATAGAGAATAAGCAGGACACGCACCTTAGGAATGGATTCATTCAGAGGTTGAAGTCGCTCTGTTTTTTCTAAGTTGGCTCTCAAGGTGAATGATTTTTTTGCTCGATTTTATGCAGGGTTATTGAATGATTAGGAGAAGTTTTGCTTGCTGATAAAGATGAACCATCGGCTTGAATGGATGACTAATGTCAGCAACTGAATTGATATTGAATGGTATTGTTCAGGAAATATGAATCCCGAGGATTCTCTGCTTTTTGAGCTGTTGTTTCGTGAGATTCATACTCTCACCAAGATTGGCGTAGTGATTGAAAGACACCGCGAGTGAGTTTAACTTTGTTGGTCATTAATGGTCAGACTGATTTCATGATGATGAGAGATTGATTAGGGCGGGTGTCCTTATTTATCGGTAATTGGCAAGCCTCGTACGGGCAGAGCTAATAAGCTCCCTGATGGTTAGCATGGTTTCAACGACATCATTGATAATTATGCTGGCGATGCAGCCAAGTTTGATATTCCAACTAAAGGGCCGGGTGGTAAAGTTGTTCGAACATCTGAATTAAGACAGATCCAAGGTAGCAATAACGGAGTCGATGGTGTTTTCGAGTGGATTGTTGATCAAGGTAATGTCACTCATCGACGGTTCATACCAGGCGGCACAGTCACTGGTCTACCTAACCAAATTCCGAAGAAATAGGGAGTATCATCATGTCACCGATTAAGGTATTGATAAGTTTAGGGTTATTGTGTTGGGCTACTATTCTTCTCGGTCTGAAAAAAGGTTGGGTAAGTCGGAAGGATGTTATTGATTATGCCGTAGCTCTTCTCGTCAATGGCAATGAAAATGAGGACGTTGCGATAATCGCTGGCGGAGAATCCTTGGAAGATGATGAGCTGTTTAACCTGATTTTGAATCAGATTAAACAGACTGATGACACCGCCTCCGCTCTTGATAAATGGAGATTAGCTCATCTTCTTAATATTGCAGAGTCCGATTATGATGAACAGACCAAGCTTGATCGGCTACAAGAGGTCTACGCTAATTTTGATTACCCCGAAGATATGGCTTCGTGCAGTATCTATTCACAGGATGAAATTGACCCGCTTGTAGCTATGATGCAAGTCATAGAAGAGTTGAAGAGTAGGCTTACGTAGCGTTGATTAAATGTTACAAAGGGCGCAGACAAATGGAGCAGAGTCCCGAAAAGCATTCAAGATCAAATGGCATTGAAAGCAGCTCAGGAAGGTGAAGGTAATGTCATTATCAAAAACTTGAATGATCCAAAGTTTGAGGGAATGGAGAAGATGGAACTGAAGGTTAAGTCTGCGAATGGTAATGTGTACTAATTCAGACCTGATCTGACAATTACCCACTTTTAATCAAAGTTGGTAATTATCGGTAGTGTTTAGAAATCTGTGTTATTTCAGTATGATATACAAAACAGGAATGACACATGAACAAAGACTTCGATCTAGAACAAGCTATTAAAGTCCTTCAGTCAGGCCAAGACCTGACAGGTAAAGATGGCTTCTTAACTCCGCTCATTAAACAAATCACAGAAGCTGCTTTGAAAGCAGAACTCGAACAGCACCTTGAAGGTGATGAGCAACCTAACCGTAAGAACGGCTCAAGCAAGAAAACGATTAAGTCTTCTGTCGGCACGTTTGAACTGGATACCCCACGCGACCGCTCTGGAACATTTGAACCCCAGTTAGTTAAGAAGAACCAGACTAAATTGACCGATGAGATCGACCGTAAGATTTTATCTATGTTCTCGCTCGGTATGAGCTACCGTGATATCCGTGGTCACGTAGAAGATATGTATGGTATTGAGGTCTCTGAGGCCACCATTACGGGGATTACAGACCGTTTGATTCCAGAGCTGAAGGAGTGGCAGCAACGTCCGCTCGATGCACTTTATCCCTTTGTCTGGCTTGATGCGATCCACTATAAAATCAAAGAAGACGGACGCTATGTTAGCAAAGCGATATACACAATATTGGGCTTAGATGTTGAGGGGAAAAAGGAGCTACTCGGTCTTTATCTGTCAGAGTCGGAAGGCGCTAATTACTGGCTCTCCGTGCTAACAGATCTGTATAACCGCGGCGTTGAAGATATCTTGATTGCCTGCGTGGATGGGCTAACAGGCTTCCCAGAAGCGATAGCAACCATCTATCCTGATACAGAAGTTCAGCAATGCATCATTCACCAAATCCGTAACTCTATGAAATATGTTGCCTCTAAGCATCAGAAGGCATTTATGGCCGACTTGAAGCCAGTCTATCGGGCTGTCAGCAAAGAAGCGGTCGAGATGGAGTTGGATCGTTTGGAAGCCAAATGGGGACAGCAATACCCAATAGTGATTCGTTCCTGGCGGAACAAATGGGCAAATTTATCGGTTTACTTCAAATATCCAGAATACGTCCGAAAGGCTATTTACACGACAAATGCTATTGAAGCCGTACATCGCCAATTCCGCAAACTGACCAAAACCAAGGGTGGCGGCGTTTTTCGATATTGTGGGACTTGGGTAAATAATTGGTGCAGGTGAGTAGGGTACAGGCGAATAAATGTTCACTTGCTTGATGGAGTAAAAACGCAGCTTTTTTCAACCAATGGTTTTGCATCGTTACTTGGTGTAAAGCAATAAACTGAACTGCACTTTCAAACCACTGTTCATAATGCTTACGGGCAATTTTCTGCTTTTCTGCTTCGGTTAAGTCCCCCGGCTCGGCCAATGGTTTTGGTGTGGCGGCAAACAGCTCAATCCCTTCTTCGCGGATATCCTTAAAAAAGTAGTGCCCTTGCTGTAGCCGTTCGTTCACTTCCTGCAAATCATGGACAATCAATCCCAGTGGTGCGGAAGTGAATTTACGGTCGATCTGCTCTTTGGCGCGTTGCCAGACCACATCTTCTTCAACCAGTGCGGCTTTGTTCACAATCACCAAAATATCGTAATCGCTGATATAGCCATTGACCGGATCGTTGACCCAACTGCCTTTGGCATGGCTGCCGAACAGGATGATTTTTAAGATGCGAAACTCGCTTTTACTCGCTGTTTTGCCCTGAAGATAGTCGTCCAGCGTATCACGCAGAATGGTCGATATGGTGGCAAGCTCCTGCTGTTTGGATTCGGGCAAATGGTCGAGGGCTGTTTTCATAAAGCGATATTCGGTCTGTGTGGATTGAATGGTTCATAGGATAAAAGAAGCGAGCAGCAAAAAACACTGTTTGTCATGGTTTTAGATGGGTTGCCTAGGGAAATGCGACGGGGTTCGGTTTTATTGATTTGTCTGGTGATTCTTGTCGCCTTTGACTTCGAGGCATGACGCACAATTCCGTTTTTCGATTTCAGAGGCATCGGTGTGCTGTGCGCCTGTTCATCTTTCAGAGATGAAAGACGAACCAGAAGATCTGTTTTGTTTGGCGGCGTCTCACGTTGTCCAGAACCAGCTTTTACGGGCGTCCTGCCCGGAAAAGCCTAACCATTCTCCCGGAATGGTTTTCTTCTTTCAGTGATTCATTTGAGTACTCATGGGACACACAGATTAAAAGCAAATAATCAGGACACGCACCTCAAGGAATGGATTTACTTATGATGAGTGTCCTCGTAATTTGTACAAACTTGAAACACAATGGCGTAATATTCTTGGTAAAGGAGGCTCTGTGAAAGTGAAGGTAGAGCCGATATATTCAGGTAAGCGTAAGAGACCTGATACTTTTAAAGTTAGGTATTCGGCTAACAGTGGTAAGACAATTACCCGTATACTGCAAAATACTCCTACAGGTGAATAATGACAGACGACCAAAAAATATATGCAGAAATAGGTAAATCTCTTTGGAATATAATGCCAGATATGGCTTATGAGATTTATTTTTATGGTGATATATTCCCTAAATCAAAAGGTTGCACAATAAATTTCAAGCTAAAACAAGATGGTTCAATCTCTGGATTTAAGTTTGGAGAGACCCCGAAAGATGTTACGCGACTCATTCTTAGCAAGGCTGAACTATTACAAAAAACTGAACCGTATAAAAAAGAGCCTTGGACACATTTTAAAGCGACATTGACAGAAGCTGGTAAATTTAAGATGGACTTTGCGTATATACCAGAAGATGATTCCTGGCCAGGCTTGTTTATGAAACGGGTCAGTGAATTGAGTTTGGAAGAAGCAGAAGAAAAGTATATACCAGAGGAAGAGTGGAAGAAATGCGTCGATAAATACGGTTCCTGAAGAGATTGTGCATTATTCTGGTATCACGCCCATGTTTATAAATCCAGATATGGGATAAGTCGGCCACTCAAAGTGGATGCAGAGCTGAGACCACGTCAGGTTTCAGCTCTGCCCCCGCCCCAAACAAACCTGTTCCACCAATCCCTTCAGCTTTTGCACCTCACCCTCCAAATAAGTCAGTTCTTCCACGGTGATCTCATAATGCTCCGAATAGCGGGCTTCGATATAGGCGCGTTGCAGGCGACGGAAGCAGCGGCGGTGGAATTTGTTGTCGAGCGGGAAAATGGTTGCAAATTCAGCATCGACTTGGACGCATAGTTTGCCCAGTTTTTCGATATTGTGGGATTTAGGTAAATAATTGGTGCAGGTGAGTAGGGTACAGGCGAATAAATGTTCACTTGCTTGATGGAGTAAAAACGCAGCTTTTTTCAACCAATGGTTTTGCATCGTCACTTGGTGTAAAGCAATAAACTGAACTGCACTTTCAAACCACTGTTCATAATGCTTACGGGCAATTTCCTGCTTTTCTGCTTCGGTTAAATCCCCCGGCTCGGCTAGCGGTTTTGGGGTGGCGGCAAACAGTTCAATCCCTTCCTCGCGGATATCTTTGAAGAAATAATGCCCTTGCTGTGGCCCTGTGGATGATGGGCAAAAATGAAGAAGCTCAGCAGGTGGGAGCGAAGCATGTTGGTGAGATGCTGACCAATATCGTGTTAGGTCTGGGCGGAGAAGCGGCCGCGACCAAAGCCGTTGAAGCGATAGGCAAGGTCACAAAGACAGTCAAGGGTGCGCTTCCGGTGATTGATAACACGTCATTACCGAAATATACCGGAGGCAATGGGTCAGCGGTTGTTGAAGGTGAGTTTGGTACAACCACTTTTAATTATGCTGATAGCCATATTGAATTTTCATCGAATATTAAGAATCATATTTCAAGTGTAGATGGCTTTCGTCAAACGAAAGGTGTTATAGGAGGGCACAATCAAAACGTTTTTGATCAAATTGTTCAAGAAAAAGGATTAAAGATAGTTGATGAAGTTGTTGATCCGGAAATTCTGGGTATCAAAAAATAACTTACCAAATTCCTTCTAAAGATAGGGCTGGTAACATTACTGGTTATAAAGATAAATATTATGAGAAAACTATCTATGATCCAAAATATTTTTCTGATGAGAGGATATATGCTCTTGGGCGGCAGGCATCAAATCAACTTACACCGGATGAGTTAGTGAGTGGTTCGGCATATTTCAATAAAGTTGTTGATGGTATAAAATTTAGAGTTTATGTTCGTGATGGTAAAGTGGTCAACTTCCATCCACAGATAAATGGAGAATAATTTATGGACGTTCATCTTTTTAATGAACCAAATAATGGTGATCAAGATAGCATATTGATGTGGTATTTTAACTCGATTAATGGTAATCAATTTCCATCAGTGATTAAGAAGCTTTTGAATAAAATTGGGTATGGAAATGAATATTTTTCGTGTGATTTTGAAACATTAGATGAAGAGGAGCAACCACCATTTGATGGAGTATGCATTCGTTTTATGGATGACTGTACAATAGTATCTCATGAGTATTTTTATTCTTTCTTAATTACTGCATGTAGTAAATTTTTAGAATCACATATAGATAGATACGAAGAGATGAAACCTCTCATATATAATGCAACAGTCATACGTAACCACTACTCAAAACAGGTGAACAATGACTGATGATCAAAAGATATATCAACATATAGGCAAAGCTCTTTGGTCAATAATGCCAGAGAATGCTTCATCTATTTATTGTATAGGGATGATTTATCCTGATACTTATCAGATAGGACCAGAGTGGATAGATAGCAATGGTTTAGTTCAATGCTTTGATTTTGATAATTATCCTAATGAATTTTGCGATAAAATTTATTGTTTAACTCAGAAACTTCAGAGACTACCACCTTTTGATAGAGAACCTTGGACACATTTTAAAGCGACATTGACAGAAGCTGGTAAATTTAAGATGGACTTTGCGTATATACCAGAAGATGATTCCTGGTCAGGCTTGTTTATGAAACGGGTCAGTGAATTGAGTTTGGAAGAAGTAGAAGAAAAATATATACCAGAGGAAGAGTGGAAGAAATGCGTCGATAAATACGGTTCCTGAAGAGGTTGTTCATTATTCTGGTGTCGCACCCATTTTTATAAATCCAGGTATGGGATGAGTCGGCTTTTAAGCGCATCCATGCTCTGAAAAGCCTAACCATTCTCCCGGAATGGTTTTCTTGGTTGGGTGGTTGATTTTAATAAAGTAAAACACTGAATAAATGAAGCTAAATTGATCGATGATCTCAGGGTAAAATTCAGGGACGAATTTTAAGCTTTTCGTGAGCAGGAGCGAATAAAAGCGTCCCTGATTACACGCGCTGAACTCAAACTCAAGGCACTTTTGGGGACTTTTGCTGCTGGGCAAAAGTCTCTGGGATGCTGTCGAAAATGCCATTGAAATTGATGAATGTTATTGCGTCCCAAACACCTACACAAAAGTTTTATTTGCCTAGCCTCCGGCTCCGAAATATGACGCACAATTCCGTTTTTCGATTTCAGAGGCATCGGTGTGCTGTGCGCCTGTTCATCTTTCAGAGATGAAAGACGAACCAGAAAATCTTTCTTTGTTGGGCTTGGTCGTGCGTTGTCCAGAACCAGCTTTACGGGCGTCCTGCCCGGAAAAGCCTAACCATTCTCCCGGAATGGTTTTCTTGGTCGGGTGGTTTTCACAAACCACGGAATTACAATTTATCTTCCCAGCCTCCGGCACCGAAATATGACGCACTTTAAGGTGTGTGTCCTGATAAGCTAAAAAGGACGATAATAAACTTCCAATAAAAGATAAGCTAGGTAACTATATACTTGATCCTGAGGCTAGTATTCCTAAAGGAAAATATATTACTTTTACAAAAGATGTTGAGGGTCTTTCAAATAGCGAAACAAAAAATAAACTGACAATCGAGAGTGTTCCGGGACAGCAAGGTTATGAACAGTACAATGGTTCTAATGTTCGTATTGACTTCGACATTGACACTCCGGATAGTGTTTTAGATATACCGCAGAAATCCGATTATCTGAATGATATCGGTGGACCAAGAGCTTTAGGCGGAGCACGCCAGCGGGTTCCAAATCAGACTCTTCCGGTGAATAATCCGACGGCGACTAGGCTGGGTGATGCTAAATCAGCGGAAATTGGTGGAGGGACAGTGTTATTGCCAAATTCAAGAACAACCTCCTCGATACTGATGATTAATGATAGGGTTGATAATAATTATTCGTTAGACAGTTTTACTGATGTTGGTAATAAGATTAGTCAAAAGCAAATGAGACATGTTGCGGGGCGGAAGGAATATCGTGGTGGAGGATTTATGGATAGCCTTGATGATGCTCAGAAGGTGCTAGATGCTTATAATTCAGGTAAGTCAAATATTATCGGTAAGTCTAAACAAGGGTTTCCGATAATCACAGTCGAAGATGTTACTGGGACTAATGTCTCTAACGTTGTTTCTGGAACATATAAACAAGCAACAAATATATTCATGGTCAAAGGTACAAAATCACCAAGCATTGTACCTATGAATCCAAATTGGAGTGATAAGTAATGCTAGATTATCTTCGAAAACAATCCCTAATATTGATGCAGGCTTTATTAGGTGTAATATCTGCTAATTTTCGGATGGTTTATATTAGTCAAAATAATGGTTGTGTAACTGTTACTATTGTTCTTGAATCAGAAAATGATGATGATTTTGAGGAGATTGAAGATCTAAAAAGTGAATTTGAGGCACTTCAAGAGTCGCCTATTGACTATGATTTTATGGTAAAAGTGACAGATAGAGAATTGTTTTGGCCTGATTGTAATACAATCGTAGTTTTTAGACGACGAGAATTTTAGAGACTAGTGATGAAATAAGAATTTCTGAGTTCTGTGTCATTCATTGATGAAACTGAATCTAAAAGGGAATGATATAAATAATGAATAATTTCATAAGTTATTTGTACTAATTCAGACCTGATCTGACAATTACCCACTTTTAATCAAAGTTGGTAATTATCTTCTTTTCAAAGTGAAGCGTCAGATCGATTTTGAACTAATACAACTTAGAAATGGCTGTTTTTCCTTATGATCAAGATATATTAATGATTGGAGATGGTATATTATACTTATTACAAAGAGAGTTAATTAGCTCTCTATCTTTTTTAGGTAAGGATAATTTTGATTCTTTCGACCAACGGTCTTGAATATAATAACAAGCCTTTTCAAAGAAAATGCGTTTTTTTATCTCTGATTTTTCATTTCTTAATATATTAATGTACTCTTTTGAGAATTTAATACCAAAGCATGAGGAAAGATAAAATATTTGCTTTACATTTTCTTCTAATTCATCATTTTCTTTTAATTTATTATAGCCCATATAAAATACAGAAATTTTTTCTTCTTCAGATAATGGTTGTAGATATTTCTCATCATAATGATTATACTCTTCCATTCCCCAAGGGCTAGATATGATGTCATCATATTGACCTTCAATTAATAGAATTAATTTTTTTGCTGCTAGTTCTAAATTTTTCATATATATTTTCCAAATAGATTCATTATTCTAATAATACTCTAATCTAATTAAACACTAAAATAATCTTTTTAGTTCACTCACCCAATCCGCCCCAAACAAACCCGTTCCACCAATCCTTTCAGCTTTTGCACCTCACCCTCCAGATACGCCAATTCTTCAACCGTAATTTCATAATGCTCCGAATAGCGGGCTTCGATATAGGCGCGTTGCAGGCGGCGGAAGCAGCGGCGGTGGAATTTGTTGTCGAGCGGGAAAATCGTCGCAAATTCAGCATCGATTTGGGCGCATAGTTTGCCCAGTTTTTCGATGTTGTGGGATTTAGGTAAATAATTGGTGCAGGTGAGTAGGGTACAGGCAAACAATTTTTCAGTGACTTGGTGAAGCTGAAATGCCGCAGTCTTCAGATGATGATTTGCAGTCATGAGTTCAAAACACATAAAGAATTCGTTGGCACTCGTAAACCACTGTTCATAATGCTTACGGGCAATTTCTTGCTTTTCTTGCTCGGTTAAATCCCCCGGCTCGGCCAATGGTTTCGGTGTGGCGGCAAACAGTTCAATTCCTTCTTCGCGGATATCTTTGAAGAAATAATGCCCTTGCTGTAGCCGTTCGTTCACTTCCTGCAAATCATGGACGATCAATCCCAGCGGTGCGGAAGTGACTTTACGGTCGATCTGCTCTTTGGCGCGTTGCCAGACCACATCTTCCTCAACCAGAGCGGCTTTGTTCACAATCACCAGAATATCGTAATCGCTGATATAACCATTGACCGGATCGTTGACCCAACTGCCTTTGGCATGGCTGCCGAACAGGATGATTTTTAGGATCCGAAACTCGCTTTTACTCCCGTTTTTGCCCTGAAGATAGTCGTCCAGCGTATCGCGCAGAATGGTCGATATGGTGGCAAGCTCCTGTTGTTTGGATTCGGGCAAATGATCGAGAGATGTTTTCATAAAGCAATGTTTGGTCTGTGATTGAATCGCCATAGCATAAAAGAAGTGAGCGGCAAAAAACACTGTTTGTCATGGTTTTAGATGGGTTGCCTAGGGAAATGCGACGGGGTTCGGTTTTATTGATTTGTCTGGTGATTCTTGTCGCCTTTGGCTTCGAGGCATGACGCACAATTCCGTTTTTCGATTTCAGAGGCATCGGTGTGCTGTGCGCCTGTTCATCTTTCAGAGATGAAAGACGAACCAGAAAATCTTTTTTGTTGGGCTTGGTCGTGCGTTGTCCAGAACCGGCTTTTACAGGCGTCCTGCCCGGAAAAGCCTAACCATTCTCCCGGAATGGTTTTCTTCTTTCAGTGATTCATTTGAGTACTCATGGGACACACAGATTAAAAGCAAATAATCAGGACACGCACCTCAAGGAATGGATTTACTTATGATGAGTGTCCTCGTAATTTGTACAAACTTGAAACACAATGGCGTAATATTCTTGGTAAAGGAGGCTCTGTGAAAGTGAAGGTAGAGCCGATATATTCAGGTAAGCGTAAGAGACCTGATACTTTTAAAGTTAGGTATTCGGCTAACAGTGGTAAGACAATTACCCGTATACTGCAAAATACTCCTACAGGTGAATAATGACAGACGACCAAAAAATATATGCAGAAATAGGAAGATCTCTTTGGAATATAATGCCTCATACAGCCTCGGAGATTTATTTTTATGGTGATATCTTTCCTAAATCAAAAGGTTGTACAACTGAGTTTAAGTTAAAAAAAGATAGCTCAATTTCTTGGTTTAAGTTTGGTGAAAATCCAGAGGATGTTGAGCTATTTATTCTTAGCAAGGCTGAACTATTACAAAAAACTGAACCGTATAAACAAGAGCCTTGGACACATTTTAAAGCGACATTGACAGAAGCTGGTAAATTTAAGATGGACTTTGCGTATATACCAGAAGATGATTCCTGGCCAGGCTTGTTTATGAAACGGGTCAGTGAATTGAGTTTGGAAGAAGCAGAAGAAAAATATATACCAGAGGAAGAGTGGAAGAAATGCGTCGATAAATACGGTTCCTGAAGAGACTGTTCATTATTCTGGTATCACGCCCATGTTTATAAATCCAGATATGGGGTGAGCCATCCTTCAAAGTGGATGCAAAGCTGAGACCACGTCAGGTTTCAGCTCTGCATCCACCCCAAACAAACCCGTTCCACCAACCCTTTCAGCTTTTGCACCTCACCCTCCAGATATGCCAATTCTTCCACGGTAATCTCATAATGCTCCGAATAGCGGGCTTCGATATAGGCGCGTTGCAGGCGACGGAAGCAGCGGCGGTGGAATTTGTTGTCGAGCGGGAAAATCGTCGCAAATTCAGCATCGATTTGGGCGCATAGTTTGCCCAGTTTTTCGATATTGTGGGACTTGGGTAAATAATTGGTGCAGGTGAGTAGGGTACAGGCGAATAAATGTTCACTTGCTTGATGGAGTAAAAACGCAGCTTTTTTCAACCAATGGTTTTGCATCGTCACTTGGTGTAAAGCAATAAACTGAACTGCACTTTCAAACCACTGCTCATAATGCTTACGGGCAATTTCCTGCTTTTCTGCTTCGGTTAAATCCACCGGCTCGGCCAATGGTTTGGGTGTGGCGGCAAACAGTTCAATCCCTTCTTCGCGGATATCTTTGAAGAAATAATGCCCTTGCTGTGGCCCTGCGGATGATGGGCAAAAATGAAGAAGCTCAGCAGGTGGGAGCGAAGCATGTTGGTGAGATGCTGACCAATATCGCGTTAGGTCTGGGCGGAGAAGCGGCCGCGACCAAAGCCGTTGAAGCGATAGGCAAGGTCACAAAGACAGTCAAGGGTGCGCTTCCGGTGATTGATAACACGTCATTACCGAAATATACCGGAGGCAATGGGTCAGCGGTTGTTGAGGGTGAATTTGCCGGGCAGTCAAGTGCGCAGGGGGTGATTGAGAAGGTTGCAAAAACCGAGGCCGCAACTGCACAGAAAGTGGCGAATAGTGGGGAGACTACGGGGACGAAATTGACTGAGAGTGATACGAGCCAACCGAGTCTGACACCCCTTGAGTTAGTACAACAGGCATCTAATCAATCTAAACATATAGCTAGTATTGGTTTAGAACATATAATTGATGGTGAAGTTAAACCAGTAGTGAAGTCTGGAGTTGTGGTAGGGAAGCGGGCTGTTGGTGGGCATTATCTACGTTCATCAAATGTTAGAGTTACAGAAATAATAGGGGAAAGTGATGCCAATGGTGTTATGAAAGCTAAAATTCAAGTACATGACCCAGATACAGGTGGATGGGTTGATAAAACAGCACCTTCAACTTTCTATCCAGAAAATTGGTCGAAACGGCAAGTTAAAATCGAGATACAAGAAGCATTTTATAACTCCAAGCCTATAGGCGGTGATATGTGGGAAGGTAAGTCTCCAAGCGGAGTAACCATTAGAGGGTATTATAAAGTGCCGGATGGCAGTGCATCTACAGCGTGGCCTGTCTATAGTAAGGAATAAAAATGAAAGGTAATGTTTCTTTTATAAGACCGAATGATTATCTAGTACCTGTGGGCGATACTATAGGTGCTAAAACGGTAGCAAATTGGTTAGGGAATGATATTCAGTATAGCCAAAGAGATGTCGAAGAGTGGTTAAACGTCTTGTCGGAAGTTGAGGCTGGGAAAAGAAAATCTGGTTATCAGGGAACTGGAAATTCACATTCTGTCATGATAATACAAGATGTCATATATATTGAATGTGAATATAATGACACACATAAGGTATTTATAACAAAAAGTCAATTTGTTGATATTCTAAATAAATATATACTTTTTTTAAGAGGTGGTTACAAATCCTCTCGGGTTGAAGTCGAACCGTTTACCATAGAGTATGAGTTTGAAGGAGATGAAGCGCTGGAGCAATATATTAATTCTGGAGGCGATCTGGTGTGATATACCAGTGTTCATTGAAGATGCTTGATTTTCGATAGGAACAAGATCATGCTACATCCCATGAAAATGATGCTGCCACCCCAACAGAAGCTATAACTCGAACAGAGAGACTGTTCATTATTCTGTGTCACGCCCATGTTTATACATCCAGATATGGGGTGAGTCGGCTTTCACGGTTGGGTAGTCTCCGGCAGCTTTAGTTGTCCTCTTTCTTATGGTTATGAGTGTGTAATTTATTATGCTCAGATAGTAAAAGCATTCAGTCATGTTTTGAGAAAAAACAGGAACTTTGGTACCAAGATTTTATTTTTGAAATTAAGTGATGAATGATGTTCGTATAAGCAGATATTTTTATTAAAAAGTAAATAAATCATAAATAGGTGTTAAGAATATGCTACGTAATTTATTAATTTGTATCGGTATGTTGTTTTTATTTGGCTGTTCCAGTGGTCCGGGATATAAATATTATGTCGATCCCGTACCAATCACAAAAGGTGTTACCAAATATAAGCTGGGAACTGTCAAAGTTAATTTAACTTTAGGAAATGGTGCGATTGAGGGGGATACGACTTTTGCTTCAGAAGAAGTCTTGAATCAGGAATTTTTCGATGATATCCAAAAATATATGCAAGAGCAGGGAATACTGGCAGCATCAGAAAATCAGGAATCACCTACAGTTGATATTACCATTGATTATAAGCGGACATTTAATATTGGTGGAAAAGCTTTAAGAAAACCAGAGATTTCTCATCATGTTGTTGTATCTCAGAATGGAAAAAATTAGCAGATTTTGGTATGAGTCACTATACAACCAAATATGCTTATTTCGAAGAAGCAGCAGTTGACTTTAAAATTTTATCTTTCTTATGGGATGAGAAAGATGAGCCTAAGGATGTCGATTTAGCCTCTCAACTGATGATTAAAGAACTCGCTGGATTGGGCAAGTAAACGGTAGCAATTCAATGATATCCCAAGCTGGAACCATCAGGTTCCAGCCCCTTCACCCAACCTACCCCAAACAGACCCGTTCCACCAATCCTTTCAGCTTTTGCACCTCACTCTCCAGATATGCCAATTCTTCCACGGTAATCTCATAATGCTCCGAATAGCGGGCTTCGATATAGGCGCGTTGCAGGCGACGGAAGCAGCGGCGGTGGAATTTGTTGTCGAGCGGGAAAATGGTTGCAAATTCAGCATCTGACTTATTCGGCTATGCAGGCATTGGGTTATGACCCTGCAGGATATGAGAACAAGATTATTGCGAAAGACGATGATGCTCGCAAAGGTTTCCATTCAGAAGAGACCCAAAAATCTTATATCAATGATCAGAATGCCAATAATACCGAAGAGTTAGTTCTCATTGCCGGACATGAGATGAGTCATGCGGTTGATGATAAAACAGGAGATGTGAATCGATATTCTGAGCAGGATCGGGAAATCTATGCAAACAATATCGGAGAAGACTTCACGGACTATACAGACACAGCACTGGGTGTGACTGGGAACGGCAGCATGGCGAGTCGTAATAGCCATGTGGGTAATACAGGAAGTACCGTGGTCGGTAACAATCAGGCGTATAAGCGATTAGATAAGAGTCAGGGCGACAATTTAATACCGTTAGTGATACCCGCTGCAGTAGCAATCACTTCTATTACTGCGGCTGCAATTGCTGATCCTAAAATGCAACAAGTTACCCAACAAGCGTTAACGGATGCAATGGCGGGAGCGAAAGAAGTCGGCAACGGTATTTTAAATTTCTTTGAGCCGGATGCTCAGTACACAGATGAAGAGCTTGATATTGCGGCCAAAGCCTATCTTCAGATGCAGGAATACAGAGATTCGAGTACTGAAACGGGCGATTGGGTCGAGATGGATAACCTGATGCAACAGGTTAGTGCGGAAGTTGTTGCGCGAGCACACACGATGAGCGCCCAGAATAAAGAGATTGCGGAAACGATTCCGATGCCGAGCGGTAGTGAAATTGTGGAAGGGACATCCACAGTTTTGACCAATCCTGTCGGAGAAAGCATTGACGCATCATCGGTGACAGTAGCAGACAAAGATCAGGGAATGTGGACGACGGAAACCCCGGCAGATCATGGTGTGGATGTTCCGTTGGTTGTTACGGTGGAGAATAGTAGTGGGGATGAAGTAAAGTATGCTCCTACAGATAAGCATCGAAAAGGTGGTTGGGGAACTGAAATGGATCTTGATGATAACATAGCTCAAGATGTCTTAAACAACTCAATTCAAGGTGGCAAACAGCGATATGGCTATTATGACGGTAAGCTTTATGAATTCCAAGCAGATAATCAAGGTGGGTGGCATGGTTATCCAATTAAAGGAACAGAAGCTCCTCCGTCAGTGTTAAAAGAATTAAGAGATAGCGGAGAGTTTTCAAATGCAGAATATAAAAAATTAATAAAAGGAAAATAAATGTATAAATTCAATATTGATATTAAACCAGCGAATGAAATCGATGAATTAGGGCGATTAAAATATCTTATTATGAAACTGGTTATAGCTGGTAAAACAGTTGAATTGGTCTCATTGGTTCTAGAAAATATAGAACAACTTAGTTGGTTTATAGAAAATGAGGAAGCTATAAGATATACAAGATGTCCTTTGGATATTGAAAATTCTTGTTCCATTGCTGAAGGTATTAACCTTTTATACGACAAACTAGACTATGATTCAGATGTTCTGGATAAGTTATATATGTTTAGATCTCAACATGCACTTAGATTTGCATTTCGAGGGCAGGATATACCTGATATATTTATTGCATTGAACAATGATCAGTATGAGGTTTCTTGTTCAGATGAAAATTGTAAATGTCATTACGTGGTTGATATAGATAGTCTATTTCATGAAGTGAGAAAATTAATTGAGTACAATAAATAGAATTTAGCAAGTGAAAAAATAAATGGGACATATATGGTCACTCCGTCAGAGTCAATCAATGTTGATGGTTAAAAATAGAAGAAAATGTCACCGGAAAATTTTTCACTGTTGGAAGATGCATGTAGTAGAATTAAATGTGCTTCTAATGAACAATATGATGATTTCTTAAAAAATTAACTGGATGAATAGATTATGTCTTATATAAATCCTTTATTATCTTTACTGGGACTGCCTAAAAGCGATACTACATTATCTGTAGAATTGGAAAAAAAAGATATTGTTATTTCTAATGAGTTGGTTTTGGGAGATGATGAATATCGAGCATATATAGAGCGACCTAATTATGGGTTTTGTCTGATTTTTACAGATGAATCCTATTTTTTAGGAAATAGTGGGGTAGCTATTGGCGAGGGGGAGCTATTCTATTCTGGTGTGTTTTTTCATTCAGAAGGTAAAGATGACTATAAAGAATATAAAGAAGATTTGCCTTTTAATTTGTCATTTTTAGATACAAGAGACGATGTATTGAATAAGTTAGGTAGGCAATCATGGCAGCGCTTAGCAAAAGATGGGGTAAGAGTGATATCTGACCGTTGGGATGATTTGGCAGAAGTCCCGTATCGTTTAAGTGTGACTTATGATAAAGAATCGGGAAGAGTCAGCATTATTTCTGCTAGTATTCCTGATCAACCTTTAAACGGATAGGCTGTACTAGTGTCAGCATCCATTGCTGAGCAGTTTGATTTGAACCCTGTATAAGCGATGACAGCGCTGGTCAAAACAGCGAATGGTCAGTCCGCGAAAGGCGCATATGCGGCAGGGAAGGTGCTCATTAATGATGCTACACATTATCATCTTGAAGATATTGCTAACACCATCGGCCATGAAACCCAACATTATCTGGATGATGCTCAAAGTACCGGTACACATAATGACGCCTATGAGGCGAACCGGGAAAAGGCATCGATAATCTGTCGGGGAAATTCTGGCGGTTCAGTGGCCGGAGCTTCTTCAACGGAGAGCGGTCCGCTGTTACTGGAATATAAACCGGGCGTTGCAGATAAGTCCAAGTTGCCGGTGGTGACTGCCGAGATACCGAGTGTGAATCGTGGTAGTTTGGTAAGTGCTGGTTCTTCTTCATTGGTGGCAGAGGGTGAAGGAACTGGTCGTCCTATATACGAATATCAATTTAATGGTCAAACGCACCGTACGGCAATTACTGTCGGAAATAACGGTTTTATTGTAGGGGCTAATCCGCAATGACATCCATATCTAGAAAAATAAAGCTAATGGCAGATTATGAGTGTTAGTGCTTATGGGAGGTAAATCCATCGGAGGGTATGCCGTATAACATTGACCCCAAAACATTGCCATTATCGAAGGAATTACTAAATAGGCTTTCAGCTTGGGAAGATAAATTTGATGCTACATTGGTGCGCGATAATCCCATTGATTCTGGGTTTAAGACGAAAAAAGAAGCGATTTTATTTAATGATGAAGGTTGGAAGTTATTTGATACCTTGAAAAATGAAATGCCGATGGTGGAGTTCTATTATTTCGATAATGAACTTTCTGAGCTTTTAAAAGAAAAGCCATGACAGGTGTAGTGGTCAACGAGAATTGGCCACGGTTTTAGAATTTTCCCAATACAGTGGTTTAGACTCATTGGGTGTCAACCCATTATTATATTGATCTGGCCTTAGTTAAGACTATTCATCACTCAAAAATAGCGAGGACACTCGCCCGAAGTTAGATCATAAAACTGTACCATTTTTGCTACAACAGGAGTTGGGTAATGTATGAGAAAAAATTTGTGGTTTGTTAAGGTGTGTGTCCTTGTAAGAATTTAAAGGTAAAATAATGATTAAGCTAGTAGACAGTCCAACGGAACAAATCTATAGGGGAAGCGTTTTAAGGTTTCCAGCTACTCATCCTTATGAAAAGTTCGTAGACTTTATGGTATTTGAACAACATCAGGATAACACTAGAGGGATGGGACTAATGGTGACTTCAGGTTATAAAGCTGGTCTCATTTCTATTGTTTTACCTTCAGAATCTGGAAAGACATCAGTAGATAAAGCATGGCTGATTGCCAATTGGAACAAATGGGTTTATCCAGATTGTAATGTAGAAGATGTTTATCTTATTGATTGCTATAAGATTTAATAAATAATATGAGAAAGAATAAGCAAGATATGCACCTCAAGGAATGAATTCAGGGGAGCAGGTCAAAACTAAGCTAGCTCTCGAGAGACTGTTCATTATCCTGTGTCACGCCCATGTTTATAAATCCAGATATGGGGTGAGTTGGCCGTCAAAGTGGATGCAGAGCTGAGACCACGTCAGGTTTCAGCTCTGCATCCACCCCAAACAAACCCGTTCCACCAACCCTTTCAGCTTTTGCACCTCACCCTCCAGATATGCCAATTCTTCCACGGTAATCTCATAATGCTCCGAATAGCGGGCTTCGATATAGGCGCGTTGCAGGCGGCGGAAGCAGCGGCGGTGGAATTTGTTGTCGAGTGGGAAAATGGTTGCAAATTCAGCATCGATTTGGGCGCATAGTTTGCCCAGTTTTTCGATGTTGTGGGACTTGGGTAAATAATTGGTGCAGGTGAGTAGGGTACAGGCGAATAAATGTTCACTTGCTTGATGGAGTAAAAACGCAGCTTTTTTCAACCAATGGTTTTGCATCGTCACTTGGTGTAAAGCAATAAACTGAACTGCACTTTCAAACCACTGCTCATAATGCTTACGGGCAATTTCTTGCTTTTCTGCTTCGGTTAAATCCCCCGGCTCGGCCAATGGTTTGGGTGTGGCGGCAAACAGTTCAATCCCTTCTTCGCGGATATCTTTGAAGAAATAATGCCCTTGCTGTGGCCCTGCGGATGATGGGCAAAAATGAAGAAGCTCAGCAGGTGGGAGCGAAGCATGTTGGTGAGATGCTGACCAATATCGTGTTAGGTCTGGGCGGAGAAGCGGCCGCGACCAAAGCCGTTGAAGCGATAGGCAAGGTCACAAAGACAGTCAAGGGTGCGCTTCCGGTGATTGATAACACGTCATTACCGAAATATACCGGAGGCAATGGGTCAGCGGTTGTTGAGGGTGAATTTGCCGGGCAGTCAAGTGCGCAGGGGGGGATTGGGAAGACAGTTGGTGATAATCGTGATAGTTTAGCAAACTTTACCGAGAAGCAATTGGCTAAGAAATTCAAACATGCTTCAGACTTTGGAGTTAACACGACTAAAAAGAACCCTCAGACTCTTGCAGAATTTCAAAATGCAATTACGAGTCACCTTGATGATGCTACAACTGTACAGAAAGGAACGTATGGTTTTGTGAATGATTCAAAGGTATTTTTTAATCCTAATACAAATAATGTGGTTGTTTTGGATAGTGTTGGTGATTTTGTTACTGGCTTTAAGCTATCACCAGGTACTCCGCAGTTTGAAAACTTCATGAATAATGGTTTGTTACGATGAGTATTACAGTTTTGGCATTAGCAAGAGCATTCTCTGCCGAGAGGTTGACGGCAGATGAGTTTTCAAACGCATATATGGAATTATGGAAATTCGAGCGCGATAGTAATCTTCTGCAGGAGGATGAAAGCAGTTTAAGCGAGTGTCTTTCAAGTATTTTTTGTATAACCGATTTATATAATCCCAAATTTGATCGTGAAGAATATGAACTCGATGAGGAACAGCTTCGGGTTAAAGTGGCTGAACTTATCGAGAAATTTAAACTATAGAATAAGAAAATAAGCAGGACACACACATTCAAGGAATGGATTTACTTATGGCGTGTGTCCTCGTAATTTTATGTTTAACTGACCTGATGGATTTATATTATATTACCAAATATGAATCTTGATTCGCATAACTCTTTTATACAGTAAGTGTGTCTCCTTAAAATCTTATATTTGAGAAAGCAAAAAATATAAGTTTTCAACATTTTTTTATAAAATTTTGAATTAGAATTGAGAATTTTATTGCTGTTGATGTTTTTGTAACCTAAAATTCGTCCCCAATTAAGAAAAACAATAAATCCCTTTCCTGGGATGATATTAATGCTAGGTTGTTCCCTGAATGAGAAAACGTAATTTTCAGCGCTTTGTGCTGTCCGGATTTTTATTTCTTTCTTTTTATACTTACAGTGATACCGGCGCTGTCCCGGTTTCCCCTGCGACTCAGGCTAGTATTGAGCAGGAGCAGGAGCAGGAGCAGGAGCAGCGCCAGCGTCTGCAGGATGTTGAAAATTCAAAACAATCTGTTCAGCAACTGAGTGAGCTGCCAACCCTGCCCGCACCACAGGCGTCTGCTCAGGCGCAGCAGTGTTTCCCTGTCCGCAATATTACTTTTACCGGAAATACCTTATTCCCCCAGGAACAACTGCTGGCATTGAGTCATTTTAAACCGGGCTGTCAGGGTTTGGCAGAGATTAATGAATATCTGCGTTTAATTACTAACGAATATGTGGCTGCAGGATATGTGACTTCCTGGGCTTATTTAGTGCCTCAGGATTGCCGTAGTGGAAATGGTGAAACCTGTCAGGGTTAGGGACATCTTTCATATGATTTTTGGTATAAGTGGTCAATTTTAGAATTAAGGTGATTTATGTTAAAGATATTAAAGCCGTTTTATATTGTTTGTGTGATTTTATGGCTTACTGCCTGTGCCTCTCAGACAGTACTTGAAAAGTATAAGAAAAAAGCAGATCAAGGAGATCCGAAGAGTCAGCTGATGGTTGGAGATGAATATTATTTTGGTTCAAAAACACAACCTGTAAATAAAGAGCTTGGAGTTAAATATTATACACTTTCTGCTGAGGGTGGGAATTCTGATGCTGCATTCAATTTAGGACGAATTTATGAAAAAGAAGGTAAGAACGAGAAAGCAGTTCATTACTATAAATTATCTGCTGATGCAGGTAATTTAAAAGCGCAAGATAATCTTGGTATTATGTACCAATATGGAAGAGGCGTACCTAAAGACATAAAAAAGGCAGAGTCGCTTTATCGACAAGCTTTGGAAAATGGTAGTGAATACAGCCAGCTTAACTTGGCAATTCTATATAAAGATACTCAACGAATAGATAAGTCTATTGAAGAGTTTAAAACTATTGCTACTTCTCCAGAAACATCAGTTATAACAAAACGGCATAAGAAAGCTATCGCATTTAATCTTATGAATTTATATCTCTCACAAAAAGATGACAGGAATGCTTATATTTGGGGGGCTGTTTCAGTATTATCTGGCTACTTTGATTCCGAAAATGAAAATATTGAAAAAGAGATAGAACAATATGAGACTTTAGCCAATCAATTAACTGATGAAGAGAAAAATGAGTTAGCAAAAGATGTCATGTTGATCGAGTACAAGGTGTTCCAACAATTTGACTCTATGATTAAAAAAAGAGAAAACTATCGACTAAGTGATGGACTAATTCGCTTGTCTGGAGATGAGACCCTTAAATTTGTTGTTGATTCGGTGATGTTAAATAAAAAATTGCATGTCGCTCTCAGTTATTATAAAGATAAAACCGATGATAATTCTAGGATTAATTATGCTATAGGTAAATTGAAAATGGCAGCGTACAATATTTCTATTGGTGCTATTTACATGAATTATTATTATGCACTCAAAGGTATTGAAGAGGCAATTGATATTTTAAATAAATATGATAGAAGTAATATTTCACATATAAAACGAAGTAGTGCAATTAAGCTTGATATTGTGCGGCGTGTTTGGAATTATCAAGAAAAATTATATAAAAATTTAAATGGATAAAAGTTATTTTTGGTTATCAGTTGACTAATTTTCTATGTTGAACTTATTATTAGGTGTTTAAATTATGCTAAGAAGTTTATTAATCTGTACCTGTATTTTATTCTTTGCTGGTTGTTCCAGTCACTCAATGTATAACTATTATGTTGAGCCAGTCCCCATCACAAAAGGTGTTACCAAATATAAGCTGGGAACTGTCAAAGTTAATTTAACTTTAGGACATGGTGCGATTGAGGGGGATGAGACTTTTGCTTCAGAAGAGGTCTTGAATCAGGAATTTTTCGATGATATCCAAAAATATATGCAAGAGCAGGGAATACTGGCAGCATCAGAAAATCAGGAATCACCTACAGTTGATATTACCATTGATTATAAGCGGACATTTAATATTGGTGGAAAAGCTTTAAGAAAACCAGAGATTTCTCATCATGTTGTTGTATCTCAGAATGGAAAAAAATTAGCAGATTTTGGTATGAGTCACTATACGACCAAATATGCTTATTTCGAAGAAGCAGCAGTTGACTTTAAAATTTTATCTTTCTTATGGGATGAGAAAGATGAGCCTAAGGATGTCGATTTAGCCTCTCAACTGATGATTAAAGAACTCGCTGGATTGGGCAAGTAAACGGTAGCAATTCAATGATATCCCAAGCTGGAACCATCAGGTTCCAGCCCTTTCACCCAATCCGCCCCAAACAAACCCGTTCCACCAATTCTTTCAGCTTTTGCACCTCACCCTCCAGATATGCCAATTCTTCCACGGTAATCTCATAATGCTCCGAATAGCGGGCTTCGATATAGGCGCGTTGCAGGCGACGGAAGCAGCGGCGGTGGAATTTGTTGTCGAGCGGGAAAATGGTTGCAAATTCGGCATCGATTTGGGCGCATAGTTTGCCCAGTTTTTCGATGTAAAATAGCGAGGACACTCGCCCAGAGTTAGATCATAAAACTGTACCATTTTTGCTACAACAGGAGTTGGGTAATGTATGAGAAAAATTTGTGGTTTGTTAAGGTGTGTGTCCTTGTAAGAATTCTATATTTCCAAATCTTGAGACCAGGTTCTGAGATAACTTCCTTTGATATCCCTAAATGGATGGATGATTTCATTGAGGAAAGTGCCATTCCTCAAGTGAACTATAAATCTAACCCATTGAGTCAGGGCGGTTTAGCTCCAAAAATTGTAGACCCTACAACTCCTGGACGCTCATATGAATTACCATCAATTTGGACACAATGGCTTGAAGAAACGGCAGTCAAAGGATCAGGAAAAGTTATTAAATAGGTATATTTAAATGAGCGATATAGAAGATCAAAAAGTTGTAGTAGTAGTTCGTTTTAAAGGAAAAATTTTTTGGTTTAGGAGTGATCGTGATTTATGGGTTCTCGATGTCAATAAGTGGCGTGATGAGTTTATAGCACATGGTTATGAAGTACCTGAGTTCCAAGACGATTATCGATTTGGGATTCGTTCAGTTAATCAAGAAACTGCCCAACAGTTTCTTGATAGCATGTTTGAGTTTGAAGTTCAGCGTGATGAATTGAGTATTGAGTTAGCGAATAGATTTACTACTGCAAGATCATGGTGGGATGTTTCAGATTTATTTCCAATAATGTTCGTAAATTTTGATGACTGCAAGGTTGCAGGGTTTTATCCAGATGGCACCCCGATGGAACGCTATATTCCAGATGGCTGGGAAGGTGAATTTATCGACTTTGCGAATGATTATCCCGAAGAAGTTTTTCCAACTTCCGAAAAGTTTTGGGTTCAAGGTGAGTCTGATCTATTGAAGCTATTGAATGAAAAAGGTGCCAGCAATTAAGTGTTCAAGTGCTTAAAGATATCGTCTGCAACCTCGTAGGGTTCTTCAACAGGCAGCAGCTGTTCAGCGGCTGCCTGTTCTCCTTTCTCAACCAGTGCATGGATCTCAGTCGCCAGATCAGTCACTTCAGTAATCTGCTGTATCCACTCATTCACATAAAGCGGTACAGCCTCATTAGAGAGTCCGATCTGAATAGCTCGATGCTCTAGCGGCTGTAAATACAAGTCCCGTTCCGGATCCCATTGAATGCGAATCGGCGTGGCTTTTTTTATTTTTAGCCACTCATCTCTGTCTTTATATTTTTGAGCGTCATGGCTGAGTAAACTGTTTTCTAAGGCCCATTCAAAACCTCCTCGTGTAATATCAATTGCGAGTATCCGATTTTGACCAGCATCTTTCTGCCCCCAACCAGAGCGGTACATCATCCAGAGGAAAGAGGGTTTAATCCAAGTCATGCGTTCCATCTTGAATGGTGGTGATTTGAATGTACCGTGTTCAAGGGCTGAATCAGCAATTGCATCATTGTAAGCTTGGTAGACTCGAATAGTTTTATCGTCATAGACAGCTCGGATTTGTCGAATTGGAATAGTCATATTTTTTATCATCACCCAACCCTTTCCAAACAAACCCGTTCCACCAATCCTTTCAGCTTCTGCACTTCACCCTCCAGATATGCCAATTCTTCCACGGTAATCTCGTAATGCTCCGAATAGCGGGCTTCGATATAGGCGCGTTGCAGGCGACGGAAGCAGCGGCGGTGGAATTTGTTGTCGAGCGGGAAAATGGTTGCAAATTCAGCATCGATTTGGGCGCATAGTTTGCCCAGTTTTTCGATGTTGTGGGACTTGGGTAAATAATTGGTGCAGGTGAGTAGGGTACAGGCGAATAAATGTTCACTTGCTTGATGGAGTAAAAACGCAGCTTTTTTCAACCAATGGTTTTGCATCGTCACTTGGTGTAAAGCAATAAACTGAACTGCACTTTCAAACCACTGCTCATAATGCTTACGGGCAATTTCTTGCTTTTCTGCTTCGGTTAAGTCCCCCGGCTCGGCCAATGGTTTGGGTGTGGCGGCAAACAGCTCAATCCCTTCTTCGCGGATATCTTTGAAGAAATAATGCCCTTGCTGTAGCCGTTCGTTCACTTCCTGCAAATCATGGACAATCAATCCCAGCGGTGCGGAAGTGACTTTACGGTCGATCTGCTCTTTGGCGCGTTGCCAGACCACATCTTCCTCAACCAGAGCGGCTTTGTTCACAATCACCAGAATATCGTAATCGCTGATATAACCATTGACCGGATCGTTGACCCAACTGCCTTTGGCATGGCTGCCGAACAGGATGATTTTTAAGATGCGAAACTCGCTTTTACTCGCTGTTTTGCCCTGAAGATACTCGTCCAGCGTATCGCGCAGAATGGTCGATATGGTGGCAAGCTCCTGTTGTTTGGATTCGGGCAAATGGTCGAGGGATGTTTTCATAAAGCGATATTCGGTCTGTGTGGATTGAATAGCGCATAGGATAAAAGAAGTGAGTAGCGAAAAACACTGTTTGTCATGGTTTTAGTGGGGTTGCCTAGGGAAATGCGACGAGGTTCGGTTTTATTGATTTGTCTGGTGATTCTTGTCGCCTTTGGCTTCGAGGCATGACGCACAATTCCGTTTTTCGATTTCAGAGGCATCGGTGTGCTGTGCGCCTGTTCATCTTTCAGAGATGAAAGACGAACCAGAAAATCTTTTGTTTGACGGCGTCGCGTGTTGTCCAGAACCAGCTTTTACGGGCGTCCTGCCCGGAAAAGCCTAACCATTCTTCCATGAATGGTTTTCTTGGTCGGGTGGTTTTCCCAAACCACGGAATTACAATTTATCTTCCCAGCCTCCGGCACCGAAATATGACGCACTTTAAGGTGTGTGTCCTGATAAGCTAGAGAAAAATATCCAAATATTCAGTTAAATATTTTTACGGTGGTTGAATGAATAACAGAAATAAAAGATTAACCTATAGAGACGCTTTGACTATAGCAGAAGGTTTGTTCTCTTCTGCTTTAAATGAGTTTCAATTTAGCGCAGGGCAAGCTTGGGCATTTACTTTAGATGAACTGGATTCAGTTAAAAATAAGACAGATCCTAAAGGAAACATTATTGTACTAACTGCAATTTATAAGTTGGCGTTGGTTAACAATGTTGAGTTATCTAAATCCGACGACTATACGAATGATATGTTGCTTGAGTTAAAAGAGTCGTACCAGCAATTTGATGAGTGCATCTTTGACGACCTTAATATGAGTACAGAGGAAAGATTGTTTTTGAAGTCAGATATGCAGTTGGTTTCTAACAAGTATCTATAGATAGAGACGGTTCTATTTCATATCGAGAGACTGTTCATTATTCTGTGTCACGCCCATTTTTATAAATCCAGGTATGGGGTGAGTTGGCCGTCAAAGTGGATACTGAGCTGAGACAGCGTCAGGTTTCAGCTCTGCCCCCGCCCCAAACAAACCCGTTCCACCAATCCTTTCAGCTTCTGCACTTCACCCTCCAGATATGCCAATTCTTCCACGGTGATCTCTTAATGCTCCGAATAGCGGGCTTCGATATAAGCGCGTTGCAGGCGGCGGAAGCAGCGGCGGTGGAATTTGTTGTCGAGCGGGAAAATCGTTGCTGCGTATCGAGGACACACACAACAGTGGCGATACCGAGCGTCTGAACCGGGATATCACACCTGTACTCAGTGGATCGTCAGCAGGGCAACGTTGATGTCACGCTTGACCATCGGTTGCTGAGTGAGACCGGGCGTGCACAAATCAAGGAAGACTTTAAACGCAATGCAATCACTGGCACTGCGATTGCCGATACGGTAACGAAAAAGAGCGTAGGCTTATTGAGTGATGACGACAGTGGTGTCAGCAGCCTGCGGGAGCATGTGGGACAGAAACAAGGGTTCTTTACCGCAGCAAAAACATTTGTGACAAGCGATGACAATCAGGCGTATGTCGAGACGCTCAATAACCCGACTGCAACCCCAGCGCAAAAGGAGACGGCTTATCAGGCACTGTCAGCATCCATTGCTGAGCAGTTTGGTTTGAACCCAGCACAAGTGATGACAGCACTGGTTAAAACAGCGAATGGTCAGTCCGCGAAAGGCGCATATGCGGCAGGGAAGGTGCTCATTAATGATGCTGCACATTACCGTCTTGAAGATATTGTCAACACCATCGGCCATGAAACCCAACATTATCTGGACGATGCTCAAAGTACCGGTACACATAATGATGCCTATAAGGCGAATCGGGAAGAGTATGCCGACACGATGGGTGAAGCCACTGAAGATTATGTTGGTTTCAACTTCGCCAATACAGGGCGTGGCGATTTCGGTGGCTGGAATTTACAGCGAGGCACCAATCATAGTGATTTAGTCCGGGAAAATACACAAACGGCAGCGCCATTATTGCGAGACCCGACGATTGATTATCGTCAGCCGAATGCTGATGAGCGAACTGCGATTCTGGCACTTGCCGGGAATGATAAGCGCCGTCAGCAAGAGCTGAAAGAGGCCGCCTGTGCCTTGACGCATTGCTCTGCGGAATATGCAGTCGGCACAGAAAAATATAATGAAATGAAAGCCCTTGAAGAGGCTGGAGCCAGCAATCCGGAAGCACAGGAAGTGTTGTTGAAATATAGCTTCCTGAAAGTTGCCGACAATATGAACATGGCAACGGTGGTGGACAAATCATTTGGCTACACCAACAGCGATGCGCGGACGGATCGGTATCAAGCGGGTATGGATCAAGGGACTGAGAATAGTCTGAAAGCATTCAATGAGGCCTACGGAACCAATATCACTAAAGAGCAGTTTGAGTCAGGGGTCGGTTTCTTGAGTGGTCTTGCCGCTGGATTAGGTGCGGCGAAAGGTGGCAGTACGCTGGGTACAACTGATGGCTCAGTTGTTTCTAAAGTTGCTGATGATGTGCAGTCACCGAAAAAATATGGCAGTAATGGCTCTTATGTGGCCGAGGGAGAATTTGCCGGACAGTCGAGTGCGCAGGGGGTGATTGAGACGACTATTGATAGCCCTATTGCTACTCTTAATGCAAGTGAAGTTCGTTTTTCTCAGAATTCCGTGTCTTTTAATAAAAAAGATCGCATTACGGGAGAGAGATATACATATAAGGATTTGGTTTCCAGTATGAGTGAAAAAGGATGGCAAGGTGACCCTGTTGATGTTATTCAGATGCCAGATGGAAAACTCACCAGTATGGATAACACTCGTATAAGAGCAGCGAGAGAAGCTGGAATTGAAGTTGAGGCTAATGTGAGAGATTTCAATGAACCGTTGACTCAAGAAATTCAGAAGGCTAGGGGCTGGGAAGATTATAAAACATGGGGTGAGGCTATCTTGGCAAGAATAAATAAACAGTCTGGAGGATTCTCCAAATATGACCCTTATGGTTCAAATTCAGAACCTAAATTATCGGGAGTGAAAAAATGAAGATTTATCTTTTTGAAGGTAATGAATTACCTGATGATTTCCAATATCCAAATGATTTTTTAAAGTTTGTTTCATCTTATGATGAAAAGATGATAAAACCATGGCGGATTTTAGGGGAATCTAAATCTGAGCTTATATTTTTTCGTACATCAATGAATGAAATATATACTGATAAGCCTTTAATTCCATTTGCTCGTCTAGAGGATAGTGCCAATGGTGATTTAGCTTGCTTTGATGGCAGTGATATTTCAGGAAACCCTCGGATATTTTTTCATGTTTATTGTTATCAAGGTGAGCTTCCTAGCTGGGATAAACGCTATAGCCTGGATAATTTTAATTGTTGGCTTGAGGAAGCTCAAGAAGAAGCAAGCTTTTATGATGATGTGTAGTTTATAAACTTCGATGGCACATAACTCGTTAACCAAACACCATTTTCGGAAACATTGAATTCAAAGCCCTGCTCATGCATGAGTTGGGCTTTAATTTCTAAAATAACAGGTTTACCGTACCGCTGGCCAACAGTGACAGCTGTCTCTTTATCTGTAGATAAATGAACATGCTGGCGTTGCTGTGGTTTTAATCCTTGCTCGATAATACTGTCTAAAAATCGAGTCGCTGTACCGTGGTATAAAAATTCTGGTGGGACAGAAGGTTGTAGTTGTAAATCGACACGAATTGAATGTCCTTGGTTGGCTCGAATATGTTGACCATCTTCAGACATAATGAAACGTTTTTTATCATTGGTATCTACAACTTCTTGAATTAAGTCCCTATCAATATTCTCTATTTCGTTCGAAGTAGAAGCTTTATGAATCAGCTCGTCAATATTAGCCCAGCCATGAGGGTCAAGTGTTAGACCAATCGTTTCTGGTTTATGACGTAGTACAAGGCTTAAAAATTTACTGATATGTTTAAGTTGATTTTGGGAAGTCATATATTTTATTTTCTCTATTACATACTTAAGTTAGTTAATTATTCGTTTTAAACAAACCCGCTCCACCAATCCTTTCAGCTTTTGCACCTCACCCTCCAAATAAGTCAGTTCTTCCACGGTAATCTCATAATGTTCCGAATAGCGGGCTTCGATATAGGCGCGTTGCAGGCGGCGGAAGCAGCGGCGGTGGAATTTGTTGTCGAGCGGGAAAATGGTTGCAAATTCAGCATCGATTTGGGCACATAGTTTCCCCAGTTTTTCGATATTGTGGGATTTAGGTAAATAATTGGTGCAGGTGAGTAGGGTACAGGCGAAAAAACGTTCCGTCGATTGATGTAGGAGAAAAGCTGATTGCTTCAACCATTGCCTCTTCATTCCATCTTGAAAGAATACAAAGAGCTGTTCTGCACTTTCAAACCACTGTTCATAATGCTTACGGGCAATTCCCTGCTTTTCTGCTTCGGTTAAGTCCCCCGGCTCTGCCAATGGTTTGGGTGTGGCGGCAAACAGCTCAATCCCTTCTTCGCGGATATCTTTGAAGAAATAATGCCCTTGCTGTAGCCGTTCGTTCACTTCCTGCAAATCATGGACGATCAATCCCAGCGGTGCGGAAGTGACTTTACGGTCGATCTGCTCTTTGGCGCGTTGCCAGACCACATCTTCCTCAACCAGAGCGGCTTTGTTCACAATCACCAGAATATCGTAATCGCTGATATAACCATTGACCGGATCGTTGACCCAACTGCCTTTGGCATGGCTGCCGAACAGGATGATTTTTAGGATGCGAAACTCGCTTTTACTCGCTGTTTTACCCTGAAGATAGTCGTCCAGCGTATCGCGCAGAATGGTTGAAATGTTCTGAAGCTCTTGCTGTTTGGATTCGGGCAAATGGTCGAGAGATGTTTTCATAAAGCGATATTCGGTCTGTGTGGATTGAATCGCCATAGGATAAAAGAAGCGAGCGGCAAAAAACACTGTTTGTCATGGTTTTAGATGGGTTGCCTAGGGAAATGCGACGGGGTTCGGTTTTATTGGTTTGTCTGGTGATTCTTGTCGCCTTTGGCTTCGAGGCATGACGCACAATTCCGTTTTTCGATTTCAGAGGCATCGGTGTGCTGTGCGCCTGTTCATCTTTCAGAGATGAAAGACGAACCAGAAAATCTTTTTTTGTTGGGCTTGGTCGTGCGTTGTCCAGAACCAGCTTTTACGGGCGTCCTGCCCGGAAAAGCCTAACCATTCATCCGTGAATGGTTTTCTTGGTTTGGTGGCTGATTTGAATTGAGAGAAATATTTTTAAAGCCAAATTGAGCGATGCTCTCAGGGTGAAAAATCATGGAAGATTTTTCAGGATTGCTTGAGCAGGATGCGAATCAATCCGACCCTGATTACACGCGCTGAACTCAAACTCAAGGCACTTTTGGGGACTTTTGCTGCTGGGCAAAAGTCTCTGGGGCGCTGTCGAAAATGCCATTGAAATTGATGAATGTGATTGCGTCCCAAACACCTGCACAAAAGTTTTATTTGCCTAGCCTCCGGCTTCTAAATTTGACGCACAATTCCGTTTTTCGGTTTCAGTGGCATCGGTGTGCTGTGCGCCTGTTCATCTTTCAGAGATGAAAGACGAACCAGAAAATCTTTTTTGTTGGGCTTGGTCGTGCGTTGTCCAGAACCGGCTTTACGGGCGTCCTGCCCGGAAAAGCTTAATCATTCTTCCATGAATGATTTTCTTGGTTGGGTGGTTGATTTTAATAAAGTAAAACACTGAATAAATGAAGCTAAATTGATCGATGATCTCAGGGTAAAATTCAGGGATGAATTTTAAGATTTTCGTGAGCAGGAGCGAATAAAAGCGTCCCTGATTACACGCGCTGAACTCAAACTCAAGGCACTTTTGGGGACTTTTGCTGCTGGGCAAAAGTCTCTGGGACGCTGTCGAAAATGCCATTGAAATTGATGAATGTTATTGCGTCCCAAACCACAGCATCATTAATACGGCCATTGGTCAGGAGCTGGGACGCCAGAAGGATGTTCAGAGTGGAATCAGCGATTCGGCAGACCGGACTTCGATGAACGAAGCGATGGGTGAACAGTATGCCCGGCGTCTGGGACAGTTGTACAGCAGTGACAACTATTCGAGCTATTCAGAGACGTTTGCCAGCAGCCTACAAAACAGTTCGATAGTGGCGCAGGGCACCGCATCGGCCAATCAGGTAGGTGATGCGAATGTGGTGTATCGTCAGTTACACCCGAAAGAGGTGGCTGCGATTCACTCGCTGTCAGACCAACTGGCGCAGAAGACCGGGATGTCGAGTGACAAGGCTGAAAAACTTTTAGCACAAGTTGCCGCAGGCCGGGTGGATGAGAAATGGTCTGAAGTCTACCAACTGGATGATGCCAGTACTGCCGATGATGTTGCGGCGGCAAACGCGCTGTTGGATGGGTTTGCTGAAGCGCAGGGTAAAGAGCTGCTCAAAGATGATGATGTGGTGGCGAACTGGTTCAGCGAAGACCCTGAGTCGGATGTGTACAAGGATACCAGTCTGTTCAGTGAAAACCTGACCAGTGGGGTTGAGGTCAACAATCCGGGCGGTTATCCGCAGAGTGAGGCTGCCGGACCGGTGGCACGCAATCCAGAATATCTGAACTTCTACAAGCAGAACCTTGAAGTTGCGGTGGCAGATACCTATCAGGGCAAGCTGACGGCAGAGCAGCTATCCGCGATGAAAGCGGGCGCGACCCAAAGCCTCGATGACATGGTTGATGCCGTGAAACAGTTACCGGAAGTTGCAGCGTTTGCGGCTTCACACCCGGTATTATTTGGCAAAGCGATGGCGAAAGCATATACGCAGATGCTGACGGATAACCAGCGGGATACGGGTGAGATGCTGACCAATATCGCGTTAGGTCTGGGCGGAGAAGCGGCCGCGACCAAAGCCGTTGAAGCGATTGGCAAGGTCACAAAGACAGTCAAGGGTGCGCTTCCGGTGATTGATAATACGTCATTACCGAAATATACCGGAGGCAACGGGTCAGGTGTGGCACCAACTCATAACAGGAACCTTTCTGATGTTGACACTGAATTTGGGGTATTACCACTAAATTCTACAATTTCAAACCGTATTGATTTTGGTAACTATGTATCAGACAACAAACTGACATTTAAAGATGGATGGAGTGTTGATAGGGTCTATGATGAAATAGTTAATATTCCTCACGGGAGTCGTCCTGCCCCTACAACTTATTTAACAGATGCTCAAATAGAGGCCCACTTATCAACTTTTGACGAAGGAGCTATTCGATTTACATCGAGAGAGAAAGTTGAACAGTATGGAACAGCTGGGACATCAGAAGCATTTGTCTTGCCTAAAAAAGAATTTGATCGGATTGTGAAAGATTCTAATGGTAATTTACGTTCGATTGAGAAAAAACTTGGATTAGATCAAGGTTACTTAGGAAATGGGGACACAATGGCTGTGTACATTAAGCCAGAAGATATTAAAAATATTCATATACCATCAGGCAATGAAGCTGGTGCCAATGGTCAATGGATTCCTGGTGGATACACAAATGGAGGTGTCCCAGAAGCTATAATTGATCTCTCAGACTCTCCTTTTACTGAAATTTCAATAAAATGAAGGATATTATATTATGAAAAATTCACGTTACATTGAGGTAGGGAAAACCTTTGACCCTAAGGAGCATAAACGTTCGGTCTCTGTCTCTGATGATGAAGTTATTGGTAATTATTGGAGAGTTTGGAATGATGGAGGTAAATATTTTTATGAGTATGACACAGGGCATTTCGCTACCAAATTTGATGTGGTTCAGATTTCGGAAGATGATTTTTTGCTGATTAAATCTGGAAAATTAGATGTAGAGAGCCTACATCGGAAATACACATAGATATTATGGAGACTGTTCATTATTCTGTGCCACGTCCATATTTATAAATCTAGATATATGGGTGAACCATCCTTGAAAGTGGATGCAAAGCTGAGACCACGTCAGGTTTCAGCTCTGCACCCGCCCCAAACAAACCTGTTCCACCAATCCCTTCAGCTTTTGCACCTCACCCTCCAAATAAGTCAGTTCTTCCACGGTGATCTCATAATGCTCCGAATAGCGGGCTTCGATATAGGCGCGTTGCAGGCGACGGAAGCAGCGGCGGTGGAATTTGTTGTCGAGCGGGAAAATGGTTGCAAATTCAGCATCGATTTGGGCGCATAGTTTGCCCAGTTTTTCGATGTTGTGGGACTTGGGTAAATAATTGGTGCAGGTGAGTAGGGTACAGGCAAAGAGTCTTTCTGTGACTTGATGAAGCATGAATGCAGAAATTTTCTCATCCCCTTTTTCTAAACTGAACTGGAAATGATCAAAGAAACCATTGGCGCTTTTGAACCACTGTTCATAATGCTTACGGGCAATTTCTTGCTTTTCTTGCTCGGTTAAATCCCCCGGCTCGGCCAATGGTTTGGGTGTGGCGGCAAACAGCTCAATCCCTTCTTCGCGGATATCTTTGAAGAAATAATGCCCTTGCTGTAGCCGTTCGTTCACTTCCTGCAAATCATGGACAATCAATCCCAGCGGTGCGGAAGTGACTTTTCGGTCGATCTGCTCTTTGGCGCGTTGCCAGACGACATCTTCTTCAACCAGTGCGGCTTTGTTCACAATCACCAGAATATCGTAATCGCTGATATAGCCGTTGACCGGATCGTTGACCCAACTGCCTTTGGCATGGCTGCCGAACAGGATGATTTTTAAGATGCGAAACTCGCTTTTACTCGCTGTTTTGCCCTGAAGATAGTCGTCCAGCGTATCGCGCAGAATGGTCGATATGGTGGCAAGCTCCTGTTGTTTGGATTCGGGCAAATGGTCGAGGGATGTTTTCATAAAGCGATATTCGGTCTGTGTGGATTGAATAGCGCATAGGATAAAAGAAGTGAGTAGCGAAAAACACTGTTTGTCATGGTTTTAGTGGGGTTGCCTAGGGAAATGCGACGGGGTTCGGTTTTATTGATTTGTCTGGTGATTCTTGTCGCCTTTGGCTTCGAGGCATGACGCACAATTCCGTTTTTCGGTTTCAGTGGCATCGGTGCCCAGTGCGCCAGTTACTCTTGCCAAGATGCAAGAGTAACCAGAAGATCTTTTTTGTTGGGCTTGGTCGTGCGTTGTCCAGAACCGGCTTTTACGGGCGTCCTGCCCGGAAAAGCCTAACCATTCATCCGTGAATGGTTTTCTTGGTCGGGTGGTTTTCCCAAACCACGGAATTACAATTTATCTTCCCAGCCTCCGGCACCGAAATATGACGCACTTTAAGGTGTGTGTCCTGATAAGCTAGAGAAAAATATCCAAATATTCAGTTAAATATTTTTACGGTGGTTGAATGAATAACAGAAATAAAAGATTAACCTATAGAGACGCTTTGACTATAGCAGAAGGTTTGTTCTCTTCTGCTTTAAATGAGTTTCAATTTAGCGCAGGGCAAGCTTGGGCATTTACTTTAGATGAACTGGATTCAGTTAAAAATAAGACAGATCCTAAAGGAAACATTATTGTACTAACTGCAATTTATAAGTTGGCGTTGGTTAACAATGTTGAGTTATCTAAATCCGACGACTATACGAATGATATGTTGCTTGAGTTAAAAGAGTCGTACCAGCAATTTGATGAGTGCATCTTTGACGACCTTAATATGAGTACAGAGGAAAGATTGTTTTTGAAGTCAGATATGCAGTTGGTTTCTAACAAGTATCTATAGATAGAGACGGTTCTATTTCATATCGATTATCAGATATGAGATGTTATTTTGATACTATTCATTATTCTGGTATCACGCCCATGTTTATAAATCCAGATATGGGGTGAGTTGGCCGTCAAAGTGGATGCAGAGCTGAGACCACGTCAGGTTTCAGCTCTGCATCCACCCCAAACAAACCCGCTCCACCAACCCTTTCAGCTTTTGCACCTCACCCTCCAGATATGCCAATTCTTCCACGGTAATCTCGTAATGCTCCGAATAGCGGGCTTCGATATAGGCGCGTTGCAGGCGGCGGAAGCAGCGGCGGTGGAATTTGTTGTCGAGCGGGAAAATCGTCGCAAATTCAGCATCGATTTGGGCGCATAGTTTGCCCAGTTTTTCGATATTGTGGGATTTAGGTAAATAATTGGTGCAGGTGAGTAGCGTGCAGGCGAAAAAACGTTCCGTCGATTGATGTAGGAGAAAAGCTGATTGCTTCAACCATTGCCTCTTCATTCCATCTTGAAAGAATACAAAGAGCTGTTCTGCACTTTCAAACCACTGTTCATAATGCTTACGGGCAATTTCCTGCTTTTCTGCTTCGGTTAAATCCCCCGGCTCGGCCAATGGTTTGGGTGTGGCGGCAAACAGTTCAATCCCTTCTTCGCGGATATCTTTGAAGAAATAATGCCCTTGCTGTGGCCCTGCGGATGATGGGCAAAAATGAAGAAGCTCAGCAGGTGGGAGCGAAGCATGTTGGTGAGATGCTGACCAATATCGTGTTAGGTCTGGGCGGAGAAGCGGCCGCGACCAAAGCCGTTGAAGCGATAGGCAAGGTCACAAAGACAGTCAAGGGTGCGCTTCCGGTGATTGATAATACGTCATTACCGAAATATACCGGGGGCAATGGGTCAGCGGTTGTTGAAGGTGAGTTTGGTACAACCACTTTTAATTATGCTGATAGCCATATTGAATTTTCATCGAATATTAAGAATCATATTTCAAGTGTAGATGGCTTTCGTCAAACGAAAGGTGTTATAGGAGGGCACAATCAAAACGTTTTTGATCAAATTGTTCAAGAAAAAGGATTAAAGATAGTTGATGAAGTTGTTGATCCGGAAATTCTGGGTATCAAAAAAATAACTTACCAAATTCCTTCTAAAGATAGGGCTGGTAACATTACTGGTTATAAAGATAAATATTATGAGAAAACTATCTATGATCCAAAATATTTTTCTGATGAGAGGATATATGCTCTTGGGCGGCAGGCATCAAATCAACTTACACCGGATGAGTTAGTGAGTGGTTCGGCATATTTCAATAAAGTTGTTGATGGTATAAAATTTAGAGTTTATGTTCGTGATGGTAAAGTGGTCAACTTCCATCCACAGATAAATGGAGAATAATTTATGGACGTTCATCTTTTTAATGAACCAAATAATGGTGATCAAGATAGCATATTGATGTGGTATTTTAACTCGATTAATGGTAACCAATTTCCATCAGTGATTAAGAAGCTTTTGAATAAAATTGGGTATGGAAATGAATATTTTTCGTGTGATTTTGAAACATTAGATGAAGAGGAGCAACCACCATTTGATGGAGTATGCATTCGTTTTATGGATGACTGTACAATAGTATCTCATGAGTATTTTTATTCTTTCTTAATTACTGCATGTAGTAAATTTTTAGAATCACATATAGATAGATACGAAGAGATGAAATCTCTCATATATAATGCAACAGTCATACGTAACCACTACTCAAAACAGGTGAACAATGACTGATGATCAAAAGATATATCAACATATAGGCAAAGCTCTTTGGTCAATAATGCCAGAGAATGCTTCATCTATTTATTGTATAGGGATGATTTATCCTGATACTTATCAGATAGGACCAGAGTGGATAGATAGCAATGGTTTAGTTCAATGCTTTGATTTTGATAATTATCCTAATGAATTTTGCGATAAAATTTATTGTTTAACTCAGAAACTTCAGAGACTACCACCTTTTGATAGAGAACCTTGGACACATTTTAAAGCGACATTGACAGAAGCTGGTAAATTTAAGATGGACTTTGCGTATATACCAGAAGATGATTCCTGGTCAGGCTTGTTTATGAAACGGGTCAGTGAATTGAGTTTGGAAGAAGTAGAAGAAAAATATATACCAGAGGAAGAGTGGAAGAAATGCGTCGATAAATACGGTTCCTGAAGAGGTTGTTCATTATTCTGGTGTCGCACCCATTTTTATAAATCCAGGTATGGGATGAGTCGGCTTTTAAGCGCATCCATGCTCTGAAAAGCCTAACCATTCTCCCGGAATGGTTTTCTTGGTTTGGTGGCTGATTTGAATTGAGAGAAACATTTTTAAAGCCAAATTGATCGATGCTCTCAGGGTGAAAAATCATGGAAGATTTTTCAGAATTGCCTGAGCAGGATGCGAATCAATCCGACCCTGATTACACGCGCTGAACTCAAACCCAAGGCACTTTTGGGGACTTTTGCTGCTGGGCAAAAGTCTCTGGGGCGCTGTCGAAAATGCCATTGAAATTGATGAATGTTATTGCGTCCCAAACCACAGCATCATTAATACGGCCATTGGTCAGGAGCTGGGACGGCAGGGTCTGAGACGGAGCGGACTTCGATGAACGAAGCGATGGGTGAGCAGTATGCCCGGCGTCTGGGACAGTTGTACAGCAGTGACAACTATTCGAGCTATTCAGAGACGTTTGCCAGCAGCCTACAAAACAGTTCGATAGTGGCGCAGGGCACCGCATCGGCCAATCAGGTAGGTGATGCGAATGTGGTGTATCGTCAGTTACACCCGAAAGAGGTGGCTGCGATTCACTCGCTGTCAGACCAACTGGCGCAGAAGACCGGGATGTCGAGTGACAAGGCTGAAAAACTTTTAGCACAAGTTGCCGCAGGCCGGGTGGATGAGAAATGGTCTGAAGTCTACCAACTGGATGATGCCAGTATTGGCGATGATGTTGCGGCGGCAAACGAGCTATTGGATGGGTTTGCTGAAGCGCAGGGTAAAGAGCTGCTCAAAGATGATGATGTGGTGGCGAACTGGTTCAGCGAAGACCCTGAATCGGATGTGTACAAGGACACCAGTCTGTTCAGTGAAAACCTGACCAGTGGTGTTGAGGTCAACAATCCGGGCGGTTATCCGCAGAGTGAGGCTGCCGGACCGGTGGCACGCAATCCAGAATATCTGAACTTCTACAAGCAGAACCTTGAAGTTGCGGTGGCAGATACCTATCAGGGCAAGCTGACGGCAGAGCAGTTATCCGCGATGAAAGCGGGCGCGACCCAAAGCCTCGATGACATGGTTGATGCCGTGAAACAGTTACCGGAAGTTGCAGCGTTTGCGGCTTCACACCCGGTATTATTTGGCAAAGCGATGGCGAAAGCATATACGCAGATGCTGACGGATAACCAGCGGGATACGGGAGAGATGCTGGCCCTGCGGATGATGGGCAAAAATGAAGAAGCTCAGCAGGTGGGAGCGAAGCATGTTGGTGAGATGCTGACCAATATCGCGTTAGGTCTGGGCGGAGAAGCGGCCGCGACCAAAGCCGTTGAAGCGATTGGCAAGGTTACGAAGACCGTCAAGGGTGCGCTTCCGGTGATTGATAATACGTCATTACCGAAATATACCGGGGGCAATGGGTCAGCGGTTGTTGAGGGTGAGTTTGCCGGGCAGTCAAGTGCGCAGGGGGTGATTGAGAAGACAGTTGGTGATAATCATGGTAGTTTGGCGAGTATGGGCTCTTCAGCCTCGGCGGAAGCTGGTGCGGGGACGGTGCTGGCTGAGGGTACGACGCAGGGTGGAAGTGTTGTTCCAAACACTGAGCGGTTGCTTTCTGGAACACCTGGACAAGTAACTGGCGGTAGTTCGACAAAGCTAGGGAAAAACCTCAATGAGGCTATGGGTCGGAATCGCTCTGATTCATGGGCGGGTTATCAGGCTCAACATCTAATTCCTTCGGAGTTAAAAAGTCATCCGATATTAAAGAAAGTGGGTATCGATTTAGATGATGCTTCTAATGGTTTGTTTTTACCGGCAACCAAAGCTAAACCGGAAGGCATAGTAAGTGGTCTTCCAAGGCATACTGGTAGCCATCCAAATTATACTGAGGCTGTGAGACAGAGCCTGAATAATATGGATCGAAACTTACCAGTAGAGCAGTTACAAAAACAGATGTGTGGTTGAAATGGATAAACAAATAGAAGTAGGCGAAAACTCTAATTTGGTAACTGAGATATTGGACTTTGTAGATAGAGGTGTGCTTCTCAAGCCCTCAGGTCAGATTGCTTCAGGAAGTGAAGCAATCTTGGATCTTGAGATGGCGAAGAAGTTTGCGTGGGAAGAGGTCTATGGCGAAGACGAATTTACTTGGGCGGATTTACGTTCTGAAAAAATGAGCGAGATTTGGGAGCTCATTTATGAAAATGAAGAAAAATATTCCGAAGTAGATAGTAAGTTATCAAGCATTTTGGATGAATTAAGTCGTGTGATTCAAAAGCAACTTGATCAATCACATAAAGAACTGCTAGATGATATTGTTTCAGATCTGAAAGGCTGTATGTTCAGTCGGGCAGTACAAGGTAAGAATAATGAGTTTTTCGAGAATATTTTAGCTATTTATTTAGAGGGCGGATGGCCATGTGGTTGGAAGGGCGATTGGCCTAATGGTGAGGCGCTTACCTATCGTAAAGCTTAATCGGTTCGTTGGTTCGTAACTTGTTGTTCCAGACAGTAATCTTCGCTAAAGAACCGATGTTTTCTTCTTGATAAGAGTGCTTTGAGCCAGTCTGATTTTTGTTCAAATCTAAATTGAATATATCGGCATACAGTAGTACTGAACAAGTAGTTTTCATTGGCTAAACCGCCCTTAATTTTGGTTTGTTTGGGGATCAACCCGCCCCAAACAAACCTGTTCCACCAATCCTTTCAGCTTTTGCACCTCACCCTCTAGGTATGCCAATTCTTCCACGGTAATCTCATAATGCTCCGAATAGCGGGCTTCGATATAGGCGCGTTGCAGGCGGCGGAAGCAGCGGCGGTGGAATTTGTTGTCGAGCGGGAAAATGGTTGCAAATTCAGCATCGATTTGGGCGCATAGTTTGCCCAGTTTTTCGATGTAAAATAGCGAGGACACTCGCCCGGAGTTAGATCATAAAACTGTACCATTTTTGCTACAACAGGAGTTGGGTAATGTATGAGAAAAAATTTGTGGTTTGTTAAGGTGTGTGTCCTTGTAAGAATTTTAAAGCAGTATTAAACCTAGATGGTACATTAAACATCGCGAAGACCACTCAAGCAAAGAAAACAGGAAGAAGGCTACCTAAATGATTGAAGATTTAAAGTTCCTAATTAAGTGTTTAGAACGAATATCTGATAGCAAAGACATCGATACGAAGAATTTAAAGTTAGAAATTGAAGATTGTTTTCATGATATTGAAGTTTTAAAAGAAAGAGTCAGTGGATTGGCTGGTGCTATAGAATGTAAGGAAGAGTTATCAACGCTTAGTGCTCTAATGCTGGTAGGTATGAGTATACAAGATTTATGCACTGCGTTTTCTAACATAACAGATGAGCTTAACCCAGTAGCAGTGGATAGTCGTTGGGCAGATTTTCCTGAAACAGAGCAATATGAAACTGAAAGTAAAAGAGAATATTACTGTAAAGTTGGTGAAAAAGTTAGAGAAAAATGGTCAGGTAAATGTCGGTGATAGGAAAATAAGCAGGACACGTACTTCAAAGAATGGATTTACTTATAGCATGTGTCCTCGTAAGAATTCTGAAACACCAGCATCTCTGGTGTTTATTACTCAAGGAATAAGCAGGACACACACATTCAAGGGATGGATTTATTAATGGTGTGTGCTCTTGTAAGAATTTATGGGGATGCCAAATTTGAATTTGTAGGTACAAATAATGATGGGTTTATTACGACTTAGCATATTGAATCAAAAGATTTTTGGAAAATGATTAATAATGATAAACATCATAAAGTAATTTACCCAACGGAGTGATTTTGAATGGAAATAATAGTTAAAAATCTTAACTCATTGATAGAAGAAGAAGTCTTGATTAGTGATGGAAATACAGACTTTATAGTTTTTGCAAATATTTGCCCATATCCTTTGGAAATGGGTAAGAAATATCCTGTGGAATTAAATTTGGTTTTTCTCGATGAATTAAATTATGAGGAATTTACTGAATTAGATGAAAAAATAGAAAGAATTGATGACAGTTTTAGCTATAGGATTGTCGGGTTATTGGATGATGGTAAAATATTTGTTCGAGGGATTCCTTTTATATGTGATGAATTTGATGGTATGAGCTGTCTTTATGGGAAATGGATAGGAGTAACTGTAGATAGGATTAGTGCTGAATTTAAGTAATAGTAAATAAAATAAGTAGAGACGAGACTGTTCATTATTCTGTGTCACGCCCATTCTCACAAATCCAGATGAGTTTGTTTTTTGATCTCATTTTGAAAAATGAAACTACAGATCAGAGAAAACCTGGGGTTCCACGTATTTTATAAGGTGTAAAGTTGATGAGTGAAATAGAAGTTAAATCTCAGCATGAGCCAAATAGCGTTAAAGCGATAGGATTTGATATATCAGAGCAAGATATAGAAATGATTAAGTGGCTGCGTAAGGGTGATGAAGTAACACAGTTCGTAATTGGTGACGTTGAAAGTGAACTGTATGTACAGGATAGTGCTTCTCAATTGATATCTGTCCATTGTCTAAGGAAGCCGGAATTTCAAACGAAAGCATTGAAGAAGCATCCGAACGATAGTCAGGTTATTGTCTCTCAGTTTAAAGTGATGTTTCCTTTGCTTGTTGAAGTTAGAAGCTCAGATGGAGTTGTTTGGAAGCTAGAAATTGAGCATAGCTATCACGCGTTAAATATGGAAACGCCTGATAATTTTGTTTTAAGACTTGATTTTACGATTGTAGGACAGCAGCAGGCTTAGCGAGACTGTTCATTATTCTACGTCACGCCCGACATTGATATTTATTGAAAGAATTCGGTTGTATATGGATGAGAATAAAAGTGAGCAGAATGAATTGAAAATTTACTATCGGTTAGTAGAATGTTATTTCTTAGCTTTGGAAAAGCTCCTCAATTAAGATTGTAGGTTATTACCCAATTTGATAAGAGGACTGTTTGTCAAAAAATAAGCAGGGCACATACCTCAAGGAATGAATTTGCTTATGGTGTGTACCCTCATAAGAATTCATTATTAAGATGCTCCAAATGGATATAGAGTCCAGACTTCTTTTCCTAAACCAAATGAATAGGTAATAAATGGATAGTATTTTACGGTATCTAGCTGAAGCATATTTTCATCAAGACTGGCGCTATGACCACACTACCTCTAAGTCTTTGATGGAGAGTTTTGTAAAATGTGAAACAGAAGACACAGTTCACGAGCTGTACAGTTGCCTTTTAGCACTGCGTGAGACAGATAACTTGCCCCAGAGTTTTATTAACGACATTGGCGGAAGTTTTAGACCAGAATCTGAAGACATGTCGTCATATCAATGAATTGATATGTCTCTAAGTTTGCTTTTGCCTGATAATGATGAGAGCACCAATCAATAAATGGCGAACAGATTATTAGAAATTCCGAGCAAATGATTTTTAATTTGATAGGTTGTCTGAATATGAATGATTTAAATGAGGCTTTTCAGCTAATCAATGATTTTGGTGGTGATTTCGAGGGTGAAAAAGATATTGCTCTGATTGAGAAAGCTGAGTCTGCCTTAAACTTAAAATTCCCACCATCATATCGAGTGTTCTTAAAAACATTGGGTTGCGGGGACATTGAAGGTTTAGAGTTTTATGGACTAATTGATGATAACTTTGAAAGCTCTTCAGTACCAAATGCTATTTGGTTGACGCTGCATGAACGTAAGGCATCTGGTTTGCCGAATCATCTAGTACTTATCTATGGTTTAGATGACGGTACATTTTATGCGGTGGATACTAAAACAACAGGGTTAGATGGAGAAAATCCTATTGTTAGGTATGGAGCTAATGGAGTAGCTGAAAAAGTCGCTGATAGCTTTGGCTCCTTTTTACTATCAGAACTTAAGACTGTTTTATAGTACAGTTTTGTTTAAGAAAGCCCGCACTAGCGGGCTTTTGAGACTGTAAAAGATTCTGTGTAAACGTCAGTGGTTACATGTAATCCGATAAACGGTCTTCAAATTCAATCATAAAACGATTCAGGGCTTGCTTCCAATTTCTTATGGGCATCGTCCATTTTTTAGACACATCCTGAATCGCCATTCCGTTGGGAAGAGTTTGCGTTTTTTAATCGCTTTCCTGATAACACTGTTCAGTGACTCAATTGAATTCGTTGTATAAATGGCCTTACGGATATCCTGAGGATAATCGAACAACGTATTCAGGTTGTTCTGACCTGCTCCCGAGAACTAATCCAAAACTTCATTAGTAATGCTAGTTAAATTACCGTTGTTTCGTGCTGTTCTTGTTGTAACTTCGACGCAGGTCCGAGTTTATGACTTCCCTTAGCTGCTTCTTTGCTGTGCAGTAGCTCATCAACTGAGCTGGAAAAACGCCGTGGCGTGTGTCCTTACAATTCGAAGCACAAATCAAGTTGTCTGGACTGGTTGGTGGTATTGCCGGTTTGATTGTGACGGGCGATGAAAGCGGGATCACCGCTGGGCAAAGCGCTGGAGAAGGAGTGTATGCGAATAATTATCTGAATCACAATGAAGCGATCCGACTAGATAAAGAGCTGAACAGTTGTCAAGATCCGTCCAGTTGTCAGAAAGTTATTGATAAATATAGGGCTTTAAGTGATAAGAACTCGCAAGAGCTTCAAGCCGCATGTGCAAGACACCCGATGACATGTACGGCACATTATCAAAAGCTGGTTAGTAATGGTTTAGACGCTACGGAAATTCCTGATTGGGTGCCATTAAACGATTCCATGTCGAATGAGCAAGCCATTGAATTTGTAAGAGCAGTTAATCGTGAAGATCAGGAATATATAAATACACATACTTCGCTCGCGGATAAAGTTCTGCCAGTTGTTTCAGATCCAGAAGTCCAATTCGGGCTTTTAACCGGAGCTGTTATAGTCAAAGACTTGGCGTTAGCGGTATCGAATGGCGCAAAAAATCTTTTTGGGAATGCCGGAAAGGTTGTAACATCAGAGGTGAGTGCTGCGGGATCAGCTTCAGGTTTAACGCGAAGTAGGAGCTCTGTTCCAAACCGCAGACAAATTTATTTGAGCAATTCGACGAATCCAGAGGTAAGGCAGTCCTTACTTGATCGAAGTCGAGAATTACGGGGCGAGTTACCTAGCAAATTGAAGAGAGAAGGAAATGTTGGAGTAGCTCAAATTGAAATAGAAGGCCAACCTCTAGAATTAAAAGCGCATAGTAAGATTAACTATTCTGGTGATAAGGGAAGTGACCGAGGTTTCACATTATTGAAACCACAAGAGGATTGGGTGTTTACACCGAAGAAAGTTAATTCAGATGGTTATCTAGATGAAACCGGCTATTTAAGGCATGCGGACACAGAATTTAAGTTATTGGAAGATATTGCTTCCCGATTAGGCAGTGATAAAGCAGCAATTGGTAAAATAAATTTATTTACTGAACGACAGGCGTGTCAAAGCTGCGGTGACGTTATTTTGGATTTCCGAAATAGATATCCGAATATACAGTTAAATATTTTTTTACGAGATATTGAATAATTATGGAAAGATACACTTATGAAGAAATTATCGAGAGTGTCGAAGAAGACTTTCAATCTTCTTTCAAACTCGGCGATGATCATGTAGCAGCTACAATGAGATTACTTGGGGATTTTTACAAGGATATTATCCAGTCGAACTCGATTGAGAATCTTATGTTTCATGTTGCAATTTGCTTGTATTTAAAAGCTCAGAATTTTTCAATAGAGCATATGAAAATGTCATTGGTAAAAGTAATTGAAGATGTGCCATTAGCTAGTATTAAAGATGACTTGGAAGTAGAAGAGTTCAACCGTTTACAAAATGATTTGAACCAAGTTCAAGCTTTTGTGAGCATTTAGTTTGATATAGTAGAGAGCACTCGCAATAGTGACGAAGTAGATGCAGAGCTGAGACCACGTCAGGTTTCAGCTCTGCACCCACCCCAAACAAACCCGCTCCACCAATCCTTTCAGCTTTTGCACCTCACCCTCCAAATAAGTCAGTTCTTCCACGGTAATCTCGTAATGCTCCGAATAGCGGGCTTCGATATAGGCGCGTTGCAGGCGGCGGAAGCAGCGGCGGTGGAATTTGTTGTCGAGCGGGAAAATGGTTGCAAATTCAGCATCTGACTTATTCGGCTATGCAGGCATTGGGTTATGACCCTGCAGGATATGAGAACAAGATTATTGCGAAAGACGATGATGCTCGCAAAGGTTTCTATTCAGAAGAGACCCAAAAATCTTATATCAATGATCAGAATGCCAATAATACCGAAGAGTTAGTTCTCATTGCCGGATATGAGATGAGTCATGCGGTTGATGATAAAACAGGAGATGTGAATCGATATTCTGAGCAGGATCGGGAAATCTATGCAAACAATATCGGAGAAGACTTCACGGACTATACAGACACAGCACTGGGTGTGACTGGGAACGGCAGCATGGCGAATCGTAATAGCCATGTGGGTAATACAGGAAGTACCGTGGTCGGTAACAATCAGGCGTATAACCGATTAGATAAGAGTCAGGGCGACAATTTAATACCGTTAGTGATACCCGCTGCAGTAGCAATCACTTCTATTACTGCGGCTGCAATTGCTGATCCTAAAGTGCAACAAGTTACCCAACAAGCGTTAACGGATGCAATGGCGGGAGCCAAAGAAGTCGGCAACGGTATTTTAAATTTCTTTGAGCCGGATGCTCAGTACACAGATGAAGAGCTTGATATTGCGGCCAAAGCCTATCTTCAGATGCAGGAATACAGAGATTCGAGTACTGAAACGGGCGACTGGGTCGAGATGGATAACCTGATGCAACAGGTTAGTGCGGAAGTTGTTGCAGCGGCTGAAAAGCTCAGAGCGGAAGGCATATCTTCCAATACTGGCGGTAGTGAAATTGTTGAAGGAAGAGTTACCAATTATACTAATCCGGCTCATGAGGGAATTGATTCATCGACTGTATCAGTAGCAGATAAAGATCAGGGTGTCTGGACGACAGAAACCAATGTTACAGATGAGAAGGGGGTAGGGACGACGGAATCTCCTGCTGAATCTGGTGTGGATGTGCCGTTGGTTGTTGTATCGGAGAACATCGGGGATGAATTTAATCCAAAAGTGGCGGCTAATGAACTTGGTTATAATAGAAGAATAGCGCCACAAAAAGCCCCATTTAACTCTCATGGTCAACCCGTATTCTTCAATGGGAAAGGGTATATTTCGCCAGATGTAGATAGCCACAATGTTACAAATGGATGGAAAACATTTGATAAAAAAGGGCGAAGAACAGGAACCTGGAATTCAGATTTAACTAAAAGAATTAAGGACTAAAAACTTATGTTTAGTTTAAAACTTGGAACAGTAAAAATTGAATCTGAAGGTGAGCAGATTCTAGTAGGAAATATAAAAATAGAAGATTTTTCAGAAGATTTTCATGTTCCTCTTTCTTATTGGGATAGAAATGAGTATCTATCACAATGGACTAGAGGGTTAGAAGTGATTTTTTCAGGTGGCAAAAAATCTGCTTTTATTACTGCGATGTATAATCCAACTACAGCTAACTTTATTTTTTGGTGGGTTATCTATCGAGTTGGAAATGATGTTTATATACAAAATCATGTTCTGTTCGTGGATGAGTTAAAGGAGCCGTTTGATGAAAATAATTTTATAAGATATGTTCCTGAACGTGAAACAATTACAGAAGATGGTGATCCTATTTCTGAATGGAAAGTTAATATTGATGATATTGGACAAGCATTGTTAACTATTAAAAGTTTTGAAAAAAATAACGAGTGAAAAATAGCGAGGACACTCGCCCGAAGTTAGATCATAAAACTGTACCATTTTTGCTACAACAGGAGTTGGGTAATGTATGAGAAAAATTTTGTGGTTTGTTAAGGTGTGTGTCCTTATAATTCGTCATGGATGCTACCGGGATGATGATATATGAGTATTATCGTGGAGGATTGAGGCTGGATAGGGAATCGATTTAACCGCTGATTCCGAGTGAGTTCAAATTTATTGGTCATCAATGATCAGACTGATTTCATGATGATGATAGATTGATTAGAGCGGGTGTCCTTATTTTGTTTCCTTATTTTGTTCTGATGCTCATAGCCCAGAAAAGTATCGTTCAGGACCATTGAGAATCGTAATTTATATGGTTATCAAGAGGGAGGAAACTATGCAGGGAGCTTTAAGCGACCAGAGGTTGATGATCAAAAATTGCAAAATATAGTAAATGATGTTTATAAAGGGGATAAATTCTCTTCATATGAAGGGACTGGCAGTACCGCTGATGCAGCTCGATGGGAATATAATTCTGGTGGTATGTTAAATGGTGCAGACCATTTAAATAATAAAGCTCCTCAAGTTATAACAAGGCTTGAGAAGTGGTTGAAGAGCAATTCATCAGCATCTCTTTCAGATAAGCATGCTGCTCAGGAGATGTTGAAAGACTTTCGCAATGCTATAGATGGTAAGAATAATAAATGATGATGGATACACCAGACGAACTACTCAAATTTTTTATATATATAGCTCCCAGCTTTATTGAAAGATGGAATTCTGACGATAATTATAATATTGAAGATAATGGTGATTTTACATTTTGTGGTGTATGCAATGAATTTGCTCATTTCTTTATTGATCAAAGTCAATTTAGACATAGCCCCGCTACTATGAAAATTGAGCCTGATTGGCAAGAGAATATCAATGTTGGAAAAATGGTAGAGTTATTTGATTTTATAGAGCATAGTTTAACCCACTCTAACTCCTTGTTAGCAAATTCTCTTAAATCTTGCTTTTTAGAAGATATCGCTCAGACTGCTGCGGGTGAATATGCTAGATCGTTTATGGGAAAAAATTCATTAAATTTTTTCTCCCAGTGGCATAGAGATATAAGATATTAACTCTGGTAGCAAGACGAAATTGTTCATTATTTATCCTTGGAACGTCAAAGTGGTTGCAGAGCTGAGACCACGTCAGGTTTCAGCTCTACACCCGTCCCAAACAAACCCGTTCCACCAACTCTTTCAGCTTCTGGAATAAGCAGGACACACACATTCAAGGGATAGATTTACTTATGGCGTGTGTCCTTATAATTCGTCATGGATGCTATTGGGATGATGATATATGAGTCTTATCGTGGAGAATTGAAGCTGGATAGGGAATCGATTTAACCGCTGATTCCGAGTGAGTTCAAATTTATTGGTCATCAATTATCAGACTGATTTCATGATGATGAGAGATTGATTAGAGCGGGTGTCCTTATTTTTTTTGAACCCAGTATCCTGTGAATTAAGAAGTAACATATGCCAATACCAGAGCCATTGAAAAAAGTTTTTGAATCTTATTGTCATGTGAATGCAACTAATATTGAGCTGCTGGCAGAGCATTATAAATATGATAATTGGTCATATAGTAAGCCAAATATTTTCAAGGAACAGCTTCGATCAGCAATTGAAAATCATTCTATTTCAATTGCTGAATATGATGAGATAACCAAAGAAGAGTTTGACTCATCTGAAGAGTTGTATGGATGGCTCATTGAAATTTGGAATAGAGTCATAGGTGAGCCTATTAACATTTCATGAGGAGAGTGTTCAGAATCCTGAGACAGTGAAATAAGCAGGACACACACCTCAAGGAATGGATTTACTTATGGTGCGTGTCTATAGTGGTTTAACTACCCAAAGGATATCAGGAAGGCGCTCAGCCAGTATTTGTACGAGACTTTCAGCTCTGCACCCGCCCCAAACAAACCCGTTCCACCAATCCTTTCAGCTTTTGCACCTCACCCTCCAGATACGCCAATTCTTCAACCGTAATTTCATAATGCTCCGAATAGCGGGCTTCGATATACGCCCGTTGCAGACGGCGGAAGCAGCGGCGGTGGAATTTGTTGTCGAGCGGGAAAATGGTTGCAAATTCAGCATCGATTTGTGAGCAAAGTTTACTGAGCTTTTCGATATCGTGAGATTTTGGCAGGTAGTTGGTGCAAGTAAGTAGAGCACAAGCGAAGAAACGTTCAGCCGATTGATGAAGCATGAAAGCTGACTTTTTGAGCCAATTCCGTTTTAGATCATCTTCATATGAAACGAAAAACTGCTCTGCACTTTCAAACCACTGCTCATAATGTTTCCGAGCAATCTCCTGTTTTTCTTCCTCAGTCAAATCTCCCGGCTCGGCCAATGGTTTTGGTGTGGTGGCAAACAGTTCAATCCCTTCTTCGCGGATATCTTTGAAGAAATAATGCCCTTGCTGTAGCCGTTCGTTCACTTCCTGCAAATCATGGACAATCAATCCCAGCGGTGCGGAAGTGACTTTACGGTCGATCTGCTCTTTGGCGCGTTGCCAGACCACATCTTCTTCAACCAATGCGGCTTTATTCACAATCACCAGAATATCGTAATCGCTGATATAGCCATTGACCGGATCGTTGACCCAACTGCCTTTGGCATGGCTGCCGAACAGGATGATTTTTAGGATCCGAAACTCGCTTTTACTCCCGTTTTTGCCCTGAAGATAGTCGTCCAGCGTATCGCGCAGAATGGTCGATATGGTGGCAAGCTCCTGTTGTTTGGATTCGGGTAAATGGTCGAGGGATGTTTTCATAAAGCAATGTTTGGTCTGTGATTGAATCGCCATAGCATAAAAGAAGCGAGCGGCAAAAAACACTGTTTGTCATGGTTTTATTGAGGTTGCCGGGGGAAATGCGACGAGGTTCGGTTTTATTGACTTGTCTGGTGATTCTTGTCGCCTTTGGCTTCGAGGCATGACGCACAATTCCGTTTTTCGATTTCAGAGGCATCGGTGTGCTGTGCGCCTGTTCATCTTTCAGAGATGAAAGACGAACCAGAAAATCTTTTTTTGTTGGGCTTGGTCGTGCGTTGTCCAGAACCGGCTTTTACGGGCGTCCTGCCCGGAAAAGCTTAATCATTCTTCCATGAATGATTTTCTTGGTTGGGTGGTTTTCCCAAACCACGGAATTACAATTTATCTTCCCAGCCTCCGGCACCGAAATATGATGCACTATGAGGTGTGTGTCCTGATAAGCTGACCCTTGCTTCCAAAACGACCCTGTTGGCAAAACAAAATGCTGCGGCGGTAAACAGTATCACTTCCGGTGCGTTTGGTTTTGACGCCGGGCTGCATCTGGATATTGATGCCAACAAACAAAACAGCCAGTCCCTTCAGGTGACGTCGGTCGGCTCTCAATTGTCGGGGCAGAATGTCACGATTGAGGCGGGTCACCAAGCCGGACAGTCAGCGACGGTACAGGGCTCTGTGGTACAGGCTGAAGACACACTGGCTGTCAGTGGCAATCAAGTGAATCTGCTGGCGTCAGATGAGCAAAACAGCAACTCAAATGGCAGCGAGTCGGCGCATGTCGGTGCTTCTGTCACGCTATTCGGGGCGAACAGCGGGATTAACCTTGATGCCAGCTATAGCCGCAATGAGACTGTATCTAACAGTCAGACCCACACCAACAGTGTGTTGAGTGCCGATCATATCCAAATTACCTCGGACGGTAATACCGATGTGAACGGTGCCAGCGTTGCGGCCAATGAGCAACTGGATATGTCGGTGGGCGGTGACCTGAATGTGGCGTCGGTACAGAACCGCTACAGCAGCACCAATCACGGCGGTTCTGTCAGCGGTGGATTGAGTCTTTCCGGCGGGGATGTCGGCAGAGGTGGTGCTGTGAGCGGCTTTGATCATGCCGGGAACTTACAGGGCGTGAATGGTGGCGTGAACCTCTCCAACGGGCGTTCACACAGCCGGGAAACCGTGCAAACCCGTATCACTGCCGGTGGTGATGCCAATATTAGCGTGGGTGGCAATACCGATATCAAGGGCGCGACGATTGCGACGGTGAATGAAGACGGCAGCGACGCAGGAAAGCTCAATCTGGAAACCGGCACGCTGAGCTATACCGACCTGAGCAATACCCGTTATACCAGTAGCCTCAATGCCGGGGTGAGCACGGGTGTCGGTATCGGCAAGGATAAAACCGATTCGACCCAAATGGACAGTACCTATAACTCATCGAGATATCAGTACACCAATCAAAGCGGTTATCACAAGAGTAAAACGCTGGCGACGGTCGGACAGGGCGTGCTGCGTATTGAGGACACACACAACAGTGATGATACCGAGCGTCTGAACCGGGATATCACCAACACGACCAAAGACCTGTACTCAGTGGATCGTCAGCAGGGCAACTTTGATGTCACGGTTGACCATCGGTTGCTGAGTGAGACCGGGCGTGCACAAATCAAGGAAGACTTTAAACGCAATGCAATCACTGGCACTGCGATTGCCGATACGGTAACGAAAAAGAGCGTAGGCTTATTGAGTGATGACGACAGTGGTGTCAGCAGCCTGCGGGAGCATGTGGGACAGAAACAAGGGTTCTTTACCGCAGCAAAAACATTTGTGACAAGCGATGACAATCAGGCGTATGTCGAGACGCTCAATAACCCGACTGCAACCCCGGCGCAAAAGGAGGCGGCTTATCAGGCACTGTCAGCATCTGTTGCTGAGCAGTTTGGTTTGAACCCTGCACAAGTGATGACAGCACTGGTTAAAACAGCGAATGGTCAGTCCGCGAAAGGCGCATATGCGGCAGGGAAGGTGCTCATTAATGATGCAGCACATTACCGTCTTGAAGATATTGTCAACACCATCGGCCATGAAACCCAACATTATCTGGACGATGCTCAAAGTACCGGTACACATAATGATGTCTATAAGGCGAATCGGGAAGAGTATGCCGACACGATGGGTGAAGCCACTGAAGATTATGTTGGTTTCAACTTCGCCAATACAGGGCGTGGCGATTTCGGTGGCTGGAATTTACAGCGAGGCACAAATCATAGTGATTTAGTTCGAGAAAATACACAAACGGCAGCGCCATTATTACGAGACCCGACGATTGATTATCGTCAGCCGAATGCTGATGAGCGAACTGCGATTCTGGCACTTGCCGGGAATGATAAGCGCCGTCAGCAAGAGCTGAAAGAGGCCGCCTGTGCCTTGACGCATTGTTCTGCGGAATATGCAGTCGGCACAGAAAAATATAATGAAATGAAAGCCCTTGAAGAGGCTGGAGCCAGCAATCCGGAAGCACAGGAAGTGTTGTTGAAATATAGCTTCCTGAAAGTTGCCGACAATATGAACATGGCAACGGTGGTGGACAAATCATTTGGCTACACCGACAGCGATGCGCGGACGGATCGGTATCAAGCAGGTATGGATCAAGGGACTGAGAATAGTCTGAAAGCATTCAATGAGGCCTACGGAACCAATATCACTAAAGAGCAGTTTGAGTCAGGGGTCGGTTTCTTGAGTGGTCTTGCCGCTGGATTAGGTGCGGCGAAAGGAGGCAAATATACTGGCGCAGCGACAGCAGAGGATGCGACAGCATATAAGGCACTCAAGGGAATAGGGGAGAAAGCTGATACGGTTAGTTCGTTGTCGACAAAAGGATTGCCAACTTCAGGGAACACGTTATCCCGGGAAGAGGCATCGATCATCAGTCGGGGAAATTCTGGTGGTTCAGTGGTCGGGGCTTCTTCAGCCGAGACACCGAGTGTGAATCGTGGTAGTTTGGCTGAGCCAGTGTCGCCTTCATTAGGTTATGATTTATCTAAAATTGATCTACCTGAAGGAAAAACTTATGAAGGGACTGTTTATCGATATGAAAAGCCTTAATACATAGAAACTTCTTGGGATCAGCATTCTGGAAATATAAATGCTGACCACCGTTATACAGGGCAGGGTCAGGGAGGTGTTTATGCTGGAACTTCTCAGAACACGGCTCTGAACGAAATAAGTCACTACGATCCTAATGCTCAGGATTTGAGAGTTGTACTAACTAAAGAAGTAAAATTAAAAAAAGTTTTGGATTTAACTGATAGCCAAGTTAGAGGTAAATTAAATGTGACTTTGGAAGATATTACTAACGGTAGTGACTATTCAAAAACACAAGCAATTGGAAAGTGGGCTAAAGAGCATGGATATGATGGTATTCTAGCTCCTTCAGCCCGAGACTCCGAAGGTTCAAATATAGTGATACTGAAAAATGAATAAACTTCCTGAAGAATTGATAGAACTACATAATAATTACTTGGGTGAATATGCATGGAAAATATTTGTAAATAGTTTGCGTTTATCTGAATCAGAGGTTGATAAATTATTTGATTCTGAAATCTCAGAAGATGTGGCAAAAGTACTTCTGTGTAAAGTTGGCCCGGTAGAACATTCAAAGCGTTGGCTTGAAACAAATATTCCTGCTCTGCATAACTATAAGCCATTAGACGTAATTAAAAATTATAAGGAAGGTGAGGAAATTATTCGCTCTATTTTGATGAGAATGCCATAGTAGCAGCTAGTGTAATCCATATGAATATTTTTGAATAAATAAAATCCAAACAGGGGTGATTCATTCGCCCACCAAGCTGGAACCATCAGGTTCCAGCCCCTTCACCCAACCCGCCCCAAACAAACCCGTTCCACCAACTCTTTCAGCTTTCGCACCTCACCCTCCAAATAAGTCAGTTCTTCCACGGTAATCTCATAATGCTCCGAATAGCGGGCTTCGATATAGGCGCGTTGCAGGTGACGGAAGCAGCGGCGGTGGAATTTGTTGTCGAGCGGGAAAATGGTTGTAAACTCAGCATCGATTTGGGCGCACAGTTTGCCCAGTTTTTCGATGTTGTGGGATTTAGGTAAATAGTTGGTGCAGGTGAGTAGGGTACAGGCGAATAAATGTTCACTTGCTTGATGGAGTAAAAACGCAGCTTTTTTCAACCAATGGTTTTGCATCGTTACTTGGTGTAAAGCAATAAACTGAACTGCACTTTCAAACCACTGCTCATAATGCTTACGGGCAATTTCCTGCTTTTCTGCTTCGGTTAAATCCCCCGGCTCTGCCAATGGTTTCGGTGTGGCGGCAAACAGTTCAATTCCCTCTTCGCGGATATCTTTGAAGAAATAATGCCCTTGCTGTAGCCGTTCATTCACTTCCTGCAAATCATGGACAATCAATCCCAGTGGTGCGGAAGTGACTTTACGGTCGATCTGCTCTTTGGCGCGTTGCCAGACGACATCTTCTTCAACCAATGCGGCTTTATTCACAATCACCAAAATATCGTAATCGCTGATATAGCCGTTGATCGGATCGTTGACCCAACTGCCTTTGGCATGGCTGCCGAACAGGATGATTTTTAAGATCCGAAACTCGCTTTTACTCCCGTTTTTGCCCTGAAGATAGTCTTCCAGCGTGTCACGCAGAATGGTTGAAATGCTCTGAAGCTCTTGCTGTTTGGATTCGGGCAAATGGTCGAGAGATGTTTTCATAAAGCGATATTCGGTCTGTGTGGATTGAATAGCGCATAGGATAAAAGAAGTGAGTAGCAAAAAACACTGCTTGTCATGGTTTTAGAGGGGTTGCCTAGGGAAATGCGACGGGGTTCGGTTTTATTGATTTGTCTGGTGATTCTTGCCGTCTTTGGCTTCGAGGCATGACGCACAATTCCGTTTTTCGATTTCAGTGGCATCGGTGTGCTGTGCGCCTGTTCATCTTTCAGAGATGAAAGACGAACCAGAAAATCTTTTTTTGTTGAGCTTGGTCGTGCGTTGTCCAGAACCAGCTTTTACGGGCGTCCTGCCCGGAAAAGCCTAACCATTCATCCGTGAATGGTTTTCTTGGTTGGGTGGCTGATTTGAATTGAGAGAAATATTTTTAAAGCCAAATTGAGCGATGCTCTCAGGGTGAAAAATCATGGAAGATTTTTCAGGATTGCTTGAGCAGGATGCGAATCAATCCGACCCTGATTACACGCGCTGAACTCAAACTCAAGGCACTTTTGGGGACTTTTGCTGCTGGGCAAAAGTCTCTGGGGCGCTGTCGAAAATGCCATTGAAATTGATGAATGTTATTGCGTCCCAAACCACAGCATCATTAATACGGCCATTGGTCAGGAGCTGGGACGGCAGAAGGATTTACAAACGGGGACGGCAGGGTCTGAGACGGAGCGGACTTCGATGAACGAAGCGATGGGTGAGCAGTATGCCCGGCGTCTGGGACAGTTGTACAGCAGTGACAACTATTCGAGCTATTCAGAGACGTTTGCCAGCAGCCTACAAAACAGTTCGATAGTGGCGCAGGGCACCGCATCGGCCAATCAGGTAGGTGATGCGAATGTGGTGTATCGTCAGTTACACCCGAAAGAGGTGGCTGCGATTCACTCGCTGTCAGACCAACTGGCGCAGAAGACCGGGATGTCGAGTGACAAGGCTGAAAAACTTTTAGCACAAGTTGCCGCAGGCCGGGTGGATGAGAAATGGTCTGAAGTCTACCAACTGGATGATGCCAGTATTGGCGATGATGTTGCGGCGGCAAACGAGCTATTGGATGGGTTTGCTGAAGCGCAGGGTAAAGAGCTGCTCAAAGATGATGATGTGGTGGCGAACTGGTTCAGCGAAGACCCTGAATCGGATGTGTACAAGGACACCAGTCTGTTCAGTGAAAACCTGACCAGTGGTGTTGAGGTCAACAATCCGGGCGGTTATCCGCAGAGTGAGGCTGCCGGACCGGTGGCACGCAATCCAGAATATCTGAACTTCTACAAGCAGAACCTTGAAGTTGCGGTGGCAGATACCTATCAGGGCAAGCTGACGGCAGAGCAGTTATCCGCGATGAAAGCGGGCGCGACCCAAAGCCTCGATGACATGGTTGATGCCGTGAAACAGTTACCGGAAGTTGCAGCGTTTGCGGCTTCACACCCGGTATTATTTGGCAAAGCGATGGCGAAAGCATATACGCAGATGCTGACGGATAACCAGCGGGATACGGGAGAGATGCTGGCCCTACGGATGATGGGCAAAAATGAAGAAGCTCAGCAGGTGGGAGCGAAGCATGTTGGTGAGATGCTGACCAATATCGCGTTAGGTCTGAGCGGAGAAGCGGCCGCGACCAAAGCCGTTGAAGCGATTGGCAAGGTTACGAAGACCGTCAAGGGTGCGCTTCCGGTTGTTGATAATACGTCATTACCGAAATATACCGGAGGCAACGGGGCTAGTGATATCGACAGAACGCTTCCGTTAGCCGAAACACCGCAACATGAGCTAACAAGTACAGTTTTAAATGATGCGGCTAAGATATTAGATTCGGGGTTATCAACAAAGAAATTAAAAAGACAAGCAGCGGTTTCAAGAGCATCGGTTGATGAACTGGAAGTTGTGAGCAAAGAATATACAAATCTCCCCGGCAAGGTAAATAAATTCCCGGGTGTTAGCCAAGTTGATGAGCAACATTTTGTGATTGAGGATAAACAGGCATTTATCTCTGCTGTTAAGGAATTATATGAAGATGCAAAAAATCCCCTTAATCAAATAACTCAAGCAGAAATAATGAAACATATTGGTGAAGGAAAAGTATTTGATACCATCGCAGGGATTCCTGGGCTACATGCAGAGGTTCAGTCTGTGAATGATATTATTAATCAACTACCCGAAGGTTTTGATTTATCTAAAGTAAAAGTATCAACAGTTAAATTGGCTCCGGGCAATGGGCAAGGGCAAGCTTTTCCTGCATGTACCAACTGTAGTGGTATACTGTCGAATCAGGTCGATATTCTTACAGGAGTCAAATGATATGAAGTATTTTATGCTGAGGGTAAAGCAAAGTGCTTTAACGGAGAAGGAGGGGGTATTCTTCTATAACGATGTTCCTTTTACTGGCGTAGCCTTCTTAATGAATGACAATATGCTGGAAAGTGCGAATGAATTTAGCGATGGTAACGTTGTTGGAGAATACTTATTTGAACATTTTCATGGCTTTGATACAAAGCTAATTATTGATGACGAATTACTCGAACCTGAAGATGAAGATTCTTATCAGCCTTTTATGTGTTTTAATGGCGATATGTTTACGGGTTTATCGCTTGAATTTGAAGGGGATTTTTGCACAGCAGAGTATATGTATGTGAGAGGCTGGAGTGATTCGAGTATCGGATATTATCCGACGGGTTGTATTGAGGCAATTGAGATTGAACACCCCAAGTTGTCGCAAAATTTTCTTTGGTATAAAAGTGGTCAGGTTGAACGGTTTGAGATTTCATATCATCATCAGATTTTTATAAAACTATTGTTTAATGAAGATGGAACTATCTCAGTATTAAATATTAGTGATGATTATTTTAATCAAGTGATATTATTATCAGATCAATTACTTTGTGGCTTATTTAGAGATGATTGTTTTATAGATACATTAAGGATAGGAGATTTTTTGTCTATTCGAGGATTATTTATTGATGATGATGTGTTTAAAAGAATTTTCACAAATGATGGTATTAAAAATATAAAAATATTATATGTTTCTGATACAAAAATCACAGAAAGGAGTGTTTTTTTGTTGAAAGAATTACCAATGTTAGAAAACCTTTCCATTACTTCTACATTGATTAATGCAGAAGTAATAAGAGAAATAAAGCTAAATAATCCAGAATGCTATATAAAATTTAATGATAAAGAGATCTTACTGTAGAATCTCTTTCATGTATTGGTTAACAAGTTGATCAGCGAGCCGGGTTGTTTCAGGGAGGCGGTACTTGGGGGCCAGTTTTAGTATCCAGCCACAAGCAGTTTCTAAGGAAATCCGGTGACCTATAGAAACATAGATTGGATTCACATTGTTTTGTGTTCTTAATACCGAACCAATAATCTCATTCTCATTAAAGAGGGGGCTCACTTATCCTCTTATTGTGTTTGGTTCATCATATGTGCCGATTAATCGTGTTTTGCCACAGCCAATCGTTGGTATATCGAAAATTACACCTAAATGACAGGCTAGTCCAAATCGGCGAGGGTGGGCATAGCCTTGTCCATCACAAACAATTAAATCCGGTTTATGTTGAAGTTTTTTGAATACTTTTACTAATGGAGGTATTTCCCGAAAGGAGAACAATCCGGGAATGTAAGGAAACTGCTCGATATCTTCCTCTGCTACTTTTTCTACAACATCTAAGGTATCAGCATCAAGAATAACTGCGGCTGCGACAAGTTTATGGCTGCTTTTTTGATAAGCGACATCAACACCGGCAACTAATCCAATTTTATTAAAGGAATCATGCGTAATTACTTTTTGGGCGAGCTCTTTTTGTATATCTAATGCTTCCATTTCAGATAAAGCCCAATTGTGATGAATGACAGGTTCCAATATATACTCCTATTTAAGTAGACGGTTCATTGTTCTACGTTGTTCCAGCTCTATTACCCAATCCACCCCAAACAAACCCGCTCCACCAACCCTTTCAGCTTTTGCACCTCACCCTCCAAATAAGTCAGTTCTTCCACGGTAATCTCATAATGCTCCGAATAGCGGGCTTCGATATAGGCGCGTTGCAGGCGACGGAAGCAGCGGCGGTGGAATTTGTTGTCGAGCGGGAAAATCGTCGCAAATTCAGCATCGATTTGGGCGCATAGTTTGCCCAGTTTTTCGATGTTGTGGGATTTAGGTAAATAATTGGTGCAGGTGAGTAGGGTACAGGCAAAGAGTCTTTCTGTGACTTGATGAAGCATGAATGCAGAAATTTTCTCATCCCCTTTTTCTAAACTGAACTGGAAATGATCAAAGAAACCATTGGCGCTTTTGAACCACTGTTCATAATGCTTACGGGCAATTTCCTGCTTTTCTGCTTCGGTTAAATCCCCCGGCTCGGCCAATGGTTTGGGTGTGGCGGCAAACAGTTCAATCCCTTCTTCACGGATATCCTTAAAAAAGTAGTGCCCTTGCTGTAGCCGTTCGTTCACTTCCTGCAAATCATGGACAATCAATCCCAGTGGTGCGGAAGTGACTTTACGGTCGATCTGCTCTTTGGCGCGTTGCCAGACCACATCTTCTTCAACCAGTGCGGCTTTATTCACAATCACCAGAATATCGTAATCGCTGATATAGCCATTGACCGGATCGTTGACCCAACTGCCTTTGGCATGGCTGCCGAACAGGATGATTTTTAGGATGCGAAACTCGCTTTTACTCGCTGTTTTGCCCTGAAGATAGTCGTCCAGCGTATCGCGCAGAATGGTTGAAATGTTCTGAAGCTCTTGCTGTTTGGATTCGGGCAAATGGTCGAGAGATGTTTTCATAAAGCGATATTCGGTCTGTGTGGATTGAATCGCCATAGGATAAAAGAAGCGAGCGGCAAAAAACACTGTTTGTCATGGTTTTAGATGGGTTGCCTAGGGAAATGCGACGGGGTTCGGTTTTATTGGTTTGTCTGGTGATTCTTGTCGCCTTTGGCTTCGAGGCATGACGCACAATTCCGTTTTTCGATTTCAGAGGCATCGGTGTGCTGTGCGCCTGTTCATCTTTCAGAGATGAAAGACGAACCAGAAAATCTTTTTTTGTTGAGCTTGGTCGTGCGTTGTCCAGAACCAGCTTTTACGGGCGTCCTGCCCGGAAAAGCCTAACCATTCATCCGTGAATGGTTTTCTTGGTTTGGTGGCTGATTTGAATTGAGAGAAATATTTTTAAAGCCAAATTGAGCGATGCTCTCAGGGTGAAAAATCATGGAAGATTTTTCAGGATTGCTTGAGCAGGATGCGAATCAATCCGACCCTGATTACACGCGCTGAACTCAAACTCAAGGCACTTTTGGGGACTTTTGCTGCTGGGCAAAAGTCTCTGGGGCGCTGTCGAAAATGCCATTGAAATTGATGAATGTTATTGCGTCCCAAACACCTGCACAAAAGTTTTATTTGCCTAGCCTCCGGCTCCGAAATATGACGCACAATTCCGTTTTTCGATTTCAGTGGCATCGGTGTGCTGTGCGCCTGTTCATCTTTCAGAGATGAAAGACGAACCAGAAAATCTTTTTTTGTTGGGCTTGGTCGTGCGTTGTCCAGAACCAGCTTTTACGGGCGTCCTGCCCGGAAAAGCCTAACCATTCTCCCGGAATGGTTTTCTTGGTCGGGTGGTTTTCACAAACCACGGAATTACAATTTATCTTCCCAGCCTCCGGCACCGAAATATGACGCACTTTAAGGTGTGTGTCCTGATAAGCTTTGAAGTGGCCGTGGCCGAGACTTATCAGGGCAAGCTGACGGCAGAGCAGTTATCCGCGATGAAAGCGGGCGCGACCCAAAGCCTCGATGACATGGTTGATGCCGTGAAACAGTTACCGGAAGTTGCAGCGTTTGCGGCTTCACACCCGGTATTATTTGGCAAAGCGATGGCGAAAGCATATACGCAGATGCTGACGGACAACCAGCGGGATACGGGTGAGATGCTGGCCCTGCGGATGATGGGCAAAAATGAAGAAGCTCAGCAGGTGGGAGCGAAGCATGTTGGTGAGATGCTGACCAATATCGCGTTAGGTCTGGGCGGAGAAGCGGCCGCGACCAAAGCCCTTGAAGCGATTGGCAAGGTTACGAAGACAGTCAAGGGTGCGCTTCCGGTTGTTGATAATACGTCATTACCGAAATATACCGGAGGCAATGGGTCAGCGGTTGTTGAGGGTGAGTTTGCCGGGCAGTCAAGTGCGCAGGGGGTTATTGGGAAGACTGCTGGGAATGATCTTTCAAATGATTACGTTCAGAATTCACCTGTAGATTTTAACCATATTCTGAAGGCAGATTATACCAAAAAAGGCAAACCAACAGGTGGCCATACTTTACTTTATGGTGATGTCCGTATCGTTTCTGGGACTGAGTCAAAGCCGGATATATCAGGTGTATACAAAGCAACTATTCAGGTCCCAGATCCAGCGAATCCTGAACAATGGATTACCAAAACTAGTAATAAATCTACTAATTCGATGTTCCCCAAAGATTGGGACGAAACTCGTGTTAAAGTAGAAGTTGATGCAGCTTGGAATAGCCCAAATAAAATAGTCGATGGTGATTTTTGGAGTTCTACAACCCCATCAGGTGTTAAAGTAGAAGGATATATTTCTCCAAGAACTACAGTCTACCCAGTATATCAGGAGTCGATTAAGTGATGAGTAGTATGAATATAAAGCTAAAATGTTTCTATACTGACGGTGGTCAAAATCCAAATATTGGGCAAGTATTTCAACGACGTAAAATTATAGAAGGAGACAGTAAGCAGATGGAACGATACCAACGTTACCTTGCGAATACACTAAGTCTTATAGCTCCTACTATAGATGACTGTGATTTTGTTTTGTGTTGCATTGATAAAGTAGAAAGTGGAACTGAAGCCGAATTTGAGGTTGAGGGTACAGATGTGGATTGGGTGATTAATGCTTCTGGGGTACAAATAAATATCAACATTAATGATGATTGGGTTGATCAACCTGAAGGTAAGTTCGAATTAAACGAGGTTAAGGTTGCTGTGAATGGATGGAAATCATTTTTGTGTATGTCAGAGGCATTTGATTCAATTGTAGAGGTTGAGTTGTAGGTGGTTTCTATAGTAGCTGATACATATAGATGGTAGATAGATTATGGAGCCTGTTACATAGAGGCAGGCTCAATTTATTTCAATAGCGAACTTACTCCAACTTATTGTAAATAGTTTTTGATGAAAATGTAGCTGTTGAGACAGCATTAACGGAACATGGACAAAAATGTAATCAAGGAATTTCTAGAGACGGTTCATTATTCTGTGTCACGCCCATTTTTATAAATCCAGGTGTAAACCTCCCCTAATTAGTTACACCCATAATTAGAGCTTTCAGCCTGTTCATGCTTCATTAAATATTCCCATGGTGTCAGATCGTTCAGTGCTCCATGAGGACGTTCTTCGTTGTATTCCCTGAGCCAGTCTTCCGTTAATTCTCGAACTTCCGTCAGTGTTTTGAAGACGTACATATCCAAGATTTCAGTGCGGTATGTGCGATTAAATCGTTCAATGTACGAGTTCTGAGTGGGTTTTCCTGGGTGGATAAATTCCAACTGAACATCGTGTTCTTCTGCCCATGTTGCTAATGTTGTGGAGATAAACTCAGGGCCATTATCCATTCGAAGTTTCTCAGGGTAGCCTCGCCATGCAATGACTCGTTCAAGTACTCGAACCACTCGCTGAGCGGGTAGGCTGAGATCGACTTCGATAGTTAATACTTCTCGGTTAAAATCATCCACAATATTGAAGGTTCGGAACCGACGTCCGCATTGCAGGCTATCGCTCATAAAATCAATAGACCAACACTGATTCTCTGACAACGGTACACTCAGCGGCTCTGGGTTACGATTTGGCAGACGCTTTTTCCCTTTACGACGTTTATTGAGTTTTAGCTCGCAGTAAATCCGATATATCCGCTTATGATTCCACGTCTTACCCCAGCGACGAAGGATCTTGAGTAACAGACCAAAGCCGTATGCCGGATAGCGCTCAACGGCCTTCTGCAATTCACAGATCACCTCTTGGTCATCGTTCGCTTTAGGCTGATATCGATAAACAGAGTCGCTAATGCCAACTGCGCGACAAGCAAGACGTAAACTGACGTTATGCACCTGTCGAGCATAATCAACGAGTTCACGTTTAGTCGCTGGCTTTACAGCTTTTTTTCCACGATATCTTTGAGAATTCGGTGCTCTAAGCTCAATTCTGCAAACATCGATTTAAGACGACGATTTTCGTCTTCCAGCTCTTTTAAACGTTTAACATCCGATGCTTCCATACCACCATATTTAGATTTCCAGTTGTAATAAGTTGCGTCAGATATGCCGTATTCTCGGCAGACTTCCTTGATAAGGCGGCCACCTTCTACTTCTTTCAAAATCTTCACGATCTGTGTTTCGGTATAGCGTGATTTTTTCATAGCGAGTTCTCCCTGATTAGCTCAGTTTATGCTGAAGAACTCCAAAATGGTATGCCACTATTTTAGGGGGTGATTACATCATCACCCAATTAGTCGTCGATGGCAGACGCTCCCTGTTTACTGGTGATGCGGGTATTGAGGCTTTGGAACATGCAGTAGATCAGGTGGAACGATGTACAAGTATAAGTGGTGCAGAGCTGAGATTTATGCAAATCCCGCATCATGGTAGCAAGCGTAATATTGGTACGACAGTGCTAAAACCGGATACACGGTTTTATGCAATGAAGACTGGTAACAAGGGAATGCCTCAGTTTCTTGAATTCAAATGCTGAAAGTAATTTTCTTACCGATAGCACTGAACTAACTTTGTAAACTAACAATAAAGTGATAATTACAACCATCTCTTGATAATTATCACGACGATAATATTACCTCTTCATTGTTAAGACTTATGTGAGTTTATTTATATTCTTTCAATGTGATCTTACTGAAAATACTATAATAGTGTTAGATTATGCTTTTTATAATCCTACATATTATGTCTTTAACTTTATATTGAGTGTATCAATGACAACAGTATTCGTTTCGTCAATATTGTGTTTCTGTTCTTACCACCCCTTTTATGACCAGAATTTTAATAGCATGATTTTTAGGCCAGCATCCATATATTCCATATATCAACTTATTTCAATACAGCGATGTTCTTCGATTCTGTAAAGCGTGATTTTTATGGTGGTTTTATACATTAGTTATTACAGGATTATCTAATTAATTCTATCTTATTTTAGAGGTGTAGATATTATGATATTTATCAATACTAATTAACTAATATGTTATTATTTTGTTTGATGTTAAATTTATTGACTGCTATTGTCTGGGTGTAATAACATGGATGTAACATAAGAATTAGACGTTTATCTTTAGAGTTACTCACTATCAATGTTAACTAAAGATAATGAGCCTTAATAGATTATTGTAAAGTCAGACATCGGTGTCTTATCACCGTCAAAGGATAGGTATAATGGATTCTTCTTTCCAAGAGAGAATGATTCTGTCTATTAGACAGCATCGGTTTGTTCTAGATGAAGCGATTTACTGTGGAAATGAATTTTCATCAGAAAATAGAGTAAAAATATATATTGTTCTAGAAAACGGTTATTCTGTACCCATTTGTCGAGAAAAGATATTATCAGATCTTTATTATATTGATAACTTTAAAGATACGGTATGGGATATGTACTTTGTTTCAAATATTCCTATTATTGATGGAGATGTTGATTTTGATGGATTGAATTGTCAATTTACATTCAAGCATGAAATTCAAGATATAGATTCTAATGATATATATCAATATTCCGATATTGAATTCGTATTAAAGGAGCGCGTTAATCAAAGCCGTCGCCTGCACTTATCTGATGTTTTTCAAAACCAATATTTATCTAATGACTATGATAATATCCAGATAGATTCCGCAGAATATTCTTATTCTAATGAAAATTATAAAGAAATTGTTCTTGGAAGACCTAAGGCGATTAGTTGTGGCGGAGAGTTGCCAGAATTTAAGCACTCAGCTTGTACAATGACTGACGCTTTACTCACTACTGTAGATCTATATCCAAATCGTGCTATTACATGTATTGATGAATCTGGTCAGGTAATTAGATTAACTTATAAAATGTTGTTAGCTGAAGCCCAAAAAGTTTTGGCAGGTCTTTCATTATCTGGAATCAAAGCTGGTGATACAGTCATTCTTCAGATAAATAAACTCAATACCTATTTTCCCATGCTATGGGGGTGTATTTTAGCTGGTGTTCGCCCTATTACTGTTGCTGTTCCTCCTGTCTATCATCCAGATCAAAATGTAGTAAAGAAGCTATTTAATATTTGGAGCTTACTAGATAAGCCGGCCGTTATAACCACTTCTGACCATTATTTAGAGATAGAAGAACTGTCATCAGTTATGTCAATGGAAGGATTACGCGTTTTTTCAAGTGAGAAACTGATTAAAAATGGCAGTGTTGATACCTATGCGGAAAGAACACCAAAAGATATTGTTTTTTTGCAGCTGAGTTCTGGGAGTACTGGTGTATCTAAGTGTATTCCAGAGACAAGTCGATCAATCATTAGTCATGCTCAGGCTGAGCAGGTCTATAACGGAGTCAGTGATAAAGATATTACATTGAATTGGTTACCTATGGATCATGTGGTTCCTTTGTTAACTTGCCATTTAAAAGATGTATATCTGGGCTGTGAGCAACTGCATGTTGATACCGGATATATATTATCTGATCCTCTAAGATGGCTTGATTTGATTGATACATATCGGGTGACACATACATGGGCTCCCAATTTCGGTTTTCGCTTAGTGAGTGAGCAATTATCCGAAGGTACTTCGAAACACTGGGATCTTTCTTCTATTCAGTATTTCATGAATGCAGGAGAGCAAGCTACGCTCTCTGTTATTAAAGCCTTTATTGAGGCTGTAAAACCATTTGGGGTTAAACCTCAGTCGATGCAACCTGCTTTTGGTATGGCAGAATCATCAACTTGTATTACCTATAAAAATGATTTTGATGTTGATACTGGAATGTATCATGTTCAACCTGATAAGCAGTTTCCACATATACTGCATCCATATTCAGAATCTGGAGAGGAATATTTTTCCTTTGTGTCTTTAGGGAAGCCTGTTCCCGGAGTTGAGATTCGTATTGCAGATGAAAATAATGAAACTCTTTCAGAAGGGGTTATTGGGAATTTACATATTCGAGGTGCAGTCGTAACTAGCGGTTATATTCGAAATGATGAGGCTAATACAGAAGCACTTGTCGGAGATGGTTGGTTTAATTCAGGAGATCTGGGGTTTATTAAAGATAAAGACTTAGTATTAACTGGCCGCAAGAAAGAACAGGTAATCGTTAATGGTGCAAATTACTATTGCTATGATATTGAAGATATTGTTTCTTCTGTTTCTGGTGTTTTATCTGGCCATGTTGCATCTTTCGGAGCAAGAAATTCTCAGACAGAAACACACTCATTGATTATTTGCTTTGTCCTGTCTGATGAATCTGTTCTGAAAGATCTTTCCATACTATGCCCTATTATTGATGAAATTCGTAGTAGTTTATCTCGTCAGATTGGATTAAGTCCTGAATATATTATCCCTATGTCTAAAGAGCATTTTCCGAGGACAACGAGTGGTAAAATCCAAAGGACAATGCTTTGTAATCAACTTATCCAAGGGAAGTTTGATCTCTTGCTTAAAGAAATTGATCTGTATAGTAACAATTCTAATACTATTCCTGATTATTTTTTTAGCCAGATATGGAGTGTCCGGAATGATTATTCGGTGATGTCAGATGATTATGTTCAGTCAGTAGTTATATTTACTGACTCCTATGGTTTAGGTGATGAATTATCCTATCAGCTCAGAGAGTCAGGATTTTTTGTAATAATCGTTGAATCAGGAGACCAATATGATGTGACCGCTGAGGGACATTATACATTAAATCCACGAGAGTCCAGTCAGATAGAATCTTTATTTCAGACACTCAGACAAAAGAATCAATTCCCATCTTCTGTTATTTGTCTGTGGGGTTATAAGCTGAATAACATTGTTAATGAACATTTCAATTTTCCAGATGATCTTCAGACTATTTTTCATTTTTTATCTCTGGCGAATACTCTGGGAAAAGTGACAGGAGAAGATGAGCAGGTTCATCTTATGATTGTTGGTAGTCAGATGTATACTGTTCTCTCAGATGATACTACTAATTTGCAATTAGGGGTATTACCGGGATATCTCAGAACATTCTCTCAAGAGAATCCTTGCATATTATGTCGTTATATTGACTTAGAGCCTCGGTCATCATTGGAACGGATTGATGCTACAGTTTTAGCACAAGAGTTAAGAATAGTTTCATCAGCGACTGAAGTGGCTTATAGACATGGCAAACGATGGGTCCCGCAGTTGTCAAAAGTCCTTTTTCCACAACAAGAGATCGAATTATTTTCTTCTCCTTTCCAGCAACATGGGTTTTATGTGCTTACCGGAGGTTTGGGAGGAATCGGATTCTTAGTTGCCAGACATTTACTGCAACATTATCAGGCCCGTTTGCTTTTGATTGGTCGTGACTTAACGTTAGACAAATCAGATAAACTAAAAATCCTACAAAGCTTACAGGGTGATGTACTGTATGAAAATGCTGATGTTTGTAATATTGAAGCAATCAGAGCCGCAGTAGAAAAAGCGGAATCTATATGGGGGCAATCGTTGAATGGCGCCATTCATCTTGCTGGTCACTATTCAGAAAGAAAAATTGCCGATGAAAATATTGAATCCGCTCTATTGGATATGGCTCCAAAAGTCCAGGGGGCTTGGGTTTTACACCAAATATTAAGCTATAGAGAAAATACATTCTGTTTATATATGTCTTCAGTTCTTGGTCTGTTTGGAGGAGTGGATGTAGGAACATATGCAGCAGCCAACTCTTTTCTAAGCAATCTCACTCAGTACCAAAATAGTTGTACATCTGTAAGAGCCTACTGCCTTGACTGGAGCATGTGGAACAATGTTGGTATGAATACTGGCTATAAGTTTAAGGATTTCTTTATTGCGAAAGGTTACTTTTTGATCCCCCCACGTCAGGCTTTACTTGCTATGGAAGCTGCATTGCAAACTGGTCCGGGTCGAATTGTTATTGGTCTTGATAAAGAGAATAGAAATATTGCTGCTCGTCTGGATCAGCCCCCAGTTTCTTCTGAGGGCTGGTATGGGTATTATGTTTTGCATGATCAGAGCACCCCATTGCCTGACAGACTGATGAAACAATATAAGACTGATTATGGTATTGCTGGCTTTATTGAATTAGATAAATTTCCACTGACCGACTCGAAGGAAATTGATTTTCGTGCATTAGCACTCTATCGGGAAGAGCAAAAGGAATATGTTAAACCGGCAAATGATCTTGAGTTCAAGATTGCAGAGATTTGGCAAAAAATATTACAAATAGAAGATGTTAGTGTATGTAGTACATTTTTTGAGTTAGGCGGGAACTCACTTTCGGCGATGAAACTCATCGAGCAGTTGTGTACTTTCACCGGACATCCCTTGATGTTAAATCAATTATTTGATTATCCGACAATCAGAGAATTCTCAGAATGGATTGCGACGCTTGAAATTCAAGAGAACTCTCATGAACATATGTTACTTCTGGGAGATGAACAAGATCGCTATAAATCATTTCCATTAACAGACATGCAGCAAGCATATTTTGTCGGACGGCAAAATGTATTTTCTCTGGGAGGAGTGTCGTTACATTGGTATGTTGAAATTGAATGCAGCTCATTAGATGTTTTCCGCTTTAATCAAGCATGTAATTCGGTTATCCGTCGTCATGAAGCACTACGAACAGTAATTGTTGAAGATGATCAGCAGTGTGTTCTTGAACATGTACCTACATGGGAAATACCGATAGTGGATTATTCACATCTACAAGATGTTCAAGTTGATAAATGCTTATCTGAAATTCGGGAAGAAATGTCTCATCAGGTTATTGATCTAAAAGAATGGCCAATGTTTGATGTCAGACTCTCGGTTTTTTCTCCGGAAAAACAGAGGCTGCATATTAGTATTGATGGACAATTTTTAGACACGAGAAGCTTTCAGATTATCTTGCATGATTTACTGGTTCAATATCAACAACCAACGGATAACGATCTATTGGAGCCGTTTGCGTTTTCATTTCGTGATTATGTCCAATGGCAAGAAAACCGACGTCAGGTCCAGGAGCAACAACATTCATTGAACTATTGGCGAGAAAAGATAAAGACGTTAGCGCCGGCCCCTGATTTACCATTGGCAAAACAGCCGAATCAATTGACACAACATAAGACCCGAATTCTTCACCGGAATCTTGCGGTTGATCTGTTGAACAGCATTGAGTCTCAATCACAGGAATATGGTTTAACCTCCGCAGCTGTCTGGTTGACTGCTTATACGACAATATTGGAACGATGGAGTCATTCTCCTCGCTTTACCATCAATGTGCCCATTTTGAACCGCCCATCTGTACATGATCAGATTCATGATGTTGCCGGGTTGTTTTCGACATTTGTTCCTGTGGAAGTTGATTACTCAACTGAAATGACCTTTGTTGAAAAGGTAAAAGATATTCAGTACCGACTTGCTGAAGCTATGGCACATGCTGATGTTTCCGGTGTTGAGATATTAAGGGAAATTTTTCAGCAGCAGTCTCATATCTCAGATAATCTGATGCCGGTTGTTTTTACATGTTTTCCCTCGGGACTGAGTTCATGGGATAAGACGCTTAGTAAGCGTATGAAATCCGTATTCGGGGAACCAGTCTATGTTGCCAATCAAACGCCTCAGGTCTGGCTGGATTATTTAGTGACCCAGGAAGAAGATTGTGTTCATGTTAGTTGGGTTGTTACTGACGGTCTTTTCCCTGAAGGTATGATTGAGGATATGTTTGATGCTCATTATCAGCTTTTGTGTCAGTTGGGCACTATGAGTGAAGCATGGCATTGGCTACCTAAGTCAAGCTGTAGTTTACCCAAAACACAAATGGCTGTTCGTCAGCAGAGTAACAACACCACAACGTCATTTCCTGCTTGTATGCTGCATGAGTTGTTTGATGATCAGGCGGAAAGTCAGCCGGAAAGTATCGCTCTGATAAGTGGTGGGAAACGATTCAGTTATCAGGAAATATTTCATCTTAGTAACCATATCGGTCATCTATTGAGATTGCATGGTATCCAGCCAAATCAGCTGGTTGCAGTGGTTATGAAGAAAGGCTGGGAGCAGATAGTTGCAACCCTGGGAATCTTAAAGTCAGGTGGTGCATATTTGCCCATAGATGCTTCATTACCAGAGGAAAGGCAACATTATTTGCTGGAGAATGCAGATGTAAGTATCGTGCTCACACAGGAAGAATTTGAATATTCATTACGGTGGCCTAAATCTGTTCGAGTTGTTCGTATTAACGATGATATGAAATCTGACGCTTCAGGAAGTAATAAATTGCCTGTTGTACAGTCATGGAATGATCTGGCATATGTCATCTTTACATCGGGGTCTACCGGTCAGCCTAAAGGAGTTATGATCGATCACCTTGGGGTTACGAATACAGTATTAGATATTAATCAGCGCTATCGTGTAACTAACAGTGATCGTACGCTTGCAATCTCCTCACTTAGCTTTGATTTATCTGTCTATGATATCTTTGGTGTACTGGCTGCTGGCGGCACAGTTATCGTACCTGATGCGGATAAACTACGTGATCCGGAACATTGGTTTGAGCTAATCGAACAGGAGCAGGTTAGTGTATGGAACACGGTTCCGGCATTGATGCAAATGCTTGTTGATTATGCTGAAGAATGTCATGGACATCTTCCTGAATCACTTCGCATTGTTCTGATGAGTGGGGATTGGATTCCTGTAAGTTTGCCGGGACGCATCTGGACACTGGGGCGAGACATTGATGTTAATAGTCTGGGTGGGGCGACAGAAGCCTCAATCTGGTCAATACACTATCCCATACGGAATGTAGATCCTCAGTGGAAAAGTATTCCATATGGACAGCCTCTGCTTAATCAGACCTATTATGTTTTGGATCATCATTTGACTGAAAAGCCGGATTTTGTAACCGGAGACTTGTATATCGGTGGTATTGGCCTTGCTCAGGGATACTGGAAAAATCAGGAAAAGAGTCAGGAAAGTTTTATTCTTCACCCAGACACGAAAGAACGCCTGTACCGAACCGGTGACCGCGGTTGTTATTTGCCTGACGGAAATATTCTTTTCCAGGGACGAGAAGATTATCAGGTCAAAATTCAGGGATACCGAATCGAGCTGGGAGAAATCGAGAGTGTTCTAAAAGAATGTGAATTTGCTCAGGATGCTGTGGTCATTGTGATTGAGCCTCGGAAGGGTAGTCGGCAACTTGCTGCGATTGTCCAGGAAGAAGGGGGAAAAGAGCTCAGAAGTCAGATAATATCTGAAGTATTAGAGAAAAAATTACCGGAATATATGGTGCCTTCAGCAATTGTTGTGGTTTCGACAATGCCGTTGACATTTAACGGTAAAGTTGACCGGAATGCTTTGGAAAAACTGGCCTGTGAAGCTTATGAACAAAGACAGAACTCACAATCTTCAGTGCCTGTGTCAGATTTGGAAGCAACCTTGACAAGTGGGCTGCAAGATATTTTATCGGTTCCTTCTGTTGATTTAGAAAGTAGCTTTTTCTCGCTTGGTGCGACTTCTGTGGATGTTGTAGCATTTTACCGCAAACTGAAACAGTCGCTGTCATGTGAACTGTCTACTTCAGATCTCTTTAAATACACGTCTATCCGTAAACTTGCTGACTTTATTGTATCGAAAGACTCTCAGAATCTTGATTTATCAGTTGCTAAATCTCGTGCCAATAAAGCCAGACAGTCATCCGCCAATGCCCGTTCCCGCAGGAAAAGTCGGTTGGAGAATTATGAACTATGAAAGAATTAACACCGGAAGAGTTACAAAGTATTGCTGTTATTGGAATTGGTTGTCGTTTCCCCGGTGCAGATAGCCCTCAGCAGTTTTGGGATAATATGGCTGCCGGTTTAAGTGGAATGGGAGAGTTATCTGAGGATTATTTACAGAATAAAGGTGTCACGAAAGCCAAAAGATCTGATAAAAACTATGTAAGAAAATCAGGGATTCTTAATGGTGTCGAGTTTTTTGATGCTCAGTTTTTTAAAATGCCTCCTTCTGATGTTCGGGTAACTGATCCGCAGCAAAGACTATTACTGGAATGCGCACATGAAGCAATGGAAGATGCTGGTTATGCCTCTGAGCCGGAGGGTTGCCCAGTAGCTGTTTATGCCAGTGTCGGCCTGAATACGTATTTCATCAATAATCTACATAGTGATTTTGTCCGGTCGGATTCGATAGAATATTTAAAATTACTGGTCGGGAATGATAAAGATTATGCAGCAACGATGATTTCTCATCAACTTAATCTGACGGGGCCAAGTGTTAGTGTCAATACGGCTTGTTCTAGTTCTCTTGTTGCGATACATATGGCATGTCGGGCGCTGTTATCCTATGAGTGTGATATGGCTTTGGCTGGTGGGGCGAAGGTTATTGTTCCACATGGTGTTGGTTATCAATATGTAGAAGGTGGCATATTTTCTCCTGATGGACAAATTCGGGCATTTGATGCTGACGCTCAGGGGCCAGCTCCTGGAAATGGGGTTGGGATCGTTTTGCTGAAACGACTGGAAGATGCACTTACTGATCAAGATCCTATCTATGCAGTTATTCGTGGTTCAGCCGTCAATAATGATGGTGGAGACAAAATGTCTTTCACTGCACCGAGTCAGGCAGGGCAATCATCAGTAATTGCTGAAGCATTAGCTATTGCTGATGTGTCAGCAGAGACAATAGGTTATGTCGAGGCGCATGGCACTGGTACTGCTTTGGGGGATCCTATTGAGATCTCAGCATTAAGTGATGTTTATAATCAGGATACTACAAAAAAAAATTATTGTGCTATTAGTTCGGTGAAGACTAATCTGGGACATTTAGATGTTGCTGCTGGTGTGGCAGGTTTCATTAAAGCTGTGGGCTCACTTTACCGTCAGCAATTATTTCCTAGCTTGAATTTTGAACGGCCAAATCCTCAAATTGACTTTGATAATTCTCCTTTTTATGTCAACACCCAGTGTCGGCCGTGGATTAACAATGATGTCAGACGTGCAGCTGTGAGTGCATTTGGCTTCGGTGGAACGAATGCTCATTTAATTTTGGAGCAGGCTAATCTTCCCCTGAGAAATGAAATGCATGTAGGGGCTAAAGAGGACATCTATCCTCTGTGTTTGTCTGCAAAAACCCCTGATGCATTGCGTGATCTTGTTCAGTCTTATCACAATTTTTTGCAGAATTCTCCGGAAGTTTGTCTGGCTGGTCTTTGTTATACGGCTTCTGTAGGCAGAAATCACTATCAATATCGGGCTGGTTTTACTGGCAGAAATCATCATGAACTGGAAACTGGATTGTGTGACTTTCTGAGGGAGAAAGATCAGCCGGTATGGGCATCGTCTGGAGCGATGGGCTGGTCTTTTACCGGTCAGGGGGCACAGTACTCAGGGATGGGCAAGCAACTTTATCGGCAATATCCTGTTTTCAGAAAAGCCCTTGACCAATGTGCTTCTCTACTGGAAGCATACTGGAGTGTTCCACTTACATCTGTTTTGTGGGGAGAACAGAGTTCTCTCCTTTCCCAGACTCAGTATACTCAGCCTGCTATATTTGCTTTTGAATATGCGTTGGCACAACTTTGGCGAACGTGGATCGGTTTGCCAACCTGTGTGCTTGGGCACAGCATCGGAGAATATGCCGCGGCCTGTATTGCCGGCATTTTCTCGCTTGATGATGCGATTAAGATGCTTGTTGCCCGGGGACGGCTGATGGAAGAGCTGACTTTACCTGGCAAAATGCTGGCGGTTTTTGCTTCAGAGGTATCCGTGCAGGAACTATTGACTCAGTTTGAGCAAACATTGTCCATTGCCGCAATCAATGGTCCGGAACATGTCACGATTTCAGGTGCGGCTGAGTGTATTGATGATTTTATAAATCTTTTGCACGAACATGCCGTTGACTACCGTCCTTTAGATGTTTCCAGAGCTTTCCATTCCACGCTGATGAAGCCGATGTTGAGCGAATTTGAGCGAGTTATTAGTACGGTGACATTTCACTTTCCCCAATTAAAGATGATATCTACAGTTACCGGGCAAAGTGAAAGAGGGCTCTTTTGCGATAAACAGTATTGGGTTAGTCAGGTTGAGCAATGTGTACAGTTTGAAATGGCTGTACATACGCTTCATCGGGAAGGAACCTATCTTTGTCTTGAAATCGGGCCTGTGGATATTTTAAATAAACTGGCACAACGATGTGTTCCTGACGGGGTTCAGTGGCTGACCTCGATTGCATTTCGACATCAAGAATATTATCTGCTTGAAACTCTGACTCGTCTGTATACATTGGGAGTAAACATCCACTGGCATTCTGTATATGCTGAAAACCAACCGCAACGTGTCCATCTGCCGACTTATCCTTTCCAGAGACAAAGGTATTGGGTTGAAGCAGATATAAGAGCGAAATCCATTCTTCCGGAGTCGGTAGATCTATCTTCTCATTCTTTACTTTTACATCCACTGTTGGGACGGCCATTTTCTTCTCCATTGCTTGAGAAAGATACTTTCTTGTTTGAATCTCAGGTTTCAGCGGATATGCCGGATTTTCTATCCGATCATGTCCTTCATGGTCAGGTCTTTATGCCTGCCAGTGCAATGATAGAGATGATCTTAGAGGCATCTGTTCAGGTGACTGGCAGCACATTCTTGAGTCTTCTTCAGCTAAGTATTTATCAACCACTTCAATTACCAGTAGACGGAGCTGTAACCCTGCAGGTTTCCTTGGTTAAAACAAGTGAAGGATATACGGCAAAAGTATTTTCTTTCGAACAGGGAAGCCGTCGTATCGGAGCTAGTGCTTTGCTACATGCAGAATGCCAGATTATTGCTAATGAAAACAATCACATAACTGATTCCGGATTTGCCGGATTATCTCAACGATGTACGAAAGAGGTTAGTGTTAGTGAGCTGTATGATATTTTAAAACAGCAAGGTATTGAATTTGGCCACTCCTTCCGGTTATTACAAACAGTCCGACGGTCTGCAGATGAAGCATTCGCGACAGTTGTGTTACCTGAACATATGCAATCACAAATAGATCAGTATTCTCTCCATCCCGCACTCATTGATGCTTGCTTTCAGACACTGAGTGCATTGGATTTGGGGGGTAATACTGATGAAACTTTCCTTTTTCAGGGGTTTGAATCGATGCATTATCATTCGGGGAAAGTGAGTGAATTAAATTGTGCAGTCCGTATAAGAACTGGTGTAAACACTTCTCCGGGTTTACGTATGGCCGATATTCTGATCACGGATTCGGAGCAACAGGCTGTTGCTTCTGTTCTGGGGGTTAAGATCCGGATTGTTCCGAAAACTTTGCTGCAAAACAATATCGTTATAGAGGATCAATTGTCTCTTTATGATGTCCAGTGGCAATACAAGCTCCGCAGTTCTGTTCGGGCCCGGTTGGAAAATTTACCCAGCATTGAAGAACTGATGGCGGAGGTTATACATCAGGATAAGTCTCAGAATAAAATAAGTATCAAAAGTTATTTTGAGGAGCTTAAGTCTGTTGAATCTATGAGTATCGTATATGTTCTGAAAGCACTGCGGAAACTGGGATGGGTGTGGCAGGAAGGAGAATCGTTTACCACAGAGCAATGTGTCCAAACATTGGGTGTTATTCCTAAGTATCAACGGCTTATGGCCCGTATTCTTGCAATGTTAACTGAAGTGGGTTTTCTGGTTCAGAGTGAGCCGCATCTTTGGAATGTGGTGTCTTTGCCAGAAGGCGATGAAGAAGTGATTACGAATCTGGTATTGGATTCGGTGACTGCTGAGCTGAACATACTGAACCGTTGTGGTCCAGTATTGGATCAAGTGCTGATAGGTGTTGCTGATCCTTTGGATGTGTTATTTCCCGATGGTGATGTTACCGATGTCAACCAAGTTTATGAGCATACACCGTTAGCTCAGAGAATGAACCAATTGGTGACTCAAACAGTCATTCATGTTTTAGACACATTTCCTCTTGATCAGGAAGCCAGTATTTTGGAAATTGGCGCGGGTACCGGTGGTACAACGGCAGCTCTTCTGCCTTCTTTACGGGAACATTCGGTACATTATGATTTTACTGACATATCGCCGTTGTTTGTCGAAAATGCTAAAGAGCGTTTCTGTGCCTATGATTTTGTCAGTTATCAGACACTGAATATTGAAAGTGATCTGGAAGAGCAGGGGTTCTCCGAACACCAGTATGACATGATCATTGCTTCTAACGTGTTACATGCGACGAGGGAGATGCACCAGACAATGGCTCAGGTCCACCGGCTTTTGAAGCCGGGGGGAATTCTCGTAATGCGTGAGGTGGTTAAGCCTCAGCGCTGGGGCGATCTTAGTTTTGGCCTGACCGATGGGTGGTGGCATTTCACTGACATAGGCTTACGTCCGGATTATCCTCTTTTATCGGGTAAACAATGGCAATGTCTGTTGCAAGACAATCACCTGACGAATACACACGTTTATCAGCTTGATGAAGCCAGTGCCGAAGCTCTGATTGTTACCTCCCGAGAGTTGGATATTGAGGTGGTTCCGTCGGCTCACTGGCTGATTTTTGCAGATCACCAGGGTGTTGGTGAGTCTATGATGAGATTGTTGACAGCTCGTGGTGACCAGGTGACCTGCGTCACCCAAGGGAATGACTTTGTGAAGACCGGTGAAAGTCACTTCATACTCAATCCATCGGTAGCGCAGCATTATGACATGTTGAGCCAGCATGTTCCTGTTTCCCGGCTTACTTATGTAGTCCACCTGTGGAATCTGGATTTATTGACAAATCATGATTCGCCGAGAGGTTTTACGAAGCAAGTCTCCACAACTTGTGCGAGTGTTCATGCTCTTGAAACATTACTTTCCACAATGGCAGAAAGCGCCTCCTCCGGTAGAGTTTGGGTGGTTACCCGAGGTGCTCAGCAAGTTAGTCATGAGGGTGCAGATGGTTTTGCTCAATCACTTGCCTGGGGTATAGGAAAAACGCTTTCAGTTGAGTACCCGGATTATTGGGGGGGATTAATTGATTTAGACTCTCACCGTGAAGAAGATATTAATAATGATATTGAAGCATCATGTTTATGGCGAGAGATCACGGCAAATGATGGCGAAGAACAACTGGCTTTTCGTGGCAGTTCACGCATGGTTGCCCGGCTCACCCCTTTAACCCCCGATACCGGAAGACAAGAACAGGAATTCTCTTTTGATTCAGAAGCTAGTTATCTGATAACCGGAGGTCTTGGTAAGCTCGGTTTGAGAGCAGCTACTTGGATGATAGAACAAGGTGCAAAACACCTGATTTTAATTGGCCGGAATTCTCCGTCACAGCAGGTAGAATCGACTCTGGAAGAGCTTCGGGTAAAAGGAGACAAAATATACCTTTGCCAGGCGGATGTTACAGACAGAGAATCGATGACGCGGTTATTTACATCTCTGAAACAGACAATGCCAGAAATTAAAGGGGTTATCCATGCTGCTGGAATTTCCGGAGGAGTAACACAACGGTTTGATATCGATTGTTTGGATAACGTCTTACAACCCAAAGTAGCTGGCGCCTGGAATCTTCATGAACTCACGAAAGAGATGCCTTTGGATTTCTTCATTTTGTATTCATCAATGGTCTCTGTATGGGGAGCATCCGGACAGGCTCATTATTCGGCTGCAAATGCTTTTCTGGGAGCTTTGGGGGCATTCCGCCGACAGCAGAATCTTCCGGCGTTAACAGTCTATTGGGGACCATGGAAAGATACGCTGGGCCATCATGAACAGAAAATGGCAGAGAAGTCCGGAGCACGTTTACTCCGCCCTGATGCGTCGTTAAATAAAATGTTTTCTCTGATCGAACAAGATATAAGCCAGGGAATCATTGTTGATATTGACTGGGAAAAATTCAAAGCTGTTTATCAGTCACGAAAAAACCGTCCACTTTTTACCAATATTGTCACTGATACATCGGTAGTTTCACAGTCGAATGCCTCAGTGCCTGATGATGATTTGCAACAGCGCCTTACTGAACTTCCTCCTCAGGAACGTTTACCCCGGCTGACAGCATCCATTTGCAAGGAAATATTGGATGTTCTCGGCTTGCCACCAGAAGAAATTGTAAACCCAGAGCAAGGGTTCTTTGATATGGGAATGGATTCCTTGCTGATTATCGATTTACGTAAGCGATTGTCTCTTCAATTGGGAGGCAGCATTGCCGCACAGGTGATGTTTGATTATCCATCTGTTTCCCGGCTGGCTGAGTTTATTTTGTCATCATTACTTCAACTGGAAAGTCCGGCACCGACAGTTTCAGGGCAACAATCTATCGATGTGGTACAGAATGAATCGGATAACTACGAAGATTTATCGTCAGATGAACTGATGGCTCTATTGGAAGACAGTCTGATTGACTGAAAATAATTATATAAAAAGGATTGATATCATGGGCAACATAAATGATGCAGAGAAGCAAAAGACAGTTATGGCTAGGGCTTTGCGTCAAATAAAGACATTATCAGCAGAAGTGGAAGCACTGAAAGAGCCGATTGCTGTTGTCGGCTTAGGATGTCGTTTCCCTGGTGCTGATGATATTACTCAATTCTGGGATTTGCTCCGCTCTGGCGTAGATATGACGACAGATATGCCGGAAACACGTTTTGATTTATCCCGAGACTATCATCCGGATCCGGATGTTAAAGGAAAAATGTCAGTTTGCCGGGGAAGTTTTTTCTCTGCGATCGATCAGTTTGACCCGTATTTTTTTGGTATATCTCCAAGGGAAGCACAATCGATGGACCCACAGCAGAGATTGCTGCTGGAAGTCTGTTGGGAGTCTCTGGAGAATACAGGACTGTTGCATGAGAGAAGTCTCCCGTCTGCAACTGGTGTTTTTGTCGGTGTCAGTACAGGTGACTATGCTTCACCTTCGTTAATGCTTAACGATTACAGGCAGATTGATGCTTACTCGCTCACCGGAAACGCTGCAAATGCCACTGTTGGTCGACTCTCTTATGTTTTTGGTTTTATCGGACCGAATATTGCGGTAGATACAGCATGTTCTTCATCATTGGTTGCTATTCACCAGGCTTGTCAGAGTCTTCGCTCCGGAGAGTGTGAGCAGGCGATTGCCGGAGGAATTAATCTGATTATTTCCCCTGCTAATACAATTGCGTTGTCCCAGAATAAAGTGTTGTCCCCTGACGGAAGGTGTAAAACTTTTGATGCTTCAGCTGATGGTATGGCCAGAGGAGAAGGATGTGGCCTGATTGTGTTAAAGCGGTTAAGCAGTGCGTTGCAAGATGGCAATCCTATCTGGGGGATTATCCGGGGATCAGCTATTAATCAGGATGGGCCAACAAGTGGTTTCACCGTACCTAACGGGCGCTCTCAACAATCATTACTTCAGACAGCATTAGAAAAGGCACAGGTTGAGCCTGATGAGATTGATTATATCGAGGCTCACGGGACAGGAACACCATTGGGAGACCCGATAGAAATTAGTGCAATTCAGGCTGTATTCGGTCAGACAAGACAAAAGGTACAGCCGTTAAAAGTGGGTTCTGTAAAAACGAATATTGCCCATACAGAAGCGGCGGCTGGTGTTGCTGGCATTATTAAAGTTTTGTTGTCGATGCACCATGAGAATATTCCGGCGCATTTACATTTTCACCAACCAAATCCTGAAATTGACTGGGATTCCAGAGTCATTGATGTTGCAGTGAAGCAGACAGCCTGGCAACGGGGAAACCGAAAGCGTTTGGCTGGGGTTAGTTCCTTTGGTTTTAGCGGTGTGAATGCACATGTGATTCTTGAAGAAGCACCATCGTCATCACTATGTATTGAACCGACATCGACACATGATATCAAACCGGACGGTGGTCAAAATCATGTACTTTGCCTGTCTGCTAAAACTTCAGACTCATTATATCATCAGGTACGAAGATATATCAGTTACTTACGTGACCAGCCTGAGGTGTCTCTTGCTGACATCTGTTATTCGGTAAACACAGGACGATTACATTTTGAAAACAGAGTCTCCGTAGTTGGTCATTCGGTGAACGAAATAGTTTCGCAGCTACAACATATTGCTGAAAACTTTTCGCCAGATAAATTTCGCACGGCTAATGTGCCTGAACTGGTGATGTTTTTTCCTGAGACAGGTCATTATCGGCCAGATGTTGTGAAGCGTATGTACCAAGATTATGCTGTTTTTCGGCAATGTATCGATTATTGCTCCAAATTGCTTATCCCACATCTAGACCGCCCTTTATACGACATCCTCTGGTCCGAGACGGCTACAGGTGATTTCGTTGGTACTCTTTTACACGGGCAGGTTATAGGCTTTGTTCTCGGGTATGCAACAACAACATTATGGGAGAGCTGGGGAATACCGATTCACACAGTCACTAGTGTTGGTAGTGGAGCTTATGCTGCTGCCTGTGTAGCTGGTATTTTGATGCCAGAAGATACGATTGCTTTGATCATTGCTCAGGATAAGGGCAGAAAGGCCTTTACTCATGCTGTAGAACAAGCGGTTTACCATATGCCGAATCGTGACTATCTTTCTCTGACAAATGGAGAAAATATTGCTCAGCATATGGCGTCGGCAACCGGTTGGCTGGAACAGTTCGATATGTCTAGTGACATGGATCAGCGATCACTACAGATTCAACTGGAGTCCTCTGGTTATGATGCCTGTCTGATAGTCTCAACTTCACTTCTCTCTTTTTCATCAGTAGTAACATGTGTTTCTGCTTTTCCCGATATGCAGGATGACCATGCCAGATGCGTGTTGCTTTCCTCGTTGTATCAGGCTGGTGTCATGCTACGTTGGAACGACATCTATCCGTCGGAAGGTTATCACCGCCTCCATTGGCTGCCAACCTATGCTTTTCAGCGGCAGACCTATTGGAAAAGTCTGCCGAAATTATCAGTACGAAGTGATGGTGAAGTACATCCTCTTCTAGGACGAAAAGTATTGTTGCCACCAGTTTCGTCGTTCATTTGTTTGTTCGAGAATCGGCTTTCGGTTCAGTCAGTTGCTTACCTGGCTGATCATTCGTTAGATGATCGGGTAATTGTTCCTGCTGCAGCTCTGCTTGAAATGGGAATGATTGCTGGAAAGACAGGGCTTAACCAAAATTCTATTGAATTAGAGAATATTGAATTTCAGCAGCCGCTGTATCTTACTGATGATGGTTGTCTTGTGCAGACAACCTTGTCTGAATATGAAGATGATGGTTGCTATACATTTGGCATATACAGTTGGAATGATGCGGCAGATGAACAATCGTGGCTTTGCCATGTTCAGGGGAAAGTTGTTCTCGTTAGCGAGAAAGACACACCGTCCCATAACGTTCTGAGTTCACTGCAGGATGCTTGTCAGCAGGTACTGGATGTTGATGTTTACAATATTACGTCTGGTGTCTGTTTAGGTGAGAGTTTCCAATGTCAGCGACAGCTCTGGGGTGGTCCGGAGCAGGCTCTGGCAAGAATAGAGTTGCCGGTATCGGTTGAAATGTCCCGAGGGGATGTTCTGCATCCTGTTCTTTTAGATGGTGCATTTCAACTACTGGCTGCTTTTCTGGACAAGAATGAAAGAGATAAATCAGCACATTTACCTGTTGGTGTAAAACGTTTTCGTGTGTTGTCTCATCCGACGGTAACTTTGTGGGGACATGCCCGTCTGGTTCGTGCCCGGCAGAATTCAATTGAGTTAGATTTGCGCCTGTTTTCTGAGTCCGGTGAGATAGTTGCCTGTATTGATGGTTTTCAGGTTTTATCACGCAATCCATCTCATGCGGAAACTCAGATTCAGCATCTTCTTTATCATGAAGATTGGCAGCATATCGAATTATCTACTGATGTCTCGTCAAACCTTCCTACGCCCGGGGACACATGGCTGATTTTTGCAGATCAGGATGGAGAAGGGGCAGCCATGGCTGTCGATCTGGAAGATTTGCAGCAACGTGTGTTGCTGGTCTATAAAGAACGGCTTCCGGAAAGGCGGGGTGATAACCATACTCCAGCAGTGGTATATACAGATACCGGTACCCTTGAAACCTTGTGTCAGGAATACTTAGGTGGTGTTCCAAAACAGGTGAGTTACTTATGGGGGCTTGATATATCAGCGAACGAGGATGATGTTGCTGACAAAGTTTTCCACACTTGCCGATTATGGATGGAAACGATACAGGCGTTGAGTTGTTTTGATTTTGTTCTTCCGCCCCGGATATGGCTGATTACCCGGCAGGCTCAGGAACTTTGTCATGGAGAATCAACTTCTTTGGCCTGTCAGAATTTGGCTCAGGCTCCTTTATGGAGTCTGGGACAGGTTATAGCTTGTGAATTTTCTCAATGGCGTTTTCGGTTTGTTGATATCGATTCGGTGTCAGTAATGTCAGGTCGAGAGTCCCCACTCCTCCATATGCTGCTTGCTCTGGATGAAGAAGCCCATTTGATGCTCAGGGGAGAGCAAACCTATGCCCGAAGAATTGTGCCATGTCAGCCAGAATGGGTAGATGGTCATATTTCTTCCTCTGTCGATCCCGATGGTCTGTATGTAGTAACTGGTGGCTTGGGTGGATTAGGGTTTGCTGTCACAGAGTGGCTTGTCAGCCAAGGTGCAAAACATATTCTGTTACTCGGCAGGAACAGAGCCAGTACTGAAAAGGAAAAACGTATCTCCGAGCTGAGTCAGCAGGGAATTGATATTCAGGTAGAGCATGCTGATGTCAGCCGTTATCAGGATATGGAGAGAATTTTTTCCGAGTATGGAGCCAGATACTCGATCAAAGGTGTTATCCATACTGCCGGAGTTTTGGACGATGGCATGATCAAAAATTATTTGCCTGAGCGATTGTCTGGTGTTTTAGCACCGAAAGTTGCTGGTGCCTGGAATTTACATCGTTTAACACAATCATTATCTCTTGATTTATTTGTTTTATTTTCTTCAGCATCTAGTTATTTACCTGGAAATGGTCAAGGAGCATATGCCGCTGCCAATGGCTTTTTAGACTCTCTGGCATCGTATCGTCGTATGCACCATTTACCTGTTCAGAGTATTAACTGGGGGCCATGGCAAGATGTGGGTATGGCCTCAGCTTTGGATACCACTGAACAGGAACGCCTGAAATCAATCGGAATGGAATTTATTTCCATCAGGCAGGGTTGTGAAATTATGCAGGCATTAGTTCATGGTCAGTCAAAAGGTGTGCCGCCACAGGTTATGGCACTTGATATTCACTGGCCGCATTACGCATCGCACTGCAAATTTCCTGCATTACTGAAAGCATTACCTGCCATGAGGGAGCAACGACCAGAAAAAGGAGAACAGTCCCATCTGCTAAAAAGCAGTTCGACTTTGTCAAAGTCCCAGGCAAGAACCACAACGTCTCCCTTGTTATCTGTATTGGAGCAAACCCCTGCAGATAATCGACGCCGCACACTGGCAACACATCTGGTTGATATGGTTGCTCAGGTCATGGGAATTAAGCAGGTTGAGATGATCGATATTGATAAGCAGCTGTTTGATATCGGTATGGATTCGCTGATGGCAGTTGAATTTAAAAATATGCTTCAAAAGCAGCTTGCCTGCTCATTTCATTCCACGTTGATTTTTGATTTTCCGACAATTAAGAAACTTGCCGGGTACATAGTGGATGAATGCCTGTCATTTGACCCGTCAGATGTTGCTGACATAGATGAGGTTACCGAAGAAGAAAATCAGATCGATACAGAGTCAGTCAGTACTCTAGGCATGCTTGAATCCATGACGGATGAAGAAGTTGCCGAATTAATGATGAGTCAGTTTGAAAGTTAATGGATGCATAAGAAAAAATGACTAATACAGCCTTAGAAGAGCAAAGTTCCCAGCAATTATCTCCAATCAAGCGTGCTTTTCTTGAAATGGAAAAGATGCGGAAGGAGATCTCTTCACTGAAAAAGCAGACAAGTGAGCCGATTGCCGTTGTAGGTATGAGCTGTCGATTTCCCGGGGGGGTCAATAGCCCAGAATCATACTGGCAACTATTGGGTAATGGAATTGACGCCATTGAAGAGATTCCTGAAAGCCGATGGAATGTTGAACAATATTACCATGCTGATCCTGAAGCAACCGGAAAAATGTATTGTCGTCATGGCGGTTTCTTAACCGGTATTGATCAGTTTGATGCGGATTTTTTCGGAATCACACCTCGTGAGGCTGCGAATATGGATCCTCAGCAGCGTTTAATGTTGGAAGTCGGTTGGGAAGCATTAGAGCGTGCTTGTATCAGCCCTGAACAGTTAGTACAAACTTCAACGGGTGTGTTCATTGGTGTCAGCGGTTCCGACTATGTCAAAACTCACGGTGGAGAAGCCAATGCTTATATGGGGGTTGGTACATCCCTGAGCTCGACGGCAAGTCGGATATCTTATCTGTTGAATCTGAATGGCCCTGCTATAGCAGTCGATACTGCATGTGCTTCTTCACTGACTGCGGTACATTTAGCCTGTCAGAGCCTGCACACCGGTGAAAGCAATGTGGCTTTGGCCGGAGGAGTTTGTTTACTGCTCGACCCGCATATGAATGTTGTGACATCTAAAGCCAAAATGCTTTCGGAAGACGGCCGCTGTAAAGCATTTGATGCCTCGGCAAATGGTTATGTCCGAAGTGAAGGCTGTGGCATGGTTGTCTTGAAACGATTGTCACAGGCTCAGAATGACGGAGATACAATTCTTGCTCTTATCAAAGGTAGTGCGGTAAATCAGAACGGGACCAGCGGTGGACTGACAGTACCCAGTGCCTACGCACAGGAGCAGGTCATCCGGAAAGCTTTGAAACAGGCGGGGTGTTCTCCGAAGATGATCGACTATGTTGAGGCTCATGGAACAGGCACATCATTGGGTGACCCGATTGAGATCCGGGCACTGGAAGCCGTTTTTAATCAGGAGCGAACAGCTCCACTATGGGTGGGCTCTGTAAAGACGAATATTGGTCATACTGAATCTGCTTCGGGGATTGCCGGATTAATCAAGACGATATTAGCGATGCAACATCGGCAATTACCACCTCATTTGCATTTGGATCATCCTTCCCCGCACATTCCCTGGGATAAATTGAATATTCGCATCCCTGTCCGGTTGAGTGAATGGGAAGCTGTTCAAAAAAGCAGAATGGCCGGGATCAGCTCTTTTGGTTTTACTGGAACAAATGCTCATGTGATTCTTGAAGAAGCACCAGAGCCTGCAACTGAGCCAAATCAGGAGCCAATGTCACCTTATGTTTTGACATGGTCTGCCAGAACGAAGAAAGGGCTTAGGGAAGTCGCATCACAATTGTCTGCATGTCTGAGTCATACTCAGGAAGAACAACTGTCATCTCTATGTTATAGCGCGAATATTGGGAAGAAACATTTCAAATACCGTCAGGGAATTACTGCGGCTTCAAAAATTGAGTTGCAGTCTCAGTTACAGGAGATCGTTCATTCTGATAGTGAGAAGGTAGCCGCTGCCGAAAGCAATATTGTGTTCTTATTTACCGGACAGGGTTCTCAATACATTGGAATGGGGCAGACACTGTACCGGAGAAATAAACAATTCAAACAGTATCTGGATGACATTGAAGATTTATTTATAGAACAGATTGGTGTTTCCTTATTCAGTTTACTCTGGGGAGAGTCTTCATCCAAATTGAGTCAGACTCAGTATACGCAGCCTGCTCTTTTCGCTCTGGAATATGCTCTCGGCCGATTATGGTTTGCATGGGGTATCGAACCGGTTGCCATGATGGGCCACAGTGTTGGTGAATATGCAGCTGCTTGTCACGCCGGTGTATTCAGTTTTGAAGATGGATTAAAACTGATTGCAGCCCGAGGACGTCTGATGCAGCCGTTGTCGGCAAAAGGAGAAATGTATGCCGTGATGGCTGATGCAAAGACTGTAGAGACTTTACTTGTGCCATTCACCGGGCAAGTGTCTGTTGCTGCATACAATGGGCCGGAGCAGACCGTCATTTCAGGGGATCAAACAGCGCTACAATCAATCATTGAGCTGCTGGATAAGCAACAAATCAGATATTCTCAGTTAGATGTTTCTCATGCTTTCCATTCTCCATTAATGCAGCCAATGCTGGCAGAATTTGCAGTAGTGGCTGCAAGTATTCACTACGAGCTCCCCAAGCGGACTCTGATATCTAATGTTTCTGGCCAAATAGCCCAGAATGATATTAGCACTGCGGATTATTGGGTTCAGCATATTCAAGCTCCTGTGAATTTTCTTCAAAGTATTCGGGTGTCAGAACAGTCCGGAGGTAATATATTTCTGGAAATTGGTCCGCGTCCGACCTTGGTTTCATTGGGAAAGCAATGCATTGAGGATGAAACAGTCCTATGGCTGGGTAGTTTTCAGCCAGGCCGTCAGGAGGCTGAATATCTGGCTGAATCTTTAGTCCACATATACCAGCGTGGAAGTCATATTTCCTGGGATTCGTATTATCAGGGCTCTCGATGGGAGAAAATGTTGTTACCGGTTTATCCGTTTGAACGTCAGCGGCATTGGTATTCTGAATCTACATCCGGAAAGACATTATTGTGTAACCATGTTGATCATTCAGAGATCTCTTTGTTAGGTTCTCCAGTTTCGGTAGCAACCCTTCATGATGAATGGTGTTATGAGAAAACACTCTCATACGAGTCTTTGGGGTATCTTGCTGATCATTGTGTTTATGATCAGATTATTTTCCCTGCTGCAGGATATCTGGCGATGATATCGGCGGCGATGAGGCAATTGCCTGGGGAGCCTAAAGACACCATCATGAACTTCAAGATAGAGCAGCCGCTCGTGCTTCCGAAAACAGACACTATATCTGTGCAGACATCACTGAAAAAACAAGATGATGTCTATATCGGTCGTGTGTTCAGCACGAGTGAATCCGGAGCCCAGACACAATGGTTGCAACATATAGAATGTCAGATAACGTCAGTACATAGTACAGTTCCGAATATTGATGGTCTTGCACAGTTGCATCGTTGGCAGCAATCCTGCCAACAGATGATTTTCCCTGGTCATTTTTATCAGCGTGCGGCGCGTCAGGGTATGGAATACGGCTCTGCATTTCAGGCAATAGATGAACTTTGGGTTGGTGATACATCGGCACTGAGTCATATAAAACTTCCGGAACTGCTGGAAAATGATCTGGATTTTCATCCGGTGTTGCTTGATGCCTGTTTTCAGTCTTTAGGTGGGCTGTTACAGCATCAGGACTCTATCTACTTGCCGATAGGAATTGAGCAAGTCTCATTTTACCACTCCGGTGAACGAGAGTTGTGGTGTCACGCATGCATCCAGTCACCTGTTCAGACTGATGGAACATCGCTTTATGCCGATTTAGATCTTGTGAATGCTGAAGGTCAGTGGGTTGCTCGATTCAAAGGACTGGAGCTTCGGCAGGTTTCCGGTTCTTCGAAACGAAGTATGACCTGGCAGCAAGCAGAACAGTTACTTTACCAAGTGCAGTGGCAACAGGCAGAAGCGGGTGAAACCCACTCTGTTGCAGGTCAGTCTTGGATCATTGTCGGTAATGAATCTCAACCTGTCGAACAGGTTGCCGGGTTACTGCGTATGCAGGGATGTGACTGTGCTGTCTGTGATGTGGCCGGAGTGGAGTCAATGCTTACTTCTCTTCAGACTCCTTTCTGTCATGGTGTGATTGTTCTGGGTGATTTTCCTGTCACTGTATATCCGTCTGAGGTAGTGGATGATGGGTTGATTGAATCCTTGAGCGAAATACCGACACAGATATTGTCTCTGGTGGAAGTTCTGTCCCGACGATTGCAGGATAAACCTCCACAACTCATGTTGATTACTCATGGTGCCTGTGCTGTACCGAATGATCATCACACATATTCGGTCAGACAAAGTACATTGAATGGTTTGATTCAGGCTATCGATGCTGAGCATCCTGAGTTGGCATGTTTGCATCTTGATTTAGACCGGGTGATGTCATCAGAAGATTATGATTTCCTGCCCATCGTTTCTGAGATGACTGCCAATGATGCTGAGATACAAGTTGCTTATCGTGGAAAACAGCGGTTTGTCAGTCGTTTTCAACCATTTGTGTATGATGTTAAAACTAAGACTCAGGACTTCAAAATTCAGCTGTCAGAATATGGTGTGTTTGACAATCTACATCCGGTAACAATTCAGAAAAGAGAACCCCGGCAGGAAGAAGTTCAGGTCCAGGTCAGAGCTAGTGGCCTCAATTTCAAAGATGTTTTATATACATTGGGGATGCTTGAAGAACATGCTGTAGAGCTTGGCATTCATTCAGCAGAGCAACTACCTCTCGGGTATGAGTGTGCTGGGGTTGTAACCGCTGTTGGTGAGGGTGTTGATCAGATTCGGGTGGGGACGTCTGTTATTGTATTTGCAGCCGGAACTTTTGCCAGCACAGTTACGGTTAGTCAGGACTGTGTAGTCCCCATGCCGAAGACACTGGATTTTGTTCAGGCGTCAGTGTTGCCAACAGTTTTTATGACCGCATGTTATGCACTGAATCATCTGGCTTGTCTGCAACCGGGAGAACGTATTTTAATTCATGCGGCAGCTGGTGGGGTTGGTCAGGCTGCGGTACAGATTGCTTTGTCACGAGGTGCTGAGATCTTTGCAACAGCAAGCCAGCCGAAATGGACTCACTTAGAAAGTCAAGGTATCTGTCATGTGATGGATTCTCGCAGCCAGGAATTCCGTCAGCAGATTCTGACACTAACGGAAGGGCAAGGTGTAGATGTTGTTTTGAACTGCCTCAATGGGGATTTCATTCAGAATTCATTTGATGTGCTGGCATCGAAAGGCAGGTTTGTCGATATTGGTAAGATCGGTGTGTGGAGTGAGGCGCAGGCTCATCAGTATCGGTCCGACGCTCAGTATTTTTCTTTTGATTTAGGACAGGCAATGGCAGTCACACCGGGGCTGCAGACTCAACTGTTATCGGAAATGGTTGATGGCTACCAGCAGAATTTGTATCAACCTCTCCCGGTTCAGTCTTTCCCGGTGGAATCGGTCAAACAGGCATTCCGGCTTTTATCTCAGGGTAAAAATATTGGCAAAGTTGCTCTGTATATGCCACCCAGAGAGATGGAGAGCAGACCCGAATCGATTGATCCTCAGGCTACATATTTAATCACAGGTGGTTTAGGTGATCTTGGACTTGCCAGTGCAGCTCTGCTTGTTGATATGGGAGCTAAACATTTAGCTCTTCTTGGACGCTCTGCACCTAGTGAGATGGTTTCTCAGATTCTTGAAAGTTGGCGCTCCCAAGGTGTGGATGTTTCTTCATGGCAAGTTGATATTGCTGAAGAAACAGAACTCGCCTCTGCGTTGGACAGTATTCGGGAAACGATGCCATTAATGAAAGGAATCATTCATACGGCAGGTGTATTACATGATGGTGTGATAGAGCAACAGACACGTAATACGATTGAGGAAGTCATAAGGCCTAAAGCGGTTGGTGCATGGTTATTACATCAATGGTGCCGACATGCCGATATTACTCTGGATTTTTTTATCAGTTATTCTTCTCTGGCATCGGTTGTTGGAGTGAAAGGTCAATCGAACTATGCAGCTGCTAACGCATTTCTTGATGGACTGGCACATTATCAAAGGCAACTGGGCATTGTCGGATACAGTATCAATTGGCCTTTATGGCAAGACATGGGGATGGGAGCCAGACTTTCATCTCAGGAGCAACAGAGACTTGTAAGAGCCGGATTAACCCCCTTGTCATCTACTGATGGTTTGCAGATGTTGCAATTAATCCTGCAGTCACCATTACTTCCGGCTCGGCTTTGTGTGGCACAGATAGATTGGCCGACATGGTTGTCTTCTGTACCTGAACGGATGAAACAAACATTTTATCGCCATTTCTATGAACGCTATCGGGAACGCTGTAAGGTTGAGCGTGATCTGCTGACAGACATTCGAGATGCCCATTTTAGTGATCAGCCTGCACTGATGCTGGAGTCAGTACTTCATGAAATTAAGAAAATACTTGGCTTTCGTCACCATCAGACAATGGATGCAGACGCTCGTCTGACCGACACCGGTGTTGATTCATTAATGGCTATCGAACTTAAAAATCAATTACAAAAACGTTTTTCCTGTCGTTTAGGCAGTACATTGATTTTCGATTATCCAACCCCCCGGGCGATTGCTCAGTATTTGTCAGAAATGTTGTTACCCAGCCCGAAGACGGCGGAGGGTGAACATTTTTCTGAAATACCACCAGCACATGTTACCGAGTCTGCATCTGCAGAATCGGAGATAGTAGATAAATTAGGAAATTTTGCAGAAGATCAATTGGATGAATGGCTCAATGATAAGTTGACTTTTGTAGATGGTTTAACGAATAGCGACTCAATCTAGAACAAGAACAAAAACAAGATGGAATGACGTAATGAGAGATAATAGTCAGAATGATCGTCAGAGGTTACTCAAAGCCCTGACCGCGCTTGAAAAAATGGAAGGTAAATTAAAATCGTTGACGACAGCGCAAAATGAACCGATTGCAATAGTTGCTGTGGATTGCCGTTTTCCCGGTTCGGTCAATGATCCCGATGCTTATTGGCAAATGTTGCTTAGCGGAGAAGATGCTATTGATGATATTCCCGAAGGGCGTTGGTCGGAAGAAATACTAGAATCATTGTCTCAGGATGTTTCCATGATTCGTCAGGGAGGATTTATCGGACAGATAGATCAATTTGATGCTGCATTTTTTGGTATTAGTCCCCGTGAAGCGATCGATATGGATCCGCGTCAGCGATTACTACTCGAGACAACCTGGTCAGCTTTGGAACGGGGCAATCTGTCACCGGAGCGGCTCATGGGGTCAAATACTGGAGTATTTATCGGTTACAGTGGTGCTGAATATATTAATGAACAAAATCGTATTGCCCCTGAACGAGTGAATGGTTATATGGGGACAGGCTCGGCACCAAGTGTTGCTGCAGGGCGGATTTCTTATATTTTAGGATTAAAAGGACCGAGTAGTGTTGTTGATACAGCCTGTTCTTCCTCATTGGTTGCGGTTCACATGGCATGCGAAAGTTTACGACGAAATGAGTGCCAGCAGGCGATTGTCGGAGCGGCTAATCTGATTGTATCGCCACAGACCAGTATTATGTTTGCACGTTCGGGGATGCTCTCTGAAGATAGCCGATGTAAACCATTTGATGACAGTGCTAATGGTTATGTCCGAGGCGAAGGTTGCGCAGTCGTTGTATTAAAAAGGTTGTCAAAAGCAATTGCTGATGGAAATGACATTCTTGCTGTGATTAAAGGATCAGCAGTGAATCATGATGGTACAAGTTCTGGTCTGACTGTACCGAATGTTCATGCTCAGGAAGAAGTCATTCGCCAGGCTTTGAAAAATGCTGGTGTGACTCCGGATGACATTGATTATATTGAAGCTCATGGTACCGGAACATCACTTGGTGATCCGATTGAAATTGGGGCGCTGACCTCGATTTTTCATCAGCCTGAAGTGCGAAATTGTCCGTTATGGATAGGTTCAGTCAAGAGTAATATCGGTCATTTGGAAGTCTGTGCCGGGATGGCGAGTCTGATCAAGGTTGTTCTGGCGCTGAAAAATCGCCGTATACCAGCTCACTTACATTTCCATCGCCCCAATACGCATATTGACTGGGAAGATACCTCGGTTCGGGTGGTACAAGAAGAAATGTCCTGGCCTGAATCAGGTAAAAGCCTTCCATGTGCCGGTGTCAGTGCTTTTGGTTTTAGTGGTACTAATGTTCATATGGTGATTTCGGGTGCTCCGGGTTATGACTCTTCCCAGAATGTGAAGGAAAAACCGCCAAGAGAACAGATTCTGACGCTGTCCGCAAAAAGTGGTCAGGCACTGAGTGACTTAGTTCAGCGTTATATTGACTTTTTAAAACCCTCAAATCCTGGCCGGGAGTATCCACTAGAGCATATTTGCTATTCTGCTAATGTCGGACGGACACATTTCCGACACAGACTGGCACTACATGGACATACTCATGATAGTCTGTATCGTCAGTTACAGGATCTTCAGAAAGAGTTTCTGGCGCAGGAAACTGCTCCATTTTCCGGGAACAAGGATATTGTATTTCTATTCACTGGACAGGGCTCTCAATATATTGGAATGGGGAAAGAGCTGTATAACACCATTCCATATTTTCGTCAGATTGTTGACCAGTGTGACGAGATTCTACAGCCAATTCTGGGGTGTTCAATTTTGTCGGTGCTGTGGGATGAATCTCAATCAGAACGTATCCACCAGACTCAATACACACAGCCAGCGTTATTTGTACTTGAATATGCCTTGACTAAACTGTGGCAGTCATGGGGAATCCAGCCATCGGCGGTTGTCGGACATAGTGTTGGTGAATATGCTGCTGCTTGTATTGCCGGTGTATTTAGTTTGAATGATGCATTATTACTTATTGCAATGCGTGGAAAGCTGATGTCCGAACTCCCGGGGGAAGGCGCTATGGCTGCGGTGATGGCTCCGGCTGCTGATCTGGTGGACATTATCAATCCTTTTGCCGAATCATTGTCGATTGCTGCTTGTAATACTCCGGCTCAGACAGTTCTGTCCGGTAGCGAAGACGCGATGCAGCAAGTGCTTGATATGTTAAAGCAACAAGATATATCTGCTCATCCCCTGGAAGTATCGCATGCTTTTCACTCCCCGTTAATGCGACCAATACTGGATGAATTCCGGATCGTAGCCGAACGTGTGACTTACCATCGACCAACGCTCAAGATTATTTCTAATGTCTCGGGACATTTGGCAGATGAGCGATTAATGTCGCCCGAATACTGGGTTGAGCATGTGACTGCCCCGGTTCGTTTTATGGAGAGCATCACCAACCTTCAGAGTCAGTTACGTGGTGAGGTTCGTTATCTGGAAGTCGGACCTAAGCCTGTATTAATAAAGATGGTGCAGCAGTGTCTTAAACAGCAACAGCTCTATGTATTGGCGAGTATTCAGCCAGAAATACCTGAAACTGAGTTAATGATGACAAATCTGGGGCGACTTTATACCGATGGTGCAAGCGTTCTTTGGCAAGATTTTTATCAGGATTTTGCATTGCAGTTCTGCTCGTTACCGACTTATGCATTTCAACATCAACGTTTTTGGTTTGATCGCCTTACTCAGGAAGAGCGCCCCCGTAAAGAATACACATATTCTTCTGTTGCTACTCATTCCGGAACTCATCCACTATCGGGCAAACTGCTTCAGTCTCCGGTGCCTATTTTTGCTCTGGAGTTGTCTCGCATGAAAGACGTCTTCTGGAATGAACATCGTGTTTATGATCAAGTTGTCATTCCGGGGGCTGCATTTCTGGAGACAGGACTCGCTATTGCGAAAGCGCAATTTCCGGATAAAGTATTCGTTCTGGAAGATATGAAGATCCAGACAATGCTGAGTTTTTCTGCACAGGAAGCAGACACTCTGCATTTGCAAACCGTGCTTCAGCCAGAGCAGAAAAGGACACGATTTAGTATATACAGTCGTCAACAGGATGCATCAGAATGTACCTGGACAGAACATGCAAGCGGTTTCTTCCAAGTGACTGAACCATCAGTCGAGTTATCCGGGTTCCCTGAGTGGATTGAGAATGCACCCGTAGTTGATGGAAAGACGTTGTACCATGTTCAGGACTCTGGCGTATTTTATGGCCCGGCATTTCAAAGTGTGTCATCACTTCACTTTAGTGGTACAGGAAGTGTTGCTACCCGGCTGGAGGTTACTGATGCGATAGATACAAGTGCATGGATATTTCACCCAACACTTCTGGATGGATGCTTTCAGACTGTCGGTGCACTGATGAAACAGCAGGAAATGCTTGATGGTCTGTACATTCCGGTCAAGATCGGACGGTTTTATATGCATCAGCCGGTGGGAGACAGTGTCTGGTGTGTCGTTGAGCAGGTAACCGACAACAGAGAGATCAAAGTTGCTGATTTAGTATTTTATGACGCGGAAAAACGGCAGGTAGGTTATCTTGAGAGTCTCCAGTTACACCGGATTGAGACACCGCATTTGCAAGAACAGTCAGAAATATCTGCCTCCGGTGATTTTTCAGATGACTGGCTGTATTCGATTTTCTGGCAGCAGAAAAATTTGTACACACAACAAGGCCAGATTGGATTATCCGTAGCATTGAAGGATGTCGATTTTCAACGATGCACATTTAGTGAGTCGAACCATGATTTGGAGCTCATCAGTCAGGTTTTTGATCAGCTAAGTCTTGTCTATGTCAAACAGGCATTTGAGGTGCTGGGGTGGTCCTGGAAAGTTGGTGATGTCTTTTCTACGGGGCAACTTGCTACTTATTTTGCTGTTCATCCGAATCATATCCGTTTGTTGAATCGGATGCTTGAGATTTTATCTGAAGCAGAACTGATTGAATCTGAAGGGGAAGAGTGGCGGGTTTGCCAGCTTTTAGAGCAGTTAGATCTTAAAAGTGACATTGCAGACGTGGCAGACATGCTACTGGCTCACTTTCCGGAAACAGTTAGTGCACTACGTTTGTTAAAACGTTGCGGAGAGAAACTGGCTGATGTCATTACGGATCGAACCGATCCTATCCAACTATTGTTCCCTGGGGGGGATCTGTCAGATACGACTGCAGTTTATGAAAATATGCCAGAAGCACAATTGATGAACCGACAGATGAAATCATGTTTGCAGTCGTTGATTAAAAGTCGGCCGACATACCGGGGACTTCGTATTCTGGAAATCGGTGGTGGAACAGGAGGAACGACTTCTTCACTATTGAAAGAGTTGGATGATGTTGTCTGTGAATATACATTTACTGATATATCCCCATCATTTACTGCAAAGGCGAAAGTACGTTTTAGTGATTATGATTTCGTGAAATATCAGGTTCTGGATATCGAATCTTCTCCACAAAGTCAGGGTTTTCAGCCTGGTGACTATGACATAGTCATTGCAGCTAACGTTCTGCATGCAACACAGAACATGACCAAAACGATGACCCATGTGAAATCACTTCTGGCACCTGGTGGTGTTTGCCTGATTCTGGAAGGCACGGTTCGGCAGCGGTGGTTAGATCTGACATTTGGTATGACAACCGGGTGGTGGAGTTTTCAGGATGATACTCTTCGTCCTGATTATCCGTTAATGTCTGCCTCTCAGTGGCAATTATTGTCAGAAGCGGTATCACTGGAATCGTTTACTCTTATTCAGCCGAAAGCTAAAACTTCACAAGCAGTTATTTTGGCTCAATCCCCTGCTGTCAGTGAATATAGTGATCACTACCTGTTTTTAGCCGAGGAGCATTGTGCCCAGAGTTATCATGATGTGATGAATCACTACGGATTGAATTGTACGGTGGTTGTCCGGGGTGATGAATATTGCAAAATCAATGCGTACAGCTACATGATTCGGGAAGATGAAGCAACAGATTACATCCGTCTGTTGCAGGACATCACCCATGAACATAGCTGTGAACAGGGTGCACAGACACAGATTCTATATGCCTGGGAAACTGGTATTTCTCAGGATCTTGCTGAAAACCATCCTCTTGCTGCTGTCGGTCAGCAAGACTGTCGGAGTTTGTTGTATCTGATTCAGGCAATAACATCAGCCCAACTGCCCGCTTCTCTGACACTCGCGACTCAAGGAGCACAGCCTGTTGCCGGTTTTGATTGTCCTAATGTTGCACAGTCAAGCTTATGGGGTATGGCGAAAGTCATTGCCATGGAGCATCCTGAACTTCACTGCCGCCGGATTGATTTAGATCCTCAGGGTGATAATCGTTCTAATCTTCTGTATCTGATTGATGAGTTTCTCAACGATTATGATGATGAGCAGGTCGCGTTGAGAGACGGAAGTCGTTATGTCGCTCGCATGGCACCTTACTATCATGAGAAGAAATTAATTGCTGACGGGGACAATTGTCAGTTAATGATTTCTGAGCCCGGTAATTTGTCTACGATGCAATACGCTGTCTCTCACCGAAGAAAGCCAACTGCAGGAGAAGTTGAAATTGAGGTGAAAGCTTCCGGACTGAACTTTATGGATGTTTTAGATGCACTGGGTCTGTATCCGGATCCCCGACCCGGAGGGTTAGGAGGAGAATGCGCCGGTGTCGTTGTTTCAGTCGGAGAAAATGTTGAAGGAATCCAGGTTGGTGATGAAGTGATGGCTATGGCTCCAGGAGCTTTTGGGCGTTTTGTTTATACAAATGCCCATTTAGTCATGCCAATCCCCACTGCGATGACTTTTGAGGCAGCAGCAACCGTTCCAGTTGCTTTTTTAACGGCCATTTATGCGTTACGCCATGTCGCGCAAATTCAACCGGGTCAACGGGTTTTGATCCATGCTGCCGCTGGTGGGGTAGGAATGGCTGCAATTCAGGTTGTTCAGGCCTGTGGTGGCGAAGTGTTTGCCACAGCGAGCCCGGAAAAATGGCCAGTGTTGGAATCACTAGGTGTCCGGCATGTGATGAACTCCCGGACACTGGACTTCGCCGATCAAATTATGCAAGAAACACAAGGTGTTGGTGTGGACGTTGTTCTTAATAGTCTGGCCGGTGATTTCATCCCTAAAAGCCTGGATATTCTGGCTCAGGGCGGTGTGTTTGTTGAAATCGGTAAACGGGATCGTGAACTGTGGGGAGAAGAGCAGATTCATAAAATACGTCCAGATGCACATTTTAGCCTGATTGATTTGATGGCGACGACAGACTCACAGCCACATATATTTGCTCCTTTGATACAGATGTTGTCTGAAGGGTTAGTGCAAGGAAATTATCAGCCACTTCCTTCAAAGACCTTCCCGGTAGACAAAGCCGTACAAGCTTTTCGTTTTATGCAGCAAGCGAGACATACGGGAAAAATTGTGTTGGATATGCGGATGTTGTCTGTCATACAAGAGAACAAGCCCGGGCAAGATCTTCTCTCTGCGGAGCGGACTTATTTGATCACCGGCGGTTTAAAAGGACTTGGTCTTCTGATTGCTCAGTGGTTGGTTGAATGTGGTGTCCGGCATATTGCTTTAATTGGCCGTTCAGCTCCTGAAGACTCTGCTTTATCTACAATTCGTTCACTTCGCGACAGTGGAGCTGACGTTCAGATCTATCAAGTTGATGTGACATCATATGATGAAATGGCAACACTCTTTCAGCAAATTGAGCACGCAATGCCACCGCTTATCGGTGTCATACATGCGGCCGGTGTTTTGCTGGATGGCGTGTTATCCAAACATAACTGGGTACAATTTTCTAAGGTATTGTCACCAAAAGTGGATGGAGCTTGGCTTCTACATCATTTCACACAACATATGGATCTCGATATGTTTACGCTGTTCTCTTCAGCAACTGCATTGATTGGTAATGCCGGACAAAGTAGTCATGCTGCTGCGAACAGTTTTCTTGATGCACTGGCAGGCTATCGTCACTCGCTTGGACTCCCGGGATTAAGTATAAACTGGGGAGCTTGGTCTGATGTGGGATCAGCCGCGTCACATTCACTCCTTGAACGTCTTCAAATGAAAGGACTGGGTGTCATTACTCCACAACAAGGACTGCGTGCATTTGAATTATTATGTTTACCTCAGATAGCTCATCAGGTCGGAGTTATGCCTGTCCATTGGGATGTGCTTCGTCAGGAATTAAAAAGTAAAGGAAGATGGTCAGATTTCCTGGAAGCTTTTAATGTGACTGATAACTGTACTGTTCCGATGATGCAGGAGCAGTCGGATCCAAAACACAATATCCGCGAGCAGCTTACTCAAAGCGCGCAGCAATCACACTTTGCTCAGATGTCCCGTTATCTCGAAGGCGTGGTCAAAACGATTTTGCAGTTAGGTCAACATGATTCTGTAACGAGCGATCGTCCTTTACAGGAACTGGGAATGGATTCTTTGATGGCGGTAGAGCTGCGTAATGTCATCGGTACCGGTACAGGTCTGAAATTAGCGTCGACCCTATTGTTTACTTATCCAACGATTGAACAGCTCGGCCATTATCTTCTGTCAGAGTTATTTCCGGTGGAATCAGAGGAAGCGATTTTAGTTCCCGAATCATACTCAGATACTCCGGCTTCTTTATCGGACATTGACTCAATTACACAGATTTCAGAACAGGAACTCGAACAAATGCTGGGGGGATTCTACCAGCCCCAAGAGGAAGTATGAGCCTTATGGAAAAATATTTACAGCAGATCGGACGCTTATCCCGGAACCAGTTACTGTTGCTGGCTGCCCGACAGCAGCAATCTTTGGAACATCAGCAGCAGTCATCAGCAGAGCAACGTTCGATAGAAAAAAAACCGGATGTTCAGGAGCCGATAGCCATTATCGGTATGGCTTGCCGATTCCCTGGAGATGTCCGTGATCCTCAGTCTTTCTGGGAGGCTCTGGAAAATGGTCGCGATCTCATGTGCCAGCCTGAAGCTATAGGAAGACAATTTGACTCGCGGCATCCGGAAGACCTTTGTATGGGGTTACTCCGTGATATTGACTTATTTGATGCGGCATTTTTTGGGTTGTCTGAACGAGAAGTTGAGCAAATGGATCCGCAACAGCGTCTGCTATTGGAAGTCAGTTGGGAAGCTTTGGAATGTGCAGGTTATAACCCCAGAGGTCAGAAAGAATCACTGACAGGGGTTTTTATTGGTATTAGTTCAAACGATTACGGACGTTTTTCGACCGGAGGAGATAAGCCATCTATTTATAGCCTGACAGGAAATTCCGGTAGTGTTGCTGCCGGACGTATTGCCTACATGCTGGGACTCCAGGGGCCGACAGTATCCATTGATACTGCCTGCTCTTCATCTCTGGTCAGCCTTCATTTAGCGTGCCAGAGTTTAAAACTGGGAGAAAGCAATATGGCACTTGTAGGTGGTGTGAATCTGATTCTCGACCCTTACAATACAGCAAGTTTTTACGATGCTGGCATGTTGGCATCTGACGGTCATTGTAAAACATTCGATGCTTCAGCTGATGGGTTTGCCAGAGCTGAAGGTTGTGGAATGGTTGTTTTGAAACGCCTGAGTGATGCTCAAAGAGACGGGGATAATATTCGGGCTGTTATTTCAGGAAGTGCTGTTAATCAGGATGGGCGCAGTCAGGGACTAACGGCTCCAAATGAACTATCTCAGGTCAAATTATTACGTGCAGCACTGAAAAATGCCGGTATGAGTACTTCTGATATTGATTATATTGAGTGCCATGGTACGGGAACGGCTTTAGGTGATCCGATAGAGTTTTCTGCCCTTGCGACAGTATTTGGTGATGATCAGGCGCGCCGGGGAAATCTAATTATGGGAGCTGTGAAAACCAATATGGGCCATGCAGAAGCGGCTTCTGGTATGGCTGGACTTTTGAAAACTATATTATCGATCGAACATGGTGTTATTCCGCCAAATAAACATTTTCATCATCCCAGTCCTCATATTTTATGGGAGAAATTACCAGTAGAATTTCCGACACAATGTATGCTGTGGAGTGACTCAGAACATCCCCGGACAGCAGGGCTTAGCGCGTTCGGATTTAGTGGGACGAATGCTCATATTGTATTAACACAAGCACCAGAGAAAATCTTGCAGAAAGTGAGTCAGGCAGAGCGTTCCCACCATATGTTGACATTATCTGCAGAAACCCCCGAAGCATTGGAGACGCTGGTAAAACGTTACAATGAAATGTTATCCGACAAGGAGTATTTTGTTGGTGATGTCGGTTTCAGCGCCAATTCCGGAAGATATGCTGCATCCCATCGGTTGGCTATTGTTGCCGAAAATACAACACAGCTTCAGGCTCTGATAACACAATATATTCAGGGAATTCCATCTTTGCAGATTAACCATGCATACAGTGAAAACGAGAAAAAAATCGCATTCCTTTTTTCCGGACAGGGCTCTCAGTATGCAGGAATGGGATATGATTTGTACTGTTCTTCTCCGGTTTTCAGACAGGTGATCGACCGTTGTGAAACAATTCTGGCGTCAGAGCTTGATTATGCACTTACTTCGTTATTATGGGGAGAACATACACATCTTGTGCGCCAGACTGAATATACACAACCAGTTTTGTTTGCGTTTGAATATGCACTGGCAACATTGTGGCAATCATGGGGGATTCAGCCGGATGTATTAATTGGACACAGTCTGGGGGAATATGTTGCAGCTTGCATTGCAGGTGTTTTTAGTCTGGAAGATGGTCTGAAACTTGTAGCAACGAGAGGACGTTTGCTAGCGGCACGGTGCCAGCCCGGCAGTATGATGAGTATTGCAGCACCAACTGATGTTGTTGCGACTATGATTCTTTCATTTCCCGGAGTCGTTATTGCTGCTGAAAATGGCCCGGTAAGTACAGTTGTTGCCGGAGAGACCGATTGCATACTGGCATTGGAAGCCCATTTACAGGCACATTCGTTGACGTACCAGATGCTGGCCGTTTCTCATGCATTCCATTCACCGCTGGTCGAACCGATGTGTGAAGCCTTTACAGAAGTGTTATCTCAAATTAAGTGGGCCCGGCCTCAGCTTCCCGTGATATCTAATCTGACCGGTGAGATTGCCGGTGAGCAGTTGTGTACCTCAGAGTACTGGCTTAAGCATTTGTGTAAACCAGTAAAATTTTATCAGGGAGTTCAACGGCTTGATGCTGATGGTGTGGATACCTATCTGGAAGTCGGTCCGTCGGCAACTTTATTGAGTATGGCTCGTCAATGTTTGCCATCCTCAATAAAACCAGTGCTCTGGTTACCTTCGCTTCGGCGGGGACATGACGAATGGCTGCAGATACTGACTGCAGCTTCTCAACTTTATGTTTATGGGCAGTCATTCGACTGGCAGACATTTGAGCAGGGATTCTATCGTCAGCGGGTCACGTTACCAACCTATCCGTTTGAGGTTACGGGCCGATCATTCTGGTGCCAGAAGCAAGAGGAATCATCTTTATATCATCATGTAACAGCTCACTCTATTAATAATATTGACGATATAGACTCGGTATTATTGCCGCAGGTTATTTCAATGGCTGAGGATGAATGGTTATGTTGTCTGACACTGGATCAGCATCACCCTGATTTTTTACAGGATCACCGTGTTCGGGGGGCTGTCGTTGTTCCTGCTGCCATGTTTATTGAACTGGCACTTGAAGCCGGAAGAGTCGTTCTGAAAGATGGACCTTTGTCTTTAAATTCGATTGATATATCACAGATGCTGGTTATCCCTGATGGTGAAAAGATTGACGTTCAGGTTAAGATCAAACTGCTTCAAAATGGTACCTATCGTTTTTCGATCCACAGTCACCAGTTTCGCTGGGAGCAGCACTGCAGTGGAATCATTGAGCCAACGGTACAAGTCAGGAACACCGCTCAGCAATCTTTGCCGCAAATTCAGCAGCAATGCCGCCAAGAAATTCCGATGTCGGAATATTATACACGTATGGCTCAAGAGGGACTAGAACTTGGACGTCAGTTTCAGACACTGAAGCAAATCTGGAATGGTGAGCGAATAGCTTTGGCCCGAATTGGACTTCCGGAAGAAAGCGGGCAAAAGAATTATTGTCTGCACCCGCTGCTGATAGATGCTTGTTTTCAGATGTTGGCCACATTACTTCCCGAAGATGATAAGACCCTTTATCTTCCCTGTGCTGTTAGTCAGATCCGGTTTTTTTCTAAACCATGTTCTGCGCAGATATGGGCGACCGCCCAACTAATCTCGTATTCACCGGAACGGCTGGAGGCCGATTTTGAGCTTATCACCGATGATGGTCAGCTTGTCGCTACTATCGAAGGGCTACAACTTGTTCCTTTTTCTGGTCAGCCAGCTACACCGATGACGTTCTATCAGCGTCAGTGGATTGAGTGGAAGCCAGATGAGAACGAAGATTTCCTTCTGGCTCAGCAAGCATGGCTCATATTAGCCGATCAGTCGGGATTTGCGCAAAAGCTGGCTGATGTTTTAGTCGATGAAGGACATCAGGTAACTTTAGTATATGCAGATTCAATACCTCCTGAATCGGTTGGTCAGGCACACAATCAACTGGCATTAGATCCGAACGATAAGTGCGAATTTGAACAGCTGTTATCTATTTGGGCCGAACAGATAGCATCAGTTGATGATTTGCATATTGTTCATTGTTGGAGTCTGGATACTTATGATGTGGTGCAAAGTAGCCGTCTGAATGGTGCTGGTATCCTAAACCTGATTCAGGCGGTACCAAGAACGTTAGGTTCAGATATCCCTCAACTGACATTCGTGACGGAACAAGCCCATTCTGTTGTTAACGGAACAGAAGACCCTGTCATGAATCCGGCAAGTTCTATGTTATGGGGGATAGCTGATGTGATACGGATAGAACATCCTGAGTTTGGTTGCCTCTCTGTGGATCTTCAGTGTGATGGACAGTTTGGATATACAGAACAGGCTCGGCAATTATGTCATCTCATTCATTTGCATGGCAAAATCGATCAGGTTGCCGTTCGTTGGGGAAGGTTGTGGAAAGCTGAACTTCGAGCTTTGGCACCTTCACAACAAAGTCATACCTATATTCGACATGATCGTAGTTATCTGATTACCGGAGCTTTTGGTGGTATTGGTCAGCAAGTTACAGCATGGCTTGCTGACCAAGGTGCCGGACATCTGATATTGCTGAGCCGGAGTGAGCCTCAGAAATCACAGAAAATACTGGAAGAACGACTAGGAGTACCAGTGACCGTTTTGAGATGTGATGTGTCAAAGGCTGAGTCACTGAATCTGGCTCTTTCCCAAGTATCAGAACAGACATTCCCTTTGGCCGGAATATTACATCTGGCCGGAGAAGCTCATGATACCGTTCTGATGAAACAGACGTGGGATGATTTTTCCCGGGTTCTGGCTCCCAAGGTATGGGGAGGCTGGCATTTACATCAATTCACTGAAGAACACGCCATTAATCTCGACTTTTTTGTCTGTTTTTCATCAGTTGCTTCATTATTTGGTTCTGCCGGACAGGCTGCTTACGCATCAGCCAATGCATTTATGGATGGGCTAATGCAATACCGCTGTCAACGTGGCTTATCTGGCATCAGTATCAACTGGGGACGCTGGGATGATACCGGGATGGCGAAGCAGGTCTCCGGACATCTGGAGAAAGTCGGATTACTGCCTATCTCTTCTGAACAAGGGTTACAGGCACTTTCATGGTTACTGGGTGCAAGTGAGGGCCAGATAGGAGCTATGAATATCGATTGGGTACGATTCTTTGAGTATCTGCCTGAAGGTCTGCACCTTTCTGTTCTGGATTCAGTCCGTCAGACCATTTCTACTCAGAATAAGAATGAAGTCAGTCCGGAGATAACGCAGTGGCACCATTTGCCACTAGCAGAGCAACAGCAACAACTGGAGGTTTATGTTCGACAACAGGTGACATCGTTGCTTGGTCATATGACGGACCGGCATGTCCGGCCAAGAGACAAGTTTTTTGATATTGGCTTTGATTCTATGATGGCGGTTGAATTGAAGAATCGACTTCAGTCTGGTTTAGGTCTGACTCTTTCTCCGACTTTATTGTTTGACTATCCCAACCTTCAGGCACTGAGCTGCTATCTCGGAGAACTGATCTTTGAACAAAGTAATGATGATGAGCCAGCTCCGAAACAGGCAGTTTCGGGAAATGTTGATGACATTAAATCACTGGATGATAGTGACATTGACAAGTTACTTGATGATTTAATTGAGGAAAACGTATTGTGATGAAGTCGTTTATTGATGAACTTAAGGGAATGTCTCCGAAGCAACTGATGTTGTTGGCAGCTCAGATGAAACGTGAATTGACTGTAGTACAAAAACGACAGCATGAGGCGATTGCCATTGTGGGTATGGGATGTCGTTTCCCGGGGGGCGTTACAACTCCGGAAGTCTACTGGGAAAGACTTTGTGAAGGATATGATGGTATTTCAGATGTTCCTGCGGATCGCTGGGATAATGAGAAATACTACGATCCGGATATCCGGGCTCCCTGGAAGATCAGGACAAAAAAGGCAGGTTTTCTTTCTGACATTGATCTGTTCGATGCAAGCTTTTTTGAAATCTCTCCCCGAGAAGCGATGAATATGGATCCCCAGCAACGTATGTTGCTGGAGGTTAGCTGGGAAGCATTTGAACAGGCGGGAATTACTCAGGCACAACTCTACGGGAAAAATACAGGAGTATTCATTGGTATCAGTGGCGCCGAGTATTTATCTGCTTATATTCAGTCAAACCCGGATGATTTAAATGGTTACATGGGTAGTGGTTCAACGCCGAGTGTTGCCGCTGGGAGAGTCTCTTATACGTTTGGTTTGACCGGCCCCAGCATCACTTATGATACTGCATGTTCTTCATCACTTGTCGCAATCCATCATGCGGTTGAAAGCCTGAGACGTGGAGAGTGTGACAGTGCATTGGCCGGGGCAACCAATTTGATTTTGCTGCCAGAGACAAGTTCGGTCTTTTCTAAAGCACAAATGTTGTCTCCTGACGGGTATTGTAAAACATTTGATGAGTCAGCAAATGGTTTTGTCCGGGGAGAAGGATGCGGAGTCGTTGTCCTCAAACGACTGTCCGATGCTCAGGCGGATGGTGATCATATTCTGGCAGTTATCCGTGGAAGTGCGGTCAATCAGGATGGCGCAACAGCAGGACTGACAGTACCAAATGGCCATGCCCAGCAGGCTGTGATCCGGGCCGCACTGGATGACGCTGGATTGAGTCCAGCAGCGGTTGGATACATCGAGAGCCATGGGACCGGAACGGCCTTAGGAGATCCGATTGAATTAGGCGCTCTGGGGCAGGTTTTTCGTCAGGGATTTAGCCGGGAGCAACCTCTTTGGGTCGGCTCGGTGAAAACAAATGTCGGTCATCTGGAAGCCGCAGCAGGAATGGCGAGTCTGTGTAAGGTTGTGATGGCGTTACAAAAGCGCACCATACCACCGCATCTGCATTTTCAAACACCTAGTTCGAAAATTTCCTGGGATACACTTCCTGTCCGGATTCCAACACAGACTCAGTCATGGGAACCTCGTCAGGAAACTCGTATTGCCGGGATTAGTGCGTTTAGTTTTATGGGAACCAATGCTCATATTCTGGTTGAGCAGGCACCTACTCAAGAACAACTTCCGGATGAAGCGGTATCGGAACAACGAAAGACATTCATGCTGAAATTGTCGGCTAAAAGTCTCTCGGCATTACGGGATATTGCAGCTGACTATCTGGCGAAGCTACAAGGTAAAAATCTATCTGGCCTAGATAAATTATGTGCTGCAAGTGCTGTTAGACGCTCCGATTTTGCGTATCGGTTGGCTGCTATAGCTGAGACTTCAGAGTCAATGGCGGAACAGCTACAAGCGTTTACTGATCAGCGCCAGTCGTCAGGTTTACTGACTTCAGAGCAAGGAGAGCAGGAACCGAAAATTGCATTTTTGTTCACTGGTCAGGGAAGCCAATATGTCGGGATGGGGAAGAATTTATATCAGTCGGAGCCTCATTTCAGATATGTATTGGATCAAATGGATGAACAATTTTTACAGCATATGGATGTCTCTTTATTATCTGTGCTATGGGGAGAGAATCACCATCTTCTTGATCAGACTCAGTACACTCAGCCTGCTTTATTTGCTATTGCATATGCATTGACAGCATTGTGGGAGAAATGGGGCATTCGGCCTGATTTTGTTATGGGGCATAGTGTTGGCGAATATGCTGCAGCATGCACGGCCGGAGTATTTTCCTGGCAAGACGGATTCTCTCTCATTTGTGCCCGGGGACGTTTGATGGCTGAATTAGCTCAGCCGGGTGGAATGTTGTCTGTTCTTGCTTCCGTCGAACAAATTAATCCATTGATCCTCGCAGACAAAGATAATGTTACGGTTGCGGCCGATAATGGGCCGCAGCAGGTTGTGCTTGCCGGAGATATTCAGACTTTAGAACGTATTCAGCAAACTTTGCATACGATGGATATCACGACAACGATGCTGAATGTCTCTCACGGTTTTCACTCTCCATTGATGACTCCGATGTTAGAAGCATTTCGTGAAGCGTTGGACAAGATCAGTTTTTCTGCTCCGAAATTACCAGTTGTTTCCAATATAACTGGTGAGTTAGCCGAGGCTGATAAAATCTGTCAGCCTCAGTATTGGCTTAAACATGTTCTGGCTTGTGTTCAGTTCCGGAAAAGTATTCAGACCTTACAACAGTTTCATGTTGACACTTACATTGAAATCGGTACGGGGAATACATTGCTGTCAATGGGGCGTCAGGTTTCTGAACTGCATTCGGTCTCCCGGCCTGTGGCATGGTTGCCTTCTTTGGCCCGGGGTAAGCAGGATGAATGGCAACTGATGAAAACACTGGGACATTTATATGTCCGCCATGCAAATATCTGCTGGGCAGGTGTTTATCCTAAGGGCTTTTCAACCCGCATAGAGTTACCAGGGTATCCGTTTCAACGTCGGCGTTACTGGTTTTCAGACTCTCAGAAAATACTCCGGAAGTCTGGCGTTACCACTTCAGATATATTTTCTGAAGAAAGCTCATTGCTTGGAAAACAACTCTCGGTACCAGCAGATGATGACATTCGTTTTGAAAAATATGTTCAGGCTGACATGTCGGCGATACTACGGGATCACTATTTGCTGGGGCATTGTGTAATTTCAGCATCCTATTACGCTGAAATGCTATGGCTTCTGGGGCGTCAGTTTGATCAGAATTCTTGCTGGCGGCTTCAGAATCTTACATGGCACTCTCCTTGTATTGTCGCAGACGGGGAAGTAAAGCGGTTACATTCATTAACCACGAATGCTCAAAATATGTCGAGGCAGGTTCAGGTATACAGTCAGTCAGTTGTTGATCCCGGCTCCATCGGACCATGGACAATTCATTTTTCTGCAGAGATGCACGCTGTTGATACACAATCTCTTCAAACTGTCTCTGAACAGAGAATGAAAGAAGTTCAGGATACTGGGCAGGTATTTCAGGGGAAAGATTTTTACCAATATTTGTCAATGACAGGATATGTATTGGGAGATACATATCGTTGGCTGAGGAAAGGTTGGACTACTCAGGAGCAGTGTGTCGCACATGTACGAATGCCGGAGACGGTAGCTCTCGATACAGGAGTCTCGGTGTATCCTGGATTATTCGAATCTTGCTACCAATCCATGATGGTTTTAATTAACCGAATATATCCGGGGCTGCCTTATGCATTAAGCCGGATCAGTCAAATATCATGTTACGAGAATATTAAACCATCAGGTCAGTATAAGACTTGGGTGAAATTGACGACATTACCATCGGCCGCATCCGGGATTCCGGAGTCTCTCTGTGCCGATATCATGTTGGTTCGCGACGATGAAGCCGTTTGTTTGGTTTTACAGTCGGTTGAAGCTGCTCTGATCAACGAAGAAGCGACCAGAATATTGGATCGTGAACAGTCGACTACCGGGGACAACAGAATTCTTCTCACTGAATTGTCACAGCTATCCGAGGAAGATCAACTCAAATCACTGCATTTATATTTATGTGCGCTGATTGCTCCGGTTTTACAAATGAATGAACAGGATATTCCATTACATGAACCTGTCACCCGCCTTGGGATTGACTCATTAATGGCGATTGATATCCGGACTAAAGCCAAAAGAACGCTGGGAGTAACATTTGCATTAGAAGCTTTGCTTGGCCGGGGGACATTGAATGATCTAGCTGTTGATGCATTGCAGACGCTTAAAGAGAGAAATTTCTCTCTCGACGGGGAAGTGGAAAGCCTGACACAGGATGTAGTTGTTATCGATACACAGGAAGATGTATTGAATTTATTGGTTGAGGGAGAAATATGATCCAGAAACTGTTTGATCAATTAATAGCTCAGGAAGTTGAGCTTTGGCTTGAAGGTGATCGGATTCGTTATCAGGGTCCGGGTTCAGCGATTACTCAAGAGTTACTTCATGTACTCAGAGAAAATAAACCTGAGTTAATTTCCTGTCTGACAAAGTATCCGGAGAAGGGGCTGATTCGCTATCCTCTGAGCTATAGTCAAAAGTCTCTTTGGATCATCTATCAGCAGGATCCGGAAAGCCCTGCTTATAACGTAACTTTAGCAATTAGCTTAGCGCAGGATTGTGATCTGGATGATTTACACCGGGCTGTCTGTTTACTGGTTCAGCGTCACGCATCATTACGGACCACTTACGTCGAAAGTGGGGGAAATCCTGTTCAGGTAGTTCAGCGGCAGGGAGCTTTTGAATGGAATGTTGAGTCTGTCGGGGCCCAAACCAGCCAAATACTTGAACACTGGATTGCTGAAAAAAGCGATAAGCCATTCGATTTGTCCAAAACACCATTACGGTTTGATATTCGTCAGGATGCGTCGGATACCCGGACATTGGTCATGACTGTACACCATATTGCTGCTGATTTCTGGTCGCTGGAAATTATGATGAGAGAGCTGATGACTCTTTATCAGGCAGTGAGAGATGAAGGGACTGCTTCATTACCTGCTTTACCGTATCAATATCATGAATGGGTTGAAAAAGAACAGCGTTGGCTGGCATCGGGTGAAGGGCACATGAGTGAAGCCTTCTGGCTGCATGAAATGTCAGGAGGGATCCCGGTTGTTCATTTACCTACAGATAAGCCCCGGCCTGCCAGAATGACCCGCCACGGGCAGACCTGTCAGTTAACAATAGATAGCACGAGAGTGAAACAGATCCGGTCATTATCAAAATCTTATCATGCGACTCCATTTGTTTGCCTGTTAACTGTTTTTCAGGTTCTATTGCAACGGTTTACTAATCAGAATCAGTTGGTCATAGGAATACCAACGGCCGGCCGTACTGATGAGTACATGAATAATGTTGTCGGTCATTTTGTCAATACCGTAGTGTTTAAGTCTGAGCTGAATCTGCAAGAATGCTTCGGGAACCTGGTTGAAGCATTCCATTTGCGGATTCTGAACCTGATGGAAAATCAAAGTTATCCGTTTCCGAAGTTGGTTGAGCAGTTAAATCCTGAACGTGACTCCAGTCGTTCACCAATATTCCAGATTATGTACAACTGGAATCAGACACACGATAGTATCGATAAACGGGGGCTGACGTCTGATTATCAGCGTCTTATTGAAAAGATTTTGTATACCTCCAGTTCTGGTGGGAGTGGGACAACTCATGATTTAGTTCTTACCGTGACGGATGAGGGGGAACAGTTCCAGTGTTCATGGTTGTATAACTCTGATTTATTTGAAGTATCAATAATTGAGAGGATGGCAGCATATTTTCTTGAGCTTGTCGATGAAGTGATTGCCCGACCGGAAAATGCATTATGTGATTATGACATTATGCCCGGTGATGAGCGGGAGAAGATACTGCAACTCTGGAATCAAAATGTGTTGGCGTTGCCTTCAGTGACAGCCATCCATGAGTGGGTTGAAAAGCAAGTCGATATTCAGCCAGAGTCTATTGCTGTCAAAGATAGTGATGGGAAGTCCTACAGTTATCAGACACTAAATCAGCAGGCTAATCAACTGGCGCGGTATTTGAGGGAACTGGGCGCTGATGAACATACCTATGTTGGTGTGTTTCTGGAACGTTCATATAATATGCTTGTCGGTATATTAGCTATTTTAAAAGCTGGTGCAGCTTATGTTCCACTGGATCCTGCTTATCCAGAGAATCGTTTAGCGGCGATTCTTGACGATTCATCTCCTGTGATTGTTTTATCTCAGTTGCATTTAAAAGAGAAGCTTGAGCTTGACTTACAAGCATCGGTCAATTTAGTCATTGCGATAGATGATCCTTTGATCATGAAGACCGTCAGCCAGTTTATGACAACAAATTTGAATCTATCTTTAAGTGCTGGTGCATTATCACATATTATTTTTACTTCTGGCTCTACCGGTCGCCCGAAAGGTGTGATGATTCAACACCAAAATGTGATTGCTTTACTAGCCTGGGCACAACAAGAGTATCAGCAGGCTGATTTATCTGGAGTGCTTGCCGCAACCTCGATTTGTTTTGATCTGTCAGTCTACGAAATCTTCTTCACTTTGATTTCCGGTGGATCGATTATTTTAGTAGAAGATGCATTGCAACTACCTGAGTCTCCGTGGCGCGAGTCGGTGACTTTGATCAATTCAGTCCCTTCTGCGGTGACAGCACTATTACAACATCATGCTATTCCTGAATCGGTCAAAATCGTAAATCTGGCAGGAGAGCCACTAGTTCGCCATTTGGTTGGGCAGCTTTATGCCTTACCTCATATCGAGAGAGTTTATAACCTGTACGGGCCGAGTGAAGATACTACCTACTCAACTTATGAATGGGTTCCTAAAGATGAAAAGCGGGAACCGACAATTGGTCGTCCTATCAACAATACGTCGGCTTATATTCTGAATGCTGATTTGAATCCTGTTCCTATTGGTGTTTCAGGAGAGCTTTATCTGGGAGGGAACGGTGTTTCTCTGGGTTACTTGCATCGCCAGGATTTAACCGATGAACGATTCATTCCAGACCGATGGAATCACCAAAAGGGGAAAAAGCTATATAAAACCGGGGATTTAGTCCGTTACCTCCCTGATGGCCGCATTGAGTATCTGGGCAGAAGTGATTTTCAGGTCAAAATCCGTGGTTACCGTATTGAGTTGGGTGAAATTGAGAGTGTCATGCGCTGTCTTGATCATATTCAGGATGCAGTTGTTGTTGCACAGACCGATGAACAAGGGAATAGTCGTTTGGTCGCTTACGTTATTCTTTCAATGCAGCAGGATTCCTGGCAGGAAGGTATTCGGCATCATTTGTATGAGTTGCTTCCTAAGTATATGGTTCCTTCCCTGTTCTTTGCGATTGATGAATTCCCTTTGGCGCAAACGGGGAAAGTTGATCGTCAGAAGCTGATATTGATGGTTCCGGAGAGTGGGCCTTCAGAAACAGTTTATACTGCTCCAGATTCGGTATTAGAACAGGAGCTGGCAGAAATATGGCAGCAGGTACTTGGTAAATCAGAAGTCGGGATCTATGACAACTTTTTTGCTTCAGGCGGTGATTCGATTATTGCATTGAAAGTTGTTTCCCGGATGAGGCAATCAGGTTATAGCATTGCTATGAAAGATCTTTTTGAATATCAGAATATTGCTGAACTAGCTTATTTCATTTCTGAGCATACTACTGTACCCATGACCTCAGATTTTCAGGTAAAAATAGCGGAAATTCCTAATTCAGGATATCGGGTTGAAGACTATATCGATACCGGGAAAGCGGATTCAATTGAGTCTGTTTATCCATTAGCGTCTTTACAGGATGCTTTTCTGCAAGAGCTGGGTGTGGTGGAATGCTCTACTGTCGAGCGTTTGATCGTTCAATATATTGCTGAGCTGGATAAGATTAATGTTCAGGCATTGAAACAGGCCTGGGATAGTGTTGTTCAAAGGCATGATATCTTAAGAACTAGTTTCCTGATGTCGGATTCCGGCGAAAAATTGCAATTGGTTCATCAAGAAATCGTTCTGCCGTTTCAGGAGCTTGATTGGTCCGGTCTGGAGCAATCTGAGCAAGAACAAAGCTTTGAACGCTGGCTCGATGAAGATAGGCACTCAGGCTTCTTCTTCGAAAAAGCGCCTTTATTACGTGTCCAGTTGATTCGGTTTTCTGCTTCCTCGTATAAAATGATATGGAGTTTCCATCATGCTCTATTGGATGGTTGGTCCGTTGATATCATTAGGCGTGAATTAGTATCGTTTTACGACCAGTTTGCAAGTCAACGACAGCCGGATGTGACACCAGGATATCCTTATTACCGTTATATCCAATGGCTACAAGACAAAGTTGCAGATCAGAGAGACAGCCGAAAGTACTGGCAAGACTATTTAGCAGGGAAAGAACAATATACACCTTATCCTGCATTGATGAAGCAGTCTTCAGATGACCAGAACTCACATGATTTTCTCCCTGCATATTATACGATTGAGTTATTGGATTCGTTTTGTCTGAACCAGTTGGAAAAATTTGCACGGACTCAGCAAGTTACATTGAATGTTATTTTTCAGGCGGCCTGGGCATTGTTACTCAGATTCTACTCGCATGAGGATGATGTACTTTTTGCTACTGTTGTTGCTGGGCGTCCGTCGGAGCTGGATGGCTGTGATCAGATGGTGGGCTCTTTCTTCCAGGCTTTACCTGTCCGGATTCAAATGTCTCCACACCATGAAAAATCGGTGTGGCTAAAAGCATTACATCTCAATCAGATTTCTATGGAAGAACATAAATATGTTGGGCCAATGGTTATTCAGGATTGTAGCCAACTGCCGGAAGAGACTCATTATTCCAGTCAGCCGATTCTGGTATTCCAGAAGTTCTCTGAAGAAACCAGTGAAGTAGACAGTTTAAATTCATCACATTGGTTCCATCGGCAGCCGGGAGCATCACCGCTGCATATTTCTTTAATTCCTCAAGATGAAACCATACAAGCCTATATACGTTATGACAGAAATAGTTATAACCCGGAATCTCTTAATAAAGTAATGGAAAAATATAAAGATATATTATCTATTTTATCAGTAGAGGAGGTTGAGCATTTAGCTGATACCAAAATATTTGATTGATAAATCCAGATAATCCAGAAAGTTGATATCTTTCATTATTCATCTGAACCAAAAGGATGGGGTGAGAGATATTCAGCAATCATTCAAAGCATGAATAATAGTAAATTTATTGATGATGACAATAAGAGGAACACTATGAATACTCAAATTCTGAATGAATTGATTTTTAACCCGACAGATAAAGATTTTTTATATAACCCATATCCGTTTTATCGATGCTTAAGAAGTGAAGATCCAATACATTATTCTCCATTGGGATTTTGGTTGGTGACTCGTCATAAAGATATAGAAGATGTATTGAGGAATAAATTTTTTGGCAAAAACTTCGGTGCAGTACTCGAAAAACAACTGAATACAAAAATAGCAGATGAACCAGCATTGAAGATGATTAATTTACAGGTTCTAATGTCTAATCCCCCTGCACACACCAGACTACGGAAGCTCATTATGAAAGCTTTTGTTTCCAGTTCAATCAAGAAGTTACAGCCCATGATTGAAGAAACAGCCAATATGCTGATTGATAGGGTTGAGGCAGAAGGCAGTATGGATATTATGAGAAACTATGCCGAAAGGCTTCCGTTGATGGTCATCTGCAAAATGTTAGGGATTGATGCGGAAGCTGATATGGATTTCTTTGTCAGTCGGATTCCCAGCCGGTTGTTGGATTTGAAACCTGTCTCTCGTGAGGAACTTGATGAAGTAAATCAGGATGTTATTGAGTTAAGTGCCTATATTAAAGGGTTGTGTGATGAACGTCGGGTATCTCCTAAAGACGACTTAATTACCCATATGGTTCATGCCCGCGAAGATGGTGATATATTATCTGACGATGAACTTGTCGCCAACATTATGTTAACACTGGGGGCAGGTTATGAGACTACAACATCACTTATCTCCAATGCTCTGCTACTCTTGTTCCGTCACAAGGAGAGCCTTGATGAAATTAAAGCTGACCCTTCATTAACCGTTAATGCAATTGAAGAGGCGTTACGATATGAGCCTCCGGTGCAGATAGCCGCGAGAACTGCTTTAGAAGACACATCTATCGATGGTCAAATGATAAAAAAAGGAGAAACAGTTATCCTTGTTCTTTCCTCAGCAAACAGAGATGAAGAGGTTTATTCCAACCCGGATGTTTTTGATATTTACCGGGAAAATATTCGTCCAATCTCATTTGGTGGTGGTGCCCACCTTTGCTTAGGGGCACAACTTTCCCGTGTTGAATCGGCTATTGCAATTAATACGATATTAAAGAGATTGCCTCACCTTTCTTTAGATGATGTTGAACAGCCGAATTGGTCATTACAGTTTACAAGACGTATATTGAATAATCTAATTGCTCACTGGTAAAGCATGAATCATTATGAAGATAAAGAATATCCCAATTGACTTCAATTTGGTATAGACTGTTAGATTCATCATAAATTGGAAGTCTTCTCATTTGATGTTAGGCTTGTAAGTTCTTCGAATGAAATATAAATGTTTCTAATTTTTATGAGACATTAGTGGTAGTTTTGTCAGTAATGGTTGGTGGCTTGAGTTGTATCCTATTTGTTCTGATATAAGAGTTATCTGAATTACAAATGATAAAACTCATATTGTTTGTTGAGTTTATAATTGATTTTGTGGGCCGGAAGAAACTGGCTTCACTGTAGTACGACTATTGCTGTTAAATGGTTGTGACTTCCTATTTTATGGATTAGATACTTTATTAAGAATGAACTTTACTAAGAATGTCTAATATAAAACCCTGCGTTATTATATAAATTAGATATTTATTCTGTCTTTATCATAGTTTTTATTGAAGGAAATTTAAAATCATGCCTGTTATCACATTTCCCAATGGAGAAAAAAGAGCATTCCAGGAGCCAGTCTCAGTTTTGGATATTGCTAGAAGTATCAGCCCAAGTTTAGCTAAATCTGCAGTTGCCGGGCAGGTGAATGATCAATTGGTCGATCTCTGTGAACTGATTACCGGTGATTCAACGGTGCGTTTGATCAAAGATAAGGATCCTGAAGGAATTGAAATAATTCGCCATTCATTTGCCCACATGATAGGTCAAGCCGTTAAGCAGTTATATCCAGAGGCTAAAATGGCAATTGGCCCAGTTATTCAAGATGGTTTTTACTATGATGTTGAGCATGAGCCCTTTACGACAGATGATGTAGAAACGATTGAAGCGCTTATCCAAAAGTTAGTGAAGAAAAATTATGATGTTATTCGGAAAAGAGTCACTGTAGATGAAGCGATTCAAGTATTCACCGAACGGAATGAACCCTATAAAGTGGAAATTATCCAAGAACTGGATGAAAGCATAACCCATGTGAATCTATATATTCATGAAGAATATATAGATATGTGCCGGGGACCTCACGTACCAAACACTCGTTTCTTACGCCACTTCAAACTGCTGAGAGTGTCCAGTGCATACTGGAGAGGTGATTCAAGCAAACAGTCATTGCAGCGTATTTATGGTACGGCCTGGAATACTCAGGATGAACTGGATGGGTATTTACATGCATTAAAAGAGTCAGAGAAGAATGATCACCGGAATATTGGCCGACGACTTGACCTTTTTCATATGCAGGAAGAAGCCCCGGGGATGGTTTTCTGGCATCCGAGAGGATGGCGGCTTAATAAGACAATTGTCAATTATGTAAGTGAACGGTTAGAAACATTTAACTATGATGAAATTCATACACCACAGTTAGTTGACAAGAATTTATGGAAGAAATCTGGGCATTCGGATAAGTATTCTGAAAATATGTTTGTAACTCATATTGATGGGAGAGAATATGCAGTAAAACCTATGAATTGTCCCTGCCATATTCAGGTTTTTAATGATGGTCTGAAAAGTTATAAAGATTTACCGATCCGGTACGCTGAGTTTGGATGCTGCCACCGCTATGAACCATCTGGTAGTTTACGCGGTTTGATGCGTGTCAGGTCAATGGTTCAGGATGACGGACATATTTTCTGCCAAGAGAAACAAATTCTTTCTGAAGTTGCTTTATTCACTTCTCAGGTATTTCAGGTATATCAGGATTTCGGTTTTGAAGAAAAAAATATATCGATAAAAATTGCGACGCGTCCGGAAAAGAGAATAGGTTCAGATGACGTTTGGGATCGAGCTGAAGCGATGTTACAGGATGCTGTTACAAAAGCGGGTTTTGAGTACGAAATACTGCCGGGAGAAGGGGCGTTTTATGGGCCTAAAGTTGAGTTTCATTTGAAAGATCGTATGGGACGTGAATGGCAATGTGGAACTGTTCAGTTAGATTACATGGTTCCTGAACGTCTGGGAGCTAGTTTTATTAATGAAGAAGGCAATAAAGAAGTACCAGTAATGCTACATCGAGCAATGTTAGGGTCGGTCGAGCGCTTCATTGCCATTCTGATTGAACATTATGCAGGTGCGTTGCCAACATGGCTGTCTCCACATCAGCTTGTCATTATGAATATTTCTGAGAAGCAATCAGATTATTGTCAGGCATTATATGAAACATTTAAGGAACAAGGAATTAAAGCTAAATTAGATATTCGCAATGAAAAAATTGGGTATAAAATTCGTGAGAATACGCTGAAAAAAATTCCTTATCTAGTTGTTGTTGGTGATGCTGAAGTTGAAAATAATCAAGTATCTCTGCGTATTAACACTGGTGAAGATTTAGGCAGAATAGATGTTACAAAATTGATTGATATTATTTTTGATGATATTAAATTGAAGCGTCGTTCCCCGTTAGTTGCTTTAGATAATCAATTAATGGCTGTATAAGTATATTCTACCTAAGAGGCCTAGCTGTCTCTTAGGTAATAATTTTTTAGGTTTAAAATATGAATTTAGACATAGATGATAAATGGCTATATTGCCCTAAGAAAAATAAAAATGCTGGAAAAAGAATGTTCATTTTTCCACATGCTGGTGGTACAGCACAGGGATATAGGAAATGGGCAGAAGCTTTAATTGAGAGAAATAATGTTGAAGTTTATATTGTTCAGCTTCCTGGGCGTGCTGAACGCATGAATGAAGAACACATTGTTCATATGCCCAGCTTAGTTAATGGGCTTTTAGGAGCAATCCAACGTTTTTTAGACAAACCATATCTATGCTTTGGGCATAGTTTAGGGTGCTTAGTTTGCTTTGAATTAATGAAAGAGATAAGAAATAAAAGTCTCAGAATGGCTGAGCACATGATTTTTTCTGCGAAGCGAGCCCCTCATTTACCACGCCAATATGATAAAATTTCCAGTCAATCAAAATCAGATCTTGTTCGTACATTAAAGACATTTGATGGTACACCTTCATTTATTTTAGATGATGATGATCTACTAAACATACTATTGCCTATTATGCGCAATGATTTTTTATTAGATGAATCATATACATATATAAATTCTGAGCCTCTAGATATTCCATTAATGATATTAGGTGCAGATAAAGATTTACTAGCAAGTCAATCAGAATTGCTGGCTTGGAATATACATACATTAAATGAATTTAATTATAAAATATATAGTGGATCTCATTTTTATATATTTAATTATGAGAAAGAGATATTGAATTTAATGAGCGAAATTATAAGTGATAAATTAAATTTTTAATTTAAAATGTGATTGAGCATTGATTTGGATAGTGTTGATTAGTTTTTTAAATTAACAACATATTTATTCTCGATTGCATTATTTAAGATATGCTAAAATATCAGCAGCGAAATATGACGTATAATTTAGTTTATCAAATTTAGATACATCCATATTAGTGTGAAAAATCTATGAATATTTTTTAGGGTTACATGAGCAGGATGCGAATCAATCCGTCTCTGATAATATACGCTGAAGTTGTAAAGATGTTTTGGTTCCACTGATATCTATCAAAAGGAACTTTGGGAGGTGTTATCATGGCAGTTTCCACGTCGACTCATACTTTGTTCAATATTAAACGACTCCCGTAACTTTCGGCATTTTCGACTCGAATATTGGCTACCCTGATCGGAGTGCAAATGAACGATGGATTCTGGCTTTCTTTTCCAATAAGCCATGGTGATCGCCGAGAGAACAAGGTCTTCTGTCATTCTTTCCGACATTGACCAGCCCACAATGTTACGTGCATACAAATCCATCATAACGGCCAAAAATAAGAAGCCCTCATGTGTATGAATATACGTAATGTCTCTGACCCACCATTGATTGGGGGCCGAAATGAGTTCATGCCCTGAGTCATCCACTTTAGGGCGCTTATAACCCCGTAAAGCTTGAATTTTCGCACTTTGCATCAATCTCAATACGCGATCTCGACCACATTCAATCTCCTCAGCAGAGAGTCCAATCTCAAGACAAATAACGCTTCACTGATTTCATTAGTTTTTGAAATGATGAACAGTCTAAATGCGATGACTGCGGGCAAGTTGCCACATGCTTAAGACTATCTCGTACAATTTTCAGGCGTTTGATCTGAATATCAATTTCTACCGCTTTTTGCATGAGCAAATTTCGGTCAATCGCTAAATCATCCGCAGTGTCAAACATTGTGGCGATTTCATTGAGCGATAATCCCGCCATCCGTCCGAGTGAAATAATATTCAATTGATTCAAAATTTTCGGGGCATATTGTCGCCTCAATCCTTTTCTGCCATTGGAGCGGATCAGTCCGATTTTTTCGTAATATCTTAGCGTTGATGGGGTTAATCCCGATTCTCGAGACACGTCAGCAATATCCATAAAATATCCTATGACTTAAAGTCAACTTTAAGTTGTATGGTGTCTGCCAATATAACAAGCCTTAATAAAAGTACAACGTGTGAGGAGTATGAGAATGGAAACTTCAATGGGGTTACAAGCGATATTGGTCGGCATCGGTGCCACGTTCATCATGGATGTCTGGGGTTGGTTACAAAAAAATATATTTAATAGCCCACCACTAAACTATGCACTGATCGCCCGTTGGCTGGCATGCATGCCTAAAGGACAGTTCGTCCATCGGCCTATTATGGCGACGCCATCGATTCGGGGAGAAAAGCCGCTAGGTTGGGTGCTGCATTACGTGATAGGGATTATTTTTGCGCTGACTCATGTGTTCATTTGGGGAGAAGGGTGGTTGACTGAGCCGAGGGTGATTCCTGCGATATTCACTGGTATTGTCACGCTGGTATTCCCTTTTTGTCTCATTCAGCCTTGTCTTGGTTTTGGGGTTGCTGCCAGTCAAACCCCAAGGCCTTGGAAAGCGCGGTGGTTAAGTTTTTTAGCACACGGTGCGTATGGTCTCGGCTTATTCGGAAGCGCTTTAAGTCTTCACATAGGTAGTGTCATCCTGTGATTGAATCAATGCCTATAACTCAAACACCGCAGACTTGCTTCGTTTGCTATCGGTTGGGCGAGCAATATTTTCACTCGCAAGCCTTTCTTCAACTCAGCTTGTTTCAGCATATACTCTCCGACTAAAATCGTCACAATCACGCCACTCAATACCGGTGCGCTGTAACGCCAGTCAATGCTGAAATCAATGAGCGCAGGGAAAATGAACAGGATCAATGCTTGTACAATGACCAGAAAACAGACGGTGGTGAGGGTGTACTGTACAAGCATATTTCCCGGGACTTTGAAGGTGCGTGGTGTTGCCAAGTCGCTTAAACGGAGTTTCAGATAAGCAGGAAACATAAACAAGTAAGGGATTAAGAAAATACAGCTGGAAAACGCAAATACCGACCAGAATAGGCCATCACTGTTTTGTGCAAACAACGCATAGAAAGCAATCACCGTCGTGGAAACGATACCGGTTATTTTATTGGCGCCTGAGGGGGTATGGTATTTTTCATGTAACTGGCCAATCATCTGAGGCAGTTCGCCTTCTCTCGCCGCTTCTACTGCTGCTCTTCCCGCCCCCATTGTCCAAGTCACCATATTGCCGATAAAGCTCAGTAAAATCATGGTACCGACGATGTAGACCATGCTGTTACCAAACGCCGAATCTCCGAACAACTGTCGCAGTGTGGCAATCATTCCCGACACTAAACCGATATCTTCCACCGGTAACGCCATTAAAATGCCTAGCGTGCCGAAGATATAAAGAAATGCGGTGATACCAATGGCTAAAAATATCGCTTTGGGCATATCGCTCACATCTTTCATATCTTTGCTCATGGTGGCAACGAGCTCAAAGCCCATGAGGTTAAAGACTAATGCAGGCAGAAAGGCGATACCGGAATCAAAGCTCGGTAACATGGCAGAAAAACTAAACTGATTAGCGATGCCATACTGGGCGGCATACATAAAACCACCGACCCCCAGAATGAGGATCACTACCACTTTCAAGACGGCTGAGATATTGACGACCCAGACACCGATGTTGGTTGACACGTTACAAATCGCAATGGTTACCCAAGTCAGAACAATACAAATCACGACTTGGGAAAAGAGAGAAAGGGCGAGGTTAAACAGTTCAGAAAATACGCCAGCGAACATGATGTAAACTGCCGGCATCCATAAGCCGACATTTATCCAGTAAAACCACGTTGTTCTCATCGCCCAGCAGGAACCAAAGGCCCTTTTGACCCAGTCATATATGCCGCCTTCGCAAGGATAAGATGCGGAGAGTTCAGAGGTAATGAGACCGTAGGGAATGATAAAAATGATCAGCGTGGTTACCCACCAACCAATCGAACTGACGCCAATCGCTGCGGATGCACATAAAGTATCCACTGCAATCACGGCACATAGGCTAAACAGAGCGACACTACCGATTCCCATTTGCTGATCTTGTGTCTGAATACTCATGCTCTGTCTCCGTTAGTGACTAAAAGCTTACTAACACCATAGTAAAAGCTTCGCGGGGACAATCTTGTTACTCAAATCACTTATCCGGTGCTCATGTGTTTTCAGGCATAAAATCTTGAGCGAGTGCAGATTAATCAATATCCGACGCCCGCTTGAACAGAAACTTGATTCTAGTCAAGTATGTGGTTCGTTCTGAAAACGGTGACCCCTGCAATAAGCCGCCATAAAATGGAATCGAACATCAAACTTGGTTTTCCAGATCATGCTAGTATGGGTTGATTTCGTGACGTACATCTTTAAAGCGGTAATGGTCACTTTCAGTCTGGAATGAAAGTTGAGCGTTAGAAGTAGCATCTAGCATGAATTTAGAGATTAAAAGATGAGAAAAGAATCAACAGAGCAAAGGCTGGAAAGGATCCGAAGCGCAGCAATCAACTTAGCCTCAAAAAGGGATGTGAATACCATATCGATATACGATATTGCCAAAGAAGCGAGTATCGCCGCATCGAGTGTGTACCACCACTATCCCAATGTTGAAGCCCTTATGTGTGAACTTATGGATGATGTGTTCACCGACTTCGAAACCGTTCTCAACCAAGCGGTCGATAGTGATAAAGTCACTCACTGGTCTGATATAAACCGAATGATCGAAAAAGGCTTTGTTGACTACTATCGCACGAGTCCGCTGGCCCAACATACGCTATTAGGGCAACATACCTACATGACAATCCGCCATGCGGATGCGCAGAATGATCAGTTATTGGCCCAAAAAGTCGAAAGCATCTATCGGGAACATTTCGTTCTGCCGCCGCTCCCCACGGACGTCAACATTTTTGCGGTTGCGCTACAGGTTGCCGATAAAGTCTATTCAATGAACTATCGAGAAGACGGGGACATTGCGCCAGAGATGGAAAGAGAAGCGATTATTCTCACAGAAGCCTATTTAGGGGCTTACTTACCGCAAGTGCTTCCCAAAGTAGAAAAATAACATCAAAGGGATTGCGCTAACTCGTTGATGTTCCATGAGTGTTCGATCATCCGTCTAGTCGTTATCAACCTGATATGATCAATATCGTTTGCCCTGATCGCTGGTCATTTAAAACCAACGTTTTTCCATTGCTCCCTGACAAACTTTATCGACTTGTTCTCTCAGCCAGATATGTGCGGAATCTAGTTGTAGGCGGGGATGCCACATCATGGAAATCGTAATGTCATTGGTCTGTACTGGCAGCTCAAAGACCCATAAACCAGATTCACCGGCGCTCAGTGATTCATTGATCAAAAATGAAGCTGGCACTAAGGCGATTAAATCTGAATTTCTGGCGACTTCAAGTGCAGCAGGAAAGCTGGGGACTGTCGCAGCGATATGGCGCGCTACGCCTTGTGCTTTGAGCGCTTCATCGACCGGTCCTGAAAAATCACCTCTTCGGGAAGCGATAATATGACTAAATTGACAGTATTGTTGTATCGTTACCTGTTTGCATTGATTCAGTGGGTGTCCTTTCCTGACGACACCCACGAAGTGATCATAAAACAAGGCTTTGATGCGTATTTCAGGCCCCATATTTTTGAGTACACCAATTTCTAAATCGATTTTACCTTCTCGCAGAGCCTCAGGGCTTTTTTGCTGTTTTGGCATGAATCGTAACCGGACTTGCGGCGCATGTTGAGTCATGTGAGTGATGAGTTTGGCTGCAAACGTTTCAATGAATCCATCGTTGGCACGAATGGTAAAAGTCCGTTCAAGTGTGGGTAAATCTACAGCTTGAATATTTGGCTGAAGAATATTGAGCGCTTCAAATACAGTCTGTCTTGTCCGCTCTCTAATCGATTCAGCATAAGGGGTTAATACCATCTTTCGTCCGGCACGAACCAGCAGTTGATCGCCCGTGATGAAGCGTAATCGGGCTAATGTCCGGCTCATTGCTGAGGGACTTAAAGATAACTGATTCGCAGCCCCTGCGACACTTTGCTCCGCAAGTAAAACGTCCAGTGCAGCGAGTAAGTTCATATCAGGCATGGTCATCGTTTCCCCTTGCATTGTTGTTGCATCTGAAATGATATGGCGTCTGGTGCAACTATATAGTGAATTTGATGCGTCTTCCGCCTTGTATGATAGCAATTTAAACTTTAATCTTTCAAAGAAAAGAGGTGGCAATATATGGCACTGTTTATGAATCAAGCGGGCGATGACGGATTGCCCGGTAAAGAACGATTATTTGCGATGTTGGCCGTCATGATTACGACGACGATGAATGTTTTTGATGGTTCGATGATCAATATAGCATTGCCCCAGATGTCAACATCACTCGGGGTCAGTGCTTCCGAGGCCGTTTGGGTTGCGAATGGTTACTTACTTGCTGTTGCGATGTCTTTGGCTATTTTTTCAGCACTGGCGACTCGTATCGGTTTTCGTAAACAGTTTATCGGGGGATTGATTGTTTTTACGCTGTCTTCTGTGGGATGTGCATTATCTTCTTCATTATCAGAGCTGGTGGTCATGCGTTTTATTCAGGGGATTGGTGGCGCAGCGACGCTCAGTATCGCACCGGCACTCCTGAGACGGATTTTCCCCACCCGATTACTCGGACGAATTTTAGGGATGAACGCATTATTAGTTGCCACATGTACCGCAGTCGCACCATTAATCAGTGGTGCTTTGTTGGTTACGTTAAGCTGGCCGTGGCTGTTTATGATCAATGCCCCGCTCGGCGTTATCGCTGTCGTTTTTTCGAAACGATTTCTTCCTCAGTCCGCTCAGCTTGATACACGTCCTTTAGATAAAATCGGTGCATTGTTGTCTGTCATTATGCTGGGTAGCACGATCTTGTGTGCCAACTCATTTTCTAAACATGTAACCAGTGATAACGAACAACAGGCGTTGTTTTATGCGGTAACTGCGTTGGTGAGCGGTATAGCATTCGTTTATCGTCAGCGCAGAACCATTGCGCCATTGTTGCCGTTAGAAATTTTTTCAAATCAACGTTTCTCTCTCTCAGCGATTACATCTTTCATTTCGTTTATCGCTCAGGGGATTATTTTTATTGCACTGCCATTTTTATATGAGGGGGTTTATGGCTATAGTCCACTCGCATCCGCGCTGCTTTTCCTGCCATGGCCTGTCGGTATTATTCTTGCGGCACCACATGCAGGGAGGCTGGCCGATAAGAAAAATCCGGCAATGATTTCAACGTTCGGGCTTGTCATTTTTGGGATGGGATCGCTGCTATTAATCGGTCTCCCACAAACCCCGTCAGTTTTAGATATTGCGTGGAGAAGTTTAGTTTGTGGTATTGGTTTCGGCTTATTTCAAAGCCCTAACAATCGTGAAATGATGGCAAATGTGCAGGTCAATTACAGTAGTTATGCTTCCGGAGTATTGGCGATGATGAGAACATTTGGTCAGTGTCTTGGTACTGCGGTGATTGGTATCATACTATCCCAGTCAGATTCTCTTGCCTCATCTTCCGGAAATATAGTCCACCTAGGGTTGTGGTTTGCTTCCGGCTCCGTATTTTTAGCGATTTTATTTAGTGTGAGTCGGATTAAAAAATAAATAGGGTAGATTCATCTTTTATTCATTGATGGTTGCGCCATGTATTTAGCACTTAGATCAATGAAAGAGGCAGCAATCACCACCTCTTTCATCTGTCTCATTCAACAATGAATCTGTATTTTAATTGATCGTTTCTTTATATCGAGTGAGTTACAACGTTTTTAAAAAATCACCGATTTTTGCTTCGTGTTTCTTCACCACATCGGCTGATGGCAGATGAGAATGTTTGTGAGTGAAATAAACCAAAATTGCCATTTGTGCGGTTAAACGGTTTTCAGCTTCATCGAACGCAACAGAGTATTCGCTTTCAAGTGCGCCACGAGTGATTTCTTCCTGATCGTTCGCCGGTAGGCAGTGAAGGAGCATGGCGCCCGGTTTTGCTTTCGCCATGAGTTCTTCTGTAATCACATAATCCGGCATGAATGCCGCCAAGCGTTCTTCTTTCTCATCCGTTTGAGTGACCCAGTAGAAGCTATCACCGTACACCACATCACAGTCACGAATCTGGTCGACATCATCAGTGATTTCGATATGACCACCAGATTCAGCACAGAAGGCTTCGGCGAGATCAATCCACGCTTGCTCCATATGGTATTTCTTCGGACCAATCTGTTTAAAGCCCATTCCATATTTTGCACAGGTAAGCATCAGTGAACGGCACACATCCGTTGCATCTCCCATGAACGCCAGCGTTAAGTCTGATAAAGCCCGTCCGTCAGTGATATGTTCTTTAATGGTGAAGAGGTCCGCCAGCATCTGAGTGGGGTGGAAACGCGTATCGAGCCCATTGATTACGGGGACAGTCGACATTTTCAGTAACCCATCCAGTGTTTCCGGGCTATTGGTACGCGCCATAATGATGTCACACATACGGGATAGCACGCGTGATGTATCATCAATCGACTCTTTGCCGCCAAGGTGGATATCTTTTGGCGATAAGAACAGCGCATGACCGCCTAACAGTGTCGCTGCCACTTCGAAAGACACGCGGGTCCGCGTTGAGCCGGCCTCAAAAATCATCGCGACAGATTTACCCTTAAATAATTGAGGAATCGCATTGTCCTGACGCGCGTCTTTTAAATAGCTCATTAATTCCATCATGCGATCCATTTCTTCGACACTGAAGTCTTTCATCGACACCATGTGTTCCATATTTTTTTTGTTGAGTTCGGTCGCGCTTGAAGATGGTAATTTCATAATATTATTCCTTCTTGATCAGAATTTGGGGTGTAGATATTCATACCTACACAAAGTAGATTTAATTCGTTATTCAATTGAGAGGGCGTTTAAATTAAACGTGATGAATTAAACTGCCGGTACTTGTTGTGATATACAGTGAATATTTCCGCCGCCTAATAATATTTCCCGAGCATTCACCCCATTCACTTTATAATCTGGATAGAGCGTTTCTAATTTATGTTTCACGTCCATATCGTAACGTTCATCTAATAATGGAAATACAATCTGGTGATTGGTAATCAGATAATTGGCATATGATGCGGCAAGTCTCTCTCCGGCTTCACGTTCCATACCTGCGGCAATATCAATCCCGGATGCTTCTGCTTCATTCATAAATAGCGGGCCAGGCATAGGGAGCTTGTGGACTACGATTTTTCGTCCTTTCGCATCGGTCTGGCGGGTTAAACAGTCGTAAGCTTCACGGCTAATTGCATATTGTGGGTCATGCTCATCATCACACCAGGTCAGAACAACTTCTCCGGGCTTCACGACATGAAGAAGGTTATCAACGTGACCATTGGTTTCGTCGTTATATAAGCCATGAGGTAACCAGATAATCTTTTCGACATTTAAGTGTTCACCAAGAATGTTGCTTAATTCTTCTTTGGTTAAATCGGGGTTCCGGCTGGCATGCAGCAAACACTCTTCCGTTGTATAAAGTGTGCCTTCACCGTCAACATGAATTGAACCACCTTCTAAAACAATCGGTGCGCGATAACGGCTGTCTCCCGTCATTTCACACATTTTCTGCGCGACTTGGTCGTCGCGTTTCCAAGGCCAGTAGAGACCATCAACAAAACCACCCCAGGCATTAAACTCCCAGTCAACACCACGGCGTTCGCCTTTATCATTGACGACGTAACTGGCGCCGATATCCCGCATCCAGGAATCATCGGTTGAGACTTCTAACACTCTGATGTTATCAGGCAGACGAGACACGGCATTATCATACTGGTCTGCACTCACCAGCATGGTGACCGGTGTGGTTGCGCGAATCTGTGTCGCGACTTCAACGAAAGCTCGCTGAGCGGGTTTGGCACCATCACGCCAGTTATCCGTCCGCTCAGGCCATGCCATCCACACTTCACTGTGAGGTTCATGTTCAGCCGGCATTCTGAAGCCGTCTTGTTTTGGGGTTGTCGCTAATAATTTGCTCATCTCAATACTCCTCATTCAGTATCTTGCTGCTTTAATTCATTTTGTTTTCTTTTCAGTGCGCCGGATAGAATCCACTCACCCATCACAATGGTCACGATGACGCCGATCAAGACAGGGGCGGTGTAATTCCAGTCAGCCACTTCTAAATCCAGCGCTTCCGGGAAGATGAAAAGAATTACGGCTTGAAAAACGACCAAGAAACAGACGATTGACATTAACCACTGCATTCCCCGACCCCCAGGGACCTTGAATGGTCGCTCATGTCCGCCATCCGTAACGCGAAGTTTCAAGTACGCTGGGAACATGAATAAATAAGGCAATAAGAAGATGCAGCTTGAGAAAGCAAACACCGACCAGAACAGATCGTCGTTCCCTTGTGCGAAAAACGCGTAAGAGATAATGACCACGGTAGAAACGATTCCCGTAATGTTATTTGCCCCAACCGGAGAGCCTTTCTCAGATACTTTTGCCACAGCCGCCGGTAACTCACCTTCTTGTGCAGCTTCAGCCGCAGCCCGGCTTGCGCCCATTGTCCAGCTCACCATGTTGCCGATCAGCGTCAGGAGAGCACAAACCCCGAGGGCATAAACCATCGCTGTCCCCATTGCACCGCCACCAAACAAGGTTTTAAAGGTATCGATCAAGCCGGCGACCAAGCCAATATCTTTAACGGGTAACGCCATCAAAATACCGACTGTACCAAAGATGTATAAAAATGCTGTAATGCCGATAGAAAGGAACACCGCTTTCGGCATATCACGAACATCTTTCATTTCTGAAGTCATGGTTGCGACCAGCTCAAATCCCATGAGGTTAAAGACAATCGCAGGTAAGAACGCGACCGCAGAGTCAACACCCGGTGTCATCGTTTGGAGCGAAAATTCATTGGCAACACCATGTTTCATGCCATAGATAAAACCGCCCACACCAACTGTGCCGATAACCATAATCTTCAAAATTGCGCCAACGTTGGTGACCCAAACCCCAATATCTGCCGAGACATTACAGATCCATATCGTTAACCAGGTCAGAGCGATGCAAATCGCAATTTGTCCCCACAATGACAGATCAGGCATAAAGAGTTCGGCGAACATACCGGCAAACATGATGTAAACTGCGGGCATCCATAAACCGACGTTTATCCAGTAAAACCAAGTGGTCCGTACCGCCCATTTGAAATCAAAAGCTGACTTAACCCAGTCGTAAATCCCACCTTCACCAGGGTAGGCTGTACTTAGTTCTGACGTGATTAATCCATAGGGGATAACGAAGAAAATCAACATGACCACCCACCAACCGATAGCACTTACACCGATGCTCGCAGAAGCCGTGAGTGTATCGACAACGAGCACCGCACATAACGTAAATAACGCTATACTGGCGACCCCCATTTTTCCTTTTTGCTCAGTACTCATAGTTATTCTCCTTCAAAGACGTCGTTGCTGCTTTTGATTAAGACTGACTGAATATTGACCTGAACACTGTGATAAAAATTCACTATCGGCTTTGATTGAAGTTTTCATGGATAGATTAAAATAGAGGTAACACTTTTAATTCAAAATAATCGATAAATTCGGAATATTGACTCTGATCAATTTTAGTTTTATTTCTCTTCGACTAGCATAAATAAATATTCTCTATCAATGTGCATACACGGCACACATAAAATGAATAAAATTCTAAAGAGGAATTTTTTATGAACAAGCCAATTATTGTTGTTGCTATCGGTGGCAATGCATTACTTCAACGTGGTGAAATAATGAGTTGTGATAATCAAAAAAAGAGCATCACCAAAACATCTGAATCACTTGCTGAATTAAGTAAAAATTACCGATTAGTCATTGTTCATGGTAACGGACCACAAGTCGGCCTGCTTTCATTGCAAAATGATGCTTATAAAGATTGTCCGTCTTATCCATTCGATGTATTAGGTGCAGAAACACAAGGTATGATTGGATATTTAATTCAGCAGGGTTTAAATGCCGCGATTGATGATAAATATACCACAACAATATTAACAAGAATGGTCGTAGACTCAAATGACCCTGCTATTTTAAACCCGACTAAATTCATTGGGCCAGTATATAACGAAGCCGAGGCTTTAGCTCTGGCAGATAAAAATAATTGGGTTGTTAAACCCGATGGTCAATATTGGCGTCGGGTTGTACCATCACCAAAACCTAAAGAAGTATTAGAAATTAAAGCAATTAAAGATTTACTTGAAAAAGATCATCTGGTTATTTGTGGTGGCGGCGGTGGTACGCCAGTGATCGAGAAAAATCATGCTTATGAAGGTTTTGAAGCGGTCATCGATAAAGATATGAGTGCAGCGCTGATTGCCAAAGAAATTGGTGCAGAACACCTGATTATTCTGACGGACGGTACTCATGTTTGTTTAGACTGGGGAACCGACAACGAACAACAGCTGCATGATGTCTCCGTGGCAGAAATTCAAGGCTATAACTTTGCTGCCGGTTCCATGGGACCCAAGGTTGATGCTTGTTGCCAGTTTGTTCAACAAACAGGAAAAACCGCACATATTGGTGATCTCTATTACGCTCTGGATATTATTAAAGGCACTTCAGGAACTCATATTCATCCTTAATGAATGGTCTCATACCAATTATTGATCAAAGCGATATGGATACCCAATTGTCAGGGTATCTCTATCCATACTATTGAAACATAGGGTGGATTATATGCAAAAAATTAGCAAAGAGAAAAAATTGGATAGAATACATCATGCAGTGATGAATCTTATTGAGCGCAGAGATGCGAACGATATCTCGATATACGATATTGCCAAAGAATGTGGCATTGCAACATCAACGGTATATCATCACTATCCAAATATAGAATGTCTCTTCCAATCACTGATGGCGGATGTATTTACAGATTTTGATGCTATATTAGATAGTTGTATAAAACCGGATGAAATTAAACATTGGTCTGATATTAACCGTATGATTGAATCTGGATATGTTCAATATTATGAAGATAATGCGATTGCACAAAAATTAATACTGAGTCGGCATACATTTACCAGTATCAATCATTCTGATGTGGAAAATGATTTTGCATTAGGTCAACGTGTCGAAAATATCTATCACCGTTATTTTAATCTTCCGGCATTACCTGAAAATATTAATATTTTTGCTATTGCACTGCAAACGGCGGATAAGGTTTACTCGCTTTCATATAGAGAGCACGGCTGTATAGAAAGAGATATGGCAGAAGAAGCGGTCAGATTAACTCAAGCTTATTTAGGACTGTATCTTCCCAATCAAATGCAACGGATATACCCAAGTAACCTCAAGATGCAGGATTGAAGCACTCCCGAAGGGCGAGTTCACCGAACTCAGAGACTGCGTTAGAGATTCTCGCTGAAACTGCATCTTGAGGTCATTTGGGTATATAAATATTAAATATGCACTTTGTTCCTTAAATCTGATTGGGCGTTAACTAAGATTTTTAATTTCAGTATTGACCGTTCAAACTTTTATATTCATTGTCTGTCATCGGTTGGCGAGACAAATTCCCCCGTGTTGTTTGTCACACGCTGGTTTGTTCAATGATTGCGTCAGGCATCAGTATTTGTAAGTGTTTCACCATATCTTGACCGGCTTGCTGTAAGCTTTCTAATGGCATTTCAGGTAGGCTTTCCAATATAAACCACATATTGCGTGTATCTGGCTCAATGCGTGTCCGGAGTCCTTGCCGCCAATTCCACCGGCGACATGTTACGCCGATCGCATCACGCCATATGACTTCTCCGGCGTTTGGCGATTCAGTCGTGAGCGAACCATCTTTCATGGTGTCAAATCGTTCTGTCCCGTCGGCAATCGTGAGTGTCGGTGTTCCTTGGTAAGCATCAATATTTTCTCCGCCAACAGGAAGCGCATATTGAATACTGACTGCGTTATAAATATCCACAATCGGATCAATGCTTTCCATGCCACCGTTTTTCAATACTCGTTTTCTCAGCGCTGCCGCAGAGCACGGTGTTCGATTCGGTTTCGAACCAAATTGACGGAAAACATCTCCCCAAGCATCAATGTGAGACTCTGCCCATGCGTAGTCGCTCTCAGTCACAAATGTACAAGCCGCTTGCAGAACCTGCTTTGCGTACTCCGGATTCTGGATGGCGGTTCCCTGAACGGAAATACTCAATGCTCTAAATTTTGGGGCGATATGATAAATTCGATCGTCAATCGACGGTACTATCACTACCATGCGATTCATTCCTTTGGTGATTGATTGATGATATTGACCGATGCTTAAGGCGATAATCGGTTATCAAGCCACGACGCCAGAAGGGTTCACTCTGGCGTTTATTTCGCTGATGGCTATCAACCCGTTTACATCGTCTTTATTCAGCATCGTTGTTCTGGTCACGTTGACGTTTGTGCTTACTTGATAGTGCTAAACCGATTGGTTTGCGTGGGCAAAATGATCCTCTGACACGCAAGGACGGTGATGTCACCTTGGCTTGTGTGCTCGACAACCGCGCATTTTTTACATATCCCACTCTGGCATTTATGCTGAATATTTATCCCATTGCTTAAACAAACGCGAAGCAGCGTTGATTTTTTGCTTGCTGAATAAGCTTTGTCATCGATATCAACGGGGATTTTTTTAAACAGTCCAAACATATTCATATTTCCATGACGATTAATTTATATGCGATAAAGTACATAAATAATGCAATGACACCGTCTAAAACACGCCAATAGACCGGTTTCGAAAATATTGGCGTGAGCAACCTTGCTCCAAACCCTAAGGCGAAGAAGAATGTGAATGAAGCCATAATCGCGCCCACGGTAAAGAACAACTGTTGTTCTGCGTAATTGGTGGAAATTGAACCAATCAAAAGAACCGTATCAAGATAGACATGTGGATTGAGCCATGTGAATGCTAAACAGGTTAAAATAACCTTGGTGAATGGTAATCCGTCACTGCCTTCTGCGGAGAGAGATGATCCACTGTGCCATATGGCTGAGCGTAAGTTTTGTGTGCCGTAAAAAATCAGAAAGGCGACCCCAAAATATTTAGCAGCAATAGAGAATTGAGGCAGTAGCGATACAATCGTTGCCATCCCATAGACACCAATGGTGATCAGAATTGCATCGGATAGTGCACAAAAAATACAGACTGAAAAAACATACTGCTGTTTTAAGCCTTGCTTGAGGACGAAGGCATTCTGAGAGCCGATTGCCAAAATTAAGCTAAAACCCAGCGTGATCCCTGCAATGAATGCTTCCATTACGCCTTTTCTCCTATCAGTGATTTGAATTTTTCAACGGTTGATGTTCGATGATATCCGTTCATGTACTTTTCATCACGCGCCATTAAGAATTCGTGCGCTTTTTTGTGGTTCCAAAATGGTAGCGTAGGATAGAGATGATGAAGTAGATGGTAGCCATCGGAGGCCGGATGAAACAGCCAGCGATCGACAAAGGATAAGTTATTGAATGTTGAACCTAATTCAGAATCAGACAACGTATAATCGTGTTCCGCCATTTCCGCGATGTAGCGTATCGCGGGTAAAACTAAAAAAAAGGCCACCAGAGCAATCATTGTCAATCTTACTGCAATCTCGCTTGAAGCCAACTGTGCGATTAAGGCGTATAGACCTGAGTAATAAAGGACAGTCATCAATATGACCGATTTATTGGCATGAATTTGTTTATAAAAGCTGAATGTCATGGCAACCATGTTTGTGAATGGTTGATCCTGATTTTTATATCGAGCCATACATGGATCGTTTTCCTCTCCAAAATAGGCATGATGCATTGCATGACTCATTCGATAGGCTTTGACCAACTGAAAAACTTGGATGCCAGCGAAGATATTGACCAATAAGTCGTTAATGGTATGGTTGTCACTGGCACAATAATGGCTGCCGCTATGGACTAAGTTTTCTTGGAATCGAAGGTTTATCGCAAATAATATGACAGCGAGAGCTGCCAATAACCATGAGATTAAACTGTTGCCATCCCAATATTTGGCTGCCATGAGCGCCACCGCAAAGGCAATCAGTGTCGAGAGCAGCGACCTGCCGACAAACTGAGTGAGCGATGGCGTGAAAAACAGATTGAAGAACTCTTTATGTTCCTTTTCAGTGAGTGAACTCTCGCTTATTGACATGACCATGCTCCTTCACCTGAACGTTGGAACTGAGTATCAAAGTAAAATTTATCTGAGGTAGGGCTTTCTTCGGTCTTGACTAATTCTGTATCAGTCAGCCTGAATGACAATAAATGATTGGTTAACACGTTCATCGTAACAAAATCCTTTAATTTCAATTGCAAATAAACGACTAAGCCTATTCGGGGGCCTAATCTAATCAGATTGATTCGAAAATGCAATGCGTTTGTATAAAATTAGTTGCGTTTTGGTTAAATGTGAGTTTTGTTGATTGAGTTGTAGTAAGTCAGGAGAAAGAGATTGAAAGACATTGAAGTTATTTTAGTGAATGCTTTTATTGAAAATGGCTCTGGCGGGAACCCTGCGGGGGTGGTGTTGTATGCCGATGATCTGTCAGATGCAGAAAAGCAAGAAATAGCCAATGCGGTTGGTTATTCCGAGACTGCATTTGTATCACAGGATGATGACGTAGACTTTGCGCTGTCATTTTTTACCCCAACCGATGAAGTTGATTTTTGCGGGCACGCAACATTAGCCGCATTTTCAGTCATGTACCAAAAGGGGATTGTCACCAACGCGGAATACACACAAAAAACCAAAGCGGGGCAACTCGGTGTTACGGTTGCGTCAAATGGTTATGTCGTCATGGAGCAGAACTTACCGGAATATCTTCATGTTCTTGATTACGAGTCTGTATCAGCGTTAATCGGTATTGATGCTGCGTTGCTGGAGTCAACCCAATTACCGGTTGAGGTGATCTCAACAGGATTGCCCGACATTATTGTTCCATTACCCCGTGGCTTCCTTGATAAAATCCAAGTGGATGAAGATTTACTCAGGGATTTTTCACAACAACATCAGGTGACGGGGATGCATGTGTTTGAACTGTGCGATGAAAGTAGCGGATTAACCGCAAGTTGCCGAAACTTTGCGCCTTTATTTGGTATTCCCGAAGAATCAGCAACCGGGAGTGCAAATGGTGCACTTGCATGTTATCTGACCAAGCATCTTTATGGCGGGCCCGTTAACCATTTCACGTTCGAGCAAGGTCGGGCAATGGGGAAAACCTCGAGACTTACAGCGTCAGTTGAATCAAATGAGTTTGGTATTATCAAAGTTTCGGTTGGTGGTTGTGCGCAAACATTCGGGGAGCGGACAATCTCCGTGTGTTAATTTTTATCCTTATGGCTTTGGGGGCAGGGCAACGAGTGAGCAAGCCACATTTTTAGCAATCCAGACAACAATTTTTACAATCATCCGTTGTGTTATACAGAACAATACAGGGAAACTATACAGTTGAGTGCTGTCTAACAGCGGTGAAACACTAATTTTATCAGGAGTCAGAGTGGGTCTATTTTTTTCATACATCAGAATTTTCGTATTCCTCGGATGTACTTTGGCTGCCATTCAAGTGCCCGTGTTTGTGGATCAGTATGGGAAAAGTCTGGAGTCGCATTTTATAGAATCCCAACTAGCCCTGAATGAATTTCAGGATGATGCTGATAAGTTCTTTAACGGCAGTTTAGCGAAGTTGATTGCCCACTATAGAGAAAATGGCGATGCGGTTTTCAATGCGGGGGGTCGAAGTATTGCATCCATTTACGAGCGCAATAGCATGCTCAGGCGTCATTTCGAACAATTTCAGAGCAGTTCGTGGGCTGCCTATACTCAGGCCATACTGGCTCCGGTGCCTGATATCGGGAAGGCGGTATGGAAGAACTATTCTTACGCAATACAGTTAAAGCCGACTGCACTCGCGTTTGGCCTAATGACAGGTTTAATTTTCACTTTGGTGGTTGAGCTTCTGCTCAAGTTACTTTGCCATACGCCCAAAATGCTTCACGCCAGATTCAGGCGACAGCATCGGCGTGCCTGACATCGTGATTCGTTGTATCTGATTGTGAGAGGATGATTTATATTTACGAATTATTATGAAATCAAATGCTTAGATGAGCATATTCAGTGAGCTTTTGACTTAACGTTGTTATGGTTGTTGTGATACGTTTGTAATGGAACCGTTTAATTAATACTCTAGGGCTGTTGACCTTTTGTGATGTTTTTTGCAGCAATTTGTCGTGCATTTAGTCAAGGCAGGTCATGTGAAGTGATCTACATGAACTATATGCAGTTGCCTAGAAGGTTTTTATTGTTCTGTGATTAGCACAATGAGGGATCTGAGAACGGCAGTAAACTGAACGGAAATCATAGAATAGTGGCTTTTCTTAACCAAAAAAGAGAGCTGTTATTTAGTAATATAATCACGATAAATTTAAACGAGATATGCTATGAAACTCGAATCTATTGCTCTGCATGAAGGCTATAAATCTGAAGCGACCACTAAATCCGCAGCTGTACCCATTTATCAAACCACATCGTATACCTTTGATGATACTCAGCATGGTGCGGATCTGTTTAACTTAGCCGTGCCGGGTAATATTTATACCCGCATTATGAACCCAACCACCGATGTGTTAGAAAAACGTGTCGCTGCGATGGAAGGCGGTATTGCAGCGCTGGCGGTGTCGTCCGGTATGGCTGCCATTACCTATGCGATTCAGTGTATTACACAAGTGGGTGACAATATTGTCAGTACCAGCCAGTTGTATGGAGGGACGTATAACTTGTTTGCGCACTCGCTGCCGCGTCAGGGTGTGGATGTGCGTATGGTATCGCATGATGATTTCGCAGGCTTTGAAAACGCAATTGACGAAAATACCAAAGCGGTATTTTGCGAATCGATTGGTAACCCAGCCGGTAATATTGTCGATATTGTGCGTTTGGCCGAGATTGCGCACAAACATGGTGTCCCTCTGATTGTCGATAATACGGTTGCCACACCTTATCTGTGTCGTCCGTTTGATCTGGGTGCCGACATTGTGGTGCATTCACTGACTAAATATATTGGCGGCCACGGTACATCGATTGGCGGTATTATTGTTGACTCTGGCAAGTTTGATTGGGTTGCCAATAAGAAACGTTTTCCGATTCTTAATGAGCCTGATCCTTCATATCACGGTGTGGTTTACACCGAAGCCTTAGGGGCTGCCGCGTATATCGCGCGTTGCCGGGTGGTGCCACTGCGTAATACCGGCTCGGCCATTTCACCGATGAATGCGTTTCAGATTTTACAAGGTTTGGAAACGCTGGGTTTGCGGATGGATCGCCATTGTGAAAACGCCCAGCGCCTTGCAGAATATTTGCGGCAACACCCGAAAGTAGAATGGGTCAACTATGCTGCTTTACCAGATAGCCCGTATTATGAAACCTGCCAAAAAATTACGAAGGGCAAAGCCTCAGGTATTTTGAGTTTTGGTATCTCTGGAGGGATTGATGCCTGTGCTAAGTTTATTGATTCGCTTGAGATGATTTTACGCTTGGTCAACATTGGCGATGCGAAATCACTGGCATGTCATCCTGCATCGACGACACACCGTCAGTTGAATGAAGAAGAGCTTAAAAAAGCGGGTGTGAGTGCTGACTTGGTGCGTATCTCCGTCGGTATTGAGCACATTGACGATATTATCGCTGATGTATCGCAGGCGTTAGATAAAGCCTAAAATGTGATGCAAGGGCCTGCATTGAAGTGTCAGGCCCTTCTTCACCCGTTTGTGTCCGAACACCTGCATCGGCGGACGGTGGTTAGCTTTATTCGCTTCCCTTTGTATTGTGTTGCTCACCACTTCTTTGGAAGTAATGGACTTTGTCTAAAATCAATCAGGTGCCCGCAAACTTTTTTCTAGCAGCCCACATGCGGTATTTCTGAATTACCCCCTTCAAAACGCCCGTTTGATACCTTATTTTGGCTAATTTGGCATGTTTTAACGCATTGTTTTTGTGTGATTTGTTTTTGTTGAGAAGTTTCAGGTAAGTGATAACCTTCCAATCAAATCATTTTTTGGGGTGACCACATGAAAAAAACTGAACAGTCATATACCCAAGCCGACTTTTCTCATCAAGACTTGAGTGAACAGACCTTTATAAACTGCACATTTATCCGTTGTAGTTTTAAGCGCGCTAACCTTCGAGATACACAGTTCATTGGCTGTACTTTTATCGGGCAAGGTGAATTAGAAGGATGTGATTTTTCTTTTGCAGATCTTCGCGATGCTTCGTTTAAAGACTGTCGGCTGGCAATGTCATATTTTAAGGGGGCCAATTGCTTTGGTATTGAGCTAAGAGATTGTGATCTGAAAGGTGCAAATTTTAGCCAAGTCAGCTTCGTAAATCAGGTGTCGAACAACATGTATTTTTGCTCTGCATACATCACCGGCTGTAATTTGTCTTACGCAAATTTTGAGATGCAACTTATTGAAAAGTGTGATTTATTTGAAAATAGATGGATTGGTGCAAACCTCAAAAATGCTTCGTTTAAAGCATCAGATTTAAGTCGGGGTGTTTTTTCTGCAGACTGTTGGGGTCAATTTAAAATGCAGGGGTGTGATTTGAGTCACTCTGAACTTGACGGTTTAGACCCACGAAAAGTTGACCTGACCGGTGTTAAAATATGCGCTTGGCAGCAAGAGCAACTACTAGAACAACTCGGTCTGATCATTGTTCCGGATTAGCACACACTCTCAACCACGCATATAACAAGACGAACCCATTGATCTTGTACTGTCACAAATGTTGGTTCCCTAAATCAAGATTGGTCCCCTAAATCGTCGCAATTCTAGAATGCGAGCTACGGTCAAATGGATTCGCGACACGTGGCATCGACACACGTCGCGTTAATTAGAGTGATAAGGCCGTGTATCGCGGTTGCTCCCCCCTTCGCAGATGACGCCATATTCCATGCTGGTTGATATGGGCAAGACATCTCAATATGTCGTACGAAGTCGTGACGGAGGCTGGATTGTCATGCAACTAAGCATAAGTATTTCATCATTATATATGGCAATACTGGCTTATTGAGGAAAGTAATACATTATTTTTGCACTCCCCCAAACAGCTGCTATGCTTTTTTAACGTAAATAAAAATAGATAAAAACATGACATGCTTGAAGTATTGGCTCTAATTATCGCCATATCCATATAGGAACTTCAAGTCGGTGATGACCTTAGAAATATGATGATGCTAGATAGTAAATAGGACTACGCATCTTCTTCTTAAGCATCATTATCGATTAGCAAATCGGATTTTTTAGTCTGGATTTGTCTTTGTTAATAACACTAGGTGGATGAGAAAATCAATTAACCATTCACACTATGTTGCTGATTTATGGAGAAACATATGTGTAGTTCATTTTTGCGCAACACATTTTCACTACTTTGTGTGTTTTCTATTCTGTCTTTTTTACCGACGGCTGGTGCAGCACCAGTGAAAGGTTCACATGTAAAAATATATATCTCAAGCCTTCCTTACCTTTACACATCTCATGCTGTCAACGGCTCACTTTTAAGACCCGCTCATAATGAACGTGGTTGGGAATACTATATGGCCACATCGCATACACAAATTAGCGATACCGTCTATGAATTTAAGTTACGCCAAGGTGTTCAGTTTCAGGATGGAACGCCATTTAATGCAGATGCAGTCATTGAAAATATGGCGTACTTCAAAAAAGAACCCTTTTTATTTAGTAAAATCAATACCGTATATGACCACACTGAAAAAGTGGACGATTATACAGTAAGGTTCTATTTGAAAGAAAAGTACGGAACATTTTTGAATGATGTTATCTGGATTCAATTTTATACAACAAAATATCTCGAAAAATTTGGCTGGAATGGTAAAGCGACCTGCCCGAATCTGGCCGAAGCCGGTCCTTATGGATTAGGCCCTTACATGCTGAGTGAAGGCTACATAGAAGGTGATAGAAAAACGGATAAAGCCGTATTTACTGCGAACCCTTACTACTATGACAAAGATTTAGCAAAAGTAGAAAAATTCACTGTTTACACAAAAATGGATCCCAAAATTGCATTATCTGATGTCATTGAATCGGAAGGTTATCTGGATATTATGCCAATCGATTTTTCTGATGTTAAATTAGTCAGTTCTTCTCCTTATGCCAAATTAGTTACCGGTCCATCAACAGATAATATCGCCATTCATATCAATATGGTTAACGGTAATGAAAAACTAAAAGATAGAAAGGTACGTCTTGCTCTCAATAGAGCGATCGATCAGCAGCAGCTATTAAGTTATGCATTTTCTGGTTATGGTCAAATAAAGCCCACATTAGCTTCACCTAATTTTCCTGGTGTTAAAGATGCGGTAAAAAATCTGAAGGCCTATTCAGAAGTTGAGTCACCCAAAGAAATCCGGCAAGAACTAAAGAGTATTTTAGATGGGCTAAAACTTAAAGTGCTAACGCAACAGAAGTTCATGTTTCTTTGGCGCTCAATCGACCGAGATTTACGCAAAGTTGGTGTAAAGCTTGATTTTGAAATCGTTGATGAAACCACTATTTTTGGACAAGTTTTGTCTACCAATGCGGGTAAGAATACTAAATCGTGGGATTTAATTGTGTGGGGTGATGATGATTGGTACTTCAATCATCCGTGGGCTGCGATCTTTGTTTACCAGCCAAATAGTGTTTGGAGTACGATGCCTGCGGATCCTTTGATGGGTGAATATATCGATGAAATGTTTAAAGCAACAGCCAACACGCCACAATTCAGTGAAGTCATGACCAAAATGCTGAATCATGTCTACAAGAATGCTTATATGCTGGTTGTACCTGCACCTAATAAGGTTGTTGCAGTCAATAAGAAAGTTTCTTACACCCCATTACCAATGGCTTCTCTGCCATTATGGGAAATTGAAGTGAGTGAAGATCACTGGTCGCTAAAAAAATAACAAACATTCGTAGCCACTTGCTCAAATATTTATTTTTATCGAGATAATCATATGAAAATAAAATTAAAACTTAGAAGTCAATTGTTACTTATTTTCTCTTTGATAGGGATATTGCCAGTTGCAATTGTTGCGACTATTTCATTAATGAAATCGAGTGCAGCACTGGAAAGTAATGCATTGGAGCAGCTGATAAGTTCACGAGATGTTAAAGCGAGTCAAATAGAAAGCTATCTTAACAGTGCAAAAAAAGAAATTTCTATCCTATCAAATAGCAGAGATATATATGAGTTGTTCCATGCGTTGCAAGTTTATCAAGAGTTAGAAGAGATCGGTTCTGAAAATGATAAGTTTGGCATTGACAATATAGACTATAAAGGGATATGGAAAGAGCGAAGTGAAAATCTATTAAAATATGTCGACATTCTGGGCTATCGTGACCTTTTATTATTGTCTGCTGATAAGGGGCATATTATTTATAGTGTGAAAAAAGGTGCGGAACTTGGTTCAAATGTTAAAAAGAATTTCGATGAAAAAAATCCAGTGGCAGCACTATGGAGAAAGGTTTTAGAAACAAAGAATATCGCGTTTCAGGACTTTACACCTTATCGCTATCGGAATAATAGTCCGAGATTCTTTATTGGTGCGCCGGTGCTTAACTTGCGGGGGGATATCACCTCAGTCATCATTTTAGAGCTTTCCGGAGACATCATTAATGACATCATGTCTCAGCGTTCAGGGCTCGGAGAAACAGGTGAAACCTATCTCGTTGGGCAAGATAATTTAATGCGTTCCAACTCGTATTTGGATAGTGCACGTTATTCAGTGATGAATGCATTTGCCAATCCAGAAAGTAATCAAGTCACAAGTATCGCAATTAACGCTGCACTATCGGGTGAAACAGGCTCAAAAGTGATCGACAGTTATTTAGGGCGTGAAGTGTTGTCTGCTTATGCACCACTAAAATTTGAGGGTGTGACATGGGCGATTGTCGCAGAACAGTCACATGGGGAGGCTTTTGCATCGGTGAGTGCAATCAAATGGGCCGTCATGATTTCAATCTTAATTACAGCCGTCATCATTATTGCAATCGGTATTGTATTAAGTCGCTCTATTACCCATCCTATTCTTAAAATGACCGATATTGTTAATCAATTGGCGAGTGGTAATGTGCGTAAGAGAACGAATATAAAACGCTCAGATGAACTTGGAGATATGGCCTCGTCGTTAGATAACTTTGCAGAAGAGCTGGACACGGTTTTTGTGAGTAGTTTAGAGAAAATATCAGAAGGTGATTTGACGAGTAATTTAACGTCAAACGGCCAACAAGATGTCATCACCAATGCACTGATTAAAACGAATGCTGATCTGAAAAGCATCGTGACCGACATTTCAGGTTATACCAATAGCATCGTTGAGCAGAGCAATAAAGTCATGCTTTCCAGCGAAACAATATTGTCTAATACGGCAAGTTCTGAACAATCGATACAGTCGATTTCAGCGGCAATCGTTGAAGTTAACGAGCAAGTCAAGATTACTGCGAATACCGCGAAAGAGGCTGATGAATTGGGTCAAAAAGCGAAGCAGTCGGCTTCACTTGGGAGCGACCTTGTGAGCAAAACCGTGTCAGCTATGAATGACATCAGAGAGGCGAGCAGTAATATTTCTTCTATTCTTTCTGCGATAGAAAACATTGCAAATCAAACCAATCTGTTGGCCTTGAATGCAGCGATTGAGGCCGCCAGAGCGGGTGAGTCAGGCAGAGGGTTTGCTGTGGTTGCAGATGAAGTACGTGCTTTGGCCGCACAGAGTACAAAAGCGGCAAATGAAACGGCTAAGTTAATTGAAATTGTGGTTGAAAAAACGCAAGTCGGTGCAGAAATTTCTGAAAGCTCGTCTGAGAGCCTTAAAGAGATCGTTGACTCTATTGAAGTCGTATGCGACTTGATGGGTAATATTGCGGTGGCTTCTGAAGAGCAGGCTAGAACCATTGATGATACGAGTAGCAATTTAAATCGTATCGCTGATAAAAATGTTGAAACAACATCAGAAGCGAAAGAGGGCGCGGGTACTTCTCAGAAACTAACCGAAATGTCGTCTGGACTGAAAGGCATTGTGGAAAAATTTGTCCTCAGCCGCTAATCCACACATTCTAATCACCGATCGTAAGGTCTGTCTCAAACATGAGGCTGTAACTGGTTTGGTGTCCGCTTAAAAACGCCCCCTCCCGGCACTGGATTTGTCCTTGGGGGCTGTCATCATGATTCTTTCTTCAATTGCCACAATGGGTCGGGAGCAGGGCGTGAATCTGGTAAAATGCCTGCCTTCCAGTCATTACGTTGATAGCACTCGATTTACCTAAAATCAGACCCTATTTTGACCAATCATGCTATTTTATGCCGTGTACCACGCACTGTGCACTAAATAACGGCATCGATTCTATCGATATATTGTTATCTACAAAATTATAACTAGAAATGATAATTATTATCATTATAATCCTTATTCTAAATAAAGTGATAAGGCAGTCGTAAATGAAAATATCGAACAAGAAGTTTTTACTCCCCATTACGGTTTCAACTTTAATCCCCATTTATGCAGTGGCTCAAGCCCCACAAACAGAAACAATGGTTGTTATGTCGAGCCGGACCGACTTGACGCCGGAAAACTCTGCACAAGTTGTCAGTATTATCACGCAGGAGAAAATTGAACAGCAATTAGCCCTGACCAGTGATAGCTCGCAGGTCTTATCAAACTTGTTGCCAGCATATTCCCCTAATACTCAAAAACTCAACAATAGCAGTCAGACATTCAGGGGACGGTCCGTTCTGTATATGATTGATGGTGTGCCTCAGTCGAACCCGTTGAGAGAGGGGAGTCGTTCAGCACACACGATTGATTTATCGATGGTAGAAAGAATCGAAGTCATCCATGGTGCCACTGCGATTCACGGACTTGGAGCCACAGGCGCTATTATTAACTTCATTACCAAATCAAATAATACCAGTGAGCCACTGAAGCAACATTTTGGTTTGCAATTAACAACCCCGACGAACGATGCAGACACCGATTCACTTGCCTACCGGGCAACTTACAATGCCAAAGGTTCCAAAGATAATTGGGACTATCTGGTCGGTGTGACTGGGGATGTTCAGGGCATTTTCGAAGATGCGAATGGCAATGATGTCGGCTCGGCGACGGTTCGCGGTGATCTGATGGACTCTCGTAGTTATGACGGGTTTGTGAAATTAGGATATTGGTTTAGTGATAGTGAAAACCTGCAATTTGCTGTGAACCAATATCAAGTTAAAGGGCAAATGAATTATACCGGCGTGCCGGGAGATCGGGATAACGGCATTGCGACATCCTCTGTGAAAGGTCGCCCGGTTGGGAAAGCTGCGTTAAATGATGTTCAAACCTACAGTCTGGTTTATACCGATACCGATTTTTCGGGTATGTCACTCAAGGCGCAAACATTTTATCAGCGTTTTGTCGGGCGCTATGGTGCAACAACGTCTTCCAGCTTCCAAGACCCGAGCACTCCAGAAAAAATCTACGATCAGTCGCAAAATGAGTCAGATAAAATTGGGGCTAAATTCAGTTTATCGAAGCAAGGGTTGTTGAACCAAACACTGAATATTACGGGTGGTCTCGACCTTTTGAAAGACACCACGAGCCAGAATCTCATTTTGACCGGACGAACCTATGTGCCGGAAACCACGTACTATAATTACGCACCATTCTTACAACTGGAATACCAACCAATCGAGCGCTTAGTGCTGCAAGCCGGTGTGCGATACGAGAATGCAAAGCTTGATATACCAACCTATCAGACGGTTGCAGCCCGAAACGGCGTGACGGTTGATGGGGGCTCGCCGAGCTTTGATAAAACAGTATATAACGCGGGAGCGGTGTTTAAGCTGACACCAAGTGTGAGTGCCTTTGCCAACTACTCTCAAGGCTTTGGTATGCCAGATGTCGGGAGAGTACTTCGTGGTGTGAAAAAAACCGGACAAGACGTCGATGATTTGATCGACCTCTCACCGATCATCACAGATAACTACGAAGGTGGTTTTCGTATCAATAAAGATAGCCTTGATTTTGAAATCAGTTACTACGAATCCATATCAAAGCTAGGAAGCCGTATTGTTAACAATGGCGGTTTATATACGATCAAGCGGGAAAGAAAAGAAATAAAAGGTGCTGAAGCATCAGTGGGTTATCAGTTCAATCAGCAACATCGATTCGTGACGGGTTATTCTTATATTGAGGGTAAATCAGATACTGATGGTGATAACCAAGTTGATACGAAACTGACGGGTGCAGATATCCCACCAAACCGTTTACGTATTGCCTGGACGGCACAGTGGACACCGGATCTCTTCACAATGCTGCAAGCAAATCATAATTTTGACCGGACATTCGATGACGAGGCGCTTAATTTCAATGGCTATACATTAGTTGATGCTTCCATGGAATACACGCTGCCGGTCGGAAAACTGAGAGTCTCTGTTGCGAACTTACTCAATGAAGATTATTTCACTTATTATTCGCAAAGTGCTTATCAAGATGATGATTTTTACTTCAAGGGAAGAGGGCGCACACTCACGATTGGATATGGACTAAACTTCTAGATCATCTGACACGCCATCTTCAGTTGAATGAAGGTGGCGTTTTTTATACGGATGATGGTCTCTGTGATTACGGTTTTCTTTTACGCAGTAACGGGCAATTACGACAGAATATCATCGGCTCGGTTGCCTTATAGTAGTAACAGCAGGTACGCCGAACCCTGACAGCCTTCGATGGATTCTCAGACATGGATGGCTCAGTGTGATAGCGAGCGATAGGGTTGGCTGGTGTGTTATAGATTTCCGTCGTGTTTTTATCGAGTAAGTAGGCCAAGTCCGATTGTGCGATCATCAATTGTTGTGGCTGGGAAAGATCGCTCAGGATCCATCTTTCGTAAATGCTGAAAATACGTACCGCGACATTTTCCCACAACACAGCCGATGGCACCCGGGTTAACTTGTTCAGTTGGGTCACTAATAAAGATAAATTGCCTTGAAAAGCCTGCGTCAATAAGGTTTGACGCCAATGGTCTCTCGTTTGTAACGGTACGGTAACCTGGATATTTTTAAGCGGCATTTTGGAGCGCCACAGCCGGTTTTCCAATGGATATTCAAAAATACAATTCTCAATCGATACATCTAAGCCCTTGTTGTAACAGGACATCGCATAAAGCATTGGCGCTAAGGTTAGAAAAGCAATGCGTTTGATGACCAGAGAAGCCGTCACTTTCAAGTCAGGGGCACCAATTTCAGGCTGTATTTGCCTGAGCACTTCCAGACAGGTTTCATCGTCCAGTAGCGTGAGCGTATCAACGGATAGCAAAGCCGCACAGCGACTGTCCCTCAACCCGAGTTCTTCTAATTTTTCCCATTCATTACCGAGTAGGGGATGCTTTTCGTTATGCATTGTTTTTGTTGTCATCAGAAAGAGAACGTCCTTTACCATATGGGATACACATCGGGGTACCAAACAGAGGATCCCGGGTGATGTGGCATTTCATACCAAATACGCTTTCAACCATATCAACATCGAGAATATCTTCGGGAGCGCCCTGCCGAAAAACGGTGCCATCTTTGACAGCAATCATTTGGTGCGCATAACGGCAAGCCAAGTTGAGATCGTGAAGAACCATCAAAATGGTGCAATGCTGCTTTTGGTTCAATTCAAACAACAGATCTAAAATTTCTATTTGATGGGTGAGATCCAGATAAGTCGTCGGTTCATCAAGTAACAGGACATCCGTATCTTGCGCCAAAGCCATGGCTATCCATGCTCGCTGTCGCTGACCGCCAGACAGAGACTCAACGCTTTGTTTGGCTAATGCTAGCATGTTGGTATCTAGCAAGGCTTTTTGAACCAAACGTTCATCTTTTTCACCCCAGCTATTTAACCAATTTTGATGCGGGTAGCGGCCTTGCCTGACCAATTGCTCAACGGATAGTCCTTCAGGCGCAACAGGGCCTTGGGGCAGAATCGCTAACCGTCGGGCCACGGCCTTACCGGACTGCTGATTGAGATTCTTGTCATAGAGAAATATCTCGCCCGCCTGTGGTTTGAGTAGGCGAGCCAGTGATTTGAGTAAAGTCGATTTACCACAACCATTACCTCCGACCAGAGCCGTGATCTGATGGGGTTGGATCGTTAAATTAAGCGAGTTGATGATCGGTTTTTTACCGTAGCCAAGTAACAGGCTTTCTGTTTTTAACGGCGCTGTTTTTGACGGATCGATTTCTAACGGATCGTTTGCGAATGGCTCTGTTGCTTGCAAAGAAGTCACCAATTCAATGTCTCTCTTATCTTAAAAGCGCTGACGGTACAGCAAATAAATGAAGAATGGCGCACCGATAGCCGACACAAATACACCTGCCGGTATATCTAACGGTTGAAATAAAGTTCGGCCACATAAATCAGCCAGCATCACCAAACAGGCACCGGTGCAGGCTGTCATTGGCATTAATAAGGCAAAACTTCGTGTGACAAAACGGCGGGCAATATGAGGCGCAATTAACCCCACAAAGCTTACCGCCCCTGCATAGGCGATGGCCGGTGCTGCCATGACGACGCTTAGAAATAACAAACAGACTCTGGTGGACTGTAGTTGAATCCCCAGACCGACAGCGGTTTGGTCTCCCAGTTCTTGTACGTTGATTTTGCGGGCAAAGAACAGAGAAAGAATCAGGCTGACGAGAACCCATACCGCGAGTGCTTTCACATCATCCCAACTGGCCCCATAGACACTGCCTGTCAGCCAGATATAGGCGGTGAGGCTTGTTGATTCTGAGCTGACCGCAATGAGAAAAGTTACAATCGCGCCCATGAAAGCCGATACCCCAATGCCAACTAAAATCAATCGCATCGGCGTCACACCTTTATGCCAGGACATGAGATATATCGATAAGCTGGTGATGAATGCACCACCAATTGCAAAAACAGGTAACCACTCGATACTCAGTATCGCTTTGAAAAAAAAGAGAAAGCATACTGCGGCGGCAGATGCGCCACTGGTAATCCCGATGATATCCGGAGAGGCCAGTGGGTTGCGGATCATAGATTGAAGCACAAGTCCTGAACACCCTAACGCAGCCCCAACCAGCGCAGCCATTAACATACGAGGTAAGCGCAACATTTCGACCACAAATGGAGAGGTTGCATCAGGGGTAAATCGGTTCAATAAGGTCGCGCTCACATCAACGTGCAGTGTACCTATCGCCAACGAGCACCACATCACCAATAAAGTGAATAATACAGAGATGAACAGAACGGTCAGATCTGATATGGATACCGAAAAAGATAGCCAATGACGGCGTACTGTTATTTGTTTATCCATATCGATGTCCTTTCCGGGAGAGGAAAATGAAGAAAGGGGCGCCCAGTAATGCGGTCATCACACCAATCGGTATTACTTGTGGTGCCAGAATGATCCGCCCCAAAACGTCCGCCAGCAGTAACAATATCGCGCCCCAAATCGCACTAAGAGGCAGTAACCATTGATGATTGTTACCGACGACCGCTCTTACCATATGTGGGACGATTAAGCCAATAAAGCCAATGTTTCCGGCGATGGAGACACAAAGACCTGCGAGACTGACGATCAACAGACTCAGGACGATTTTAAGCAAGAAGATACTTTGCCCCAGCCCCGTTGCGATATCGTCTCCGGATAGCAACACATTGATATGTGGGGAAAGTAAGATGGCAGCAAATATCCCTAGATATATATAAGGTAAAAAGGGGGATACGGTGGATAATTCATGCCCGGAGACAGAACCCGCAACCCAAAATAGGACACTGTCTAATCCCTCCTGCCCGATGATGAGGATGCCCTGAGTAAAGGCCATAAATAGCGCTGAAATTGCGGCACCGGCAATGACCACTCTCACGGGAGATAGACCATCACGCCCCATACAGCCTAATCCATACACCAGCCCTCCGCCTAATGCAGAACCTGCAAAAGCGATCCAGATATAGTTATCAAGTGAGCCGACACCCAAAAATTCTGTAAACAAAACAATCAAGAAAACCGCACCGCTGTTAACACCGAAAACCGCCGGAGAAGCCAATGGATTACGGGTCAGTGACTGCATCAGAACGCCAGCGACAGCAAGACCGGCCCCAACAGAACAAGCAATCAAGCTGCGAGATAAGCGTGTTGTTGTGAGAATGACATGATCAATCGAGTTGGGGTCAGTTGACCAAAGTGCGTCCCATGCATTGGTGAATGGAATCGGGTACTGTCCAACCAGCATACTGCTTGTAAAAGCAATCAAAATGAGGAGCAGCGATAAACAGACGATCCCGAAGCGGTCACGATAATTCGATTGAATCAATTTCATAAATAACGCGATTGCTCTTCTGATTTGAGATGATAAAGACTGGATAGCTGGTCGAGTATCAGATTGGCGCCCAAAATACCGCCAGACAATAACCAGCTCGTTCTATCAACGATGTACACTTCACCATTTCTCGGGGCATTAAGGATCTTCCACAATGGGTGGTGACTCCAGCTTCGGTAATTCTGTTGAACGGCTGGATCGTCAGACTGGGGAATGATGAAAAACACATCTGCATTTATGGTGGGCAACGATTCTTTTGATTTGAGTTTCATTCCCCAACCCGCGAAATTATTTGCCTTTGGGAATTGAAATCCGATCGATTTCAATACCATTCCCGGGAAGCTATCTTGTAGATATAAACGTAAATGGTCGGCTCTGACATTGATGATCGATGCTGTGATTGGCCATTTTGTATTGTTTCCCTGAAGCTTTGCTCTGAATTGTGTGACACGGCTGTGCCACTGTCCTAAAAGCTTCGCTTCTTCTGATTCGTGCCTTGTTGCTTTGGCGATAAGTGCCAGCGTTCGTTTAAAGTTGTAAACATTTTCAGTAAAGATGGTTGGCGCGATTTGTGAGAGTTGAGGATAAATTTTCTCATGGCGTGATTTCGAGCCGATAATCAAGTCTGGATGAAGGGCTGCGATTTTTTCCAGATTAGGCTGTGTTTCCAGACCCACATGTACGACGCCTTTTAACGACTCACGTAAATACCGATACGTTGGCTTTTCGGCCCAGGCGTCAACGACGCCTATCGGACGAAGGCCCAAGGCAATGGCAGAATCTGTCGCGCCTTGAAATAAAGTGACGATACGAATCGGTTGCTGAGGAATGTCAGTATTCCCCATCGCATGAGCGACGGATTGAGGCGCAACCTCTCCTGAATAAGCAAAAAAGCTGGAGAATAGGCAGAGGGGGAGGAGAAGCACAGGGTTTAAAATAATTTGACTAACGATTTTATTAACGAAAGCAACAACACTGCGAATGCGCATTCATAAGGCCTTATTGAGCATTTGATTATGATAATGATAAGTATTGTTATTTACATGTTTTCGGTGCTTTAGTCAAATCTGTATATGATTCATCGACACCTTATTCCGCAGAATTTAAACGCGATAAATGCGAAGTAGCAACGTTCTTCACCAAAGCGTTACCGTAAGGTCTCTTGCGATATCGCGTTGCCGCGATACGTTTTCGGTTCGTCTTATGTGCCGGTGTTTGAAAGTCGCCCCCCACTGGTTATTACGCTTGGGTGGTTCGTCAGCCGAGCCCGCGGGCTCTTGCTAACGCAAAGTTATTCGCACGAATAAGCGAGCGACAACCTCTCAACCATAAGTGGTGCAGTTATTCTCTGAATTCGGGTATCTCTGTACATTCATCAAATGGTTGATACATCCACTTTACTCGCGCTTAGTCTCAAAACATTTTGCGATGTTATGTACAGCCGAATTTTGCATAAAGTGTTCTCGGATGATCTATGGAATACGAGCGATAACTTTGATTTCAAAATCAAAGCCGGCAAGCCAATTGACACCCAAAGCAGTCCAGTTTGGATGAGGCGTAGTTTTAAATACAGCTTGCTTGACTGCCATGATGGTTTCAAACTGATTTTCAGGGTCCGTATGAAAGGTTGTCACATCAATGATGTCATCGAAAGTACAGCCTGCTGCTTTCAAAACATGAGTTAAATTTTCAAACGCCAATTCCACCTGCTTTTTAAAGTCTGGCTCCGGACTGCCATCTAACCGGCTTCCGACTTGACCTGATACAAATAAAAGATCACCAGATTTGATTGCGGCTGAATAGCCATGCTCTTGATAAAGAGCATGGCGTTCTGATGCTGCTGGGAAAATAGCTTCACGTTGTGACATGTTTTACCTCAATAAGTACAATTCTGTTTCAAGACGGTGTTTCTGCTACTGAGAGCTTTGAAGCACGACAGACTCCAAATGGAAAATTTCACATGCGGAGCGTAAATCACTATAATTCACATACGCCGCGAATGTCAATTTAATATACGCCACGTATGTAAAGGAGCTTAAAGTAATGAATAAACGCTTAGAAAAAATGGCAGAGACGAAAGCGAAATTGATCACGGCAGCCAGAGCGGCATTTGCAGAGAAAGGATTCACCGCAGCATCAATGGATGATTTGACATCAAGCGTGGGTTTGACGCGGGGGGCCCTTTATCACAACTTTGGCGACAAAGTGGGATTGCTAGCCGCTGTTGTAGAGCAAATAGACTCTGAAATGGCAATCAAAGCACACGCTGAAGGAGAAAAGCACAAAGATGCATGGGAAGGTCTTTTAGCAGAAGGTGCTGCTTACGTAGAAATGGCGATAGTTCCAGAGGTCCAGAGAATCGTGCTGCGAGACGGCCCAGCGTTTTTAGGCGACCCATCTCAATGGCCAAGCCAAAGTGGTTGTCTTCAGTCTACTATCAAAACTCTAGAAACGTTATTTGCGAGTGGTGTTTTGAAGGAAGTTGATATAGAAGCCGCTGCGAGACTGCTCAATGGTGCAACTTTAAACGCGGCTCTGTGGGTCGCTGCCAGTGACACACCGGACGAAGTTCTGCCAAAGGCAATTGATGCGTTTAGAGCGTTATCAACTGGCTTACTAAAGCAATCTTAAACATTCATTATTGCGGTCGTTCATTCAACTCGCAGTCGGGCATTTAACCGCCATTCAGTCATCAAATGGTGATTTTAAATGCGCTCTTCTACTGGTCGCAGTTACATGACAAAAGTGCTGTTGGCTGATTGGACAGCACTGCGCTGGTAATTTCTACCGCACCTCTTTTTTGATTTATTTGGGTATACAACAATTTTTATATTCAACAGTTGTGTTATACGGAATAATGTAGGGGTTGTTTAATCACGGTTTGTACCACTATGTAATTCTGGAGACGTAATATGTTTAGGTTGTTTTTATTGGTATTGGCTTTATTGCCGATTAGCTCGATGGCAGGTAATGGCAGTAAAGGGAAAGTCACATTAATTGAGTTTATGGGTAATGGCGTGATTTTGTTTCGTCATACAGGGGCACACACTGCTATTCCTACATGTGTGGGTAATAACTTCAGAAATAGATGGGCGATTGATGCCAAGACAGATGCTGGTAAAGCTCAACTTTCAGGTTTGCTAACAGCTTATTCGGCAGGAAAGGATGTTACAGTCATTGGCGCAAACAGCTGTTCGTTGTGGGGAGATACTGAAACAGTGAAATATTTCTATATTAGTGGGTAGTGGTGACAAAAGCTTCAAACCGGCAGCCAACGCGCGGCACTTTTGGTTTGCGTTAATTTTAGTGTTTAAGGCGTCATGCAGCAGCTAGTTTTGTGCGTTGTCTGCGGTTTAAGCGATTATATTTCATTCAATATCGAGGGAACGATGCAAGATAAAAGAGTCAAAGACGTATATAACTCTTACTTTCACTTTAATAATGAGAGAACGCTGTCAACCGATTTAGCAAGTGAACTTTTTTCGGCTGAAGTAGAAGGGTGCTCAGTTTTTGTGGACAAAACGCGCAAGTATGATAATCAGATAATTATTCATGGTATGTGTAGCGCAGAAAACTTAGAGAACCATCTGAGGTTATATAAACATGGTTTTTCACCTGAGATTTCGATCGAACCACAGGCCATGACAAATGAGCTGAAAGCATGGTTATCAAGTCATGAGTTTGTGCCAGCTTATGAGCATGAGTTTCTCGAATTAAGGGCGGCAAACTATGTAGCACTTGCTGACGCATCAGAACAAGTACAAGTTGAGCGATGGTCAAATGATCATGTCGATGCGTTTTTAGCTTTACTCAAAACGTCAGGTTTAAAGTGTTCGGACGAAATCTGGGAGAAGAAGCGTTCGCTTTATTGCACCGATACTTTTCGTTGCTATGTTGCAACAATAAATGGTAAGCCGTGTGCTTGGGCGACGAGTTTCATCGAGGATGAATACGTAATATTAGCGAATGCATACACACAGGAGAACTATCGTTCGAAGGGGTGTCAAACGGCCTTACTGAAAGCTCGAATCGAAGATGCAATCTCTTTGGGTATCAAGGTAATTTTAACTGATGTCATGCCAGACAGTACGAGTAGTAAGAATTGTAAATCAGTCGGTTTTAGTCGTGTTGGGATACGAAGTGTGTGGTGCAAAGAATAGAAGTACAGCAAACGAGTATGCCGTCAATCATTGATTTTTACTCAGCCATCACAGCCTTTAATACCAAAAGGCTGTGATGGCTAGAATTCGCTACAGCTTTGAATTGAATCGCATTTTAATCAGCAATATGCGCAAAATGAGAGTTGGTGGTGTTCTTTGTCAGCCCCTTCTTTTATGCTAACGCCATTCATCCACAACCAGCCCCATGTCACGATTATGAAAACAACCCTCGACCATCTGCCCGAATATAAACAGCGTGAGCTGGCGACAATCTCAACCATTCTGCGTGACACGTTAGACGATTATCTGCAAGGCAAAACGGGCAGTAAAAGTGAGTTTCGTATTCTGAAAATCATCCTATTTGGCAGCCATGCCAAGGGGAATTGGGTCAAGGATCCGGTCAATGGTTATATCAGTGATTACGATATTCTGGTGATTGTGAATAAAGCGGCAATGGTGGATGACGATGTGGTCTGGCAACGCGCCAAAGAACTGATTGACCGTAAAGTCACCTCTGCTCCGCTGGGGCTAATCGTTCATGATTTGAATGAAGTGAATAATCGACTGCAACAGGGCCATTATTTCTTTAAAGATATTCGCGAAGAAGGGATTGAGCTGTTTGCCGCCACCCCGAAACCGTTGGCAGAGCCGGGGGATTTAACTGAGGCAGAAAAACGGGAAATCGCCCGTAAGCATTATGGACAGTGGTCTTATTCAGCGCAGCGTTTTTTTCGTTATTATGAAGTTGCTGTTTCTGATGACGATTGGATTCATGCAGCCTTTATGCTTCATCAAGCCACAGAAAAAGCTTATGCCTGCACTTTGCTTACTTGTACCAACTACTTACCCAAATCCCACAATATTGAAAAGCTAAGTAAGCTGTGCGCCCAAATCGATGCTGAATTTACAACAATTTTCCCGCTCGACAACAAGTTTCATCGGCGCAGTTTCCGCCGCCTGCAACGGGCTTATATCGAAGCTCGCTATTCTGAACATTACGAAATCACTGAAGAAGAGCTTCATTATCTGGCAACCGAAGTACAGCGTTTGCAGGCATTAACGGTGCGGGTTTGTCGGGAGAGAATAGGAGAGGTTTGAGCGCACTTTTAACCTTGATTTGCTCAGCCATTGGCTCCGAAATTTGACGCACAATTTAGTTTCTCGATTTCAGAGGCATACTAGATTTGTAAATAACATTTAGGGAATTACTAAATTTTTAAAAAAATAAATAAAATTAATAAATATGTAGTGCTAATATATGATGAGATCAATTAATGATTTTTTGAACCGTATAGTGTATTGACAATCATAAATAGGTGGTGTTGCGTGCGTTATTTGTTATTTATTCTATCAGTATTGATTTTTGGTTGTAGTTCTGGTGTAGATACAAAACAGTCACTAAAGATAGAAGAACAGTCAATAGAAATAAACCAATTAAAACAAACTTCTAGGGATTTGAACAATGAAATAGAAGAGCTGAGAGTAGAGATTAAGCTCAAAAGTAAAGATATCAACACAAATAGTGATGAGCTTGCGGATTTACATTTTCAGCTTGGGAAGGCTCTGAAAAATAAAACAGAAATCAAACAATTAATTGAAAATCTCAAATCAGGGATTATAAGTAATAAATCAGCTATATCAAAAAACAATAAGATTATTTCCGAAATGGCTAATCGGGAAAAACTCAGGAAGCAAAGAGAAAAAGAAACTTTATCTCGTTTAGACAAAATTGAAGAAGAAAAACAAAGGAAATTGGATTCTTTAGAGGGGAAAGCAAGATTAGAATTTCCAAAAATCAATATTAAGGAGTAATCAATTATGGATAAAAATACAAAAACTAATGACAACCAGTTAAACGCACCAGTTGAAAAAAAGGGCCTTGTAATGAATCTAACTCCGGTTACTAGTGCGTTAATCTCGGGATTGGTCTCGGGATTGGTTTCTTTTGGGTATTTTTCAAGTAAAGCTGATTCTATTGATAAAAACACAGATAAAGTTAGTGAGCTAGAAAGCAAATTTATAAAATTAGAGTATGAACTACCTACATATTTTAATAAAAACTTCAAACCTCTCCTCAAAATGGATAATGAGATAAAAAGGCTACAGATCATTGTGGATGCACAAGAAAAAAAAATCTACGAATTAACAGAATTGATTCGAAAAAACCAGTAGAAAGTAACGCATAACAAGATCATTGGACACCCGTTTTCATGACGAACCTAAGGTGTGACTTGTCCTAACATAGGTTGTCACTTTGAGATTAACGCCTGATGTATTTCATAGGGCGTTTTGTATTTTAATGCCATATGGGGGCCATCTCTAAGGGCGACGCTAGAAAAAATAAGAAATAAGCAGGACACGCACCTCAAGGAGTGGATTCGTTAGAGGTTGAAGTCGTTCTAGGTTTTCTAAGCTAGCTCTCGAATTGAATGATTGTTTGCTCGTTTTATGTCGGGGTATTGAATAATTAAGGGCAGTTTTGCGTACCGATAACGTGAATCACCGGTTTGAATGGATGACGAGTGTGGCAACTGAATTGATATTGAACGGTATTGTTCAGGAAATATGAATCCCGAGCATTCTCTGCTTTTTGAGTTGTTGTTTCGCGAGATTAAGCCGTTCGGTTGAACCGACCCAGAGTCTGGGTTTCTTTTCCAGCTCGGTGCAGAGTTTGAGGCATTCCTGCTGAGGCAGAGACAACCGCGTGAGAATGTTGGGTAGGCGTTGGTTAATATCGCCCCGTTTATCTTTCCTGATTTGCCGCTCGACCCAATCAACCAATTCGATATAATCCATCAGTCGGAAAGGAATACCTTGGGGTTTATCCTGATGTTCATAGCCGATGAAATTCACTAAATTGTGGGCTTCAGTTTTTCCTTGCGCCAGTGAAGTCAGTCGGGCTTTAATCGAAGTGTATTCAGACTGCTCGGGTGTGTCAGCCATATTTGCCCTGACCGGATTGAGGTCAACATAGGCCATTGCTGTTAGCAGAGCTTTCTCATCGAGTAAAGCTTGAGATTTAAACCGTCCTTCCCAGAATCGCCCTTTGCACTGGTCTTCTTTATTGGCACGGACGGCAATCTCATGATTGAGCTCTTGCATAAAACAACTGAGGGAATAGAGCCGGTGACGCCAAGTTTCAATGAGTTGGGTGCAGGCATCACGCTCAGCTTGAGAAGTCAGTTGGCCGTCGAGAAGGCGCTGAATGAGCTGGGGGAGTTGATGCTCTTGTCCCCATCGTTCAATGACCTCATGGTCAGAAAGAGAGATAGCCTTCTTTTTATCGATATAGACGACCATATGGTAATGGTTACTCATTACAGCATGAGAGCAAATCCCAATACAGTAGATAGACGCTAATGTGAAAATACGCGATTCCACCCATTCCCGGCGATGTTCATAGGATTTACCACAATAAGGGTCATAACCACATAGAAATGAGCGACGGACACAGCGGGAGACGATGTGATAGTAGGGCGTGACTTCGGGGCAAATGAGTTGTGAGCGGGCAGTGGTCATGGATGCTCTCGGGATGATGATAGATGAGTATTATCGTGGAGGATTGAGTCTGGATAGGGAATCGATTCAACCGCTGATTCCGAGTGAGTTCAAATTTATTGGTCATCAATGCTCAGACTGGTTTCATGATGATGAGAGATTGATTAGAGCGGGTGTCCTTATTTTGCTGCTTATTTTGCTGTTATTTTGCTGTTATTTTGGATTGTCTTATTTTGGTAGAGTGGTTCTGTATAATAAACTGTTGTACGTAAAGATAATATGGACGTAGGAATAATCATGAACAAAGATGAGTTAGTTGAACTAGTAATTAAGTATTTCAAGAAAGTAGACGCAGGTGATCCTAGTTATCTGGATCTGTTTTCAGAGGATGTTGATTTTTTCTTTCCTAAATTTGGACAAGCGAAAGGAAAGAATGCCCTAGTGGAGTTCGGCAATAGAATTGGTAGCTCGTTGATAAGTATTTGGCACGACATAGAAGGCTTTCAAATAACAACCGCTGGAAACAAGGTAATTGTTGAAGGACAGGAGGGTGGTGTAATGAGCGATGGTACTTCTTGGCCAGACAACAATGTTTCCACTGGTCGTTTTTGTAGCGTATTTGAATTTAAAGGAGAAAAAATAAGTCGTATGTATGTGTATGTAGATCCTGATTTTCCAAGCCAAGATTTAGAAAGAATTTCTGTCCTGTCAGGAGAAAGTCACGCATAACAAGGCGTTAAAGAGGGACAGCCAACGCGTGGCATTTTTATTATGCGTTGTTTGTTGTGATTACGGTGTTATGCGGAAGCTTGGCCGCTGCGTTGTCTGCCCCTTAACACGGCGTTAGCTGCCAAGAGGAATTGTATGGAATTTGAATTAGATTTGTCTCCTTCAGACGAGAGCATTAATGAAATTAGAGATGGTTTGGTTGAACATAACTCACAGTATCTGAATGGAATAGAGCGTAATAAAATCGCGTACTACATTACTGAACGTGGGAAGAAAGTCGCAGGCGTAACTGCCGAAATATTTGGGAGTTGGCTACTAATTAATTTTCTTTGGGTAGATAAAGAATTACGCGGTTCTGGAATGGGTAGTGAGTTGATGGCTAAGCTCGAAGCCTATGCAAAATCAAAGGGATGCATGTTCTCATTGGTGGACACCTTTAGCTTTCAAGCCAAACCATTTTATGAAAAGCTCGGCTATGAATGTCAGATGTCTTTAGAGCAGTATCCAGTATCACATGCACGACATTATTTAACGAAGCAAATGGCATAAGCAGCTAACACAAAAATAAGAATAAGCAGGACACGCACCTCAAGGAATCAACATCCTTTTCCTAATCTGACAGAAACATTTTAGAGCATCAGATTTATCACGTGTCCAATTGTGGTTTAACGTAATTAATCAGAGACAGAATGTGTCATTGCATTTTCAGTATTTTGACTAATTGTTGGTAACAAAGGCTCGATGGGCGTAAGTATCTAATTAAAGATGAAGAAAAGTTCTCAATCGAAGGGGGATGGCGGACTGCTAATTCTGGATGATGCCATCAAATTGTTATGATGGCATCGGTTTCAACCAGTTAATCTAAAGCTTATTTGAACATTTCCAGTAGAATTGATATCGAGTTATGAGCGGTTGTATTTTTCATCTCATCATAAGTAAGTGATGCAGAGCCATCAGCTTTGTCTGAAATAGTACGAATCACAACGTAAGGGATATTAAACTGGTCAGCCACTTGTGCCAGAGCTGCGCCTTCCATTTCAACCGCTTTAGCTTGGAATTCTTGATACAAAAATGCTACTTTTTTCTTATCTGCTATAAATTGGTCACCAGAAACAATCGTTCCTGTTGTTACTTTATCTTCACCTAAAACAGAATGAGCAGCCTTCAATGCCTGATTAACCAGTGACTCAGAAGGTAAAAATTCTCGATTTTCATAACCATCAAGCAAGCCTATAGGGTTACCGAAAGCTGTTAAGTCTACATCATGTTGCACTAATGCCGTTGAAATGACTACATCCATAGGTTCTAAATCTGGAGAGCAAGCACCTGCAATCCCAGTAAATATAATTGAAGTGACATTAAATTTGGACGCAAGCAATGTTGTAGTGAGCGCTGCATTTACTTTTCCGACACCAGATTTTGTAACGATGACTGGCTTCTTATTTAGTTCACCAATATAAAAAATATGGTTTCCAATGGTTTCGTGCTTAACATTGGTTAGTTTGGGCAGAATACCTTCAATTTCTACATCCATTGCACCAACAATGGCAATACGCGCTACAGATGCAAAGCAGTTAAAAGAAAAGAGTGTTAGCAACAGGGCAAAAATACGAAACATGAAAAATCTCCTTATTAATGATGGAGATATTACGCTACATGCTTCACTCAGGCAATCGTTTGCTTACGTCGGACGGACTATTCGTATAGCGGTCGTATATGTGTGTTCATCAGAATGGAATGATTACGGATAGCATTTGCAGTCCAAAGAATAGGCGAAATTTGTCTAGGAGAACGGTGGTTATTCAGTCGCTGTTTTCTGATAAAAACAACGCCAAATTACTCGCTGGTGAATAAAGCGTTATGATTCTCTCTCAAATGGATACAATTGGTAGGGAGCAGGCCGTAAATCTGATAAAATCCAAGCCTTCCAGTAATCGTGTTGATAGCACTGGATTTACCTGAAACTAGGAACTATTTTGACCAATAATGATATTTTACCCCGTGTACGTTATACCTTTGATTTAAAAGACAATGTAATGACTGAAATTTTCTCTTTAGCAGACTTTACTGTGACAGATGAACAAGTCATTCGTTGGCTAAAAAAAAGAAGACGATGAGTCTTTTGTTGAACTTAGTGACACCGAGTTGGCTATATTTCTGAACGGTTTTATCAATTTTAAGCGTGGTAAACGTGAAGGTGAACAGCCTAAGCCAGAAGAGAAGTTAACTCATAATATTGTACTCCAGAAGTTACGCATTGCTTTGAACTTGAAAGCGGAAGATATCTTAGAGATTATGCAACTTGTAGATTTTCGTTAAAGTAAGCATGAACTCAGTGCATTTTTCCGTAAGCCGGATAATAAGCACTATAGAGAGTGCAAAGACCAAATTCTTCGCAACTTCTTGTTAGGTCTTCAGCATCAGTTGCGCCCAAGTGGTGATGAATCCGAATCATAACAAGCCAATTTAATTGAAGTGGTTTATCGTTGGCGGTTGCAGTTTAGCGTTACACAAACACTTTAATTTTATTGGTGTACACAATTAAACGGAACGTTATGCTTTGATTGCATATATACGGAGTATAAATTAATGGGCTATTTTATATATTTAGGTATATGTATTGTAGCGACAGCTAGCCCCGGACCTGCGATATTTTTGTCTATTAAAAATGGCGCAAAATATGGGCTTTCAAAAGCACTTATAGGTGTTGTCGGCAATGTTGCAGCAATGCTCACTTTGGCCTCAGTGTCGGCGGTAGGTTTAGGCGCCGTAATTCTAGCGTCTCCGTTGTTGTACACTGCTATAAAAGTTATAGGTGGCTTGTATCTGATTTATCTAGGTGTAAAGGCATGGTGCTCTAAACCTCTATCTCATACGGAACCCGTACGAAAAACAAGCTGAAGAGATTGAATTTAACTAATTAGATAACAAGTCGAATCAATTGATAAAAATACATATCACGAATTTTGGCACCCCAAATATAGCACCATGTATTTTTGCAACTGTTGTCAGCGTTAACTCACTTAATAGGAATTACAGTATGTCTGTAGATTGGGCAAATAGACAAAGAGATACAAATAAATTAGTACGTATAGTTGCAGAATATGTCTTCGATCAAAATGAAATTTCAGCGGAGCAACTCTATGGTTTATCAAAATTATCTTGGATTACTAATAGTTATGAAGGTGAAAATGCTGGCTATTTATCAAGCACGAAAATTCCTGCTTTAGCTGCGATATTTAATCGAGACTACGATAGATTAACCATTCAAGAAGTTGCTGAGGATGTTGCAAAAATAATTAAGAATCCCAACGTCACAGAATGGATTTTGAAACACACGGGCTTTACTCATTTCTATAAAGCATATCGTAATAGTGTTTACGAGTGGGTAAAAGATAATTTTGAAGTTCTATTGCCTATGTACAAGCGTGCTTTTCTAGCGCAAAGCTCACAAGATCGTAGAAATATTGTCATCGAGATAGCCAGATCATCAGGAATACCAAAAGCTAATCACCCAGATCAATTGATGAAGCCTGAGTATTTCTTAACGCCCACATTCTTCACGCTCGACGCAGAGATTAAGTTTCCACTTATAAATGGAAATGAATGGGTTAAAAACCTATTAAAAAAACTAGAAGTTCAAGGTCGAAGCTTACCAGAACAATATGATGCCATGGTTGAACTATACGGGGTTGGTGGAATTGTCGACGCTGCAGACTTGGACCAAGTAGGACGGGATATTCCTGACTTTATCAGCGCACCCGGGAAAAGTGCAAAAAAGAAACTTCTAGAGGGGAAAGGCACTAGAAGCCCCTCAGCACTCCCATTAAAGGATGAGAATGATGTAGAAGTCATTAAGAGCTCAGGAACAATCAAGCAAAGAAGAATTCATAACCAGTTAACAAATAAATTATTAGATAGCCTTTCTAGCTTTACCCTCCTCGAAGGTTGTGACGATTCTTGTATGTTTGACGTACTTGTATGGAATTATGATAGTGATGAAAATGATCTAATAATAGAAGTAAAAAGTTCTATAGAGAAATCAAACATACGAATGGCTATCGGTCAGTTATATGATTATTGGTATGAGCTAAAAGGTGATAAAGAGCCGCATATATCGATTCTGCTACCAGAGCGACCAGATGATAGAGCTATACAGTTCTTAGATTGGATGGAGATTGGTATGCTGTGGTATGAAGGTGACGATCTACACACATCATCAGATTGGCTTAACCATATAGCAACCGTAAGCTAACGAAAAAATCCAGGTGACGCCTATGGTGCACCTGATTTAGGCATTAAAAATATAAGTAAATCACATACAAATAAAGTATCAACAGGCCGATGAATCTGACGGTGAGTTGCTGGCTGATATCCGAGTCAGTGCGATGAAACCTAGCCCATATACATATACAGCCCCTAGCTATCAAGGCGAGGAAGCAGATCCGCAACGCCCGGCAAAAGTAATCGCGTACCAAATCACTGCTCCTCAATGTTTATTTCCCCAGCCTCCACCCCCGATTTTATTTCTTACTCAGAACTACACGCACTCATCTCATGCCACTTATTGTCCTTATAACAGAGCTTTGGCGGTGTTGCCGATAGATCAGCGGTTTGGCGGCTGCCATTGTCACTGAAAATTACATTCAGTGAAGACAACGTCTGATGGAAATCATAGCAATAGCTGTTGTTTTCCGCGGTCATGGCCACGCCCGGCCATGAGACGGTATTGACCGGAGCGGTGGCCTCAACATTCCAGAAATAGAGATAAGGCTGAGCAAAATTTTGCTGGTTGTCATAACACACTTTGTTGTTTTGCACCGTCGGATTGCCACCCTCTCCCGGTTTGAGTGAAAAGCCACACTCACGCAGTGACTTCCAGTCGCCGTTGAAGTAACAAGTACCGGATTGCGTGGTGAAATCGGCCGTTTGCGAGGCGCCTTGGTCCGAGAAAATTACATTCAGTGTTGTCAGCTGGGTCGCGGGCTCAAAACAAGCAAAGTCACCATTTTTCGCCATCGCGACGCCGGGCCAGCTTGTCGCTGCCAATGCATCGCTTGGCTCGACATGCCAATAGTACAGAGATGGTTGGTTAAAGGTGGTGTTTTTATCGTAGTAGCAGATTGCATGCTCACTCACGGCTGTTGCAGGAACCGGCTCGTTTGGTTGGGGCGTGGTTCCGCCTGAGATTTTAGCACCGACGTGAATTGCCGCAGCATTTTGTAAAGATACATGAAATGTGGCGTTGCCCTGACTATCGACATGAATGATATTGCCGCTGCACGCCCGACGACCCGAATCGAAATTACCGGAAATAATGTCACAGTAGTCCCCTTCAGGCATGCCGGTGCTCAGGGTTTTGTCTAATGCCGCGGTATCACTGCGGTTAATCACGACAAATCCCAGTCCGCCACGGCCGAATGCGATTTGATTACTACCGTTATCCCACCAGTGAGTGACTTGCTGCTGTGATGCGGTCTCGTTGCGGAAGGCCACCATGTTTGCGACGCCGCGCCATTGATGGGTACAGATCCAGTCGCCACCATTAAAACGACAGGCATTGCCTGAATGGACTCCCGTTGCCGGCGGTGCATCATCGCTGTGGTTAAATTGATAACCGGACATGATTTTCGGATAGCCGTAAGGGTAGGCCAGCATGAAGACATTGCCGAGCATGTATAAATTGCCCTGATCTTTATAGGTCAGTTCATTGCTGGCATTGGTGCGTTCATCATCATGATTGGTGACGAAGACAACCGCATCATCGCTGGGGAGCCAGCCGCTCCAGTGATTTAATTCTTTTAACTCATTGATGTGACCGTTTTTAAATTTACTGCCGAGAGTGCGGGCAAAGTTAAATTCCGTGACATCGCCATTGCCAACATATTCTGAAGGTTGGATCGGTTCGCCGCCAGCACCGATGACTTCCTGAAAGATGTATGGATTGCCGTTGAGTTTACTTTTTATCGCAGCAATATCGGCTGCCGGAATATGTTTGGCCGCATCAATTCTGAAACCGGCAACGCCCATACTGATGGCATCATTCATATAGTCCGCGATTTTCTGTCGCACATAGTCTGATTCGGTTTTTAAGTCGTTCAGCCCCACCAAGTCACAGTTTTGCACTTGCCAGCGATTGCTGTAATTAATATTGTCCGTGCAGTTATGAAAATCGTTGGGGCCATAAGGGACATCGGGGAAACTCCGATTTAACGCTGCCATATGATTGATAACCGCATCCAGATAGATATCGACACCAGCCGCTTTACACCGGCTCACCATATCTTTGAACTGTTCGCGATTGCCACTACGACTGTCGAACTGATAGCTCATCGGCTGATAGCGAGACCACCACGCCGCGTTATCGATACTTTTCTGCGGTGGCGAAATCTGGACGGCCGCGAACCCTTTTGGCCCCAAAAAATCTTCACACTCCGTCGCAATATCTGACCAGTGCCATTCAAATAAATGAACAAAAGTCGTTTTGGGCGCGTCCTGTGCGTACACTGGCGATAGCCCCCACAGGCTGCCGCATAGCATTATTCCGGTTAATAGTTTGTGATTCATATTCTCGTCCTAACCATTCCAATTGGTGTTCATTGTTCCATCAACATGTGTTTGGTTTCGTTAACGTGTCACTCAAGGGTTTTCATATTCACGCAGCAACACATCAACAACACCTATCATAGAAACAAATCATAGCGGAGAGCTCATCCACGGCTGCAGATGATGGGGAGGAATTCGACAGGCGTAGAATTGCATCAACCGTTTATTGTGTGAGAGCTGTCACTGATTCGGGGATGAGAGGCGTGAATCGATGCTAAAGGGCATAAGGATCCTGAAACCAAAGTCTCCTGAAACCACAGCATCTTGAAACAACAGTACCTTGAAACAACAGCAGCTTACCGGATGATGCAGCCATCGTTCGGCTTCAGTGTGCGCATCTTCAAAATAGTTGAGCGCTTTTTACAGAAATTGATATGCTGAGTGAATCGGATATCAAAGGACATGAGATGATTCACTTATATTTGCTGCGACATGGGAAAACCGAGGGGAAGCCAGCACTGAACGGGCATACGGATGTCGGTGTCGATGAAGTGACTCAACAAACGATGGCGCGTGCTTTACTGACCGATTATCAGTTTCAGACCATCTATACCTCGCCTTTAACCCGGTGCCGCTATCTGGCAGAACAATTAACGGCATTGGATCCGGCGCTGCATTTAACCGTGGATGAACGGTTCAAAGAGCAGAATTTCGGTCGGTTTGATGGGGTGCCGTTCGATGCGTTGCAAAACGAATGGGAGACCTTAGAAAAGTTTTGGATGGATCCGGCACATGCGCCCCTGCCGGAGGCTGAGTCATTGGCTCACGGTGTAGCACGCGTGACCGAAGCGTGGGAAGCCCTGATTGAACAATGCCAGCATGATAGTTTGATTATTACGCATGGCGGTCCGATTCGTTTTATCCTCGCACATGTGCTGGGGCTGGACTGGCAGAATCCGCGCTGGTACACCGGACTGGCGATTGCGAATCAGAGCGTCACACATCTCACCCTCAACCGCTATCAGGGGCAGGCTTATCTGACCGTTAACAGTATTGCATGTCCGTTAACGGTTTGAAGGCCGGTTGTTCTCACCACGACGACGCCATGAACGCTTCTAACTCACTGATATGGCGACAAGTTGTCTGAAACGAAAGCGTGGTATGTTTTGCCGCAACACCGCCAATGACAATCAATGCGGGAGATTTGATCTGAGCTTCTGCGACACGCTGGGCAATATTGGCAACAGTGCCGGTGACCACTTGCTGATTGTCCCGGCTGGCATAACGAACCACAGCCGCCGGGGTACTGACCGGTTTACCGCCATCCATCAGTTGTTGACAGATATGCTTGATTTGGCTCATGCCCATGAGAATCACCAGCGTTCCGTCCAGTCTGGAAAACTGTGTCCAGTCGAGCGGATCTTTCCCCTGTTGCAAATGGCCGGTGACCACATGAAAAGACGACGCACAGTCACGATGTGTGACCGGAATTCCTGCATAGGCGAGTCCGCCAATCGCTGAACTGATACCGGGAATCACTTCAAATGCAATATCGAATGCGGCCAGTGCTTCGGCTTCTTCGCCGCCGCGGCCGAACACGTAAGGATCACCACCTTTCAAACGCACCACATTGTGCCCCTGCAACGCAAACTGGATCAGACAGTCATTGATATCATCCTGAGGAATGGGATGATAATTAGGCAATTTGCCGACATTGATCATTTTGCAGTGGGGTGGTGCTTCCTGCAAAATTTCATCGCTGACCAAACGGTCATAGACGATCACTTCTGCCTGACGGATACAGTAAAGTGCTTTCACGGTCAGCAATGTCGGATCGCCCGGCCCGGCACCTACCAACCATACTTTGCCTTTCATCGTCTTACCTCATATTGATTCATTGGTCGGAGTGACCGTAACGCTGATTAAACGATTCGTTTATTGAGCATTTCGCTTATTGAACACTTCGCTTATTGAACACTTCGCTTATTGAACACTGCCCGTCAGAAAAGATCGTTGATCCAGAAGGGGGTTATATGCCAGCAATGAATATTTTTTGGGAAGGTGATGGACTGCTGAGGAATCAGCATTGCTTTGGTTATGTGACGATAAATTGATGATTATCAATGTAATCTGGCGTTGTTATGTCAGGGTGTTGATACGAATAAACATCATTGCTTTGATGCGAATCCGTTATCCAACACCTCTTAACATGACGCTTTGCAAGCGTTTGATATGAATGAATCGCAACATATTGAGGTGACTTGGAGACGGCCGGAAGTGAGGTGAAATTCCTCCACAGCCCCCGTTGCTGTAATGCTGACGACCTGATTAAACCACTGTGCAAACGGGAAGGGATCAGGAAGGTTGAAGCTAAGTCAGAAGACGAGTCAAAGCAATTCCGTAACTCCTTCGGTGGGAAGCGAGTAGGGTGCAGTCTTCAAATCGTCGATTTGGGGGCGGTTGCTTTATACCCGCAATTCACCAGTAGAACAGAACTTGGTTAAACCGGTCTTGGTTGAACCTTTCTCAGTTAAACAGTGATTGGTGGTCTATGAAAGCGAACCCAAACCGATGCCAGACAACAAGTCAGCAACCGCAATCTTTTATTCAACAGCCGCAGCAAATCGAATCGACCAGTTTCGAGATCATTGATCAAATCATCCAGACCGACTTTCCGACCTATCGTTTCCGCCATCCGCTTGAGCAAAAAATCATTACCCGGGCGATCCACACCACCGCCGATTTTGACTGGCTGGAGATCTTAAAATTCTCGCCAACGGTTCTGACCGGGCTGCAAGCTCAGATTGCGGCTGGGTGTGTGTGTTATACCGACACCACCATGGTGCTCGCCGGGATGAATAAATCACTGCTCCGTCAATTCGGCTGTGAAGTGCGCTGTTATATTGCCGATCCGGATGTCGCTGCGATAGCCAAGGCACAGGGTAAAACCCGGTCAATGGTTGCGGTAGAAAAGGCGTTGGCTGAAAGTGACGATGCGGTGTTTGTCTTCGGCAACGCCCCGACGGCTTTGTTTCAGTTACTGCAAAGTGCCGGAGCAAAGCGGCCTGTCACCATCGGCGTTCCGGTGGGGTTTGTCGGTGCGGCTGAATCAAAACAAGCCCTGTATGACAGTGATTTCCCTTTTATTACCGCGCTGGGGCGCAAAGGCGGCAGTAATGTTGCCGCCGCGATTGTTAACGCGGTGCTGTATGACATGCAGGAGGGACGATGACTGAATCGACGGCTCAGGATCTGGTCTGGCATCGCGGTAAAGCATATCGCAAAGGCTATACCACCGGCTCGTGTGCGACTGCGGCTGCGAAAGTCGCGGCACTGATGCTGCTGCGTCAACAACGTATTGATCAAGTTTCGATTGTGACACCGTCCGGTGTTCCACTGCATCTGAGTGTTGAAGCTGCGACTGTCGCGCAGTTTCAGGCTGTCGCTGCGATTCGCAAAGATGGCGGGGATGATGTCGATGCGACGCATGGCATGTTGATTTTTGCCCGAGTGACACGCAATTCCGGCACATCGATTGATATTACGGGAGGCGAAGGCATCGGCATCGTCACACGGCAAGGCGTTGGTTTGCCGGTCGGTGCAGCGGCCATCAATAAAACCCCGCGCCATACGATTGAACAAGCGGTGCGTGAGGTTATCGGGCCGAACCAAGGCGTCACGGTTGAGATTTTCGCACCGGAAGGTATTGAGCGAGCCAAACAAACCTACAATGCCAAGCTGGGCATTGAAAATGGGATTTCGATTATCGGGACATCCGGCATTGTGACGCCAATGTCTGAGGAGAGCTGGAAACGCTCGTTAGCCATTGAACTGGAACAGAAAAAAGCCCAAGGTCACCGCCGGGTTATTCTCGTCCCGGGCAACCATGGCGAACGGTTTGTGCGTCAACAGTTGCATCTGAATCACGAGATGGTCGTCACCATGAGTAATTTTGTCGGCTACATGTTGCAAGAGGCCAGTCGTCTTGAGTTCGAGCAGGTTCTACTGGTCGGGCATATCGGCAAACTGATTAAGATTGCTGCCGGTGTTTTTCATACCCATTCGCATGTTGCCGATGCGCGGCTGGAAACGCTGGTTACCCATTTGGCATTGCTGGGGGCCCCGAATGCATTGCTGCAACAAGTTTATGCTTGCCTGACCACAGAAGAAGCACTGGTACTGATTGAACAGCATGGCTATCAGGCCGTATATACCGCGCTGGCGCAGCGGATCTGTACGCGGGTTGCGGACATGCTGCGTTATGCCAGTCACCCGTTTTGTTGCGATGTAGTGCTGTTTTCTTATGACAATCAGATCTTAGGCTGTCATCGTCCGATTGACACAATTTTGGAGGATTACCAATGATTTATGTGGTTGGTATCGGCCCCGGTAAAGATGACATGCTCACGCTGGCTGCGCGTCAGCTCATTGACCGTGCAGAGGTGTTGGTCGGCTGGCCGAGATTATTGCAGCTGTTCCCTGATTTTCAGGGCGAAAAAATAGCAATGTCGGGCAGTATCGACCAAGCCATGCAATTTCTGGCTGAGATTTCATCCCGTCAGGTGGTGGTGTTGGCATCGGGCGACCCGATGTTGTTTGGGATCGGTAAACGTATCTGCCAGCATTTTCCGCCCGCTCAGCGGCAAGTCATTCCCGGTATCAGTTCGATTCAGATGTTGTTTGCTGAAATCGGCATGGATATGAACGAGCTGTATATCACCAGTAGTCATGGTCAGTCACCGGACTTCGATTTTCTGTTTGCACACGACAAGGTTGCATTGGTGACGGATCAATATCTCGGGCCGTATCGCATTGCCCAGCAAGCGCTTATCCGGCAACTGAAGCGGACCTTTATTATTGGTGAAAATCTGGGCTACGCCAATCAACGGATTTCGATGCTTCGGGCAGAACAGGTGCAGCGGTCATATGACATGAATGTGGTCATTGTGCTCAATGAATCCCCTGAATAAATGTAACGGAACAAAGGTACTGAACGAAAGAGACACAGATGAAAGATAGCGAATTTCTGAGAGCCGACAAAGTGCCGATGACCAAGCAGGAAGTCCGCGCTGTCGTGCTTGACCGATTAGAACTCGGTCGGGCGCAGCGGTTGATTGATGTCGGGGCGGGAACCGGAAGTGTTGCGATTGAAGCAGCCCTGCGTTTTCCTGAGTTGGCCGTTACCGCGATTGAGAAGAATGCCCGGGCGCTGGCGATCATGCGGCAAAACATCAAGCACCACGCCGTCGAGCGGATTGCGCTGATTGAGGCTGTTGCCCCTTGTGATCTGACGGGAGGCGCGGATGCGATATTTATCGGCGGCAGTGGCGGTAACCTCACGGCGATCATTGACTGGGCTCTGGCTCATTTGACGGAACATGGCCGGTTAGTGATGACATTTATTCTGCAAGACAATCTGCATCAGGCGTTAGAGCACCTGAAACACGGCCCGATCCGGGATCTGGACTGTACCCAAATCATGGTGTCCCCGATGACCCCGTTGGGCAGCAGTTACTATTTCAAACCCAATAACCCCACGTTTGTGATGTCGTGTACCAAGTGTACTGAAGGGAGCGCACAATGACGGAGACACTGGATAAAAGCAAAGTCTATTTTGTAGGTGCCGGACCCGGAGACCCGGAGCTGATGACCCTGAAAGGGTATCGCTTGCTGCAACAGGCGGATGTGGTGATTTATGCCGGTTCGCTGATCAATCCGGCCTTACTGGATTACTGCAAGCCGGAAGCGGAATGCCATGACAGTGCAGCCTTACATTTACAGCAAATCATTCAACTGATGGTTGACGGTATTCACGCCAACAAACTGGTGGTGAGACTGCAAACCGGTGACTTGTCGTTGTATGGTTCGGTGCGAGAACAGGGGGAAGAACTGGCAAAACAGCAGATAGGGTTTCGCTGTATTGCCGGGGTGTCTTCTTTTCTGGGAGCCGCAGCTGAGCTTGGGGTTGAATACACGGTGCCTGAAGTCTCGCAGAGCCTGATTATTACCCGGATGGCGGGCCGGACACCAACCCCGGAGCTGGAGTCGCTGACTCGCTTTGCCGGCCATCAAACCTCGATGGCGATCTTCCTGTCAGTCAAGGGCATCGCTGCCGTTGTCGAACAATTGGTGCAGGGGGGATACCCGCTCGATACCCCCGTCTCTGTGGTGTATAAAGCCACTTGGCCGGATTGCCAGATCCTGAAAGGCACCCTTGCCGATATCGCTCAAACCGTGACGGATGCAGGCATTCAAAAAACAGCGTTGATCTTGGTTGGTCGCTTTCTGGGAGAAGAATACCACTACTCTAAACTTTATGATGCGGCGTTCAGTCATGAATACCGTTAACGGTTTTTCCGTCTCTCTGTTTAGCCTGACACCGGGCGGTCAGCAGATTGCCCGGCGGCTTCGTCAGGCGTTTCCGGCATTATCAATGCGTTGCTACTGCGCGGAGAAGTACCTACAGGCTGGATTCCTGCCATTTGACGGCAGTTTGAAGCAGACGGTGGCGCAACGGTTTGGCTGCGATCATGCCCTGATTTTTATTGGTGCCTGTGGGATTGCGGTCAGAATGATCGCGCCGCTACTGAAAGATAAATTCACCGACCCGGGCGTGTTAGTGATTGATGAACAAGGACAATTTGTGATCAGTCTGTTGTCGGGGCATATCGGTGGGGCGAATGAGCTGGCTCGACAGGTGGCTGACAGTCTTGGGGCGCAGCCGGTGATCTCGACGGCAACGGATGTCAATCAAACCTGTGCTTTCGATCTGTTGGCACAACAGTTGAATGCCGCGAGTGAGCAGTTGCATGCTGCGACCAAAACCGTAAACCAATTGCTGGTCAGTGGGCACACGGTCGGGCTTCATATTGACCCGTGGCTCGAAGCGACACTCGGTTTTGATATCCATCAGTTTGATATTCGTGGTTTGACCCTTGTGACAGAACACGATGTTGCCCGTTATGCGTTGTCCGCGCTGATTGATGTGTCGATGCAAGTGACGCGACCGGACTGGCCCATTCCCAGCTTTCAGTTGATCCCGAGACGCCTCGTTGCCGGCATCGGGTGTCGGAAAAACATGTCTTCCGTACAGCTACTGACCCTCTTTCAGCAACAGTTGCAACGCCTCAATATTCATCCGCTCGCTATGGCTGCGATTGGCAGTATTGATCTCAAATGTGATGAGCCGGCATTGCAACATCTGGCGCAGCAGTATCAGGTGCCCTTCAAATTATTCAGCGCGGCCGAATTAAGTTCGTGTTCAGCACAATTTCCTCAATCGGAATTCGTTCAACAAACTGTGGGTGTCGGATGTGTTTCTCAACCGGCAGCCTGGCTGCTCAGTGACGGTTGTCTGTTGGGGGAAACCCTAAGACAACAAGGTATTACCCTGACCTATGGAGTCATGAAATCATGTTATATGTCGTAGGCATTGGCCCCGGTGGCCTAGAGATGATGACCGCAGAGGCGCGCGCTGCCATTGAAGCGGCTGATGTGATCGTGGGCTATAAAACCTATACCCATCTGGTGAAAGCGTTGGTGGGCGATAAACCGGTGATTAAAACCGGGATGTGTAAAGAGATTGAACGGTGTCAGGTCGCCCTTGAGATTGCACAATCGGGTCAAACCGTTGCGCTTATCAGTAGTGGCGATGCCGGGATTTATGGCATGGCCGGCTTGATTCTGGAAATGGTGACCAAGCAGACGTGGCATGTTGAAGTGAAGGTTGTGCCGGGAATGACCGCAAGTATTGCTGCCGGTGCTGCGCTGGGGGCGCCCCTGATGCATGATTTTTGTCACATCAGTCTGAGTGATCTATTGACACCTTGGTCAGTGATTGCCAAGCGCATTACCGCAGCCGCAGCCGCTGATTTTGTGATCTGTTTTTATAACCCGCGCAGTCGGGGGCGGGAAGGGCACTTACGTCATGCATTTGAATTGATGTCGCCCTATAAAGCACCGGAGACACCGGTCGGGGTCGTCAAAGAAGCCGGGCGTCGTAAAGAAACCAAATGGCTGACCACTTTGGCAGCCATGGATTTTGAACGGGTCGATATGCGTACGATGGTGATTGTCGGCAATCAGTCCACTTATGTTGAACAGGGGCTGATGATTACACCACGAGGATATACGTTATGAGCCCCGACCATGTTCTGGTTTTTGGCGGCACATCCGATGCAGCTATTCTCTGCCGGATGCTGGCGCAATGTCGCATCCGCTATACACTGTCCGTGGCGACCCCGACAGGGCTGGCTGCGGTACAGTCGCTGGGCGCGCCGGTGATTCAAGGCCGGCTGGATACCGCAACGATGAGCTCATGGATATTGACGCATCAGGTCGATTGTGTGATTGATGCCGCCCATCCTTATGCGCAGCAATTACGGGAAACCATCGTGGCTGCCAGCCTGAAAACGGGGTGTCCGGTGATTCGCTATGAGCGTCCGACACCGGTCGATGTCGGTGCGCATCCGCTGCTTACCTATGTCCGCAGCATTGCTGAAGCCTGTGAACGCATCACCCCGCAACAGCAGAATGTGTTGTTGACCACCGGGAGTAAAGATCTCGCCCGGTTCCGGCAATTACTGAGCGATAAAACCTTATATGCGCGTGTATTGCCGACATCGGAAGTGGTTGCGGAATGTGAGTCTCTGGGGCTGAGCTATGCGCAAATTATTGCGATGAAAGGTCCTTTTTCCGCAGCGATGAATCACGCGCTGTACGACATGATCCAGCCGGATGTGGTGATTACCAAAGAGTCCGGTCGGGCCGGTGGCTTTACCGAAAAAGTGGAACCATGTCTGTCACTGGGGATCCCTTGCATTGTGATTCAACGTCCTCCCCTGAATTTTGTGACCCACTATGTTGAAACATTACACGACCTTGACGCGTGCGAAGCATTGTTCCGCTCATGGCAACAGAAGGAATCATTTGATGAAAAAAGCACTATTAGTGATTAGTTTCGGAACCAGTTATCCGCAAGCACGGCAAAAAAATATTGAGGCGTGTGAACAAGCTTTGGCGGACGCATTTCCCGACCGGGATTTCTTTCGGGCTTTTACCTCATCGATGATTATTAACAAGTTAGCGCAGCGGGATGGGATGGATATTCATCACCCGCGTCAGGCACTGGAATCGCTGAAACGCGCCGGATATCAGGATGTGTTAATCCAGTCGCTCCATATTATCAACGGTGACGAATATGAAAAGATCGTCCGTGAAGTTGCGCATTTTCAAGACCAGTTTGCACGGATCGACATCGGTGTTCCATTGTTGAGTGGCGATGATGACTATCACCGCTTGATTGATGCGATTGAATACCAGTCACCGCCACTTGCGAGCGATGAACGCTTGGTGTTGATGGGACACGGGACGACACATCATGCGTTTTCAGCTTATGCGTGCCTTGACCATATGATGCAAACATATCAGCGACCTTTTATGGTCGGTGCGGTGGAAAGTTATCCGGGGATCGAGACCGTTATCAAGCGGCTGCAACAGGCGCAGATACGGAAAGTTTATTTGATGCCATTGATGCTGGTGGCCGGTGACCATGCGATTCATGACATGGCCTCCGATGAAGCGGACTCATGGAAAGTCCTGATTCAACAGGCTGGGATTGCCGCCGAACCGATCGTTCAGGGATTAGGTGAAAATCCGTTGATTCGTCAGTTGTTTATTGACCATTTAGCTGCGGTTGCCCCGCCACCGGAGCCGTCTGGCAATCAACGCTCAGCCACCGTTATGCCAGCAACGGATGTCAAGGAGCCTGTCGCATGAGTGGTGGAAAATTAAAGGATGGTGGGAAGTTCAAAAATGGTGGGAAGTCCAAAAATGGCGGAAAGTTATTTGCCATGGGCACCGGACCGGGAGCCAGTGATTTAATCACCGTCCGCGCTGCCCGGATTTTGGGTCATCTCGATGTATTGTACGCACCGGCCGGGCGTCAGCAGGGGGACAGTCTTGCTTTGTCCATTGTGCGCGAGTATCTGGGGGAACACGTGGTGATCCAAGCGCGCCACTTTCCGATGACCAACGATGCAGCAGCCAAGCATCAGGCCTGGGATCGCATTGCCGCAGAAATCGCACAAGATGTCACCGCGGGGAAGCAGGTCGGTTTTATCACTCTGGGTGACAGTATGCTGTTCAGCACTTGGGTGTTCTTGCTCGAACGGCTTGCGCCACAGTTGGATATTGAAGTGGTGCCGGGCATCACGTCATTTGCTGCCATTGCTGCCGGCGGACAATTTCCGCTGTGTATGGAACAACAGTCAATGGCGGTGATGTCATGTACGGCGGACGAAGCGGTTTTGCGCCGAGCGCTGACCGAGCATGAATGTGTGGTGTTGATGAAAGTGTATGGGCGATTTGAAAAAATCCGCACCCTACTGGATGAACAGGGATTGCTCTCCTGTGCCATTTTGATGGCGAATGCGTCAATGGACAACGAAATCTATTATCCAGACCTGAGCGCGATTCGTAGCGACACCCCGCTGCCTTACTTTTCGACCATTTTAGTCAATCGGCGTTTCGCCCATCAAGGTTTCGTCCACCGGGATTTCGTGAAGACCAGTCATGGTGACCAACCACAAAAGTTCTCCGCCGTTTCAGACAACAGATAAGGAACTGACTTATGTTTTCTCAACGCTTGTTCTCTCAACTCTCCTGCAAACCCTTTGGGCCATGTCTCGGAGCAGTGGCGTGCTTGATGTTCCCCATCCGTGCGAATGCGATGCATATCATGGAAGGATTTTTACCACCGATATGGGCGCTGAGCTGGTGGGTACTCTTTCTGCCATTTTTGATCTTGAGTATCAGAAAACTGAAGCATCTGGTTGCCAACGACAGTGATAAAAAGGTGCTGTTAGCGTTGTGTGGGGCCTTTATTTTTGTTCTGTCCGCACTCAAGCTACCGGCGGTGACTGGCAGTTGCTCCCACCCTACGGGGGTAGGTCTGGCGGTGATTCTGTTCGGGTTTATGGTGGTGCCGCTGCTCGGCGGGATCGTCCTGCTGTTTCAGGCGTTGTTACTGGCACACGGGGGGCTGTCAACTTTGGGGGCCAATGGCATGTCAATGGCGGTGATCGGGCCTTTGGTCGGATACGCTTTGTGGGTTACGGCGAACCGGCTCAATCTCAGAAAGGATATTGCTGTGTTTTTGTGTGCCGCCGGTGCTGATTTGGCAACGTATTTAGTCACTTCCGTGCAACTGGGTTTCGCATTCCCCGATCCGCAGTTAGGGATGGTCGCCTCAGTGAGTAAATTTATGGGGGTGTTTATGCTGACTCAGGTGCCAATTGCCATTGCGGAAGGGTTACTGACGGTTTTGATTTATGAACAACTGAGTAAACGGGCGTTGCTCGGAACAACACAAGGTGTGCTGAGATGAAAAAGAATGTATTGATTATATTGATGATCGGCCTGCTGATCGTGATGCCGTTTGTGTTAGGTGTTCCGGGCGAATTCGGTGGTTCAGACGGTGAAGCAGAGTCGGTCATCACCGAAATAGCGCCTGACTATCAGCCGTGGCTTGAGCCGATATTTGAACCGGCCAGTGGTGAAATTGAAAGCCTGCTGTTTACCCTACAGGGTTCGCTTGGCTCGGCTGTGATCTTCTATATTCTCGGCTTTTATCAAGGGCGTCGGCGTCGTCATGTTACTCATCGATAAATACGCCTATCGGAGTCGGTGGGTTCATGTGCCCCCCGTGTACAAAGGCTGGTTTTATCTCGTCACGTTGATTCTGGCTCTTACACTACCGGTTGTTTATCAATGGGGACTGTTTCTGTTGTTGATGCTGCTGACTTGTGTCGGTGGCCGGATCACGCTCAGGCAATACCTGCGTTGGTTGCGGTTACCCGCCGGATTTTTGCTCTTCAGCATTATTGCGATGGTGTTGACCTATCATCAACAGCCGGATGGATTGATCATCAGTCTGCCGGTTGCTGACGGATTTTTCGGCGTCAGTCGTGAGTTATGGGGGATGGCTGGGCAAACATTGATACGGTGTTTATGTTCGATTGCTGCCACTTACTGTTTTGTGGTATCGACGCCATTCAATCAGTGTATCCGGTTGCTGAAAGCAACGCGGTTACCGATGGTACTGGTTGAACAAGTGTTACTGACGTATCGGTTCATTTTTATTTTGATTGAAGAAGCGCACGCCATTTTTACCGCCCAAACGTTGCGCTTTGGTTATATCCGTCGCCGTAACTGGCTGAAATCTCTGGCACAGTTAGCGGCGATGTTGTTACAGCGTGTCTTGGTGCGCCATCAACAGATGAAAGCATCCCTTTTTGTGAAGCTATATCAAGGAGAGTTTCTCTAATGACGTTAGCGGTTCAGGCGGTTGATTTTGCTTATGAGGATGGCTCATCGGTACTTAAGCATGTGTCGATGGATTTTACGGCACATTCGGTCATCGGGGTGGTCGGTGCCAACGGTTGTGGTAAATCGACACTGTTTAAACTCTTACTTGGTTTATACCGGCCACGGCATGGCAATGTTTTATGGCAAGGTCAGCCCCTGACATACGCGAAAAAATCGTTGTTTGAGTATCGACAGCGCGTCACGCTGGTGTTTCAGGAACCGGATCAGCAAATATTTTATACCGATGTCTTTGATGACATTGCTTTTAGCTTAAGAAATCTGGGGGTGAATGAAGCAGAGATCGAGCGGCGAGTCAGCGATGCGTTATCATTGGTAGATGGTCAAAACCTGATCAATCAGCCGGTTCATGCTTTGAGCTATGGTCAGAAAAAACGGGTTGCGATTGCCGGTGCGCTGGTGTTAGACAGTTCGTATCTGCTGCTGGATGAACCAACTGCCGGGCTGGATCCCGTCGGAACACGTCAGATGAAATCTTTGATTGGGACATTTGCTTCTCTGGGCAAACATGTTGTGATGTCCAGCCATGATATCGATCTGATTTACGAGTTGTGCGATTACGTTTATGTGATGGCCGACGGCGCTGTGGTGAACGCGGGAAAACCGGAAAGCATTTTTCTCGACAAAGCTGCGATGGAAAGTATCGGCTTGGAACAGCCGTGGCTGGTCAAAATGCATCAGACATTGGGTATCCCTTTATTTCGTAGCGAGCAAGAGATGAATCATCAGGCTTCGGTTATCCAATGACGGCAAAGCAAATACAGGCCGGTGGGACACACGCGTTAATATCCGCTCTATGGCACTGAGACCGATCAGAGCAGGCCTGTGCCCCTCTGATCTGATTGACCCAGGATTTACGGGACTATCTTTTTCGGCATGCGGAAAAGATATCTTTTGCCGGTCGATAGAGATGGGTTGAAACATTGAGTGCGCCAAGCAGTGAATCAAACAGGTTGTCTTGTGACACATGCACTGTTGCGGCTTGCTTTTTCAGGCAGGATTCATCGATATGCTGCGCGGCTTGATACCCATCAGACAACCACACCATCAGCGGCACATGTTTCTGCTCCATCGGTGCGATAGAGTAGGGTAAACCATGCAGATAGATGCCATTCTCACCTAAAGATTCACCATGGTCAGAGAGATAGATCAGCGCGGTATTATAGCGGTCAGAGAATTGCTTTAACCGGTCGATCGTCTGGGCGACGACGTAGTCGGTATAGCGGATCGTGTTATCGTAAGTATTGACGAGCTGCTCGTGGGTACAGTTTTCAATATCATCCCGCTGACAATCTGGCTGAAAGTGCGCAAATTCTTGCGGATAACGCTGAAAATAAGCCGGCCCATGGCTGCCGATCAAATGGAGTACCACCAAGCTATTGCCCTGTAGTGCATGAATATCCTGCTCGAAATGATTGAGCAAAGCCATATCTTTACATCCTTCAAGCGTACATAACGGATGATGAGAATTACGTTTCAGCTCCTGATATTTGACATGTTTGGGGATCCCTTTACTGGCGGCATCATTCTCTTTCCAGAAAATATCGATACCCGCCCTGTTTAAGACGTCGATCAGGTTGTCCTGATGATAGGCGCGTTGCTCATTATAGTTTTTTCTGTCGAGACGGGAAAACATGCAGGGAACCGAGACGGCGGTGGCTGTACCACAAGAAGCGACATGTTGATAGGAGATCACCCCTTGCGCATCGGTGAAAGGTGTCGTGGGTCTTGGGTAGCCATTTGAGTGATAATTGTATGTTCTGGCGGTTTCACCCAGGATGAAGACCACCAATGACGGTTTTTGACCGGGAACTGCCGCCTGCTGCTTTGCATCCAACCCAATCTGGACATAAGGCAATGGAGTATAAAAATATGTCTGATGAATATATTCAGCAATACCATTGACATAATATGTTGGGATTATCATCCGCTTGATATAGCCGTTATTGCGTCCGACTGATACATAATCTTGATAATATGCTGAAGCAATCAGGCCAATCCCTAATCCAGAGATGAAAATAATCCCCAATTTTTTCGTCAGTAAAGCGAGGAACTTTTCCTGTTTGATCGGGGTTAGGATGAGCAGTATGGTTGGTAAGACTCCCAGACCAAGAAACCAGAGAACCGATCTGAGACTCAGGTAAGAAGAGGCCTCACCGACGTTCGTCTCAATCAGGTTTTCTATCATTTCAGCATTGAATATCGTGCCATAATTGTAAGTGGCGTAACTGACAAGACTCGATGTTAACAGTAGGATAGAAAAGAATATTTTCGTTATTTTTGGCCATGAAAATACACTGAAAATAATGGTTAAAGCAAAAATAAAAAAGAATGGAATAGAAATAATGAATCCAGTATCAACTGCATCCAATTGATTAAAAATTTCATGCAGTGATTTATATACCGGCAAATTTAAAATAACCGAAAAATAAATAGCAATAATAATTGTAATGGCATGATAAGATAATTTTAATTGTTTGATCGTATTTATTATTTTCATTTTTTCATGGCTTGTTAGTCAGAGTATTACTGAGAAATATCTACAGCATTGATTGGTGTCGGTTCAATTACCTATGATTCAATTCCGTATGAAAAGTTGCATAAACTTATAGTCAAAGGTGTGATCTGGTCAACAAAAATATCCATATAATTGAGATTAATACTCAATTTGATTCGTATTGGTGTCATCGGCTTATGATATGGATGGGCGGGAATTTTATGGCTATCGTATTGAAATTTGGGTAGATAAATCGTAATGGCACGCAATCATTGGGCCGGGAATCGCTGAAGAGAAACGTCAGATGAAAGTCGTGAGTCAAATAACAGAGACCCCAATGCATGTGTATTGACTCATGCATTGGGGTGTTCAACGATATACTGTTACTTTATTTTGCTTGCCAGTTGCGCTGTTTTATTCAGCCAAGCTTCCCGATGATTGTGACTTGCACTCATCATTGGACCAAAATACGTCGAAGAGGTATTTTTTATGCCACAAAAGTCCAAAATAGCATGCTTCAACTGTTTGTATATCGGGTTACCATAGAGAAGTCTGAACCAGAAGGGTGGCGTATCAAGGGTGATGATCAGCTCAGAGGTTCGCCCTTTTAATAACTTTTGGGGAATTGATTTACCCTCTATGTATTTGAATGAGAAACTGGGTAGAAAGGTTCTATCAATCGCACCTTTGAATTTCGCGGGTATTGTTCCCCACCAAACAGGGCTAATAATGACAATATGTTCTGCCCATTGAATCTTTTTCTGGAAATCTAGTAAATCAGGCTCTAGGGTTGCTATTTCATCATACCCTTCGTTTAAACTGATTTCGAAATTCAGATCACCAATATGGATTTGCTCAACGTCATGGTCGTTTGCCGCAGTTGAGGTATATTTTTCAGCTAAGGATTTACAAAAACTGTTAGATTTTGGGTTGGCATTGATGACTAGAATCTTTTTCATCGTCTAATTGCTCCGTATTGTATTGAGGTCCGTAGTTTAAACTCTGACCTAAAGGTCAGAGTCAACCCCTCGAATACACTGGTCAATCGAAATGCGATAATCTTCAATACGCTGTTTCTGTATTTCTAATGTTTTTATTTTTTCTTCAACGATTTTTTGCTGTTGAGTTAGAAAATCGCTCACTAATGCCCAGTCTAAATCTTCTTGATCACTTTTTAAGGCGACCAGATCGGAGAGTTGAATCCCAAGTGTTTGCGCTTCTTTGATAATCTTGATCAGACTGATGTGTTGTTGATTATAAACTCGATATTTACCTGAGCGGGAAACATTCAATAATCCGAGAGATTCATACAGTCTGATTGCCCGTTGAGTCGCGCCAGATTGTTTTGATGCTTCATTGATGAACACAGCTATCTCCTTGTTCTTTCACATCTTATTATCACGTATAACAATTGTTGCATAGGATAGTAAAAAGACAAGTCAAACTATTGCTAAAATTCGCTGAAACACACATGTATGATGCAACGATCTCTTATGAAATTCGGACTGCATTGATGAGACGAATGATTGATGTTTTACAAGGAGGAAATAATGAGTTTTGAAATAGAGAGGGGAGCGAGATTTGGAGATTGAATCTGAGATATTTGAGTGGCATCAGCGGATGCTGACGCCACACTAAGTATTACACGACAGTGACTTGCGCTGCTTGTAATCCTTTTTGACCTTGTTCAACAACGAACGATACCTTTTGGCCTTCGTTCAGAGTTTTGAAACCTGTTGAAACGATTGATTGGAAATGAACGAATACGTCATCACCACCGTTATCTGGAGAAATAAAACCAAAGCCTTTCGTTTCGTTAAACCATTTTACTGAACCAGTTGTTTTATTAGACATAGATACCTCTATATTTGATAATTTAATATTAAGTGTTGTTAGCTAATAAGCGCTATTATCTATTTTAGAGATATATATTTTATCGTAGGTACGCAAACGAAAAATCGATGTAGAACCGAGAGAAATTTGATCTTAAAGTAAATAAATAGCTCTTTTCTTAAGAGCTGATGAACAGTATACCGACGAATCTGATAAAAGCTATCTTTTTCTCATTTTATTTTTTTATGGCCTTGAACTGTGACCTGTTTAAACGCGTACTGAGTAGTAACATGCTGATATAACGGTTTTTTTACTGATACTTGCTGCTTGTGTCATTGCGTCAGTCGACGCGAAAATTTGGGTGCGATGGGAAAAAATAGAAAATCACTATCTATTTATAGGAATGAGTGTATAGTGGCCCCAGCTCCTAAACGTGAGCTATTAATGAGACATATAGTTCGAGTATCTTCTTAGTTTTCTTTCGAGTCATTTCGTTATACAACGCCTGTAGCAACTTATTCTTTATCTTCCATTAAATAGCCTCATATCTATCTGTTTAGGTGAATGATGAATCCTGAAAATATAAGCGTTTTGGGTGTAGTAGTCACAAAAATAATTGGTCATATTGTGAGTTAGAGTTTTAGATAATAATGAATATTGGTACTGAAATAGATCATCCATTTATCTAAGTGCCGGTGATTTTGATAAAAATAAAGTAACTCTGATTTCAATCTTTGCCCATGACCTTTACGAAATTTGTTTAGAAAGGAACAAGAATGAGAAAGAAACGCGATAAATCTCCCAAAAAGCATAAAAAAAGCGGTTATGAAGCCAAATTCGAAGTGATGGTGAAAGAATACCATAGTGCCCAAGAAGTTCTGAACGGCATGTCTGAAGATTCTGCTGATTATAGTAAGCAGAAAAAACATTGTGAATCTCTCTTTGCCAGCGCTGAGCGCTTCTTTAAGCAGCATCAATAATCCGATAAGCATCCGCTGAACTGACGAATGTCATAATGGTGTGTCGGTATCGCCACTTCCACATCATTTGGCCTCATTCCTGTTTTGCCTATTGTGCGTTATAAGCCTCCGGTTACATCCACATAGTTTCCTGTCGAAAATGATGATTTTTCAGAAGCTAACCAATAAATTGCCTCGGCAACCTCTTCCGGTAATCCGCCTCTTTGCAGAGGAATGACGCTTTTTAGCCTTTCAATGCGTTCTGGCTCACCACCGTCAGTGTGCATATCTGTGTAAATGAAACCGGGACGCACGCAGTTGACCCTGATGCCATCGGCTGCAACCTCTAACGACAGCCCTTTGGTTAAGGTGTCGATAGCGCCTTTTGATGCGGCATAATCAATATATTCATGTGGTGCTCCCGAACGAGCTGCACCTGACGAAACATTCACAATGACCCCACCCAATCCGCCGCGCCGAGTCGACATACGTTTGATCGCTTCCCGACAACACAAAAAGTAACTTGTGACATTATTGGTCAGAATCGTATTGATTCTGTCGGCGCTCATGTCCTCTAAGCGCATCTGAGGTTTTAATATGCCGGCATTATTGACGAGTACCGATACAGCACCTAATTGTTGATCCACTGTTTCAAACAAACGCAACACCTCATCTTCAAGAGAAATATCCGCTTGTACTGTGATACAACGACCACCTTGTGCCGTAATGTCTTGTGCCAGATGATTGGCAGATGCTGAATTAGATTTATAGTTGATACAGACGGCATAGCCATGGTGTGCAAAAATTTTTGCGGTTGCGGCTCCGATGCCTCGTCCTCCGCCTGTAATGATCGCGACCTTTTGATGCTTCATTGTCTATCCTTATACATTCTCAATGTGAGACGCTTATATCGCTCACTGAATATGATCTAAACATGCTTCAGTGATAAGCGTCGGGGCAATAGTCGGGTTAATTTTGAGGTTGTGACAAAAATTGTTTGAGAATTTTTCCAACCAATTCGGGGGACTCTTGATGGGCGGCATGCGCTGCCATAGGAAGATTGGCAAATGCAGCTTTGGTGATTCTGGACTTTAATGAAACTGCTTCATCAAGTGAAAATAAGAAATCATTGTCACCACGCATGATTAATGTCGGGCAACGGATTTGTTCAACTTGCTCAAGTGGATAGCCGGATGCGGTTGTGTCAAGCCATACGGCCTTGACGGCATCGACGAGTTTTGGGAAATCTGGCTCCGGATTCGAGGCATGATAATCGGCGACGTCATCAGCGAATCTTGCTGTCCAAAAATCTGCGGTCAACCCTTTGAATATTCCAATGGATGGATCGTTTGCTTCTAACCGCCAATGAGACCCTAATGTGATCAGACGAGTGACTTGTTCTGGTGCTTGTGCTGCGAGTCGATACCCGACAATGCCACCGTCACTAAAACCAAAAATTGAATAACGTTCAACGCCGAGGTGGTTGAGGACGTTTTGGACATCTTGCTGATATTGTAAGTAACTGAGGGGGCGGTCACCGAGCAGGGACTTGCCATGTCCCCGAAAATCGATGCTGATTAAACGATAATCTTGAGCAACATATTGGTGAATGGGTCGCAGATCATGCCGGGAGCCTAGTCCGCCATGTAACATCACCAGTGGTTCCCCATCTGAGTTCCCTGAACATTCGTAGTAAAGGGAAGTCCCGTTGATTTCGATATAGTCACCTTGACTGGTCATTTCATTTCCTCGTTACTTGCAACAGCGGTGTGACATATGCTGCTCTGCGTCGCGTCATACTTCACTTATAACAGAAATTAAAACGTCATCACAAATAAATATCGGTCGCTAGCTTGGATTGTGCCCCAGTTCGGCTATCAAACGTCCGGCGATAAAAAAGCGCATGGAGAATGCATCCATGCGCTTTTACTGTTGATATAAATATGTTGGCTTAAATGCGTTGACTTAGGTGTCAAACAGGCATCGAGCCAAGTCTTATCTTAGACTCAGTTTAACACCAGAGTATGCGGAGTAGCCATTCAACATCACGTGGTAGGTTGTACCGCTGCGAGAGTTGATCGAGCATGACTCATTGCTACCGCTTTTATACGGACGGCAATCATATGAGTTTGTACTTGGACGGCTGCCGGCTTTCACATAGAGATCCGCATCACCGCTACCACCAGAGATTTGGACAGTCATGTTTGAACCATCACCTTTAAAGGCATAGTAAGTCTGTGAGCCACGATTACCAGATAAAGTGACAGACTGACCTTTTTTCAGTTCACTTCCCGTAGATGGTGGAGCAGATGAACATGAAGCATTGACACCAACAGTGCTGAATGCGCTAGTGACATCTGAAGTGCTGTAGCCGAGATCTTTCGCCGCTTTGAAGACACCGCAAGCCGCTTGGTCAAATGTTGCAGTTGGTGTCCAGTACAGTTGGTTTGCAACCGCAAAGACTTCGAAGCCTTTACGAGCGTTCCAGCCTGATTTGTTGGAGAGCAGGTAGTAAGCCCGGTTGAATACACCACTCGAGTAATGGACGTTCAGACTATTGTAGAATTCAGAAGCGTTGTCGATTGAACGGCCATCGCGGGAAGGTCGGTCAAAATAACGCAGTGCACCGGAACCTTTTGTAATGGATGCACCAATTTGCCAGTCAACACTGCCTTTCATGAAGTATTCAGCTGCTTCACCGGCAATATCAGAGAACGCTTCGTTGATACCACCAGACATGCCTTCATAAACAAGACCTGAGTTTTGTTCAGTAAAGCCGTGGCTGACTTCATGTGCACTTACATTCAAATCAACCAGTGGGTAGAACTGACTGCCACCGTCGCCAAAAGTCATACTGGAGCCGTTCCAGAATGCGTTTTCATAGTTTGTATCATAGTGGACGCGCATGGTGAGCTGGAAGGTCAGTGGTGATGTATTCAACCAATCCTGATACATATCGAACACAACTTTACCGAAGAAGTGTGCATCATTTAATGGCGAGTATGCACCGTTGATCGCTTTATAATCGTTGTAGTTCGATGATGTTGTACATCTGTAGCTGTAAGGCGTGGTTCCAGATTTTCGTCCATTGAGGTCCACGGTCTTCACAACACTGTTATTCATGGTACAGGTTGAGCCAGATTTATTGACAATAAACCCTGGGTAGTCGGTGCCGTAGTTATACTGGCCGGTTTTTCTGTTTCCGCCAGGGCCTGTGCCGCGAGCTTCAGCATGATTCAGACCTTCCCAAGTCTTGATGATATTACCATTGATTGCATCGATGAAGAAGAATGGACGTGAAGGGTGGTCATCAGCAACGAAAAAGTCTACCTGATAGACAAGCTGTGCCTGATTGTTTTCGTCAACCCGTACCAGCAGTTCGGCTTTTTCATTTTCAAACTCAGCAGCGTTGATACTGACAGTTTGTTGTTGATAATAAGATTTAGCAATTGAGATTGCTTCTTTGAGCGCAATCGATGGGGATGCGACGGCAATATCGTCGGCAATGCCTTCAGCAACAACGCCATAAACATCAGTTGTACCTGAAGCGACCCCTTTCGTTAAGGTTGCAGCAACGGACGTATCATAAACAGGAATGCCCATGTAAGTCTGTTGATAGCGGACTTTTACTTTACCATTTGGTAATGTCACTTGTTTGACTTCTTTGAAGCCTGTTTCGAGCGGTGCAACGCTATGAGCTTGTGTGTTCAGAACTTGATCAAGTTGTGAGCTATCCTGCATGGTGACCATTTCTGCAGCGGATACTGGCAATGCAGCGGTGAGACTCGCAGCGAATACCCAATGAATGTGACGTTGTATTTTATTCATTTCTCAATCCTAGAGATTTGTTCTTTAATTAATTAATTTCTGAAATGTCAGTAATTAACCCTATTGCAATCGCTAGTGCGATAAAATGCATAACAACAATGCTGAACATTTTTAAATTCGTCTAGTCTTTAATGCAAAAAAAAACAAAAATTTTTTTAGTTATGTCTATAAAAATTTACATATTTATAAATGTAATCGATTTATTTTTTGAAGTGGGTAAGTTCAGGTTTTTATTGAGGTTAGACTCGGGAAGGTGTCTGGATTAATTAATAATTTTGTGACAATTTAAAAATACACAAATATATCAATAACGAGAGGTGTTATTTATTTTTATTTTATTCATAAATGTATTATTTAATAACGTTTATCCTGAGATGATAGGCTTTGGCTCACTCATATTTGTCACTCTTTCAAATATACTATAGACGTATTTTTCATCAGTGAAAGAAAAAAATCACCTAACTGATTGTAATAATTGGATAATGTTTATTTTTATGGGCGTTTGTTTATTTGTGTGTGTAAATGTAAATCAATCGTGACAATCTGGGCCCAATGGCGTCTCTGAATCGATCTGGTATGTTGTTCGTGTGGGTGAGATAAAGGCCCCGACTCACACACATATCGCATGTGAGCAGGGGGGAGTGTCAGAACTGAATCGATAGCGTGTCTGGTGGTGGCTTCCTATGCCATTAACTGGCCGGATAAAGGTGACATGCAGTCCAGTGATCGCCTTGTGTTTGTGTCAATGTCGGCGCCTCGCGGGAACATCGTTCAGTGGCGTACTTACAGCGAGGGTGAAAGGCACAGCCGCTCGGGGGATTGAGCGGAGAGGGGATATCACCGATAAGTGGTACATGCTCGGTATTGTGGGTTGGATCCGGCACGGGAATCGCAGATAACAATGCTTGCGTATAAGGGTGTTTGGGCTGACGATAGAGAATTTCTGCTGGTGCCCTTTCAACAATCTTACCCAAATACATCACCCCAACCTCATCACAGGTGTGTTGTACCACGGCCAGATCATGGGCAATGAACAGAAACGAAATGCCCCGGGTTTCCTGTAGTTCGGCAATCAAGTTGAGAACCTGCGCCTGCACAGAAACATCCAGTGCCGAGACAGGCTCATCCGCAATAATCAGCTTCGGCTCTAAAACGAGGGCGCGGGCAATGCCGACCCGCTGTCGTTGCCCACCGGAAAATTCATGCGGATAACGATTGAGTGCCTGAGGACGGAGCCCGACGGTATGCATCACCTCGGCAATCTTCTCCTCGCGTTGTGCGACCGTTCCAATGTTATGAATATCCAGCGGTTCACGCAGAATATCATGGATAGTCATTCGCGGACTCAGAGAAGCAAATGGATCCTGAAAAATCATCTGCATCTCTTTACGCATCGCTTTGAGCTCGCGAGCATTCATTCGGGTAATATCTTGTCCCGAGATGGTGATTGTGCCAGCCGAGGGCTCAATGAGACGCAGGATACAGCGTCCTAGGGTTGATTTACCGCATCCCGATTCCCCGACTAACCCGAGGGTCTTCCCCTGATGAATTTTGAAACTCACACTATCGACGGCTTTACAGACGGAACGAGCACGTTTAAATAATGATTTCCCGGCGTAGAAATGTTTTTCCAAGCCTTTGACTTCTAATAATATATCGCTCATCTGGAGGCCTCTGCTATGTGAAAACATGCCGCTTGGTGTTCTGGCGGTCCGGTCAGGACTGGCGTATTTTGGCGACATGTCTGAGTGACACGGTCACAGCGGTCAGCAAAACGACACCCTGTCGGCAGATGAAATAAGTCCGGAACCATGCCTTCAATGGTTGGCAGGCGAGCAATTTTCTGTTGCCGAACAACAGGGATTGATTGGAGTAATCCTTGCGTATATGGGTGCTTCGGGTGACTGAAAATGGCCTCAACCGGCCCTTGTTCCACCACTTCACCACAGTACATCACCACGACGCGCTGACAAGATTCAGCGACGACACCCAAATCATGCGTCACCAACACCACCGCCATGTTCAAGGATTGTTTTAACTGTTTGATTTCATACATCACCTGCGCCTGAATAGTCACATCGAGCGCGGTGGTCGGCTCATCGGCCAATAACAGGGCGGGGCGACAGGAGAGCGCCATGGCGATCATCACGCGTTGACGCATGCCGCCGGAGAGCTGATGCGGGTATTCGCGAATACGTTTCTCCGGTGACGGAATGCCAACCATACGGAGCATTTCAATTGCCCGAATCGCAGCCTGTTTGCGCGAAATCTGCTGGTGATTGCGAATCACATCCACCATCTGCGTTTCGATTCTTAGTACAGGGTTTAAAGCGGTCATCGGTTCCTGAAAAATCATCGAGATATCGTTGCCGCGTAATTGACGATAGGCTTTTTCATTCATACCCACCAACTCTTGTCCCTGAAAGCGAATACTGCCGGAGACAATTTTACCCGGCGGGCTTGGGATCAGCCCCATCACCGCCAACGAACTGACCGATTTTCCGCAGCCGGATTCACCGACAATCGCGACGCTTTCACCGGGCATTACTTCAAAACTGATGCCGTTGATTGCGCGGGCGATCCCTTTATCCGTCTGAAAATCGACGGTCAGTCCTTCCACTTTGAGCAATGGGTCTGTCGACACTGTCACGGTATGGTCTGTTGCGTTCATGACACCTTCCTTGGATCTAACGCATCCTGGAGCGAATCTGAAAATAAATTGAATGCCAGCACCAGTACAAACAACATACCGGAGGCAGCAAAAAAGTTACAGAAGTGGCCTGAAGTCACTTCGGTACTGGCTTCCGCGATCATCAGCCCCCAACTGATGCTTTCTTTTACACCCAATCCGAGGAAGCTCAGAATGACTTCACTCTTGATGGCGGTGATAAACAGTAAAGTCATCTCAACCAAAAGAATATGGCTGGTATTGGGCATTAAGTGGCGGAAGATGATGCGATAGGTCGGTACGCCGAGCGCATGAGCTGCCTCGGTAAATTCCATATTTTTTAGCTTGATCACTTCTCCGCGAATCACCCGGGCGGTACCCGTCCAAAACGCGAGTGTCATTGCCGTATGCATCGCGTAAGGATTACCTTCCATGGCGACGGCAATCGCAGCGACCAGTAAGAAATAAGGAATACAGTCGATACAGTTCATCACCCACAGAATGAATTCATCGAGGAGCGATCCGGCATAGTAGCCCATCAGAGAGCCGGTCAGCGCACCTATCATTGTAGCGAGTACGGCGACAACCAACCCAACCTCAAATGCAGTTTTGGTGCTGTAAATTGCCCGTTGAAAAATATCTTGTCCGTTGATGGTGGTCCCGAACCAATGCTCAGCACTCGGCCCGCTTTGTCCTGCTGTTTGTAAGACATCCCATTGTTGGGCAATCAAACCGAACCAGACCAGCATCGCAATGAAAAAATAAACCAACACAATGGCTAAACTGATCATCCCGATGCGATCTTTGCGGAATTTCTCAATGCCTTTAGACCAGAGTGATTCTCGTTTCTGCCTTGTATCCTGAGTTGTATGAATCGTTTCAGTCATCGAGTGCCCCTTATTTGAGTGAGATCCGAGGATCGACGAGTTTATAAAGAATATCGACCGTACTGACGATGACGATAAATACCAGCGTGAGGAGAACGATAACGGCTTTGAGTACCGGCAGATCACCGGTGGTGATCGCGTTGTAGGTAATCAGGCCGACACCGGGAATACCAAAATAACTCTCCAGCAAGAGAGACCCGCCGATCATCACGAACGGGATAGAAAACACAATTCGTGTCAGGATCGGAATCAGCGCGTTCTTCAACACGTGTTTGAATAACACTTGCAGGTGGGAATGGCCGAACGCTCTGACGGTACGAATATGATCCCGGGTCATTTCTTCGACAAAAAGGGCGCGGTAAAACCGGGTGCTGTACCCAACGGAAACAAAAATCGAACAGAGTGTCGGCACCGTCACATAGTACAAATAACTACTCAGGGAATTCACTTCCCAGCCATATACCGGAAATAGGTTCAGCCCGTAACTGGAGCAGAAAATTAATTGCAATACGATGATGATGATGAGGTAAGAAATACTCATCCCAATCACCGATGAAGACATGACGAGTTTGTCAATCCAACGCCCACGGTAGTGCGATGCAAACAGACCCAACCCGATACTGATCAAGTGGCCTAAAATAAAACCCGGTAATGCCAGCAGCAGTGAGATTGGTATTGTCCGTTCGAGAATGGTGGTAACCGACTCGCCACTCGAGTCGGAATAACCAAAGTCAAAGGTGACCACTTGCTGGAGATAGTGTAGATAACGAACCCAGAACGGTTGGTCATAGCCAAGCTCATGACGAATCGCATTGATCTCTTCGACCGTTGGATTGCGGCCTAATAAATCATAGGTTTTATCCGGGCCGAAATAGACCATCAGCACAAAACTAATCAGAGTCACGCCAAACAGCAGTGGCAGACTATAAATGAGCTTCCGCAGACAATAACGGAGTGTATCCATGTGTGAGACCTCTACTGCACATCAATATATTTGAGGTAGTTACCGAGGATCTCCCGTTGTGGCCACATCGTGACATCTTTGTGCCACATCCGAACCCGGGTACGTGAGAAGCTGCCGATCCCAACACAGTCATCGATTAAGATCTGGTTGAGCTGATGATAGATGGCCGTCCGTTCTGGCCCCGGTTGCATCACCGACGCTTTCTCAAATAACGCATTATATTTCGGGTTATTGTAGTTTGCGCTGTTGGAGCCGGGAGAGCGGTTGGGTCCGTAGAAGAGTTGCAGCGTATTTTCGGCATCGGGATAGTCGAGCCCCCAGCCCATCGGGATCATCTGAGTCCGGCTGTTCTTAATATCCCGGTTGAAGTCACCGAAAGTCGCATAAGGTTTGAATTTGATCTTATTTTTCGGATAACCGATTTTCATCAAATTGCCACGGAACTGTTCGAAGAATTGCTTATAACGGACAGTGGATGTCGCCGGATAGTAAAGGACCGGTAAATTGCGAGCATTCCAGTCGTTCTCTTTCAGCAGTTTCTTCGCTCCGGCAATATCTTGTGTAATGGAACTTTTGTCCAGATTCGGATCAAAAGCATCGGTTCCGGGAACAATGAAACCCGGATAGGCTTCACCAAGCCCTAAATAAAAGCGCGAGATACGCTGTGGCCAGTCAAATGATTTAATAATGGCACACCGCAATGCTTTATTTTGCGCATTGGTTTTGGGGTTGTCCGAATGACCCAAATACTCATCATCGAAGTTGAACACGTTAAACACCATGCCTGCTTCACGTTGAGCGCGGAAGTTATATTTTGCGGCATATTCCGGTTTGAGGGTTACCGGGTGTTTGGATGACAGCACGGTATCGAGCTGTTCATTTTGCAATGTGGTATTGATGATTTCATTGCCTTTGCTGAATGAATTCCACCGCGCAGATGCTTGTTTCACCCAGTTGACTTCGACGCGATCAACCCGTGGCAGTGTTTTTCCATCCAGAGCTGCAATGCCCGTTTCGCCCTGAACTTTCGGATCGTAACCTGATTCAGCAAGATGGAAGACTTCATGACGGTAAGTCGGGTTTCTCTCCAGCACCGTTTTGGTTGAGTCGTGTGAAATGAGTTTGAACGGGCCACTGCCCACCGGGTGAGTGGCGAATTCACGACCATAAGTTTCGACCGCTTCATGAGGGACGAGCGCTGAATAACCCATCGCCAGGGTATAGACCAGTTGTGGGTAGGGTTTCACCAACTTGATTTGAATGGTGTACTTATCCGGTGCGCTCAGTCCTTCGAGCGGTTTACTATAATCCGCACCAGCCTCTTTCCATGCTGTGACCCCCGCAATTTTATTCGCCCATAACCAAGCACCTTGTGAACGGTTTTTGGGATCAAAGTGGCGTTTGATTGAATAGATAAAATCGTCAGCCGTGACTTCTCTACCTTTGCCATCCGGGAAGGCTGGATCATCGATAAAATGAACACCCGGTTTGATATGGATGGTATACGTCAGCCCATCATCGGAAACTTCCGGCATCGCGGTGGCAAGATTTGGTTTTAATTCATACGGATTCTTCAGATATTTATATTCGTATAAGGTGTCGTATACAGCGGTGACAATGGTGTTGCTGTAGGTTGTCCCGGACTGAACCGAATCAAAATTTGTCGGGGTTCCGTCTTCAGAAAAGCGTAATACTTTGGGGGCTGATGAGGTGGTGTCTGCAAATGCCGGTGTGCCGACATAAATCAGTGAAGCCGCAAGCGCGACAGCCAGCGGGCGTAATCTCAATCGTGACATACAAATTCCTTTTGTATTTTATGGTTATGTGGGTGTGAAATTGGTTATGGGTGAATTTCACGCGCAACACTATGTGAGTTGTTGCTAAACATGTCTATAAAACACAAGGCATCTGTACTATGTCAATAATTGTGTGAAAAATATGAATTAGGCTGGATTAAAAAGTGCGCCTCATCACAAAAAATGATGATATTAAAAAGTGTTGTTTAAATATAATGAGGAAAAAATGCGGTTTATTTCATCATGGAAGTGATGCGAATGATTGTGAGAGAATTCAACGATACTTGTTAATATAAAACCTTGTTCATATTTGGGTTTATGTCTTTGCTGACGGTGTATTCGGAGTTGAATCCGTCTGGCAAGAAAATAATTGTTTAAGGTAGATAATGATCGATTAGATATATTTATCTGATGATGTCTCTGCCCTTTTAATTTCAATTTACGGCGAATTTTTATTATTACACACTTTTTTAACGATGATGAATATTTAAATATGAAATAGCGAGTATTCTTAATTTATAAGACAATGAACAACAGTTTTTATCGGTAAATATGACACCTTGTTATTCTGATTATAATCACATTTTTTAATAATTCCCTCCTATGCAAAAAAAATCACCGACAGGCAAAAACATCCGTTATGAAAATCAATTAATATACGCCTGAACATCATGTGACCCCATGTGAAATTCAGCTATTGTCGTCGCATGTCCTTGCACGATAAGGCTCGAAGTCACAATGAACCCCTACACCCAAGAAGATTTGGGTATATCGGTATCTGAAAAGAATAACTCTAGTATGGAATTCAACATGAAGAAAAAGATACTTACGACAATTATTTCATCAACACTATTCGTCAGTTATGGATTATATTCGGTCAGTGCTTTGGCAAAAACCGACCCTGTGCAAAATTCAGCAAATAGTGAACAATTAAAATCACAACAGACTCAGGCAAATTGGCACGATAATAGGTATGACATTCTGGCGAAGGGTATCGTTGCCAGAATGACGGATGAAGAAAAGTTAAAAATGTTAGTCGGTGCAGGAATGGATCCCGATACCGATCAAGTCGTTAATTTAAAAGCATTAGTCAATGGTGTCGCAGGGTATATCCACGGGGTGTATGACCACAAACGCCACTTAGATGTGCCGGCACTGAAACTTGCCGATGGCCCGGCAGGTATCCGGATTGATCCGACGCGTGAGGGGGAGAATCAGACTTACTATGCCACCGCATTTCCCAATGGTGCATTGATGGCATCCACGTGGAATCCCGATTTGATTCATGACGTTGGTGAAGCCGTGGCTAATGAAGGAAAAGAATACGGGGTCGATTTCTGGTTGGCTCCGGGGATGAATATTCAGCGTAACCCGCTCAATGGTCGTAATTTCGAATACTATTCAGAAGACCCACTGGTCAGCGGCATGATCGCTTCTGCGATGGTGCAGGGGGTTCAAAGCAAAGGTCTGGCAACAACCATTAAGCATTTTGTCGCCAATAACTCAGAAACGAATCGCTTCTTTGTCAATGCGGTGGTGACACCGCGTGCGCTGCGGGAAATTTACCTGCGTGGTTTTGAGTATGCGGTCAAAACATCTCACCCATGGGGTATTATGTCATCTTATAATCAGGTGAATGGCGTGAACAGTGGTGAACGTGCTGATCTGATGACAGATATCCTGCGTCATGAATGGGGATTCAATGGTTTAGCAATGAGCGACTGGTTCGCGGGCTACAACCCGATTGATCTCTTGAACGCTGGTGTTGATGTGATTCAGCCCGGTGGCGAAAACTCGGTTGTTCCCGGTTTAGGTGATTGGCATGAATATGTGGTTGAGGGCTATAAAAAAGGCGACTTAACCAAAGCAACCCTCGATCGCAATGTACAACACATCGTCGCTCAGGCTTTGAAAACACCATCTGCGAAGCATTATCCCATCTCGAATAACCCCAATCTGCAAGCGCATGCGACCTTAGCGAAACAAGTGGCGGATGAAGGGATTATTCTGCTGAAAAATCAGGATTCAGTCTTACCTCTGGCTACGTCACAAGCGATTGCTTCTTTTGGGATTACCCAGATCAATACCTTGAAAGGGGGGACCGGCAGCGGGGATGTTCATCCGGATCATGTAACGACCATTATTGATGGGCTTGCAAAACAGTTCCCGGTGAATCAAGGATTGGCATCATTCTATAACGATTATTTTGAAGCAAACAAAGTGATCACCACGGGTAGTTTGGGCGTGTCAAAAATTGTGAGCTGTACGGAACCTTCCGTGACCGATTTGGGCTCACAAATCAGCAGTGCGGCACAACAGAGTGAGGTCGCCGTGATCACCTTGGGTCGTGTTGCGGGTGAAGCGGCCGATCGTAAAGCCGAACGTGGTGACTATTTGTTGTCTGAAACTGAGCGGGGGCTGATTTCGGCAGTATCCCATGCTTTCCATGCGCAGGATAAAAAGGTGGTTGTGGTTCTGAACATTGCCGGTGTGATTGATATGAGTGAATGGCAGGATCAAGTCGATGGGATTGTACTGGCGTATATGCCGGGGCAAGAATCCGGTGATGCAGTTGCTGATATTCTCTCTGGTAAGGCGAATCCAAGCGGCAAACTGGCGCAAACCATTCCATTGTCTTATGCGGATGTTCCGTCTTCGGCAACATTCCCCGGTGTCGATGAAAATAACGACGGTGAATTGGATCATCAATATTACAATGAAGATATTTATGTCGGATATCGTTATTACCAGACATTTAACAAACCCGTCGCGTATCCGTTTGGTTACGGATTGTCATACACATCTTTCAATTTATCGCGCACCAGAGTGCTGATTAATGGGCTGAATCATCGTCATCCGAGAAAAGGTGTGTTGCTCAAAACCGTGGTCGCGAATACGGGCGATGTCGCAGGTAAAGAAGTGGTTCAGGTCTATGTTGCTGCGCCTGAAGTGAAACTGAAAAAACCTAACATTGAACTCAAAGCATTCGCTAAAACCAGAAAACTGGCCCCCGGAAGATCACAACGGATGGTGCTGGAAATATCACCGGAGACATTGGCGAGCTTCGATCCTGATAAGAATCAGTGGATTGTTGAACCGGGGACTTATCAGGTCTATGTCAGTCAGTCATCCGATATTACTTCGGTTACACCGGTTCCGTTTGTGGTGCGCAAAGAAATAGTGGTTGAGAATACCACACCGGGCGCGCTGGCACTGGAGGAAGGGGTGACGGCAGCGTCATTTGTCACTGTCGCAGAATAACAACATGTTTGCATCATTTGGCGGGCTTTGTCCCGCCTTTTTTATCATCACAAATCACCGACAGCATCATTGCTCATCACCAAGCGGGTCATCACACATTGATAGTAACGCATTGATAGTCACGAATTGATAGTCACGAATGGGTAATAACAATAAAGTTATTAATCGTGATGGACAGTATGATTTATATTGCACAATTATATTTTGTGGTCATGTCGTATCCCTTTATCACTCAGCGATATCATTTCTGAACCAGAATCTTTGTTAAATTGGCACCAAACTCGTGCTGGCATGTGTTTTCGCGCAGGGGCAGCGGAGAGACGTGGTATGGGTGAAACGAGATTTCAGATGTTATGCCTTTGATATGTCGATGAATCGGAGAGTCAGGCTGATTCGGACAAATGATTTGGTTTTCAAAGTTTCAGAGAAAGAGCAACGATGAACGGTAGATATGAGAAAAGTGTCTCTAATGTATTAGCGCGTAATATGATTCAACAGTTGTCGCTACACGATATTGATATTGATACGATTTTAAAACGCTGTGGCATCAGCGATTATGAACTCAATCGGCCCAATGGCAGGCTTGCCGAGCGAACACACTACCAGTTCATGCTCGAAACGATGAAATATAATCGGTATATCTATGAGTCGTCGTCAATTCAGTCACTGTTTAATAAATTTCCCGAACTGATAGGCTTATGCATGAATGAATCTTCAGCGGTTCAGGCGGCAGAAAGCTTTATTCGTTACCGGATGCTGATTGGTAATTGCGATCGCTGTGATCTGCAAGTTGCGGGGAATCGGATCAAGTTGACTTATGTCGATGACGGCCCCGAAGAACTATCGACCAGTGCATTGGGCAATTTCATCATCTGTCGGGAACTGCTTAAAACTTATCTGCCAGTGATGTCGGTTCAGGCCAGCCTGACGCATGTGGGGCCGCTCTCCCGGCATATCGTCAATGATTGTCTGGAAACCCAGTGTTTACTGCATCAGCGTGAGAATTCTTTGATCATTGAAAGTCCTTCGCTGCAAGCGTCCAATCATCATTTCAACCCACAACTGAATCAGTTACAAAAAATGCATCTGGCGGGGTTATGCCGTCAGATCAATGACCAGCAAACATTTGTGGTGGTGGTGGAAGAACTGATTGAGTCGTTGCTGTTACAGCAGCATATTCACAATGAACATTCGGTACTCCAGTGTGTTTGCAGCCATTTAAAAATGAGCCGTTGGACACTGAACAATAAGCTACGGCAAGATCATCAGTCCTTTACTGATGTGTTGAATCGGGTGCGGCTGAATAAAGCCTGTGAGTTGTTAGTTGAAACCCAAAAAAGTATTAAAGAAATCAGTGAGCTGGTTTACTTCTCTTCGCAGGCGGTGTTTTCAAGATTTTTTCGACTGCATGCCAACATGTCACCGATTCAATATCGGAAGAAGTTAGCAAACCGTTCCTCTTCACCCGTTAACGAGTCTTGAGTCGGGAGTTGAAGGGCATGGCCACACGACCGAATGGGTATTTTTATCACTTGCCGTCATTAGATCGCGTGGCTGATTGAATGATGTCTGAAGTGCGGTTAAAAGAACTGCCAAACGACACTATGTTCAGAGCCCATGCTCCAAAGGAGAACCACCACCGCCAGTAGCGCTTCCAGAATCAACACACCGACTCCGAGTGTAGTCCCCGAGAGAATGAAGCCACGTTTATGACTGATCCCCAGAAAGCTGGGTGTGCCTTTATACAGCAGATAAGCGGTATAGATAACCCCACTCACTAAGGCGAGCAGGCAAAGCCAGAACACCGGATAAATTGCAAAAATACCGCTCAAGAACATCGGTGTGGCGATGTATCCGGCAAAGATAATACAGTCACGCTGTGATGGACGATCGGGGAGCTTACGGGCGAGCCAGTAAATCAGGCTACCGACAAGGCCAACAGCGAGCAAGATTAAAGCATAAAATGCAACGGCGAGGGCAAGCCCATCCATCAGAGAAACTTTGTAAGTTTCTTCGCCACCAAATGTCCACCCGACTTGTGTTGTGCCGATCAATGATGCAACGACCGGAATCGCGGCCATCCATAACACATGGTATAAATAGAGGTGACCGACCGTTTCGTGTTCTGCATTAATCTCACGCCATTCGCGTTCCGGATGGTGTAATAATCCCCATACATGATTACTCATCGTTAGCCCCTTATTTCCTATTGTCGGAATGACTTTCTCGTTTACGATGCGGTCAAATATTAACCAGTATTGATCAGTATAGACCGAACTCTTCAAGGACACACAATCAGAATCATTTGCATTTGTCTCCCCGTTTAACCTCTCTGTTTCACCGCGAAATCGGACGGCTATCTCTCTAATCTATCGTTATTTAAATCAACAACATTTATATCGACAGAGGTTGAGAGCGTCAGTCGTCATCAAATGAGGTAATGAAAATCATGCAGTACAAATTGGCAATCGGGGAAGACAGTTTGAGTGAGGCTGAGAAAGAGGCGATTCTGTCAGACTACTTTATGACACTGGATCAGCAAAAGGCCTCTTTTCTGGGATATCAGACCAACCAACAGGTTGAATTCCCGCCACGACTGTTGCCTTTTCTGTCTTTGAATTTGCTGAATCTCGGTGACGGATTCGAAGACGGCAGCTACCGGATTAATGCAAAACAGTTTGAACGGGCAGTGCTGGATTATTATGCCCGGTTATGTGGTTTTGCCGGCTCGCATACCCAGCGTCAGTATTGGGGATATGTGACCGCAATGGGGTCAACCGAAGGGAATCTTTATGCGCTCTGGAATGCGCGGGATTTCTTACGGGGACATCCGGTTGAAGACTCGGTTGAAGGCTATGCTGAGGCGACCACGACTGATTCTCCGCCGGTGTTGATCTGTTCGGGGGCGACCCATTATTCGATTTATAAAGCCAGTCAAATGCTTGGTGTTGGTTTATTCCACGATATCGGGCCGGACTTGGGAGCGTGCCCGATTAATCAGGGCAACTGGTATCAGCCATTGGCTGTTGATGAAAATGATGCGGTGATCATTGACGATCTATATGCGTTGGTTGAGTTTTTCACCGCTGCGCAATATCCGGTGATTTTGGTGCTGAATCATGGCACCACGTTTAGCGGTGGCAGCGATGCGATTCATACGATTCTGACGCGCCTGAAACCATTACTGGGGAACAATACCCCACAACAACGGCGTTACTGGATCCATATTGATGGGGCACTGGCAGTCAATTTCTCACCGTATTTACATGTCGGATCTGCACCTTTTGCCATCACGGATGAGCCCGATGAATTTCGTCATCCGGAAGTGATGTCGCTGTGTACCAGCCCTTATAAATGGCTGGGTATGCCGTGGGCTTGCGGGATTTATCTCATGCAAGCACGCTATAAAGTCGGCTCGTCTGCCCGGCCGGTTTATATCGGTAGCCGGGATTCAACGGTTTCTGGCTCCCGGCAAGGCATCTTTGCGCTCTACTTATGGGATCATCTTGTCACACTGGGCAAGGCTGGCTTGCAACAGTTGGCTGATGCCAATGAACATCTGGCGAATCATACCCAGCACCGCATCGAACAGCTATTTCAGCAGTTCGATCCAAGCGGCAAACAGTTGTGTGTGATGCCGCGGCCACATCACAGTAATGTTGTCCGCTTTACTGCGCCCAATCCGGCAGTGATCGAACAATTTTCTTTGGCACAAAATGATGTGATGAGCGATGGGCGATTACAGCGGATGTGTCACGTTGTCATCTTAAGCCATGTCACTCCGGCTGCGATTGAGCGATTACTGGATGCCCTCGCTCATGCCAATGCCTTTTCATGCATATCCCGACCCAAAAATCCACTGACTGATCTGCGGTCAATGCGCCATCTTTCCGGGGCACTATCTGATGATTCGGCATCGCAAGCGGAGCGTTTTATATGATCAAAAAAGAGATACGAGCGTTAATTGTCAGCTTGGTTTGGTTCTGTTCTCCAGCCCTATATGCGCAATATGTGGTGGATACGTCAGTCTCGATTAACAAAATCTATGGCGTAAATACGGTCGATCAGACCTACAAAGTCGATGGTTATCTGGTGACGTCCTGGGATGAACCCGATCGGACTTACCGGCCTGCCAGTGGTGAGCGGGTTTATGAGAATCGTCACGCTGATCAGTTGATGAGTGACGGGCTTTGGGTACCGGCATTTGAGTTTATCAATATCATCGGCCAGCGTCAGACCGCGAACCGACGGGTGGTGATCTCCGCGGATGGTCGGGTGACGTACAATGAGCGCTTTCAGGGGCTGTTCACGACGACAATGGATTTTCGTCAGTTTCCCTTTGATCATCAGACCTTTGTACTGATGATGGAACCATTTTCTTATGAGCAGCAACAACTCGTATTTGGCACCGCCCGGATTAATGTTGAAGCCTTGGAAAACCAAGCGCTCAGCGAATGGCAAATGCAAGGAAAGCCTCAGGCGCGCGTGAGTCGTTCGGACTACACACACTTACAAAGCGGCATGCTGAGTCACTTCTCGCGTTTAACGATTAGCATTCAGGCATTACGTAAACCCGATTATTACCTGTGGCGTTTCATTTTGCCGCTGTCTTTGATTTTAGTGGCGTCGTGGGCGGTCTTTTGGATTGAAGGCTTTTCTGAACGTCTGATGACCTCTTTCACCATGATGCTGACCGTAGTTGCTTACACCTTTTATACCAGTAGTTTGTTGCCGAGGCTGCCATACACCACGTTGATCGAGCGGATGGTGATCATGGGGTATGTCAGTATATTTGCAGCAATTATTGTGATTGTCTTCGTCAAAATTCAGGATGAAAAAGGACGGCCGGTTGAACATGTGATACCGCGTTGCCGGGTCATTTTCCCTGCCTTATTTCTAATTGCAATGAGTGTACTCATCGGGGTGAATGGTGGCTTATGAAACTTTCTCAATCGACTCGGACATGGTTTGATGCAACCCTTGCGGCTGCTGTATTCGTTGGATTATTAGGCATCACGACTTATCTGTTATATGCCAAATCCGTCAGTGCACTCGAAGGGCAGATTAAAGCCGGGCTGATGTCAACCGTCAGTGCATCGGCGACCACTTTAGATGGTGATATCCATCGTCATTTTCAGGCAGACACATCACCGGATGAGCCGGAATATTACACCATGGCAATGCATATGGAGCATATTCGGCAGGCTGCGACAGGGGTGCGATATATCTACACCTGTATTCTCAAACCTCAAGGGGTCTACTTTGTCGTGAACCCCAGCCCGCAGAATGACGGTGATGGCGATGGGATACCGGATCCGCCGCCGGCATTAATGACACTTTATGATGACGCGCCTCAGGAATTAGTGGCAGCACTGACGCAGCAGGAAGTCAGCGTCTCAAGCGTGCCTTATCAGGATCAGTGGGGCACGTTTATCAGTGCTTATGCGCCTTTTTATGACGCGCAAGGGGAGTTTGTCGGTGTGCTGGCGATGGACTTAGAGCTAAGCGGGTTTTATAAGCGACTGAGTCAGGTTCAACGCGTGTTCGGTAAAGCAAAGATCATCATTTTGTTTATCGGACTCATTGCCGGTCTGGTGGTTTGGTGGATTCGTCGTGCTTATGTGAATAATCTTCATGTATTGGAAACGACAGAGCAGCAAGCCGCACAGACCTTGGCGCACATGCGTTATCGTCGGGATGTTCTGTTGGAAATCGTACGATATTGCTTTCAGCGGTTACCGGGAGCGTACCGTGACCAACCGACTGACAATGAGCAACGCATATCGGGTGATCAACCGATGCACAGGGCGCGCCAAAATGGCAGCATCAGCGACTGTCCTCCTGAGCGTTCTCCTTCAGAACGACATCCTTCAGAACGACATCCTTCAGAGCAATATCCTCCTGAACAATATTCCCCTGAGCAATATTCCGCTGAACAAACAGATACGCCAAATCTGACCGGAGCTTTCAATCAGGCCAACAGCACGGAAAACCACCAGCAAGCGGTTTATCACTATGCATTGAGTTTTGGCGATATGACGACCGTGTCGGAGTCATTTTATTTGGCAGACTGGTTCGACAAGCTGAATACGAGCATACAACGGGGCGGGTATGCATCTCATCAATGGTTAGGTGAGATGCAGCACCCGGTAGAGGGTGATTGCCAAATTTTGTTGGAGATTTTCTGTGAATTTTACCACCGTCTCAGTCAGCTGTTACAGCAACCAGTGAAGGCTCAAACCCAGATCGCGCAAGAAAGTCTCGCACACTGGCAGTTGGTGACCGTCATTTCAATTCAGGATGAGATGCAATGGACACGGTGTCGGCGACTGTTCAAAATTTCAGCCGCACACGATATGACGCATCGGTTGGCCGCTCTGTCGGCAACGGAGCTCCACCTTTTAAAAGTTATTTATTTGCTGCAACAACTGGGGAGTGAACTGACACTGACAGAAGACGGTATCCTACAAATCACTTGGCAAGTCAGTAAGGAGCGGAGCGAATGAAAACTTATGCACCGATACTACTCATCATGGCAACCTTACTGGTTCAGCTCTCCTCCGGCATTAACTATGTCACTATTCCCGTAGTGATGGATGATCAGGGGATTGGTAATACGGCTATCGGGATCGCGATGGCTTTTGAAATTATTGGCGTGCTATTGTTTTACCGCCCATTGAGTCAGTATCTGAGTCACTTTGGGATCTTGATTTCACTGTTGATATTAACATTGTTCAGATCCCTGAGCCTGTTACTGATGGCTCATGCAGGATACTACGGCTTATGGCTGATCAGTATTTTTAGCTACGGTTTGTCCACGGGGATGCTGCTGGTTTTATTGCAGACTTGGCTGAATATTAGCGTGCAAGGGAAAACGAAAGGTTTAATGATGGGGTTGTACTCTTCGGCACTCTCTTGTGGCATCGCTTTAGGGCCGATCATCGTCCAACTGATTCATCTCACGCTCGCGTGGCGGTTTGAGACTGGTGCGCTGATTACATTGTTGCCGTTACTCTTGTGCCTCGGTCTGAAAGCAAGGGGGCAGGCAATGCATCGCTTGGGGGTGGTCCGGTTCAGTTTCGCCTTTCGGCACGCCAAAATTATTCTGGTGGCTGCGTTTGTCGGGGGAATCAGCTTTTTTGGGTTACCGGGTTTTTTGACCTTGTACGGACTCCATAACGGGTTATCTGAACCACAAGCGCAGCTATTACTCACCATGTTTATGACCGGCAGTGTCAGCCTTGGTATTCTCATGAGCGCCTTTGCATCGATTTTGAACCGCCGTACGGTGGTGTTGTGCTGTATTTTCGGATCCGTGGTTTGTGCGGTGTTTCTGTCTATGGCGGTTTATGCCAAGTATTGGGTTGCGTTGGCGTTACTGTTTGTCTGGGGGGGATGTATGGGAGGAATCTACGGGATTGGTCTGACGGTGATGGGAGAACGTTTCTGCCAACAGGATCAAATGTCGGCCAATATGAGTTACACCCTAATGGATTCTTTTGGGGGCATTATTGGGTTACTGTTGATTGGTGCGATGCTCGATACATTTGGTTCCGAAGGGATGACCACGGTCTTCATTGTATTTGGTTGCCTGCTACTGGTTTTTGCGGTGTACGAGATGTTGGTGCCGAGGCGAACATATGAGTAAAGTGGGTTTTGATATAAGAGATTCTCGCCATAGAATGGCTATGACTCAAATCTCTGCCTTGCCTCTGAGCCCAGTGATTCTCGCTGAAACTGCATCTTGAGGTCATTTGGGTATACAAATATTACCGGAGATTGTCTTGATTATGTTTGATGGGTGCTGTTTTTTGCAAAATGAGAATATATTTCCATTTTGAAAACACATTATGAGTCAATATGCTATAAATCGATTGCTTAATAAAAAATAATCAACTAAAACAGTAAGTTAAATTTAATAAAATAGTTGGCATGTATAGTGCATTAATAACAGTGATCCTTTTAAGCCAAAGGGTCACCTAGCCAACTGACGTTGTTAGTGAACCAAATTTGTTCATATTGATAGCCAATCACGATTGTTGTGATTGGCTTTTTTTATGGGGCAAATGTCAATGAGATTTTTTTACGGTCAATGGGATCGCTTTACCCTCAGTCTCAATATTCGCTGATGAGTTATCGCGGTTCTGATGCTGTTGTTGCTTTGGCTGCATTGGATTGCGGACGAGAGATAAACTCAATTGGCGTGTGTAACTGGCCTTGAACCGTTTTACCCTGAAGTGCTTGATGAATGAGCCAGACGCCTTGATAGCCCATTTTGAACGGTAGTTGAACCACGTAGCCGTATAGTTTTCCCTTCTTGAGGCTTTCAACCATGATTTTTTGCTCATCAAAGCCGATATGAACGACATTGGATTGATTCAGATGTTTTTCGCTCGCAATTAACACACCAATCGTTGTGGTATCATTCGGGGTGAAAATACCATCGATTTGATTAAATTGATCGAGAATTTCTCCTGACCTTGAACGTGCATTACCAACTTGTGTGCCCAAATAAGTATCGGCAATGATCGTCAGTCCGAGCTTCTGAGCCTCATCTGCAAAACCACGCTCTCTCGCATCAGTCGATGCAACGCCTGGCTTGAGCCGGAAAAGGATAACATTACCGTGATAGCCTAATGCTTCTGCCATTTTTTGCGCGGCCAGTTTTCCTGCAGCATAGTTATCCGTGGTCACAGAAGCAAGCCGATCACCGCCGGTATCCCGATCAATATAGATCGCCGGAATCCCCTTTGCTTTTAAGTGAGTGATGTCCTGATTACGACCAACATCTGACGGTGCAATGATGAGACCACGACAGTGAAACAGCTTCATTGTATTGTCTAACACGAATGCTTGCCCGGCAGAATCGGAATCTTCAACGGTTCCTCTGGCGTAGATCTTCAATCCTAACTCTTTGCCTGCTTGCGTCGCACCCTCAATAACTTTTGACCAAAACGGTCGACTGGTACTGCCGGATGTGATCACCGTGACGCAATTTTGTCTCTCTTTCGAGGCGGATTGGGCGCTCAGGGGAACGATTAGCGTAAGGATACAGCCAGTGATAAAAGCGGATACGATCCTGAAATTCATCGTTTTGTCTCTTCGTCGTCATGACATTATCCCGATCATTATAAGTCTGATTTCATAGTTACGGGTGAAGAAATTCAAACTTGTAGCCAATGTCACGCAGCGCCCACTGTCCCGTTTTTTCCCCGTTCGACTCCGAATATGTGTTTTCGCAAAATGATAATCGATTTTCATTTTGCATTTACACTATGTCTGTACATGCAATAAAACCCAAGGCATTAAAATTAAAATCAACAAAATCAATTAATTATAATTTATTGAAAAAGTGGCACGCATTGTGCTTTATATACATCGACCCTTATTAAGCCGAGGGTCACCTAGCCAACTGACGTTGTTAGTGAACCTAATTTGTTCATATTGATAGCCAATCACGATCTTGTGATTGGCTTTTTTTATGCCTGTCGATTGCTCTGCTACTTTATTTACGACCCATTTTTGTCACGACATTTTCCTTGAATGACGCCGATTGAAGACACTCTGAATCCTGCATCTTGAGGTTACTTGGGTATAATCTTTATATCGCCTTTACTTAGAGTGGGGAGATAGGTAAGAATTCATGCAATACATATCACTTGATCGGGTTCGCTCAGGTTTTAACGCCGTCATATGGTTTCACACCGCTTTGCGGCTGATGCTGTGTTATACCAAACTTACCGGGAGAAAAAATAACATGGAGTTAGTGGTACCATCGCAAACGTTTCAGTCTGCTTTTGAATACTTCTATGAGGACTTTGCTCAAAGCGATGTTGAGAATGCTGAATATTATCTTGAAGGTAAAACAGATTTTTCGCAGTATGTTCAGCGCTTGAGTGAAGAGGCAGCAGGTATAAACCTACGTGAGGGGTATGTACCATGTAGTCACTTCTGGTTGGTAGACCGATCAACGTCAATCCTTGGTGCCATTCGGGTTCGCCATCATATCGATAATGACTTTCTTGCTTTAGAAGCTGGGCATATTGGCTACGATATCGCTCCCTCACATCGAGGCAAGGGGTACGGTAAATTAATGTTAAAGCTGGCATTGTCGAAAGCAGCGGATCTCGGCATAGAACGAGTGTTGTTGACCGCTGATGAGGATAACTTGGCATCGCGCGGTGTTATAGAAGCCAATGGTGGTGAGTTTGAAAAAGTCGTTATGGGTAAGGTTTTTCCCGGACCTTTGGTTCGGTATTGGATCAACTGTAAGTAACGGTATAAATAGCTGGAAGGTTAGGACTGGGTTACATGCTTAAAATTAACCTTTTTCGACAAACGAAGTAGGCGGTTTTAAGCGCCTACTTCATTTTTGCGTTATCAATTTTCCCTAGGGGCTGTTGATCTTTCGTGGTTGAATTTTGTTCAATCTGAACGGGTGTTGATCGCGGTGCGTGCTGCTTAGCTATCCTAAGCAAATGACCCCTAGTGTGATAAAGAACCAAAGCAGTCGAGCCAATCTTGATTGAATTGATCAATTGCTTCGTTTACGGATGGGTTCTCCATCATTTGATGGACAAGCGCGACGGGGATGGTCACACTCGCTTGGCGAATACTTAAGCAGTCGATCACTTGTTTGGTATTTTTGAAACTCGCACCGATAATTTGACATGTCTGCGCATGATGAGAAAGGAGGTTCGATATCGATTCCACCGTTTCAATCGCATTGCCAGTCAGCATATCAATTCGATTGATGTAAGGCGCAACAAACGAAGCACCTGCTAATGCCGCGAAAAAAGCTTGTTGCGACGTATATATTGCAGTCCCTAAGGTCGTAACCCCTTCATTTTTTAACCTTTTTATGGCTTTTACGCCTTGCATATTCACCGGTATTTTCACGACGAAATGATCAACCATCTGATTGAGTTTTAATGCTTCTGCCACTATGTCATCTGCATTCGTGCTAATGACTTGACCAAAAATCAGCCCATCACCATCTAAAGCATCCCGAATCCGGGGTAACAGATTGATCATCTTTACACCGGACTTAGCGACGATTGTTGGATTCGTTGTGACACCAGCAATTGGTAATAAATCGGATAGCGTCTTAATTTGTTCAATATCACTGGTATCAAGATAAACGGACATAATGAGCCTCTCTTATCGTACTGAATAAAAGGGCTAATACAGATATTGAGGAGCATGGGGGAAATACCTGTATTAGCATGTATAGATCATGTTTAAAAACAAAAGCTTGATGGATTGAGTTTATCCTGATGACGCCTGAAAAGATGCCACTTTGTCTACGATAACAAGTCATACCGTTATTGAATTGTCATTCATATATCGCGCGACAGGTGTCGTTAACGTTTTCATCAATCCCATCAACGCGCTCCTATCTGCGCGTTGATTCGCCCGCCTGAACGAATGCTTCTTTCACCATCCTACGAGCTGTCGAGCTTACTATTATTTTATCTTATTTTCATTTTGAAAGTAATTGCTGGTTTCTTTATTTTTGTTTGATTGTTTTATTTGCGCTCTGTGTTTTTAATTTAACGACTTACTCTGAATAATTCAATGCTATTTTTTTATTTAAAAGTTAAAACAAAAAATATATCAGTAAGTCTTTGATTTGAAATGGGTTAAAATTTTTGAGTTTTTTATTGAGATTTCATTGTTTTCATTTGGTTTTCATTTTGTGAGGTTCGTCTCTTTTAAAGTGAAAGTTGATCTGCATAATGCAGTAACCAAATAACAACAAGGTGAAACAATATGGATACCATAATTTTAGGCGCGGAATGGTTTATCGGACTATTCCAAAAAGGCGGAGAAACTTTGCTTGGTATGATGACAGGGATTCTGCCACTACTCATTGCGCTACTTTGTGCAATGAATGCATTGATTGCGTTTATTGGAGAGAACCGAGTCGAAAGACTGGCGAGCAGATGTGCAAGCAATCCAGTTTCTCGTTACCTCATTCTTCCGGTTGTCGGCACATTCATTTTTTGTAACCCGATGACTCTTTCATTGGGCAAATTTTTGCCAGAACGTTACAAACCGAGCTATTACGCAGCGGGTTCATACTCTTGTCACTCGATGAATGGTTTATTTCCACACGTAAATCCAGGTGAATTATTTGTTTACCTGGGTATAGCAAGTGGCATTACAACACTCGGTTTACCGCTCGCTCCATTGGCTGTCGCGTACTTATTTGTCGGCATGATTTCGAATTTCTTCAGAGGTTGGGTCACTGACTTCACCACCATGATGGTCGAAAAACAACAAGGCATTCAATTAGATCGCGAAGTTCGTTTCAGTTAATGAGGAAGAGATCATGACGACAACATTAAAAATCAAAGCAGGAAAAGGTGGTTGGGGGAAAGAACTGATCGTCGATTTCCCAAAAACTAAGAAAATCATGTACATGGTTGGAGGGACCCGACCCGCACTTGTTGACCGATTAGTTGAATTGACAGGTTTAGAGGCTGTTGATGGATTCGCTGACGGTTGTGAATATAAAGATATGGCGGTCGCTGTTATTGACTGCGGCGGCTCAATGCGCTGTGGCCTGTATCCTAAAAACAATGTTCCCACTCTGAATGTTATGCCGACAGGCAAGTCTGGCGTAATGGCGAAGTACATCAATGAAAGTAACTATGTTTCCAATGTTGACGTTGATTGCGTGAGTGTCGTGGACGGTTTGGATGCTGCAAGGGGGACTTCAACGGTTGCAGCTCACGAAGTTTCTATGGATTCAAGTCACGCGGATTCAAATAACGCGGATTCAAGTGATGCAGCCGTAACGACAGGGGACATCGATACCACTAAGAAACTCACCGAACAGTCAGATGGCCTGTTAGCCCGGATTGGTATGGCTATGGGGAATGTTATGGCGGTATTTTTCCAAGCCGGCCGTGACACGATTGATACCGTCATGTCTACCATCATTCCATTCATGGCATTCGTTTCTATGCTCATCGGTGTGATATTGGCCAGTGGTATTGGGGACACAATTGCTCACGTGTTAGTGCCGCTGGCAACGAATCCTGTTGGATTAATTATCTTAGCGCTGATTTGTTCGTTCCCGTTCTTGTCACCATTCTTAGGGCCCGGAGCTGTAATTGCCCAAGTCATCGGTGTGTTGATCGGCACTCAGATCGGTTTAGGCAATATCCCGCCGCACCTCGCGCTACCCGCTTTATTCGCGATCAATGCTCAAGCTGCTTGTGACTTTATTCCGGTCGGGTTAGGGCTTGCTGAAGCCAAACCGGAAACCGTGCGTGTCGGTGTTCCATCTGTTCTTTATGGACGCTTCTTAACCGGTGCACCAACCGTATTGTTGGCATGGTTTGCATCAATGTTCATTTACAACTGAGGGCAAGCAAATGAGTTTGTATAGTGTTGAAATCATTCAAGTTGGTGAATGTGCATTAGAAGCACTGGAAGACGATATGTTGATTTTATTCAACCAGTCAGTGCCAGCCGATGCTGCCGAGTACTGCTTTGTGCACACGCATGATCAATTGAAAGGTGAAATTGCGGTCGGTGGTGAAGTGGTTATCGATGGCAATACCTACCCAATCACTGCTGTCGGTGATGGTGTGAATCAAAATTTAGGCAACTTAGGACATATTACATTGCGTTTTGACGCATCAAGCGAAGCTGATTTCGTCGGTAGCCTTCATTTAGCCGGTCCTCAACCCCGTTCACTGGGTGTTGGTTCAACTATTCGCTTTATTTGATTTTTTGGAGGGGGCAGAGCTCCCTCTACATTTTAGGAGATTCGTTATGAAAACAGCAGTTGTTGTTGGTGGTGGTCAAACACTTGGGGAGTATCTTTGTAAAGGACTTGCAGCAGCAGGATACAAAGTGGGAGTTGCCGACTTAAATGTTCGGAATGCCACCCAAGTGGCTGATGAAATCTGTACATTACAAGGGGACGGTATCGCAGTTGGCGTTGGTGTTGATGCCACGAACGAACAAAGTGTTGCTGATGCATTTAAAACCATCAAAGCACAGCTCGGTAGTATTGATGTTTTGGTTTATAGCGCAGGTGTTGCCAAAGCAACGAAAATTACCGATTTTACGCTGCAAGATTTTAATTTTAATGTGAATGTAAACTTAAATGGGTACTTCTTGTGTGCTCGCGAAGCAGCGCGTTATATGGTTGAGCAAGGTCATGGCGGACGCATTATTCAAATTAACAGCAAATCAGGGAAAGTAGGGAGTAAACATAATGCCGGTTATAGCTCAGCAAAATTTGGCGGGGTTGGTTTAACGCAGTCTATTGCTCTTGACTTAGCGGATGACAAAATTACCGTCAATAGCTTGATGCTAGGCAATCTACTGGAATCCCCGATGTTCCAAAGTCTAATTCCGCAATATGCGAAGAAACTGGGGCTTGAAGAACACGAAGTCATGCAGTATTACATCGATAAAGTCCCTCTGAAAGCCGGTTGCGGGTATGACGATGTGTTAAATGTTCTCAAATTCTATATCAGTGATGGTGCGAAATACTGCACGGGTCAATCGATCAATATCACTGGCGGACAAGTGATGTTTTAAGCGTTGTTGCCAGCCGATGAAATCGTATTGAAGGGGCTGAAAAGCCCCTCATGTTTTCGAGTCTGAGGGATAGTATGGATATCATTGTCGCGATTGGGGGATTGTGCATTCTGGCTTGGTGGACAAGATTATTTCTGAACAATATGAAATATACCCAAGTAACCTCAAGATGCAGGATTCAGAGTGTCTTCAATCAGCGTCTTTCTGCGTCAAATGCCGTATACACGCCCAAAATAAAAATCAAAGATAAAAAAATTGAAAATCAGTAAAATCACGCCATCACTATGAAAATGGTGATACTTAGAAGCTATCATGATGTTTTATGCTTTCTCATTCGTTCATGCACTGTGACAATTATTTTGAGGTAACCTATGGATTCTATTTCTTTATTCATCAGCATAGCGATTGTCGCGTGGATCGCGCAAATAGCGATGAGTTTTTTCCAAATACGCGCCTTTAATCGAATGATTCAATCGATGGCTAGAAAGGGTAAGGTGAAGATCGGCCGAACGAAAAGTCGTTGGAAAGCAAGAACAATTGTTGTTTTAGTTGAAGCTGAGGACGGTACAGTTACGGATGCGAAGGTACTCAATGGTGTGACTGTTTTTGCCCGTCCGAAAACACTGGCTGAAGTGATTGGTTGCTCATATCCATTCGATAAACAGATGCTGAACGGGCTGAGTCACGGGACTCAGGAAGCGCTTAACGTTGCCTTTCAAACTGAATGACAGAGTTTTCAAATTACATTCAATATGATAATAATCTGGTGTAGAATAACCACAAATTAATCGGTAGATTTTATGATGAGTATTGATAGCAGACAAAGTCAGTTGGTTTCTTACCTTCAACAAAACGGCAAAACAGCAGTCAACGATCTGGCCTCTATTTTCCAGACATCTGGCGCCACGATTCGTAGTGATCTCAGAGCATTAGAAGAAAAAGGCATTGTGGCAAGACGCTACGGAAGTGCAGAAGCGGTGACCAGTCATGGTGCGACTAACAGCGCTTCCGAAGAGATTGCTATGGATGAGAAGAAAACTTTAAATCTGGACAAAAAAATCCGCATCGCAAAAAAAGCGGCCCAGCTAGTTCGAGATGGTGACTCCATCATTCTCGATTGTGGGAGTACAACGCTACAAATGGTCCCTGAGTTTGATAAAATTATGTCTTTGACCTTAATGACAAATAGTCTGGATATCGTTCATGCGATGAACGAACTCAACTCAGAACATACGGTGATTATGCCGGGAGGAACTTACCGAAAACGTTCAGCTTCGTTTCATGGAAGTTTGGCCGAAAGTGCTTTCAGCCATTTTACATTTGATAAACTTTTTATTGGGGCTGACGGTTTTGATTTAATTCAAGGTTGTACGACTTACAATGAAGCTTATCAGGTCAGCCAAGCGATGTGCCAATCAGCCAATCAAATTATTGTGGTCCTAGACTCCTCAAAGTTTGGTCGTAAAAGCCCAAATGTTGTTGTTCCCCTCGATTTGGTTGATATCGTCGTCACTGATTCAGATCTATCAGAAGAACATTTAAACGGATTGAAAAGCAAAGGCATTACGGTTTATCTGGTGTAAATGTTTTTAATTTGAAAATTTCCATTGATGATTGAAATCACATTTCAGCACACTGTTTATGTTTAAACTATCATTATGCATCAGGATAGAATGACGACTGTGTCTATATTTAGGTAAGCATCATGGAGTATTTAACCTTAAGTGCTGAGTGGTTTTTAGGGCTGTTTGAGAAAGGTGGTGACGTTCTTGTAAGCATGGTCACGGGGGTACTCCCCGTGTTGATATGTCTGCTGGTTGCCATGAACGCATTAATCCGCTTTATCGGCCAGCATCGCGTTGAGAAATTGGCCGCAAAATGTGCCAGTAATCCGGTCTCTCGATATTTAATCCTTCCTTTTATTGGCACGTTTGTTTTTTGTAATCCAATGACATTGAGCCTCGGCAAGTTTCTCCCTGAGCGTTATAAACCATCTTATTATGCTTCAGCCTCTTATAGCTGCCATTCGATGAATGGTATGTTTCCTCATGTCAATCCAGGTGAATTGTTTATCTATCTTGGCGTAGCCAATGGCTTAACCCAGCTTGGTTTACCTTTAGCGCCTTTGGCGATGGGGTATCTATTGGTTGGGTTAGTTTCCAATTTTTTCAGAGGTTGGGTCACCGATTTCACGACGGCCATGGTGTCTCGGCAGCAAGGGAAAATATTGTCTGGCAAAGCAGACTTCTCATTAGACGGTGAGCAATGATGACGCGCATGTTAAGCGTCGTTGCGGGGGCGCAAGGATGGGGAGGCCCTCTGTATATACCCATCGTCTCAGGGAAAAAAATCCTGTATGTCACAGGGGGAACGAAGCCTAAAGTTGTCGACTATATCAGTCAGTTAACGGGTCTTGAGTCCGTTGATGGCTTCAAAAATATTATCGCAGATGAAGATGTCGCCCTAGTTGTCATTGATTGTGGCGGCACTCTGCGCTGTGGTTTGTACCCCAAAAAACACCTGTATACATTAAATATTCATGCAACCGGAAAATCAGGCCCTCTTGCTCAGTTTATTCATGAGGGGATCTATGCATCTTCCATAGACGAGTCGTGCGTCAGCATGATTGATCAAGACAACGTCGATGCAGCAGAAAACGAAACCATCAGCAACGCTCACCCGTTGACTTACGATACCGATACAAAATTAAGTGAACAAAGTGGCGGTCTGATCGCTAAAGTTGGTATGTCTATGGGGAACATCATGTCGACTTTTTACCAAGCGGGTCGGGATACCATTGACACTGTACTCAAAACGATTTTGCCTTTTATGGCATTTGTTTCGATGTTGATCGGGGTGATCATGGCGTCAGGTCTTGGTGATTGGGTTGCCGATTTACTCACGCCACTATCTTCTAATCCGCTTGGTTTAATTGTGTTAGCGCTGATTTGTTCATTTCCCTTATTTTCTCCGTTTTTAGGCCCTGGCGCTGTGATTGCGCAAGTCATTGGGGTCATGATTGGTGTGCAGATTGGTACGGGAGCAATTCCGCCTCACTTGGCTCTCCCGGCACTGTTTGCGATCAATTCACAAGCTGCTTGCGACTTTATCCCCGTCGGTTTAGGGCTGGCCGGTGCGAAACAGGAAACCGTAGAAGTCGGTGTGCCTTCTGTGTTGTATTCCCGATTTATCACGGGTGCGCCAACCGTATTATTGGCTTGGTTTGTTTCCATGTTCATTTATCAGTAGGTTTATCAATAGGTCGGATGATGACTTTCCAATTCAAAGCCACAATCACTGAAATAGGCATGCTAGCGAACGAAGCGTTACAAGAAAATATGCTCATTTTGTTTAACCAAACTGCGCCAGAAGATGTGAAAGACTACTGCTTTATTCATGATCAAGGGCAACATGTCGGCGCAATTACAACCCAAAGCACATTACTGATTGCAGATAAAGACTTTATCGTCACGGCAGTCGGGAGTGCGGTAAGCCAGAATCTGGCCAATTTAGGCCATATAACGATTCAATTTGATGGTCAACTGGAACCAGAACGACCAGGGACTGTTCATGTCATTGGTCATTGCCCGAACGTCATACATGTTGGTGATGAAATCGTATTTGGTTAACACGGTGGCAAGCAAAGATGCAACATTTGGGGTTCATTACGCGTTTACACCCGATCAACTAAGTCATCTATTGGGTTGAATTGACCTGCTCCCCCTTCATTAACAGAACTTTCGGACCAGATCCGTGAGTGTTGCCTGTTTCTGCTTGCTGATGATACCTGACGATAGATGAAGGACTGTCGGTACCGAACAAAAGCAGGTACAGTGAAGGAAAGCATTCAATCAGGCCCATATGTCAGTCCGGATTGTGACCGTGTGTTGGTCGTCAACGGATGAATAGCAGCAAACGCTGCGAATGACGCATGGGTAACAGATTCGCAGATTGGAATGAATCGTATAAAAACTGTGATGTAAAAGGAGTACATAATGACTGCTGTTGATATTAAAAACGTCGTTTTTGACATCGGTAATGTTGTGGTTCGCTGGGACCCTGTGGCGATTATTAAACTCACTTTTGATGACAGCAGTGCCGCTGAAGAGCAAGCCAAGTCAATATTTCAGTCAGAAACTTGGTTAAGTTTGAATAAAGGGTTGATCACTGAAAATGAGGCAAAAGCTCAGTATCAGCAAACGCAGGGGTTAACGGCGTTAGAATGTGAGCGGCTGTTCTATTATGTGAAACAGACACAGATTCTCATCTACGGCTCAGTTGACCTGATTAAACGCTGTAAATCTGCTGGCTATCATGTTCTGGCGTTAACCGACAATGTTCATGAAATTATCTCTTACCTAAAAGCAACCTACACGTTCTGGGATTTGTTCGACGGGGCGACAGTTTCCGCGGAAGTCGGTTTATTGAAGCCTCAGCCAGAAATTTACCAGTCACTGCTTTCTCAATATGGTTTAAAGGCTTCCGAAACCGTGTTCATTGATGACATGCCATACAATGTCAAAGGCGCAGAATCAGTGGGTATGACAGCCATTCAGTTTAAAAACGCTGCCCAATGTGAGCAAGCTCTCAAGTCATGCGGTGTCCGGCTTTAGTCGCTATTTGGTGACTGCATCACACATAACCCTAAACGGTCACGAGAAACTTTCGAACAGCGTGTTGATGCAAAAGGGTGGCTCGTCAGATGGCCATTACTGAAAGTTGTGTTATAACAAAGTACTATATTGAGAAGGTTGTTGTGTATAAGGATTGTTCATCATCAATCATTCACTTTTTAAAATAGCCATACTGACTGGGTTAGCATTAATTGCTTTTGCTGCTAACTCGGTACTATGTCGATTAGCATTGGGTCATGAAGCCATCGATGCGTCAAGCTTTACGGCGATTCGGTTACTATCCGGTGCCGTTGTGCTTGTCTTGATTGTCCTCACCACGCAAAAGAATACCGACTCCCCGACGCAAGACGCCCGTCCGAAAGGGAGTTGGACTGCCAGTTTGATGTTATTTCTATATGCGGTGACCTTTTCCTATGCATATATCTCATTAGACACCGGAACTGGCGCGCTGATTCTGTTCGGCGCCGTTCAAATTACCATGATATTGCACTCCCTTTTCTCCGGTACAAAATTACATGTTACGGAGTGGTTAGGTATCACGACAGCTTTCGCAGGGTTTGTTTATTTGATTCTCCCGGGAGTCACCGCACCATCCTTGTCGGGTTTCTTACTGATGGCGACATCTGGCGTTGCATGGGGAATTTATACCCTCAAAGGCCGAGCTTCGAAAAATCCGCTGCTGGATACCGCCTATAATTTTTTCAGGTCTGTTCCGCTGGTGATCATCCTAACCCTCATCACCATACGCCATACCAATTATTCATCAGCAGGAATATGGTTAGCGATCATATCCGGTGGTATCACCTCAGGGATTGGTTACACGCTTTGGTATATCGCGCTGAGCGGCCTTTCTTCGATACAAGCCGCTGTGCTTCAATTAGCTGTTCCGATCATTGCGACTTTTGGTGGGGTTATATTTGTATCTGAAGTGATTACTTCCCGTCTGATCATGTCAGCGATTTTAGTGCTGGGTGGCATTTTAATGGTGATTTTAGGTCGCTATTATTTTTTAAAACGCAGCTTTTATAAAAAATAAATCATTTTATAAAAGATAAGTTATTTGATAAAACCTCAGCCAGGAACAAAAATATAACCACTTGCTGTCTACGGAGAATTATCTGGAACGCTCTCACTTACCCGTGAGTCATATGTTTACGATATATTGAGGAGAATACGGATGCCATACGTCAATATTAAAATCACAAAAGAAGGCGCAACTGCTGAGCAGAAGGGAGAGCTGATTGCCGGTGTGACCGAATTACTTGAAAGGGTGTTGAATAAAAACCCGGCGACCACAGTGGTTGTGATTGATGAGGTCGAAACCGATAACTGGGGCATTGCAGGTGAGCAGGTGACTCATCGCAGGAAGAAGGGCATGTAATCCCGGGAGGCGCATTGATCCTCTTTGCGTGACGGTGACGTTTATTCCCTCGACCGGAAAGTGCCGTGGAATATTATGTGATTGATGCCGCCAAGCGGCATTTGTCTTAAATTTACGGTATCATGCATCATTAACCCAATTGTAGTTACTCATGATTATACCCACTAAAAATCTTTCTTCTTCAAATACATCTTCTTCAAATGTATCTTGCTCAAACTGCGAAGCATGTTGTTGCCGCCTTGAAGTGATGATCATTTCAGACACGGGTGTGCCGGAACGATTTATCGAACGTGACCAATATGGCGGTGAAACAATGATGCGGCTTGATGACGGTTGGTGTGCTGCTTTAGACCGAGAGACTTTAATGTGCTCTATTTATGAGAACCGACCTTGGATATGCCGCGAGTTCGAAATGGGTTCTGAAGAATGTATCGATGAGCGTGTGAAATTCCTATAAAGCGGTATTCTCACAGTCAACGACATGAATGTTGAAGTGATTTTCTAGCGAGATCGATATGACCAAAACCAGACTTTTCAGAAGGATAAAAATTGTGAAATACATTTATTTTCTAATACTATTTACGGTCTTCAGTGGCCAGTCTTTGGCTTCAGATAATCTAGTCGGCCATGTGGTTTATACGGGTTTGTATGGCAATGGTCGGTTATTTATCGCAACAGATACGCAAATCAATGAACCGGGATGCCCAAGTGATCGAATCGATGTTGCTCCAAATCATCCACAAATTGACCGGTGGTTAAGTATTGCATTGGCCGCGAATACAACGGGAAAACGCGTTCAATTTAAAACCAATGGTTGCTATAAAAATCATCCGACATTGGATAAGACAGATAAATCTTGGTTCCACACGAAGTTTTCTGGTTAAGCATCATCCACATACAAGAGGCTATGCAGGCAATAATAGCCTCTTTCTCGATTCATAAAGATAACACCGGGATGAATGCTTTGATATTTCATCGGTTCAAGCTTGCATGCAGGGTACGGTTTTTGATGATTCAACCCTAAATAGACATGGTGTGGAAGGGCATATATAAAACGAGTTGATATTTATGATCGAATGTTATTGATAAAAACAGGTCATGTTATATTTCTTCAAAAATACAGATGTCATTTATATAATAATCATTTTGTAAATTGTAGGTTATATAATTAAGCCAAGTAGCACTGCATTGAACAAACACGTTTTTTAAAGAATAAATTCATTTTTTAAATCATGATTTTGATAAAATTAATGAATAAAAAAGAGTACGTAATTATATCAAAGAGAAAAAACAGAAATACTTTCTTAAATGAATCGTTATCCGTCACCTTCTCAGGTAGCTAGCGAGTAATAATTTTTATTAAATAAAAACAATAGCTTAAATTTTTAAACTTACGCTGAATCACCGACAAGTTTTAGCCAGTCAGTACCAGCCACTACGTCAAATGAAAGCAGTAAACAGCTATCTTTAAAGTTCAAAAATAAGTAGGTTAAAATATTCGATCATGATCACAATTGATTATTTGAGGTGGTTAATTTTATTATTTTTTTTCATAACACCATTATTAAATTAATTTTATTCTGAGCCTCTTCACCTTTGGCATAAATTGCATTATCCATATTTAAATATGGCTTCTACAATATTCATCACTTAACTCTTTTTAACAGTAAAAGTAGTGTGTTAAGGCAAACAAAAGTTTGCTGATAAAAAAGCAAACTGTACTTAACGGCCCAACCTCTGTAAGTGGTATTGGTTGAGAGGTAGAACTGGAGAATAACAATGGCCATAGTGAAAACGACGACCAATCGTGCAAAAAAATTTTTGACTATTCTGACCGTAACTGCGGGCGTTTTGTCAGCAACTGCCAGTGAGGCAAAAACCCTCACCTCAAATGAAACCGGTACCCATAACGGTTACTATTATTCGTTCTGGACTGATGCGCCAGGTACCGTTTCGATGACATTGGGGAATGGCGGTAGTTACAGCTCACAGTGGCGCAATACCGGCAACTGGGTTGGCGGTAAGGGTTGGAACCCGGGCGGGCGACGCTCCGTACAATATTCAGGTACTTTTAGTCCTTCCGGTAACGGTTACCTAGCGCTATACGGCTGGACAACCAATCCGTTGGTTGAGTATTACATCATTGAGAACTGGGGCAGCTATCGACCCGGTACAAACGGCACCTATTACGGTACCGTGAATACTGACGGCGGCACCTACGATATTTATCGTACACTGCGGGTTGATAAGCCTTCGATTGAGGGAGACCGATCCACATTCTATCAATACTGGAGTGTGCGTCAGCAAAAACGCACTGGTGGTACGATTACCACTGGCAATCACTTTGACGCATGGGCCAGCAAGGGCTTAAACCTCGGAAAATTCAATTACATGGTCATGGCGACCGAGGGTTATCAAAGTAGTGGTAGCTCGAACATCACGCTGGGCAGCTCTGGTGGCGGTGATAATGGCGGCGGCGATAATGGCGGCGGTGGCACCGGCTCAAGCAGTACCGACATTGTGGTCCGCGCAATGGGGATTAGTGGCCAAGAGCACATTAACCTACTGATTGGCGGTACTGCGGTTGCCAGCTGGAATTTAAGCAACAGCTATCAAGAGTATACCTATAAGGGCAGAGCCGCCGGGGATATACAAGTTCAGTATGACAACGATACGAATGGTCGTGATGTTGTCTTAGACTGGGTCTATGTCAACGGTGAAACCAGACAGGCTGAAGATATGGAATACAACACCTCTACCTATGACAATGGTAAGTGCGGTGGTGGTTCATATTCTGAAAACATGGACTGTAATGGTGTCATTGGCTTTGGTAATACTGATGATTGCTTTAGCGGCAACTGCTCTGGCAACGGTGGCGGTAACGGCAACAACGGCGGCAATAACAACGCGTGTAAAGGTTATGTCGGTATCACTTTCGATGACGGTCCTACCAGTAATACAGGGACACTCGTCAACCTGCTGAAACAAAATAACCTTAAACCGGTCACATGGTTTGCTTGGGGGCAGCGCGTCAGTGGCCGTTCGTGGATGATATCCCAAATGAAAGAAGTGGGTGAAGTTCAAAACCATAGCTACACTCATCCCCACATGTCGAATTACAGCTATCAGCAAATCACTAATGAGTTAAGCCGGACCAGTCAGGCGATCCAAAATGCCGGAGCACCAGCACCGACTTTGTATCGTCCGCCATATGGTGAAGTGAACTCAACGATTCAGCAGGCAGCACAAAATCTTGGTATGCGCGTCGTCACTTGGGATGTAGATTCCAAAGACTGGAACAACGCAAGTACCAGCGCTATTGTGAATGCAGCGAATCAACTTCGAAACGGGCAGATCATTTTAATGCATGATGGTTACAGCAACACCAACAACGCCGTTGCGCAAATTGCCCGTAATTTGAGAGCGAAAGGGTTATGCCCCGGACGGATTGATCGATACAGTGGTAAAGCAGTCGCGCCATAGGCAGAGTGGGCGAAACATTTCTCGCCCGCAATGAAGTACCGATCATAGACGTACCGATCATAAAGTACCGACTATATTCGCGAGGGAGAACAACAGTCAGATAGTCCCCCATATCTGACTCACTCCCACCTCAAGGCCGCAGATATCCGTCTGCGGCCTTGTCTGTTCTTCGTGATAAAAAATGGGAAAGTTAACCGATTCATCAGTCAAAGTAACTTGTTGATGTTTCTCAAACAGCAACAAGTTTTAGCACCAAGCTTTAGCAATAAGAAAAATGAAATAAGCAAGTCAAGGAAAGTGAATCCCACTAAGCCTGAACATCACGCAATCTCAGAGGCAAATATATGGCTGACAAGATCAGTGGTTTAGGTATGATGGCAGAGTGGCGCATCACTTTCATTGGGGCGGAGGAAGAAATTTGGCAGTCGTATCTAAGGATAATTCAGAACATTATCAATGGGGTGAGCAATGTGATGGTTGGCACTTGGTTAAGTCTCAGAGCCTCAGCGTTATTCAAGAGCGAGTTCCCCCGGGTTGTTCAGAGGTTCGTCATCTGCACAACAAGTCAGAACAATTTTTCTTTGTGTTATCCGGTTGCGCAACACTCGAAGTCAATGGCGAAACTTTTGAATTACTGCAAAACCAAGGTTTTCATGTACCAAGCAACACTCCTCACCAGTTGAGTAATCGTGGTCATACCGATCTACATTTCGTTGTCACATCTACGCCACCAAGTCATGGTGATCGTGTTGAAAAACCAGCATAACAAGAAAACACTCGTCTAGCACTGTGTACCACCATCAGTCGCCTAAGCGTTAAGTGCTGAAGAGAAAAGGTCAGTATGGCAATCGCTTATCGGCAGATAAGTATTGATGACGATCTCGACTTATGTGCTGATGCCAGAAAAGATGCATACTTTTGTCGCTGCGGACATTATGATGGATTCGATGACTTCATCAGAGGTATCGCAGAGAGTTGGCGAACGATTGGTGACAGCGGGATGGTGCGACATCCACATATTTTTTAGCTCAGCTACCAGAAAGGATTCACTGATGAATGTGGACAAAGCGAAAAAACGCATACTGAAACGCGTACAACGGGGGTTCAACGGTTATCCGCAAATCTCTGTAGAGTATTTCGGCAAAACGGCAGATATGGCGACGGAAGTCGCGATCACCTTTTTATCTGAAGAGAATGGCGAACCTCAAATACAACGATTCACGAGTGATAAAGACGCCAGAGAAGACGAAGCGATTCAATCGGTGTTGTTAAAAATCATTGAGCGTGCGGGCGCGAACACCGTATTAGAAAATCGAGTCATATCGGTTTGTTAAAGGTTCGCGGTTATGTTTCGTTTTTCTGTGATTTCAACATCGGCAACGAAACATACAAACGAGAGCATGGAGTCAGTCATGACATGCAATCCGATATATAGCCGTCAAATTCAATCATAAAACGATTCAGGACTTGCTGCCCATTTCTTGGTAAGGCAAGACATTCAAGAGACTATGCCGTCAATAATTAATTTTCACCCATATTAGCGTCCCATTTGCTTCCGTCTCTGAGCATCGAATTTAGGATGACAACCATCTTTCTGATGCAGGCAATAATGGCTACTTTTTTGGGGTTTCCGGCAGTTAAAAGGCGTTGATAAGTTGCCTTAATGACTGGGTTAGATTGCAGAGCTGACATCATTGCCATATACAGAACAGTGCGTACTTGTGCTCGCCCTCCTTGGATGACTCGCTTACCTTTGTAGCGACCGCTTTCACGGCTCATGGGGGCAACACCGATGAGTGAAGCCGCTTGTTTATTGCTGATATAACCCAGTTCAGGAACGTTACTAATAATCGAGGCCGCACAGATTTTTCCAATGCCGGGGACGCTCTGTAAAATCTCATTTTTGGCTTGGTACTCTGGGATGATTTGAATCAGAGCGACGATGAGTTTTTCGAGTTTCTCAATCTGTGCTTCAAACACTTCAGCACGGGATTGATGGTTGAAGCTAATGATTTCGGCATCGACTGCAGTCGGTTTTTCTCCATCGTCTGCATGGTCATTATTTGGTGACGCCGGGCCACTAAATCACTCATTAGACGCATAATTTCTGGTTTTAGCTGCGTGAGTTTCGGTTGGATAGCTTCGCTATAATGAGCGATAAGATTGGCGTCAAGCTTGTCAGTTTTGGCCCGACGGCCAATGGCTCCGGCAAAGCGTTTAATGTGGATTGGATTGGCAATGACAAAGGGCAATTGAGCTTGAGAGCAGGCGAGAATGAATGGCATTTCTAATCGCCCGGTTGCTTCGACAACGACCCGTTGAGGATGGTATTTTTTGATGGTTTGTACGGCTTCCTTGATGCCGTTTTCATCGTTAGAAACGGTGAAAAAAATATCAAGTGGACGGATGTAGATATCGAGTTTTGATTTGCCGGTATCAACACCGACATGAATGTTTTGAAGTGTGTTGGTATTCATAATAAGCTAACTCTTGCTTGCATAATGCGGGTTCGAGACCCAGAAGACTATTCGAGTGTGGTGCTTGGAGTCTATGCAGCGTTCGTTCTTGTTACCGGTCTCTCAATCGAGGATCCAACGCTGCATCGAACTGCTGCATAAAAAGCTTTAGTTGCTGCTAAAGCCTGGGTCTCACTTTACCCGAATTTAGATATTTATTATCCATACAATGCGCAGCAATTGACCTCGCAATATCACGCATTTTGGGAGAAAACATGCATTTTTATCAACCAGATGAATATCTGGCATCTTGTGAAAACCTCTACCGTAAGTACGAACTTGAGATAGCTGCTTTACTTCCAGACGCAACAATTGAGCATATTGGAGCTTCTTCTATCCCTAATGCTATATCTAAGGGAGATTTGGATATACTTGTTGGTGTTAACGGTAACGAGCTAGAGGAAGCAGTAAAGTTACTTTCTACTTTAGGTTTCAATGAAAAATCCAATACGCTAAGAACTCCAGAGCTTTGCATGCTAGAAAATAGCTCAGGTGAAGACGTCGCTTTCCAAGTCGTAGCGAATGGCTCAGAATTTGACTTCTTTGTGGAGTTTAGGGACAAGCTCCGCGAAAGCCCTGAGTTGGTTCAACAATACAATGAACTCAAAATGTCTTGTACAGGTTGGTCTCACGAAGAGTATCGTCGAAAAAAGTCAGCTTTTATTGAACGCGTTTTAGGACAGGCATAACCATAGCTTTAAGACGGATTCCCACGCTTGGCATTTTCGGTTTGAATTGGGTTAAGTGTTTACGGCACAATGGGTTAGGTAAGGTGTTAGCGTTGTTCATACCTTAATTTGGCGTTATACGCCAATCAGAAATTTCACATAAAAAGGAGTTAATGTGGAAGAAATCAAGGGAATAATCGACTTCATGGTTGAAGTTGAAAAACTCAAATCTGTCGAAAGACAAACCAAACCCGTAGGGTTAGATCGATATGAAAACTCAGCAGAACATAGTTGGCACGTATGTTTGAGTGCTCTAATGCTTAAAGACTTTGCTAATGTTCAAGTTGATATTGTTCGTGTCATGAAGATGTTGCTCATCCATGACTTAGGTGAAATTGAAGCTGGTGATATAATTATTTACTCCAGTGAAACAGATGAAAATAAACAACTGGAAAGATCGGGAATACACAAGTTATTCAAACTATTGCCAGAAGCAAGCCGAGAAGAATTTGGCAGCCTTTGGGACGAGTTTGAAGAAGGCGAAAGCCCTGATGCGAGATTTGCTAAGGCAATTGACCGAGTGCCGCCTTTACTTCACAACATTTACGGTGAAGGTCATAGCTGGAAAAAGCACAATATATCCAAAGAAAAGGTTTTCGCTTTCAACGGTGAACGTATTGCAAAGGGCAGTAACAGACTTTGGCAAGAAGTCGAGTCTAGACTGAATGAAGCGGTTGAATCTGGCGTATTGAAATAGGCGTATAACAAACGATTAAGGTTTCAAGGTACTTTTTCTAATCTGGTTCATGGGCGTTGGAGCATCATATCTAGCTTATTTCTGGCCAAAAATAAGTTTGAGTAGAGATTGAGACCTTTTCTATTCTGACACCTCACTCGCATCAGCACCTCAACGTTGCAGCATAAAAAATAAAGTGGTGTGAAGTGACTCGGGAAAAGGTCGCGATATGGATTTAAACTGATGAAAAGCCATAGACTTTTACGCAGCAGCTCGCCACACTGTGGGCATTGTTCACTAACCGATTCAAATCATTCAGATATGAAGACTTCACTCGACCACCTTCCCGAACGTAAACAGCATGAACTTGCGCTGATCTCGACCATTTTGCGCGACACGCTGGAAGAATACCTCGTTGGTAAGCAGGGGAGTAAAGCTGAATTTCGGATCCTGAAAATCATTCTGTTCGGCAGTCACGCCAAAGGCGGTTGGGTGCGGGACATTCCCAATGGCTATGTCAGTGACTACGACATTCTGGTCATCGTCAACAAATCCGCGCTGGTGGAAGACGATCTTGTCTGGCGCAGGGCGGAAGAGCAGATCGACCGTAAAGTCAAAAGTGCACCGCTGGGTCTGATTGTGCATACCTTGGAAGAGGTCAATGAACAGCTCAGACAAGGGCACTACTTCTTCAAGGATATTCGCGAAGAGGGCATCGAAATCTTTGCCGCGACGCCGAAAGCGCTGGCCGAACCGGGGGATCTGACCGATGAAGAACGTCATCAAATCGCCCAGAAGCATTATGATTACTGGTTTGAAAGTGCACAGCGATATTATTATGTCTATAGCACTCTACTATCTGAGAAAAAATGGTTAAGTGAAGCTGCTTTCAATCTTCATCAAGCCGCAGAGCGATTCTTTGCCTGTACCTTACTGGTTCTGACCAACTACCTACCCAAAACCCACAATATCGAAAAACTGAAAAAATACTGTGCCGAGCAAGACCGTGCCTTTGCCGATATTTTCCCAATGGATGACAAATTCCACCGCCGCAGCTTCCGCCGCCTGCAACGCGCCTACATCGACGCCCGTTACTCGATGCATTACGAAATCACCGAAGAAGAACTGGTGTATCTGCAAGGGGAAGTGGAGAAGCTGAAAGGGCTGGTGGAGCAGGTTTGTCTGACGCGGCTTGAAGGGTGATTCCACTTATGCAGCATGTATCGAAAATGATGTGTGCCCCCATATCTTCCTCTTTATCCCCTTATTTTCATCCGCTAGCCAGATTGTTTTTTATAGTCGATTTCCCATTTACCGTAGGCATCACAGTGACTCTTTGCTATAAATATATGCAATGAATTGATAAATGTTTATACCCACATTTCGTATGCGAAAGAGCGGTAGCGTGGAAAATGTCATGTTACACCATGAGATGTGAAAGCGGACTCTTCACATCACCCAATAAAGATACGTTTTAATGGTTTTTCACGCGTGACGAGTCTGCATCAACTCTTTTAAATTCGTGAGAAACAGGGATTTCATTGATAACTCCAGCACTGTTTTTATCAAATCACAACGTGGATAAATTAGATCGAACAAGTCAGTATTTCGCGATAGATGTTGAGAAAGCTCCGACTTTTTACTACTTGATGGTGAGTTGTGAGATTTTCAGTTTAGAAAAGAATTAAGTTATACAGAAGTATTCTCATAGAGTTGTTCTGTATAAGAAATGTTATGTGGTGCATAGAGGTAACTAATGAGATTAACAGTACCAGAACTAGAAATTAGCGAAAATGAAGGTTTTTCTCCTGAAAAGGATTTATTCCACAGAAAAGGATTTGGCGACCGATTATATAATTTGATAAATAATTCAAATGAGAATTTGGTACTAGCATTAGACGCCCAATGGGGGGAAGGCAAAAGCACATTTATTAAAATGTGGTCTAGTGAAAATTATCATCATCGCGAAGTACCACTAGAAACTATTTACTTTGATGCTTTTGAAAATGACTATCAAAAAGAACCATTCTTGGCATTAGCTTCAGAGATATATGAGTTGCTGGAAGATAAAGTTGAAAATAAAAAACAAGAATTTAAAGAAAAAGCAGCGCAAGTTTTTAAGGCTTTTAGTCGGGGGCTTATTAAGACAGGCATTCGTGTTGGTACGGCTGGTATCGTTGATGGTACGGCGCTGGATGAAGTAGAACAAGACCTATCAAAATTAGTATCTGAACAAGTAGATTCAGTTATATCTTCAAAATTTGAAAGTTCTAAGGCAGATAAATTAGCTTTAAAAAACTTCAAACATTTCTTATCCGATATGGCACTAAATAATACTGATGGGAAGCGAATTGTGTTTGTTATAGACGAACTTGATCGTTGTAGGCCTGATTTTGCATTAGAGCTACTAGAAAACATTAAACATCTATTCTCAGTTGCGGGAATAACATTTTTACTTGTTATGAATCGTAAACAACTCGAAGAGTCTGTTAAATATCGATACGGAAATGGAATAGATTCAGTCACTTATTTACAAAAATTCATTAATGTGTGGTTATCATTACCTCGATCATCAGGTAAGTATCAGCAAGATGATGGAGCTGAGTATCTAGTCAATTCATTAAAGTTAATGGCATCAGGGAATCCAATAAATAATGATTCTGCTGTTAATATGCTTAAATTGCTTGTAAAGCATTTAAAACCTTCATTCCGAGATATTGAAAGAATACTAACTTATTTTGCAATCATAGAAAATTCTCGTAATCAGACTATGAATGAATATTATCAGGATATTATGGCTGTAGTTTGTCTGATGAAAGTCATTAATCCTCGAATGATAGACGCTATTATAGCTAAAAGAGCAAATGCTCAAGACTTGCTAGAATTTCTTGGTATCTCACAAGGATCTGACTATTCAGAGGAATATGGACTTGAATATTTGGCCGTTGAAATTGAATTTGACTTGGCTACTGAGGAGCGAAAAAAAGAAATGCAAGACGATAAATTATTAGACATCAGGTTTCGAGCTCCGAGTAAAGTTATCGAATCTTTATATCAAGAACTTACTAACATTCAGCCTGTAAGTTAAATCACATAACAAGGCAAATCAAGCAGACGCAATACGGCTGTCGCGGTTTTTGCTAAAAACAAAAAGCCAGCAAAAATAACGCCATTCTATGCGCTGTTGTTTGCGGCGTTATGCGTAAAAGCCAGGAGGCAAATTTATGATCACAATTAGAAAAGCGAATAAAAGTGATGCTCAGGTGATTTACGACTTAAGAAGTCGCGCAATCCTTAATCAGTGTTCACAGTATTATTCCGAAGAACAACTTTTATTGTGGACGCAGGGTGGACCATCTGATCGTTTCATTGAGGATGTTGTTGAAACTTTTTATGTGTCAGAAGTAGATAGTCGGGTTGTTGGTAGCGGTAAGCTCAACACTGAAACAGGTATGATCGATGCGATATTCGTTGATCCTGATTATTTTGGGATGGGTGCTGCAAAAAAAATGCTCAAGTTTCTAGAGGGTCTGGCTGAGGAAAGCGGTTTGCAGTTGTTAATGTTAGAGTCAACTATAAATGCAGCGCCTTTCTATCGCTCATGTGGTTTTATTGGAGACAAACTATCTACTTATCACTCACCACGAGGTATCAGTTTGGATTGTGTTCCTATGGAAAAACATCTGGATAAATACGCATAACAAATGCCTCAAGAGGGACTATCAACGCGTGGCGTTTCCAGTCCCATTGAGCCGAAGTGGTTATGGCTGTTGTGTTTGAGGTTAGTGGTAATGCGTTGCCAGCCCCTTAGGCGGGCATTAGGTTTATGGTGAAAATATTATGGTAGATGAAAGACAAATAAATTTTACAGATAAAAGTGTATCAGAGCAGATGGTTTGGTGGTCATACTCTATGAGAGGCTTTTTATTCTTTTGCTTAGTTATGATATTGATTGGTCTGTCACCAATAAAATATTATCTATATTCAGTAGACCCAATTGTATCGAAAACCATTACTTGGACGATAGTTTGTATAGCATTTGGTGCAATTTCAGTACTTTATAAAATAAATAAAATTAAGCCAGTATTTTTACGTTCCAACAATAGAATAAATACAAAATCTTGGTGTTTATATAATGGTGTTTTATCTGTTCTATTCTTGATTTTTGCCTTTGCTACCCATATGGCGTCATTTTTATCTATAGAAGCTTGGGTTTATACAAAGCTATTTTTTGGCTTCTCACAGTACATCATTATTATCGGAGTTGGTGTTTGGGCTGCATCTACATCTAAGTAAATACAAACCAACTATGGCGCGTGGCGGTTTAGATAGAGGGAGTCCATATCATTCGTTAGCTGCTATCGAATCCACATGTCCGTTTAACTGTACAGCTAGTTTTTGGGGATTATACTTGTCCTGTTAACTGTACATGTGGATGTTTTATGAAAATTGTATCCTTTACGGAAGCGAGAAATAGTTTAAAAGCTGTTCTCGATGGTGTCGTGAATGATGCTGATACAACAGTAATTACTCGTCGTGATGCAGAGGATGCAGTCGTCATGTCCTTGGATTACTACAATAGCTTGATGGAAACCGTTCATTTACTTCGTTCTCCAGAAAACGCAGAGCATCTAAATCGTTCGATTGCTCAATATCGTGCAGGTCAAACAACAGCTCGAGATTTAATGGATGAGTAGTAGCCAGCGATTGCTTTCATGGACTGATGAATCTTGGAATGATCGTTTATATTGGCAAACACAAAATAAAAAGACATTGAAGCGTATAAATAAATTAATTAGTGATGTAAAACGTTCACCATTTGAAGGTATCGGAAAGCCCGAGCCATTAAAAGAAAATCTAGCCGGCTTTTGGTCACGCCGTATTGACGACACTAACCGGTTAGTTTATGCGGTTGATGACCAAGCTATCACAATTATTTCATGTCGTTATCATTACTAATGAGCTTTTGGTGAAGGGCAGCGAACAAATTGAAGTAATTGATAAAAATACCTGTCACGAATTTGGGTTCCCAAAATGTAGCGCCAGATATTTTTGCAACTGTTCTCAGTATTATGATTTTCCAAGAATGAGAAGGTAATTATGGCAGTTTTAGACATTCTCACGGTGCCGGATCCAAGGCTTAAAGTCAAAGCGGAAAAGGTACAAGATGTTTTGTTGATACAAACGTTAATCGACGATATGTTAGAAACCTTGTATGCCACCGACAATGGTATCGGCTTGGCTTCAACTCAAGTTGGTCGCAAAGAAGCGGTTGTCGTTATCGACCTTTCAGAAAATCGAGACAAACCATTGATTTTGGTTAACCCAGAAGTGGTCAGTGGTTCAGACAAAGCATTCGGTCAAGAAGGGTGTTTGTCAGTCCCTGATTACTACGCAGATGTAGAGCGTTTCACTTCAGTTGTCGTGTCTGCTCTCGATCGTGAAGGAAAGCCCATTAAAATTGAGAGTGATGATTTTCTGGCTATCGTCATGCAGCACGAAATTGATCATTTGTTGGGTAATTTGTTTATTGATTATCTTTCACCACTGAAGCGTCAAATGGCGATAAAAAAGGTTAAAAAGTACGTTAAAGCGCACTCTTAAGCCGTCTATTACAAGGCGTCTCAACCGACCCGCTTCGCCCTAAAAGAGCGTTGGTCACTAGCGGTCGAGCTTGGCGTTATACATGAGGAGATAAGTTGTACAGTGAAAGGTAAAATCAGAAGCGCAGAATCAACAGATGCCAAAGCAATCAAAGAAATATACGAATGTGAGCATACTTATACGGGGACGTTACAACTCCCATACCCTTCGATAGCAACTTGGGAAAAACGTGTTTCAAATGTGCCTGAGAATGTGTATCAGTATGTGGCGCTATTGGATGGTGAGATCGTCGGACATATTGGTTTTGAAATTTGTAAAAACCCTCGCCGTCGGCATGTTGGCAGTTTCGGTATGGGTGTGAAAGATCATGTGCAAGGCAGAGGTGTGGGTAGTCAGTTGTTGACAACAGTCGTAGAGCTTTCAGACAAATGGTTAAACCTAAGACGTTTAGAAGTTGAGGTTTATGCTGATAATGAGCGAGCGATTAACCTTTACAAAAAATTTGGCTTTCAAATTGAAGGGGAATCAGTGGATTATGCCTTTAGAAATGGTAAATATGTGAATGTCTATCATATGGCGCGAGTCGTAAAAAATGTATAACAAGCATCGCCACGCGTGGGATTTTTAACTCACTGAATAGAGAACTATTTCTAACTCACTGTTACATTCAAGGCCGCAGATATTCGTCTGCGGCTTTTTCTTTTTTTGACGTCTCAATCGCATCGTCGGTGTGACAGATAGCATGAACGATGCATTGGTGTGAAGTGCCTCGGGAAAAGGTCGCGATATGGATTTAAACTGATGAAAAGCCATAGACTTTTGCGCAGCAGCTCGCCACACTGTGGGCATTGTTCACTAACCGATTCAAATCATTCAGGTATGAAGACTTCACTCGACCACCTTTCCGAACGTAAACAGCATGAACTTGGGCTGATCTCGACCATTTTGCGCGACACGCTGGAAGAATACCTCGTTGGTAAGCAGGGGAGTAAAGCTGAATTTCGGATCCTGAAAATCATTCTGTTCGGCAGCCATGCCAAAGGTGGTTGGGTACGGGACATTCCCAACGGCTATGTCAGTGATTACGACATTCTGGTGATCGTCAACAAATCCTCACTGGTGGAAGAAGATCTCATCTGGCGCAGGGCGGAAGAGCAGATCGACCGCAAAGTCACAAGTGCGCCGCTGGGGCTGATTGTGCATACCTTGGAAGAGGTCAATGAACAGCTCAGACAGGGTCACTACTTCTTCAAGGATATTCGCGAAGAGGGCATCGAAATCTTTGCCGCGACGCCGAAAGCGCTGGCCGAACCGGGGGATCTGACCGATGAAGAACGCCATCAAATCGCACAGCATCATTTTGACCACTGGTTTATCAGTGCTTCTGACTTTTTTGAATTATTTCAAATTTCGGTGGAGAGAGAAAAACTTGCTCAAGCGGCTTTCCTTCTCCACCAATCCACAGAGCGATTCTTTGCCTGTACCTTACTGGTTCTGACCAACTACTTGCCCAAAACCCACAATATCGAAAAACTGAAAAAATACTGTGCCGAGCAAGCCCGTGCCTTCGCCGATATTTTCCCGATGGATGACAAATTCCACCGCCGCAGCTTCCGCCGCCTGCAACGCGCCTACATCGACGCCCGTTACTCGATGCATTACGAAATCACCGAAGAAGAACTGGTGTATCTGCAAAGTGAAGTGGAGAATCTGAAAGGGCTGGTGGAGCAGGTTTGTCTGACACGGCTTGAAGGGTGATCCCACTTATGCAGCGCATCGAAAATGATGTGTGCCTTGTGTCTTCCTCTTTATCCTCTTATTTTTCATCCGCTAGCCAGATTGTTTTTTATAATCGATTCCCATTTACCGTAGGCATCACAGCGACTCTTTGCTATAAATATATGCAATGAATTGATAAATGTTTATACCCACATTTCGTATGCGAAAGAGCGGTAGCGTGGAAAAATGTCATGTTACACCATGAGATGTGAAAGCGGACTCTTCACACCCAATAAAGATACGTTTTAATGGTTTTTCACGCGTAGTGACGAGCCAGCATCAACTCTTTTCAACTCGTGAGAAACGGGGATTTCATTAATAATTCCAGCACTGTTTTTATCTACAGCTTTTATCAAGTCACAATGTGGATAAATTAGATCGAACAAGTCAGCATTTTGCGACAGATGTTGAAAAAGATCTGAATTTTTACGACTTGATGGTGAGTTGTGAGAGATTCAGTTTAGAAAAAGAATTAAGTTATACGGAAGTATTCTTATAGAGTAGTTCTGTATAAGAAAGGTTATGTTCAGGGCTGAGATATTTAAACGGGAGTGAAAGTGAAAATTGAAAACGAAATTGACAAACTTCTTCAGCTCGATGACTCGATGAAAATTTCTGTCCTTGGTTTTTCTTTAATCGAAGAAAAAGTTGAACGTTTAATTGAACTATGTTTGGATAGTGAACATCGCGTTGAAATAACGAAGATGTCAACAATGATCAAAGTAGATCTAGCAGTAGGTTTAGGAGTTCTTCCATCTGATTATAAAGGGTTAATCAAAAAGCTCTACCAACTTCGTAATGAATATGCGCATAAGATATACATTGAATCATTTCCTAAACAAATAGATCATATCGAGTCATCATTATCGATAAGCCAGCGAGATGCACTTAAAGAAATTGAGAGAGAACTCAGTCAGATTGAAATTCTTCGTTATGCTACATTTAGCACCATTTTCAGTATTGAACAGTGTGTTAAAAATTATACTAATAAACTCGAAACAGATAAAAAAATTAGAGAACACAAATTTAACCCTCCGTTTGCGTTAGGCATAGGGATCCCGTTTCCGAGTGAAAAAATAATAAATAGTTTACTTGAAAATAAGTGGAGCATATTACTTCAGCAGAGTGCTCAGCGTGCTTTGGATGCTATGAACATAACAAAGCAAATCAATGGACGCTAAACGCTTGGGGCTTGTTGTTTAAAGGTTTTTTGTTGCTGAAACATTGGAGTTAGCGCCATTGTTTGTGGCGTTATGTGCTTGGAGGTGAAATAGGTATGGATGTCATAATATTAAACGGCGCAAGCAGTTCTGGAAAAAGCTCTATTGCTAGAGAACTTCAGGCGATTTTACCTAGAAACGACCTACACATCGGAATCGATACGTTTATCTCGATGATGCCAGAGAAATCGAACTCACTAGATTGCAGCAATAAAAGTGAAGCAACCCTGTACAATTGGCGTAACGCATTAAGATAGTCAGTATATTGGCGCATTGAGTCAGAAAAATCTTGCGACTGTTCTCAGAATGATGCATTTAGTGTTCAAAGGAGTGATATGTGAAAAGAAGTAATGCAACAACAGAAAGGCTTTTTAAGTCTGCAGGGATTTGTGAGGGCATGACAGTCCTTGAGCTAGGATGTGGCCCCGGAGAGGTCTCTGAAGTTTTGAGTGATATTGTCGGTTCTAGTGGCAGTGTGTTAGCCATTGATCGCAGTAAAGAGATGATAGCTTCCGCCTCAAATCGTCTCGACAAATCTGGAAAGAGCAATGTACGTTTTTTACAAGCCGATTTGAATGAAGCTCCGAAGTACCTGGAAAGCATTGACCTTTTGTCTTTTGATGCAGTGGTTGGGCGTCGGGTTCTCATGTATTTACCTAGCCCTGAGAGAGTTCTTTCCGGTCTGTTACCTTGGTTACGAGAGAATGGTCTGGTCGTATTTGAGGAGCACGACTCGACTATCTGTCCTGGGTTTGTTGAGGCGATGCCAGCACACGAGAAAGGCGTCTCTTTACTCGCAAAAATGCTTGCCGAAGAAGGCGTTGATCAGTCTATGGGATTCCATTTACCTGCAACTTACGCGGCTGCTGGACTAAAGTTTGAGGCAATCTGGGCAGAGGCGGTTATTGACGGGCAAGGCGACCAATATACGCTTGGAGAGCTTTTGCAGTTGCTTAAGCCACGCATGGCGTCGTCGAATATTGCCATCGCGTCTGAAATTGATGAGCTGATAGCACAAATTGAAAGTGAGAAAAACCCTACAACTGTATTCGTTAGCGGAATGCGTTTCTGTGCTAAGGCTATAAAAGGGTAAAAATTGTTGCGACGAAACATAACAAGCATCGCCTCGCGTGGGATTTTTAACTCACTGAATAGAGAACCATTTCTGACTCACTGTTACATTCAAGGCCGTAGATATTTATCTGCGGCTTTTTCTTTTTTGCAGCCTCACTCGCACTGTCGGTGTGACTGACGGCATGAACGATACATCGGTGTGAAGTGCCTCGGGAAAAGATAACGATATGGATTTAACCCGATGAAAAACCATAGACTTTTACGCAGCAGCTCGCCACACTGTGGGCATTGGGTAATCTAGCGGTATACCATTTTAGAATTCTTCGACTGAGAGTGAGCTGCGAGTTTAAAGGGATTGATCAATTGAATGATTTGAAAATAGCGTTGTTATTCATCATATTGACATCAATATCGGCAAATGCCCATGATGTTGGTTTTCGACGGTTAGATAACGTCTCAACAAATGGTTTATCAATGTTTGTGCTTTATCCGACCACATCAAAGCCAAAGTCGGTTGATTTCGGCCCTTTTACGCTGAATGTTGCGATTGGCGGGGCAATGGAAGACGGTCGCTTTCCATTAGCGGTTTTATCGCATGGTTCAGGCAGCAGTGGCTTATCCTACAAGGATATCGCGCTTTCACTCGTTCACCATGGCTTTATTGTTGCGATGCCTTTGCATCCTCACAATAATCACCTCGATAATTCACTGGAAGGTAAGGTCGAGAATTATGTTAACAGGCCGAAGGATATTTCTGCGTCGATAGACAAGTTATTCGCAATACCAAGGGTAAGCGCTCATATTGACCCACAAAAAATTGCTGTATTAGGGCACTCTATTGGTGGGTACACAGCCCTTGTTGTTTCCGGTGCCATCGCGAAGACCAAAGCACTGATTGATTTATGTAAAAGTTTACCAACACTGGCCGATCCTTACTGTGCCCCGGTCTTGAGTGGTGAATTAACCCAAAACATTACGGTGAATTCAAAAGATACCAGAATTCGGGCTCAAGTATTAATGGCGCCTGTTGGTGCGCTCTTTTTGTCTAAACACGCCTTTGACAATGTCGATATTCCAACGTTATTGCTCGTCGCTGAGAAAGATCAAGAGCTGACTGCGGCGTACAATGCGCAAGTGATAAAAAATGGCCTTGAAAAAACGGGGCGCCTCACGGTCAAAGTCATTCCTAATGCGGGGCATTACTCATTTTTAACGGCTTACCCTGATTCTTTGAAAGCGACGTTAGGCATCATCGCACAAGATCCGCAAGGCTTTGATCGTGTTGAGTTCCAAAACAGTATTGGCGATCAAATTGCCACTTATCTTATTCAAGTCTTGTCACCACACACATAATCATCATTTAGCATGTTTGTCATTGAAGGAGGAAACTTGAACACAAGTGTTACGATCAGTCTGGCTCAAATCCCAGTCAGCAAAGGCGATGTAAAGGCCAACCTTGAACAGCATCTTTACATGATTGAACGCGCATCTTCTTCCCAAGCTGATGTGGTGGTATTTCCGGAACTGTCATTAACGGGGTATGAACTTGAGCTGTTGGCTGAGTTGGCTGTACCGCCAGAGTCATCGCACTTCCAGACGTTATCTCAAGCCGCTGTTGACCATGATATTGTCGTTATCGCCGGATGCCCGCTAAAACCGGAACAAGCGGGCAAACCAACAATCGGTGCGGTTATCTGTTTTCCTGACGGCACTGTGCAGTTTTATGTAAAACAGTCCTTACATGCGGGAGAAGAGGTGTATTGCTCATCCGGTGAGACGGATTACTGTTTCCACATCAAAGGATATCAAATCGCATTGGCGGTTTGTGCCGATTTTGCCGACCCTCAGCATGCTCAGCGCGCCAAAGCAGCCGGTGCCGATATCTACGTTGTGAGTGCTTTAATCTCAGAGCACGGCTTTGTACCGGACGGCAAGATTTTATCTCAAACAGCAACTGAACATGGTTTTCCTGTTTTTTTGAGTAATCATATTTCAGTCACCGGCGGGTGGGACACGTGTGGTCGCAACGCCGTCTGGAACTCACATGGCGAGCTTGTGTTGAGTTCTGAGACTAAAGATAGCTGTCTGGTCTTGGGGACGGTCACTGGCAATCAGATCGAAGCCGCGAAAATATAATGGTTCTGTCATTGGAAGTGATGATATCTAAATGAACGAGGAAGCAATCATCGTGACGAAAAAGAGAAACCCAATTTGGGCAGCACTGCTGTCAGTGCTCACACCGGGTCTTGGGCATGTCTATGCCGGCGATTTAAAAAAGGGCTTGTCACTTATCGGTATTGAATATGGTGTCATCCTCGTGGCTGGCATTGCTGGTGTGCTATCGACGTTCTATGGCATCGCAGCGTTGATTGTCTTTTTTATCGGGTTTTATATTTTTGTCATCATCAGTTCAGTGAGACTGGCCCTGAAAAACCGGCAATACCCATTACAGCCATATAACCGCTGGTATTGGTATCTGGCGATATTGATGGCTGTCTCGCTGATTGCCAATACATTGTTCTCTGCGCGTGGTGCGATTCTCGGTTATCAAACGTATCAGATTCCTTCCAGAGCGATGGAGCCGACTTTGCAGGCCGGTGACTTTATTACGGTGAATACCCGATATCACCAACCCAAAGTGGGGGATGTGATCGTATTTTTATACCCGAAAGATCGGCGGATTCTCTATGTTAAAAGAGTTGCGGCAGTGGGGGATGATACGGTCTCGATACATGATGGCGTGGTATATCGCAATGGCAAGCCTGAGCCCTCGCTCGCTGTCCCGGAGGAGCGCAGAGTCAGAGATATTTCTGTTTCTATGAATGAAAGACGCATTCCTGAAAATGAGTTGTTTGTTCTTGGCGACTGGCGAGATAACAGCAGCGACAGTCGGTTTTGGGGGACTGTCCCGGTCAATGATGTGATTGGTCAGGTGACGCAAATCTGGTTTGCCGACGATACCAGCAGGATTGGCAAAACGGTTAAATAACACGTATCTGCATCAATACCCGTACAGATTTCCAATGACAGCCCCAGCGTCTGAGAGACGTCGGGGGCTGTTCATAAAAGCCACACACCTCGGAAAAAGGCGTGGTTATGTGCCTCGCAGCTGCAATAAGTTATCGGCCAGTTCCGAGAATCCATAGCCGCCGTTACGTTCGGTGATGAAACTGGGCTGATGAGTCAAATCATCCATGACTGCAAGAATATTATTGACGCCAAAGGTCAGTGGCAGCCAAGCGAACATACTTTCGTCATTGTGAGAATCACCGATGTAGGTCACGGTTGCCAAATCAATTTCATCCTGCTGCGTGATGCTGCGTAGAAACGACTTACCACTGCGTTGTTTGCTATGTTCTCCTACCCACGCATTGATATGGATCGAACTCACCATCACATTGACGGGGGAGCCATCGATGTTTAAGTCACCAATCCGCCGGGCAATGTCTTGTGCAATGGTTTTGTTCACCGGAATGCGATCCTGACTTAAATTAATCGCAACGTCGCAGATTCGGTAACCTTGGTCTGTGGCAAAATCGACGTCCGGGTAATCGGCTAAAATCGTCCCGATTTTTTCTCTGAGCAGCTCCTGACGCACACGCATCGTGTCAACCGGTTGGGTGTAGTGGGTTTGAAAACCGTGGCGATTTTTGATCATCCAGAATGCGCCATTTTCCCCAATCACTCCGTACAACGGCCAAAGTTTGGCGATATGATCGCACCATCCGGCACAAGCGCCGGTCACGGCAACGACTTTTACCCCGGCGCGGTGCAACCGGTCGAGAGCGGTGAGCGTTTCCGGTGGAATTCGCCCGCGCCACGTTAAAGTGTCATCCACATCAGTGAGTAACCATTCTATCTTTTTGGCTCGCTCTGCGGTCAGTCAGGTCAAATGGCAAAGAAAAGCCAATGCAAAAGTGATTGCGCTGAACCAGTTTGATCGTATTTTTACTGCGGAATCATCACCCAATGAACCGGCCGACACATAGCGGTGGTGTTTGCCTCATTTGTTACATGATCGGGGTAGCGTTTCAAACGGTCATTGATGACATCGGAGTGCTTCGGTCAGTTGTTGTGTGATCTCATCAATAAACACGCGCACGCGGGCAGGCATGTAATGGGTTTGTGCGTATTGCATGACAATCGCCCCGTGATAGCTGCTTTTAATCGACCAATCGGGTAATAACCGGACAATCTCACCACGGACTAATGCTTCCCGAACCACGAAATCATGAAATATACCGATGCCCAGCCCGTGTTTGACGCCATTGAGCCGCATCTGTGAATGATTGACGGCGTAGCGTCCGGTGACAGTGACGGTATGGGTTTCCTGCGCATGCATGAATGTCCAGATATTATCTTTGCTATGTTCGGCGAGATAGAGACAGTCATGGTGTTTTAAGTCCAACGGATGGGCGGGCTGGCCGCGTTCCGCCAGATAATCCGGGCTGGCACACAGCACTAAATTCGTCTTACCGATTTCTTTCATCACCAGACTTTCATCGGGTTTGTCGGTTAAACGAATGGCGACATCAATATTGTTTTTAAACAGGTCGATGTGGCCGTCCTCAGAGCGTAAACGCAACTGAATATCCGGATAGTGTTTGAGAAAAGGCACAACCAAAGGTTGCAGGACTGAATTGAGAAAGGCTTCCGGCGCTGCGACTGTCAGGGTCCCCGACGGATGAATATGCTCCGAAGTCGAGAGGTCAACCGCCTGTTGAGCTGCTTGCATCATCAGCAGACATTGGTCATAAATCTGTTGACCTGACTGGGTAATCATCAGTTTGCGGGTGGTTCTTTCCAATAATTTGACGTGGAGTGATTGTTCCAGTCTGGTGACTAACTTACTCAGGGCTGAAGGCGTGACGCCCAGTTTTGCTGCCGCTGCTGTGAAACTGCCTTCGTTCACAATCAGAATGAAGGTTGCCAAATCCGGTAATAAGCTGATGAGTTGTGTCTGGCGCATTGAAATCGGTCATCTCGTCAAAAAGGTTGCTGAGTCTATCATACCGGAGTCTCGGCGGCGGCGGATAGTGCGATGAGAGCCCCGGTCGGTTTTATGTTAGACTGCCGGCTCATTTTCGAGGTTAGATCGATGAGTTTGGAAAGGACATGAGAAAAATTGCCACACTGGGGCCGCAGGGAACATTTTCGGAAACCGCAACCCGTCGCTATATCGCCGGGCTGTCAGCATCAGCGACGAATACGCCGCCACTGCCATCCGAGCTGGTGTATTTTCCGACCATCGAACGGGCACTGGATGCGATTGGTTCGGATTGTGATGTCGGTGTGTTGCCGATTGAAAACTTCTCTGAAGGGTTTATTCCATCCGTGCTGGATCAACTGATTCATGCGGATCTCAAAGTCATTGGCGAAGTGATTCTCCCGATTCGGTTTTCTTGTGTGGGTACGGCAGCATTTGCTGATGTGCAGCAATTGTTTGTCCAGTTTGTCGCGAAGGGGCAGTGCAGTCGTTTTATTGAATCATTGGGCCATTGCCAGATTGTTCTGACCGAGAGTAATACCGAATCGCTGGCCTTGGCTCGTCAGGCGTCACAGCCCTGTGCGGCGATCGTACCGGCTGAGAGTGTGCAGCAAGAGATGTTTGCCGCAGTGGCTGAGAACGTCAATGACTATGAGAATAATCAGACTCGGTTTTTGGTCTTTGCCGCCCAACATTACCCGGAGACTTATCATGCGAAAGCCGCTTATAAAACCAGCCTGATTGTGGTCGATGAGCATGATCACCCCGGTTTCCTCGGTGAAATTCTGACCTCCTTTTCCCGCCGAAAAATCAATCTGACATCGATTATTTCCCGGCCGACCTGTACCCAGTTCGGCAAATATTATTTCTTTATCGATTTGGATGGTCACCTCCGAGATCCCGCAGTGGCGGCTGCACTCAATGAAATAGAGGCGATCAGTAAAGTGAAACGGCTCGGCGCTTATTTGAGAGCAGACACCCACGTCTAGCCGGACGAAGTTCACTGGCAGCCCCGACCAATAAACCTGTGTCCAGCCGGATGACAGGGTGGCGGGTGATTTACTGACTTAAAATACCGAGCATTTTGAGTTTACGGTAGATGGTATTGCGGCTGACACCGAGCAGACGGGAGGTCTGGCTGATATTTCCCTGCGTCGCCTGATAGGTTTGCAGTAAACGATTTTCCACCGTGGTTTTCAGATCCGCCTCCTGCCGCATGTCACTGACTGCCGGTGGCGCGGTGTCTGCCAGTTGAATGGATGAGGGGGCGGTTGATGGTGCAGATGTCGTCAACGACTTCAAAATATGCCCGGGAATATGTGCCAGCTGTAACAGCGGTTCATCGCTGGTGAGCAGGCAAGTGACTTTCAGCATATTGTCCAGTTCGCGAATATTGCCCGGCCAGAGATAAGCTTGCAGAATGTGCAGCAGTTGCGGACAGATTTGTTGCTGATTGAGACGATACTGGCGATGAATGTGCGCAATCAGTTGGGCTTTGTCTTGCCGATCCCGCAGTGGCGGCAGTTCGAGCACCAGCCCGTTGAGCCGATAGTAGAGGTCCTGGCGGAATCGTCCGGCTGTGACTTCTGCGGTTAAATCCTTATGGGTGGCCGCGATGACCTGAATATTGACCGGCTGGCTCTGACCCGACCCGACCGGAATCACTTCTTTTTCCTGTAAGACATGCAGCAGGCGACATTGTGCGTCCAGCGGCATGTCGGCAATTTCATCGAGGAACAATATACCTTGATGCGCCTGGCGGATTTTACCCTGATAACCTTTGGGGCTAGCCCCCGTGAAAGCACCGGCAACGTAACCGAATAGCTCCGATTCAATCAGGTCTTTGGGAATCGCGCCACAGTTGACGATCACCAGCGGATGATGTTTGCGTGAGCTGTGCTGATGTAACGCTTTGACAAATTCATTTTTACCGACACCGGTTTCGCCGAGAATCAGCAAAGGAATATCTTTATCGATCAGTTTATGTGCCTGTTGCCAAGCTTGTTCAATCCGATTATCGCCGAAATGAAGTTCACAAGATGTGGTGAATGCACTGGCCGAGCGAAATGTGCTGGATTTTGTCGCGGCGGATTGAAGGGGATGTTGTTCAAAAACTAGCGTCCGCTCTTGCTGTTGTAATAGGTTCTCGATGGAGAGCCCGATAATGTTGGGCCGTTCAAGTAACTGAAATGCAATGTGGTTATGCGCCAGAACTTTGCCGGATGCGTCCGCAACCAACACTCCTTGCCAGCCACTGTTGAGTAAGTTTTTTTCACAGGCCAGATTGATTTTTACCGCACCGTCGGGAATATCGCATAGCAGATGGTTTTCTACCTGCTGAACCATATTCTGCACCAGCATTTGTGTCGCGAGATCGTGTTGCTGTTGCTCGCTGGTAATATCCAGAATACCGATGAGGTGTCCGTGATGGTTAAACACCGGACTGGCCGAGCAACTGATAAACTGGTGCTGATGAACGTAATGTTGTTTACCGATGATCGTTAAGGGGCGCGCTTCGATAATCGCAGTGCCGATGGCATTGGTCCCTTTGAGGTTTTCCTGCCAGCAAACACCATTCTCTAATGCGATCTGAGTCAGACGTTCTTTAAACCGCTGTTGCCCCCAGCTTGCCAGAATAACCCCTTCCCGGTCGGTCAGGAGCAGGCGGCTGTCACTATGGGCAAACATCTGGTTAAACAATGGTACTGCATACGTTTCGACGGCTTGGAGCAGCGCATTGACCGACCATTGTCGTTCTTTGAGCTCTGCACTGGACATGATGATGTTATCAGGCTGTCTGCGCTGTTTTAAACCGGCTTGATGACAGCGATCCCAAGATGATGTCAGCCAGTCACCGGCAGAAAATTGAACATGTTGCATCACTGTTTCACTCTTTCACATGAACGGTGTTCCATTTTGGAACACTTGAACAATTTGGAGAGAATCATTGGGTTACCCCAACACCAACGGATTATTATTGTTATTTTTTGTTAATCATAGTGTTACAAAAAGGTAACAACAAGCTTTTCCATGCTGGCCTGTGATTTGCGTTACACAGAAAATTACAGGCAAGAAATCATGCCTGAAGAATGTCAGAACAAACAATGACATGAATTGAAAATAAACATGAAACGTGAACAATAAAATCGGCCAGAAGGAACGACATATGATCTATGCACAACCCGGAACAGCAGATGCCATCATCAATTTTAAATCCCATTATGATAACTATATTGGTGGTCAGTGGGTCAAACCGGTTGGTGGCACCTACTTTGACAATATTTCTCCGGTGAATGGTCAGCCTTACTGTCAGGTTGCCCGCTCTTCGGAAGCAGATATCAACCTTGCCTTGGACGCAGCACATGAGATTCGTGCTCAATGGGCTGCAACATCTGTGACTGATCGTGCCAATATTCTCCTTAAAGTTGCCGATCGCATCGAAGCACATCTGGAAGAGCTGGCTGTTGCTGAAGCATGGGAAAATGGTAAACCTGTTCGTGAAACACTGGCTGCGGATCTACCATTGGTGGTGGATCACTTCCGTTATTTCGCCGGTTGTATCCGAGCGCAGGAAGGTTCAGCCGCAGAGCTGGACAGTACGACGGCAAGTTACCACTTCCCTGAGCCCATCGGGGTGGTCGGACAAATAATTCCGTGGAACTTCCCGATGTTGATGGCGGCCTGGAAACTGGCTCCGGCACTGGCAGCGGGCTGTTGTGTGGTATTAAAACCAGCAGAACAGACACCAACGTCTATACTGGTATTAATGGAAAAAATTGGTGACCTGTTACCACCGGGTGTCGTGAATGTCGTCAACGGATATGGTGCTGAAGCCGGACAAGCATTAGCCGTCAGTAACCGCATTGCCAAACTGGCGTTTACCGGTTCAACCCAAGTGGGCAACCATATCTTGAAATGCGCGGCGGATAATCTGATTCCATCAACCGTTGAGTTGGGTGGTAAATCACCAAATCTCTACTTTTCCGATATTTTCGATCATGAAGATGAATATCTGGATAAGTGTATTGAGGGGATTTTGCTGGGATTTTTCAATCAAGGCGAAGTTTGTACGTGTCCGTCTCGGGTGTTGGTGCATGAATCGGTTTATGAACGGTTTATTGAGAAAGTGATTGAACGGGCGAAAACCATCAAACAGGGCAACCCGCTCGATACTGAAACGCAAGTCGGATCGCAGGTATCGCAGGAACAATTCGACAAGATTCTCAGTTATCTTGAAATCGGTCGTAACGAAGGGGCTCAAGTTCTGTTTGGCGGAGAAACATCGCAGCAGCATGGCGATCTCGAAAATGGCTACTATATTCAGCCGACAATGCTGTTCGGTCATAACAAAATGCGCGTCTTTCAGGAAGAGATTTTCGGCCCGGTGATTGCGATTACGACGTTTAAAGATGAAGCCGAAGCCTTGGCGATTGCCAATGATACTGAGTATGGTTTGGGTGCTGGAGTCTGGACGCGCGATACCAATCTCGCGTATCGCATGGCAAGAAATATCCAAGCGGGTCGGGTTTGGGTGAATTGCTACCATGCTTATCCGGCGCATGCAGCTTTCGGTGGCTACAAAAAATCAGGTATTGGTCGGGAAAATCATAAAATGATGCTCGGTCACTATCAGAACACGAAGAATATTTTGGTCAGTTACAGCACCAACCCACTGGGATTCTTCTAAGGTTTTGTCTCCCCGCTTCACAAAAAAGAAGTTGTGAAGCACTTATTGTGCTAGGAGCTAAGGAAAGTTTAGCACGCTTACGCAGCGCCTCTGTTTTCAGCGGCGCTTTTTTATTCACTGACTCGCGATGACTGAGCGGGAGAGATCGCGTTCCTGTCATGATTCGGATATTGTCTATTATCTATCCGGTTACATCCTTACATCAGAATTGTGATGTACATTTATGTGCATCGATGCTATAACCCTTCTTGCGCTAGGTATTTTAACTTATTGTTTTTAATTATTATTTTGTAAATTATTTTTCAAGTAAACGTTTGAGATGGTGTTATGCATATTTTTCAACAATCAGATCCGGCTCGCCGCCGTTATGGCCTCGCGGCATTCATTGGCCTTATTGCAGGTATTGTGTCTGCATTCGTTAAATGGGGGGCTGAGCATCCGTTACCGCCTCGTAGCCCCGATGATATTTTCAGTGCCGCTTGTGCACCGGAATTACTCAATCGTGTCGCAGAACAAATTGACTGTTCGCGTAACTTTTTAAATCCACCATATGTTTTTCTGCGTGACTGGTTGGGGATGGTTGACCCGAACAGTGCGGTGTATACCTTTGCCGGACATGCGTTTAACTGGGTTGGTGTGACACATATTATTTTCTCCATTGTGTTCGCTGTTGGTTACTGTGTGGTGACGGAACGCTTCCCTGTCTTCAAACTATGGCAGGGGCTGTTTGCCGGTGCATTGGCACAACTGTTTGTCCATATGATTTCTTTCCCGTTAATGGGCTTAACCCCACCGGTGTTTGACTTGCCTTGGTATGAGCATGTGTCTGAAATCGTCGGGCATTTAATCTGGTTCTGGTCGATTGAAATTATTCGTCGCGATTTACGCAATCGCATGACACACGAACCGGACCCTGAAGTGCCACTGACCGCCCGGTAAGTTGGACCGTCATCGATGAGATGCCACCACGTTTGTTGTTTTGACGTGGTGGCATTTTTTTTGAGTGTTCCGGCACTGGCTGGCGGCAACGGATACGGAGAAAAAGCATATTGAGTCAGTAAAAGTACATTGTATAACAATCAGTTAGACTTCTGGCCATCTTGCAATAGCCCGAGGTTGATATGCTAGACTGATAAAACGATGTATAACAATGGTGATTGATCGATGTCATTTAAGATGCCACCTGTCACTGACACGCAACAAGGCGCAGTCAGAAAAGTAGGATTTGAATTGGAATTTACCGGTTTGACGCTTGAACAAGTGATTGAACCCTTGTGCTCGATTCTGGGTGGTCAAGTTGAACAGCGGTCTGCGGTTGAGTTTCGTGTGCGGACTGACGATTTAGGCACATTCAATCTCGAACTAGACTGGGATTTTCTCAAACGTAAGGCCCAAACGGCTTGGCAGAATGACGATGGTCATCAACTGGTCGATATGTTACATCAGGCCGCTTTGCCGGTTGTGCCGCTTGAAATTGTCAGTCCGCCGATTCCGCTGGATCGACTGGAGCCGCTTAATCAACTGATTGTGGCGTTGCGAAAAGCGGGAGCAAAAGGGACAGAAGATTCTTTGATTGCTGCTTTTGGTGTGCATATCAACCCGGAATTACCAGATTTGAGTGCGGCGACGATCAACCGTTATCTCAAGGCATTTGCTTTATTACAGTGGTGGTTAGTTGAGGCGCATGATGTTGATCCGACGCGGCGAATCAGCCCGTATATTGCGCTTTACCCGGAAGCTTATGTGAAAGAACTGCTCACTGATACATCCACTGATTTGACACATCTGTTCGAGCGCTATCTTAAACACAATCCCACGCGTAACCGTGCGCTGGATTTACTGCCGTTATTGGCTGAGATCGATGCTGATCGGGTTCGTCAGGTGGTCAATGATCCCAAAATCAAATCTCGCCCGACATTCCACTATCGCCTGCCGGACTGTCGGATTGAAGATGCCGATTGGGATCTGACCAAGAGTTGGGATTTGTGGTGTGTTGTCGAACAGCTTGCGGCGGATCCACAGGCTATCGAGACGCTGGCGGCACGCTTTCTTCAATTAGAGCGTCCCTTGCTTGGTGTCGAACGTAAAGTTTGGGTAAAGGAGATCTCACAATGGCTCAACGACCAAGGGTGGGTGTAACGGGGAACGGCAGGCGCTGGTCTCCTTCGTGGTGGTGTACCCGGATTGCATTATGGCTGGTCGGTGCACGGGCGATCCGGCTGAGTGTTCATCATGCATGGACGGGCGAACCGTTGGATGCATTGATCATTGGTGGTGGTGATGATATCAGCCCCGAGCATTACGGTGGTGATGTCAATCAACAGGTACGGCTTGATCCGGAGCGTGACCAACTGGAAATTGACTGGATTGAATGGGCGCTCGAACATCGGAAGCCCTTGTTGGGTATCTGCCGCGGATTACAGTTGATCAATGTGGTCAAAGGCGGCTCCTTATATGCTGATATCAGTGAGCTGCGGCAACAGACCTATAACCGTTCAGGGTTACTCCCAACCAAACAGGTGAAGCTCCGTGCGAATTCAAAAATGGCCGCACTCTGTAGAAAAAATCATTTACGGGTCAATAGCTTACACCATCAGGCGGTTAAGGATGTCGGTCAGGACTTACAAGTGGTCGGCAGGGATTTAGACCAATTTACGCAAGCAGTCGAAAGCACTGATCAAACCCCCATTCTCGGTGTGCAGTGGCATCCCGAATATCTCTTTTATTTACCCGCCCAACTCGCGATTTTTCGCTGGCTTTGTTGTCAGGGCGCTGCTTGCCAAACGGATGAAGCATGATTCAAGGATTTGGTTCGCATTTTTGACTGAAAAATGAAGGGATTATCAATTCTGTGGCATGAGTTTGGTGTGCTATATAACACGGCTTGATAGGATTTTTTATGCATGTTATTTGTATAATCTTGGTTTTATATGGGTATAAATAACATTACAAGGAAATCTTAAGTATGATGAATCTTATCAAGTCAGTTGCTATCCTCTCCCTTAGCGCACTGTCGTTTATGACGCAGGCCGCTCAAGTACCGTCGGAAGTGGTTCTCGGTGGTGTTTCTTATGCGGTCAACCCTGAAGAGCGTCCGTCTGTTGTGGATCAAACTTTATCGATTGATGTCACTCAAGAAGAAAACGAGCAGGTTGAAAAGCATGGGTTCGCAAGTGCTTTTGCATTTGATTTCAAATGCCGCCTGACAAGCAAGAATACGTTCTATTTTACCAATGTTCGTCCGAATGACCTGCAACTGGTTTATACGTTTGATCAAACTTGTGCGAATAAATATATTGAAGCGAAGTTGACGAATCTATCGAACGGTTCCTTAGATTTATATCTTACAGACTCGACCGGCAATGAGATTGTGGATGGGCCGACAAGTTGGGTGCTGGTTCCACTTCCAGTAGGCACTTATCATCTGTTTGTGGTCAATAGCAGTTCATCTCAACGAGGTGACGGATATGTTGATACGAAAGTGACGCTCTAAATCAGTTTATATCTGGGAATACAGCTGGTTGCCTGAGGCAACCAGCTGTTAATATCAACCTTTCACAAGACATCTTTCTGGTTTGCCGAATATCTTCCGCTCAATCAGAAAGATTATATTAACGCCTCCCGATCTTTCTGGGTCTGGATTGGATCCGCCGATTGTGACGCAGGCAATTCAAGTTTGGCTAAGTCAACTTTGATTTGGGCTAACTTATCGTTATCCAGTTTATAGAACAGCATGAATATCGCTAACGCAGCAAAGAAGACACCGGGGATCACCGTAAACAGTAAGTTGATTGCGTCGATGGCTTGTGGTGTTTGAACGGCTGCACCGCCTTGATATCCAGCCCATGCCAGAATCCAGCCGACACCTGCACCACCAATTGCGATGCCAAGTTTGATAGCAAACAGATTGGTTGAAAATACCATACCGCTGAGTGAGCGATTACTCCGAGTTTTTTCGTAGTCAACCACATCCGACATCATACTCCACAAAATCGGGGTCGTACTCATCTGCACGACACCTAACAGAACGACTAATGTAAACACAGCCGGAACATTGGTGGGTTCGACGAAGTAGAGCACTGCTGCGAGAATGCCGGAAATGATAATCAGAATACGGTATATGGTTGGTTTGTTATATTTGCCGAACAATGGAGAAGATAGCATCGCCCCAACAATATTCGCTAACATGCCAGATACCATGAAAATAGTAGCAAGGTCAGCTCGGCCCATGACGACTTTCACATAGTACATCGTTGATGCGCCTTTAAAGACAACACCGGTAAGCAGCACGACGTTGACGATGAACAAGATTCGCCACTGGCTATTTTTCATTAACCGTTTTAAGTCTTGTAATGCAGATTGTCTTTCCTCGGTTGGGACATAGCGCTCTTTGGTGTTGGCGAAGCTGAAAAAGAATAATGCGATAGCACCGAGGCCCATGACGGCCATTGCACCCAGATACCCTTTCTGCATGTTTCCTTTGCCGATGATATCCACCAACGGGAGTGCAACCATGGTGACAATCAGGCCACCCGCTGTACTCAGTGCGAAACGATATGATTGTAGCGACGTCCGTTCACTCGAATCATTGGTCAGCGCATTCGCCATCGCACAGTATGGGACATTGATTGCGGTATACATCAGGGTTAAGAAAATATAAGACGCGTAAGCGTAGATCAGTTTGCCGGTTTCTCCAAAATTCGGGGTGAAAAAAGCAAACATACAAGCGGCCCCGAAAGGGACGGCGATCCATAGCAGGTAAGGTCTGTAGCGACCATGTTTTGAACGGGTTCTATCGACAATTGAACCCATCATCGGGTCTGTCACGGCATCAATGAAACGGACAAGTAAAAACATGGTTCCCATGTGTGCGGGAGAGAGCCCATATATGTCCGTATAAAAGTAAGCTAAAAAAAGCATGACGGTCTGCCAGACAAAGTTACAGCCAGTATCACCTAAGCCATACGCGACTTTCTCTTTGACCGACAATTTAATCGTAGTCGTCGTAGTCATTTTATTTATTCTCCAGGGTACAGTTTTTACCAATATTTATAGTATTTATTGTGTTAGGTCGTGAGATATAATCAATTTGTCTAAATTAACAATGGTTTTATGATATTTTATTAATGTGACTAATATTGCAGAAAAAGTAATCTATCAAATACTAAATTCCTTTAAAAACAGCAACTTGTATTTATTGTTGAATTAATTTTTGATGATATTTGCGACGTGAAGCACAATTAAACAATAGGGGATATCAAGAATTAAAAAACGTAATCATTGGAAAAAGACTCAATTTTTTGTCTGAGCCGATTATAAAAATAAATAACTTATCGCATCACATGATGAATAAATATTTAAAAGTAGTGATGGGCGATGCGAACAGTCACTCTGTATTTAATTTTACCATTCTCTGTTGTGAAACATCGATACCAAAAATGAGACAGCGGTCGGCTTGTGTGACAATAATCATACCAACAGCGATGATTGGATTTATTTGTGATATCTATCCAAATATATTTCAATATAAATAATTTTATTATCATGATAATAATTTGAATGCGAGTTATATTTTACGAATTAGCGAATTTCGTCAGTGGCTGATGAATATGTGATATATCTTCTTTTTTATCAATTAATAGGGGGCATGCTATGATGGCTGTTCATTATATTTCAAAGCATTGAGAGAAGGGTTTAAATTAAAAAATTATTTGTTGATAAAATGTAAATATAAATATATTTTGTAAAAATCAATTACAGAAAAAGACTCAATATGAAAGCAAGGATCGCATTTTTATTGACGTTGGGCTTCTCCGTTTCAGTTTATTCCGGCTCGCAGCCTCAGGATGAGAAACTACTCCAGTCACTGATTCAACGTGGTGTTATCTGTCAAGGATTAACCTACGAAGAACAGCAAGAAGCACTGCGTATTTATCTGCATAAGAAAGCAAAAATGCATCCAGATAAATCGTTAGGCGCTCAATCATCAGAAGCATCTGAAACAACTGCTTCGAAGTCATGCATTGCACCACCTAAACAATAATTTCACCCACAACAAACCTGTTTGTTTTGATTTTATCCTTGATCAAAATTCAGGAAGCGTTGGCTATTTGTAACATAAAAAAATAAGAAGGATTATCCAATGATAAAAATGAGGAAAACCTTGCTTGTAACAGCAGTGATGAGCTGTATTGGCATCAGCAGTTATACCCATGCAAATGCCCCGATTGATATGGGGGTTGTGAATGAAGAAAAACTGATTGAAATGCTGGTTCGCAAGGGGGTGGTGGATCGTCATGCCTCTGAAGAGGCCAAATACCGTGCACTCAAAGCATATCTGGCGAAAAAAATTAGTCATGGCTTTAGCGGTGATGATCAGCTTGGTAAAAAAGCATTGTTCAACCGGGCAAAAGTGCTGAAAGCGATGAAAGCAGGGAAAGGGAGTCAAAAACACAATGTCTTTGCGCTGGATGTCAGCCAGAAACGCAATGATAAAGTGCTTGCTTTGTTGATTGATTTTCCTGATTTGCCATGGAATGACAACCGGTTGACCCCAGAACTGACCGATATGTTCTATCCCGATTATTTGCCCGAACATTATCAGTCGCTATTGTTCTCTGATAACGGCTATGACGGTCCAAACGGGCAGAATCTGATCTCAATGCGTCAATATTATCATCAGGAATCCGGTGATAGTTACGGGGTGTCCGGTCAAGTTATGGGATGGTATCACGCGACGCATGAAGCGGCTTATTATGGGGGGCACAGTGAATCCGGTGGCAATGATGTCAACCCACAGCAACTGGTTCGTGAAGCACTCGATCAACTTGCCCAAGATCCCAATGTCAACCTTGCTGATTTTGATATCGAAGATCGCTATGACTACGACAATGATGGTGACTACCGTGAGCCGGATGGGGTGATCGATCACCTGATGGTCTTCCACTCATCAGTCGGTGAAGAAGCCGGTGGTGGGGTGTTGGGTGATGACGCGATTTGGTCACACCGTCATAATCTGGGACAGTTTTATGTCCTGAAAGGCACACAGAGTAACGTTCCGGGCCGGTTTAACGGTCAGTACGCAGCCTATGACTATACCATGCAGCCTATCGATGCGGCCGCAGGGGTATGTGCACATGAATATGGGCACGATTTGGGGTTACCCGATGAATATGACACGCAATATACCGGTCAAGGTGAGCCCGTGTCTTACTGGTCAATTATGTCGTCAGGCAGTTGGGCCGGGAAAGTGCCGGGCACAGAACCGACCGCATTTTCAGCTTGGTCGAAACAGTTCTTACAAGATGCCGTCGGCGGGAAGTGGATTAACACGACAGAAGTGACGCTGGATGAACTGGCACAACATGCCAAAGTGATTCAATTGCGTCAGACCATTGATACGGATCAGCAAAATCTGGTTAAGATTCCGCTGCCACCGAAACAAGTTGAAGACTTGCCACCGTATGAAGGCAGTTATGATTTCTATTCAGATAAAGGCGATAGTCTGAAGAATAAGATGCAGCGTACTTTAATGGTACCGAATGCATCCAATGTAACGTTGAAGTTCAAAGCATGGTATCAAATCGAGAAGGACTATGATTTCGCGCGAGTCACGGTGAATGGTGAGTCTGTGGCCGGCAATATTACCACGATGGACGATCCGCAAAATACGGGATTGGTGCCAGCGATTTCCGGTGAATCACAAGGTTGGGTGGATGCTGAATTTGACCTGTCGAAGTGGGCCGGTCAAGAGATTAACCTCGGATTTGAATACATCACAGACGGCGGTCTGGCTATGGCTGGTCTCTATGTGGACAACCTACAACTGGACGCGGATGGGGTGACGACACTGATTGATGATGCGGAAAGTACACCGACATTCACTTTTGACGGTTTCCGTCTCAACAATGGTTTCCATACGGCTGATCATTATTATCTGTTGCAGTGGCGAAGCCATGCAGGTGTTGATGCCGGTCTGGGTCATTTACGGCGCTTCAATAGCTTGATGTCATTCGAACCGGGTCTGCTGGTTTGGTATGTGGATGAGTCTCTAACGGATAACTGGGTTGGTAATCATCCCGGTGAAGGCTGGCTCGGTGTGGTTGATGCTGACCAGAATACTTTGGTCTGGGCCAACAGCGCCCAAGCTGCACAAACCCGTTTCCAAGTCCGTGATGCGGCATTCTCATTGCAAGACCAAGCACCGTTACGTCTGGTCAACAATAATGGCGATGTTCTGGAAGATAGCAGCTTGATTGCAAATGCGAATTTTGCCGATGATCAAGATTATAGCAATCCCGGCCAACCGGATGCAGGGCGGTTATTGACTGAACTGGGACTACAAATCGACGTGTTGGAACATGGGGAGAATAATCAATATGGTTTGATTAAGATCGCCCGACAATCGACACCCAATACGGCACCCGAAGCTGATTTTGATTTCACGGTGAATGATCTGACCGTCTCAGCGGTCAACCATAGTCACGATACGGACGGTCATATTGTCAGCTATCATTGGGATTTCGGCAATGGGCAGACAAGTGCCGCCGCAGCACCGACGTGGACGTATCAAAAGCCGGGGACTTATCGTGTTTCCTTAACGGTGACCGATGATCAGGGGGCGACAGGTCGCGTGAGTCAATCGGTCGTTGTACTTGAACCGGGTCAGGCACCGATTGCACATGTTTGGCATTTCAATTTATTCCGGACGGTTGTGTTGTGGTCGACTAGCTGGGATGAAGACGGACGTATTGTTGATACCAAGTGGACGCTTCCCAATGGTGAAGAAAAGCATGGCGTGTCACTGATATATACGTTCCCCAAACGTGGTCAGTATGAGGTGTTATTGACGATTACTGACAACGATGGGCAGACGACCACCAAAACCATTCACATCAATCTATAACGAGTATCAATTGATAACGGTTTGTTTCTATCATCCGTTTATATTGACAGCGATGTGTTTTGACACAGACAAAGTGCAACCTTCGGGTTGCACTTTTTACGTCAAAGCAACGTGATCAAACCAAGTTGTACCCCGTATATTTATTGTGGTATGACCAGTTTTCGATTACGCTGATTTTTATCGAATGAATCGATGCAATGCAGATCAAGGGGAAGATCATGAATCTTTATTTCCGTTTCATGTGGCTTTTAGTTTGGCGGATGCGTTTTTGTCGGCGTCTCGGTTTGTTGGACAACTCCCGATTAGGATTTCGCGCCTGGCCAACGGATTGTGATATCAATTTACATCTGACGAATGCACGTTATCCGGCACTGATGGATTTAGGCCGCACCTATCTGTTGGCGGAAATGGGATTGTTGAAACCGTTTCTTAAGCGCAGTTGGTTGCCGGTCGTCAATGCTTCTGAATTCACGTTTATACGTGCGATCAAACCCTTGCAAAAATTCTATATTGATAGCCGTATTCTCGGTTGGGATGAAAAATATTTTTATCTGGAGCAACGATTTACCAGTGAAACCGGATTGCATGCGATTGCGAATATCCGGGCCTTGTTTGTCTGTAAAGGTCATAAGGTGGAGACGAGCCAATTACTCCAAGTCGCTGACTTCGAATTCCATCATGCACCGGAGTTGCCACAAGACATTCAAAATTGGAAAGCCTTGTTGCAAATGAAGAAAGAGCAGAATGCGATTTGAGAACTATCAAGCATGCAGCAGTGTTTCACACGTTGATACTCTGCGCTGTTCTTTCAAACGTAAAGCCGATTCGTTGCATCATCCCTTCAATCATCCGAATTTGTGCTTCGCTGACCCCAGCGGCTTGTAGGTCGGCCAATAATTGTTCAGACGCAATTTGTAGCGGCTCACTATACTGACCTTGGGCAGCCAATCCATAAGCTTCCGCCAACACTGTTTGCCAATGTTGATACGATGAGGTGTGTTGATTCAATCCGAGCGTGTTTAACATCCGGCTGAAGCGCAGAATAATATGGCCGAGATTGAGCCCTGTCAGTACGATATCGGTCATTCTCTGTCGTTCCGGTGTTGCTTCTCCGGCGATAGAGCGGAGGAGTCGATCGGTCATGCGGGCATTAAAGCGGGTTTCTTCATTTTCCTGATGACATGAAAGGGACTTCAAATCCTTCACCGTTGCTCTTAAGACACCTTTTTGAATCAGTTTCAGACTGGGGCCGGTGATAATTTGGAATAGCCAATACAACAGGTAACTGCCGCAGATAATGCCCAGTCCGCTACTCAGTGCGAAGTCGATAGAAAACGACAGGCTCATGTCCGGTCCCGGACGAGTTAATATTGTGAACGGAATACAAAAGCCGAGCCCGTAAGGCAATGTCGGACGGTTTGCCAATGCCAGAAGACCGAGAAAATAAGGCCCGGCCAGAACCATCAAAAGCAAAATATAATCGGCCGAACTTTGGGCCAGAATATTCAGCGCATAAAAAATGGCGACACCAACAGCTACGATGGCACTGATCGTCAGTCGTTTCAGCACGATGGTGACAATGTTGAGTGGTAAACGCGCCATCATCATCGAAAAGACGACGGGCAAAATCATCATCAGGATCACCGCGGATGAGCCGGTAAAAATCCAGAGTGTCGAAGAAATGGCGAACACACTCACCGTTCTCAGTGCGACGGAAATACCGATCCACGGATCGCGATGGGGTTGAAACTTCGGCGCATGGAGTCGCGTGCCTTCACGGTGGAAAATCGCCTGATAGGTGGTTAAGACCACGACCAGATCCGCCGACATTTCCATAGCAACTTTGACCAAGCGTAATTCTATCGGGCTAGGTTGCTCCGTAGACTGCTTGAGGATAAGCAGTTTCTGGCGCAGATTTTTCGCAATTTGGTAGCAGATTTGTCGGTCCGTTTCTGCCTTCATCTGACAGACGGATTCGCGGATATGCCGGACGATTTCATTGAGAAACGGGCTATCCAGCTCGGGGTGATAACGTTTGACCCGACCAAAGATTTGAATGACAGCCAGCAACGACATAATTTTGTTATTCAGCAGAGAGATAGCCCGGTAAATACTGGGGCCTTGCGGGCCTTCATACTGAACCGCACTGGTACTTTCATTCAGTTGGGCCAGTGTTTCCAAAATCGCGTCAAGCGCCTGATGGCGTTCCTGATGGGTTTTGTGTTCGTCCAGCTCATGATCGAGATAATGCAATGTCTGATTGACGACCACACGGGATAAGTCGTGCAGGCTGTCTTTGATATGTGTCGGCCAAAAAAACAGGCTGATGAATGTGGCGCAGACTGAACCGACAATCAGTTCACTCATCCGAGCCTGAGCGACATCAAATACAGTATGGCTGGATATGGTTGCTGCCGGTTGCGCCATGGTCAACACGACGATGAGTATCGGCGTGACGCCAGCCATCGTATAGGCATAGGTCGCATTAGGATTACGTACCATGGCAGAGCTATACGCCATGATTCCCAGCCAGAGCGCCAGCGCCGGTAATGCCAGTTCCGGGAATGGCATCAACCAGTTCAGAATCAAAATGCCGATGCCGCCCCCGACCAAGGTGCCGCTGATCTGGCTGATCCCTTTTTCAATGACCAGCCCGCTTTCCGGCCGGATTTGCAGAAACACCGCTGAAACCAGCGCCCAATAAGGGCGATCTAGCTGACAATACATTGCCACATATAATGACAGGGCCATGGCAATAATCCCTTTGGTGGCAAAAATAACGGCCGAACGCTGCGGGAAAAAGATGGCCTTGGCGAGGACAGAAGCGCTCACTCAGTTGGTTCCTGTATGGTGATTGAGGCGGTCATGCCGGCACTGAGCTGCTGTTGATCGACTTGATCATCGAGCCGGATATTCACCGGAATTCGCTGAGCGAGCCTGACCCAGTTAAATGTTTGTTGGATCTGTGGAAGCAACTGACTGTTGGTATTGGTGTTGCTGTTTGCAATCGCACGACCAATGCTCAGTACTTTACCGGTTAGCGGGGGTTGTCCGTTCATCAGTTGGATCGTCGTCGGCTGTCCGGGCTGAATTTTAGCGATTTTGGTTTCTTCAAAATAGCCGGTGATGTAAAACGAGTTCTTCTCAACTAATGCCAGCACCGATGTTCCCTGACGGACGTAATTGCCGGAACGTAGGCTCAGATTAATCACCGTACCGTCAAACGGTGCCGCGATTTTGGTTCTTGCCAGATTGAGCTTCGCTTCATCTAACTGGGCTTGCGCTAATTGATAGTTTGCTTTGGCAATATCCATGTTAATTCGGGATGTTTCCAGATCTTCACTGCTGATCGAGTCCTGACTCGGCAGATTTTTACGCCGTTCATATTTGTGTTTTGACAATTCCCAAGCCGCAAAACGATTTTTCAGGGTCGCATTCGCCTGAGACACCGCAATCTCGTAACGTTTCGGATCGATCTGGAACAGTATCTGCCCCTGACGGACCGTCTGATTATCGTTGACCGCAACCTGTGTGACAAAACCGGAAACATCCGGTGAGATGGTAATGATATGGGCGTTTACTCTCGCATCTCTGGTCCAGGGCGTCAGCATATAATGATGCCAGAGCCAGTAACCGGAGCAGACAGCGATCAGGATCATGATGATAGTCGAAAATTTTTTCATCGCATTAAGCTCCATAGAGTGTGACAGAAAGAGATAAAATACAGACAAAGAGACTGACCAGCATCCATGCGGGTTTCCAGATTTTTGCATAGATACCAGTGCGAAACAGCACGATCCGGATGAGGTACGTGATCCCAAGTGCGAGAGGGATGTAAACCACTAACGGGCTAAAGAGAAGCCCCAACAATGGAATTTCGTGTAACACTTGTGCTCCCTTAAATTAAGCTGTCATGAGTTTCATGACAGTCGTGCGATAGCTGAGATCAAGATACTTGCTTTGGCATTCCCGCAGGCAGGAAGTTGGTCATGATACGACGTTTATGTCACGCGGAAAAGAACAGCATGGGTTGCTGAATGGTATCCTGACCAGTGCTAGGGGCTGTTAACCTTTCATGGTTGAATTTTGTTCAATCTGAACGGGTATTGATCGCGGCGCGGGGCATGCCGCTTAGCTATCCTAAGCAAATGACCCGTAACAAAGAGCAAGACACGTTCAGATGAACCCTCTGGGCAGCATTTGTCGCTCATTTATCCAGCGTTAGGTCATAGTTCATGTAGATCGCTACACTTCACATGACCTGCCTTGACTAAATGCACGACAAATTGCTGCAAAAACCATCACGAAAGGTCAACAGCCCCTACCGAAGATGTTACGCCGACACGATTTGGGCGACATCAATTCATGCTAGCGCATTCTTATTAACAAGAAAAGTAATAACAAGAAAAGCATCCCAACGGTTCGGTTTCACCATCTGAGTTCGCTTGATTACGGAGAAAAAAATCCATCCCATTCCATTCAGTACATGCTTGTGTAAACGTTTCCACAGTGTGGTTTTAATCACAGAAACAGAGAGAGCGGTGCTGTTAGACTCACATTCTATTTGGGGGCGGAGGCTAATCAGCTGAATGCGTGCTGAAAGCGCGAATGGTTTGGCATTGGTCGTCTTTACCCGAATGGTTTATGAATTTCCTGTTTGCATTCATGCATAAAGAGTAAGTGACAATGACAAATCAATTATTTGACCCGAGTGCTCATCCTCATCGTCGTTACAACCCGCTGACCGGGCAATGGGTACTGGTCTCGCCACACCGGGCGAAGCGGCCATGGAGTGGGCTCAACGAGCCGCCCAGTCACAGCGATATTCCATCCTATGATGAATCTTGTTTTTTGTGCCCGGGGAATCAGCGGGTTTCGGGAGAGATGAACCCTGATTATGCGGATACTTATGTCTTTGGTAATGACTTTGCAGCGTTGATGCCGGATTCTCCCGCTGTACCTGAAACCGACAATCCGCTGTTGAAAGTGCAGGGCGTGCAGGGGTTAAGCCGCGTGATATGCTTCTCTCCTGATCATAGCAAGACGTTGCCGGAACTTGCGCCACAACAGATCCGTCAAGTCATTGATACATGGAATGCGCAAATCGAAGAATTGGGGCAGTCCTATGTCTGGGTGCAGGCCTTTGAAAACAAAGGGGAAATGATGGGATGCTCTCAGCCGCATCCGCATGGCCAGATTTGGGCTAACAGCTTTCTGCCGAATGAAATTGAGCGTAAAGATAAACAGTTGAAAGCATATTTTGAGCAACATGGCTCTAATTTACTGGTCGATTATGTTCAGACTGAGTTGAATGATGGCTCTCGAACTGTGGTCGAAACGCAACACTGGCTGGCGGTGGTGCCTTTCTGGGCCGTGTGGCCCTATGAGACGCTCTTGTTGCCAAAAACGCATGTGCGTCGGATGAACGATCTGACGGATGAACAGCGGGATGATCTGGCGCTGGCTATCAAAAAACTCACCTGTCGATATGACAATCTATTCCAATGTTCCTTCCCTTATTCGATGGGATGGCATTATGCGCCATTCTTTGAGCAAGGGACGGATATTGATCACTGGCAATTGCACGCGTTGTTTTATCCACCGTTACTACGCAGTGCATCGATACGTAAGTTTATGGTGGGTTATGAAATGCTGGCTGAAACGCAGCGGGATCTGACAGCGGAACAAGCGGCGCAGTATTTGCGTGATGTCAGTGAGATTCATTATAAAGAACAATAAAGAGAAACAAGATGTCGAATCCAATTCAAAATGTAAAAACATCATTTGCCGAAGTTTTCGGATATCAGTCGAGTCATCTGATTCAGGCGCCCGGTCGTGTGAATTTGATTGGTGAACATACCGATTACAACGACGGGTTTGTCTTGCCTTGTGCGATTAATTATCAGACGGTTGTCGCCGCAGCGAAACGTCAGGATACCCGTATTCGGGTGGTGGCTTGTGATTACCAGAACGCGATCGATGAATTTGATCTCAATGCACCCATCGAATTTCAGCCTGACAACATGTGGGCGAATTATATCCGTGGTGTGGTGAAGTGTTTAATTGAACGCGGCTATGCGTTGTGCGGTCTGGATATGACTGTCAGTGGTAATGTTCCCCAGGGGGCAGGGTTAAGTTCTTCTGCTGCGCTGGAAGTTGTGATTGGACAAACATTTAAAGTGTTACTGAACCTTGAAATTAGCCAGCAGGAGATTGCGTTGAATGCACAACAGGCAGAAAATGAATTTGTCGGTTGTAACTGTGGGATTATGGACCAACTGATCTCGTCGGAAGGGGATGAAAATCATGCATTGTTGATTGATTGCCGGGACTTAATGACTCAGGCGGTGTCGCTCCCCTCCGAGATGGTTGTCATGATCATCAATTCAAATAAACAGCGAGGCTTGGTTGACAGCGAATATAATACGCGTCGTGAGCAGTGCGAAGCAGCAGCGCGTCAGTTTGGCGTTAAAGCGTTGCGAGATGTGACGCTGGAACAGCTTAACGCACGGTTCAATGAGCTGGATGAGGTTGTTGCCCGCAGAGCCCGGCATGTCATTACTGAAAATGACCGGACTTGTAAAGCGGCCCAAGCCCTTGCTGCTGGTGATATCCACACGGTTGCCAAACTGATGGCACAGTCCCATATTTCAATGCGGGATGATTTTGAAATAACAGTACCAGAAATCGATATACTGGTAGATTTGATAAAAACGGAGATCGGCGAACAGGGGGGTGTCAGGATGACCGGTGGCGGTTTCGGTGGATGTGTGGTCGCGTTAGTGCCGCCCGCATTCGTGGCAAGAGTCCGGACTGCCGTTGAAACGCAGTATCAAGCTGCGACTGGTTTGCAAGCATCTATCTATGTCTGCCAAGCGACACACGGGGCAGGCCTGATTTCTGAATCATGAGGACATAATAATGCAAAAATCATTTGCCGAACAAACATCGGCAGGGCATCAAACGCAATGGAAAGACTCGATTGTTTTGCAGAACTCGCGCGGCATGCGTCTCGAACTCACCCCGATGGGAGCCACTTGGCTCAGTTGCCAGTTACCACTCGGTCAGGGTGAAATGCGGGAAGTGTTGCTGGGGGTCGATTCTGAAGAGACGTTACTGACTCAGACAAGTTATTTGGGGATGACGATCGGGCCTTATGCCAACCGGATTGCCAATGCCAGCTTTACCCTTGACGGCAAACAATATGAGCTTGATGCGAATGAAAACGGTAATTGCCTGCATAGTGGCAAACAGGCGTTCCATAACCGTCGCTGGGACGTCGCTGAGCAGACAGAAAATCAAGTCCGGTTTTCTACCACATCTCCGGATGGTGAGATGGGATTCCCCGGTGATTTAGTCGTTTCGGTAACGTATACCGTGACTGACGCTGATCAGGTGTTGATTGAATATCATGCGACAACGGATAGACCGACGCCCGTTAGTCTGACCAATCACGCTTATTTTAACCTGCACGGTGCCGATCTGGGAGACTCTTGTCTCGACCATTCTCTCTGGTTAGATGCGGATGCGTTTTTACCGATTAGTGATACAGGCATTCCGCTCGGATCGCTGCAAGATGTGACGGGTACCGGTTTTGATTTTCGGCGTACCAAACAAGTGCGAGCTGATTTAATGCAGGATCAGCAGCAAATGACCGCACAAGGCTACGATCATGCCTACTTATTCCGGGATGAACGTGATTTAGCAAGCCGCGTGGCATCATTAACCAGTGCTGATGAACAGATTCAGATGCATGTCACCACCACGATGCCAGCTATCCAGCTTTATACCGGTAACTGGCTGACAGGCACGCCGGGACGTGGTGATCATGTCTACTCCCAATATGCGGGGATTGCTTTAGAAACGCAGTTTTTACCGGATTCCCCCAACCATCCTGAATGGCAACAACCTAGCTGTATTCTGCAACCGGGTGAAACCTATCAGCACACAACTTGTTATCAGTTTGAGTTTTAACAACTGCGCCAATATGCAGTTGTTAAAGCACATTGATGTACGTCTATGATAATATGCCGGAGCATGGTTATTCGGCATATTATCAGTGTTCACACAGATTAAATCGTACTATTCCTTTCGCTGACGATGTCACTCACATACTCAACAAACTCAACTTCAAATCCTGCCGGGTCAATAAAGTAAATATTTTTCCGATGTGGGTGTTCTGCACCATCTTTTGCAATCTCGAATCCGGCATCAGTCAGGCGGGTAATGACAGCGTCAAGATTATTGGTGACATAAGCAAAATGCGCCAGCCCAACTTGGTGACCGGTTAAATCCCGGTTTTCTCCTTCGCCATTGTCACTGATCGCCAGATACTGATAATCGTCACCAAAGTGGAGCCATGTCCGGGATTTACCATACCAACTCGATACGCCCTGATCTCTGATATGCCAGTGTGGAAAAGCTGCCTGATAAAATTTCAGCATGGCAGGAACGTCATCTTTCCGGACAACCAGATTAACGTGTTCTAAATGAATCATCATGAACTCCTTATCTTATTTTGAGAATTGACTGCTAACAATATGATTGAGTTGGGTATCAGGATGTCTCGTTACTCATTATTGCTAACGCATGAGGAAATATAAAACCTCAAGTTAACTTGAGGTAAAGCATTTTTTTATTTTTTTGAGGCGTGCCGTATCAGAGGTTGTGTCCGTTCTGTCGATGTGGGGAACCGTAGATCAAGTGATTGAGTCAAATGTATTGTTCTGCGATGATAGGTTGGTTTCGATACGTCGTACTTCAATGCGTACCTCTGTACTGGAAGAAATACATCAATCGAGGAGAAATTTAAGATGGAATTTCCTATCCATGGTGCCTGTCAATGTGGTCAGGTCACCTACGAATTACTTGCTGCACCACAAAGAGTGATTGCTTGCCATTGTCAGGAGTGTCAAAAGCTGTCTAGTGCCCCTTTTAGTGTCACAGCGCTGGTTTCTGCTGAAAATATTCGTTTCTCCGGAGACATGAAAGAGTGGTGTCGAGTTGCAGAGAGTGGCAATACCAATGTTGCTAAATTCTGCCCGGAGTGTGGGGTGCGTATTTATCATGTGAATCCGGCAGAACCGGACGCGATTAAATTAAAATTGAAGCCAGCCGGATTGGCTGACGATACCCTTTTTACACCATCACGCCATATATGGACGAGTGAAAAATTGAGTTGGGATACCATTCCTGAAGGCATGCCGACAGCCGAAAAGCAGGCTTGAGCATGTTGTTTTGCTCACAAACGGTCCTGATTTTTAGTGGACATCACAAATCGATGGCAGCCATGAATGTGGCTGCCATCGTTGTCATTGAGCGTTGAAAAGCGAAAGTTGCAATCGGTCAGGTGAGCTGTCCAGACTCCCCACGGTTTAGTCTGTGGTGAGGCTGTTTGTGTGTTTATTCACGGGACATGCGTAGGACGACCTTGCCAGAGACTTTCAGTGCATCCTCAGCAACAACCAATGGTGAACCTTTAAAATCGATGGCCAATTGCTTTTCGGGTAATCGCTGAATATCGTTGACGGAATACAGACCATCGAAGTCGATGAGATAACTCCCGGAAACCGCTTGTTGTGCTTCCTGATCGACAATATAGGTATGACCGTCTTCACGAACCGCAATCACATTAGTGATGGATAGTTCATCCAATAAGAACTGCTCCAGTGTTATTGTCCCATTCTGGACCAGCTTGCCATTTTTTAGCCAAAAGAGATCAATCTCGATCAGCTTTTTGACCTCATGATTGTCTCCCTGATAGGCATGCGTTGCCGCATTTGGATAGGGTGTCCCTTCTCCCAATAACAGCCACTTTAAAGAAATACCTTTATGCAAATGAGACCGGATAGCCAGGTCGAATGGGCAGCTATTACGCTGATGCCAAGTCGTAATGGTTGAATAAGATATCTCGGCATTTTCTGCCAGAGCCCGTACGCTCTTGATATTTAAGACTTCTCTGATCCTATCAGTTACTTGTTTCCCTAACTGATAGTCAATTGTTGGTAATAAAACTTGTTTTTTATTCATATGCGATCAATAATGAACTCAATTGAGCATGAAAACAGAAGGGCAAGCCTGTTATCCATGCTGAACAAACAGTGCGAATCAGAATACCATCGATTGTAGGAGGGACGTAGTATCGAGTTGAATTTATTTCATATGCAAACATGTTCTGCGACCAGCGACAAACTTTCTTTAATAAAAGCTGTCTTCAGTGAAAAAGTTTTTCATCTGAAATCATGTAATTTGCTTGATTGTTAGTCCTTGTTATTCAGTCAGATAATGAGATGATATTTTCTCACGTGTGGTCGCTTCTCTGTAGAAGCGTTCGTGCGGTGTTATCTGATGTTTTTCAAGGAGGTCATCATGAAGGGGTATTACATCAGCTCGGATAAGAAGGAACTGAATTTCGATATTATTTATGGTTTTTTATCAACAAGTTATTGGGCTGACAATATTCCGGAGTCTGTACTTCGCAAAGCGATTGAAAATGCCTTTTGCTTTGGGGTGTATTTAGATTCAGGAGAACAGGTTGGTTTTGCCAGAGTGATCACGGATCAAGCCACTTTTGCTTATCTGGCAGATGTGTTTATTCTGGAAGCGCATCGCGGCAAAGGGTTGAGTAAATGGTTGATAGCAACGATCCTTGAGGCCCCCGACTTACAGGGGCTACGGCGTGTATTACTCACTACGAAAGATGCGCATGGCCTTTATGCTCAACATGGTTTTGTACAAGTTGAGCATCCCGAAAGGTTGATGCACATCTGGTACCCCTAGAAACTAAACAGTCTCACCTGTCTTATCGAGGGTCTCGGCCTGAGATTGTCTACGAGACATGAATAAGACAACTTTTCCGGCGACTTTGACGTCGGCTTCGTTGACTGTCAAAGCGGAACCATCAAAGTTCAGTGCCAGTTGTTTGCCCGGCAGACGTTGCAGCGCATTAATCGATAATAGGCCATCAACATTGAGCAGATAAGTGCCGCTGACTGCTCGGGTGGCTTCCTGATCAACCAGATAAGTCATATCCCCGTCACGAACTGCAATGACATTGGAAATCTCCAATTCATCTAAGAAGAACTGATCTAACGTCATCGTTCCCCGATCATTGAGTTGCCCATTCTTTAATGCAAACAAATCAATATGTACCAAACGTTTTGGCTCATCATTGACATGATATTCATGAGCGGCAGCATTCGGATAAGGATCACCTTCATCAAGTAGTAGCCACTTTAAAGAGATTCCTTTGTGTAAATGTAGTCTTATTGCCAGCTCATAAGGGCAGACATTCCGTTTATGCCAAGTCGCGAAAGTCGATGTCGGGACGTTGAGTTGCTCGGACAGAGCGCGCGTACTTTTGACGTTTAGTATGTTGCATAGTTTTTCTGTGACCTGCTTCCCAGCAAGATAGTCAAAAGGCGGCAATGAAACTTGTTTTTTACTCATATGCGATCAATAATATCCTCAAATGAGCATGAATGTAGAAAGGCAAGCCTGCATTACATGCTGAATAAACAATGACTTAACAGGATAACATGATGGCTTTTCTGCAAATAGCCTTAAATGCACTTTTTATGACGTCACTCCATAATCTACGCATTTGAATCAATAAAGTATTCAATTGCTATTTCCTATGATGGGGATATTCACAACCCGTTTTACGCGAAACCTATGCTGAATCGGATGATGACAACATTCTGCTGTCGATTCCGGTCGTTGCTTTGCCCTCATTTGAGGGCTTTTTTCCAGCTGGGGTTCAGCACTCAATGATTGAATGACAATTTGTATTAGGAATAATGATGATCAATGAATTCGATTTGGATACTGAAACGTTGGCAAGTGTCACTGAGCAACCTCGAAAGGGTCCTATTTACTGGAAACACTCACCTATATATTGGCCGGCGCTCTCTTCACAACAAGCGGCTCGGGAGATCCCGCTGAAGTTTGTCTCTGATAAGGTTGATATCACAATCTTATCTCCGAATGAATGGTGGGAATTTTTATCTCTGTTGTACCACCGCAAGTACCAGCATCCACCAGAACATCTCATGATGCCACCCTCTGATCCACTGGTGTTATGTGCCGAATTGGGGATTACGGCTTACGTGAAAAATTATAATCACGACACTTATTTGGTGTTACCGGAGTATCGGAAACATCTTATGACTTTACTTTCTGGTGACTACTTCCGCCATCGACATCCACAGATTTTGACATTAGGGCTGGGTGCTCTCAGTATTGAAACCGATATCTCTTTGGCAACCCATGTTATTTCATCGGTAGAAATATTAATCGGGGAATCGCTGCATATGTTGCAATACCTGATTAACGATGAACAACTGTTAAGTCAGTTAGGGCTTGGGCATCTGTCACTTCTGGCTCAATCGATCACCACTGCCGGCGCGTCTCTGTCTCTGGAAGAATCCTTTCCGGTTTCACTTTGCGTTGGTTTAGGTTTGGTGTTGGTCAGTATCGCTTCACCGGTGTGGGAGACCGAGCGTAAGACGCGGTTTTCACAGGCGATGGTTGATAAGATGTCAGAGCTTGTCATCAGTGAGGCTGAACTCCCGGAGTAGAGCATATGTATGACTGGTCAGTCTGCTCGGAAAATCAATCAGATATTGCGTTATCATAACGATGCACCATACTTAGTTTATACCAAAGCAGTCAATGCTAAATTCTGGAGCTAGGGATTATGGCTATCGGTTCATAACATTTTATTCTGATGGATGCTCTAAAGTGATACTGACCAGAAAATTTCCGAAACTATTTTTGTTTTATAGTCTACTGGTAGGAACATTTCTCTTTTTATTATCAACGCTTTATCGGGTTGAGTTGCATAAAGTCGATACAACCATGATAAATCATGCCAGTAACCAAATATCCAGTGCTAAAAAAGTACTTGAGAACGCTCTGAGATGGCGAGTGAGTGATTTGAATTTCTTTGAAAGGACACTCGTTGCTGCTGAGTTTGATCAATCCGGGCATCTGAAAACTGAAAATATCACATCGTTATGGCGTACCTTTATTCAATCTCGTCGAGTCTATACCGAAGTGAGATGGGTTGATTTTTCAGGGCAAGAACAAATTAAAATCAGTTACAGGGCAAGACAAATCTCAGTTGCTCAAGAAGAAGATTTAAACAATATCAGTAAAGTGTCTTACTTTAAGGATATTATGACATTCCCCCGAAAAAAAATATTTATTTCACCACTCAGCATTGATATGAAAGAAAGTGTTAATGCGATTAATGATGTACCCGTGTTGGTATTCGGTGAGAAGATAGAAAATATACCAAATAATAAAAACCTGAAAGGTGTACTCATTATCAGTTATAAAGTCGATAATTTATTGAGTCGGATGTATAACATTAATAACAATCTCTGGATTTCAAATAATATGGGTCAATGGTTTAAAATTGCCTCGGATAATTCACTTGAGAAAAGATACCAGTTGAAATATCAAGTTAGAATGCCAACCGACCATCTTCAAGTCTGGCATAAAATGAGTGCGGCAATTTCAGGAACATTCATTGATGACTACGAGTTTGGCGTCTTTGATACATTACTTCGAGTAGAGAAAAGTGGCAAGCTCCATGGCACGAGATTTTATCTCAGTGATGCAGAACGTCAATCATCTCACTATCCGTGGAAAATTATCTATTATATTGAAAGGAAACATTTAGATAATTTAAAAAAATCCATCCATGATCATCATATGGTAATGATCGGCGGATTTGCTATTTTCTTTATTTTATTTGGTTATTATATCTTTTCTATATACTTTAAATCACAGAAGACAATCAATAAGTTATTGGTGGCAAATACAATTATCGACAATTATGTAATTCATGCTACGGTGGATTTAAACGATTGTCTTGAATCTGTGTCTGAGGCTTTTTGTCAGGTCTCTGGCTATACCGCTGAAGCGCTAAAAGGTCAGTCCTATTATCGATTTTGTCACTCGGATATATCTGAAAACCTTCCTGCTGATATAAAAGATAATATTCTGGCAGATCAATCCTGGAGCGGAGAGATCAAAAAGCTCAGTAAAACCGGTGAGGTATATTGGGTACTTGCTTATATTGAACCGACTTATGACTTCAATAAGCGTCTGATTGGATACACCACTGTGGAGCAGAATATTACTGACCGCAAGCATCTTGAAGTGCTGTCTGTTACTGATCGGTTGACCGGGATGCATAACCGTTTGAAGCTGGATGAAACACTGGAGAGAGAAATATCCCGCGCGGACCGTCATAATCATCCTTTATCGATCATTATGTTTGATATCGATGATTTTAAAGTGGTAAACGATACCTTCGGCCATCAGGTCGGTGATGAAGTATTATGCAACATTGCCGAACTATTAAAACAACATGTGAGGAAGACCGATATTCCCGGCCGCTGGGGAGGCGAAGAGTTTCTGGTGGTATGCCCTGAAACCGATCACCATGGCGTCCGTATTTTGGCAGAAAAAATCCGCCAGTTATTTATGAATCATGATTTTAACGTGGTGGGACATTGCACTTGCAGCTTCGGAGTGGCGACACGTCAGGATAATGAAAATATCGAACAGATGATAGAACGTGCTGATATGGCCCTGTATACCGCTAAAGACAGAGGTAAAAACCGGGTTGAGTCAGGTGAGCGCCGACTGATTCAAATCCACCAGCATCAATGAGGAGTTATAGCTACTAAAGCTACGACTATCCTCATATGACAAACGCATGTTACCAATGCAGCATTGTGAATATCAACTCTATTGTCATTTAAAGTCCACATATTTGTGATTGATAGCCTCAGAATGAACATGAGGTGGATAAAAAACACATTGTGAACGGTTGACCATCGTGGCTTTAAAATATAAAAATAGCTCCATTTGAAAAACGAAACCTTTAGGGGCTGTTGACCTTTCGTGGTTGAATTTTGTTCAATCTGAACGGGTATTGATCGCGGCGTGGGGCATGCCGCTTAGCTATCCTAAGCAAATGACCCTTTTGCACCTTGGCTTATCTTGATATACGTGACTATTACCGGATTCACATCAATGATTCATTATGAAACTGGCGACACGATCAGTTCACAAAAACGTTGGCAGGTATAAACATGAAAAAAAATTATTCGGAATATTCCGAACAGGCGGTTAGGAATTTTATGGCTGACCTGTTTGAAACGTTCGATTCGCAACTGAAGGATAGTCAGGATCCTCGTGTTGAACTGGAATTCTTCGGTGGCACAATCGAAATTCGCTTACTCTCCTTTGAAGGTGTCTACAAACCTCAACTTGTCGCTCTGGAATCCGAGTCTTCCTAATCTTTTCCATGAGCAGAGAGACTTCAGGTGGTATTCCTGAAGTCTTACCTCTGATGAAACCTTGTAAACGTTATGCTTCTGTTGATGGATGAGATGTAGCATCAATGATTTCTAATGCAGTATGTAGCGCTGCCTGAAACTCACCGAAGCAATAATCTTCACCAATCAGTTGTATCACGCCGACTTTTTGTAATTTATACGTGACTCGGGCATTGGCGCCGGAGATCATCACTTGGATATTCCGGCGTCTGAAATCCTGAACCATTTCTTCCAGTGTCTGTAAGCCAGTCATATCCATAAACGGCACCCACTTCAGGCGTAATATCAGAATTTTCGGCTTGTCCGGAATGCTGTGCATGACACGTTCAAAGGCATCTGCGGCAGCAAAGAAAAATGGGCCTTCCAACGCATAAACCGCCAATTCCGGTGGCAACTGTGTGATGCCTTGATGTGCCAATTCATCAGCCAGTTCAACATTGGTACTGGCTTTGACTTCAACACTTGTTGCCATGCGTTTAACAAAGTGTAAAACAGCAAGAATGACCCCGATATTGACCGCCACAACCAGATCGGCGAAGACAGTCAGGAAGAAAGTGATCAGCAGAATTAGCACATCAGCTCTCGGAGCCCGCTTCAGGAGTTTAAAAAAGTGCCGGGCTTCACTCATATTCCATGCGACCACGAACAAAATCGCACTTAAGGTGGCAAGTGGAATATTGACTGCCAGCGGAGCGAGCAGAAGCAGGATGATGATGAGAGTGGCGGTGTGGACAAGGCCAGCCAGCGGACTATTACCACCGTTACGGATGTTGGTCGCCGTCCGGGCGATGGCTCCTGTTGCAGCAATGCCACCGAACAGGGGAGAGACCATATTCGCGATCCCCTGACCGATGAGTTCCTGATTGGAATTGTGTCTTGTCCCAGTCATCCCGTCTGCAACCACAGCAGATAAGAGTGACTCGATTGCTCCTAGCATGGCAATCGCGAAGGCAGGGCCGATCAACGGAATCAAATCAGCAAGACTCGCTTGTGGCAGCGTCATCGATGGTAATCCCTGAGGAATGCCGCCAAATGCAGTCCCGATAGTACGGATACCGTCGAGATGCAGCGTGTTCTGTAGCAGCGTCACGACCACCAGCGCCAGTAACGGACCGGGGACTTTGGTCAGTTTCGGGATCTTTGGCCCGTAAATGACAATCGCCAAAGACAACAGAGCCAACCCGGTTGTTTGCCAGTTTAATTGAGGGAAAGCGTGATAGATGGACAGCAGTTTTTGATGAAAGTGTTCACCATGAATTTGCGGTAAGCCGAAGAATTCCCGCCATTGTCCGACCCAGATAATGACCCCGATCCCGCTGGTAAAACCAATAATGACCGGATCAGGAATAAACCGAATAATGCTGCCAAGTTTGGTAATGCCCAACAGCAGCAGAAAAACACCTGCCATCATGGTTGCGATCTGTAAGCCACTGATACCGTAGTCATGAACAACACCGGACAATAACACGATAAAAGCACCCGTCGGCCCCGCAATTTGAATGCGCGACCCACCGAACAACGAAACAAGGATGCCGGCAATGATAGCGGTGTACAGACCTTGTTCCGGCTTTACACCGGATGCAATTGCAAACGCCATTGCTAAGGGTAAAGCGACCACGCCGACAATGACGCCAGCGCTAATATTTCGTAACCATTGAGAAGGATGAAAGAGCCCGGCTTTATAGGACTCATAACAGGCAATCATGACAATAACCTTTAAAAAAGAAAGGAGAACCGATCTTACAGCGATGTTTTACACTGTAAAGAGCAACTAGTAATAATTTCATGATTTCGGTATAAAACCAGTGAGGACAGCAAAATAGTCAACATGAACGTAACATCATCAATAAGAATCGCTGCCGTTTATTGTTCAGTCTGAGGAATGAAGTTATGAAAATATCAGTATTTAGCTCGAAAGCTTATGATCAGGCGTATTTCACCCAAGCCAATCAAGCATATGGATTCGAGCTTGAGTTTTACGAAGTCCGGTTAGATCAAAAGACCGCCAGACTCGCGCATAACAGTCCGGTTGTCTGTGCATTTGTGAATGATGATCTGTCTGAGCCGGTGCTACAGACCTTAGCTGCAAATGGCACCCGATTATTGGCAATGCGCTGTGCGGGTTATAACAATGTCGATCTGGAAGCTGCCAAAAAGCACAACATCACGGTGGTTCGGGTACCGGCATATTCACCTGAAGCCGTGGCTGAACATACCGTCGGTTTAATGATGACTCTGAACCGACGGATTCATAAAGCCTATCAACGCACCCGAGATGCCAATTTTTCACTCGATGGGTTAGTCGGGTTCAACATGTATGGTAAAACAGCCGGTATTATCGGAACCGGAAAAATTGGTGTGGCGACTTTGCGAATTCTGAAAGGATTCGGCATGCGCTTATTAGTGCATGATCCCTATCAAAACCCTGCGGCACTTGAGCTCGGGGCAGAATATGTTGATTTAGACACACTATTACAAGCGTCGGATGTGATTAGTCTGCACTGTCCGCTATTCAAAGAAAATCACCACATGCTCGATGCTCAGGCTTTTGCCAAAATGAAAAAGGGCGTCATGATCATCAATACCAGTCGCGGCGCATTACTGAATGCACTTGATTCGATTGAAGCACTTAAACAAGGGGTTATCGGCTCTCTGGGGCTGGATGTTTACGAAGAAGAACAAGAACTGTTCTTTGAAGATAAATCCAATGTCGTGATTACCGATGATGTGTTCCGCCGTTTATCGGCTTGTCATAATGTTCTGTTTACCGGCCATCAGGCATTTCTGACTAAAGAAGCCTTATTATCGATCGCCAGTACGACATTCGACAATGTGAGCAGTTTCCAGCAGAACATTCGCAGTGGTAATGAGGTTGAGTTCGTTGTTGCAAAATAAAAATTACTTTGCATTTTGAGAATTTCATATGAGTTTCAGTGTATTGCGAATAGGTTTATATTTATACAAATCATTTAAAATCAAATGGTTAAATCAAAATTAAAAGTTGGCATGTATACTGCATTAATAACCATGACCCTTATTAAGCCGAGGGTCACCTAGCCAACTGACGTTGTTAGTGAACCTATTTTGTTCATATTGATAGCCAATCACAATTTTGTGGTTGGCTTTTTTTTGTTGAAAAAAATCGATAGTGGGTGGTTCGTTTCATTCTTTAGGCGTGAGTCATACTACAAAGAGAACATCTGGTCGTCGAACCGCACCAAAACCGATAAGCCAATAAAACAAACCGCCTTGATGAGCAGGGCCATATTTCATTGATGGACATGCTCTTCGTCTGGGAATGGAAGCCAAAACCAGAACTGATTTGATGGTGATTGCGGATGACTCCGATGAAGAGATGGAACTGTTGGCCAAAGCCGTTAACGCTGAATTTTCTGATGCCTGTCGGTTGGGAAGAATAGATAAAGCGCGCTCGGATGCCTATGTGAATCAGATTAAAGGTGGGATTGGATTCGTGGTAGTTTATCGCAATCCAAATCCATTCGGACCACGCTATAAAATCAAAAATTTGCCAAGGGATGAAATTTACTGGGACTGGTTTTCTGTGGAGTCGGACTGGTCAAATTGTCGGTGGGTGCTGTTTATGCTGGATTATATCTGTCTGGTGATAAATATTGGATTTCCTTTAGTGTCTGCTGCATTTTGGTCGTATAAGTATATTTATTCGGTTCTATGATATTTATATGCTCCACAACGAAGACCAGATAATGAGTGGGGTATACACGAATGGCTTAGAGACCTATTAGAAGATAGTCCAGAGATTCAGATGGCAATCCTATATCCCGTGGGTATAGGCATGTATATTGATTGCTGGTACAACTCGGCTTTAGTCAAACTGTTGCAACATCATATTTTAAAGATGTTCATTTGACTTTAGTGAACAGAAGGTCTGAAGTCGGGCTAGGGCACCTGAATACATCGCAATCTGAGAACTAACAGATAGAGTTTTGACTTGTCCACCTCACATATCTGCCAGTGATCTGCATTCAGATTTAAATATTTCCATATTGCCACCAATTGCATAATAATTTAATAATGATCATTAAAATGACAAGGATGAAATGATGGCAAAGGCAGTTAGAGTTGGAGATACAGGTACTGATCACGATGGTTTCCCTCCTACACCAGTGACTGCAGGCTCGCCTGACGTGAAATTTGATGGCATTCCTGCGGCGAGAGTTGGCGATCCATTGGCTTCTCACAGCAAGCCCAAACATCCTCCACATGGACGTAGTATTGCATCAGGCTCTTCTACGGTTTCTATTAATGGAAAGGCTGCTGCAATCACGGGTGGTGCAGTCAGTTGCGGTGGTGTTACCATTGGTGGAGGGACAGTTAACATTGGAGATGTTCCATCTAATGGGGGCGGAGGTGCTGCTCCAATGAATGTCGCTGCCACTAGGGCCATTACCGCTGTTTACTTTTCTTATGGACCAGATTGTCAACTCATCTCAGGAGCTTCTCGTCACTATACTGATATCAATGTGCATGCGAAAACAAGTGGTTATCTTCCCGGTGAAACTGTTTCCATCACGTTATCCGGACCGGTTAATAAGGTCGTTTCTGGCTATGTCGATGAAAATGGTGAAGTTTGTATAATAAATGCCCTTAAAGGTACTCGCTTGGAATTTGAAGGGAAGGACATGTAATGGGAAGTTTAACTGCAAGTGCTGGACACTCAGTAACGACAGTAGATATAAAGCGCCCTAAATTTTCAGATCTATGGTCTGCTTATTCTGAAGTTGGCTTCAAGTCTGCTCGAAAAGTGTATGAGCTAGTCGGTGGGAGAGTTTTGGAGCTATATATTGCTGATAGTGCAAGTTATGCGAATGCCTGTGCGCTAAGAATGAGTCGTGGTTTCAATTATGGAGGGTTTCTTGTTCCAAGTGGCACAATTATTGAAACCTATCCGATATATCGCGTCCGAGGTGCTGACAATAAAATCTATATTCTTCGAGTCAAAGATTTAGTGAAGTATATCGAGTTCAATTGGGGTAAGCCCGAATATGATATGAAACCTTCTGATATATCAGCGATATCTGGCAAAAAGGGACTGCTCATTACTGAAGTCAGCGGATGGAGCGATGCGTATGGACATGCAACACTCTGGGATGGCTCATCCACAGGAGACGGGAGTCGCTATCATGAGTTGAATTACTATAAAGAACATTATAATGGGACTGTTAGTCCCAATAAGGTAATGCTATGGGAACTAAAAGACTAATCTATCCTTTATTTTCAGTGGTACTATTTTTTTCAGTGGGATGTGCCACACATGTGGAGAACCTAAATGAGCAAGTGCTTGATGCTAGGAATAAACTAAAAGATTATGCACTGGTCTCTTGTCTGATTACGATTGATCCTGATAGCAAGTTGGCTGAAGACTTAAAATATAGCAAACGCTCTCTCTCTTTTATGGGCAATGGTGAGTATATGATTGTTCAAAATGAAGAGACGCTTGAAACGGAACACGATCCATACGCTGAGGCGGTAAACGTCCTGAACGGTGAGGCTAAGCAATCTCTGGGCTATATGAAAAATGGTCAAGCATCTGAAAGTTATGGGTGTTTTAAGGCTTATCAATCAAAAAAATTCAATGAATTCATTGCTGGTCAAGATGCATTTATAACCGCAAAGTAATGACTCCAAAGATTAGGAGTTGATTTCCTGACATGGATTTGATTCTCTGAAAAAAGTAGTACACAATTTCCACATTATGCAAAGCCACGTCCAAAAACGACGGGGCTTTTTATTGCGCGCAATTCAGGAATACCAAACGACATCAACCGATAGCTGCAAGGCTGTCGGTTTTTGTTGATAAATGAGTCTACGGTATTTTTATTATCAGGTTATGGGAGTCATGAGTGACTGATGATTACATGACAAAACCGACGACAATAAACCGCGCTTATCCAAAAACAAGCAAGAATTATATTATCCCTTGAACAATCATTTTGACGGCAAACAAGCTGAGTAACACTTTGATGATTTGAATCATCCGCTCATTATTGCTTCTTAAACGCAGCCTTGTACCTAAAAATGATCCCAACACCGCGCCGATAATCATATAAATAATCAAATTTAAATCAGTGAGCAAGCTTGCCGTGACAGTTAAATAGACCGGGATTTTGGCGAGGTGACTGATCGTCATAAACAATGAACTTGTTGCAATAATACTATCTTTCGACTTCAGTTGTTTGGTTAAGACATTTAAGGCCAAAGGGCCGGTTGCACCAACGACCAGTCCCAAACCTGTTTGCAAGAAACCAATCAAATAATAGCTTTCGTAGCGACTGACAAAAATTGAAAAACGAGAACTCCACAGGTTCAGTAGTATGTAGATACCAATTGCCAGCGGTATATAGTCGATAGGGATATATGACAGGCCATAGCCAATGCTCAGCGTACCGATGATTGAGCCGACTAAAAACTTAGGGAGTAGCACCCACTGCACATATTTGAGTGAGAAAAGCATTCGCGAAACGTTGCTTGCAAGTTGAACAACGCCATAGACAGGTATGATTAAATTGGGGCTTAGGAAGCTTGGAAAAACGGTAATCAGTAACATACCGCCACCGAATCCAATGGTTGCAGCAACCATTGATGTTAGTAATGTTAATAAACCTAATAAGTATTCGATTGTCCGTTTTCCCTGATGCGATGATGTCTGCCGTAGCAATCAATTCATATTGAGGTGCTTAACACAGTTGCTGTTATTTGAATGTTTTGATCAGATCTCGTGTCATAAAGCGGCTGTGCGGATCGTCTTGATAGTGAGCAAATGGCCCGCAATAACGGAAACCAAATTTTTCGTATAAGTTTCTGGCCGGGCGGAAGAAATCATGAGATCCCGTTTCAAGGCTAACGGTCTGATAGCCGCGCTCAGTGGCGATATCAAGTGCATGCATGAGCAGTTGCGTCGCGACACCGGATTGACGGGCGGCGCGTGAGGTTCGCATCGATTTCAGCTCAATATGTTCGGGGGTCAGTTGTTTGATAGCGAGACAACCTTGCAGTTCATTACCGAGCCAAGCGCTGAAGAAGGTTATCTCCGGGGATTTGAGTGCATCAACATCTAAGGCATGCGCGCTTTCCGCGGGTGAGGTCTCATACATATCTGCCAGATGCTCTTCGAGCAGTCTGATCACCTCGCTACCCGATAAATCATCAATTTTGATTTCCATATGCTGGATTGTCCTTTTATTTATATAACATTTACTTATATCACGTTAAATGAGAGGAAAGGCTCCTGAATGCCGTGCCAAAATTTATCGTTCACCACAAAAATCGTTATATATCAAAATGTCACACAGCACAAATTTCTGATGAATCGGAAACGTTGCTTGCAAGTTGAACAACGCCATAGACAGGTATGATTAAATTGGGGCTTAGGAAGCTTGGAAAAACGGTAATCAGTAACATACCGCCACCGAATCCAATGGTTGCAGCAACCATTGATGTTAGTAATGTTAATAAACCTAATAAGTATTCGATTGTCCGTTTTCCCTGATGCGATGATGTCTGCCGTAGCAATCAATTCATATTGAGGTGCTTAACACAGTTGCTGTTATTTGAATGTTTTGATCAGATCTCGTGTCATAAAGCGACTATGCGGATCGTCTTGATAGTGAGCAAATGGCCCGCAATAACGGAAACCAAATTTTTCGTATAAGTTTCTGGCCGGGCGGAAGAAATTATGAGATCCCGTTTCAAGGCTAACGGTCTGATAGCCGCGCTCAGTAGCGATATTAAGTGCATGCATAAGCAGTTGCGTCGCGACACCGGATTGACGGGCAGCGCGTGAGGTTCGCATCGATTTCAACTCAATATGCTCGGGGGTCAGTTGTTTGATGGCGAGACAACCTTGCAGTTCATTACCGAGCCAAGCGCTGAAGAAGGTTATCTCCGGGGATTTGAGTGCATCAACATCTAAGGCATGCACGCTTTCCGCGGGTGAGGTCTCATACATATCTGCCAGATGCTCTTCGAGCAGTCTGATCACTTCGCCACCCGATAAATCATCAATTTTGATTTCCATATGTTGGATTGTCCTTTTATTTATATAACATTTACTTATATCACGTTAAATGAGGGGAAGAGCGCACCTGAATGCCGTGCCAAAATTTATCGTTCACCACAAAAATCGTTATATATCAAAATGTCACACAGCACAAATTTCTGATGAATCGTTTTGGTGTATTGCTAACGACAGCCTTGTCAATTGATCAAAAAACCGATTTCTTTGATCTGCTGGTCAATCTCTTTAATGAAGTAACGCGCTAAGCGTTCTCCCGGAACGACGTCGCTGGTCTGCTTCCACACGATCTGAGCCACTTCATTGTTACGCAATACAGCCAGTATTTCTCGATCAAGGCTTAACGATGTGAAAAATTCATTTTCTTGCCATAACTTGAGAACATGTTCTTTATTATTGGGATCCTGCGCTTCTTCGTCTGTTTGATAAGCACAAAAAGCAGCCCAGTCTTGCCGGTTTGAAGCGTTGACAACGGCATCAATCATCGGCTGGGCGATGGCTATAATTTCTTCGTCCGTTTTACTGGTAATCGACATATCGTTTCTCCGTATGACTGATTTAATTGAGCAATTTCACTAAATACTTTGGCGATTCTACATATCCGTTTTGATCATAAAAGCGGTGTGCATCAACACGTCTGGCATGGCAATGGACTTCGATGCGATCACAGCCGCGCGCTTTTGCGATATCAACGGCATGAGACTCAAGCATAGTACCCACACCCTCGCCACGAGACGTTTCAGAGATACAAAAATAGCTGATGCGGCAAAAATCCCCGGGCAAAGCAAGCTGGGGTATGAAATGTAAAGCAATCACGCCAATAATTTCATGCTCTTTGACAGCAATCAGCAGTACGTCGTTGTCATGAGAGAGGAGTTGAGTCATCCGCTTTTCAATGAATGCCTCGGTTTCCGGGTAACCAAGAGACGCCAGCAGTGCAACAATGGCTGGTGCATCAGATAGTGTCGGTTCTTTGATATCGAGCATCAATCGCCTCCTTGCTTAAATCGAATTGTTTTCAATCTCTGAAAACAGGAGTGAATATATCGCAACTACTGTTTGAAAGCTTATTTGAAGCGGTTAGATATTGGAACCTTTATCTATGCTCCTTTTAGCCAGTTTATAAACCCATATGAACTTAGATTTATTTGGTTATGATCAGTCGATTGTACTGATTTGTAATGATGAGTCGGTTGGTGTTCACCCCAGCGCATTAATAATGCACTTTGACGGTTGATCCGGTCAGTGAAAGTTCGACGTTAATCCGTAGCGCCATTTGTTCTTTCAGATCCGCGACGTGGGAGATGATGCCGATCATCCGCCCGGTTTGTTGGAGATCTACCAGTAGCAATGATACGACACGATCAGCCCTAGCTTTGATCTGTTCAGATTGAATCGGATAGTGACTTAATCATTAAATGAATGAATAAGTGATAAAAGTTTCTGACACCATCTATCAAAAAATAAAACCAGTTGCATAATCAAGTTGTTGACATGTGTTCAATGTGATATTTGAAAACATCATTCATCGTTATTGGATCCAATAAAAGTTATGGCTAAAGCTGTTCGTGTCGGAGACACCGGAACTGCTCATGATGGATTTCCACCAACACCTGTCACCTCCGGCTCTCCCGACGTTTTCATTGATGGTATTCCCGCTGCTCGGGTTGGGGATCCACTCGCATCTCATTCCAAACCAAAGCATCCACCACATGCACGAAAAATATCATCGGGTTCTTCTACTGTGATGATTAACAACAAACCAGCAGCGATTACAGGCGGTTCGGTGAATTGTGGTGGGGTCACAATGGGAGGGGGTACGGTTAATATTGGTGATGAGGTCCCGCAACCACAACTGATGAAAAAATTGCATGATCGTGCCTTTATTATGAAAGATGAAACGGGACAACCGCTTCGGGATGTGGAATATCGTATTGTTGTTGATGGAGAGACAATTGCTCAGGGAAAAACCGATCACAGTGGACAGTTACCCGTCATAGATACAGGTACTCAGCCGAAAAAAGTCCAAATATTTATTAAGGAAATATAATGTCAGATACATCGGGCTGGGTACTGAAAAAAGAGGTTGTCTCGACCCCCGCCTCTACGCTTGATCCAGTGTCTATTTTGTTATCGTGTCAACATTCGGATGGTGCCTTACTGGTCGCTGAGTATATTATTGGTGAAATGAAAACAAATATTCAGAGTCAGACTTGTGAAACAATTCGATATTTGTTGGATTATAAGTATGAGCGGCTGAAGGAATGGCAGCAATTACCGTGGTATAAACAACTGTTTGCACCTATGCCGAGGCCTGACTTGATTACGGCAAGCGCATTGTGGTTCGAAAAAGTATATAAAGGGCATTCGTGGGATCATAAGCCATTAATTCGTGATAACCCAAGGTTAAAAGCTGTTGCGGTACATCGTAAATTATGGACATTAACGAAAGTACGAGCATATCGGCAAAATAAAAAACCGAATGATAAACCACCGACAGACTCTAAAAGTTATTGGCATAAATATAAAAGACATGATTATTTTTATGATATTTGGTCCAATGTGCATTATGGCTATGTTGGTTTGGCTTGCGGTTTTAGCCAAGAGCTTTTGTTACGAGGTGCAGGCGGAGCACAGTTTCTCGATAATATGACCACCTCGGGCGATGCCCCGGATGATGTGATTGCTGTGAAGGTCGGCTTCAAACTATATCAGGATTACGGTGATTCGTTAGCAACATTGACCCCATCGGAGTTAATGAAACGGTTGGAGCAAGCGAGTTTTTCTGATGCAGCTCGTGACATTCATTTATGTTTTCACCCCCACAGAAAAGAATTAGAAAATGAAAGCTAGTCCAGTCAAAATAATTCGAATGATTCTTTTATTGATATGCATCGGTTTTATCGTTGCTTTTTTCTTTCCGAAACGGATGTACATTCATTACAACAACCCAGACAAGCCGATACAGGTTTGGCTATATCAGTATGACGATACCTCAGAAATCAAAGAGGTTTCACAAGGGCCAGTGATGTTTGTCATTAAACGGCCATGGCTAGCAACTTTTTTCTCACCGGATATTTTGGCCTCAGTCAGTTGGTCTTACAAAAAGCAGCGTTCAGTGATTGATGCGCTGGATATGATCGCTGAACAAGGGCAACCTGATTTACACCATGTGTGTCGGTTGGATCTCTATCTTGACGACCATGCAAAACTGCTGCGCTATGAAGAGACCGACTTTCTGTTTTTGAATTTCTGTTGGTGAGTTTTGTAGATAAAACGGGACGTATTGCCCGCTTTCGACCGAAAAATAAAGAACCGTTAGGGCATGTCTTTACATTGCGTATGCAAGCATGAAGGTGTATCAGTGAGCCCTAATGACACTCAAATGTACCATTAGGGCAATATGCAATCATGACTCGGCTGATATTTCCCCCAGCGCTTAATGATGCACTTTGACGGTTGATCCGGTCAGTGAAGGTTCGACGTCAATCCGTAGCGCCATTTGCTCTTTCAGACCCGCGACGTGGGAGATGATGCCGATCATCCGCCCGGTTTGTTGGAGGTCTACCAATGTCTGGATCGCCAGATCGAGCGACTCCGGATCTAAGCTACCAAAACCCTCATCAATGAATAATGTTTCCAGTCGGATGCCACCACTGTAGGACTGCACCACATCAGACAAGCCCAAAGCGAGCGCCAGCGCAGCCATAAATGACTCCCCGCCGGACAGTGTTGCCACATCGCGGTTTTTACCGGTGTAACCATCTTCCACCATCAAATCGAGCCCCCGACCGGCAATGCCTTTGAACCCCTCCGTTTTCCGCACCAGCGTATAGCGACCTTTGCTCATTAAACTCAGCCGCTGAGAGGCTTGGATCAGGACGTCATCAAGTAATACCCCCAGCACAAAGCGGTGCAGGCTGACCCGGCTCCCCGTGTTACCTCTGGCAACATCATAGAGGGTGCCGTAGACCTGATATTCTTGTTCCAGTTTGGCATTTTTCGCATGTAACTGAGTCATATCCTGACGCACTTTCTCCAACCGTTCGAAGGTTGAATAGGTGGCGTCAAGTTGCTGGCGAGCGTCGCTATAGATTTGTTGGCTCTGCGTCAGGGTCGCGTCCAGTGCTGCTAAATCCGGTCTTTGGGCATCTTTTAAAGTTGTCGTTAAGTCAGCCAGTGTCTGTTCCAAGCGGGTTTGTGTCTGTTTGAACGCATCCAGATCTTGTTGCCAGCGCTGAATCTCCTGCTCGGTGCGTTGACTGTCGAGGTAGTGTTGTTCATCGTTGAAATGGCTTGCAGCCAACGCTTGGTGCCATTCAGCTTCTGCTGTGGTCAGGCGTGTTTTGGCCTGTTGCAGTAACTCCTGATTGGTTGTGATCTGGCTGTTAAGGTTCGCATAGGCCAGCGTTGCTTGTTGCAGCTCAGTCTGTGCGGTCGTGAATGTTTGGTTGAGCGTATCGATTTGCTGCTGGGTTGCCGCAATTTCCTGATCGACTTTAGTGACGCTGTCACATTTAGGGTCGATGGATTCACTGAGCTGGCGCAGTTGTTCCTGACTGGTACTCAACTGTGAATCGTTGACCACCATTTGCTGCTGGAGTTCGGTCAGTTTGTGTTCTCCGGCTTCGCAGCGTTGATTGAGTGTTGTGACGGCTTGCGCCATCTGTTCCAGATTGAGGGTGGATAAATATTGCAGGCGGTCATGTTTGGCCTGTAAATCTTGCTGGAGTTGTGCCGGTTGAATCGAGGCTTGTTCACCGAGTTGTGTGGTGAACTCATTCAGACGTTGTTCGGTCTGGCTAATGAGTGTCTGGTGTTGGTCCAGTTGTGCTGAGCATTGATGATAGTGTTGCCATGCCTGTTGCTGTTCAGCGCGGGCTTGCTGGATGTGTGCTTTGGTCACTTCAGTCTCGGTCAACAGTGCGGGGGACGGATGATCACAACTGCCGCAGACCGGACACGCCTCTCCGGACTGAAGTTTCTGAGCAAGAATGGCTGCTTGCGCACTGTGCCACTGCATTTCTAGCCGATCGGCTTGTTGCTGCGCCGCAGTAAAATCTTGCTGTGCCTGTTTGACCGCAGCCGTCTTTTGCGGCGTCTGTTCGAGTGCTTGCTGATGCTGTTTTCTGAGGGTGTCCAGTTGATTGAGATCCGTGGCTAAACGCTGCATCCGGGCAATATCAGCTTCAATCACTGGCTTTTCAGCCACTTCAGTTTGCGCTGTCTCCAATGCTTGGCGGGCTTGCTCGGCTTCGCGGACCAATTTTTCTTTATGGGTAAGATATTGGGTCTGAGTGGTCTCAAGCTTCTGTTTCTGGTTGATATATTCCGCGATTTTTGCTTCGAGTGCCTGCTTTTCAGTCAATTTGGTTTTGAGGCTTTCTAACTGATAGACCGTCTTGGTCAGTTCAGGGATCTGCTTGGCTTGTTCCGTCGCGTGATCGAGTGTGGCTTGTTTACGCTGTTGTTCCGTCTGTGCGGTGGTGCGAGCCTTCTCCTGAGCGCTGATTTTCTGCTGAAACTCGTCAGTCTGCTTGGCGGCATTGATTCGATTGACATAAGGTAGCTGGATTTTGGCCGCATTGCGCGCGGTATCAAGTTGTTGTTGCTTGGCTGCCATGAGCGCACTTTGTTCAAGGTGCGTGTTCAGAGCGGATTGTGCCTGGCTGAATCGGTCAAAATCCTGATTGAGCGTCTGGGCCTTGTGGATCTCGGATTTAGCCTGATTGAGTGCCGACAAGGCGTTCTGCTCTTGATGACGCGCCGCTTCGAGTTGTCGGGCAAGCTCGGTCTGCTGTTCGTCCAGTTCCTGCTCTGAAGTGACGCCTGCAACTTGTAATGCGCCGCGAATCTGATTATCGAATTCGTTTTTAGCCTGAGTGATATCGCTGGCCTTATCTTTGAGTGCAAACTCGATTTTCTTGTAGATATCGGTTTGAAACAGTTGGCCGAAAATGGCTTCCCGATCTTTAGAGCTGGCCAGTAATAGCTCGCGGAACTGACCTTGTGGCAGCACCATGACCTGACGAAACTGGGTGTCGTTGAGGCCGATCAAAGCCGTCACATCGGTTTTGACCTGTGTGGTTTTGGCGGTGATGAGTTTTTCTTCGTTCGTGATGTCGTACAGCGCTGCGCTGTGTTTGCGAACGGTGGTGCCTTCACCACGGCTTTTAGGCACTTGTTGTTCCGGGCTGCGGGTGACTCGATAGACTTTATCATGCAGCGCAAAAGTCAGGGTGATTTCAGTCGGGGTGTCTATACTCGCGAGATCACTGCGCATTTGGTTGCCCTGACGTTCATTGCCAGTGGTTTCGCCATACAGTGCAAAGCAGATCGCATCCAGAATCGAAGTCTTTCCTGAGCCGGTCGGGCCATTAATCAGAAACAGCGGATGACGCCCCAACTGCGTAAAATCAATCTGTTCTGTATGCGCAAAAGGGCCAAAGGCCTGCATTGTCAGTTTTAATGGTGTCATGCGAGTCTCTTACTGCCGGGTGAGTTGGTTGATAATGTCGCTGATAGCACGATCTTGTTCTGCCGATAAGTCGCAGTCTTGCACTTCAACAAAGAAATCACGGAACATGTCAATCTCGCTGCGCGACAGTCTGGCTGATGCCATTTCCTGTTCCACGCCAATTAGCATGCCCGGTTTTTCTAAATGCAGCACATTGGGATAGACGGCACGGAGTTTCTCCATCGGATTGAGGATGGCGTGTTTATCCATCAACCGGACCAGCAGATAATCAAGATGTTTCGGATCGGTCTTGCCCTGTTCGAGAATGGTGTTCAGTTCACCTTCGAGGATGCGCATTTCATGCGGTGCGGTCAGTTCGATATGTTCGGCAGACACAAAACCGTCCTGATTCAATTCAACCCGTGTAAATCCTTTCTTTTGATGTTGCTCACTGAAGCTGTACTTCATTAAAGAGCCGGAGTAGCGAATGTAAGGCGCACCTTTTTGCTGGGGCTGATGCAGATGGCCGAGGGCGACATAATCGAAATCGATGAAGTGTTCATGACTGACCCGATCTGAGCCCCCGATAGAGAGCGGCCTTTCTGACTCGGATTCAATCGCCCCATCGACAAAACAGTGACTGATGAGCACCTGTTTCTGGGTGGGGGAGGTGTGCTCGTGCACTTTGCGGGTCAGCAACTGGTGGGCGTCATCGTGCGTCGTAACTGAAGTTTGAAAGGCTGCGCGAACCGTTTCAGGATCACTGTAAGGAATGCCATAAAAGGCGACTTCACCGGCAGACTGACTCCGCAGGATCACCGGTTCCAGCATCTGTTTAAAGTCACTGATAATGTGTAATCCGGCATTTTTCATCTGTTCAGCCCCGAAACCGAGTCGTTCTGCACCGTCATGATTCCCCGGGATGAGAATCATGGGCGTATTCAGCGTGCCGCAAATCTGATGGATGACTTGATTCAATAGCTCGATGGCAACCGTTGGCGGGACGGAACGATCATAGATATCACCGGCAACAATCACCGCATCGACCGGATTTTCCTCAATAAAAGCAACCAATTGTGCCAAAACTGCGCTTTGATCGGCAATCAGTGAAACGTTGTGAAACTGGCGGCCAAGGTGCCAGTCTGAAGTATGGATAAATTTCATGGGTGTTGATTTCTTGATTCGTGGGCCAGAGCGGCATTGATAAAGTCCGGAAGATCAAAGACTAGCTTATCTGAGCTTGACTGCAAAGGGAATGGTCTCAGGACATCGTGATTGAACTTTGACGCCTGAGCCGTATATGAACGCATGATTTCACCGTATATTCGCATCGTACGACCGATATTCCGTGACACATGAGCGACGACCAGAAAATCGGTCAGTCATCAGCCATTCGGACATTTATATATCACTAAAATAAATATAATCACCCAATGAATATTGGGTTTTGAATATATTAATTCTGACCCCGAGGATTGAATTGTGATAATAGTCAAAGGATATCTTTGTACAAAATATCACCGGAAATGTTTATTTGTTGAATTGCATATTGGTGATATGATTTGCATACTGAAATTGACATTATCATGACATTATAAAAGTTAATTCTTTCGGGGTTTATCGTGATTTGATAAACATTTTTATTTAAATGTAGAAATATCTCTGAATCGTAGGTATCACATTGACTAATATAAATTGGAAACTGAACGTCGGATATAGGGCTTCGGTGAAGTACGTATGGCTCATTATTGGTCTCTCTTTGATTTCAATCTGTCACTCGGCAGTGGCAGCGATCAATGCAAAAGATGAAGGCAGCCGTGCTGATCAAACGTCTGTATTGAACCGATCTGGTCAATATTATGTCCGCATTGCAAAGGCAAATGAACAAGGCCTCTCGGTCAATTATTTTAATACGTTTGATGCGCAAGGAAAAAATATCGTCTTGCTCAACTCACTCGTGATGAATCCGAAAATCGGCAACTCTCCGGCTCAGACGATCCTGTTGGTTGTCGATCAAAAGCAACGAGCAAAGATTCAGTCGGTTCGGGTTGAAGGACATGCGGCAGATGTGGTGTTGGTTGCCCCAGGTGGGATCCAGTGTCAGGGTTGTTCTATCGCGAATACTGAACGGGCGACACTCGCGACCGGTACAGCTCAGATAGAGAATGGCGAACTGACCGCTATTGATGTGAGCGGTGGTCGTGTCATGATTGGCGGTGCCGGACTGACAGCCACGGATTTATCCTTATTGGATATTGCCGCAGGTCAGGTCGTGGTTGATGGCCCGTTACGCACCAATATGAAAGGCAGCCTTTCGACACGCAATCATCAAGAAGTGAAAGAAATTGATGCGGGCGGTAATTTAGAAGTCTCAAATGGCGACGTACAAATTATTGTGGGTAAAAACCACTTCCGTTATACCGACCGCCGGTCTGATGCGCATTATCAACAGTTTAATTCTAAATCTTATCAAAACGCATCAAACGCCTTAGAGATCACGGATAAAGGTCGTATTTCAGTCGGGAATCTTCACCTCGAATCAACCTATGATTTCGGGACGATTTGGGTGGATGGTTTAATTCGGACTCAGGGTAACTGGACTTATGTCGGGCGATATAATGAACAGAGTATTATTCCATTAGAGTCCGTTTCGATTAAATCAAATGGCAATATCAAATTATCTGAGCAGATTATTGCTGCCAATAAAGTCGATATTGAATCAACCCGGGCAATTCATATTGCTGCGCTGCCTGCCGGTAACAATTATCTGCTCGACAGTATTCAGGGTGCAGAAATCAAAGTTGTTGCGGTCGGTGATATTAAAAACCTCGGTGCGATTTCCGGGGATTCTGTTTATTTTACCGGACAGAATATTGTCAATGAGGGAGATATTGAAGCGACTCGCGATCTTTACCTCAATGGTCAGACAGGGGTGAGAAACCAATATGGCGGTATTATTCTGGGAGAGAATATTGAGTTAACGTCTCAGCAGGATGTGATTAACGGTCAATATTATCCGTTCAAGCCGGCTGAAATATGTGCAATGCTCCGCATCGTGAATCGTTCTCCTTCCATTGAAGTCGGCGGGAAATTAGCGGTTCCACCGTTTAAAGGATGTGGCAAAGTTGCAGCAAAATCGCTGAGTGCTTACATCTTAGGGCAGAACATCAAGGTTATTGCTCAGAATTTTACCAATGCCAACCCTTATGAAGTCTCCAGAAACAGTTATACCGATCCGGAACTGAATTTAGATTTGACTCAGAGTGAGCAAGTGGTTGTGTCTGCGGAATCGATTATGGACATCCGAGTCCGCGAACGGTTCTGGAACATGTCAGCCGTCGTTGAATCGTGGACGGGCAATGTCATTGTACAGGCACCGATTATCGATAATGAACGCTATCATATTTGGGCTGACACGCATGTGAAAGTCGTCGGTGATCCGAATGGCACCCACACCAATCAAAGTATTCAGTATCTGAAAGTGCTGTCGCCACCGGCGAGATTGAATGTCGGTCAGGATCTGATCCTGAACAGTGACATGCTCAATAACGAGCACAGTAGTGTTGAAGTCAAACGCGATGTTTCCGGTTCGGTCAATAAAATCTGGATGGAAGGGCTGCAAATCCGGGACATCTTTAAAAAGACGACCGTCACCCAACACTCAAAACGTTACTGTAGTAAGCGCATATTTGGTCATTGTATCAAACATAAGAGAAAGCATTGGACGACATCCAGTGTTGCGCTGACGAAGAATAGTAAAACCGCTGAGTATCCATTTATCTTCCTGGTTGACGGACATATTCATGAAGGTTTCGGCAGTGAATACAATATGTTACAGAGTGTCACCTTCGGACCTGAAGCTTCTGCTTATGAGCCCAAACCCATGGATCAGCCGGCGAAGCCCGGAAAACCTGGCAAATTCGTTCCGATTACTGCCGGTGACGTTATCTTCTTTGTCAAAAACCCTGATTATAAAGGAGATTAATCATGATCTATCGTCGTGTATTCGTAAATATCCATGTTATTGAATGACTCAGAATCAGGTGAAACAAATTATGAAAAAAAATCAAATACCATCGTGGCAGCGCCTGACTTCTTCTGCACTGTTGCCGATTATTTTTACGCATATGTCTTTCCCGGCTTATGCTGCAGTACAACAGAATATTGGGCTGGAATCGATTACCAACGCTGTTTCTAGTTCGGCACGTTATGAACTGAAAGCGCAAGTTCATGATTATCTGTATGCCGGCGCAATTGAGCAGAATGAACTGGCTATTTTTGATGGGTTCGGATTCTTTTTTGAGCAAATTAAAGCCAGCTACCCAGCCATGTTGTCAGCGTATCATGGCAAAGATACAACCTTGAATGATCTGCCGGTGCGATTCGGAACGCCTTATGTAGAGCGTGGTGTGATTCGTCAACAGATCATCCAGTTACTGAATAAAAGCTGGATCACGGCCCCCGGTTATTCGAGCTATAACGAACAGACTAAAAAACTGTATGAGAATGCCGTCAGTTATGCGCAATCTCACGCGAAGAAGCTGGGACAAACTTTAACTGGCGCTGAAATTGCTCAGATTCCGGCAGATATGGTGTGGCCTGAAATCCGAGTCATTAATGGTCGTAACTATATTGTGCCGTTTGTGTACTTAACGCCAGCCACGATTAACAACCAGAAAATTTCTGAGTCAACTCTGGCCGCCGGTTCCGCCGACATCAAAACCGATACGTTTGTAGTCAATGATGCCAATGTTCGTTTTACACATAATGCCTTACTGGATATTACGAATGACTTCATTAATACCAAAGGTCGGGTTTCCGGTGGAGAGCTCACCATCCGTACTGGCCGTGAACTGCAAAACTTATCCGGTACGATTACCGGTGATGATGTGTCGCTCATCGCCAAAAAATTGGTGAACGACACGCTGGTGACTCGTTTTGACTACGGTCACGGCTATTCTGAGCATTTTGACCAGATTGGTTCAATTGTGTCGTTAGGGGATTTGAATATCCGCACCGCCGGTGATGTTGTCAGTCACGGCGGACAGTTTTCAGCGCAGGGCGATTTACGGATTCAGTCGCAAGGCAATGTCATTCTTGTGCCGCAGACTGCAAAAAGCGAGCGGGCGGAATCCGGCAGTCATTGGTCGGACAGTGAATCCTCACTGGTGAACTTACAAACGCATCTTTCTGCGGTTGATACGCTGTCATTGATCTCCGGCGGAGAGGTGTACATTGAAGGCGGCGTGCTGGAAAGTCAGGGATTATTAGAAGTTTTGGCTGCCCACGGGATTACGCTGAAAAGTGCAGTCGATATGGCGACCTTTGACCGTCGTTTTGAAGCTGACAGTGGCGGTTTGTTCGGCAGTAAGGAGAGTGAGTCAGAGAGTAAGACCGAGGCTAAAATTGTCAAAACCTTGCTGAAAGCCGGCCAAAGTATGGTACTGCATACGATTCAGGGAGATGTGTCGTTAGAAGCGGTCACGGTTGATAGCAAGGGGATGGCTAAAATCATTTCTGATTATGGTTCGATTGATTTCAAACTGGCGAAACTGCTTGAAAGTTATAGTTATGAGAAATCTTATGACGGAGCACTCGCCTTCCGGCATCAGGGCCATGGCTACCAGCGTGAAGTGGCTTACTATTCGGAGTTCATCAATTCCGGCGGTATTATGCTCAATGCCTATAGTGGGGTGCGCATTCAGTATGCCGGTGATAAGCATGATCTGGACACCACACTGGCAACACTGGCACAGACACCAGAATTGTCGTGGATGCTCAATGTCCGCAATGATCCGTCGATCAATGTCGACTGGCAGCAAGTCCAGCTGGTGATGGAAGACTGGGATTATGATCAGTCTGGCCTGACACCCGCTGCAATGGCGATTATTGCCGTGGCAATGGCGGTTGCGACCAGCGGTGCCGGTATGGCGGTGATTGGTGGCGAAGGACCATTGTATACAGCGATTAATGTCGGCTTTAAATCTTTGGTGTCACAGGCAACCAGTAGCCTGATGGCGAATAAGTTTGATTTTAAAGCGACCCTGAAATCATTGTCGTCTAAACAAGCGTTAATTTCATTAGCGACTGCAATGGTGACCGCCGGTGTGCTGAAAAGTGTTGATACACACCTGTTTGCCGAAGGTACCGATGCTGCAAATGCGATCAAAGATGCAACCACGATAGATATTGCGAGCAACAGTATTGAAGCCCAGATCATTCGTTCCGTTGTCAATTCAACGGTCAGTATCGGCATTAATACCACGGTTCAAGGCGGTAGTCTGAATGATTTCGGGCAGGCATTTTCGACCAGTTTTGCATCGTCAATGGTGTCAATCATCGGCAGCTCATTGTCGGAAAAAATCAGTGATGCAGCCGGTCATAAAGGGGTGACAGAAACGAACCCGAGCGGTACACCACAGATCAGTGAAGCAGCCAAGTATATTGCCTATGCATCGCTAGGATGTGGGATTGGTACTTTCACATCCTCTATTGGTGGCGGACAAGGGGCCGATATGGCAATGGGATGTGCATCGGGCGCGACAGGCAGTGTGATTGGTGAATATGTTGCTGATAAATACGGTGATGTGATTGCTGAAACGGATCGTAAAGTAGAAGCGTGGACCAGAGATTTTCTGAGTGGCGGGTTACTTTGTCCGAAAAGCATCAACAAACTGATTAAAAAGCTGCATGAACAAGCGATCAATGTGCCACGCTATGCGGCCTCAGTCGCGGTGTTTGCCTTTGGTGATAAAGGGATCGGTGGGCGTAACGCTGATAATGTCGTTAAACAGAATGCCTTGTATCTGCTTTCTTTCGCATTTGATGAAGATAAATCAAGTGGCGATAGCAACAGTAGCGATGCAGATAAGGATTCTTGTCTCATCTAGCCGGTTCGATTGTGATTTGGTGAGGTTAAGCCTCTGAATCTTTGACAGTCACATCATATCAACACAGCCGGGATTAACCTCCCGGCTTTTTTATGATGATGCCCGGCTGTGATTTGATGTTGGAATCAGTGTGAGTGCGGTTGGTGTGAAGAAAATGAAGACCAAATGGGGTATAACATTCAAGCGAAACGACTATGGTTGAATTCAAAACTTGCTAAAAAACCACCTGAATGTTTGGAATATATATTGGTTCATGAGATGGTTCATTTACTCGAACGTCATCATAATGAGCAATTCAAACACCTGATGGATCCATTTATGCCGAACTGGCGAGAGCGGCGTCGTTTGTTCAATAGTTTGCCTTTGGGGTATGAGGATTGGTGTTACTGATTCTGTACTGTTTATTTATGAAGAGAACTAACCAGTCATTTGTCATGGGATACACACAATGAGTGACCAAGAGATTATCGCTAAGGCAATTGCTGAAGCTAAAAAAATGAAAAAGGCTCTGGCTAAGAAAATGGTTGATCATTTACCTCAGGAAGAGTCTGCTGTCTCTGTTTTTATGGCTGGCTCTCCCGGGGCAGGAAAAACTGAAACAGCACGTAATATTCTGAGGATATTTAAAACTCAAAGTGGTATGTCGCTAGTCCATATCGAAAATGATGAGCTTCGTAAACAGTTCGAGGATTATCATGGAGATAATTCATCGTTGTTCCAAAGATCTGCTACTCTTCTGGTAGAAGCGATTCATGATCGTGCTTTAAAAAAGGACGTAAGTTTTATCTTAGATTCAACATTGTCTAGCTTTGAAAAAGCAAAAGACAATATCGAACGTTCTTTAAAGCGTGGACGCTATGTACAAATTATCTTTATATATCAGGAGCCAGAACAAGCATGGCGCTTGGTGAAAGCACGAGAAAGAGTTGAAGGGCGAAGAGTTCCTGAAGACGTGTTTGTGACTCAGTTTATGCAATCGCAACAAGTCGTGAGTGAATTAAAGAAAATATTTGGTTCTGACATCGATATTGTGTTCATTGAGAAAAATATTGACGGTAAGAACGAAAGACCTCATTTTAATGTGACTGACATTGACGCATTGTTACGCAAAAAGTACAATCGCCAGTCTCTCGAAACTATCGTCGGATTAAAAAAATCCTAAGAGAAGGAGGAAACAATGAGCGGTACTAAACGTGAAAAGGTTAAATCCACACCTTTCTCTGATTTTATTCGTCATGCTTCATCAAGCGAGAAACGCAAACTCTTCGATAAAGTGGTAAGAGAAACGATTAAAGAACAGCAAGAAATGATCGCCAAAGCTGATCAGCGTGTTTGTCGTTAGAATAAAACGTAATTCAAGGCCGCTGTTAAGCGGCTTTGTTTGTTTCTGGATTTGAAAAAATGATATGCAAGACCAACCCATACGTTTGATAAATTCTGCGAGCCTAACAAGTACCGTTGTTACATCCGGACGATCGTTCATCCGTTTATCGAAGATATTCAGTGGCAGCCCCACACTGTCCCCAATACCTAGACCCCTAAGTTCAAGCAACTAGGGTGCGATCCGCTCACGACAAACCCGCTCGGTTATCTCCCGTAATTTATCCGCTTCACTTTGTAAATATTTCAGCTCTTCGGCGGTGATCTCAAAATACTCGGAATAGCGGGCATCGATATAGACGCGTTTGAGATTCATTTTATGCCGACGCCACAAGCTGCTTGTTTATGTAGTCACCGCGGCTATTGAGAAACTTTAACTGGGTTTTGATCTCTTTCTCCAGTTCACCGATATAGATGAGTGATGTCTCGATATTGGCGTACTTTCCGCTTCTGCTTGCACTAAACCAATTGAATGATCCCACTGCCATATATCGGTCATCCGCAAAAATACTCTTGCTATGTACCCCATGAATCACATTGACCATAATGCCCAGTTCTCCCAACGTCGAACAGCAATGTTGAAAAGCTTTCACCTTATTCGTATCTGGGCGATTGGCTCTCGTGGTGTTGAAGTGTCTATCGGTATGGATGGTTACCTGCACACCTTTTTGTTGTGCCGTTTTGAGTTGCTCTAACAGCCCGGTTGATTGTAGTTTTTCTAAAAAGATCCAAGGTGAGACGATATCAATCTTTCGTTTGACCTCGCTTAACAGGTTCGATAAGAACAGATCGTGTTCTTCTGCATTGGTGAGTAACTTAGGCTGTCCGCAGGCTTGTAGTAAGTCGGGACGTTCACCAACTTTAAACTCAAGCTCATTCTGTTCATCAGTAAAGAGATACTTAGCGAGTAAGCCTCTTGGCGTCGATGAGGGGGCCGCTTCAATGATATCTAAATCGCCAAAAACCAAGAATGAATCTTTAGCCCGAGAGACAGCAACGTTGAGCATTGAAGGATCCCTATCGATGAATCCTCCATCGTTATGCCTCGTATATACATGGGAGAAAATAATGATCTTGCGTTCAGCGCCTTGTAAAGCATGAACCGTCCCAACCGTTAATTGGTTGTCGCCTTCGGTTTTAATATCGTATTGATTGCATGCTGTTCTGATTTGGCTGACTTGGGCTGAAAATGGCGTAATGATGCCGACGCACTTTGCCAGCGGTTGGTTGTAGTAGCGCTCTATTTTTTCTCTATTGGTATTGAGCCATGCAGCAATGGTTTCTGCCTCTAACTTGTTACACCGGCTGCCACTGAAAGACTCTGCGATGCCATCAATGTGCAGATGGCAGAAAGGCGGATAGAGGGTATCCTCTGCTGCTTTGCCTCGTTTTGGGATCAACATACCTTGATAGCAGAGATCATTGCAGTACGAGATGAGTTCATCATAGCAGCGTCGGTGTTCTTGTAAAAACATCCCCGGTTCTGCTTCAGAGATATAGTGAAAACGGCTTGCTTGTTGAGCCACATGCATCGCACTCCCCGTTACCACACTTCGGCCTGCCTCTTGAATGGCTGTGTATTCATTATCAGAGGCAATAATTTTATGCTGTTTTAAGTTACCTCTGTCAATTGATGCGCAAACATTTCTAATCGGCGCAATTTGATAAGTATCACCAATGACCAAAGCCTTTTTCGCAAGAGCGAATGAGGCTGCTGCAACTTCTGGCGAAACTTGTCCGGCTTCATCGACGATCAAAAGATCAATTTCATTGAGAAGATAGTTCGTTTCGAATTCATTGTTGCCAATATGAGACTGATAAGTCATATGAGCGGGGAGTGAATGGAAGGTTGACACGATACATGGTGTGAGCATCATTCTCCGTCGCCACCGAGGGCGAACGACTTTGAGTCCCGTTTTCTTGATTTGTTTATTCAGCTCATTACCGAGTTCTCGACATGAAAGTAACCAGCTTACCTCCCAGTAATGAACTGCTAGACGGAACATTCGAAAACGTGTAGTGATATCCAAAACTGAATCGATGTCTGCCAGTTGCGGAATAGGATTGGCTGAACCGCTCCCGGTAACTTGCTTAATCGAATGCAACCAGTTTTGTTGTGATTTTTCAAAGGATTGGTACTGCTCTAGCCAAGTTTGATATTGTTTTTCTTGTGCGTTGAAATCATCTTCGCGGGTGGAGATATTTTGTTCTAATAACTGCTCAAATTGGTCTGATGATTGGCCCTCAAGTGGTTGTTCATCGTGATCGAAAAGGCTCAGAATGAAATTCTTGCGCTGAAGTTCGAGCTTGTTTTTGATTGGGGGAAGCCACTGAAATAACGCGAGCCATACGGATTCATTCGCAAGATAGGTTCGCCATGCTGTTAAATGTTTTTTGGCGTTATCTTTTGACTCTTGAGCGTGTGCAACCGCAGATTGTTGTTTTGCCAATGTTTGTTCGGGGTCATTCCCCAAGAGCGAATGGATGTGCTCAAGTTGATGACTGTATTGATGCCAACAGGTTTGGATATGATCTAATTGAGTTTGAGATTGACGTAGCTGCGTAAGAAGATATGCTTTGATTTGTTGTAAATCGGCAAAATCTTGCTGTGGAAAAGCCAGCTTTGCTTGCTCAAAATAATGTGCTGCTGCCCGATCGAGAAAATCCTGTTGTTCTACTTGTTCATAGAAATGTTTTGTTTGGTACCTTTTTGCTTCTTTAGATTCACTAGAGGCTGATGGTAGATAACCACCGTAACTAAAAATGTTGGGCAACCATCTTCCTGAGAGCGCATCATCTCCTTCATCGAAATCTTTACCGAAAGCATCAATAATATTCGTCACCGCCTGATTATTGGTTGAAGCTGCAATGATCAGTGGTGGCTGACTCTCTTTCAGCGCTGATTCAATCCACAATGATGCAACGACTGATAAAACAAAGGTCGTTTTGCCTGTCCCAGGAGGGCCATTAACTGCGAGCATATCGCCGTCTTGCATGGCGAGGGTGTGAGCCAGAGCATCGCGTTGTGCTGTCGCAAGGGGAAACTGATGATTTGAGTGCCCTAAACGCAGATTCACCGTTTGAGAGATATCAATACACGCTTCGTGGTTCGTGACTGTTTTAGCTGCGTAGTTATCAAGCAAAGGTAAGGCGGTATTTAAATCGCTCAGGTTATCGTACAGTTTTAAAATATGCCTTGAAGCCCCTAAGCATTCACTGACTTTATTGACTAAACCACCATGTTGCAGGTCTTCGTAGAATTGCTCGATACCGTTTTTATTGCAGTAGTCAGTAAACAGCTTTTGTGTGAGTCCGTAGTAGTTATTCCAATCTTCTTGATGAGACTGGTACTGTTCTTTTTGGTCAAATTTAGCGGGAATATGTTCAGCAGAGAGTGTCGGTACTTCATTGATTGTCAGAAATTTATCGAGCTCGTCAACGTGAGCAATCGTAAATGTGTCATCTCCTTGTGGTGCAAGCAAGTCCCGAGGGATAAACGGCGCCGTGTTCGGAAATAGCATACCTTCACGATTGACCCACAGAGAGCAGAGAATCGGGGTCAGAATCCCGGGCATATTCGCGCTGTAATCTTTACTGTGAACTTTTCTGAGAGAATAGATGACTGGGCGAAGATGAATATTGACGGCCGTGATGGCATCCGATTCATTGTGGAACAGCTGCTTGAGTAACGGGGAGTCTGAATCAAGTTTCCCTGCTTTGAACTCAGTGGTCGTCGTTCGTTCATAATTTTTCCGATCTTGTTTTTTTAACCCACCTTTTGCGCTGTCGGCGTCTGCCAGTGAATTACGCCAATAGTCAATCCAGCCGTGATGATTCATACCTAACCTTGAAATTTTTGTTTTAAGCGTGTGATTTTAGTCGAATATTTTAGGGTGAACAGCGCTTTTTGCTGTAACTTTGATCAATTTCTTACTAACGAATCTTTGGTGATGCATATGGCTAACATTCGAACCGGTTCGTTCAGCAAGTTATAACCCATAGCGGCCAGATATGATGAACAGAAAAGGCGAACCGATATCATGTTTTGGTGGTTTTTTTGGACGTTGGCTGACGCGCAGCATTGAATCGATTATTTTTTTAATCAGCATCTTATGTTGACTGTTATCTCCTTTAGTGTTCATCAATTGTCCTGAGTTATGGACACTATTTAGTATTGTGACCACATCAATATTTTCTTATCTTGACACTCACCGAGTCTCCACCGCTCCGAAACCGAAGACGAAATACAACAGATTGAACGATGAATCATGGATTGATAACCAAAGGTAAAAATTGAAATGATTACCTCACGACAACATAAATTATTACGTTTTCTGCTCCAACAGCGAGAGTATGTCACCTTATTCAATTTGGCAGAGCAATTTGACGTCTCGAAAAAAACGATCCAGCGTGATCTGAATATGATTGAGGATTACTTAACGGGTTCGAACGTTCAGGTGGATAAAAAAGTCGGGGCAGGGGTTTTGCTGTTGGCCGACAATACCGCAGACCTCTTGCAGCTAGAACTACAACTCAATGGTGAAAGTGAAGATTCAGACAGCATGATGGGGCACGCCCGCCGGATAAAAATTGTGTCCTGGTTATTGAGTGAGACCCCCAAAGAAACGTCAATCAACAAACTGTCAGAACGTTTTTATATCAGCAATGCCTCGGTCGTGAATGATCTGAGAATGATTGAAGATTGGATAACGCCGCTTGGGCTACAGTTGATTCGCAGTCAAAGCGGTACCCGGATTCAAGGAGATGAAAATCATGTCCGTCAGGCGATGGCGGCTTTGATCAACGGCTTAATCAACCATCAGGAGTTTGGTCTTGTCAACCATTCAAGACTGGACTCGGGAAGCTATAAAGCACTGGTTCAGTATTTCGGTCACGACGAAGTCGCCTTTGTTCAGGGGCTGCTGCAAGACATGGAACAAGAGCTGGCATACCCATTAGGTGAAGCGTACTACATCAATCTATTTACCCACATTTTGATTATGATGCATCGCCGCACCAGAGGAAATTTACTCGATCATCCCGAACCTGTCTCCCGCCAACCCTTAACGGACACTGTGTTTCTTGTTGCCGAAAGTATGGTAGAAAAAATTGAGCAATACATTGCTTTACCGCTACCCGATGATGAAGTGTGGTTTATTTACCAGTACATTATTTCATCGGGTGTGTTAGTCGTTGAAAATCACAATAGCCAGAAGTTGCACTCAGCATTATTCAGCGATGAGGCGCGTGAGATTACATCGGATTTAGTGACGCACTTTTCACAGCTTATCAATATCGATCTGAGTCAGGACAGCCAATTGTATGACGGTTTGGTCGTGCATATCCGTCCCCTGATGAATCGACTGCATTACCAGATTAATATTCGCAACCCTTTGCTGGAGGATATTAAAAATGAGCTGGCGGATGTCTACCACTTAACCCGGATTGCGATAGAAAATGTCTTGCGCTATCGCCTAGAACAAGACGGCTTTGAACAGAACGGTCTTAAACAGGAAAACCTTGAAAAACAATTAATTGAAGACGCAGTGATACAACACAGCGTGTCTGACGATGAAGTGGGATATCTGGCGGTTCACTTTCAGGCAGCGATTGAACGCCAGATCACCCACAAGCGTGTCCTGTTGGTGTGCTCTACCGGAATCGGCACATCACACTTGCTGAAAAGCCGGATTCTGCGTGCATTTCCTGATTGGGAGATCGTTGCTGCGGTGCCAGTCGGTCATGTTAAAAGTGTGAACCGGCAGATGCAGCCCGACCTGATTATTTCTACGGTTCATGTGTCAGAGGTCGAGACGCCCGTCGTCTATGTCACCGCATTTCTGAATGATGCCGATATCCAACGGATTACGGAAAAGCTCATCACAGAGAAACTACAGCAAGCCAGTGATGCGTACGTGGTGACGCAAGCTTGATTTCATGTTAACGGGGAACATCAATGGATATTTCATCAGTGCTGAAGACGCAACATATCAAACTAAAGATGAGCGCCAGAACCAAAACGGAGGCCATTGAAGAATTGACTGATTTATTGGTGCAGGGGGGCTGTGTGAGCGACAAAGCTCAGTTTCTTCGGGATGTCTGGCAACGAGAGGCGCAAGGAACCACCGGATTTGAAAATCATATCGCCCTGCCGCATGGCACATCTTCAGCGGTCAGCCAAACCGCATTGGCGATTGGGCGATCTCCGCAGGGCATTGATTGGCAAGTTGAGGATGGCAGCGATATTCGTTGCATTATTTTATATGCCATTTGTTCGGATGCGCCCAATACGGATCATCTTCGTTTATTAACCCAAGTTTCATGTGCATTGGCAGATGAGGCGATCATTGCGCAATTACTCGCAGCGAATGAACCTCAAAGTATCATAGCAATGTTGAATCAACCGTCGTGAGTCACCGATAAAATGAGTCTGTATTTTTTTATTTACTCATCTTGTCAGTGTTCATCAATTGTCCTGAGTAACGGACACTATTTAGTATTGTGAGCCGAGGGGATTTTTCTTATCGTTATTATCATAGAGGGCGGCCGAATAATAATGACCAGATAGTTTGAACGGAAAATTGTATTTTATCTGATAATTTATTTGATTTGGATTAGGGTGATTTGGTGAAGTGTCTAATATTTTATGCAAGATTAAAGAATAATCGCATGACAGCACTTTTTCATTACAGAATTTTTATTAAAGAAGTCTCTCATTACAGCAGTTTTTATGACAGAAAGTGATATCCGGTCAGTGATACACAAACTGTTTCTCAATTTTTATTTAATCTTAACAAAGGTGGTTTATGGATATTTCGACAGTGCTGAAGGCGAAACATATCAAATTAAATATGCTCGCCAGAACCAAGGAAGAGGCCATTGAAGAATTGACCGATTTATTAGTGCAGGATGGCTCTGTCAGCGATAAAGCGCAGTTTCTTCGGGATGTCTGGTTCCGTGAAGAACAAAGTTCAACCGGATTTGAAAACCATGTTGCGATCCCGCATGGCAAGTCTTCAGCGGTCACTCATACCACACTGGCTATCGGTCGCACGCAGCATGACATTCCCTGGGAAACCATGGACGGGAGCGATATTCGTTGCGTGATTTTATTTGCTGTGCGTGTAGCAGATCAAGACACGATGCATATCCGGTTATTAACACAAGTTTCAAGCGCATTAGCCGACGAGGAAATTATTGCGCAATTACTGGCAGAAAATGATCCGGAAAATATGATTAAAATTTTTAATACACAACATGAAGTGAATGCTTAAATTGAACGTCCACTATTTTTATTTCTCATCGCAGAAATAGAAAACTGAATGAATTATCGAGGGTGATTATGAATATTGTTGGTATTTCAGCTTGTACTGTAGGGATTGCACATACTTATATTGCACAGAAAAAGATTGAAATTGCAGCCCAAAAAGCGGGCCATCATGCAAAAATTGAAACGCAGGGCACGATTGGAATTGAGAATGCATTAACAGCAGAGGAAATAGCCCAAGCCGATATTGTTTTGCTGGCGGCTGATGTTCAGGTCTCCGGAGAAGAACGATTCGCCGGAAAAAAAGTTGTCAAAGTGCCGACAGAAATGGCGGTGAAGTCACCCAATAAACTGATAGAAAAACTACAAGAAATCGTCTTAAACAATCAAACACAATAAAAATAACATCGATTGATTCATCCATTACATCCTACATGAAATAGAAGGTGCTATATATGAGCATGAAAGAAATATGGAAAGCAGCCAATCCGAAAGGGCATCTGCTCACCGCTATATCATTTTTAATTCCCATTGTTTGCGGTGCGGGTTTTATTATTTCCATCGGTTTATCGCTGGGCGGTACCGTTCAAGACACACTGGTTCCCGGGCAATTTGATGTGTGGGGTGTTCTCGCCACCATCGGTGCCAAGGCGCTTGGTCTGTTGCCGGTTGTGATTGCCTGCGGGATCGCCGGTTCGATTGCCGGTAAACCGGGTATTGCACCGGGTTTTGTGGTCGGGCTCGCGGCGAATGCGATTTCTGCCGGTTTTATTGGCGGGATTCTCGGCGGTTACATGGCGGGCTATCTGGCACTTGCCATTATTAAGCATGTCAAAGTACCGAATTGGGCGAAAGGATTAATGCCGACTTTGATTGTGCCTTTCTTTGCCTCGATCATCAGTGCTCTGGTTATGGTCTATATCATCGGTACTCCTGTGGGGGTTTTTACCGAGGTGCTGACCTCTTTCTTAAAAAGTATGAGCACGTCATCGAACTTGGTATTAGGCGCAGTGATTGGTGCACTATGTATTATTGACTTTGGCGGGCCGATTAATAAAACATGTTTTGCATTTGTATTAACGCTTCAGGCACAGGGCATTAATGAACCGATTACCGCCCTCCAGCTGGTGAATACCGCAACGCCGGTTGGTTTTGGCCTAGCTTATTTTATTGCCAAACTGCTGCGGAAAAATATTTATAACTACGAGGAAATCGAAACCCTCAAATCTGCGGTTCCGATGGGTGTGGTTAATATTGTGGAAGGGGCTATTCCGATCGTAATGAATGATATTGCCCGCGGGATTACTGCGGCAGCGATTGGTGGTGCCTGTGGTGGTGCGATTACTCTGGTGTATGGCGCTGATGCGACTGTCCCTTTCGGGGGGATTTTTATGCTGCCCACCATGTCGAACCCAATGGCCGGTTTGATGGCATTAATCGTCAATATTCTCGTTACCGGTACTGTTTATGCGCTGATTAAAAAAGATGTCCCGATGGATGTCATCGCAGATAATGACGAAGAAGACCTCAATTTAGACAATATTAAAATTAACTAAGCGAAATTTTTGTAAAGTAGCAATAAATAACATAGCGCTTTAAATAGACTCAGTATCAAATTTAAATATTTAAATTACTCATATAAATAATGGCGTGAATTATATAAATTTCTCCTCGTTATTTAATGGTGGGGGCTTGTTATTGCTATTTGAAATATCTTTTCATCAAAGAACGGAATTTGAAAATATGAGTGAACATATACATATTTCTCCATCGTTAATGACTATGGACCTTGATCAATTTAAAGAGCAGATTACTTTTTTAAACGATCACGTTGATTCATTTCATATTGATATTATGGATGGACATTTTGTCCCAAACTTAAGTTTATCGCCGTGGTTTATTGAACAGACCCGTAAACTGAGCAATAAACCGATGTCCGCCCATTTGATGGTCACTGACCCGACATTCTGGGTGCAGCAACTGATCAATATCCAATGTGAATTCATCTGTATGCCAGCAGAAAACACCAATGGCACCGCTTTTCGTCTGATCGACCAAATCCATGCTGCCGGGCTCAAGGCCGGTGTGGTGTTAAACCCCGAGACACCGGTGAGCGCGATTCTGCCGTATATCGATCTGCTTGATAAAGTCACCATCATGACAGTTGACCCGGGATTCGCTGGACAACGATTCTTGGTCAAGATGCTCGACAAAATTACCGAGTTAAGACAGTTGCGTGACGCGCATGACTACCACTATCTGATTGAAATGGATGGCTCAACCAATAAAGAGCACTGGCAAGTGATCCATGCTGTCAAACCCGATATTTATGTGATTGGGCGTAGCGGGCTGTTCAATTTGACGGATAATATTGAAAGTTCATGGCTCCAAATGGTGGCTGAGTTTGAACAAGCGACGGGGGAAACGTTTCGTTAGTTTGGTTCAAGTCAGTGACGGCCGGGCTGTGGGGTGATGAACACACAGCCCGGACTGATTTTTATAAAGCAGCATATGAATATATGAATATATGAATATATGAATTTATAAAAATCCCCGCTCTCTCAGATCAAGTGACTCGCCCCTTGTTGCCCTAAGCAACTAGGTAAGCAACTAGGGTGCGATCCGCCCCCGACAAACCTGTTCGGTTATCTCCCGCAATTTATCCACTTCACTTTGTAAATACGTCAGTTCTTCGGCGGTGATCTCGTAATGCTCGGAATAACGGGCATCGATGTAGGCGCGTTTAAGGCGCTGGAAGCTGCGGCGGTGGAACTTGTTGTCCATCGGGAATAGCTCGGCAAAGGCCGGATCTTGCTGGGCGCACATCGAGCGCAGGCTTTCAATATTGTGGGTTTTCGGCAGATAGTTGGTACACACCAATAGGGTGCAGGCGAACAGGCGTTCGGTAGTCTGATGGAGCATGAATGCAGCAACTGCATAATCCTGTCGCCGAGTATAATCACCGTAGCCTAGAAAATATGACTCTGCACTTTTAAACCAGTGCTGAAAATGTTTGGTTGCAACCGCCACTCGCTCTGCTTCACTTAAATTCCCCGGCATGGGCAGCTCTCGCTTATCAGCGCTGAACAGTTCAATGCCCTGTTCACGAATATCAGCAAAGAAGTAATGACCTTGCTGGAGCTGCTGATGGACATCATTGAGCGTGTGGACGATCAAGCCGAGTGGGGCAGAGGTGACGCGACGCGCGATCTGCTCTTCGGCGCTGTGCCACACCGCGTACTCTTCGACCAATGATGAGCGGTTGACGATCACCAGAATATCGTAGTCGCTGATATAACCGTTGGGTCGGTCACTGACCCATGTGCCTTTGGCATAGCTGCCGAACAAGATAATTTTAAGAATGCGAAACTCAGCCTTGCTGCCATTTTTGTTGCGCAGAAAATCATCCAACGTATCGCGTAATACGGTGGTGATGGTGTGAAGTTCTTGTTGCTTCCGCTCCGGGAGGTGGTCGAGTGCTGTTTTCATCGCGGTTATCCTACTATGAGCCGGAGGTAAAACAAACCGTTACCGCATCCTGTGGGGTTGTTTTTGCTGAACATTGCCAGTTTTATCATGATGATACCTTGCTGTGATTTGATGTTGGTATCGTGAGCGATTTTGTTGGCAGTGGCGAGGCAGGCAGAGCCACTTTGCGACACAATTCAGGAAAACTCATACTTTTCTCATACTTGTGAGGGATATTGCGCTGCCACTTGGAGACAAGCCGGATACCTTGAGCATAAGAAAGCTGGGGATTTCGCATGTGTCTGGTTACACAATCGGTTTGACGGGATGTTCCGGATTGCTTTTGTCTCCAGATTTGACACAGTTTATGAATGAACGTAACACCAAATCAGCGTAGATACCATGTGGCAGTGATAACAATACCTAGTCATTGATTTATTGGTGCCTGTCCAGCTTCTCCATAAAAAGTACATGCTGTACAAATTGATCGTTGGAGTTCAATTCTAAGAAATTATCGACAATACTCATAAACACTGAATCCGATTGAGCTTGTTCCAGATAAGAAAAAAGACGCCCGAGGACGTCTTTAAGCTTTGATTTGGTGGGCTGTTAGCAGTTGAAATAGCTTGTGAATTTTCATAAATTCAGTAACTTATATCGATGTTGCCAATTTGGTGTTGCATCAAATGTTACATTAATTTCCTGCTTCAAAAGGAACTGAACCCGCATCCACATATTTCTAATTCATTTAAAAAGATTGAGTTCTTATGACAATTCAATCTAAAACAAGAAAGCTGATACAGGACATTTTACCCAGCCTCACCATCTATTAATAACGATTGTAATACATCGGGAGAAGACGGTAGCAGCCCGACTTTTAAGCCAAATGGTTTGAATACCTTGTTGAGAATTTCTGTATTGTAGCTGCCCCGATCATTCTCTATATCTGAGAGTGTTTTTCTTGAAACATCGACAAGTCTGGCGAACACATCCTGTTTGAGTCCCAGTATATGAAGACGTAAATATTTCAATGCTTGACCCTGTGTAAGCTCACCAAGTAATAGTTGCTTGATGATCTTGTTCGCTTCGGTTTTGCGTTCTGCTGCACTTACTGCTTTGGCGTTTTTTGAGGCTTTCGATCGAGTTGGAGTATTAAGTTGCGATCGCTCTTCGCTCGAATAAGTTGCATTCTTCCCAGTCTTGGGCTGCTGTTGATTTCGGCTTGCTCTTAGGCGAGCCACCGTATCTTGTACGGACTCTTTATTGCTTGGCTTATTCATAGCAGCCCCCATTTAGTGAGCTTTTCTGATATATAATTAAGTCCAACGGCTGGCATCTCCAAGATTTGTTCTGGTACTCCTCGTAAAGCTAGTCTCTGCTTCAGGTCAATGCATTTACTTGCAGTAACCTCTAGCTCTTGTAATAACACTTCCTTTGGCACGAGATCAGATAAGGTGTCCGCTATTCCGACGAAGTCGTAAGTTCCGCCAACCTCTAGTGGGGCTTTCCATTTTGTTGTTCTTGGAATGCCTTCAGGATCAGCTTTCATTGGTGCGAAATCGTAAACGGGAGCAAGCTTTATGACGCCATCACCTTTTAAGAATGAAGTGTTTCTGCCATGGTTATCACTATTACCAAACAAGATGTTGAGTAGATCTCTCTTCACCCATTCAATGACGAAAGCTTGGGTATCAAACTTATACCCTTGGTGTTTAACCATATTGCTTTCAGTAATTTTTTCTATGAGAGTTCGGATTGTTGTTTCGTGATCAAGAGTGACCCCAGCGCCTTTGTTCAAACTGGAATACACAGATTCCATGCCAAATCTCTCTATTTGTTGCTCAATAATTTGAACATCAAATCGAGGAAGCCACAAGGAAGGGTAGTTTAATCCTTCCTCCAAGCGCATACCGTCGGTGGAGATCGTTTCAACTCCCATTTCAGTTAGCTCGTGGTAGAAGTAGAACTCAGCTCTTAGAATATTACAGTCGATGGTGCTTCTTGAGCCTCTAGGGTACTTTACTAAGTAATGTAAGTCGTGGTTGCTATTGTCATCTTGGTATGGATCAATCCATATTTTTTCGCTGCCAGATCCATGATCGAAACCACATCGGAGGGTCAATTTTGGTGCTTCACCTCCAGCCCCAGTTGCACCACCTGCGACTGCCCCTCTTTGCTGTGCATAGTCGAGGAAATCACCTGCTCGATTTTTAACATCATCAACAGAGAAGTAGAGGTTGTCTGCTACTTCGTAGCGCTCAGGAAGAGAGTCTTTTATTCTTAAGTTACCAATAGGCGACATTGTGCCAAACTTGAGCAAAACATAGTCTTGTTCATCAGAACTAAGGTCTTCAATATCTAGATGTTTGACCCAGTATCGTCTACTAGCGCCACTAGGCATAATATCGTCTAGAACCCGTCACTCGGAAATTATGTTGGCTACTTTTAGGGAATGAGATGATACCAATATCTATCCATTCACCTCTGATAAAAGCTTGTACGGTTAGTTCTTCCATCGACAACACCTCTACTTATCAATGAGTAAAACTTTACTCTTAAAGTTATTTTTTTTTCAATATATGAGTAAAAATTTACTCATTAATGTGTGGGGAGACTTTTTATGAGTAAATAATTACTCATATCTGCAAGTCAAAATTGTGATGAGCAGAATGGATTGTTTTAGCTATGAAAGCTGCGATAGGGAGTGGGGCGTTAATTGTTTGTGAATAACCACCGAGTCAGTAGACACTAGTTAGTCTTGGGCATAGTGACCTCTGGCATTGACGTGGAATGGATTATCATCACGAAGAGGGGCCAGCATGTCATGCTGACCCCTCTTCCTTCTTCTTTCCTTCCTTCTTTCTGTCAAATGTCTGTGACCAGAATAGGATGGGTGTTCTCGCGGCTATTCTACCGTGACATCACAGACCATATCCCATGCTTGCGGCAGCACTTTTTTGCTCCCCCTGACGTGGATGGTATGGCGCGATTCAATCGCTTGTGAAGAACGGCCAATCATCAGTTCAAACTCGCCACCTTCGACAACGCGCTGGTTGGAAGCGTCGGTAAAATTCAGCATATCAACCGGTAAATGGAAGGTGACTGTTTTCTGTTCTCCGGCTTTTAAGTAAACCTTTTTAAAGCCTTTCAGTTCTTTGACCGGGCGGACAACCGAACAGACTTTATCCCGGACATATAACTGGACGACGTCTGCACCGTCACGTTCACCGCTGTTGGTAATCATCACCGACAGCGCCACGGACTCATCAAAATCATATTCGGTTTTGGCCAGTGTCGCATTGGTATAGTCGAAGTGGGTGTAACTGAGCCCAAAACCGAAGTTGAACTGGGAACCGAAGTGGAATGCGATCGGTGTGCCGGAGCTTTTCAGTTTATGGTTGTAGAAGTAGGGGACGGCACCGACATTTTTCGGAATCGAAACGGTCAGGCGACCACTTGGGTTGATCACCCCCGTGAGCATATCTGCAATCGCATCGGCACCACCTTGTCCGGGCTCCCAGCCATAGACAATCGCAGCGGCTTCGTCTTCAGCGCGTCCCAAACGATATGGTCGGCCACCCGTGACGAGGACTACGACCGGTTTACCGCGATCTAATGCGGCATCGATCAGTTGTTGCTGAACGCCCGGCAGATTCAGCGAGTCTGCATCTGAACCTTCGCCCGTCGTACCGGTTTGGAATAATCCTGCCAAGTCCCCGACGCACACCACAGCGATGTCTGCGTCATCGATGATTGATACGGACGACGCAATCGCGGATGTATCCAGACTGACAGGGGAGACTTTGTCTTGTGTTACTGCGATATCGACATCCCCGGGGAATACCGGTGCACCGCTGTTACGTTCAGGCAGAATGTCACACCCTTTTTGATAACCAATGAGATTGACACGTTCCTCTAACGCTTCTTTAATCGATTTAGCCACGCGTTCGCTGGCATTACTTCCCCCCAAAATGAGGTGAACAGGGAAACTATAACCGGAGAGCAGTGCTAAAGGATCATCGGCTGTCGGCCCGATTAGCGCAACTTTGGTCTGTTGCGACATCGGCAGATGACCATCGTTTTTCAGTAAGACAATCGACTCGCCTGCGGCTTGGTAGGCCAGCTTCTCACTCGCGTCATTGTGCAGTGCTTCGGTCGGCAGGGGAGTGTAAGGGTTTTCAAATAGACCCAATTCAAATTTGACGGATAGAATACGGGTAACGATTTCGTTAATTTTTTCTTCTGTAATCAAACCGCGTTCGATAGCTTCGGTGAGATAAATTGCACACGTGTCGTCCGGTAATTCAACATCAAGCCCCGCATTAAAGGATTGTGCTGCTGCATCCACACGGTCTGTCGCGGTGGCGTGATGTTCGCTCAGCAACTCCACACCGCCGTAGTCAGCCACGACCAGACCATCAAAGCCCCACCGATGACGCAGAATTTCGGTCAGCAAGTACGCCGAGCTATGACAGGGTTCACCGTCGATATCATGATAAGCGGGCATGACAGAACCGGCGTTGCCGAGTTTAACCGCCATTTCAAAGGGGAGCAGGAAGGTATCATTGAGTGTTTTAAAACCGATATTGACTGGTGCATGGTTACGCGCACCTTCACTGGCTGAGTGACCGACATAGTGTTTCAGGGTGGCAATAAAATCGCGGTCTTTGCCTTGTAATCCTTTGACGTAGCTGGTGGCGATCATGCCGACAAGATAAGGGTCTTCGGCTAATGTCTCTTCAGTACGCCCCCAGCGCACATCGCGAGACACATCCAATACCGGTGATAACCCTTGTTTGGCACCGATAGCTTTTGCCTGACGGCTGATATCTTGCGCGACCTGCTCGATCAACTCCGGGTTCCACGTATGGCCATAATTGATCGACGCGGGATACAGGGTGGCATCTTTGGCCATCAGACCGACAAGACATTCCTCATGAGCAATCGCAGGGATACCCAATCGGGTTTCTTCGACAAGATATTTTTGGAGTTGATTGAGTGCTTTGACGCCAGTCACGGGATCAACAATATGTGTGCCGAGAGGACGCGTGATCTGCCCCAGACCATGCATGAGCTTTTCTTTGACGGAACGCGAAACAGCCTGATTTGTGAATTCCAGCTCACGTTCCTGATGATCACCTTGTTCGTCGAGTATCAGCCATTGTGCGCCTAACTGCGCGATTTTTTCTTCGATTGTCATCTGTGACAGTAGGTCATGCACACGTTCAGACGTTGTGTAGCTCGCATCTTTGTATATTGACATAGACAAGTTCCTATCATTGAAAACTCCATTAAACTCTGCCCATTCTGACTGAGTCTTGCAAAGCTGCATTTATTCAAATTCACGATTAGGTTACGTTATTTTGTAAATGTGATTCAAATACAAAAAACGACAGAGGCACAGAGATTGTGTGAGCCCAATACGATGGTATTGGCGTCTGCTGAATATCGATACAATGATGATATTTCTACAATAAATCGTATTTATCTGTCCATGAACGAGGTGCTTGATAATAAACAATGAGCGTGATGATACAAGGTTATTTATTCAGGGTGTGATGAGAAGCCGCGCTCGATTCTGTCAGTGGTTATTGACATGGTGACGTTGTGTTAATTGATAGAATACGTTTATTTTTATGCTCATTTTGCAGCGATATTCATTGAATAAATGTCAAAGTTTGATGTCATACGCAAATGAGTGAATATTAATATTGTTATCCTTTCTCAAGTTTTAATCATTGTGATGTTGATGTCGGTCTTGATTTGATGACGATATGTTGATTGAGGATAAAGATGAAAGTGAAATTAAATACTGCATTGAGCTTGATTGGGTGTGCTTTGTTTTCGCAGGCAGCGATGAGCGCCAACTGGGAGCTTGTCTGGCAAGATGAATTTACCAATCGCATTAGCCCTGATTGGGTCTTTGAAACCGGGAATAACAACGGTTGGGGAAATCAGGAGCTGCAATATTACCAACGGCAAAATGCGACGGTTGAACAGGGGAACTTGGTGATCACCGCCAAACGTGAAGATGTGAATGGCTTCCGGTATACCTCATCGCGGATGAAGACTCAGGGATTGGCGTCATTTCGTTACGGTCGTGTCGAAGCACGGATCCGTTTACCGAATGGCAGTGGTCTGTGGCCTGCGTTCTGGATGTTGGGCAGTAATATTGATCGTGTTGACTGGCCTCGTTGCGGTGAGCTGGACATTATGGAACACATTAATTCGGAGAACCAAATCTACGGTACGGCACACTGGGAAAATAATGGGCATGCGAGCTACTCCAGCCCGAGTTATAACCTCGACGTCAGCCAATACCATAATTACGCGATTGAGTGGGATGAAAACGAAATTCGCTGGTATGTCGATGGCAATATGTACCATGTGATGAGCATTGCCAATAATGCCGGTGGCACTGAAGAATTACATAACGATTTCTTCTTACTCCTGAATATGGCTGTTGGCGGACAGTGGCCGGGATTCAATATTGATGAGAGTAAACTCCCTGCGAAGATGTATGTCGATTATGTCCGGGTTTACCGCGATGCAGAGCGGCCTTCCGATGAGCCGTCAAACGATTTTCCTAAACAGATTGAAGCGGAAGACTTTTCCAATATGAAAGGCGTTGGCACCGGGCCGAGTAACGATGTTGGTGGGGGTGACAGTGTCGGCTGGATCGACACCGGCGACTGGATGTCTTACGACAATATCAACATTCCGACCTCAGGCGACTATCGCATTGACTACCGTGTTTCTAGCTTAAATGGTGGCGGACGCTTGTCACTGGATCATTCATCAGGCTCAACCGTATTAGGATATTTAGATATTGGTGCGACCGGTGGTTGGGACAAATGGAAAACCTTATCGCATACCGTGCATCTCAATGCCGGTACTTATAACTTTGGTATCTATGCACAACAGGGTGGTTTTAACTTGAACTGGTGGCGGATAAGCAAGTTATAACGTCCTAGGCATTGAGCCCGGCTCATATGTCTGATCGACAAATCCCCATTCATATTAATGAGTGGGGATTTTTTATGAGCGAGTGGGATGTGCTGAGTTCAGCATGCGACCGAAAGCAATGACGGAACTCAAATGAAGGCCGCTGTATTCAGAAACCCGTTGTATTCGGAAAAACCATAGTATTCGGGGAAACCATAGTATTCAGAAAACAATCGTATTAAAACGCCGGCGGATGGGTCTCCATCCAATGGCGGGCAATGGCTTCTCGTTTGGCGATCCAGACGTGCTCATGTGACTGAACATAATCGAGGAATTTCTTCAGCGCCATAAATCGGCTCGGTTTCCCCAGAATCCGGCAATGCATACCAATCGACATCATTTTGGGGCTTTCTTTGCCTTCTTCATATAAACAATCGAAATGATCTTTCAGATACTGGAAGAATTCATCCCCGTGACTGAAACCATAAGGGGACGCAAAGCGCATATCATTGGTATCAAGAGTGTAAGGGATGACCAAATGAGGTTCAGTTTGACCTGCAACCGGTGTCCAGAATGGTAGATCGTCTCCGTAATAATCAGAGTCATAGAGCAAGCCGTCTTGTTGTGCGACTAACTGGCGCGTGTTGGGTGAATCGCGCCCGGTGTACCAGCCAATCGGACGTTTGCCCGTGAGGTTTTCAATGATATCCAGTGCTTCCTGCATGTGCTGGCGTTCCTGCTCGATCGGCATACTCTGATAATGAATCCATTTCAGGCCATGGCAGACAATTTCATGATCGGCTTCAACAATCGCTTTTGTGACTTCCGGGTTCCGTTGGAGTGCGGTTGCAATGCCGAAAATCGTCAATGGCAGGTTGCGTTGACGAAATTCATTCAGAATCCGCCAGACGCCAACCCGCGAGCCGTATTCATAAAGAGATTCCATACTCATGTGGCGTTCGGGATAAGGCTCTGCACCGAATATCTCAGAGAGAAATGTTTCGGCATGGTCATCCCCGTGCAGTACGCAGTTTTCCCCGCCTTCTTCGTAGTTCAACACAAATTGCAGCGCGATACGCGCCTGTCCCGGCCATTGGGCATGCGGCACGGTGCGGCCATAGCCGATATAATCGCGGGGATTGTTTTCTTCCATGTATGATTCCTTCCTTGATGACAATTATTTTTCTGTTGTGGCAAAAATCTGCTGAAAATCAATCACTGTTTTCTGGTCTTGTTTGAGTCTCAACGAGGCGCGGATATGATGGAGATGGTGAGTCATCCACTGTTGTGCTGCTTGCGTCTCTTGCTGGTTGAGCAGCGTAATCAGTTCGGCATGGTCACCACAATCACAGCTAACGCTTTGATGTGAGCCGAATGCGGCGATGACCAGAGAAGATCGATAGCAGAGTTGTTCGATAAAATCGGCCAGTACGGAATTACCGGCCTGTTTGGCAAGTTCGTAATGGAAGCGGGCAGTAAGCTGAATGGAATCGGAGAGATGCCCATGGCGTTCGGCTTCTTTTTCTTCATAAATCATTTGGGTAAACCGTTCGGACTGTTGTGCATCCCAATGTTTTTGTAGCTCGGGAATCAACAGCGGTTCCAGCAGAATCCGGCTATTCAGTACCTCTTCCGCTTCCTGCGGTGTCGGGCGATTCACATGCGCGCCTTTGTTCGGCTCAATCACGACAAACCGTTCCAGCGCTAAACGTTGCAATACTTTGCGAATTCCGGTTCGGCTGACGCCGAATGCCTCAGAGAGCCGATCCTCCGGCAGGCGCACGCCCGGTGCGAGTTGATGCTCGACAATGGCTTTGAGCATTTTCTGATAAATTTTTTCATCATTCGACATCGGTGTCTTCTCGTTAGGTGATTTCTCGTGATGTGACAGATTCTTTGAACGACATACTTTGTATACAGTTTATGTCGGTAAGCTGTATACAGGCAATATATATACCACGGAAACAGACAATTGTTCAGGATGTTTTACTTACATGGTGTCTGTCCGTGTCTTGTGCGGTGGTTGGGGGGCCAAAATGGGATTCTGTGCACCATGAGGCTGCAAAATTGCATGGAATCAGTGCAATCCAAACCGTGTGGTGCGCCATAAAACGACACACCGCAGGGCTTTATCATGACATTTCAGGTTGGCACGCAAATTGTATTTATCATTGTATACAATCTTGACATGGAGAGTCGATGATGAAAACAACACAATTACCAATCAGCCCTCGGCTGAGTAATGAAGACCTAGCCCCTGATACGGAACAAAAGTGGGGTTGGTATAGTATTTTTGCGTTCTGGATGTCTGATGTGCACAGCGTTGGCGGCTACGTGTTCGCAGCGAGTCTGTTTGCGCTCGGGCTCAATGGCATTCAGGTCTTTATCAGTTTACTGGCCGGTATATCTATCGTGATGATCTTTGCGAATCTGATGGGTAAACCGGGTCAGCAATCCGGAGCACCGTTTCCGGTGATTGCCCGGATGTCATTCGGTGTTTTCGGCGCGAATATTCCTGCGGTGATTCGCGGGTTGATCGCTGTGGTCTGGTATGGGATTCAAACCTTCTTAGCATCAAGCTCATTTATTATTTTACTGTTGTACTTCTTCCCGCAGTTAAGCAGTTTGGCGGACAAAAGCTTTGTCGGATTATCCTATCTCGGTTGGATTGGCTTCAGTGCGATGTGGTTGATGCAAGCGATTGTCTTTATGTTTGGAATGACGATGATCCGCAAAGTGATCGATTGGTCAGGGCCGGCGATTTATGTCGCGATGTTTGCACTGTGTCTGTACATGATTGACCGTGCCGGATGGGACAATATCAGCTTTAACCTGAGCAGCCATAATCTCGAAGGATGGGATGCAATCACTCAGATGATCATTGCGATTGCTCTGGTTGCCGGTTATTTCGCAGGGCCGACCCTCAACTTCAGTGACTTTTCGCGGTATTGCGGTAGCTATCAAAAGCTGAAGCTGGGGAACTGGCTGGGTCTGCCACTGAACTTTATTTTGTTCTCGCTGTTCAGTGTGGTGATTGTCTCGGCATCGATTCCGGTCTTTGGTGAAATGATTACTGATCCGGTTGAAACCGTAAAACGACTTGATTCCGGGCTGATTACGGTATTGGGTGCTCTGACATTCATCTTTGCGACCGTGGGGATCAATATCGTTGCCAACTTTGTTGCACCAGCATTTGATTTCTCGAATGTGTCACCGCAGAAAATCAGTTTTAAACTCGGTGGCTTTATCGCTGCTTTCGGTTCGGTACTGCTGACACCGTGGAACCTGTTTAACAACCCGGAAGTGATTCACTACACGGTGGATATTCTTGCTGCGATGATTGGCCCGCTGTACGGCATTATTCTGGTCGATTATTTCCTGATTAAGAAAGGTCAGATTGATGTCCCATCGTTATACACTGAATCCCCGCAAGGACAATATTGGTATGAAAATGGTGTGAACTGGAAAAGTATCTACGCCCTTGTCATTGCTGGCTTCGTGGCTGTCTGTGCTACATTTTGGGTCACTGAACTTGCCAACTATGCGCTATTTATTGGTGGTGGGGTCGCGGCATCGACTTATCGTTTCCTGATGGAATCGGAGCGAGTTCGTGTCGGCGGCTTAAAGCTGGCTAAGCAAAAGTCATAACGTGGGTTGCCGGTGAAAAGATAACAAACGGTCCGGTTCGCCTTTGACTGCTCAAAAAGCTACTCAAAAGCGAACCGGGTTTTCTCTGGCGATGCTGGTAGAATCAATTGACCACCCAGCGCGACTGATTCAGTCACCATCCCGTCCCGGCACTTTAGCCACAATCCTAATCCCTCTGTTATCCCGCTCCTCACCGCTTTATCGCGCTTTTTGCTCCCTGATGGGGAGTGTCACCCTGATATCATGCCCCTTGCACCGTATTGGTTCATCGGTTGCATGAGAATGGGCCAATGGTGAATGGTGTGCGCGCGACATATTGATATTGAATGGTTTAATCATTAATTAAATCAATTAGATAAAATGTTATTTTTAACATGGCACAATCGTTGCAAAAATCGATTTGATTGTTTCAATCGTTTCATGACAAGATAAGGGACTCAAATGAAATTACTTCGATTGTTTGCTATAGCAGTGGCTTCGGTCATGTTGATGGGATACACACTGACCGCGTCAGCCGATCAACTGGAAACTATTCAGAAACGTGGGGTATTAAAGGTGGCGGTGCCTCAGGATTTTCCACCGTTTGGTTCTGTCGGGACAGACATGCAGCCACAGGGATACGATATTGATATGGCAGCCTACATTGCCAAACAGATGAAGGTCAAATTGAAATTGGTGCCGGTCACCAGTGCCAACCGGATCCCGTATTTGCAAACGCAGAAAGTGGATTTAGTGATTTCAAGTATGGGGAAAAACCCGCAACGCGAAAAGGCGATCGACTTCAGTGAAGCCTATGCACCGTTTTATCTGGGCGTATTTGGCGCGGCAGATGAGCAAGTCAGTTCTGCGGATGATTTAGCGAATAAAACCATCGGTGTGACTCGTGGCTCAGTTGAAGATCTTGAGTTAAGCAAACTGGTGCCGGCATCGGCAACGATTAAACGGTTTGAAGACAACAATGCCACACTGTCGGCTTTCTTGTCCGGGCAGCTCAGTCTGATCGCGACCGGGAATTTGGTGGTCACCGAAATAGCGACCCGTTACCCGAATAAAGCCCCACAGACGAAGTTTTTGCTGAAAAATTCACCGTGCTATGTCGGGGTGATGAAAGGTGAGCAACCGTTGGTCAGCGAAGTCAATCGTTTGATCGAACAAGCCAAAGCTGACGGTGTGCTGGAGCAGCTCTCACAAAAATGGCTCAAAGCACCATTTCCGAAAAATTTAGGCGCTTAACTTCTGGGAGAACCGCATGAGTTATCAGCTAGACTATGCCGGATTAGCGCCATACCTGCCACAGTTTGTGGCAGGTGTCTGGACGACGGTGCAACTGACGGTGATTTCAACCGTCGCAGGGCTGGTGGTTGGCACGTTGTGTGCCGCAGGCCGAACCGGACGCCAACCCGGATTGCGCTTGCTGTGTGCCAGTTACATTGAGGTCACTCGCAACACCCCGTTTATTGTGCAGCTCTTTTTCATTTTCTTCGGTTTACCGGCACTTGGCCTCAAGCTTACCGCATGGGAGGCCGGTGTGATCGCCATGGTCTTCAATCTGGGCGCATACAGTGCAGAGATTATCCGGGCCGGTATTGATGCTGTGCCGTCAGGGCAATGGGAGGCGGGTAAAACGCTGGGGCTGACCCGACGCCAGATCTTCATCCACATTGTTTTGCCACCGGCATACCAACGGGTTTATCCGGCGCTGGTCAGTCAATGCATTATTGTGATGCTCGGTTCAGCGGTGGTGTCGCAGATATCGGTCGAAGACCTGACCTTTGCTGCAAACTTTGTGCAATCCCGTAGTTTTCTGAGTTTTGAATCCTACACATTAACCGCGGTGATTTATCTGGTACTGGCGATTTTGATGCGCCAAGGATTTGCTTATTTTCGCCACCTTGCGTTTAAAAACCCATCGTTATAGGAGACATTCAGGATGATGCAGTTTACCGATTGGGATATCTTCCGTAACCTCCTGCTGGCTGCGCGCTGGACATTATTATTGTCCGTGTACGCCTTTATCGGCGGTGGTCTGGTCGGGCTGGGGCTGACCTTATTGCGCAGTACGCGCAATCCGTTTTTTACCCGTTTGATTCAGCTCTATGTTGAACTGTTTCAAGGGACACCGTTATTGATGCAGCTCTTTCTGGCTTTCTTCGGCTTGTCGCTGATTGGTATCGAAGTGAGTGCGTGGTCGGCAGCGATTTTGGCGTTAACGTTATTCAGCAGTGCGTTTTTTCATGATATCTGGCGGGGATGTATTGAATCTTTACCCAAAGGGCAGTGGGAAGCCTGTCGGACGCTGGGGCTGACTTATCTGCAAACGATGCGGCATGTTATTTTCCCGCAGGCAATGCGGATTGCGATTGCCCCGACGGTCGGTTTTTCGGTGCAAATTGTCAAAGGGACTGCCTTGGCATCGATTATTGGTTTTGTCGAATTGACCAAAGCCGGCACGATGCTCAACAACGCAACATTTCAGCCGTTTAAAGTGTTTGCCATGGTGGCGTTGCTCTATTTTGCCATCTGCTTTCCTTTATCGATGTTTGCCCGTTATCTCGAGTCACGCAAGGTTTGAGGTGTATTGGTATGAAAAGCACACAGTCTTGCTATAAGAACAGACCACAAGAACAACTGAAATCAGGACGATTTATTTACAGCTCGGAGGCGAAGCATTATGTCACTTATTAGTGTTGATCAGGTTCATAAGTTTTATGGTGAAAACCATGTATTGAAAGGGGTAGACCTGAAAATTCAAGCCGGAGAAGTGATCTCGATTATCGGCCGGAGCGGCTCAGGGAAAAGCACATTACTGCGGTGTATGAACGGGCTGGAAACCTATCAGGAAGGCGCGATCGTCGTCGATCAGCAAGCCGTAGAAAATGATGAATATAAATTGCGCTTACTGAGTCAGAGCGTTGGTATGGTCTTTCAGAGCTTCAACCTGTTTCCTCACAAAACCGTTGGTGAAAATGTCATGCTGGCACCGAAGCTGGTACAGAAAAAAACGACCGCAGACTGTCAGCAGATTGCTCGCGAGCTTCTGGAAAAAGTCGGATTGGGCGATAAATTCGACGCCTATCCGGGCAACCTTTCCGGAGGACAACAGCAGCGTGTGGCAATTGCCCGCTCACTGGCGATGTCTCCGAAAGTCTTGTTATGTGATGAAATTACCTCAGCGCTGGATCCCGAACTTGTCGGTGAAGTGTTGAAAGTGCTTGAACAACTCAAAGCGGAAGGAATGACCCTGATTCTCGTTACCCATGAAATGAATTTCGCCCGGGATGTCGGTGATCGGGTCGTGTTTATGAACGAAGGCAAAGTGTGGGAAACCGGGCCGAGTGAAGCGGTGTTCGCGAACCCGCAAACTGCGGAGCTGAGAAGTTTTCTTTCAGCGGTACTGTAATGCTTTTGGGGTTAACCCTTGAGAAACCTGACTGCTGCATACGACGTGGCAGCATCCACCCTCAATTGTCCGGCAGGAGAGAACATCAGCTATGAATGACCGAACCCATGATGTCAGTCAACCCGTTCATCAGTCATCGGCAAACTGTCCGCTCAGTGAACGGATTACCCGGCATTATGCCAGCCTGACTGACAATAACCGGCGTTTGGCGGATTACTTGCAATTGAATCCGGAAAAGGTGCTGATGTTATCCACCAGCGAGATTGCTGAAGCGTGTCAGGTCTCGAAAGCCAGTGTCAGCCGTTTTATCCGCAAACTGGGCTATGAAGACCACCTCGCTTTACGTCAGGAACTGATGATTGAGCGGGATAATGGTCAGCCGGTGATGATGACGACACTGGATGACTCTGAATTCAACCATGAGCTGCGGGCACTCGAAAAACTTTGGGAGCAACTGACTCAGCAGGAGCACCACGCATTAATTGAGAAACTGGCGACGGCAAAACGGATCAAAATTATCGGCTATCGCAACAGTTACCCGCTGGCGATGCATTTTCGTCAGCAGCTCATGCAGTGTCGGACACAGGTTGAGTTGTTGCCGTTACCCGGTCAGACGATTGGTGAAGATCTGGCCTCGATTGAGGACGATGATTTTACGATTGTGATCGGTATCCGTCGGCGGGTGGCAAATTTTGAGAAAATAATGTCTTTTCTGGCATCGCGGGATAGCTTACTGATTACCGATCAGTCCGGACAGAAATACGCGCAGCAAGCCGGGCACTACTTTATCTGTTATATGAATAATGAGCTGCCGTTAGACAGCTATACGGTGCCGATGAGTTTGATTTCGCATTTGGTCAATCAAACGTTTTTACACTTAAAAAGCAAATCGACACAGGTCAGTCGAAAAATCAGTATGAACTATGCTCAGCTCAACGAGTTAGAGTGAGTCAGATTGGCCGTCATGCAAGACGATAAACACAATAGCAGCAACGTAAAAGCAACGGGTATAAACAAGAATGAGTATCATCAGTAAATTAAAAAAAGAGTGGTTTCTGGTTGGCATGGTGGTCGCCATCCTGCTGGCGACAGTTTCTGAACAGGTGGGCCGTTCCGGTGGGTTGATTCATCTCGACAAGCTGACTGGGATCGGGGTCGCGATTGTCTTCTTCTTACACGGGTTGGGCCTGTCTCCGCAGAAAATTAAAGCCGGCGTGAGTAACTGGAAACTGCACGTCTATATCCAGTTGGCGACTTACCTGTTTTATCCGTTACTGTGGTTGATTTTAGGCAACGGAATGCTGGCGTGGATGCCAACATCGCTTGCCTTTGGTTTCTGCTATCTGTTTGTGTTGCCTAGTACCATTTCGTCCTCGGTCGCGATGACCAGTGTGGGTAAAGGTAATGTCCCGGGGGCGATTTTCAACGCATCCCTTTCCAGTATTCTCGGTGTTTTTCTTACCCCGCTGATGATTCAGTTCTTTATGGGGATGAAAGGGGTACAGTTAGATCTGATGAGCTCGGTGATCTCTATCGCCAAACTGTTGTTAATCCCGATGATTGCCGGACAACTTGCCAGACCGGTATTGCTGAATTTTATCGAGCGACATAAGTCTGTGGTCAACAAAGTTGATAAATACGTTATTCTACTGATTGTCTATAATGCGTTTTGTGACTCGGTCGCAAATGGCATCTGGCATAACTTCTCGGTCGGGATGCTTGCTACCGCTATTGGCATCTGTTGTGTGGTGCTGTTGGTGATGGTTCATGCGATTCAGTGGGGTGCGCAGCGTTGTCAGTTTTCGCGGGCAGATGAAGTTGCTGCGGTGTTTTGTGGTACCAAGAAAACACTGGCGGCAGGCGTGCCGATGGCAACCGCAATTTTTGGTACCGACCCGAATCTTGGCATGATTTTGCTGCCGATAATGCTGTATCACCCGATTCAGATTTTCTACTGTGCAATTCTTGCGAATCGGTATGCCAAACGTTATCAGCCAGCCAGTGAAGCGGCTGCTAACTCGTAAGCGGAGAAACAGAGATGGGACAACATCTGGTCAGAGACCAACGAATTTACTGTCAGCAAGGGCCCGATTACCTTGCGGCAACGGATGATGGCGCATTATCCGGTTTGAGCTTTGTGTTTAAAGATTTGTTTGATGTCGCAGGATATAACACCGGGGCGGGGAATCCCGCATGGCTGGAGAGCCATGCCTCGGCCAATGCGACGTCACCGATCATAGAAAATTTACTCAGCGCTGGGGCAATGTGCCGTGGTCGGGTCCAGACCGACGAGCTGGCTTATAGCTTAAACGGACAGAACATTCACTACGGGACCCCCGAAAACCCGGCTGCGCCCGGTTGTATTCCCGGCGGTTCATCGAGTGGCAGTGCCGTGGCTGTTGCGCAGGGAGATGTGGATTTCTCTATCGGGACAGACACCGGCGGTTCGGTTCGGATTCCCGCCAGCTATTGTGGTTTGTTCGGCCTACGCCCCACGTTGGGCAAATTTGATCTCGCCAACTGCTTCGAACTCGCCAAAAGTTTTGATACCGCAGGCATTTTTGCGCGGGATCTGTCGGTTCTGACGTCGGTCTATCGTGAACTCTCCGCAGAGACCATCCCTGATCGTGTTGATCCGATTCCAACCCTCTATCTCGACCGTTTTATGGCTCAGCAACTGAGCGAAGATCGCTATCAGCGGGTTCATGACCGTTGCCGTTGGGCCGGGATTGCGCTCGAAGAAAAAGATTTTATGACACAGTCCGAGTGGACGCTGGATGCACTGAGTTTGCTGTTTCGCAGTATTCAGGGCTATGAAATTATCCAGAAACATGGCCGTTGGCTGACGGAGCATGAGCGCTCGCTCGACCCGGCAATTCTGGAGCGGGTTAAATGGGCGAGAACCATTGAGGATACCACCTATCAGCAAGGTAAGCTGCGCCAGAAAGCCTTTCGGATGTGGTTATATGCCCAGTTAGATGAACACGGTGGCGTCTGGCTCTTGCCAACGACACCTGCGGGGCCGCCGTCACTGGATATTACGCCGCAAGCCATGGCGGATTACCGGACTGAGTTAATGGGATTGACCGCCATTGCCGGACTGGCGGGATTTCCCCAGTTACATTTGCCGTTTCAGGGAATGCATGACGGCCCTTGCGGGATGTCGTTGCTGGGGCTACCGAATGAAGAGCCTCGGTTATTGGCGATTGCAGCAAGACTGATGGCCGGGGAGAGCAGTCAATGACATATCAGACAGCCTTTACCGCGCCACATTATCGGGCGGCACAAGTCGGACAAAAAATTCTCGATGAGGGCGGTACTGCCAGCGAAGCGATGGTTGCTGCGGCTGCGATGGTGACCGTGCAGTATCCGCATATGAATAGCATTGGCGGTGACAGCTTTTGGCTCATTTGTCACCCGGGACAACAACCGATTGCCATTGATGCCTGTGGCGCGGCTGCATTGAATCTCGATCCGGCTGAATACCGTGCGCAAGGGGATGAATTACCCGCGAGCGGTGGTGCTGCTGCGATGACCATGGCCGGAGCGCTCTCCGGCTGGCATCAGGCTTTAGCACTCAATCATCGCCAACATACCTTGCCACAACTGTTGCAACCGGCGATTACCGCTGCGCGGGACGGTATTGAAGTGACACAGAGTCTGGTCAATGCGAGCGAAAAAACGGTCGCGATGCTGGCAGATATACCGTCATTTGCTCAGTACTATTTACCCGGCGGTAAGACGCTTGAAATCGGGCAGATTCTGCGTAATCCGACGCTGGCAACGACGTTTGAGCGGCTTGCAACAGCAGGATTGGACGATTTTTATCGTGGTGAGATTGCCAGGCAGGCCGCGGCGGATTTGGCGGCATTAGGCAGCCCGATTACGCTTGACGACTTCCATCACCATCAGGCACGTGTGATGACGCCGTTATCGGTACAGACCGGCAAGGGCAGACTGTATAACTTCGGAGCGCCAACACAAGGTGTGGCTTCGTTGCTAATTTTAGCGATTTATGATCGTTTGGTCGCGCAGGCTGACAGTGAGATCGATCACATTCATCTATTGGTCGAAGCAACCAAACAGGCGTTTATTCTGCGCGATCAATACGTGACCGATGAAGCTGACCTGTCTGTATCGCTTCAGCAACTGCTGACGGAGCAGAGCGTCACTGAGTGCGCGGCTCGCATTACTCTTGAGCAGGCACAACCGTGGCCGCATCTCGCCAAACCCGGAGATACGGTCTGGATGGGAGCGACCGACCGATACGGCACGATGGTGAGTTTTATTCAGAGTGTGTACTGGGAATTCGGCAGCGGTGCGGTATTGCCGAATCTGGGATTTGTCTGGAACAACCGGGCGAAAAGTTTTTCACTTGATGCGACGCATCACAATGTGCTGAAGCCGGGCAAAAAGCCATTTCATACCCTAAACCCAGCGTATGCTGAGTTGAACGATGGTCAGCGGATCGTATACGGAACTATGGGTGGGGAAGGACAGCCACAGACACAAGCTTGTCTGTTCAGTCGCTACGTGTATCAAGGCTATACGCTGGATGAAGCGATTGCGATGCCGCGCTGGTTGCTGGGCCGGACTTGGGGGGATGATACGCATCAGCTGCGGCTTGAGCAGAGCTTATATCTGGCGTATCAGGATACATTACGTGAGCGCGGTCATCAGATTACGCAAGTGAAAGATCAAAATGAATTGATGGGCCATGCCGGTGCAATCACGCTAGATGAGGGTGGCCGAGCCACCTCGGCAACCGATCCGCGCAGCGATGGCGATGCTTTGGTCGGTCAGTTTTAAACCGACAATTTGAATCAGATTTTATGGAGAGATGTATGGAAACCAATCCGCTATTTGAAACCCTCAATCCGCCACAACGGATGCTGATGGGGCCGGGACCGATTAACGCGTATCCTCGGGTTCATCAGGCAATCTCATCGGCGTTGATCGGGCAATACGATCCGGTCATGACCGGCTATATGAATCAGGTACAAACCCTTTACCGCAACGTGTTTGAGACCCAGAATCAACAGACATTTCTCGTCGATGGCACTGCCCGGGCCGGCATTGAAGCGGTATTGGTGTCGGTGTTGCAACCGGGAGATAAAGTGCTGATTCCGGTGATTGGACGATTCGGTCATCTGTTGTGTGAAATCGCGCATCGGGTTGGTGCTGCGGTGCAGACGATTGATATTGAATGGGGCGAGGTATGCCCGCCGGAAAAAGTTGAAGCGGCCATCCGTGAATTCCAGCCGAAAATGCTGGCAACCGTACAGGGTGATACATCAACCACCATGAACCAACCGTTAGCTGAGATCGGGGAGATCTGTCAGCGTCACGGGGTGTTATTTTACTGTGATGCGACAGCATCGATTGCCGGGAATGCGCTCAAGGTTGATGAATGGCATCTCGATGCGGTTTCTGCCGGACTGCAAAAATGTTTAGGCGGCCCGTCTGGTAGCGCGCCGGTAACACTCAGTGAGCAGTGTGTTGCGGTGATTAACCGACGTAAACGGGTTGAAGCCGGTATTCGTACCGAAGCGCATCAGGATGGTGAAGATACCCCGATTCTGTCGAACTATTTTGATTTAGCGATGGTGATGGACTACTGGGGACCGGAACGACTTAACCATCACACAGAAGCAACCAGTATGTTGTACGCGGCCCGCGAATGTGCCCGGCTCTATCTGGAAGAGGGGGCGACACAAGTGATTGCCCGCCACCAGCAAGCCGGACGGGCGATGGCGGTTGGCCTTGAAGCGATGGGCTTAACCCTGTTTGGTAATCAACAATACAAAATGAATAACGTGGTTGGCGTCTATATTCCTGAACAAGTCAATGGTGAGCAGGTTCGTCAAGAATTGTTGCATCGTTTCGGCATTGAAATCGGCACCTCATTCGGGCCGCTCCACGGTAAAATCTGGCGGATTGGAACCATGGGCTATAACGCTCGTCAAGAATGTGTATTGATGACGCTGGCAGCACTGGAATCTGTGTTATTGAAAGCCAAAGCTCCCGTTGCAGCGGGCCAAGCGGTTGCGGCAGCAATGGATGTCTTCGGTGCCTGATAGAGGTCATCGTCAAAGCAAGGAAGAGTCATACAATATGAGTCAATCAGAAGGAGCGCGTATGCAGGCAGCACACCGGGCAACACAGGTGATGGAGAGAATTCAGACATTAGCCTCATTCAGCGCAATGCCAAATGGCATTCTACGGGCTTATCTGACTGAAGAGCACCGTCAAGCGCATCAACAATTGGCGCAGTGGATGACTCAGACGGGGTTGGAAACGTGGCAGGATGAAGTGGGCAATCAGTGGGGTCGAAAAGTCTCGGCACATCCCAGTATGCCGACGCTGATCATCGGTTCGCACAGTGATACCGTGGTCAATGCCGGTGGTTATGACGGCCCGCTGGGAATTCTGCTGGCGATTGAAGCGTTAGATGCTCTCAAGGACGTTGATTTACCGTTTCATGTCGATGTGGTGGCGTTTGCCGATGAAGAAGGGACTCGTTTTCAAACCACGTTGCTTGGTTCCAGCCCGGTTGCCGGGATGTGGAATCCGGCATTGTTAGATCGTCAGGATAAAGACGGGATCAGTATTGGCGAGGCGATGAGCCGGTTCGGACTTGATCCTGATAAGGTGGTTAACGCTGGCCGAAATCCTGAAGAGACGCTTGCTTATCTGGAAGTCCATATCGAACAGGGGCCACTGCTGGAAAGTCTTGATTTACCGGTTGGTGTCGTGACTGCGATTGCCGGGGCGAAACGGTTTCTCATCGATGTGTCTGGCGTTGCCGGTCATGCGGGGACGGTTCCTTTGCCGTTACGCCATGATGCATTATGTGGCACCGCTGAGATGATTGCCTGCATTGAAGCCTTTGCGACCGAGCATGAAATCGTCGCGACGGTGGGCAAGTGTGAGGTGCGTTCTGCTGCCGTTAATGTGATTCCCGGACAGGTGCAGTTTTCACTGGATATTCGGAGTCAGTCTCAACAAAAACTGGATCTCTGTACGCCACTGCTGATGGCACAATTGGCCGCCATTGCTGATAAGCGCAGCTTAACGATGACTCAGGAACAGATCTATCAGGCACAGGCTGTTCCATGTAGTGATCGGTTACAACAGGTCTGGGCAGATGTGGTCGAATCAGTAACCGGCAAAGATGTCTGTTACCTTGCCAGTGGTGCCGGTCATGATGCGATGGTGATGGCAAACCTTGCCGAGATGGGGATGTTGTTTGTCCGCTGTGAAAAAGGCATCAGCCATAATCCGCGAGAAAATGTAGAGACTCAGGATGTGGCGGTGGCGCTGGACTGCTTGATCAACATGATTTGCTCTCTTGCACCATCTTGTGCCGGTATTGATTAACCACAAGCTAAGATCCTTCTTCGCCCGGACCATGGAACACCGTCTGGGCATTTTTTTGCGTTGCGTTTGACGGGCTTGCTGTCAGCTTGTGGCTATCGTGAGAGATCACTTCATTTTGATATCAAGGCCGAGTGAGACCAACGTGCCGACAAGGGTGGCGATCACGACTGATAATAAAGAGCCAATCAAAACATATTCGGTGAGGCTGCGACTGTCTGATTTGTTCAGTTCACCGAATCTGAAAATTGATTTGGCAGTAAAGACAAAACCGACGGCAGCGTAGCTCCCGACCAGCGTAAACGTCAGGATCAGTATGCGCTCTAAATAACCGATCAACTCACCACCGGCGACAAGGCCATTCATCTGCGGATGATTATCTGTCACGGTCATGGAATACTTGTTTAAGATACTGCCAATCACCACCGATGTGGGTTTGAGGATCAGGACATACGCCAAGGCGACCAGCATGCCGTCGGAGAATTTGTCATACCCGAGTATTGCGTCAATTGTGATGTCTGTTGTCATATGCAAGGCGATCAGGGCAAACACCAGAACATGAAGGGTTTGCTCCACCATCATGTGTGTCAATCGATGTTGATGTCGCGAGGCTTGCCACAGGTCGATAACCCAGTGACTGAGCACAACGATTGCGATCAGACAAACCGTTGAGGGCCAACCCATCCCGAGCACGAGGGCCGGTACAGATAGTGCAATGCCCTGTAATAACGCATGAATGTACAGCTCAGGGGCACGATAGGTGGCTTTTTGCTTGGCTGCCCGCCACCGTCCGGGCTGAAGGTAAAAATCACCGATCAGATGAATCAGCAAAAACGCGATGAAAACCGTCAAAAAATCAGACATTTTGAAGCCCTGTCACTTGGTTGATGAATTGTTGATTGAGCGCACTGATGAGCGGCCAGCCCGATGCTTTTAGTGATTTACTGACGGTCGCGGTTGCGACGTCGAGCTGTGTCGCCAACTCACTGATCGATAAATCCTGAGTGGTTTTCAGCATCGGTAGCATCACTTCACACTGGCGTGCGGTTAGGTCAGTCAACTGTCGGTCGAGGTATTGAAAGAGTAAATCAAATTGCGTACTGAGTTCGGCACGATCAGAACTAAAAACCAGCCGGTGGTTTTTTAATGACTTGAGGCCACGCCCGGACAGGACAAATGCTTCTCCCATCGATTCCGAGACGGACTCTCGCAGCTCGGCATGCCTTGCGATGGCAAAGCTGATTCGGCTATCAAAGGCTTTGCCAAGCGCTTTAATTCCAAGCCGGTAAATCAGGGTATAGCGCAGCGTGTTGCCAATATCATGCACCACACTCTGAAATTCATCCCCCCGAATGATACTGTGTGCATTGGATGGGTTTTCGGTACTCATCCATGTCTGAATCTCTTTAATGCGTGCCAGTAGTCGCTCAAACTGATCTGCACTCAATCCGGTTGAGTTGATAATATCACCACTGATCACTGCAATCGTTTTATCGGTCGCCGCCACAGAAAACTCCTCTTTATTTCTCAGCATTAACTTAGCTCTTTATAGCTAATTATGCAAATTTAGCTTTTTATGGCTAATTTGAGGTGTTAAGCGATTTAAGGCTAAATTGAAGATGTGTTGAAATTGTCTGAGAATATTGATTAATGAGTAATGTCATGACCGGTTTCTGGAATAGGTCATTTTATTTTAATTTATACTTATGTTTATAAATCAATTAATTATAATTTAATTATGTAAATCAGTGCCGTATTTAAGTATGCATGTTTGCCGTATTTATTCCAGTTAAGGTATACTTGTTTTACCTAACGATGGAGGTCCTATGACGGCAGCAGATCGAATCAATCAAAAGTTGAAGCGTTCAAGACGGTATGTTTTTGAGCGCAAAGATTTTGAAGATATTGCCAGTTATGACCAGATCGGGCGTGCTCTTAATCAATTGATTAAACAAGGTGAGCTGATGAAAATCGGCTATGGCCTTTATACTAAGGCACGTATAAACAGGCTCACGGGCCGTTTAATGCCAACGAACCCAGGCGGCTCCGATGCGATTTTACGTGAAATACTAAAGATGAAAGGTGTCGACTTTGAAGTCGATAGCCTATCACAACAAAGTCTTGCAGGTAAAAGCACTCAGATACCCTCTTCAGTGCAATATTCTTGGAATCCTAAGCAGTTTAATCGCAAGCTGGTTGTTGGTAATCGCGTTCTAAACTCGCCCAGTTAAAAAATGAAAAAACTAAAAGAGCAATTTTTAGAGGTTTCCGATGCTTTAGCGCTCGGAAATCCTGCCATCATCGAAAAAGATTATTGGGTAGTGGCTTTACTTGCTGCGTTAGAACATCTCACTTTTGAAACGCATCAAATGGTGTTTTCCGGTGGAACTGCCTTAGCTAAATCCAACGTCAAAATCCTCAGAATGTCGGAAGATGTCGACATTAAATTGATCCCAACAGATGAGTTTAATTTATTAGGGCGTGATAAGAGAAAAGCCAAACGCAAAGAGCTTGTACAACAACTCGAAGACGCGTTAACTCATCAAGCCAGCCATTTTTCTATTGAGTATAGAAATGTTCGTGATGAATATCGCTATGTTGAATTTGAGCTCAAATACCCACAACAATTTAGTCAAGCACCTTGCTTACGTCCAATTATAAAGTTGGAATTGATGGAAACGATTCCTTTGCTTCAAGTTGAGCAGCGTGGCATTCAATCACTCGTTGCAGAACTGTATAAACAACCTCAAGAAGTAAACGATTTCGCTTGTATCTCCGTTCTGTCTACATTGGTCGAAAAAATCATTTCGATGTTGCGCCGTACTATGTTGGTCAAGCGATACCCCGATCGAAAAGATGATGCTACGCTCGTTCGTCATATCTACGATGTTTACTGCATTGAATTCAACCAAAAATTCGACTTTGATGCCCTTAAGTCTCTTTTTCAAACCGTATTAGTAGAAGATGTGAAACGGTTTGGCAATCAACATGCAGAGTTTGTCGCTGAGCCTATTCAAGAATTACGGCTAGGGATACAAGAGTTAGAAACTAACCCATTGTTTCGTGAACGATTTACAGACTTTGTAACGCCAATGGTATTTAATACCGATACACCAGACTTCGATACTTGCTTTGCCTCGTTTAAACGCATCGCCCAGTCACTCATGAATCATCATTAGAGCCACGGATTCTCCCCCCAGATTTTACGGACATGGTTTGACGGCAGCAGTCTATCGTGTCAGTTTTAACCGGAAGTACTATACCCAAATGACCTCAATTTGCGATATTTCTGTCGTTGGCTGATTGGGGGCATGTGTTTATCAGAGATATTATTGTATGAAAGTGAAATACCTTTATTTAATTTTGTGCGTTTTCGGTACGTTATTGCCTTTCACTCAATTGATACCTTGGGTTACGGAGCATGGGATTGATATATCGTTATTCATTCAAGAACTATTCTCTACAAGAATCGGGGGCTTTTTCGGTTGGGATGTCATTATTTCAGCCGTCGTTTTGCTCGTTTTCATCTTCACTGAAAGCAAGCGTATCCATATGCGATATCTCTGGCTGCCTGTGGTCGCGACATTGAGCATTGGAGTGTCACTTGGATTGCCGTTATTTCTTTACCTGAGACAAATCCACATGGATAGCAAGACGTAACAGTCCATTCAATTCGCTTCCCGTTATTTATATTCGCGGACTGGCGTGTACTTCAGCATTGATTGTCCATGCGTAGCCGCAATTGACACATATTCAGCGAATTGATCCCTTTAGAACTCAAAGACGGGCACCTGTATGGTCAAGGTGGCAATGATGAGCTTTACCTATATGAGTCGGACTGTGTATTCGCTTATTGATATCCGTATCATTTTCGAACTAACCAGTGCTCTGAATGTCTGTAAAGGGAGATATAGACCGCGAAAAGAAGCAGGAGCCTGAAAGTATGCGAGGGTTGAGCACGATTATTCTAATTGCTGTCGGGTGTTTGATCGGATATTTCACACCACAGTCGTTTGGCAAGAAACACCACCGCACCAATATGCAGGTGGTCTCGGAGAAAATTGCACCGGGGGTGGTGCTGACGGGTTACCGGGAGCCAGAAGAAAGCGAAAAAAGCGCCACAAAGAGTCCTCAAGGTTATCATTATCTTTATTACTTGCACGCACCTGATGAAGCGTTGAGCGATCCCTTCCTGATTACCGATACTCCGGAATTCCACATGCGTCAGTTAAGCCCTCATCATTTGACTATCCGCTTAACCGGACATGTTTTCCACTATCAAAGCTTGTCACAAGTCGAATGGCATGATCATCTGACGACGATTGTGGTTGATTTGACGGCTCACAATCCCGCTGCTTCGTCATCATTATTGATGTCGTCAGTCAAGAAATGATTGAGTCATTGAGGGGACATGTAACCAATTCAGTTCCTTTATGTTTATCTGTAAAAATCTGCTAATTTAAACAAGGTAAGGATTCTCGGAGGCAGCATGAGTCAAAGTGCGTTTATAGCAGCTTTATTATTTGATGGGCAAGGTGGTGCGGTTGAGCTGGATCAGGAACAGGTCAATGCCTGGCAACCTGAACAGGGCACATTATGGGTACATATCGATTATGCCAATGAACAGGGCTGTCATTGGTTGGCGCATCAAAGTGGTGTCGGCGAATTGGTCGCGGATGCCTTACTGAGTCATGACACGCGTCCGCGGGTGAGTCACGTCAATGAACAATCATTGATCTTTTTACGTGGTGTGAATCTGAGTGAGGGTGCGAGCCCTGAAGATATGGTCTCGGTGAGGATTGTCATTGATGCGCAGCGGATTATTTCTACCCGGCGGCGGAAATTGCTATCGGTCAGTGATTTAATTGAATCTCTTCATCGGGGAGAAGGACCCGTCAACCCTTCTGATTTTCTGGTGAGATTGTGCCATTATCTGACATTGCGGATTGATGCCGTGGCCGCCACGTTTGAAGACCGGATCGCGCAGATTGAAGAGCTTGTGCTTGAGGCAGAAGATCCTGCCGGACAACGCAAAGCGTTGATGGAAATCCGGCGTCAGACGATTCATTTACGGCGTTATCTGGCTCCGCAGCGTGAAGCGATGTTGAAAATGATGGCTGAGCGCAAAGCGTGGTTACTGGCAGATGATCGGCTCTATTTACAAGAGAGCACGGATCGGTTGATGCGTTCTGTTGAAGAACTGGATGCGGTGCGTGAGCGTGCGGTGGTGACTCAGGAAGAGTTGGTCAGTCAGGTGAATGATCAGATAAACCAGCGGATGTATGTCATGTCGCTGATTGCAGCATTGTTTTTACCGCTTGGATTTTTGACCGGGCTGCTGGGCGTGAATATTGGCGGGATCCCGGGGACGGATAATCCCAGTGCCTTTCTCTGGTTCTCTGCCATGCTGGTTGTGGTGATGTTCATTATTTTAGGGTTCTTCAAGCTCAAACGTTGGTTTTAGTGCTGAGTCAATGACATCATCATAAAACAGCTCAGCACAAGATGTGCTGAGCTGTTTTGATAAGAGCGACGGTTTGATATCGGATACCGTCTGGGGGTGAGGAGCGTCGGTTAATCCGGTAAGCTCATTCTTTCAATGAGCGTATTACCGATAAATAAACCGATTGACCAGATTTTCCAGATATTCTTGCTGGCCGGATACTTTCTGTGGTGCGATATCATTGTCTACAGCGAACTGTGCCAGTGATGCTAATGAATGTTCACCTGACAGAATTTGACGACCCAGTGATTGACTCCAATCCGCATAACGTTGTGCGATATGTTTGGAGAGCAGATCATTTTCGATCATGTTTGCTGCCCGTTCGAGAGCTAATGCCATGATGTCCATACCACCGATGTGACCGTAGAACATATCTTCTGCGTCAATGGATGGACGGCGGAGTTTGGCATCAAAGTTCAGCCCGCCGGTTGTGAAGCCACCTGTTTTGAGAATTTCGTACATGATCAGCGTGTTCTCTTCCACACTGTTCGGGAATTGGTCGGTATCCCAGCCAAGCTGCGCATCGCCGCGGTTGGTATCAATCGAACCAAAAATACCCAGTGCTGTTGCTGTCGCGACTTCATGATGGAAGCTGTGTCCGGCCAGTGTGGCATGGTTCGCTTCGATGTTCACTTTCACTTCATCTTCTAGCCCGAACTGTTTTAAGAAGCCATAAACTGTTGCACAGTCGTAATCGTACTGGTGTTTGGTTGGTTCTTGTGGTTTCGGTTCGATCAGGATAGTGCCTTTAAAGCCGATTTTGTGTTTGTGTTCGACAACCATTTGCATCAAGCGGCCAAGTTGTTTGCGTTCTTGACGCAAATCGGTATTCAGCAAGGTTTCATAGCCTTCGCGACCGCCCCATAACACATAGTTTTCACCACCGAGTTTTTGAGTTGCACTCATGGCATGAAAAATCTGAGTGGCAGCAAAAGCAAATACTTTTGGATCCGGATTGGTGGCCGCGCCAGCCATATAACGTGGATGAGAGAACGCATTGGCGGTTCCCCATAACAGTTTGACGCCAGTGTCCTGTTGTTTTTGTCCTAAGATATCAACCATTTCTGCGAAATTATTGACGTATTCTTTGATGGAGTTGCCTTCAGGGGCAACATCGGCATCGTGGAAGCAGTAGTAAGGCACTCCGAGCTTGGTAAAGAATTCAAATGCAAGGTCTGCTTTTAAGCGAGCCAGCTCCATTGCACTACCACCGTGATGCCATGGTCGGTCAAACGTTGCTGCACCAAATACATCCGCACCCGGCCAGACGAAGTTGTGCCAGTAGCAGGCTGAGAAACGTAAATGGTCTTTCATTGATTTGCCAAGAATCATCCGGTCCGCATCATAATGATGGAATGCTAAGGGATTCTCTGATTCTGTCCCTTCAAATTGAATGGGTTCAATGTGTTTGAAAAATTCAGTCATGATGGTTTTCCTGTATTAGTGGATAAATGCAGAGCGAATAAACTCAATTTCAATTTCTATTCATCATGAAGGGATTGTTGAGTTGACGGCAATTGTGATTTTTCTTATCGCTATTATTCATTTTTTTAAATTTGAACTGTGTTGTTTTTTTAAAATATTGGCTTATCTATATGATCACATAAATAAAAAATCATAACTCCGTTGAATTATTCCATAATATGCAAACCTGAATCGTTTGACTTTATATATAGCCAGACAACGCCAAGATGAGGCGAAATCTGCATCTTGAGATTGTGAGATAGAAAGACTCCCTACAAATATAAAAGAGGTCATTCAGATGAAAACAGGTACAAATGTTATTCACCTAACGCTGGTTGTAGCGTTAGGTGGGTTGTTATTTGGTTACGATACCGCGGTCATTTCCGGCGCGGTCGAAGCACTGCAAAATTATTTTCAACTTACCGCAACCGAGTTGGGGTTTGCTGCATCCTCTGCTTTAATCGGCTGTGTTCTTGGCGCTGCATTGTCCGGTTATATCAGTAACCGTCACGGACGGCGGGGGGCATTGATTATTGCTGCGTTACTCTTTCTGATTTCCGCGATCGGTTCCGCAGTGCCACAGCACTATTGGACCTTTGTGATTTATCGGATTATCGGGGGTGTTGGTGTGGGAGTTGCGTCGATGGTTTCTCCGATGTACATCGCAGAAGTCGCACCACCTGCACGTCGCGGTGGATTGGTTGCCTGGAACCAGTTTGCCATTATTTTCGGTATGTTGGTGGTGTACTTCGTCAACTATGGCATTGCCCTGCTGGGCAGCGATAACTGGCTCAATGATGTGGGCTGGCGGTATATGTTTGCTTCTGAAGTGATTCCTGCAACCCTGTTCTTTGGCCTGTTGTTTACCGTACCGGAAACACCGCGCTGGCTGGCACTGAAAGGGCGTGATAATGAAGCACATAGTCTGCTGAAGGCCATTAATCCACAGCAAGATGTTGAGCCGCAATGGAAAGAAATTAAGCAGTCATTAGTGAAGGTTCAGCGGCCGGGGATTATCGCTGCGGGATATCTGAGCGTGTTACTGATCGGTATTATGCTGAGTGTATTACAACAGGTCACAGGGATTAATGTATTTCTCTACTATGCGCCTGCGATTCTGAAAAGTTTCAGTGATTCCACGACGGATATCGCCTTACTGCAAACCATTCTGGTGGGAGCGGTCAATTTAAGTTTTACCGTGTTGGCTATTTTCACCGTGGATAAATTCGGACGTCGTCCGCTGATGATGATTGGTGCCGGTTTGATGGCGGTCAGTATGTTAGCGATTGGCACCGCTGCTTATCTCGATGCAATTGGTAGTTATCTGTTAGTGTTTATGTTGATGTATATTGCCGCGTTTGCATTGTCACTGGGGCCGGTGACGTGGGTTCTGTTGTCTGAAATCTTCCCCAACAGTGTTCGTTCCAGAGCATTATCTATTGCTGTGCTTGCGCAATGGTTCGCCAACTTCGTGGTGTCTCAGTCCTTCCCGATGATGAATGAAAAAGAGAGTTTTATCTTCCAGCAATTCCATGGTGGTTTTCCATTCTGGCTGTATGGGATTATGGGGATATTTACCGTTTACTTTATTTATCGCTGGGTTCCGGAAACCAAAGGCAAGTCGTTGGAACAACTGGAAGCTCTCTGGCAGCGTGATTCAGAGCAAACGGGTAATCGCATGAAAACGGCTAAATTATCTTGAGCAGTGAGGATCACTTCGTGCCATCCGATGAAGTTGATGGCTGATTCACATAAAAGAATGATTTGATGGTGATGATTATCGTTCTGTGCAGTTGCCCACCGAGTCTCGGTGGGCCTGCCTATTTAATTAACTGCTTTAATCAACTACGAAATCGCTTTGGTTATAGCACATCACGATGACGCCATCTGTCGTGATGCTGTTCGCGAAATTCTTTCGGTGTACATTGCTGATGTTTTTTAAACACGCTGTACATATATTGCAGTGAAGGATAGCCACATAATTCAGCAATTTCGGCGACCGGTAATGATGTGGTTGCCAGCAGATGGCGTGCTTGCCTTAGCTTAGAATTGTGGATTTCCTGATGAATGGAATGCCCGCATTCTTCTTTAAAACGGATTTCCATGTTGGAACGAGAAATACCGACATAATCGAGAACCTGTTCGACTTTAATTCCTTTGCAGGCGTGATGCCGGATAAAATGCATCGCCTGAATCACATAGGGATCTTTCAGCGCTTGATAGTCGGTACTCTGCCGAGCGTGGACTTGTGTCGGAGGAACCAGCCGACGCGTTTGTCTGAGCGCCTCTAACTGCTCAGTCTCTTCGGGGGCGGTGGTCAGCAGGCGGTGCAGTAGTTTGGCAGCCTGATAGCCCATCTCTTTACATCCTTGTTCGACCGAAGATAACGACACACGGCTCAGATAGCGGGTCAGCTCTTCATTATCAATCCCAATAACGGAAATTTTGTCCGGCACCATCAACTTCAAATGATCGCAAACCTGAAGCAGGTGGCGAGCCCGGGCATCGGTAACCGCAACAATGCCGACCGGCGTTGGTAGCTGCTGCAACCAGTCCGCGAGACGATTCATATCGTACTGCCATGTTTGCGGGCTTACTTCATTGCCTCGATACACTGAACCTGAGTATCCCTCCCGTCGTAAGAGTTGAATAAAGGCCTGTTCTCGTTCATGAGACCAGCGTCGCCATGATTCTTCCGGCATCCCGTAGAACGCGAAATTTTCAATCCCTTTGCTTTTGAGGTGTTGAAATGCCAGCTCAATCAATGCCTGATTATCGGTGGCAACATAAGGGACATCCGGATAATCGGATGGATGTTCATAAGAGCCACCAATTGCGACAACAGGGATCGTCGTATCTTTGAGCAGTTCCCGAATCTGGGGGTTGTCGAAATCAGCTATCACCCCGTCGCCTTTCCAAGTATGGAAATTCTCCAGATGCGTGGTGAATTCTTCTTCCAGATAAATATCCCAGTTACATTGCGACGCCTGTAAATATTCGCCGATGCCTTCGATTACCTCCCGGTCATACACTTTATTGGCATTAAATAATAGTGTAATTCGATAACGGTGGTCGATGAACTGACGATATAAGTTGTGAGGGTAAGGTTTCAGATCTGTCATGGATGGGTTTTTATTCATAAATGATATTAATTATATTTTGTCCATAATTTTTAAGTCTAACAGGCAAGTCCGGTGTTAAATGTGATCCTTCACTCAGTCGTTAAATCCATGAAGCTATCTATGAAAAATCGTAATTGTTTCGTGAACTGAGAGACTTATGATAATGATTCGATAAATAAAATCATCACGAAGCGTAAATATATCCGGATGGCCCCATTACACTGTGTATTTCCTGAGGTTATCCGAGTCTATTGAGTGAAAATGAAAGGGTAGCTTATGTATGTTGGAATCGATTTAGGGACATCCGGCGTTAAGGTCATTGTACTTGCAGAAAATGGTGATGTGGTGGCGAGCGAGGTGGCACCACTTGAGATATCCCGTCCATTTCCGCTGTGGTCAGAACAAGATCCGCAGCATTGGTGGCAAGCCATGTGTCAAGCCATTCAGGCGTTGGGAAAACAGACGGATCTGAGCGCGGTGAAAGCCATCGGCTTGTCGGGACAGATGCATGGTGCGGTGTTGCTCGATCAGCAAGGGCAGGTTTTGCGCCCTGCGATTTTGTGGAATGACGGTCGTTGTCAGGCGCAATGCGCTGAACTGGAGCGGCGCGTCCCTGATAGTCGTCAGATTACGGGAAATATGATGATGCCGGGCTTTACTGCCCCGAAACTCCTTTGGGTGGCAGAACATGAACCGGAAATTTTTGCTCAGACAGACAAAGTCCTGCTGCCGAAAGACTACTTGCGCTATCGGATGACAGGGGTGTATGCCTCGGATATGTCCGATGCCGCCGGAACCATGTGGTTAGATGTAGCCCAGCGAGACTGGAGTGATGAACTGCTTGATGCAACCGGGCTGGCGCGATGTCAGATGCCGGATCTGTATGAAGGAAATGCGATCACCGGCACTTTGAATTCTGAACTGGCCAAAGCATGGGGCATGCCTGAAGTACCAGTCATTGCTGGTGGTGGCGACAATGCTGCTGGCGCTGTCGGGGTCGGGATTATCGAACCGGGTCAGGCGATGCTCTCTTTGGGAACTTCCGGTGTATATTTCGCCGTCAGTGATGGTTTCCTTGCGAATCCTGATTCTGCATTACACAGCTTTTGTCATGCATTACCCGGGACTTGGCATACCATGTCGGTTATTTTGAGTGCGGCATCTTGTTTGTCTTGGGTATGTGAGTTGACCGGATTTAGCGATGTCAGCGAGATGTTGAGTGAGACAGAACGTCATGCGAATCCTGATTCTGGGGTGGTGTTCCTGCCTTATTTATCGGGAGAACGGACACCGCATAATGACCCGTATGCAAAAGGCGTATTCTTCGGTATGACTCATTCGACATCGAAGTACGAATTGGCTCAGGCGGTATTGGAAGGGGTCGGGTTTGCATTTGCCGATGGATTTGATGCATTACATCAGACGGGGTTATTGCCGGAAGAGGTGGTTTTGATTGGTGGTGGCGCCCGCAGCCAATACTGGCGTCAGATGTTGGCGGATATTGTCCGGTTGCCGCTGGCATATCGTCAGGGCGGGGATGTCGGCCCGGCACTCGGCGCGGCACGACTGGCGATGTTAGCGGTCAGGCCCGAAATGACCGCCCGGGATATTTGTGCATCACCGGTATTAATCGAAAAGCATATGCCGGATGAAGAGCAAACGGCACATTACCAACACAAGAGAGCGGTTTATCAACAGTTATATCGCCAATTGAAACCACTGTTTGTGTAAGCGGGAGAGATTTTATCTCGGTGGTATCTTCGGTGATTTCCTGATGTTTGAGAAAGTAACCAATCCCAACGGGGTGTCATAAAATAGATAAGGAGCCATATGGCTCCTTATTTTGATCTCGCTGAAACGTATGCGGTTTAACTGGGTCTCAGCTCAATTGTATGTTCAATACACATTTGCATCTCAATACTTACTGTACGATCAAGATAACTGTACGATCAAGATAACTGTATGACCAAGATATTAAGCGGTTTGAGTCACACTGTCGGCTTCTTGAGGTTTTTGGTTCAGATGAGTTGCTTGCTCTGCACCATGCATCCACATAACCAATTGATTAGAGAATAGGAGCAGGATGAGGCCGGAGACGGTTGCAGTGACGGCAATGCCACCGAAAATCGCTAAGGGGCCGAAGTCGCCAACATGGGCACCGATCAACCCGGCAATGTAGTTGGCAATCGCATTAAATCCGAACCAGACGCCCATCATCAGTGAAGCAAGGCGGAGCGGTGCCAGTTTGGTGGTCATCGATAAGCCAATCGGTGACAGGCACAATTCCCCGACAGTATGGAAGAAAAACGCACCAACCAGCCAGAACATCGAGGTTTTCACACTCAGGTCGCCACCTTGCTCTAAAACGGCACCAATCATGCACAAGAAACCGATCGCCAGAAAGAATAGTCCAAATGCAAATTTGACGGGTGAATTGGGTTCTCGACGGCCAAGTTTGACCCATAGCGCAGCAATCAGCGGTGCACAGACAATGATGAAAAATGGATTCAGAGACTGGAACCAGGCTGCGGGCACTTCAAAGCTGCCGATCATCCGATCGGTATACTGTTGGGTGTAGAGGTTCATCAAACCACCGGCTTGTTCAAATCCGGCCCAGAAGACAATCACGAATAATCCCATGATGATAATGACCTTCATGCGGTCAATTTCTTCTTTGGTTAACGGTTCTTTCTTCGTGGATTTTTTCTGTTGTAAATCTCGCGCAGCAGCCGGTTTGAGACCAATATCTCCCAGCCAGCGTTGGGCAAACAGGATTTGGATCACGAAGCTGATGAGCATCCCGATACCTGCTGCAACGAAGCCTGCTTTCCAGCCATAGCTGTTGGTTGCGATACCGGAAATAATTCCTGCGAGTAGTGCACCGATATTAATCCCCATATAAAAGATGGTGAATGCGCCGTCGCGACGATGGTCACCTTCTGTGTACAGATCGCCAACCATGGTTGAAATATTAGGTTTAAACAGACCATTCCCGATGATCAGTAGCGCTAGGCCAAGGTAGAAACTATGTGCTGCATCAAGACCGAATAATTGATGCGGTAATGCCAGTGTAAACTGACCAATTGCCATCAGCGCGCCACCAGCAAGAATTGAGCGACGTTGACCGAAATAGTTATCGGCCAGCCAGCCACCGATGAGGGGGGTAATATAGACAAGCCCGGTATAAATGCCATAAAGATCTAATGCCTCTTTGGCTGACCAGCCCATGCCACCGTTTAGTGTTGTATCTGTGAGGTATAAAACCAGAATTGCTCGCATTGCGTAGTAGGAGAATCGTTCCCACAGTTCCGTGCCAAACAATAGGAACAGGCCACGAGGATGGCCTAAGAATTGGTGATTGTTGTGATTCATATTTGCTTTGTTTAGATTATTTATTAGGGTTTTATTTTACTTTAATGTTACATATTGGGTAAATGGTTTGGTTTTTAACATTTATGCAATACATTATAAAACTGTATTTTTAAGTTTTTGAAATTCAAACACTTTATGATTTTGGCTACAAAGTGAGAAAATCGAGGTGAACTAAGTTTTCATTTATGAAACAATTGTTTGCATGGTTGGTACAGAAAAATTAGTGAATATTAAAAATTTGTGATGGTGATTGATATAAAGATAGAAAAAAGCCAGCACGGAATGCTGGCAAGGTCCCACAAAATGAGGATTTCAGGACATATCGGTTAATCTGTACACAGACCCGTTAAGCGCCAAGAGTCATCACTCCCGGGTGTTGACTTTGTATACCAGTTGGCTTGATAGAGTTTATTCTGGTACACCATGTAGTCACCGCTCTCGCTATGGTCATAATTTCCGCCTTCCCATGACTTACGTGTCCAGTTCGGATAAACATTCACTCCCGTACAATTTTGGGGGGTGCGATTGTCGAGTTGATATGGCCAGTTCTCGATGATCGATTTTACTTTCTTACCGGATGGGGTCAGTGTCATGGTATCCGGATAGTAGGTGGATGCGCCTTCATCCTTATCGTTTAACGCCCAGTTCGCATTACTGAGGTCATGCTCTTTCATGAAGTTCACCCAGATGTCAGTTTCTGCTTCATTGACATTGCCATCACCGTTGGCATTGATGGTTCCCCATTCGGTGACGAATAGTGCAATCCCATTGTTCATCGCTGTGAGTGCTTTATCTCTGAGAAATTGACCGTGTGTTCCGGCATAAAAGTGCAGTGTATAGGCGATATTTGTGCCATTGATCGGGTTCCAGGATGCGGTATCGACGTCTTGTGACCAGCTTGGCGTGCCGACAACGATTAAGTTATCCGGATCAAATTCACGGATTGCAGCAATCACAGTTTCTGCATAGGGTTTGATAACGTTATCCCAAGAGATTTGTAGGGGCTCATTGTAGATCTCATAAATGACATTGGGGCTGTCACCATATTTCTGAGCCATTTCCCGGAAGAAGCTGACGGCTTCAGCAACATTATCTTCCGCATGGTGAGAATGCCAATCGATAATGACATACATATCGTTAGCGATGGCTGCATCTACGACGGTAACGACTTTGGCCTTATTGCCTGCGGGATCATCAAGATAGCCGCCATCTTCCTGAATACCCATTGAGGCTCTGACGATACTGGCATTCCAGTCTTCCCGGAGCATCTTGACAATATCTGCACGATAGAATTTTTCACCGCCCCACTCATTATTACTCCAGAACAGACTATTTCCTGAGAAGCTTTTGATGCTATCACCGGCATAGATTTTATTGCCGGATACGGATAACGGTTCAACAGCATATGCTTGCTGGGTTAATCCAATCAATAAGCATCCCAGACAGGAAAGCAATAATTTTTTGGCAGAGGAACCACTTTTCCTCATGGATGGACGTTGTATTGGTAAATATGACATCAGTTCACCTCTAATTAAACATGACGTACCACTCATGATAAGTGGAATGACTCATGATAATTGTATTGTTAGCTGGAATTATGTTTGACAAGTATTGCCCTTAATAAATTGGCAACTGTTTTAAATATAGGCGGAAATAGCAATCAGGGGATATAAACTATAATAGTTGTGACAGTACGCTAGATAGTCGATTCCTATATTTTTATTTATATTATTAATAAAGCAGTTTTAAATTTATTGAAACGATATCTGTGATCTGGATTTGAATAATCAGTATAAAAATGTATGGAAAATCATGAGATAAAATATTGTGTACTGTATGTATCGGACATTCCGTCCGAGAACACAGGACGGAATGATGGCATTATTCAACCACGCTTTTATATTATACAGAATAAAAGATGATGAGATGCTTGCTTTGTTTTATCCGTAAATTACAGACCATACTTTGATGGTTGGCGATTATCATTCTGAATCATGGTTTTCAGATCAGATAAATATTGCAAATCATCATCATTATTTTCCCAGTAGAAATGGCCGAATGCTTCAACGGCTTCGCGCATTAAAATCGCTTTGACTTTGCTGACACCGGATTCGCGCAGTAGCTCATAGAACAGTTGGTCTGCATCTGAGCGACTTAACAAGTGCGTGTAATAAAGCCAGTCGTGGATAACCGCAGCTTTCATGAAACGCGGGTTAAATGGCGTACCGATAATGCTGTAGGCAGCACTCGGAATACTCGCACCATCATACTGAAAGAACTTCGGTACCCAGATTGCAGTACCTTGATTCACGATGCCAAAATCTTCAGCGACTTCGTAGGCTTCATCCAGCTTGCTGTTGTGAGTTTCAGTCACCGGAAATATATATAAATTGCTCATATTTGAGTCTCCATATTGAAACGAATTGCTTGAAACGTATTACTTGAAACGTATAGCTAGGTTGTTGTGTTCGTCCGGACGGCTGAGGCACATGAACCGCAGCAGGGATAGACTATGTGCTTCGATGACTATTGAATAGGGGGGCTTGCGAACAGTTTTGCGAACAAATATAAGATTTACAGTAAGTTATATACAGAACTTGAAGCAAACGTCGGAGAAAATGTGGGGAAGTTGCAAGGAGTTATGCTGTCTGTGAATTTTATGTTTTTTGTTGCATACTAACCATCGAGCAACAACAACCCGTCATGCAATAACAACCAGATGAAAAACCACAACGGAGAACATCATGAGAGCGATTGGCGAAAATATTTGGATATTTGATGGTAAAGCGGTCCCGTTTTTGACCTTGCCTTACTCGACCCGGATGACGATCGTTCGGCTTGCTGATCAATCGTTATGGGTCCACAGCCCGATTGAATTAAATCCTGATCTGAAAGCGTCCGTCGATACTTTAGGGGCGGTCAAGTATTTGATTGCTCCCAACCAACTTCATCATCTGTTCATTTCCCAATGGCAAGACGCCTATCCAGAGGCGCTCACCTATGGAACGGAAGGGGTGCGTCATAAACGTCAGGACTTAACATTCAACGCAATGTTGTCTGCACAGGCTGACTATCTCTGGGGTGATGAACTGGATGATGTGTTATTTACCGGCTCTCGGGTCATGGAGGAATGTGTCTTTTTTCACCGGCCGAGTGAGACGCTCATCGTGACGGACCTGATTGAGAATTTCTCCCCGAAGGCATTCAATATCTTTCAGCGTTTGCTGGCTAAGCTGACCGGGATTTTAGCCCCAACAGGGAAGATGCCGCTGGATTGGCGATTAAGTTTCATGACCGGAAAAGCAACCGCCCGGGCCCATTTGAAAAAAATCCTGAGTTGGCATCCAAAGACGATTGTCATGGCACATGGTGTTATTGTGACTGAAGATGCTGAAAAATTCTTACGCCGCTCGTTTCGTTGGCTATTGTAAATGAGGCGAAATGTCGAAGTACTCTCGGCTCAGTGTCGGGTGAGCCGCGGGTCAATACTTCGATGAATCATTGCATTGATCCATCCCGTGAATTTTAGAAAATTGTCAGGAGAAAAGATGAATCATTTTCAAGGCTCGTGTCTTTGCGACAGTGTCCGGTATGAACTGTCAGGTGAATTACAGAAATTTTTCCTGTGTCACTGTCAACGATGTCGTAAAGATACAGGGTCGGCTCATGCGGCAAATTTGTTTGTGAAGCCGGTCTCGTTTAAGTGGCTGAGTGGCGCTGATATGGTGAAAACATATCATCATCCGGACAGCCGTCATGTGAAAAGCTTCTGTCAAAACTGTGGCTCTGCCGTGCCGACGGTGATTGATAGTATGATGGTTCTGCTCCCCGCTGGCAGCCTCAATTCTGAACTCCCCCATAAGCCTGACGCGAATATTTTTATCGACAGTCAGGCGAGTTGGTCAAAAAATTCAGGCGACCTGCCAAGTTTTGCCCAACTTCCTGAGTAAGTCTGTGAGTCTAATGTATTCTTGATGTGACTTAGATTCTTATTGAATGAGCACCCACTTAAAATAATCCTCATTAGACGATTGAACGAATATTGAGGTTTCACACTCCTTCAACTAACTTAAAAATATCGCTTCGATGTTAGGGATAGGATATTGATGTCATCTCAACCAAAAGACATGGAATATCACGTGAGTGGCGTCTCCTCTGGATTACATTGGTATCATTGGGTCGTGATTTCACTGTCTCTGTTATTAACTTTTGGGGCTTATTATATAACCGAACGTCAGACCGATCTTAAAATCGCCAATCAATTTGAGTTCCAGTCACAGCAAATTGTCGAGTTGGTTCAAGAGCGCATGATTCGTTACGAAGAGGCGTTATGGGCGGGTGTTTCTGCATTGAAAATGTTTCCGCGTGATGCTGCGCGGGCAGATTGGCGAACGTTTTCAACCAGCTTACAGATTGATCAGCGTTTCCCGGGCATTAACGGGATTGGCGTGATTCATTATGTTCCCCCGGAAAAGCTGTCGAACTACCTGTCATGGCAAAGATCATCTCTGGATGATTATGCGATTCACCCTGAGCATGCTGAATCAGAATATTGGCCAATTACCTATATTGAACCGCAAGCGGAAAATCGCAGAGCGGTTGGTTTAGATATGGCACACGAAATCAATCGATATACCGCAGCGAAAAAAGCACGTGATACACATTTGGCGAATATTACCGGTCCGATTACTTTAGTTCAGGATGACCAGAAAACGCCGGGATTTTTATTTTACGCGCCATGGTATTCATCGAGCAGAGTTTCTGAGCGGTATGGTGAAACGCATGGTGATTTTAAGGGGTTGGTATATGCGCCTTTCATCATGTTCAAATTGATGGATGGCACGTTAAAAAACGTCAACCGTCTGGTCAATTTCAGTATCTATGACGGAGACACGTTACTGTACACCGAGCTGGATTCAAATTCCAAAAACTTCGATCCTTCCCCATTATTCCAGCGAGAGATTACACTGGAACTCTACGGGCGTGTATGGCGTTTTAATCTGCAATCGACAGAGCTATTTCGAGCGCAACAAAATCATGCCCAGCCTTTCATTATTTTGTTCGGTGGCTTGATGATTGATGCGTTGCTCTTTGCTATTTTCTTTATCCTCGCCCGATCAAATCGCAATGCGATTGAGTTCGCGCACAAAGTCACCGCTAATTTGAAATCACGTACAGCAGAGCTGGAACAGATCAGCCAACGTCTCCAGCAAAAAAATCGAGATCTGGAAGAGGCAAACAGCGAATTAGATCAATTTGCATTTGTTGCATCACATGACTTAAAAGCACCGCTGAGAGGGATCAATCAGTTAGCGCAATGGATTGAAGAAGACAGTGAAGGGGCGCTGACCGAAACAACTTATGCGCATCTCAGCTTAATGAAAAGCCGGATCTCCCGCCTTGAGCGTTTATTAAATGATTTACTGGCCTATTCTCGTGTCGGCAGAAATGAAGAGTTGCCCGGTTCTGTAAACATTGGGTCTTTGATTGATGATGTCTTTCATTTACTGAATCACGACAATCGTTTTTCGTTAACGATTGAAGCACCGGATGAAGATGTGATAACGATTGCCACACCGTTGGAACAGATTATCAGAAACTTGATCGGCAATGCGATGAAACATCATGACCAGAAGACGGGGAATATCGCCATCACGGTTTCCCAGTCTCCCCAATCTCTTCACTTTAAAGTCAGCGATGACGGGCCGGGGATCCCGACTGAACATCAGGAAAAAGTCTTTGAACTGTTCCATACTTTAAGACCACGAGATCAGGTCGAAGGCAGTGGGTTGGGATTATCGATCATTAAAAAAATATTAGAGCGTTACCACTGCACATATCAAATTCAGTCAGATGGTCAACGTGGGCTCACTTTTTCATTTTCTTGGCCGATTGGTATGCAACCACAGAATACAGAAGATGAGAAGAGAGACGAAGCATAAACCCGTTTTAAGGTGTGAAAAAGAAATCGCACAGGCTTATCAAAACGATGTTGCCGGATATATTGACCAGTCGTCGGTCATCAAGATTTCAAACGTGTATTAGGATGTCTTGATCACGACTGACGATGGATTGAAATCCAGCATGAAAGGCAGGCGTTCTATGGATATTTTGATTATTGATGACGATGCGGTTGACCGGATGTCAGCCCTCAGAACTTTACGTAAATCAGAACTGGTTTTGAATCGAGTTGATCAGTCTGACACTGCTGCCGAGGGCATTCGTCTGGCTGCTGAGCACAGCTATGACGTGATTTTACTCGATTACCAGATTCCGCCTTCAAACGGTATTGAAATATTGCGTGAAATTCGCGGCGGAAATGATTATTCCACCGCGATAGTGATGCTCAGCCATAGTAATGATGAAAGACTGGCGTTAGCGTGTGTCGAAGCGGGTGCGCAAGATTTTATCATGAAAAGTGAAGTGACGTCGTCACGTTTAAAGCGTGCCATTTTGATTTCACAAGAACGCCATGCGCTGGAGCAAGAGATTCGTTCCAGTCATGATCAACTGCGGTATATTGCGGAGCGCGATAGCTTGACAGGGTTACGCAATCGGTATTTTTTTGATGAAGCACTTCGTGATGCGGTGACCAAGAATTCTCGCAGTGGTGAACAGCTGGTTTTATTATTATTAGATTTAGATAACTTCAAAAAAGTCAACGATGTGCTCGGACATCAGGCCGGAGATAGTCTCCTTCAAGAAATTGCCCGGCGCTTGGAGCAACCAATCCGAAAAAGTGACAAGCTGTGCCGTTTAGGCGGCGATGAATTTGCGATTCTTTTTTACGACCTGCCGCAGCTTGAGCATGTCCGGTTACTGGTTGAGCGTATTTTTAAATCGTTAGAAAAACCGATGATTATTCAGGAACAAACCGTCGAAGTCACCGTAAGTATTGGCGTTGCAAGTTACCCATTATGTGCGACAGATGCGACAGGGTTGATGAAATGTGCTGATGTTGCGATGTATCGTGCCAAAGAGCTCGGGCGCAATCGTGTTCAATATTATTCTGTTGATTTTCATGAAAAAATGGTGTCGCGGATGCAGTTGGAATTTGACTTAAAGCAAGCGGTCAAAGACGATCAATTGACGCTGTTTTTTCAGCCACAAGTGGATACGCATTCCGAGCGGCTGGTTGGTGTTGAAGCCCTGATTCGTTGGCAGCATCACTCTTTGGGCATGATACCACCCGATGAATTCATTCCGATTGCAGAGGAGTCGGACTTGATTATTGATATTGGTCGCTGGGTGATTGAAGAGGCTTGCCGTCAGTTCAGTCAATGGGTTGAGACCGCTCAGGGGCCCCATATCAGCTTTTCTATCGCGGTTAATCTTTCTGCACGCCAGTTAAAGGATCATGCGTTGTCGGAATTCCTGCAACGCTGTCTGGCACAATACAATATCCCCGCTGATCTCGTTGAGTTGGAGTTAACGGAAAGTCATTTAGAAAATAGCCTCAGCGCAATTGAAATGCTGAATAACTTGTCTCAAACGGGGGTGCGCCTCTCTTTGGACGATTTTGGTACCGGCTATTCATCGCTATCGCACCTGAGTCAGTTCCCGTTCAGTATCTTGAAAATTGATAAATCTTTTGTGCAAAATGCCGATGACAAGCAACAACGAACCTTGCTCAAAGCTATCTGTGCATTTGCTCATTCACTGGGCTACGAAACGGTGGCAGAAGGGATTGAAACCGAAGAACAAAAACAATTTTGCCAGGCACTGAATGTGAATCGACTCCAAGGTTATTTATTCTCGCAGCCGCTCTCTGCCGAGTCGTTTGAAAATAACTGGCTTCAGGGCATGATTGAAACCGTCCCCCGAACAAGGGATTGATGTCGGCTATTTTTATCGTTGCCCTATATCTGCATCGCTGTGATGGTACCCTGATGAATGGCCCGTTTAGCATCGAGCTCGGCAGCGATATCGGCCCCACCGATTAAGTGATAGGGTTTATTCAGCCCCTCAGTCAGGGTTCGCAAAGGTTCTTGCCCGGCACACATGATCACCTGATCCACACCGAGACATTGCTCTTCATCGTTGACGCGTAGCCACAGGCCATCATCATCGATCCGCAAATACTCACAGCCTGATATCATTTGAACCCCTCTGTTGTATAAACTGGTGCGGTGAATCCAGCCGGTCGTTTTACCTAACTCAGCACCAACTTTGGTTGTTTTACGCTGGAGTAGATAAATCTGGCGGGGGGATTTGGGGTGCGCGGGTTGTACGCCTTCGATGCCACTGCGAGCCTTGAGCGTCATATCGATCCCCCATTGCTGCATAAATGCCTGAGGTGTGGTCAATGCGCTTTGATCGGCTGCATGAGACAGATATTCCGCCACATCAAACCCAATCCCTCCTGCACCGATAATCGCGACTCGTTGACCGACAGGATGCTGTTCCCGTAAGACATCGAGGTAACTGAGCACTTTCGTGTGATCAATCCCTTCTATCGCGGGCGTGCGGGGGAAGACGCCCGTTGCAATGATGACTTCATCGACATCTGACTGATTCAATTGCTCGACATCAACGTGCGTGTTGAGCTGAATATCGACCTGCAATAATGCAAGTTGACGGGCAAAATAGCGCAGTGTCTCGTGAAACTCGGATTTCCCCGGAATTTGTTTGGCAATATTAAATTGACCGCCAATTTCAGACGCTGCATCAAACAAGGTAACTTGATGACCGCGCCGGGCTGCTGTGACCGCTGCGGCGAGCCCGGCCGGACCGGCACCAACGACTGCGATTTGTTTTGGCTGTGCTGTGGGGCTGACCACTAATTCGGTTTCATGACAAGCGAATGGATTGACCAGACAACTGGCTATCTTGCCGACAAAGACGTGATCGAGACAGGCTTGATTACAGCCGATACAGGTATTGATTTCATCACTGCGCCCGTGCTGGGCTTTGTAAACAAAATCAGGATCGGCCAGAAAAGGACGAGCCATGGAAACCATATCGGCATCACCACGGGCTAAGACGCTTTCAGCCATTTCCGGGGTGTTAATACGGTTGGTGGTAATCACCGGAATCTGCAAGGCCTGACGAAAATGTTTCGTTACCCACGTAAACGCCCCCCGGGGGACACAGGTTGCAATGGTCGGAATTCTGGCTTCATGCCAGCCAATGCCGGTATTGATTAGCGTTGCTCCGGCAGCTTCAATGGCTTGACCCAGCTCGGTGACTTCTGCGGCACTGGAGCCACCTTCAACCAGATCCAACATCGAAAGACGATAGATGAGAATGAAATGTTGACCGACGGCGGCTCTGACGCGTCGCACGACCTCTAACGGAAAGCGAATGCGATGGGAATAGCTGCCTCCCCATTGATCATCACGTTGGTTCGTGCGTGTCGCAATAAACTGATTGAGCAGATAGCCTTCCGAGCCCATGATTTCGACACCATCATAACCCGCCTGTTGTGCGTTAAGTGCCGTTTGTACAAAGTCATCGAGCTGTTTTTCAATACCGGATTCATCGAGGGCATTGGGTTTGAAGCGGTTAATCGGTGCCTGAATGGCCGACGGAGCCACCAGCGCCGGGTTATAGGCATATCGTCCGGTATGCAGAATTTGCAGGCAGATTTTGCCCCCTTCGGCATGAACGGCTTGGGTGACGACTCGATGGGCCTGAATTTGTGCTGCCGTGGTGAGCCCCGGGCTATTCGGGTGCGTTGCACCTTCGGGATTCGGGCCGATGCCCCCGGTTACGATCAAACCAACCCCGCCTCTGGCGCGTTCAGCATAATAAGCGGCAAGCCGTTTTTCGCCATGAGGGATGTCTTCCAATCCGGTATGCATCGATCCCATCAACACTCGGTTTTTCAGGGTCGTAAATCCTAAATCCAGAGGCTGGAACAGATGTGGATAGTGTGGATGAGCAGATGCTGGCATAAATCATGTCCCTCGATTGTTATCTTGACAGTGTCAATATTGTCGATGATTTTGACACTGTCAAGATTCATGCTAATTTACAGAGTATGAAATCAAGAAAATTGAACTACCATCATGGTGATCTGCGGCGAAGCCTATTACAGTCAGCGGCTCTGATGCTCAAAGAAACCGGAATTGAAGGGCTGTCATTACGCAAACTGGCGGACCACGTTGGGGTATCACGAACCGCGTTATATCACCATTTTCAGGACAAAAATGAATTACTCTGCGCGTTGGCTGAGCAGGGGTTTCATCATTGGTATCAGCGCACCCGTCAATTAGTCGAAAGTGCAACGGATGATCATCACGAGACGTTTCGCCAGTTCTTCTATCACTATATTCATGATGCGACCACAACACCGGAAACATATGAACTGATGTTTGGCCGGGCTATCTGGAAGCAAGCACAAGCCACCCCCGCATTAAAAGAAATTGCCTATCTCTGTTTTCAGTATCAGGTTGATATTACTGCCCGCTGGCAGCAAGAGGGCCTTTTCCCTCAGGAAGAAACAACCGTACGGCTCGCACAAGTTATTTGGAGCACCATGCATGGCTTAGCACGACTGGTCATCGATGGCGTGTATGCCGATAGTCAGCATGTTGATGATATGTGTGATTGTGCGATTCGAATGCTGGTCATCCCAAAAGCAAATGCGTGTGGAGAGGAATAAAATCGGAGAGAAAAACATGTTGGGTATTGCCTTGGGCAGTGGCGCCACCCAAACATGTGGGGGGAATTTTTTAAAGGTTGCTGTCGATGACAATCAACAGCATCAAATGCGCTACGAGCTGAATCGAATTTCTCCAGACTCATTGAGACAAAGGTGGGCTTGACGATTTTTGAGTAACTGAACAGCAAGTATTGGACTGACGGCTAACAATTCACCTTTAGCATGAGCAATGGGGGCTTCCCAAGCATGGTCTCTGTGTTTTCCGCTTTGATCAAACTGAACTAAAACTTTCATATTTACTTCTCCTCAACAAAGGTTTTTATTGAATTTTTTTAGTAACCTGTTTGTAAACGTAGCGTAACTGAACTGTTACTTCACTAGTTAAAAATGCAAGATTAATTTGATGAAATGATTATTAATATCATTAGTGAATATAATCTTATTCTCATATAGAAAAAACCTACGACTGATATTGAGTATGACCCGATCCAGCATGACCGTTTATCTGACTCAGCGGAAGTTGATGATTGAGCAACTTTAGGCTGAGAGAGCCGTGTGATTGTTTTTCCTTTACATCAAATTTTAAACATCGTGCAGCAAGCATTATTTTGAATCCGTGATCTCGGTAAGTGGTGCCATGTGTCTATGTAATATACTGATCTGTATCGCGTACTGACCGAGTTTAAATATGAACTGCGTGCATGTGCGAGTGGTTTTGACGACTAAGAGTGATGAAATACCGAGGAATACGAGCGAGATTACGGAGAGATATTGATGAGAATAGTGATTGCCCCTGATTCATTTAAAGAGAGCTTGAGTGCTGTCGAGGTCGCAGAAATCATTGCACAGGGCTGGCAGCAAGTTTTTCCTGAGGCTGAGTGTATCAAAAAACCAGTTACCGATGGCGGGGATGGATTTGTCGATGCTTTGGTTACGGCATCTCAAGGACAAAAACTGACGGCGCGTGTCAATAACCCGATTGGTGTTGAAATTGATGCTGAGTGGGGGATGAGTCAAGACCGACAAACGGCGTTTATCGAAATGGCGGCAGCCAGCGGATTGGCATTACTGACGGCCGAGGAACGTAATCCGTTACTGACGACGAGTTTTGGGACCGGACAATTGATCCGCGCGGCATTGGATGAGGGGATTAATCATCTGGTGCTGGGAATCGGCGGGAGTGCGACCAATGACGGTGGCGTCGGGATGATGCAGGCGTTGGGTGCATCGTTTATCGATGCGCAAGGAGATGAGTTACCACCCGGTGGTGCGACGCTGTCTCGGCTTGATTCAATTGACCTTTCCGGTTTAGATCCCCGCTTGCAGTCATGTCGGATAGAGGTCGCTTGTGATGTAACGAATCCATTAACCGGAAAATCGGGCGCGGCAGCAGTTTATGGGCCCCAGAAGGGCGCAACACCAGCGATGGTTCGGGTGCTGGATCGAGGCTTGGCTCATTATGCTGAGATGGTAGAAAAGCAGCTCGGCCAAACCGTTGATACGCGACCCGGAGCAGGGGCTGCCGGTGGCGTTGGCGCTGCATTGATAGCATTTCTCAATGCCCGATTATCTCCGGGGGTTGAACTCGTCAGTGAAGCGCTTGATCTGGCACCGGAAATTGCCCGCTGCGATTTAGTCATTACCGGTGAAGGGTGCCTTGATACACAAAGCCTTAATGGTAAAGTGCCGGTTGGGATTGCCCATCTTGCCAAACGTTACGGTAAACCGGTTATCGCGCTTGCCGGAAGCGTAAAAGCGACTGAGCAGCAACTCTATGAGGCTGGCATTGACGCCGCTTTCGGTACAGTACAAGCGGTCATGACACTGGATGCGGCACTCGCTCAGGCAGCCAGTCATCTTGAACAGACGACCGTTCAGGTTGCCCGTCTGGTCCATATCAGTGGAAAGCAGATCACGGGTGAGTCAGCCTAAAGCGTAAAAAGTTGTGGTTTTCAGGACAAAAAATCGACTAAAATCTTGAAAGTTAACTATAAACCGCCACACTTTAGTCAATAACAAATCAATAAGTAACAATTAGATAAGTAACAAATAGATAAGCAACAAATAGAATCAGTCATCAAGAGAACAGTCACCAATCGATATGACTCAGTTGATGAATTTTAGTGGCAGCATCAAATTTGGCGGCACAATAAAGGTGGGGGAACCGGATGAAACGACCATGGAAGTCATGGATGATATTAATGCTGTTTAGCGGGCTGGTGGGATGTAGTCATACAGGATCTGTGGCAGTGTCGTCATCGACAACACCGCAGGATGGCGGCTATACCGATCATCAAAAAGCGCTGCAACCGATCGATCAAGCCTATGGATATGAATTTGCACCCCAGAGTGATGCGGCAACGCCGGAGACATTGACTGTGCAAGCGGATGTCGCTGATCAGCCTGAGGCGGTTTCTGCGGTGTCTGCGCAGGCGGAACGCCCTGATGAACAGGTGATGACAGATATTCCGGCGATGACCGCAGATGTAACAACAACTGTAACAACAATGCCGCCGGCTCAGCAGTCAGACGTCGCTCAAAAAGATTGGGTGTATCTGCCCGGGGTCAATGAAAAGTTCCCGGCTCTGCTTGATCGGGGGGTTGAGGTATCCCGATTATCGACGACGGATGTCAATTATTTTCAGCGTAGTGGTCAGGATTGGGTTCAGTTTAGTATTCAGTCGGGTCAGCGTAAAAGTGTGCCCATCAGTTTACCGGTAATGCGTTGGATGAAAGTTACACCGACCCAAGTACATACTGACGCAGAACGACATGCTGTGGTGGTGACTTGGGTTGAATTTGGCCAAGAGATTAAAGAGCGGACCGAATTTATGTTGACCGATGCTTTACAGCGGACTCGCTCTCCCGTATTGCTCGGACAAAGTTTTTTTCGAGATATGGCATCTCATGAAACGGCACAAATTATTGATATTTTTAACTAGAAATAAGTAATAAAATTAAAATGATGGTTTAATAACAATCAATTGATATAACATATTACTCAATGGCCTCGGTTATTTTATACCTGAGGCCATTTTTTTTATAAATATCATGTTTATAACACGCCAAATATTCCTTCATTGATTGCAAGTTTTAATTCGGTGACGAGATCACAAATTGATACTTCGTTTTAAAAATATATAGACGCAAATAACAAAAATATGAGGTGGTATCTCTCATCTTTTTAATTTGGTGATATTCTATATGCGACCTGATTTATATTTTGGGTCTATGTTTGAACTGTTTGTCATGGGTTCCTCCTCGACGGAAGAATTCGCTTGATAAATAGTGATAGCGTCTTAACGCAAAAGGAGAAAACATGAAGGAAATAACACAACGGCAATGGTTAGGTTTCAAGGCTAAACAGTTCCGGACAGGACCGGTTCTGACGGCTTTGGCTGCTTTGATGATGCCATTTATGAGTGCGACTGCCGACACTCAGGCAGATGTCAGTGCAGCAGCGCCATCAGATTTCGCAGCATATTATGCTGCTGAATCGTTTGCTGGTTTGGCAAACAATGGTGGTGTTGAAAATGGACTAACCAACTGGTCATCAGTTGGGGGTTATATCACTCGCACCAATCAAGCGAGTCATAGTGGGGCAGCGAGTGTACAGATTTTAAATCGCAATGCGACTTGGAATGGTATTACGTTTAAGCCGGCACCATTAATCAATGGTAAAAAATATAATGTGTCTGTTTGGGTTCGGTTAGCGCCGGGATCTCAGCGTGCCAATATTATTCTGACTGGTAAACGGACAAATAATGAATATGTCCGGATTGGAAGCGTATCAGCTAACGACTATCAGTGGACTGAGCTGAAAGGGTCATATACCCAGTCAGGTTCACCGTTCCAGCATTTGATTATTGAATCTGATAATGATCGTGTTAGCTATTATGCAGATGACATGTCGGTTGAAGATGTTGGCGGTGGCGGTTCTGACAACCCTGGAAACGGTAAGAAATTCGTCGGAAATATCACCACTTCTGGTCAGGTTCGTGGAGATTTCACCAGATACTGGGATCAGATTACGCCAGAAAATGAAGGCAAATGGGGCTCTGTTGAAAGAACGCGTGATGTTTACAACTGGAGTTCGGTTGACGCCTCTTATAATTATGCGAAACAAAATAATATTCCATTTAAACAGCATACGTTTGTCTGGGGAAATCAGTATCCGTCTTGGATGGATCGATTAAGCCCATCTGAGCAAGCAGGCGAAATCGAAGAATGGATCCGTGATTTCTGTACTCGCTATCCTGATGTTGCGATGATTGATGTCGTTAACGAAGCAACTCCGGGTCATGCACCGGCTGAATATGCTCGAAGAGCCTTTGGTAATGATTGGATCATCAAGTCATTCCAACTGGCACGTAAATATTGTCCGAATGCAACATTGATTCTTAACGATTACAACGTGTTAAGCTGGAATACCAATGAGTTCATTGCGATGGCAAGACCGGCCGTACAAGCTGGGGTTGTTGATGCAATCGGGCTACAAGCGCATGGTTTGGAAAACTTCTCAGTCTCTCAATTGCAAGCGAATCTGAATAAAGTCGCTGCGCTAGGGTTACCGATTTATATTTCTGAATATGACGTGGCCAGAGGGAATGATCAGGAACAACTGAATGTCATGAGACAACAGTTCCCGTTATTCTATAACTCTGATGCGGTTGCAGGGATTACGTTGTGGGGATATGTTGTCGGCAGAACATGGGTCGATGGCTCGGGTCTGATTTATGATAACGGCTCACCACGTCCTGCAATGAGTTGGCTGATGAACTACTTAGGCCGATAAGCAATGTAGTGATACGGATATGTTCTGTTCACCATTTGGAACCGGTGGTTGAGCGAGCGTATTGATCAATTACATTGACGATCCCCTCAGACATTGTGTCTGAGGGGATTTTTTATATCGGTTCATTTATCGCGGGTCATCAGAGGGAAGCATCTCGATGGTTACGTGTGTTATCCGTGATTTCCCGTCTTATCGATGAGCGTCAAATTCGATGATCGTCAAATATAAAAAAGCCAGTGGGGGATTCCCACTGGCAAACCGTTTTCAATGGAGCAAAGATGTGCCCCAAGAGGGTTTAGGAGACTGCTTTCTCTAATGCTGATTGTGGTTTAAGCATCGCATAGCCAATACCAGTGATTGCTGTACCGACAGCAATCGCAACCAGATACATCAGCACTGGTGAAATTGCGTTTGGAATTAACAGTACGAACAGACCACCGTGAGGCGCCATCAGCTTCGCACCGAACAGCATTGATAATGCACCAGTGACCGCACCACCAGCCATACAAGCAGGGATGACACGCATTGGATCTTTCGCTGCAAATGGAATCGCACCTTCTGAGATGAAACACAGACCCAGCACGAATGATGCTTTCCCTGCTTCTTGTTCACTTTTCTCAAATTTATTTTTAGCGATGAAGGTTGCAACACCCATACCCAATGCCGGCACCATACCGGCAGCCATGATTGCCGCCATTGGCAGATACTGTTGCGAAGCTAACAGACCAACCCCAAAGGTATAGGCTGCTTTATTGACCGGACCACCCAAGTCAAAGCACATCATTGCTCCGAGAATAATCCCTAGCAGAATCGCATTACCTGAGCCCATATTCTCAAGGAATGTTGTCATTGCTGACATGATGTTCGCAACGGGTGTACCCACGATATAAATCATGATCAAGCCAGTCGCCAGTGTGGCTAAGAATGGGATGATCAGAATCGGTTTCAATGCTTCCATCGACTGAGGCAGTTGTACTTTATCTGCAATCAGTTTTGCGGCATAACCGGCAATGAAACCAGCAACGATACCACCAAGGAAACCAGAACCGATAGAGCTGGCTAACATACCACCGACTAAACCAGGAGCAAGCCCGGGACGGTCTGCAATCGAGAAGGCAATGTAACCTGCCAATACCGGAATCATTAGCGCAAATGCGGAACCACCACCGATTTTCATCAGTGCAGCGGCAAGTGTTCCTTCTTCTTTAAAGGCTTCAATCCCGAAGACGAAAGACAAGGCGATGATCAAACCACCGGCAACCACCACGGGCAACATGTGTGATACACCTGTCATCAAGTGTTTATAAACACCTTTCTTCTCTTCAGTCGCTGCTTCACTGGAACCAGCAGAACCCTGATAAACAGTCGCCTGAACGAATGCTTTTTCGATCTCTTCCTGTGTTTTTTTCAGTGCCGGGCCTGTTTTGGTCCGGTAGAGCTTCTTCCCGTTGAAACGATCCAGTGGCACCTCAATATCAGCCGCGATAATGACAAGATCAGCCGCTGCAATATCTTCGGCAGTCAGTTGGTTTTTTGCACCGACGGAACCACGCGTTTCCACCTTGATCTGGTGTCCCATGGTTTGAGCAGTATTTTCCAGTGCTTCAGCCGCCATGAATGTGTGTGCAACACCTGTCGGGCAGGCTGTAATTGCAACGATTTTCTTCGCGCTTGCTGCTGATGCAACTGGTGCTGCCGCAACGGTTTGCGCTTTATCAAGGACTTGCGCTTGTTCTGCGGCTGTTTTCAGATAAGCGGTTGGATCCGCTGTACATGCGGCAATATCGCTTTGGTAAACTTTTTTGCCAACGAAACGGGTGGTATCAACAGGTGTATTGGCAGCAATGACAACCAGCTCCGCTTCAGCAACATCGGCGTCAGTGAGCGTATAGCCATCGACAACGGAAGAGTGACATTCAACCGTTGCTGACCAATCCAGAGACTTCGCTGCTTGCTCTAACAAACCGGCAGCGAGAATACTATTTGCGACGCCGCTTGGGCACGCGGTAATAATGGCAATTTTCATAGTTACGACCTTATTGTTGTCCTTAATTACTAGCCTCAGGGCTATACGGTTGTAATTGGATCTGCTGTTGTAGGGTGTTTAACTGTTGGATATCGGCGACACCGACACCCACCTGACTCACTGCTAGTGCAGATAGTGCCGTTGCAAAGGTAAGTAGCTCCTCCTTCTTCATGGACTGCATATGTCCCCAGCACAACCCGGCAACCAGCGTATCACCGGCTCCGACGGTACTGACGACATTCATCCGAGGTGGTTTCGCATGTAGCCATTCATTGTTGTTAAGCCACATCACCCCGTTTGCACCCATTGAGACGACGATATTTTCGATCTCTTTTGCGGCGAGTTCGCTCGCTGCTTGCTGACATTCAGCCGCAGACTCAAGCGGTCTGCCGACGAAATGAGACAATTCCTCATCATTGGGTTTGATTAACCACGGATGAGCCTCCAGACCGGCGGCAAGCGCATCGCGGCTGCTATCGAACAACACTTTCTTACCCTGTTGGTGGAGTTGCTCGATCCAAGATGCACAAAGCTGAGGAGAAACCCCTTTCGGTAAACTGCCCGCCAAGACAAAATATTCATGACTTTCAGCCAGTCGGAACAATGTTTCTTCAAATGCTGCAATGGCTTGTGGTGACACTTCGACACCGGGGAAGTTGATATCGCTGACTTCACCGGAAGACTCGACCAGCTTCACGTTGATTCGGGTTGCGCCATCAACGCGGATAAACGCATCCGTTGCACCCATGGATTCGAATAACTGACAGAAGATGTCTTGATTATCGTTACCCAGAAAACCGGTCACGGTAACTTCAGCACCCAGATCACTGAGCACCTGAGCAACGTTAACCCCTTTTCCTGCCGCATGAAGCGAACCTTGATTGACCAGACTGACAGAACCGACTTGTAATGTGTCAAGGCTGCCGGTCAGATCCAGTGCCGGATTGAGTGTAATAGTGACTACTCGATTCGTCATAATGATCCCTTAATGTTCGCCCAGACCAGCATTAATCGCGGCACCCAGCGCTTCAAGTGCTTGGCTTGCATCAGAACCGTTAGCGGTAAATTCAAGTCTGTGTCCGCATTTCACACCCAGTGCGATGACTTTCATCAGGCTCTTCGCATTGACGGCCTTACCATCGCCATCGAGATTGGAAACCTTGATTTCAGCTTCGAATTTCTTCGCTTCCGCGACGAGCATTGCGCCTGGACGAGCGTGCAAGCCATGTGAGTTTTTCACTTGGAAAACCGCCGTGTTGGTGCTGTTGTCGGCACTTGCAGGTACTGATTCAGCCATACCCAATGCTGCCAGAACCGCTTGTTTGTCAGCGGTGAACAGGGCTTGTTGATTTTTCTGGAAAACAATCTCCGTGATTTTTTGCATCAGCGGCTGATGTGCGCCATTGCAAGCGGCAACAACGATGAGGCCTTTGACTGACTGTCCCTGAACTTCAAAAGCATCCTGGGCAGTGATGAATGCCAGACCGGTACGGGACACACCGCGATTACTACTGGTGAGCCACAGACCACCACCGAGTGGGGTTGCTTCTTTGGCGACCACATCAGCGACAAACTCACTGTTGACACAGCCTTTGTTTTTCAACAGTCCGCTTGCGACTGCGGACAGTGGCGTCATGTCTGTTGCCGGGAATTGCAACTGAATCAGTGAGTCATCAAAGTCAGCTTCGAACTGAACATCACCATTGAGCAGGGCAATGATGTCTTGTGCCTGGCTGGCCTGTTGCAGTTTTTGTTCAACGCCATCGGCTGACAGCACTTTGGTCAGCTGTTTCAAAATGCCAAGGTGTTCATCCGATTTGGCAGCGATACCGATCGCAACATAAACCGTATTACCATCACCCCAATCAACGCCCTGAGGAAAATGGTGTACAGCGACACCGGTTTCTTTCACTAAAGAGCGGGTATCGGTTGTACCATGCGGAATGGCAATACCATTGCCGAGGAATGTTGAATTTTGTGCTTCCCGGTTGAGCATGCCATCGACGTAACCGGCATCAACGAGTCCCTTCTCGCTCAGGTGGCTCGCAATTGCACGAATTGCATCTTGTTTGTTCGATTGAGACTGTCCCAGATGGATGTCATGAGGAGTGAGTTGCAGCATGTTTGGCCCCTTTAATTGCCTTATTTGGCGCTTTAGGTGCGGACACATCCGATAACTCTCTAACGGAGTTTCTGGTTGGGAAGATCATCCCTGGGTGTCTGCACCATCGTTTTATTATGAAAATAGCTGAATCGTTTCAGTATCTATTTAAAAAAATTCAGCAAAAATCACTTCACATTGCTCATAATATGGAAGTTATCTAACAAATAGTCCAAAAAAGTAGATTTCGCTATCATTTTTGAATTTTGCTGAATCCTTTCAGCTTTTATAGTGAATCGATTCAGCATATAGTTCAATCCTATTGAGGATCTTAATTTTAATTTCTATGATCCGACGCACACTAAAAAGAGTAGCGATATGACACTAGATGAAATTGCCAAATTAGCTGGCGTGTCGAAAACCACTGCAAGTTATGTGATCAATGGAAAAGCACAAAAGTATCGCATTAGTGAGAAGACGCAGCTGAAAGTTATGGATGTGGTGAATGCGCATAATTACCGTCCTGATCACACGGCTTCTGCGCTGCGAGCCGGGAACAGTCGGTCATTCGGATTGATTATCCCGGATCTAGAAAACACCAGTTATGCACGTTTATCTAAATTACTTGAGCAAAATTCCAGACAAGCGGGATACCAAATACTTATCGCTTGCTCGGATGACAATCCCGAAACTGAAATGTCAGTTGCAAACACACTGATTGCTCGCCGGATTGATGCCTTGTTTGTTGCCAGTTCGATTCCGAATGCCAGTGAATTCTATTACGGGCTTCAGCAAGCCGGAACCCCGGTGATTGCGATTGACCGTCCGCTGGATGATGAATTCTTCGCGTGTGTGGTCAGTGAAGATTATAGTGCTGCTTTGGAATTGACCGAATCCGTTTTAGATGATCAGCTTCAGTCGATAGGTCTGATTGGTGCATTGCCGGAACTCAGTATTTCTACGGATCGTCAGTTGGGATTTGAAGCGGCTGTTAAACCCAAAGGGATTCAGATTTTAGAAGGGTATGGCAGTCACTTTAACCGCGAAGAAGGAAAGAAGGTTTTCTCTGAGTGGGTAAATAAAGGCACCGTACCGGAAGCGATCGTATCAACCTCATATACCTTGTTAGAAGGGATTCTGGATGTCCTGCTGGAACACCCGCAACTGATGGACAACATCCGCTTGGCAACCTTCGGGGATAACCGGCTCCTGGACTTTTTACCGCTGAAAATTAATTCCTTACCGCAGCAGTTTGAACTGATTGCCGACAGCGCACTGGCCGTTGCTTTAAATGCAACCGCGAAGCGCCATCAGCCCGGCATTGAACTGGTTCCGCGAAAATTACGGGTGCGTCGCAATCCGAGCCAGTCATGATGAGAAAATGAATCATTGCTGATGGCTTACAGGGATCACTGTGGTGGTGGAGTGCTGCAATTCTCGATAAGATGACCAACAATTGAAAACATCATTGGGATATTCAATGGATGGCGATAAGTGCCTGATCCTTCAGTCACTTCATAGAGGTTCGGAAAGCAGTTGTAATTGCTATATGGATACTCGGCCATTTCGAAGATGATCCCCGCATGGGTAAGTGCGTTACTCACATCAGACAGTGTATGTAAATATTCATAAGTGGTATACAAGCCATGGTCATCTGGGCTGTTCACATATGATTTTTGGTCTTTAAACGCGATAGCATCCCCTTGATGACAGTAATCGTAACCGATACCCGTAAATTCATCGTCGAGGATATTGAGAAACGGATGGAATTCAACCATCACTAAACGACCATCTTCCTTGAGATGCCGACGAATCACTTGCGCCCATTGATTCAGATCGGACAACCAATTGATCACCCCATAAGAGGTGTAAATAATGTCGAACTTCTGATCCAGTTGCAGCGCTAAAACATCTTGGCAGACAAAATTTGCCGGAATGTTGAGTTCAGCAGACAACGCAGTGGCGGTTTTGATCGCCTCCGGTGAATAATCTACTCCGGTTACATGCGCCCCGGCATGTGCTAATGACAGGGTATCTTGGCCAAAATGACACTGCAGATGAAGGACCTCTTTATCTTGCAGATCCCCCAGCAGTTGTTTGTCGAGCGCTTTGAGCGAGTCAGGGTTTTTCTTGAATTCATCCATGGCGTAAAAATCGGAGCGGACATGAATCGGCACCCATGCGTTCCATACATGAATATTTTTAGTATTAACAGTGGTCAATTTTGGTGATCCCTATGGATACGTTTGGGAGAAGTCTATCATACCCATCGGTATGAATATCAAAGTATCCTGATGATTGACACCAATCGGTGAACCACGTATCAAGGTTAAATTCAGAAAACGTTACCTGTTTATATGTGACCTCATCAGATTATGTATCTTGCCCAAATACCTCACGCGATGTGTGAGCCGTTCATTGATACTTTGTCAGAACCACAGGATTCGAGTGGCCGCTGTCATTTTGGATCGGGTCAGTCTTGCTGCACGTTTGGTGAGTTACTGCAAGGCGTGTTACCCAACGGGCAAGATTTTCTGGTAACGCTTCCGGTTCAGCGTTACGTGAGCGCAAAATTTTATCTCGAAGAAGAAGAAGCGGCGGGCTTGCAGGTTTCTCCGCCCCATAAGACGAAGGCACTGGCTTTAGCTCACGCACTGTTGAGCCGCTATCAATTGCCATTGCACGGTGTACTTGAGATTGCGTCGGATATTCCTGAGAGTAAAGGTTTAGCCAGCTCGTCAGCAGATCTTGTGGCTGCTGCACGAGCGATTATCGACCATTATCAGGTTTGTATCAGCAATGAAGAACTCGCCCGGATGTTGTGCCAAATCGAGCCGACCGATGCAGTGATGTTTCCCCACTGTGTCGCGTTTCATCAGAATATCGGGCATTTAATTGCCGAGCTTGGCCCATTACCCAAGATGGTCATTGTGGCTCATGATGAAGGGGGCAGTGTGGATACCGTTGCGCATAAGAAAATGCTTCCCGGTATTGGTATTGCTGAAAGAGAGCAATATCAGGATTTGTTGTCTCGCATCCAGCGTGCTGTCAAGCACGGTGACTGTCGGGAGATCGGTCAGGTCACCACCATGAGCGCAATTTTAAATCAGCGATTCCGGCCTAATAAACACCTGAGTTTGTTTATTGATCTTTGTGATCAGCATGGTGGGCTTGGTGTTACTGTCGCACACAGTGGCACATATATCGGCATCCTTCTCGATGCCGGTGATATTAAGCTGACCGAAAAGAGAACCGCAATAGAGAATGCACTGAAAGCCAATGACTTAGCGCCTGAAACGTTTTCAACCTCTGGTGCAAGCCACGAGCCGGTATAACCCCCTAGGTAAATGGATGGCACGGATAAGAATTTCCCCGTGTAATCATCACCTTGTCTCTTCTCATCCCTTCGTTGATCGTCTTCCTGATATGAGTCGCGTTGTATGAGGGGGAGAAGAGACCATCAAAATGGTATGTAACAAACCTGTCATTTCGCTGACTTTATGATCATCCTCTTAACAGATTTATCATAAATGTGACCAGTATTAAAAATAGATTAACAAGTATGTATGACTTGGCGGAGATTAGTGTAACTTTACCCCCAAGTGAGTCTCAATCGCAGTACGCTGATATGTCAGTGTCACCATGAATCAGAAAAAGTTATCACGATGACCGGATAGCTTATTTCTGGCAGTTGAATTGAGGCGATTAATAAATATAACGATTTGTTAATTAAAAATTTTTTATTGTTAGCATACATGAACGAAGCAGTTTGCTTTTAAAGGAAGTCACAAAGGCAATGCGAATTTTAATTGTAGAGGATGATCAATTAATCAGTGAGTCACTTGAGCAACGGTTTAGCGACCTTGGTCATGGCGTTGACTGTGCTGATGATGGCGATGTTGCCTATTCACTGGTTTCACACACCCAGTACGATCTAGTGATTCTGGATCTTAATCTACCGAAACGCTCAGGTGAAGAAATAACCAAGAGAATCCGTCAACGCTCAAATACCCCGATTCTGATTTTAACGGCACGTAAAGATGTTTATGACCGCATTAATTTGCTTGATTTGGGCGCTGATGATTTTTTAAGTAAACCTTTTGATTTCGGTGAGCTGGAAGCACGTTGTCGCAGTATTGTGCGTCGCAGCCGGGGGAATGACCATAACGTGATAGAACTGGGTAACCTGAGTTTTGATTCCGTCACGGCGACAGTCAAAGTCAACGGTGAAAGTATTCAACTCAAACAGCGCGAGTACCGACTCCTCGAAGTTTTTATCAATCATCCGAATCGTGTCCTGAGTAAAGAGGACATCATTGACCATTTATATGGCTATGATAATCCGCCTAATCAAAATGCGATTGAAACCTATGTGGGGCGACTACGCAAAGCACTGGTGACCAGTAACGTTGAGATTAAAACGCTACGCGGTTTGGGTTATGTATTCGCTGTGCAGCCGTAATGTTTTCTTTATCTTCTCTTTCAACCCGCTCACTCCGTTTTCAGCTTCTTGCCTATTCCGCAAGTGCTTTACTGTTTATCGGCTTGCTCTCCATGCTGGCGGTGAAGCGCTACGCCTATCAAACCGCGCAGTACACTTTTGATCGTCCTCTGGCAAATGCAGCATTACAAATTTTGGAAGATGTACTGTTAGATGGTGATGAACTAAGTGTTGATTTACCGTTCTCTGCATTTAGCGGGCTGGCTGACTCACCGCGTGATAAAGTTTTTTATCTTGTGACGACGAAGCAGAAGGAATTTGTAACCGGATATCCGGCGCTATTATCTGAACAAACGGTGATCTCACAAATCGATGCTCATCCCCTGCAACTGGAGGTTGCGCCCCATTTTTTTGATTTAGTGTTTAAACAGCAACATGTGCGTTTTGCGCTGGTTGGCCGAGTGATTAACACCAGAAAAGGGCCGCATCATGTCTATGTATTGGTCGGACAAACGACAGAAGCGAGGACCGACTGGGAGCAGCAGTTATCGGGCGTGGCATCCAAGCTTATTTTTGGTGTGGTGTTTTGTACCATTATCGTCATTATGATCTTAATCGCCCAAGTGATGAAGCCGCTGAAAAGTATTAACAGAAAAATATCGAAACGTTCAAATGTTGACCTGACACCGATAGACGTTCAGGGGCCCGAAGAGGTGACGCATCTGGTTAAAACAATTAATAGTTTCATGTTCCAGTTGGATGAAACCTTAGTGAATCTGAAAAACTTTACCAGTGAAGCGGCGCATCAGTTGAAGACGCCTGTCGCAGGGATGCGCTCTCAAATTGAGCTGATGTTGAGCCGGGAAAGTTCCCCCCAGACAACCCAGTGGCTGATGCGTCTCTTAGACGCTTGCGGCATTCTGGATCGCACTATTGAACAACTGTTGAATCATGCCATGATTAAACACCGTTTTCGCAGTGTTGAGCCGACCAGTAACAATATCAATCAGCTTGTCCAGTCCATTTGCCGCGGGCTTGCAATTAACGCACTGAAACGAAATATAGAGCTGAGTTATCAGCAACATGGTCAATACCAAATCGAAGGCGACGAATTTGCGTTAACACAAATGCTATCCAATTTGATTGAGAATGCGATCAAATATTCTCCCGACAATAGTGTTGTCGAGGTGGAAGTGGCCCGGCGTGGCACCAAAGCCATTATTTTGATTCGGGACTTTGGGGTCGGCATTAAAGATGAAGACAAGCCGCATGTCTTTAAGAGATTCTACCGGACTTCAGGCAATAGCCACTCAGGGACTGGATTAGGCATGACTATCGCGGCCGATGTCGCGAGGACGTATCACGCTCGATTAATTTTACATGATACGGTCCCTCAGGGGTTGACGGTCGAAATACAGTTCCCGTACCGGAAATGGAAGGAGATTCAATGATTATCCGACGATTGTTCTGCTTTGTACTATTCGTGGGGGTGAGTTTTTCGGGGGCGTTTGCCAGTGAAAATCAACCGCGAGTGATTCGGATCTTTGGTGCGGCTTATCTGTCAGAAATGAAGCCCCTGTTGGATGACTTCTCCATGCGACATCCCAAGATCAAGATTCAGTATCGGTGGATGAGCAGTGACGATCTCGACCGCTATATCCGCGAGCAGAAAACCCCTCAACCGGATGTAACCATCAGTTCGGTGATGCATTTACAGCTTGGTCTGGTCAATGATGGTTATGCGCTTGAACATCAACGAAAAGCCTTGAGCGGCGGATATAACGACCTGGTTTTGCCTGCTTGGAGTCAGTGGCGGGATGAGCTGTTCGGGTTTAGTTTTGAACCGGCTGTGATTGTATTCAACAATGCATTCTTAGCGGGTAAACCCATGCCCACCAATCGAATTGAGCTGCTGTCTTTTATCCGCCGTTATAGTGACGCGCTGATGGGAAAAATTGGATTGTACGATATTCGCCATGTGGGAATCGGATATTTATTCTGGTCTTTTGAACGACAGCAAGCACGTAATTACGGACAATTTCTGGAATTGTTTAATTCTCATAATGCCCGCACATTTAATAGTTCACGAGAAATGCTCGCAGCGCTAAGCAAGGGCGAGATTGCGATGGCGTATAACATATTAGGCTCTTACGCGCGGAGCTGGCAAATGCTGAATAATAACGTGACCATGACAACGATGTCCGATTACACACCCGTGATTATTCGCACTGCGCTCATCAACCGAACCACAAAAAATGCCCACGATGCAAAACTGTTTATCGATTATTTACTGTCATCCTCCGGTCAATGGGTGATGGCCGAGCAAACCAACATGCCTCCCATCCGCTCTGATATTAATACGGTAAATTCTGCTTCCTATATGCGAGCACAATATGCAGAGCAACTGAAACCATTACCGCTCGATGTCCGTCTTTTGGTGTTTTCTGATAAAAGCAAACGTCAGATTGTGACCACAGAATGGGAAAATGCCCTGAAAAATTATGACTGATATATACCCAAGTAACCTCAAGATGCAGGATTCAGAGTGTCTTCAATCAGCGCCTTTCTGCGTCAAATGCCTAACGTGAACACATTTTACCGAATGACGAGTCAGTGATTTGACAGGTTCATTTTGTAGCTTGATACCACCGCTTTTGGGACTTGAAAGCGAACGTAATGGTAAGGAGCTCAAAATGACACATTCCCGATTTATTCCTTGTATGCTGATCCGTGGTGGCACATCAAAAGGTGCCTATTTTCTGGCAAGTGATCTGCCCCAATCTCCTGAAGAAAGAGATCCGTTACTGATTCAGATTATGGGATCCGGTGACGCCCAGCAAATTAATGGCATTGGCGGCGGAACAACGTTAACGAGTAAAGTCGGTATTATCTCGCTGTCGCAGTCACCGGAGGCTGAGCTGGACTACTTTTTTGTCCAAGTCGGTGTCGAAGAAAAAGTCGTCGATACCAAACCGTCTTGCGGCAATATCTTATCCGGTGTTATCGCATTCGCGGCAGAAAAAGGGTTAATTGAATTAACTGAAGGCTCGACAACCGTTCGTGTTCGAAACGTGAATACCAATACGATTATCGAAGTGACTGCTGAAACGCCTGATAAAACACTCAAATTTGATGGTGATACCTCAATCGACGGGGTACCCGGGACGGGCTCTCCCGTGTTACTGAACTTTTTAAATGTCGGTGGCGCGAAAACCGGTAAACTGTTCCCCACCGGATCAACCAAAGAAATCATCCATGATATTGAAGTCAGTTGTGTTGATGCCGCCGTCCCGATGGTCCATATCCCTGCTCAAGCATTGGGTTTAGTCGGCAACGAGTCCAAAGCGGCCATCGACAGTAACCCTGATTTACTCAGTCGAATTGAATCGATTCGTCTCGTCGCCGGTGAGCGCATGGGGCTAGGGGATGTCCGGGGCAGTGTCATCCCCAAAGTCGCCATTGTTTCTCCGCCTCATGCGGGAGGCTCCATTACTTCTCGTTACCTCGTGCCGCATAATTGCCATGCCAGCCACGCGGTTACCGGGGCAATCTGTGTCGGCGCTGCGAGCTTGATTGAAGGCACGGTGGCCCACCAGCAAGCCCAAATCTCCTCAGAACTTGTCAGCATTGAACATCCCAGCGGAAAAATCGACGTGAAACTTACTTTGCTTGCAGGTGAATCTGAACCTGTGATTGCGCAAGCCGCATTAGTCAGAACAGCAAGACCACTCTTTAAAGGAGAAGTCTATATAGCCAAGTAACCTCAAGATGCACTCCCGAAGGGCGAGTTCACTGAACTCAGAGACTGCGTGAGAGATTCTCGCCATAGAATGGCTATGACTCAAATCTCTGCCTTGCCTCTGAGCCCAGTGATTCTCGCTGAAACTGCATCTGAGGTCATTTGGGTATATCGCTTAGCCGATTCCGGCTGTCTCCGGCGATTGGGCTCAATCGCGCGATCTATGTATCAATATTGTTAATAATATGTAGGTATGTCAGTTTGGTGACAGCTTGAATCTTTACGGTGACCCCATCGCTCTGCCGCGATAGAGATTAAATCATACTGTAAAAGAAGGAGGCGCTATGCTGCTTAGCAATCATTTTAATAAAAACGTATTCCGTGTCAGCAGTCAGATAGTATCCACAGTGTTCATGACATTTTGTCTGACATCAGCAGGGAATGCACAAGCGAGCAGTCATGAACAATCGGTCAGTTTTGAAGATGAACGGATTGAAGTGACAGTTCCTTATAAAGAAGGTGGCGGTACAGATACTTGGGCTCGTTTCTTCGGCCCTTACTTTTCACAGTCACTTCCCGGTAATCCCGTGGTGGTGATCCGCAATATTCCCGGTGGGGGTTCCACCAAAGGCGCAAACCAATTTGCCCGACGTGCTAGTGACAATGGTTTGGATGTTCTGGCAAGCTCGGCATCGACGCATTACACATATCTGCTCAATGACCGTCGTGTCAGATACGACTACAACGATTGGACACCGGTTCTCGCCACACCAACAGGGGGCGTTGTTTATATCTCCGCAGATGAAGGCATCAAGAATGCCGAGCAATTTGTGAATAATCTGGACAAGCTGCAATTCAAATATGCGAGTCAGGGCGCGACAACGATCGATCTGGTCCCGCTACTGGCCTTAGATTTAATCGGTGCCGATGTTCAGGCGGTATTTGGCATGAAAGGGCGTGGTGCAGGTCGACTGGCATTCGAAAGAGGCGAAGTCAATATCGATTCACAAACCAGTTCTGCCTATTTGAAAAAAGTCGTGCCGCTGGTTAAAGAAGGGAAAGCGATTCCGCTGTTCAGTTTCGGTGTCGTCGATGATCAAGGCCATCTGCAACGGGATCCCAATTTCCCGGATCTGCCTCACTTCGGTGAAGTGTATCAACTTGCGAAAGGGGATATCGATAGCTCACAAGGTTTCAAAGTCTGGCGTTCATTCTTTATCGCAGGATTTGTTGCTCAGAAAGTTTTCTTTTTACCCAAGTCAACGCCGCAAGACGTTCAGGATGCATGGCGTGATGCCATGATTAAATTAGTCGCTGAACCCGATTTTCAAAAACGAGCCAAAGAGATATTGGGTAATTATCAACAGCTGACAGGCACTGAAATGGATCAAGCGGTCAATGCCATTCTTTCTTTAGATGAAAATAGTAAAAAATGGGTGGCGAAATGGTTGAAGGAAAAATACAACACCAGACTTTAATCCGTCTGACTCATCAATATTAATTATTCGTCGATCGATATTCGACAGAACTTTATTCAATGAAGCATATAACGGCGCATTGTCTCTATATTCAGTGCGTTGTTGATATGCCAATTATTTCAAAAACTAATATTGCAATGTGACATTATAAGGATTCAATGATGTTGAATGAATTGCTGACCGCTTTGCAGACCATTTTAACATTGCACCATCTCATTTATATGCTGGGTGGTGTATTGCTGGGTCTTGCAATTGGAATTTTCCCCGGACTGGGGGGGATTGCCGGTTTATCTTTATTACTACCATTCTTATATGGTATGGAGCCCGTTTCTGCGCTCGCGATGCTCATCGGTTTGGTGGCAGTCATCCCAACGTCTGACACCTTTACTTCCGTATTGATGGGGATTCCCGGTTCGAGCGGTTCGCAAGCCACCGTGCTGGATGGCTTCCCGATGGCTAAAAACGGACATGCAGCGCGGGCGCTGTCTGCCGCTTTTACGGCGTCTTTATTCGGGGGACTATTCGGTGCCGTGGTTCTGACCGGGTTTGTACTCATTGCACGCCCTGTGATTCTGGCTTTTGGATCCGGTGAACTCTTCATGCTCACCTTGCTTGGACTGACCATGGTTGGTTCACTGGCAGGGAAGAGCCTTGTCAAAGGGCTGTCTGCCTGCGGTTTGGGGATGCTGTTAGGGAGTGTCGGCAGCGCACCTGCAACGGGTGAATATCGAATGACATTCGATAATTTCTATCTGATGGATGGCATCCCGTTGGTGGTGGTCGGGTTAGGGATTTTCGCTTTGCCGGAGATTATTGACCTCTTGCGCCAGAACAAGCCAATCGCCAATGCCAGCAAATTAGGGTCGGGATGGTTTCAGGGCGTGAAAGACTTCTTCGCCAATAAATGGCTGGCACTGCGGTGCAGTGTGATCGGTTGTATTGTTGGTGCACTGCCCGGTTTAGGCGGTAGTGTGGTGGATTGGATCGCTTATGGTCACGCGGTGCAAACCACGAAAGATAAGCCTGATTTTGGTCATGGTGATGTCAGAGGTGTGATTGCACCTGAGTCATCTAACAATGCCAAAGAAGGCGGTGGACTGGTTCCGACACTGTTATTTGGCATTCCCGGTTCAGGCAGTATGGCTGTATTCCTCGGCGGCATGGTTCTGGTTGGCTTAGAGCCGGGCCCGGCGATGGTCGGCAAAGATCTCGACATCACATATACCATTGTATGGTCGCTTGCACTGGCAAATATCTTTGGTGCAGCTGCATGTATGCTTATTTCACCTTGGGTCGCAAAATTAACGACGGTTCGTTACGCACTTTTAGCCCCCTTTATGGTGATGGTGATCTGTTTTGCCGCTTTCCAGGCAACGCGTGATCTGGCTGATTTGGTCACCTTACTCGGTATCGGTGTGCTTGGCGTACTGATGAAACGATTCGACTGGCCAAGACCGGCCTTTCTGATTGGCTTTGTGCTTTCTCCGGGCATGGAAACCTATTTATACCAAGCGATTCAATTTGATGGTATCGAGTTTTTGCTGCGTCCCGGTGTCATGATCATCGGCGCCATCATTCTCTTTTCACTGGTCTTTATGATTCGTCAAAACATGAAAAAGAATCACACCGTTGAAAAGGCAGCCAGAGCACCGACCCGCAAACCGCAAGTGTTATTCGCGATCCTCGTGAATATTGTTTTTGCATATGGCATTTATGACAGCAACCAGCACAGCTTTTTGGGCGGCATCTTTCCGACCGTCGTCGCGAGTGGGATGTGGTTTTTATCCGCCATTGTGGTTGTGCAGCTTCTGACTCGTCCGGAAGGATCACCGGTCTGTTATGATCACGAATATGTCCAAGGATACGCTTATGACAGTCATACCGCATCAGTGATGCATTATATCTACTGGATAGCCGGATTGATCATTGGCAGCTATTTCGTCGGATACGTTATCTCAATTACGTTATTTTTCTGTGCATTTTTAATGAACAAAGCCGGGATGGGATTGTGGCGAGCATTAACTGTCACCATCGCAGCCGTGGGTTTCTTGCTCGGTCTGACCCACATCATGATGCTTGATTTGCCAATCGGCTTATTACAAGAAAGCGTTTCACTACCGTGGCCGCTAGGTTAAAAGGAGTACAGCATGCCAATTAAATCTATCATTATGCCGTTTGCTTCTCAGGAACACGGTGAACAACGGTTAGAGGGCGCACTCAATGTTGCTAAATTCTTCAATGCTCATTTAGACGTGTTACATGCACAAGTTGGCGCAGAGAAATTCATGCCCAGCGAACAGCGTTTAGTTTCAAGGAAATTTTACGACCAGATCGATAAGTTGGTTCGTGATTATGTCCATGATGATATGACACAAGCCAAACAGATCTTTGAACGCTTATGCCAGCAACTGGGCATTCAGGACGAAATCATCGATTCGGATCAAGTCAGTGCCAAATGGCATGATATTTTCGGTTATCGGGGTGAAGTTGTTGCCGAGTGGGCGAAAGTCTCCGATGTGATTATTATTCCTCAATCTCTCAACGGACAAACCAGTGTGAGTTTTGAGACGGCGGTCAGTCATGGTGGTAAACCGATTTTAGTGATGCCCCGTGAGCAAACACACTTCGCACCAGAGACGATCATGATCGCCTGGAACGGTGACAAACCGGGTGCAAACTCGGTCAATAGTGCATTGCATTTACTGCAAAGAGCGAAGCAGGTCGTTGTCGTCACCAGTGAAAAATACCTGTCGAAAAGACCGACTCAAGTTGATTTAGTCCGTTATCTGGCCCGACATAAAATCGAAGTTGATTGCATTACATTCGCGCATAAAAGCAGGAATACGGGGTCGCAACTGTTAGAAGTTGCCGCCGGGATCAATGCTGATGTGATTGTGTCCGGTGCTTTCGCCCACCAAAAACTGCATCAAAAAGTATTTGGTGGTGTGACTCAGAAGCTATTGATGCGTGCTGATGTGCCTTTATGGATGATGAGCTAATTATGATGTCAGCTTGACGACAGGTTCATCGGTTATCTTAAAATACATGGCTGGTTAGTCATTAATTCGTCCCCCTAAGAAAAACACAAGGTTATCAATCTCCTGCCTTGCTTAGCTAACCAGCCTTTTCTTTTTTATCCTGATGTTTGAGTGCGGTTAAACCGCGGGATCTTCATTCTCAATTCTTAATTTTCCCAGCCTCCGGCTCTGAAATATGACGCACAATTTAGTTCTGCGATTTCAGCGGCATTGGTGCTCTGTGCGCCAGTTCATCTTTCAAAGATGAAAGACGAACCAGAAGATCTTTTTTGTTTGGCTGAGTCGTACGTTGTCCAGAACCGCCTTTTACGGGCGTCCTGCCCGGAAAAGCCTAACCATTCTCCCGGAATGGTTTTCTTGGTTGGGTGGTTGATTTGAATTCAGTGAGACATTTTAGAAGCTAACTTGATCGATGTACTCAGGGTAAAAATTCATGGATGAATTTTTAGCTTTTCGTGAGCAGGAGCGAATAAAAGCGACCCTGATCATGTACGCTGAACTTAAACTCAGGCACTTTTGGGTACTTTTGCTGCTGGGCAAAAGTACCTGGGGCGCTTTCGGAGATGCTATTGAAATCGAAGAAAGTGATTACGCACCAAACCAGCAGCTTATTATTCTTACCTTCCCAGCCTCCGGCACCCAAATTTGACGCACAATTGAGTTTCTCGATTTCAGAGGCTTCTGAGCTCTGTGCGTCAGTTTATCTTTCAGAGATGAAAGACGAACCAGAAAATCTTTTTTGTTTGACGGCGTCGCACGTTGTCCAGAACCGCCTTTTACGGTCGTCCTGCCCTGAAAAGCCTAACCATTCTTCCATGAATGGTTTTCTTGGTTGGGTGGTTGATTTGGATTGGGTGAGACATTTTAGAAGCCAGCTTGATCGATGTACTCAGGGTAAAAATTCATGGATGAATTTTTAGCTTTTCGTGAGCAGGAGCGAATAAAAGCGACCCTGATCATGTGCGCTGAACTTAAACTCAGGCACTTTTGGGTACTTTTGCTGCTGGGCAAAAGTATCTGGGGCGCTTTCGGAGATGCTATTGAAATCGGCAAAATCAATCGCGCACCAAACTGCTGCACCTCAACTTCCAATCTTTCCAGCCTCCGGCTCCGAATTTTGACGCACAATTACGTTCTTCGATTTCAGAGGCATTGGTGCTTTGTGCGCCAGTGACTCTTGCCAAATCACAACCGAGTCATTTCAAGTCGCGCTCCATGTTATTCCCGTTCCAGAAATAATATCTCGCCCCTAAAACTCCTGATTAGAGCATGAATTATAAACTCTATTGAGTATAATTGTGTATTCATATGAAAAGAATATTATCAATAAATATCAATCAGGAAACAACACAGACAGACTTTTATGACCCGACTTAAATTTAAACTCACCATCGATGGTGTCAATGATGAGACATTGGTGGTCCGTGACTATCAGGGCATCGAATCGATCTCAGACTCGGTGGATGATCAAGGTCAACCGGTTTATGGCTATCGGTATCGCATCGATATTGCCAGCCGCAACAGTGACCTGAGTTTCGAGCAGATGGTCGATAGTACCGCACTGCTTGAAGTGCTGCGCGATCATGAGGTCGCGCAAAAGGTTCACGGCATTATTCGTAATTTCAGCCGGGGCGATACCGGTCACCATCATACCTTTTATTCACTCACCTTGGTGCCGTCTCTGGAAAGACTGTCGCTGCGCCATAACAGCCGGATTTTTCAACAACTGGACGTACCGGAAATTCTCTCCGTGCTGCTTCAGGAAATGAATATCAATGATTATGCGTTTTCAGTGCGCCGCGAGTGTGCCAAACGCGAATACTGCGTTCAGTACCGTGAGACCGATTTAGAATTTTTCCACCGTCTGGCGGCGGAAGAAGGGCTGATGTATCACTTTGAACATCAACAAGACAAGCATGTGTTAGTCCTGACGGATAATCCCGAAGGGTTCGGTCGTCTGTCGATGCCAGTGCCGTATAACGCGCTGTCCGGTGGAGTATTTGAAAATCCGTATGTCTCGACCCTGATCGAGCAGAAACAGATGGAAGTCAGTGACGTCCAACTGGGCGATTACAGTTTTAAAAAGCCATCCTATAATCTGGCTCAGTCAGCCACGGCATCCGATATGAATTATCAGCGTGGCGACTATGAGCACTTTGACCATCCGGGGCGATTTAAAGACGACACCAGCGGTCAGGCGTTTACGCAAATCCGCCTTGAAGCGCTGCGCCGACAAGCGCACACCTTCCACGGCAAAAGTAACGACGCACAGCTTCAGGCCGGTAAGCGCTTTGATTTGATGGAACACTTGGACAGTGAGATGAATCGCAATTATCTGCTGGTTCAGGTGGCGCATCAGGGCAGCCAGCCGCAAGCGCTGGAAGAATCCGGTGGCAGCGGTGCAACTACGTACGCCAACCAGTTTGCTGCGGTTCTCGGTGATCAAGTGTGGCAAATGACACCCCGCAGCAAGCCGCTCCTCAAGTTCCCGATGATGGGCACGGTGGTCGGCCCCGAAGGGGAAGAGATCTACTGTGATGAGCATGGTCGGGTGAAAGTACACTTTCCTTGGGACAGAAAGGCATGGGACAGATACGGCAGCTCAAATGAGCAAAGCTCTTGCTGGCTCCGCGTGACCCAAGGTTGGGCCGGTGCACAGTATGGCATGATGGCTGTGCCACGGGTTGGTCATGAAGTGGTGGTGCATTTTCTTAATGGCGACCCGGATCAGCCGATCATTACCGGTCGGACTTACAATGCCAATAATGTTACACCGTATCCGTTGCCGGAAAACAAAACCAAAACGGTGATCCGCACGGAAACGCACCAAGGCGAAGGCTATAACGAGCTGAGTTTTGAAGACCAGTCAGGCAGTGAGAAAATCTACCTGCACGCGCAGAAAGATACCGACACGCTGGTCGAGAACGACGCGACCACGCATATCAAGCATAACCAAAGTACCACCATCGACAATGACCGCTACAGCCATATCAAGGTCAATGATCACCACACCGTCAGCGGTGAAGCGCGCACTAAAATCGCCAAAAGCCAGACGCTGATGATTGAAGGTGAGTTGCATGTGAAAGCCGGTAAAGTGTGGGTCAATGAAGCGGGCACCGAAATCCACATCAAAGCCGGTGAGCAAGTCATCATCGAAGCCGGGAATGAAATCACCCTTAAAGCCGGTGGCAGCTTCGTTAAAGTCGATCCATCCGGTGTTTCCCTCAGTGGTGCCGGAGTCAACCTCAACTCCGGTGGCAGTGCCGGAAGTGGCAGTGGGTTTGGTGGGAAAAATGTTATGCTTCCGAATTCCTCGGCCAAAGCAACCACCGCCGAACAGTCATCATTTACACCGAAACAGGCTTCACTGATCACAGCGAATGCTGACGTGAAAATCGATATGCCAGAAATGATAAAACAAGGTCGTATGACACAGGGAGCTGCGAGCAATGGTGGAGCATCAGTTACTGCTTCCGCAACGCCCGTCAAGGTTGATCCGGAGAATATGCACTGGCCTAACTATGACTTTATCAATCACCGGGAAATTACGGTGGAATATACGCAGAAGGCGGTGGACCTAGCGGTGCTGTCGCTCGAAGAGGCGGAAGAGTTTGCCAATAATTTGTGGCGGGAATACAACGGCAAAGATACGCTGGACAATGGCAAGAAAGTTTGGGATGGTGCTGCCAATGCGCATGATGCCTACCGATTGACAAAAGGGCTGGGAGGCATGGGTGTGGTCGTGTACACCAAACCCGCCAATGGACGGGATTATGTGATTATCAAAGGGTATAAAAAACATTTAAAAACGCTGATGAAAGGCAATCGCTGGCGCGCCAATAATCCGCAGGTGGTTCAACTCGGTCTGGGGACGAAGAACATGGCGAGAAACATGCTGCGGGTGGGGCTGGTGGTAGATATTATCTTCGCTGTTGCAATTAATGCCGTGGATGTGTTTGTTCATGATGAGAAAACCATGGCAGATTTAGTCGGGCGCTCCGGTGTGGATATTGCCAAAGGGATGATAGCGACGGGGGTTGGGACAGTGATGGCTGTTATAGCCAGCTCAATCGGTTTACCTTTAGTTGTTGTTGGGTGTGCTTTTGCTGGATTTGGTATGGGAGCAAGTTTCTTACTTGATAGTTTAGATAATGATTATGGCATTTCTGATACGTTGGTTGATAAATTGAAAGAGATTGAATTATGACGATAAGAATTTTTGGATTGTTGTTCTGCTTGCTTATATTAGGAGGTGGGATTGCTTTAGGATTTTTGTCTGAGTTATATCTCCCTTTTCAACCACTAGAAAACAGAGTTCGTTTGATTGCGTATACCAATTATGTGGCAGTAGCGTCAGTATTCCCTATGTCAATCGGGATTCTATTCGTCATAGTTCATCAACTATTTCACCCTAAAAAAGATGCTGGGGAATATGCAAAAGCTTATCACAGTGTTGGGATGAAGATTATGTGGATCACGTTAGCTGTTGCCATTGCTGCTATTCCTGCTCGTTTCTACCTGGGCTACAAAGTCGATCAGGCCGGATATGTAAAGTGTGTAAAAGAATCTCGCACTTCTGCCAAGAGTAGTTGGCGAGTTTATGCCAAATCAAAAAGTTTATGTAAAGACTCTTCCGGGATTTATGGGGGATAGATAAAAGCAACGGTGTTGAAAGGTTATCGAGTCTCATAAATTTTACCTTCTCAGCCTTAGTTCCGAAATATGACGCACAATTGAGTTTCTCGATTTCAGAGGCTTCTGAGCTCTGTGCGTCAGTTTATCTTTCAGAGATGAAAGACGAACCAGAAAATCTTTTTTGTTTGACGGCGTCGCACGTTGTCCAGAACCGCCTTTTACGGTCGTCCTGCCCGGAAAAGCCTAAGCATTCTTCCATGAATGGTTTTCTTGGTTGGGTGGTTGATTTGGATTGGGTGAAACATAGCAAAAGCTAATTTGATCGATGTACTCAGGGTAAAATGTAAGTCGTTTAAACCTTCTTTTTTGCCCTTAAAAAATAATCAATAAAAATAGCAATATACAGAGAAGCATTTTTAACAAGGTAAAAAGGTTTTTGCCGCTAACCACTGCATAGGTAGTTTAGTAATCCCAGAGTTCTGTCAATCAATAATCAATGCTGAATGAAAACATATATTGAGAATATGAAGGGAATAAATCATCAATATCTGTTCTGTTCAAAAATGAGTCACCAACAAGATTGACATATCTGATAAAATTAATAATCTTTGTGCCTATATAATTAGTGAAATATTGATTTTTTAACAGTTGGATTAAGTATATATGGCTGAATATGGAAATAAGAAAATTTTAGTAGTATCGGAGCAAGAGACTGCTCATTTAGATGAAGTGATGAAAAGTTTAAATTCTAATGTTTCGGCTGCAATGTCCTATGTAAGACGAGTCCAAAAGTTAACATTCAGTCAACTAGATAAACGGTTTTCTGGTATACAAGGGAGTACTTTAAAACGTTATATGCATCAAAGCTACTCATCGATGCGTCCTATTCATGTTGTTGCAGCATATTCATGGATAACTATGGTTCCTATGACTGCATTTTTTCATGGATTTAAGCAAAATAAACTTTACCGAGGCATGGGAGATAGTGTTGTTGAAGCTCTTGTTCGTGTCGGACGTGTACCAACAGAAGTCATAGAACTTTTTTTATCGATGATTTTCTGTATGCTCAATGAAGAATCAAAACAAATTTTTCTGACATTCAGACAACAGATAGAAGCAGAGTATGGATGTATGATAGATCATAGTCATTTGTTGCCACCGGATGTACTGGACATTAATGCCTTTGCAATTGACTATTATCATTCAATTGCTCTTACAGTAAAAAAATTCAGACACGAAAATAATCTCTCTATTGACACTATATCGAGAGTGCTTGGTTTATCAGAATATCAGTATAACATTTTGGAAAATCCGAATAGAACAATACACTTTCCTGTATCTATCGGTTTCAGAGTTATGCAGGGTTTTCATCTCGATGCTCATGTTAATTTCATCAGTGAAATGAAGCAGTTCCCCGAGTTTCATAAACTTAGACAGGTTCAACATGTACGAGATTCTTTAATGATAGAGGCACTTAGATTACTTGGAGAAAATGAAAGAAAATCAATGATTAAAGTTCTGATGAGTTTATCAGAACTTTATAGATAAAACGTGATGCCTATCATGTCATTGTAAAAGGTCAACTTAAAACGGACATAGATTTAAGTTGACCAAGTTGAATATAAATTTAAAAATAAGACTCAATCATTCATACAAATTCTTGTAATTTTTTACTTAAATTCATATAGGTATCAGCCTGTACAATTAAAATATTACATAGTTTATCTGGATGCTCTAAATGAACAAAGTGGTCAGCATTATTAATTATAATAAAGTTACAATTTGTTAGTTGTTGTGAAAAGTTAAATACGCTTTCTTTAGTAATATATGGGTCGTATTCTCCCACACAAATAGTGCAAGGCGTTTTTATTTTTTCTATGTTATCAGGGTGATGTACTAATAGCCTGACTGTATTCTCAAAGAATATATTCATTCGATCCGGTGACATTTTAGATATGTTTCTTTCGACCACTTTTCGGATTGCTTTATTTTGGGGGATATCAGGATTATCGACTGTCATGGTATTAGTAAATAATTTGGCGAATTCTTTGCTATCGCCCATTGATGCAGCAATCATTTTTTTGGTCGCATATCTGCCTGATTCTGGGATGCTTGGCAGTCCGCCACATATCGATAGACTAAAGATATCGGGGCAGAGATCACAAAGTTCAACCGATATTGCTGTTGCATATGATAAGGCAATTATATGGATTTTTTTCATACCCATATAATGAATAAATTCTAAAAGCATCATGGCCTGCTCTCGAATACTAATGCTGGCGTCAAGCGGTTTAGTACATCCAGTTCCGGGAACTTCTATAGTGAAGCAATCCAGATGCTCAGAAAATTTACGAGAGAATGAATCAACAGATTCGATCTCCTGTAAAGCACCAAGCAGAAAAATGACCACATGTTCTGATTCAGATTGACGATTCTTATACAAAGAATATCTGAATAAGTTGTTATTAAGAATAATTTGATTGATTTCCATTGTGTTCTCCTTTTAAAAATGGAGAGCAAAATATAAATCATTCATGTAGATAAAAATAAAAGTAAGCGATTACATCATGTTATCACTTACTTTATAAACGGTGTTGGTAGGCATATGAAACAAGATAAATCATCTCACACTCTGGTTGATGCTGATCAATCTGTCAGGGACTTTATTGCATCCCTTTATGAAACTTTCAGCGCTCAGTTGAAACAGCAAGATGACCCACGGGTTAAAATTGAATATTTTGGGGCTGTCATAGAGGTTCGGCTCTTATCTTTTGATGGGGTTTATGAATCCGACGCGAAAGAAGTGGCTTGTCGTTAGCTGGTCGTTTTAATCGATGGTTTTAGTTCCTTTTGAATTGTTCAAAAGGAACTGGGCAAATTTGCAGAATATGGTTGAAATCGGCAAAATTAATCGCGCATCAAATCACTGCACCACTGTTTTTATTCTCCTAGTCTCCAGCCCCGAACTTTGACGCACAATCGATTTCTCCGATTTCAGCGGCATTGGTGCTCTGTGCGTCAGTGACTCTTGCCAAGATGCAAGCGTAACCAGAAAATCTTTTTTGTTTGGCTTGGTCACGCGTTGTCCAGAACTGCCTTTACAGGCGTCCTGCCCGGAAAAGCCTAACCATTCTTCCATGAATGGTTTTCTTTGTTCAGAATTTTATTTGAATTCAGAGAAACATATACAAAGCCAATAGGATCGATGTACTCAGGGTAAAAATTCATGGATGAATTAATTGCACACTAAACCTACGATAGCTTCATAACCGACCATATTGATAACCTTTAAAACCACCTCCAAATGTTGGTAGATTGTGAATGTCGAAATTTGTATTTATAAATCAAATGACTACAATTAGTGTTCCCCGTATGCACGGGGATGAACCGCTGAATTGGACAATGCTGGGGTGGATTATGTCGTGTTCCCCGTATGCACGGGGATGAACCGCATAACAGTAAGACGATCCTTGCTCGCTTGTTGTGTTCCCCGTATGCACGGGGATGAACCGAGCTCGCTAACCGTTGCCTCGGCGCTTTCTTGGTGTTCCCCGTATGCACGGGGATGAGCCATAAATATCGTCGTTCCAGTCCTCATTTAGTTCGCATTCCCCGTACATTCGGGGATAAATTGAGTGCTGACAAACATGATTATTGACTGTGTTGTTATTAATTGTGTAAATAAGCTTGAACTTCTTCTTAGTCTGTTATTTTTCCCGTATTTAAAACAAGAGGTGTGTTATTTTTGATAACATTCAATTGATTACTGGAATCAACCTCTCATGGAAGAACCTGCCTACTTCTTGTACTGGGGCAAGGCGAGTCAAGCACTGACATATCATGGGGATGACTACCATCTTTTGCCTTATCATTGTCTTGATGTAGCTGCTGTCGGGCAACAACTATTACATCCTGAAAAACCACTCACCGGTGAGTTGGCTGCATTTCTGGGCATTTCACCAAGTCAGCTCAATCGTTGGTTTACTTTTGTGCTGACGTTACATGATTTAGGCAAGTTTGCCTCCGCTTTTCAGGCGCTACATCGGCCACCTGATGGTTCATGGTTACCACATTGCCGTCGCACATACGATGGCCGCGAATATCGACATGACCGATTAGGGTTATTTTTTTGGGAAGTATTGAAAGATTCTGTCTATGCAGAGCTTCCCACTTTCGTATCATATTCTGAAAACGAACAAGATCGCATCGATCAAACCTTAATGATTATGCTCAATTGTGTCTTCGGTCATCATGGTCAGCCGGTTGAAAATGCCGCGATGGTAACTATGAGAAAGTTCACCGAACCGCATAATCTCGATGCCGCCGGGCAGTTTGTTCATGATGTTTATCATTTAATCCGGCCGGATATACCGTTAGAAAAGCTCACTGACAAAGCATGGACTAGCCGTCTGGCACAGGTGAGTTGGCAACTGGCCGGTATTGCTGTGTTGGCTGACTGGGTTGGTTCAAATCAGGCGTTTTTTCACTATCGAAGTCAACCCGAAGCACTTTGCGATTATTGGCATAAGGTGCAAGATGTGGCTGTCAGAGCAATCCAAGCGTTCGGTTTAGCGCAATCGAGTCGTCCGGCACCGTTTCAGTCTGTAGAGGCTCATTTTCATTTTCAACCGACACCATTGCAACGATGGGCCGAAGAGGTTCCGCTCGATGATGCACCGCAGTTATTTGTGTTAGAAGATGTGACCGGTTCGGGGAAAACAGAAGCGGCTTTAACACTGACACACCGCCTGATGGCAGCAAATGTCGCAGACGGTTTTTATTTCGGTCTGCCGACGATGGCTACTTCAAATGCGATGTTTGACCGAGTTGCAGACCACTACCAGCAGATGTTCGTCGCTGAGCAAGACAATATACCCAGTATCGTTCTGGCTCATGCTGCCCGGGAAATGAATGAACGGTTTCAACAAGCGACAATGGAATCCGGGCCGAGGGATATGAATTATGCGCAGACGGATCGCAGTGCAACAGCACAATGTAATCAGTGGTTAGCCGATTCGCGTAAAAAAGCATTATTAGCGCCCGTCGGGGTGGGAACCATCGATCAAGCATTATTAGCGGTGTTACCACGTCGCCACCAGTCGTTACGTTTATTAGGGTTACATCGAAAGGTACTGATTTTTGATGAAATACATACGGCAGATGACTACATGTTTGAGTTGCTTGAAGCCTTACTCAGGCTCCATTTACATCAAGGCGGGTCAGCGATTTTACTCACAGCAACACTCTCGCTGAAACAGCGTCAGCGTTTGGCTGATATTTGGCTAAATACTGAGTCAGAGTCACGTTTACTTCTCACACAAACCCATTTCCCGTTGGCCACCCAACTGAGCTATGGCAGCGTGACACCGATCCGGGAGCAGGCTTTAGCCAGTCGTGCGGATGTCAGCCGAGCGGTTCAGGTTGATTTTATTCATCATGAGCAAGCATGTGTGGACCGCATTGTCGCGGCTGTGGCACAGGGGCAATGTGTCGTCTGGGTGAGAAATTCGGTGGATGACGCATTGGCGGCCTATCGGTTACTCAGTGCTCAACTGGCAAAACCAGAAGACTGTTTGTTATTCCATAGCCGTTTTATTCTCGATGATCGGCGGCGGATAGAGACACAAGTTTTACAGTGGTTTGGTAAGAAAAGCACCGGGTCAGATCGGCAAGGTAAGGTCTTAATTGCGACTCAAGTCTTTCAGGAAAGTTTAGACGCCGATGCCGATGTAATGATTTCTGATTTATGTCCGATTGATGATCTGATTCAACGTGCCGGTCGGTTACACCGCCACACCCGGGATGCAACCGGATGCCATATGCCCAAGGTGAGTGATCAACGCCCGGCACCGGTTTTATATGTTCATGCACCGATGTGGGAAGAGGAACCGGCTAAGGATTGGCTGAGTCAAAACTTTCGCAATACAGAATTTGTTTACCGTTCACCGGGACGTTTGTGGCTTGCTCAACGCATTTTACGCCAGCTTGAAGCGATTCGAATGCCGGAACAGGCGCGGCAATTGATTGAAGCGGTTTATGGTGATACCGCAACAGACAGCATTCCCATCAGCTTACAAAGTCAAGAAGAGGCTCTGATGGGGGATGAGTGTGCCAAAGCAAATCAAGCTTGGTCTCAGTTGGTTGACTTCCGATATGGTTACCATACGAATAGCTCAAAATACTGGACAGAAGATCATCAGGAAATTGGTACCCGTTACAGTGATATTGAAACGGTGAGTGTGCTTTTACTCAAACGAACCGAAAATGATCAGTTGGTTCCTTGGGTTGATGATATGCAATTTGCTGTGGCTTTGAGTACGGTCAAAGTCGGGAAGAAAAAATTTGCTGACCATTTAGCGCTGCTTAGTGAAGAACAGATTCAATCCGTACACCGGGCGTACCCGGCAGCCAAATATTTGCAACTCTGGATGCCTGAGGCGGACTCACGATTTGCTTATGATGAAACAGCAGGTTTTTGTATGCAGCAAAAACAGGAGGTGTGATGAACTTGTTACAACAACCTTGGTTGCCATTTCGCATGCGTGATGGCACCGAGAAAGTATTAGCCCTGACCAGTATTGGTGATCCGGACGTTGTGGACTTTGCCCTCCCGCGCGCTGATTTTCAGGGCGCGGCTTACCAATTTACGATTGGGGTGCTCCAAACGGCTTTTGCCCCCCAAGATGCGGCCGAGTGGCGTGAGCACTTTCGGCAGTCACCGTCCGTTGCTCAGTTACAGGCGGTGTTTGAACCGATGGCTCATGCTTTTGATTTGCTTGGCGATGGGCCATTATTTATGCAAGACCTTGACCCGTTGGATGACCAGAAGACAACGCCCGTTTCCGCGTTGTTGATTGAAGCGCCGGGGGCGAATGGCATCCGGCATAACACCGACCATTTTATTAAACGTGGAATTGGTGACGTGATGTCGTTGGAAATGGCCGCTCTGGCCCTCTTTACCATGCAGATTAATGCGCCTGCCGGTGGCGTCGGGCATCGTGTCGGTCTTCGTGGTGGTGGGCCGCTGACGACGTTAGTTTTACCCGCAAACAGTGACTATTCGTTATGGCAGAAGTTATGGCTGAATGTGATCAATCGGGAGGCGTGGCACTACGATGATCCTGATTTTCATGATGGTCGTCTTTTCCCTTGGCTTGCTCCCACACGGGAAAGCCAGAAAAAGAATAGCGAAATCTATCAGAAAGATGTGCATCCCTTGCATATGTTTTGGGCTATGCCGCGTCGCATCCGCTTACAGGTCGATCAGGCGACGAGCCAATGCCAGATTAGTGGCAAAGAAACCACATTCTCAGTCAGCCAGTACCGGACTAAAAATTACGGCGGTAACTACAGCGGCAACTGGGAACATCCGCTCACACCTTATAAATGGGATCCGAAAAAACCGGACGAAGAACACCTGTCTATAAAAGGGCAGCCCGGCGGGATTAACTATAAAATTTGGGATGTGCTGACGTTCGATAGCCCGAATCTGGGCGTCAGATGTGCATCGGTTGTGAAGCATTATCAGTCCATCGCACGAAAAGCGAAACTGAACGAGCTGCCCCGTTTGTGGGTGTTCGGTTATGACATGGATAACATGAAAGCCCGGGGCTGGTATTCAGTGGCTCTACCTTTATTCGAGGTGGAACACACCATACAAGACGAGATTGTCAGTGAGGTGCAACGCTTACAAAAGCTTGCCAACGAAGCGTTATGGCATACCCGGACTCAAATCAAACAGGCGTGGTTCGAGCGGCCCGGAGATATCAAAGGGGATACCTCTTTTATTGATCTGGCCTTTTGGCAACGGAGCGAAACGAGCTTTTTCATTGCAGTTGAACAGATGGTTGCTCAGGCTCAACAAGGTGATCAACTTGCCCCCGAGCAAGCACAGCGGTGGCTTGAACAGCTTCGGCGCCTTTGTCTGGCGCTGTTTGATGAATATGCCTTGTCGGCTGAACTTGTCAACCAGCGCGATATGGCAAAACGAATTAAAGCACGCCGGGCATTACAAGGCTGGCTCTATAGCAGCAAAGATAAAAATCCAGTCCGGCAGTTTATCAATGATTATCGAATGACAACAATACAGGATGCGGTGTAATGGAACAGAGTAAGCCTACATCTTTCTCCATCCGTCATCATAATGCAGTCAGGAATACCTTACTGCGCTGGTGGCAAAGCATGGTGTTATCGAAAGATGAACTGAAAAAAACAGATATTTATCCGGCCCCTAGTGGCGTGAAAGCTCGTTTGAAACGGTGTGATTCGGTTGATAGTGTCATGATGACGGAAGGATTCCGGTTGTTATGGATGGCGCTCCCCGAAGCGTTCACCGGGCAAGCCAAGCCACAAGATATCGAATGCTGGGCTACCATTGCAGCGGCATTAGTTTACATTCCGGCTGAATCTGAAACCTCATTTGCCCGAGCAGCGGGGAAAAAAGGGGACAATGATAAATCAGCGGTCAGTGAAATGCGTTTTGCACAACTGCAAGCGGCCAAAACGCCAGATGAGTTTCTGCGTCGGTTACGTCGCATCCTGCAACAGGTCAAAGGTAAAGTTTCGCCATTAGCGCTGGCTCAAGACATCGAACAATGGTCTCAGGAACATGACAGTATGCGTCTTCACAAAGCGGATAAACGTATTGCTGTGCAATGGGCCATGGACTACTACCGAGCTGCCGGACACTAAAAACACATGTGAACCGACATGCAATATCACTTTTTAATGCTTCGCACGACACCGTGCCGCGAACCGATTGATGAATGAAGGATACCTAACAATGAGTCAGTTTATTCAGCTTCACCTACTTACATCTTATGCCCCCTCCAACTTGAACCGTGACGACTTAGGCCGACCTAAAACAGCCGTCATGGGCGGGACGGAGCGTCTTCGGGTGAGTTCTCAAAGTTTAAAACGCCATTGGCGAACCTCTGACCTATTTGAAGCCGCGATGGCCGGACATTTAGGCGTTCGAACCAAACGATTTGGTATGAGCTTATTTGAGGCACTCACACAAGCAGGCGTCAAAGAAAAATCGGCACAAAAATGGGCGGCAGAAATGGCCGGTCAATATGGCAAATTAAAAAAAGACTCGCTTGAAATTGAACAGTTAGCCCATATCAGCCCGGCAGAACAAGATGCTGCACTTTCGCTGGTTGCGATACTGGCGGCAGAAGATCGTGGCCCCAGTGCTGAGGAACTTAAGGCGCTCAAGAACAAACAGACGAGCGTGGATATTGCACTATTTGGTCGGATGCTCGCGTCTTCTCCTGAATTTAACGTCGAAGCTGCTTGTCAGGTCGCCCATGCGATTAGTGTCCATTCGGTGACAGTCGAAGATGACTATTTTACAGCGGTTGATGATCTAAACGATGGTAAAACTGATGCCGGTTCAGCACATATCGGCGAGGCCGGTTTTGCTGCTGCGCTGTTCTATAGCTATATCTGCATTAATAAAACACAACTGATCGACAGCTTACAGGGCGATGAATCGCTGGCGAATCAGGCCATTCAGGCGCTGACTGAAGCTGTTGTCAAGGTATCACCCAGCGGGAAACAGAACAGTTTCGGCTCACGCGCTTATGCGAGTTTTGTGTTGGCAGAGAAAGGTACTCAGCAACCGCGTTCGCTTTCTGTTGCTTTCCTGAAGCCGGTTGTGGATATTGATATGGGGGAAGCCGCCGTTAAAGCGCTGGAAAAACAAGCGGAGAATTTCGACGCCATTTACGGTGACTGTGCCGACAGCCGTTATCGGATCAATGCATTTACCGGAGAAGGTTCTCTGACACAATTGCAGCAATTTGTCGCTGAATAAGGAGGGGGAATGAGATCTTATCTCGTATTTCGTCTTTATGGCCCAATGGCGAGCTGGGGGTTACCAGCCGTCGGCGGGGATCGACAAACAGCCGTTGCCCCGTCCCGTTCTGCGATTTTAGGTTTGTTGGGGGCAGCATTAGGGATTCGGCGGGATAATGAAACACAACTACAAGCGTTACAGCAGAGTGTTGAAATTGCCGTGAAGCAACTCGTTCCGGGCACGCTGATCCGTGATTACCACACCACCCAAGTGCCGTCGGCGGATCGGAAATTTACGCACCGGACACGCAAGAGCGAACTGTCTGAATCGCACCTCAATACGGTACTTTCCAGCCGGGATTATCGATGTGATGGGATGTGGACGGTTGCGGTGACTCTGACACCTGAGCCGGCTTATACATTAGCTGAGCTTCATTCTGCCCTGAAAACACCGGTGTTTTCGCTCTATTTAGGCCGTAAGTCTTGCCCGCCTGCTGCGCCGTTATCACCACAAATTGTGGCTGACGGTTCCCTTCGTGCTGCTTTAGACACTGAATTTCACATGCTCACTTGGAGTCAAAAGGCTGATGACTTTTTGCTACGCCACAATGGATGGGTGACCTACTTTTGGGAAAAAGATCCTCAAGCGATTGAACCGGAAGATTCAGAGACGGTTGTCACGACTTTCCCTTGGGATGAACCTGAAAATAGGGGCCGTTGGCAGTTTCAGTCACGCACGATGTATCAACTCTCGGTCGCGCAATCTCGTGCGAGTAAAGACAGCGGATCATCGGCTCCGGCAAATGAAAGGGTATAAAACATGCAATTGTATTTATCAAAAGTTACGCTCATCCCCTCTGCTAATTTAGCCAAGGTTCTGCTTGAGCTTGACCAAAATGACGCATACGCCTCTCATCAACTGTTGTGGCGTGAGCTTTTTTATCGGGATGAGAAACGTCAGTTTATTTATCGCCAAGACGTCGATGCGCATCAATTACCGCTCTTTTATACGCTTTCGAAAACCCAGCCAGACCCATATAGCCGCCATTGTCGGGTCGAGAGTAAAGTTTTTGCACCACAGCTTCATGCCGGGCAGAAACTTGCTTATCAATTACGGGTCAATCCAACGGTTTGTATCACCAAAGATGGCCGCCAGCAGCGTCATGATGTGGTGATGCATACCAAACACCAGCTTCGGGATGAACAACTACAACCACATGTGTTGCAACAACATATGGATGACGCCGTGCACCAGTGGTTCGGTCATGATGCTCGCTTGAGCCAATGGGGAATCCAACTGGATACCCAGCCTGATATCCAGAGCTATACCCAACACGGTAGTTATAAGAAAAATCGTCGGGAAAAGCATAGACATCATGTTCGGTTTTCGAGTGTTGATGTACAGGGGGTTTTGACGGTCACCGATCCTGAACGCTTCTTAAGTCAATATGCTGAGGGTTTTGGCAGAGCCAAAGCGATGGGATGTGGCCTGATGTTGATCAGGAGGATCTAATGTCATTCATTCCCCTAAAACCGATCCCGATGAAAGAACGTAATTCGATGATTTTTGTCGCGATGGGGCGAATCGATGTGCGTGACGGGGCGTTTGTCGTCATTGATGAAGTTAATGGCGAACGGATGCATATTCCGGTCGGGTCATTGGCTTGTATTCTGCTCGAACCCGGTACGCGGATTAGCCATGCTGCGGTGAAACTGGCCTCAACCACGGGCACATTACTGATTTGGGTCGGTGAAGCGGGTGTGCGTCTTTATTCTGTGGGTCAGCCGGGTGGGGCACGATCCGATCGTCTGCTATATCAGGCCAAGTTAGCACTGGATGAAACGTTACGCTTAAAAGTCGTGCGCAAGATGTTCGAGCTTCGCTTTAAAGAATCTGCGCCAGAGCGCCGGAGTGTCGATCAGTTGCGGGGGATTGAAGGGGCACGGGTACGTAAAACCTACGAGATACTTGCCAAACAGTACGGGGTTGACTGGCAGGGGCGCCGGTACGACCCCAAAGACTGGCAAAAAGGGGATATCACCAATCAATGTATTAGTGCGGCAACGGCTTGTTTGTATGGGGTGACTGAAGCTGCGATTCTGGCGGCCGGGTATGCTCCGGCGATAGGTTTCTTACATACCGGCAAACCGTTATCGTTTGTGTATGATATTGCTGACATTATCAAATTTGATACTGTGGTTCCTGTTGCGTTCAGGGTTGCATCGTATCGGCCGCTTGAACCCGATAGAAAAGTACGCCAGGAATGTCGGGAAGCCTTTCGAAAAAATCAGACTCTTAAAAAATTGATTCCTCTGATTGAAGAGGTATTAGCTGCCGGAGAAATCGAGCCACCGCTGCCGCCGGAAGATGCACAACCCCCCGCGATTCCTGAACCTGAATCTTACGGTGATGCCGGACACAGGAGTAAATAATTGTGAGTATGTTGGTTGTTGTCACAGAGGCCGTACCACCCCGCTTACGTGGCCGGTTAGCCGTCTGGTTATTAGAAGTGCGTGCTGGGGTGTATGTCGGAGAGGTCTCTAAACGAGTTCGTGAGATGATTTGGGAGCAAGTGATGCAACTGGCGGAAACCGGCAATGTGGTCATGGCGTGGGCCACCAATACTGAATCTGGTTTTGATTTTCAGACATATGGCGAAAACCGCCGGGAGCCGATTGATTTTGAGGGGTTGAGGTTGGTGAAATTTAAGCCAATCGAGAGTGATATGTAAGTTGCTATAAAGACAAGGACAGGCACTCTGGCAGATCACCGGACACTAGATTGTGTGATGATTTTCGGTCAGATCGTTAAGCATCAAAATAGGGAAAAATGTTGGTAGATTGTTAACGTGGGGATTTATTTATATAAATCAAATGCCTACAATTAGAGTGTTCCCCGTATGCACGGGGATGAACCGCAAATTGACTTTCACGCGCCCATTCAATTTTGGTGTTCCCCGTATGCACGGGGATGAACCGCCAATTATCACAGGGATATCCATTGACACCAGGTGTTCCCCGTATGCACGGGGATGAACCGGTGGTGAGGCATATTAAGGGCAGTGATCGCATGTGTTCCCCGTATGCACGGGGATGAACCGCCAGCGGAAATGCTGGAACACATTCTTACTGCGTGTTCCCCGTATGCACGGGGATGAACCGCCACACGGACTCAAGGCAATACTTATTCAAAAGTGTTCCCCGTATGCACGGGGATGAACCGGGAGAGGCAAAAACATACGAGTCGTTTGTCATGTGTTCCCCGTATGCACGGGGATGAACCGATTGAAAGCTGAAAACAGTGATCAGCCCATTGGTGTTCCCCGTATGCACGGGGATGAACCGTAAATGATTAACAGCGAGCCATAAATGATGACGTGTTCCCCGTATGCACGGGGATGAACCGGATATGAAAAAACCCCATTTTCGTCTGCATCAGTGTTCCCCGTATGCACGGGGATGAACCGGCTACAAAGGTGTATGGCAAATCTTTGGTAAAGTGTTCCCCGTATGCACGGGGATGAACCGAATAAACGCAGATAGGAAGCACAGATAGATCAGTGTTCCCCGTATGCACGGGGACATGTGGAGTGGCACGCAGTGCATACCGGTGCCACTCCGCTCGTTTTCAGCCTATCGCTGATTTACTCATCGAGCATCATTTCTTCTTTCTTCAGATTAATCTCATCAAAGGTGATCAGATTATTGAGGTACAGGAGTACCTCTCGCAGTTCATTTTGATCGACACTGGGGAGCGTATTGGTGATCAGACAATCAATCAGATAGCCGCGGGCGGTCAGATGTAGATCAGGATTCGGTTGTTTGTTTTGCATCATAAGTATTCTCTTTGAAAGTGAATGGATCGCCACCAGATAAGATGGCATTGATGTCCCTTTGAGAGTCATACAGGTTCCTAATCCTGACACCGGATTTTTCGGTGCCTGTGCAGAGTAAGCAGCATCGGGTTTGTTGACGAGAGGTCGCAGTGCAAAACGCGTGTGGTATCGTGAAATCCCATACTTTCCTAATACTTGGTTTGTCATTTTTTTGCGAGTGATTTCAAAGACATTAGTGCTCAGTGCGCCAGTCACTCTTGCCAAGATGCAAGTAACCAGAAAATCTTTTTGTCTGGCGGTGTCGCACGTTGTCCAGAACCGCCTTTTACGGGCGTCCTGCCCGGAAAAGCCTAACCATGATTCCTTGAATGGTTTTCTTCGTTGAGGGGTTGATTTAGATTGGGTGAAACATAGCGAAAAGTCAATTTGGTCACAGGACTCAGGGTGAGAAATCAGGACGATTTTTCAGGATTGCTTGAGCAGGAGCGAATCAATCCGACCCGGCCAGCGCCCACGAACTAAACCATTCTTTTGGGTACTTTTGGAACGCCAAAAGTACCTGGGGCGCTTTCGGAGATGCTATTGACATCGGCAAAATTAATCGCGCACCAAACCGCTGCACCACAGTTTTTATTCTCTCAGTCTCCAGCATTGAATATCTCCCCAGCCTCCGGCCCCGAAATTTGACGCACAATCGATTTCTCCGATTTCAGCGGCATTACGGTGGTTTTGCCGGAGCCAGTTCCCCCAACCAACAGAATATTCAGATTGTTTTGAACAGCAACTTAAAGAAATCGCTGAGGCAACCCTTCTTTTTCAGCAACAGCAATTTTTCCTGAAGGGGACTGAGTCCGGTTGTCGCTGTATCCATTCCCCTGACCTGACTAAACCGGCCGGTCTGTTCGTAATCAGATAAAGTAAACCGGGTTATCGAGGGCTTACGAAAAGTCATGCTCACCACGTCAGCTTTTGTGATCGGAGGCATCGCTATCTGCCCCCGTTCTTCATTGGGCAGAACCACCGAAGCCACCGGATTTTCTGTATTGAGACGTTCCGGCAACCGGACATAAGTCGCCAGCGCTTTCGCCAGTTCCATGCACTGCTTCAATGTCAGCTTCGGCATGTATTCTCGCTCCCAGCCATTGCCCAGGTCATACCAGGCTTCACCGGGCTGGTTCACGGCCACCGCATCATCGAAGGCATAGTCGTTAGGTTGGGTCATATTGGGTGTTTTTCTCCCATAAAAAGCCACTGCGTGGGCAGCATTTGTTCGCACTTTCTACTGTGTTATCGCCTGCTGATGTAGAATGATTACACTGCACAGGATTTGCCTTGTATTAAGCACGAACACATTGCTGCAAAAATGAACTCGAAAGGTCAACAGCCTATGGAGTATTCAATAGCAATCAAGTCAGATAATCTAATCAATAGTATGTAAATCTTACAAACTCACAAGTGCTAAATATGTTAATAAATTGTTTATTTTTAGTGATATAAATCAAAACTGAAGATAATGTTAATACTTTGATCTTGATCAATGAATTGCATTTCTTTAGATTCGTACTAAATTGATAAACAATATGATAATCAATATGAAAATAGACAAAAAAAAGTCGACTGTATTTGCCATTATATTTATTGGACTCGTGATTAATGGAGCAGGACAGTCCATACTATTTTCTACATTACCATCTGTTTTTCGTGATCTAGGACTTCCTGATTTATGGATAGGTATTATTGTATCATGCTCAGCTTTTACTCTTGTTATTTTCTCTACCATATGGGGGAAAATAATTGATTATACATCAAATAAAATATCATATATAGTTGGATTAACTTCTTTCGGATTTGGAACGTTAATATTTGTATCAGTTCTGGATATGTTATATTTAGATATGATATCCACAACAACTACAATAATTAGTTTGATTGTTATTCGGATTATTTATGCTGCTCTAACAGCAGGGATGCACCCATCATCACTATCATATGTAACAAAGAATTATTCAGATAAAGTTAAAGTGAATAAAATATCTCTAATTTCTTCCGCATTCACTCTTGGTTTATGTATTGGTCCAAGCCTGGTCATATTGACCCGCTTTGGTAATTCTCTAACACCTATTTATTTTATTTCAATAGTTGCTTTATTTGTATCTATTATTGCGTACGTAGGAATACCATCTCAAACCTCAGTTATTGAAAAAAAAGAAGTGGTTAGCCACAGCCAAGGAAATATAAAAAATACGCTTCATTTATTATTTATAGTGATAGTTATGAACGCTCTATTTTCTTCAACACAACAAAACATTGGATTTTTAGTTCAAGAGTTAAATGGTCAAACAGGGTTAAGTAGTATCGAGAACACAGGTCTATTAGTGTCAATTCTAGCCTTTTCATTATTAGCGACACAAGTTTTTATAGTAAGAACTCTAAGTGTAAGTGTCGAAAGTATGATATTCATAGGTTTTAGCATGACATTAGCATTTATACTTGTTTCAATAAAATCATCATCCATTTATCATATGATGCTAGCAATGATATTTCTTGGTGTGGGTTTTGGGATATTAATACCATCAGTTCAGTCTAAGATATCTTCTATATATCCAAGCGAAAAACAAGGATACATCGCTGGTGTTATTTTTTCCTGTGCTTCAATAGGATATATAATTGGCCCTATAATAGGTACGGCGTTTAATAGCAAAAATATAAAATCGACATATTTAATAGGATTACTCATTCTGCTTTTAAGTGCAGTTTTCTACGCTATTGGCAGTATGAGTAAAAAGCGAAAAGTAACAATTTAATGTTTACTTTAAAATATTATTATAGGAGAAGTTTATGAAAGGATTATACACCTCAGCCTCGATCAAACCCACTCGGTTAGCAGCTGAAGTCAAACCTGCTCGGTTAGCAGCTGAAGTCAAACCTGCTCGGTTAGCAGCTGAAGTCAAACCTGCTCGGTTAGCAGCTGAAGTCAAACCTGCTCGGTTAGCAGCTGAAGTCAAACCTGCTCGGTTAGCAGCTGAAGTCAAACCTGCTCGGTTAGCAGCTGAAGTCAAACCTGCTCGGTTAGCAGCTGAAGTCAAACCTGCTCGGTTAGCAGCTGAAGTCAAACCTGCTCGGTTAGCAGCTGAAGTCAAACCTGCTCGGTTAGCAGCTGAAGTCAAACCTGCTCGGTTAGCAGCTGAAGTCAAACCCGCTCGGTTAGCAGCTGAAGTCAAACCTGCTCGGTTAGCAGCTGAAGTCAAACCCGCTCGGTTAGCAGCTGAAGTCAAACCTGCTCGGTTAGCAGCTGAAGTCAAACCTGCTCGGTTAGCAGCTGAAGTCAAACCCGCCCGGTTAACCGCTCAGGTTCCCCAAAAAGATGTGAGAATGAGCGCTTTCATGGCATCTCTAAGCAATCAAAAATTTAGCGCATCATTACAATCTCAAGTTACAGCTATGTAGCGAAAGCATCAGCTGCACTCATCAAAGTGGGTGCAGCTAACTATTTAAATTGGTAGGAAAAATAAAAATGGTTGCACTTAATAAACCTGCAGAATTTCAAACAAATGGCATCACTAAACTTAAATTTTCAAACGACTGTTTATCTCCACTACGTTCACTATATTACAACTTACGAGAAAATGGATTTGAGCCAAATGATGATATCGGGATAAAATTACACGATGATTCCGTTACAGGCCATCAAAAAGTTCAAATGAGATGGTTTTTCGCGAAATCGAACGAGTCAATAAAACTATTCCGTGATGTCCTTGACGGATGTGAACTGTCTCTGATCCGTGAATTAACAGGTGTAAAAAAAGAGAAGATGAGAGTGGTTCAGGCAAACATCATTGAAACTCGCGGCAGCTACCCAGAAGGACGATGGCATTCTGATATGGTGGATGAAGAATTACGTGAAAACCAATCAATCACTGTTCTTACTCCACTTTTTACTCTGGAAGACCACATTGGAGGCCTTGATACATCTAATATTCACAGAGATGAATTGGACTATGATAAAGATATGGAACAACACAATTATGAAGATGGCGAAGCAATAGCATTTGATGGGACGGCTAAAATACATAGAACATCAAGCTATACAGCATCTGATGATGATATTCGCCTACTCGTATGCTGGCAGCTAGCTGACTGTTCCAAAGAAATGAAACAACCACTACGAAGAGTTGGTAAACGAAATGGCGATCCTATGTTTTTGCACAAACACAAATAAATATGTTATTTCCAGCTAAAGCTGACATAAAGAAGAAAGTTACCTCTCTGTTTAAAGATGAAAAGTCCTTAGGAAAAAAAATAAGAGGTAACGTTCATTCCATATTTAATACAATCTCCAATAACTAAATACATAATTAGCTCACTAAGCTTCATATATAACTCCGTCCCCCCAACTCACTCAAACCCATAGACCCCGGACATATCCACATCCCGCGCAACCAGAATATGAATCTTCTGCCCGGTTTTGGTGTAACCGGTTGGTGAGATATAGATGCCGTTCTTCAGGCTTTCCTTAGCAATATTACCGGCAGTATTGGTTGAATTGCTAAACGACACACTAATAAGATGGTACGCCCCACTCTTGCACTACACTCAGCTATGTCGCTGAATATTGGGAGGTGGACAGATCGCCACCAGATAAGATTGCATTGATGTTCCTTTGAGAGTCATACAGGTTCCTAATCCCGACACCGGATTTTTCGGTGCCAGTGCAGAGTAAGCAGCATCGGGTTTGTTGACGAGAGGTCGCAGCGCGAAACGCGTGCGGTATTGTGAAATCCCATACTTTCCTAATACTTGGTTTGTCATTTTTTTGCGAGTGATTTCAAAGTATTGGGAGTATTGACCTATGGTCTTACGATTTGTTTTTCCTAGCCTCCGGTACTGAGTTGTGACGCACATTTTGTTCCTCGATTTCAGAAATATCGGTGCTTTGTGCGCCAGTCACTCTTGCCAAGATGCAAGCGTGACCAGAAAATCTTTTTGTTTGGCGGTGTCGCACGTTGTCCAGAACCGCCTTTTACGGGCGTCCTGCCCGGAAAAGCCTAACCATTATTCCTTGAATGGTTTTCTTGGTTGGGTGGTTTGTTTGAGTGAAGTGAAACATGTTTAGAACGAAGCTAAATTGATCGATGCTCTCAGGGTGAAATTCATGGATGAATTTTAAGCTTTTCGTGAGCAGGAGCGAATAAAAGCGTCCCTGATTACGTGCGCTGAACTCAGAAAGATGCTTTTGGTTACTTTTGACATCTATCAAAAGTAACTGGGGCGCGTTCGAGGATGCTAATGAAATCGAGGAAAGTCATTGCGTCCCAAACTCAGCATCATCCTTTTACTTTTCCAGCCATCGGCATTGCAGTTTGACGCACAACTGGTTTCCCCAGTTTCAGAGGCATGGACGCTCTGTGCGCCAGTCACTCTTGCCAAGATGCAAGCGTGACCAGAAAATCTTTTTGTCTGGCGGTGTCGCACGTTGTCCAGAACCAGCTTTTACGGGCGTCCTGCCCGGAAAATCCTAACTATTCTCCCGGAATGGTTTTCTTTGCTGCATGGTTGATTTGAGTTGAGTGAAACATAGCGATGGATGCTGTTCATTCCATTGAAATCACCGAGTTTCGTCACAATCGCGTCGGTAACATGACGAAAATAAGCTCAGCATGAGGGTCAGACCCGTCCTTCGCTGAGGGGTATTTTTGTGGCAGGGAACGCGATGACAGAAAAAGTTATAACAGAGAAAAATACAGTGCTGAAGACGGTATTCGGTACTGTAATCGTCGGGATGTTTGTCGGGAGTTATCTTTTACTCTCACGGCCGTTGCTTCATGATTTATCGAGTGCGATGCCATCAACGGCGAGACCGTCTGATACCTTCTCTAAATCAGTCACTCCGGCTACACTTCATTCATCTTCGGCTGAACAATCAGCATTGCCACCCACAACAGACCAATCTGCGGTTATCACATCATCAGAGGAGAAGAGCGTGCCCAAGCGTCAAAAGGCGCGAGGGATTGATGTTTCTCACGATCAAGGGCGGGTCGTGTGGCGTGATGTGATTGCGTCGGGTATCGATTTTGTTTATCTGAAAGCGTCTGACGGTATGACGTTCCTCGACCCGATGTTTGCGACCAATATGCAGGCGCTTATACCGCATCAGATTCTTGTCGGTGCTTATCATTTTTTTGAAGCCGGTGACGACCCGCATCAGCAACTGAATAATTTTTTGCGTGCGACCAAAGGACATCCGCTGACTTTGGCACCGATGGTGGATGTTGAGGTGTCCAGAGGCGTGAAACCGCAGGTCTTACAAATGCGATTGCGGCAGTTTTTAAATGGCGTTGAGCAGGCAACCGGATGTACGCCCGTTATCTATTCCTATGGTGACTTCTGGCAGACCTATATCGGACGATCATTCAATCATTATCCGTTCTGGCTGGCGGATTATTCACCGGAGATGATTCGACCGGCAGGGTTGCAGCATATTCAGCTCTGGCAGCATTCTGAACAAGGGCGGCTGCCGGGAATTCGAGGCGCGGTGGATCTGGATAAAGCGCTTGAGCAGACCGCCCTTGAAACGATTCGGTGTCGCGTTCGTCAGGAGGCCATATGAGTCCGACCACAACATCCAAACCGCAAGCCCGGCAGGGGGCGTTTCAGCAAAAGGTTTCTCCACAAGTGACTTCTCCACAAGGAACATTGGCTGAAAAACCAGCGTCATCCGATCCGCAGAAAACGACTTCATCCGGCCAGACCACACATTCATCATCAGCACCACAAATCAGCCGTTGGTGGTTGCTGTGTGCCATTGTGATACTCGGGGGAGCGGTATTTCTCTGGTTCCCCGGTCCGTTTTCACCGTCCGATGATGCATCTCTTAGCGATGCGTCTCACGATCCAGTGTATCGCGCCAACTTATTGTATCTGACTCATACGGAGCAGGAAGTCGGTGCCGAGTTATTGCACTTGCTGGAACTGGATGCGTTGATCAGTGTTGCAGGTAGCAGTCAGTTTGGAATGTCATTTATTGTGGATATGAATGTTGAAGTGGGTCGCATTCTGAAACGACTGAATCAGGTTCTTGAACGGGGCACCGAAGCGATTGCGATTTCTTTGGCGGCAATCGCGTTGCTACGGGTGCTGGTGATCTGTGCGGAATTGGCAACGCCTTGGTTGTTTTTGATATTTGTCGGTTTGTCGCTGGGCTGGCTGATATTGGCTCTGTTTCAACGCACTGTCTTGCAATGGTCGGTTGCCCGGAAGCTGTTACGCCTGAGCGCAACGCTGTTTTTGTTTTGCTGGTTGATTATTCCCTACGCACTGCATTTGAGTGTGGTGGTGGCGACTGTGGTTGAGCAGAGTTTTACAGAGCCGACGGGCTTTGGGTATTTCTCTGCGGTGACCGATGAACTCAAAGGCCACCAGCGTCACCATCGCGATCTGAAAGCACACGCCAAAAGCAGCGTGACTTTGCTGCATAAGGCAACATCGGCAAAACTTCATCACAAGGTGGAGCATGGTCTTCTGGTGGTGATTCAGTTTGCTATCAAAATGTTGTTGGGGCTGATCCTTGTGCCGCTGGGGCTGTCGCTATTATTGCACCATCTGTTATGCCGGGTGTTACTGCATCATTTCATGGTTGAAAAGAGGGTGGTTAAACAAATTATGACTGAAACCCATCATCAGTGAGCAATCATCATTGAACCTTTATCACCGAACAGTCATCAATCACTGAACAATCATTGTCGAACAATGAGCGTGGCGCGGTTCCACAATTTGTGCGCGCCATGACGCTGTTAGTTCTTTGTTTACTCAGGATTGTTTACACAGAATTGTCTGCCTGGGGATTGTCGTGTCAGGCTGCGTACGATGATTATTGCTTATGCTTCCGGTTTTATAATCATTATTCACTCATCAAATCATGTTTATTCAGTGATCTCGTTCAATTTTTTTAGCGCGTTTAAGTCACTTTCACCGATCTGCTTCACAGTCTGTATTTTACTGGGATTCAATCTTTTCAGATTGCGATATGATTTTATCGAAACGTTTCGATGAGTGTTTTTTATACAGCTTGTCGAAACTCAACGGCGAAAATTGATCACGATGTTGATCAGTGTTTTGCTTGATTGTTGAGGCATTGTGATGAAAAAAAATCAGTTACTGAACGCAGAACTTTCTTATTTGGTTGCGACGTTAGGACATACCGATGAAGTGACCGTCTGTGATGCCGGATTACCGATTCCGGAAACAACATCGCGTATTGATCTTGCTTTAACGCATGGTGTGCCGGGATTTATTGAAACGGTACGCACTTTATTGGCAGAGATGCAGATCGAAGGGGTTGTCCTTGCGTCTGAATTTCGTGAAGTCAGCCCAGATTTACATGAAGAATTGCAGCAGTTGCTGCAAATTGAAGAACAAAAAACCGGTAAAACCATCCGCCGAACCTATATTAGTCATGAAGCATTTAAGAGCCGCACCGAAGAAGGTCGTGCGGTTGTACGGACAGGCGAATGTACACCGTATGCCAACGTGATTTTTCAGGCGGGTGTCGTTTTTTAGTTCGAGAACAGGTTGCTTTAGTTTGAGAACAAATTGAAGTTCCGGCAGCATTCCAGAGTCAATTGAGGTGAAATCATGGTAGAACCCATTTTAGCGCTCAGCCAGATAGACAAAGCATTTCCCGGCGTGAAAGCGCTCGATGGTGCCAGTTTGAATGTCTATCCGGGACGAGTGATGGCGTTGATGGGAGAAAACGGCGCAGGAAAATCGACACTGATGAAAGTGTTGACTGGCATTTACACAAAAGATGCCGGAGATATTCTTTATCAACAAGAACGCGCTGCTTTTGCAGGGCCGAGAGATTCTCAGGAAGCCGGAATTTCTATTATTCATCAGGAGTTGAATCTGATTCCTGAGTTGACGATTGCCGAGAATATTTTCTTGGGGCGGGAAAAGACCAATCGTTTCGGTCGGATCTTGTGGCAAGAGATGTATCAGGAGGCCGATCGTTTGTTGCATCGCCTGAATGTGCGTCGTAGTTCGAAAACACCACTGGGGCAGTTGAGTCTCGGTGAACAACAGATGGTTGAAATTGCGAAAGCCCTGTCGTTTGAATCAAAAGTCATCATTATGGATGAGCCGACAGATGCCCTGACCGATACGGAAACGGAATCCCTGTTTAGTGTGATTCGAGAGCTCCGTGGACAAGGCTGTGGCATTGTCTATATCTCTCATCGACTGAAAGAAATTTTTGAAATTTGTGATGATGTTACGGTGTTGCGCGATGGGAAGTTTATTGGTCAGCGCCCGGTTGAGGAAATCGATGAAGATACGCTGATTGAGATGATGGTCGGACGTAAGCTTGATGAACAATATCCCCGGGTCGATTCGATGAATGGCGACATCTCGATGGAAGTAAGCGGTCTGACAGGGGCAGGGGTTCACGATGTGAGTTTTGTCCTGAAACGCGGTGAAATTCTTGGCGTATCCGGTTTGATGGGCGCAGGGCGTACCGAATTGATGAAAGTCATTTATGGCGCATTCCCGCGGGAGAAAGGCGAAGTGAAGCTCAATGGCAAAGTCATTTCACCCAATACCCCACAAGAAGGTCTGGCAAGCGGGATCGCTTATATTTCGGAAGACCGTAAAGGCGACGGGCTTGTGCTGGGCTTATCCGTTAAAGATAACATGTCGTTGTGTGCGTTGGATTACCTATCGTATGCCAATGGACTGCAAATTAACCATCATGCGGAAAGAGAAGCGGTCAGTGACTTCATTCGTCTGTTCAATATTAAAACCCCTTCTCAGGATCAGATTATCGGTAACTTATCTGGCGGGAATCAGCAGAAAGTGGCAATTGCCAAAGGCCTGATGACGCGACCTAAAGTACTGATTCTCGATGAACCAACACGCGGTGTGGATGTTGGTGCGAAGAAAGAGATTTACCAATTGATTAACAAATTTAAAGCGGAAGGGATGAGTATCATTCTTGTATCTTCCGAAATGCCGGAAGTCCTCGGAATGAGCGACAGAATTCTTGTCATGCATGAAGGACGCATTAGTGGCGAGTTTGCGGCGCAAGATGCCAATCAAGAAAACCTGCTGGCGTGTGCCGTGGGTAAGCATATTCACGAGGTAGCAGCATGAATACCAATTCTATGAATCAACCGACACCCAAGCAACGTAAGTGGTTCAGCAAAGAGTGGCTTATTGAGCAAAAATCATTGATAGCACTGCTTTTTTTGATTCTTGTTGTGTCGTTTTTGAACCCTAACTTTTTTACTGTTGATAATATACTTAACATTCTGCGCCAGACCTCGGTGAATGCCATCATGGCGGTCGGGATGACATTGGTTATCTTAACCGCAGGAATTGATTTGAGCGTCGGCTCTGTTTTGGCCCTCTGTGGTGCTTTTGCAGCGAGTATGATTGCGCTTGAGTTACCGGTATTTGTCGCGGTTCCTGTGTCGTTACTGGCCGGTGCCTGTCTGGGTGGGTTGAGTGGTATTATCATCGCCAAAGGTAAAGTTCAGGCATTTATTGCGACCTTGGTGACGATGACATTATTGCGCGGTGTGACCATGGTTTACACTGAGGGACGTCCTATCTCAGCCGGATTTACAGACGTTGCCGATAGTTTCGCTTGGTTTGGTACGGGTTATATGTTGGGTATTCCTGTACCGGTCTGGCTGATGGTCATCGTTTTCGGGCTGGCATGGTATTTATTGAATCACACTCGATTTGGGCGTTATGTTTACGCATTGGGTGGCAATGAGTCGGCAACCCGGTTATCCGGTATCAATGTGGATCGCGTCAAAATTGGTGTCTATGCAATTTGTGGTTTGATGGCAGCTTTGGCGGGGATTATTGTCACCTCACGTCTTTCTTCTGCACAACCAACTGCTGGTATGGGGTATGAGTTAGACGCGATTGCTGCCGTTGTTTTGGGCGGAACCAGCCTGATGGGTGGTAAAGGCCGAATCATGGGGACATTAGTCGGGGCGTTAATTATCGGATTTTTGAATAATGCGCTCAATCTGTTAGATGTCTCTTCCTATTATCAGATGATTGCCAAAGCGATCGTAATTTTGCTGGCAGTTCTGGTCGATAATAAAAATAAGTAGTCCGTTTTAAACAATCGTTATTTTTAAACAGTCGTTATTTTAAATAATCAGTAATTAGCAACACCCGTAGTACCTATACAATCATGGAATCTTGAATCGGGTTAAAGGTCGATTCAGAGCCTGAAAATAAGGAAAACAAGATGAAAAAACTAGTTACGCTAATCTCTACAGCTTTACTTTCGTCTACGATGTCTATTGCAGCGCAGGCGCAGGACACCATTGCGATTGTGCTCTCGACGTTGAACAATCCATTTTTTGTGAGCATGAAAGATGGTGCAGAAGCGAAAGCCAAAGATTTGGGCTATAAACTCATTGTTCTGGATTCACAAAATGATCCAAGTAAAGAGCTTTCCAATGTGGAAGACTTAACGGTTCGTGGTGTGAAAGCGATTCTGATTAACCCAACAGATTCCGATGCCGTTTCGAATGCTATTCGTCTGGCTAACCGTGCCAAAGTGCCAGTCATTACCCTTGACCGTGGTGCCAACCATGGTGATGTTGTCAGCCATATCGCATCAGATAACGTTGCCGGTGGCGAAATGGCAGGTGATTTCATTGCTGACAAGCTTGGTGATAAAGCCAAAGTGATTCAGTTAGAAGGGATTGCAGGGACTTCTGCCGCTCGTGAACGTGGTAAAGGTTTCATGAAAGCTGTAGAAAAACGTCATCTGAACCTTTTAGCCAGCCAACCAGCAGACTTTGACCGGACAAAAGGTCTGAACGTCATGGAAAACCTGCTGGCAGCAAACCCTGATGTACAAGCGGTATTTGCTCAGAATGATGAAATGGCGCTTGGTGCAGTTCGTGCGGTTCAGGCGGCAGGCAAAAAAGTGATGATCGTTGGATTTGATGGCACAGATGACGGTATGAAAGCGGTTCTGCGTGGTCAACTCGCAGCAACAATTGCTCAACAGCCAGATGTTATCGGTGCGTTGGGTGTTGATATCGCTGATAAATTACTCAAAGGCGGCACAGTGAACAAAAACGTTCCAGTACCTTTGAAAATTATTAGTAACTAAGCCAGATAGGTCAGCGGCGACCGTCGCTGACCTGCTTTTTCTCGATAATGTTGGTGAGTGAAACGCGTCACTGCATCCTGAGAAAACCTGTTATTCAAGATAAAAAAGACACCGAATATCGGTAAGGTCTGCATTTTTGCGAGAGTTCAGACCTTACATATATTGAGCTGATTTTCGAGGAAATCCTTATGAGTAAATTAGTTGTACTTGGCAGTGTGAACGCTGATCATGTGTTACGAGTTCCGACTTTTCCACGTCCGGGAGAAACACTTCATGGACATGATTATCAGGTGATTCCTGGTGGGAAAGGGGCCAATCAGGCGGTTGCTGCTGCTCGTTTGGGAGCCGATATCAGTTTTGTTGCCAGCGTTGGTGATGATCCGTTTGGCGTTAACATCCGGGAAAGTTTTAAGCTCGATGGCATGGATATCTCCGGCGTGAAAATTCAGCCGGATTGCCCGACTGGAATCGCGATGATTCAGGTCACAGATAGTGGTGAAAATGCGATTTGTATCTCTTCTGAAGCGAATGCTCGCCTCACGGCTGAATCACTGGACAGTGATCTGACTCGCATTCAGCAAGCTGAGTATTTTCTGACTCAGTTGGAAACACCGCTTGAAGGGGTGATTCGTGGTGCTCAGGCTGCAAAAGCTGCGAGTACGCAAGTGATTCTTAATCCTGCACCGGCGCGTTCATTGCCAGACGAGCTGCTCAGTTGTGTGGATATGATTACGCCGAATGAGACCGAGGCCGAAGTCCTGACGGGTGTGGCGGTCACGGATGAGTCGAGTGCCGCGCGTGCGGCTGCGGTGCTGCATGAGAAAGGTATCACCACGGTACTGATTACCTTGGGTGCTAAAGGCGTGTGGCTCAGTGAACACGGGCAGGGAACATTGATTCCCGGATTTCGGGTTGATGCCATCGATACCACCGCTGCCGGTGATACATTTAACGGCGCACTGGTGACTGGGTTATTGGAAGGGCTGTCAATGCAGCATGCCATTCGCTTTGCCCATGCATCGGCGGCGATTTCGGTGACTCGCTTTGGCGCACAGACTTCGATCCCGGCGCGACAAGAAGTCGATAGTTTTCTTGCACAACAGTCATGACCGATAAATCATGATGTAAGACAGATCAACCACAAAGGAGAGATCACATGGCGACGATGAAAGATATTGCCAAACGTGCTGGCGTTTCCACATCAACGGTAAGTCATGTGATCAATAAAACTCGTTATGTGAGTGATGAAATTGCCGCCCGAGTCAATCAGGCGGCGAAAGATCTGAATTATTCACCTTCTGCATTAGCACGTAGTCTCAAAATGAATCGCACCAAAACGCTTGGTATGTTAGTAACAACCTCAACGAATCCGTTCTTCGGTGAAGTGGTGAAGGGCGTTGAGCGGAGTTGCTATCAAAAGGGTTACAATCTCATCTTATGTAATACCGAAGGTGATGACCATCGGATGAAAGAATCGATCAATACCTTGCTTGAAAAGCGGGTCGATGGTCTGATTTTGATGTGCTCATCCCTTGAAGGGGAGCATATTGATGCGTTCGATCGTTTTCCGGAGGTGCCCGTGGTCGTGATGGATCGCGGCCCTGTCCATTTTGCTTGCGATAAAATTCAAGATAACTCGCTACTCGGCGGGTTTATGGCGACCAATTACTTGATTGAGTGCGGCCACCGGGAAATCGGCTGTATTACGGGGCCGTTGCAGTTGCATCAGGCTTATATGCGTTATGAAGGCTTTAAGAAAGCGATGAATGAGGCGAAACTGCCGATCAATCCGGCGTGGGTCGCGGAAGCTAATTTTGAATGCGACGGTGGTGTTGATGCCTTTCAGCGTATCTGTCAGCGTGGCCAGCTACCCAGCGCTATATTTGCCGGTAATGACATGATGGCGATGGGGGTGGTGAATGAAGCTCACACCCGGGGTATCCGGATTCCTGAGGATTTATCGATTATCGGTTACGATGATATCTACATTGCCAAATATGTGACGCCCTCTTTAACAACCATCCACCAGCCAAAGCATCGTTTAGGAACTGCTGCGGTTGAGGCGTTGGTTAACCGCCTTGATAAACACAAGACCGATGCACAGGTGGTTCATCTCGAGCCGACACTGGTGGTCCGCGACAGTGTCCGTGAGTTGACAGTATGATCGTGAATGGGTCATCTCCGGGATAAGGTGAAAATTGCACAGAACCAGCCAGCTCTGTGCATCACGGGATTAAAACTTCTGACCATTATTGATAACAATCGTAGAACCAGAACGGTAATACTGACCATTACCGGCAAATCCAGAGATCCAACCGGAAGCAATAATCTGTGCATCTGTATCCAAATTTGTCAGTTCGCCCCGGTAAGCCCGGTCACAGTCTGTTGGTGCGTTGTTGAATGAGCCATACCCCTTGTGGTAATGAACTGTCGTATAAGGTGCGATGGTCATTTCTGTGCCCGGAATAATATTTGATTGAATGCCACTATTTGCTGTTCCTTCGGCATTCACTTTATTGCCACTTTCACCATAAAGATCAAGCTTGATCGTCGCTTCATGACTACTTAAGTTTGATACCGAAATAGACATATCAGAAGAATGTCCCCCGCCACAATACTGATTACCCGGAATTGCAAAAGGTACAGAATGAGAACCGGCAAAAGCCATAGCAGAAGGGAGTGCTGTTAATAAGAATAGGGATAGTTTTTTCATTTTTCTATAGCCATTATTGTGAATTGTTTAAATAATTACTTGGGATTACTGTCTTTTGTATTCAATATATCTATATGATTTTTATAAATATATTTACATTAATCTATCAGTGGAAATGTATGAAATCAATAAGTTTTTAGATGAGTGTGGTATTGGTCACTGCCTCATTTTAATTATGAATAGGAATGATTATTGTTTTTGGAGGAAATACATGTAGCCAGTCACTAAATTGAACGCGTGAACCTATTGTCCTCACAAATTGAACACTTCGCTTTCCTGAACTTCGACTAATGTTGCAATTTTTAACCTTTATCAAAAATAAGACAGATCGAAGGCTATAGACTTATTTTTAGAATATTTATTTTTTGCACACTTGCGATTCAAAACTATTTTATTTAGTGCAGATAAATTTAATTTTTTCATTTTTTAAATCTGATAACGGAAGTAATAATTATGGGCGAAGTCGCACTCTCGATACTGGTCCTGTCCTTGGTGGCAGTGATTGGGTTGTGGTTAGGTGGCTTGAAAATCAAAGGTGTCGGGCTCGGTATTGGTGGCGTGCTGTTTGGCGGAATTTTCGTCGGGCATTTCATCAACCAGTTTGGTTGGCATCTTGATAGTCATGCTATGCATTTTATTAAAGAATTCGGATTGATTCTGTTTGTTTATACCATCGGTATTCAAGTCGGGCCGGGTTTTTTTGCCTCTCTGAAAAGTAGTGGTCTCAAACTGAATGGATTAGCGGCAGGGATTGTCGTGGTCGGTGGTTTGACGGCCGTTATCCTCCACTTTATTTTCAATATTCCGCTGCATATTTTCCTCGGAATCTATTCCGGCGCGGTGACGAATACGCCGTCTTTGGCCGCCGGGCAACAAATTCTGCATGAATTGGGAGAAGTTGACAGTCAAGTCGATATGCTGGGGCTCGGTTATGCCATGGCTTATCCTTTCGGGATTATCGGGATTTTGCTGTCAATGTGGATTATCCGGATTGTCTTTGAAATCAATGTCGATAAAGAAGCCGAGTCTTATGACAGCCGCAGTCTGGGGAAGAGTAAAGATCTGCTATCGGTCAATGTGATGATCGAAAATCCGAATATGGATCAGATGAAGTTTGCTGAATTAGCCACCTTGATCGGCCAGGGGGTGGTGTGTTCCAGGATGAAGACACAGGGGAATTTGGTTGTTCCCGGTGAGGACACCACGCTCCATGTCGGAGATTACCTGCATTTTGTCAGTGACCGTCAAGAGCTATTGCATAAAGCGGTTTTGATTGTCGGGCGTGAAGTTTCGGAGTCGCTGTCCACTAAAGGGACTGTGCTGAAAAGTGATCGGGTGGTGGTCACCAATGAAAAAGTGCTCGGCAAACATTTGGGGGAACTGAGCCTTAAACATAAACATAATGTGGTGATTTCACGGTTGAACCGGGCTGGTGTCGAACTAGTGGCAAGCCAAGATTCGGTGCTGCAATTCGGGGATATTCTGTACATTGTCGGCCAGAAAGAAGACATTGAATATGTCGGTAAAATGCTCGGAAATACGGCAAGTAAGTTACATCATGTACAAATGTTGCCGATTTTTATCGGCATTGGCTTAGGTGTATTACTGGGTTCAATTCCGTTTCAGTTGCCACATTTACCGGCACCGTTGAAGTTGGGACTGGCCGGCGGCCCGTTAATTGTTGCCATAATTTTGGCAAGAATCGGCAGTATCGGCCGGCTTTACTGGTTTATGCCACCAAGTGCCAATCTCGCTTTACGGGAAATTGGTATCGTGCTCTTCTTGGCGGTTGTTGGAATTAGTTCCGGTGGTGATTTCTTTACCACGATTATGGATGGTGAAGGGCTAACATGGATGGGATATGGCATTATCATGACGCTGATCCCATTGATCTCCGTCGGTATGTTCGCCCGCTTTTTCGGGAAAGTGAACTATCTGACGATTTGCGGATTAATGGCAGGTTCGATGACCGATCCACCGGCACTGGCATTTGCCAATGCGATGCATGCGACCAGCGGCGCGTCATCGCTGGCTTATGCAACAGTTTATCCGTTAGTGATGTGTTTAAGGATTCTGACACCGCAGGTGATCGCAGTGCTGCTCTGGGTGGCCAGCTGATTGACTTATTGTCGTAAAAATACCGCCGGTTGGCGGTATTTTTATGTCTGTCGCTGGCATGTCGCGCAGAAATTAATGGGATGTGCTAGGGGCTGTTGACGACGGTTCATTACGCATTGTCGCTCGGGTTTTTAGTTTTGTGACGGTAAGAGCCAGAATAAAAAATGCCGCCTGAACAAGGACGATACATGCGCTGGTCGAACCATCGATGTGAAAACTAATCAGAATTCCGAGAATAATCGCGCTCAGCGAGACCGCCAGCGCAATCCACATCATATAAGCAAACTGTTTGGTGAGAATAAAAGCGGTCATCCCCGGAGCCACTAGCATTGCAACCACCATAATCACGCCGACGGCTTGAATGGTTGCGACGATGGTCAGTGATAAGAGCACCAGTAAACCATAGTGAATCAGCACCACGGGTAATCCAACAACCCGCGCATGGCTGCGATCAAAGCAATAAAGTAAGAAATCTTTCCTGAATATGACGATAATCGCAAATACAATCAGGGATAAGGTCACGGTCTGAGTGAATTCAAAATCCTGAATACCGAGCATATTGCCGAACAGAATATGTAGCAGGTGTTGATCGGTTTCTATTTTGGTGAATAGGATCAGGCCCAGTGCAAACATGCCCGAGTACACTATCCCCATGACCGTGTCTTCTTTGACCCGGCAATTTTCCTTGATATAGCCACTCATCAAGGCGCAGGTCAGGCCGGAGATGAATGCGCCGATTGGCAGTGCAATACCCAATGCGTAGGCTATCACGATGCCCGGCAATACGGCATGAGAGATCGCATCGCCCATCAGCGACCAGCCTTTCAGGACTAGGTAACATGAGAGTACAGCGCAAACCGCACCGACGGCCAGCCCAGCCCACAGCGCACGCCGCATAAATTCAAACTGGAAAGGGTCACTGAACCATTGTATGACATTATCCATGAGAACCACCTGATATGACGACGTTGTGGGCATGTGTTTTGTTGACCGTCTTTTTCTCTAAGGTCTTTTCGTCAACGGACTCGCCAGCAGAGGCTCGATGTTTGGCGTTTCTCCGGTTTGCGAGTACACCATATTTCGGTGCAAAAACAAATGCGCAGAGAAAAATCAGGGTTTGAAGCAGCACAATCGTCCCGCCCGTTGCGCCATTCAGGTAATAACTGAGATAGGCACCTAAAGCACTGGTGATAAAACCAAGCGTGATGGCAATGATTAACAGCAGACCAAATCGATCAGTCAGTAAGTATGCTGTTGCCCCCGGAGTGATGACCATGGCGATGACCAGAATGGCACCGACGGTTTGTAGTGAGGCAACCGTACAGGCACTGAGAATAGTAAAGAAGATAACTTTCAGAATGATCGGTGATAAACCAACAGATGAGGCTTGGGTTTCATCGAAGAACACCAGCATGAGATCTTTCCACAGCAATGTCAGCAGCACAAATGACGCGCCGGCGATGATCAGCATTTGCATTAAGTCGGACTGACTGACCGTTAAGATACTGCCGAAAATAATCCCTTCAATATTAATTGACGTCGGGTTGAGTGAGATCAGCAGGAGGCCAGCGGCAAAAAAAGTAGTGAAGATGAAGCCGATAATGGCATCTTCTTTTAAATGGGAGAGTGACCGGAGCAGCGCGATCCCGATGGAAGCCAGAAAGCCGGCGATAAATGCGCCGACGGAGTAAGGTAATCCTAACGCATAGGCACCGGCAACGCCGGGAACCACAGAATGAGACAGCGCATCACCAATCAGTGACCAGCCTTTGAGCATCAGAAAAGCGGATAAGAATGCGCACACCGCACCGACGATTGCACTACTTAAAATGGCGTGCTGCATGTATTGATAGTGTAGTGGTTCTAGAAGCAATTCCAACATAGCCGTTACCTCTGGGGCGATTGAGGTTGTTCGGGCGATTTGCTGTCCCGAATCAGTGTTGCACTGTGTTGATCTTTGCCATAAAAGACCGCGGGTTTCTCATGGTCTGAAAAAATCGTAACGGCGCGTTCATCCTGATCCTGATGCAGCGTTTCACCAAGAATCCCGACGTGTTTCAGTACCCCGCCAAATGTGGCGATCAGATTCTTTTGGGTAAAGGTATCGTGAATATTGCCGGCTGCAACGATGGTTCGGTTGATAAACACCACTTCATTACAGTAGTCAGGAATATTCCCCAGGTTGTGCGTCGATACCAAAATCAGATGACCTTCATCTCTGAGTTCACGGAGCAGATTCATAATCGCTTCTTCGGTGGTAAAATCGACACCGGTAAATGGTTCATCGAGTAAGATCGTCTTACTTTCCTGAGCGAGTGCCCGAGCGAGAAACACCCGTTTTTTTTGTCCGCCGGAGAGTTCTCCGATTTGACGGCTCGCCAGATTTTCAATGCCCATTCGCTGCATCGCTTGTTGAACTTTGTCTTTATCCGTCAGACTCGGGCGGCGCAGAAAATTCATAAAACCATAACGTCCTTGCATCACCACATCCCGAACCAGGATCGGAAAGTCCCAGTCGATGTCTTCACTTTGTGGTACATAAGCGACCTGATTTTGTTTGAGCGCATGTCGGATAGGATTCTGAGATAAGAGAATTTCTCCCTGAGAGGTTTTGACCAGTCCCATGATGCTTTTGAATAGCGTTGACTTACCGCCACCATTCACACCCACCAGCGCACAGATGGTGCCGCCCTGTAACCGGAAGCTGACATCGTGAATCGCTTTAAAACCATTATTGTATGTAACACTCACTTGAGTGGCTTCAAGCGTGACGGGTTGCTGGCTCATGATCGTAATCCTCTGACAATGGTATCGGTGGTGACTTTGAGTAGATCCAGATAAGTCGGAACCGGCCCGTTCTGGGTCGAGAGAGAATCCACATAAAGGATACCACCATAGGTTGCCCCTGTTTCTCTGGCCACCTGTTTGGCAGGGCGGTCAGAGATGGTGCTCTCACTGAACAGTACATGAATATGATGCTGATAGATGGTATCAATTAAAGCTTTCACTTGATGTGGTGTGCCTTGTTGATCGGCATTAATCGGCCAGAGAAACGCTTCTTTTAAGCCATAATCTCTCGCGAGATAGCTGAAAGCACCTTCACTGGTGACCAGCCAGCGTTTTTGCTCTGGGATGGCTGCCAATTGCGTCCGGATATGTTCACTTAGCTGAGCGATTTTTTCCTGATAGATTTGAGCATTGTGATTATATGTTGCTGCATGGGCCGGATCGTATTTCACCAGTGCCTGACGGATGTTTTCTACATAGATCGATGCATTTTTCGGCGACATCCATGCATGCGGGTTGGGTTTATTTTTATATGGGCCGGTATAGATCGAGAGTGGCTGAATCCCGTCAGTGACAACAACGGAAGGTACGTCTTTTATATTGGAGAAAAAACGTTGGAACCACTGCTCTAGATTGAGGCCATTCCACAACACAAGGTCTGCAGACTGTGCTTTGATAATGTCTTTCGGTGTCGGTTGATAGTTGTGAATTTCTGCGCCGGGTTTCGTTAAAGAGACGACTTCGGCAGCATCTCCGGCAATATTCTGTGCCATGTCTTGAATAATAGTAAATGTTGTGACGACTTTAAACTTCGCCCAAGCCATGCCGGGGAGGAGCATCAAAGCACAGTAAAATGAGGTCATTAAATATTTTTTCATACAATCGCCACCTTCAGGCCTGATCGGAATCTCTATATGATAATAATTATCATTTATATTTAATGAATTGTCTACTGAGCATAGCAAAGTATTCCATCTGTCGGACCGATATCTGTGATAGGCACAAGCAATAGGGGAATTGCGCGACGAGCGTGTTGATGAATCAAATGATTGAAATTTTGTGCACAATGGCACTGTTTTTGTATGTCATAGCAAGTCTGGTTATTTTTTAATCACTTATGATACATCAGATCGAGTCGGGGAATGTGAATTTTCTATGACATTGATTTTTAAACTAAAAAAAGAAACAGTGTTCTTTTGAACCCTGTAGACAGGATGGATGCAAAGAGATCGTACCAGTGGCGCTCTATTGTTCTAATAAAATGGCGTTTTATTTGTAAGTTAATGAAATATATATAAAAAACACTGTTCAGTTAACGCATGTACGCCCGAAAGTGTTTGCACCTTTCTGTGAAGTAGTTCAAAATCAAGCCGTTACAGACTTCATAGTAATGGAGCAAGGAGTTGAGATGAAAGTCGTCGAACTGTTCAAGCAACGTGGTGAAATATTAAGCAAGCAGCATGCAGAATTGATGCAGAAAATGCCGCCGGCAATGCGTGAGTATTGGGAAGAATTGCTGACAAAAACGAATAACTTTCACCTATTTTCGTGGATCAGAGATTTTCATCAACCTGCGGTGAATGAAGAGGTTAATCTGCCGAACGATGCAGATCATGCTGCGTTAAAACGTGAATCAGCTGCCTTTACTCAAGAAACGCTGAAATTAACCCCGGAAGCTCAGGCTTTGTATGAAGAGCTACGGGAAAAAATTGGTGAAGTGATCCATGTCGGGGAGTGGTTGAATATTGACCAGTCCCGGATTGATCAATTTGGTTCTGTGACTGAAGATACACAGTGGATTCATACGGATCCAGAGCGAGCATCTGTTGAGTCTCCGTTTAAGACAACCATTGCACATGGTTTTCTGACGTTAGCATTGTTACCAAAACTGACTGACAGCGTGAATCCTGAAGTGCCGTTATTTCCGACCGCAAAAATGGTTGTGAACGTTGGTCTGAATCAGGTGCGTTTTCCGTATCCGGTGAAGTCAGGTGATCGGGTCCGGGCGAAAAGTATTCTGACCAAGGTGACCCCCGTGCGTAAAGGGTTGGAAATCGAGCGTGAAATTCGTGTTGAGATTGATGGTATCAGACGTCCGGGCTGTATCGTCGTGTCAGTGATTCAACTGCACTTCTAATATAACCATGTTGTTTTTTGCAGATATATCATGTTGTTTTTGCAGATATAAAGAGAAACGGGGCTTTGAGCCCCGTTTTTTTATGCTGCGATGTGATTATCCCTCTACCATGACTGCATATCGCGTGAGTTAGAACCGTAACGGCGCATGGTGAATGACTTCTTTCATCACAAAAAAGGTTCGGATTTGTCGGACACCGGGCAGGGCGATCAACTGAGTCGCATGCAGTTGATTGAAATCCGCCATATCTTGTACCCGGACCCGGAGAAAATAGTCAAATTCCCCCGCAACTAACTGGCAATCAATCATGACAGGCAGGCGAACAATTGCCGCTTCAAATGCGGCAAAGCTTTCCGGTGTTGAGCGATCCAGCACCACACCAACAGTAACCAAAGTGCCCAAATCAATATCCTGTGGATTAACTTCTGCCCTGACTGACTGAATTGTCCCTTGCTTGAACAAGCGTTCAACACGGCGATGACACGTCGCCGGACTAATATTGGTTTTTTCTGCCAATACGGCATTACTCGCTCTGCCGTCTTGTTGTAACAGGCGTAGCAGTTTCAGATCGATGCGATCAAGTGATTGATTCATGAAATTATCTTGCATTTTAATGGTTATTTATTCATTAAAATATCTATTTATGGCGTATATGTAAAATTTATATTAAAAAAATGAAAACAAATCGGAAGCACATTTCATTTCAGATTGAGTAATCTAAATGCATATCCTTTCAAACAAGATTGTTATCGCATATAAGGAAATTTGTCATGAAATTGGAGAAGTTTGAACGTTACCCGCTGAATTTTGGTCCGACCCCGATTGAAAAGCTCAGTCGCCTGAGTGAATTTCTCGGAGGAGAAGTGGAAATTTATGCCAAGCGAGAAGATTGCAACTGTGGGCTGGCTTTTGGCGGTAACAAAATTCGGAAGCTGGAATATATCGTCCCTGAGGCGCTTGCCAGTTGTGCCGATACATTAGTGACTATCGGAGGTGTGCAATCAAACCATACTCGTCTGGTGGCGGCGACGGCTGCGAAAATCGGCATGAAATGTCGGCTGGTACAGGAGAGCTGGGTGCCATTTCAGGATGCGGTCTATGATCGTGTCGGCAATATTCTGATGAGCCGGGTAATGGGTGCCGAGATTGAACTGGTTGATGAAGGGTTTGATATTGGTATTCGCGAAAGTTGGGAAAATGCAATTGAAGATGTCAAAGCAAAAGGGGGTGTTCCTTATCCGATTCCTGCCGGTGCATCAGAGCATCCATATGGCGGGTTAGGGTATGTCCGGTTTGCTGAAGAAGTTCGCGAACAAGAAGCCGACATGGGAATCAAATTCGATTATATCGTGGTGTGTACGGTGACGGGGTCTACCATGGCCGGGATGGTTGTCGGTTTTGCGGCAGATGGCAGAGCACAAAATGTGATTGGTATTGATGCTTCAGGTACCCCGGAGAAAAACCATGAGCAGGTTTTACGTATTGCACAGCATACGGCTGATTTGGTTGAATTGGGCCAAGAAATCACAGCGGAAGATATCGTCATCATGGATGATTATGCTTATCCGGCTTATGGTGTTCCTTCTGATGAGACCAATGATGCGATTCGAATTGCAGCGCGTACGGAAGGTATGATGACCGATCCGGTGTACGAAGGAAAATCGATGCAAGGTTTGATTGATTTGACCCGGAAGGGATTCTTTCCCAAAGGTGCCAAAGTATTATATGCACACTTGGGTGGTGTCCCGGCTATTAATGCCTATAGTTATATTTATCGGAATGGTTAATTGATTAACATCAATTTATTCATATATATCTGACACAACTTTGTTGTGTCAGATCTCTTCAAGATGTTCATTATTTTATTTAGATCAATTTTTATTTATTTATTTTTTGGTCAATAACCGGATGCACCAAAAAGGTGATCTAAGTACTGTTATTTTTGCGTTGGTACGGTATGATGAACTCCAAAATCAGGATGGATTTTTAAACTAATCTTTGCCCAGAAAGGATTCTTATATTTTAGTGAACGGTCATCATTACATGATTTCCGACATAATAAACTAAGGATTCTTGATGATTACTATGAGAGATGTTTTCTGTTCTTATCTATCCGTCTCCCTCGATCAGGCTAACCTGTCAAGATTTCCTCCGTTTCTTTTATTGTTGTCACTGAATATGCAACATAACAAGCGTTATCAATTTGAGTCACTTTTTACCTATAGGAAATAATAAAGTTTCAATTGATTTATTTAAATAATCAATTGTTTCAAATGTAAATATAGTGTGTTTTTTATTTGTGAATTGAGGAAAAATATTGATTTCATAAATATATTTTTGGGTTCAGGACGTTATTTATCGTTTAATTTCCTGTAACAAAAAAGCAAGACGTGTTCGTAAATTAAAGTCGTTATTGAGTGGTTGAGATGTAAGGGATTTTAGTTTGTGAGAGGGTGCTTGCAATGGATCTGCTATCAATTGCCCCACTAAGTCATTATTCAATATTGAAATAAAAATTATTAATTAAAATACAATAACTTAACGAGGTATCATCATGGTAGCAGTAGAGCTGTTTATTGTCCTGCTCTTCATTTTTCTCGGCGCCAGAATTGGCGGTATCGGCATTGGATTTGCCGGCGGGGCAGGGGTCATCATTTTGACAATGGGATTGGGCATGCACGCAGGTACCATCCCGGTCGATGTTATTTTAATCATTATGTCCGTGATTACCGCAATTGCAGCGATGCAAGTTGCCGGTGGTATGGACTGGCTGGTTGACCTGGCAGAAACGTTTTTAAGAAAAAATCCGAAACATATTACCTTTTATGCGCCCATCGTAACTTTTGTGATGACACTTTTGGCGGGCACTGGTCATACGGCATTTTCAACTTTGCCGGTTATTGCTGAAGTGGCGAAAGAGCAAAAAGTCAGACCGTCACGTCCCCTGTCGATAGCGGTGGTCGCATCTCAAATTGCGATTACAGCATCTCCCATTTCCGCAGCTGTGGTTTTTTTCTCTGGTATTCTTGAGCCGTTAGGCGTCGGTTATCTTATGTTGCTGGCTGTGTGTATTCCAACCACGTTTGCAGCCTGTATGGTTGGTGCTTTTGTCGCTAATTTCTTAGGTAAAGATCTGGAAGATGATCCGATTTATCAAGAACGTCTGGCAAAAGGTCTGATTAAAGTTCGCGGTGCAACCAAACGTGAGATCCTACCATCAGCAAAAACTTCTGTTTATATCTTCGTCATTGCGATTGTTGCTGTGGTTGCTTACGCGACAATGATTAGTAAGACTGTCGGATTGATTACTGACCCTGCAATCGGTCGTAACCAAGCCATTATGGCGATTATGCTGATGGCAGCGACGGCCATTATCCTGTTTACGAAGGTCGATGCTTCAAAAATCAGCTCAGTTTCAACGTTTAAATCTGGGATGAGTGCTTGTGTCTGTGTACTTGGGGTTGCTTGGTTAGGTGATACCTTTGTTTCCGGTCATATCAACGAGATTAAAGAATTATCGGCACATATTCTTGAGCAATATCCATGGATGCTGGCGATTACTCTGTTTTTTGCATCAATGCTGCTTTATTCACAAGGTGCGACAACGACTGCACTGATGCCCGCTGCACTAGCCATTGGTGTCGCACCGTTGACAGCCGTTGCTTCTTTTGCTGCTGTGAGTGCGCTCTTTGTTCTGCCAACTTATCCAACATTATTGGCGGCAGTCGAGATGGATGATACGGGGTCAACCCGAATCGGCAGTTATGTCTTCAACCATCCGTTCTTTATTCCGGGTGTGGTGACTATCACTTCAGCAGTGACGTTCGGATTTATCTTTGGTGGTATGATTCTGTAACAGCGTGATTGGTTATATCTGAGAGGGGAGCTTTTATAGCTCCCCTTTTTAATGAGTTCAATGTTAAAACAGAATGTTAAATGGGTTTCATGTGGGCAATGACTGTCCCAATGATCTGACAGTTACCATTGATTGATAAAAACCGCAGTTCTGGCGGATAGGAAGGATTAAGCGCCTTCAGATATTTCTTATTATCAATAACTTGTATCTGTTTGAATGTTGCTTCTGCCGAATCGGTCAGCATCGCAATGACGAACTTGTTGTGTTCTGGTTCGACGAGATTCGGATCAATAAAGATCAAATCGTTTTCCTCAAACCTTGGTTCCATCGAGTCACCCCGAACCCGGAGAATATAAGTGCCGGGGCCACTGTGCACCGGACAAGGATAATATTCATATTCATCCGGCGCATACGGGGTTACCGCTTCAGAAAAATCACCGGCTTTCACCCAGGAGATGACCGGACACATGGTCGAAACAGCGGGACCATGACTGACGTTTGCCTGCGACGGTATATCCGCGTGCTCGGCATTGGCAGAATTGGTGCCGTATACAATCCATTCCGGTGAACATTCTAATGCTTTAGACATCGCCAGTAATAAGCGATCTTTCATACTTGACTGAATGCCGTTTTCGATCTGACTGATCGTAATCCGATTCAGACTCAGTGATGAATCAATCTCTTTCACTCGGGCCGTCAGCATGTCTTGGGTGAGCCCTAAACTTTCTCGTCTGGCTTTGAGACGTTCGCCTAATTCAACAATCATAAATCACACTGCCCGTGATGACGGGGTATCCTCAATTGGTTGTTTCTTTCCAGAACCCTGACAGGTGTTCGCATTCAGAATTCCCATCATAGCCCTTTTCAATCCAAGTATACAGCACTTTTGTAATGATTTTTACACTAGGAAAGAAAATTTTATTACGTCGTTATATTTACACTGAGTGAAAGTTTTCTTACTATTACCATCAAAATAGTGGTGAGGTGTTGGATCCTTATCCGTTTTTCAGTCTGGCAAAGACATGATATTTCGGTCGTTAAAAAGGTGTATGGATGAGTATTAGACGGGCCAAGCGGGAGCAGTGTTTTACGTTGGTCGGCAATCATATTTTTCAGGAAGGGCATTTGTCCTTTCAGGCGATGGGAATGTTGACTTATCTGCTTTCTAAGCCGGATCACTGGCAGGTTAGCCCTGCTCATTTAGCCAATGTGACGCAAGGATCTGCGAAGAAAACGGGTCGGGATGGCGTTTACGCCATTTTGAAAGAGTTGCGGCAGGTCGGTTATGTGACGACACAAAAGCGAGCCTCCGGAGAAATTGAATACATCGTTTTCGATGAACCAAAAACGGCTCATCCGGATAAGGCTATTGAGGCAAGCCCGTGTGCTGAAACGGATAAGCCAGATCTGGCTGAACCAGATCCGGCTCAAACGACACAAATAATGACTGATCCACAACAAGAACGGAATGATCAAGCAATGATCCTTGCCCGGCCATTAGCAAAAAGTGATGTCGCTGTGACAACATCATCACAACATCAAACGATGCAAGCCGTTGTTTTTCATTTGAATCAAGCGGCACAAACACGGTTTCAGCCAAAGGGGCAAACCGCCAGTTTAATTATGGCGCGCTTACAGGAAGATTTCTCGGTTGAGGATCTCGTGGCTGTGATTGATCACAAAGTTCGAGAGTGGGGAAATGATGCCCGGATGCGCCAATATTTGCGGCCGGCCACACTGTTCAATACCAACAAATTTCCGGGTTATCTCTCACAAGCGCGGTATGTGCGCGAAAACGCTACCGCGGGACATTCGTTGCGAAACTGGGAACCTGATGATGAGGATACCGGGTGGATTCATGCGTTACATCAGTTTCCTGAACGACATAACTGATTCATAACACGGGTGAGGAATCGATGATGAAGTCAATAACCGATGAAGCAATACAGAATGGACTGAAGATGCTGTCAGCGGATAGTGAAACGGTCGCAGATCAACAGTCTGCCGATACTTTTGCCGCCCAGATCGTCAACATGATTTTACGTGAGCTACGGGGGATTCATCCGGCATGGCGTGCCTCAATTCGGAGTGAACAGGAATACGAAACACTGAAGTTGAACTATGTCAAAGCCATGATGGAGCAGGGTGTGAATACCATGGTGCAGGTACAGCGTGGTCTGCGAATGGCACGGGCGAATTCATCCGATTTTATTCCCGGACCAGGAAAATTTTGTGCCTGGTGTTTGGATGACGAGGCATGGCTGCCTGCTTATCAGCGCATGATAACGCGGCGCGCACCGCAAAGTCGTCTGGAACAACTGGTGCGCAACGAATGTGAATTTGATGCACGAAAGTTCAATCAGGAAAAAGCGCAGCAGCTTTTCGCAAAGACTTATCACAAATGGTTACAACGGGAACGAAATGGCACGTTACCACCGCAGGTTATCCGATTGTCACCACGAGCCGTGACAACTGAATTTGATCGACTGCGTTGTGAGCGAGGGGTACCGGATCCGAGGACGTTAACCGGCATTTTCAAACGTGTTGCTGAGCTAGGGCAGCGACACCAGAGCATAAAAATGGGGAAATAGATTATGGAATTTACCACAGTAGAAATGAACGCCATGCGCAAAGAGCTCATGAATCATGCGTTCTCAGCTTTGGTCCGGCGGATGCCGATGAATAAGTGTAAAGCGTATGAATATATTGCCAACTACCTTGGAGTGAAATATAGCACTGTGACCAATATGGTTCAGAAGGGGATTTCCGCAAAGCATGCTGCCGGGTTATCGGCCATTGCAGCACGGTTCAAAACCCGAATGTATCATTATCAGTTTGCTCCGACCGATACCATTTGTCAGGCATGGCTGGAACATGATTATCGCTGTGATAAAGGGAAGCATCCCAGCAAACATCTGTTCAAACATTGGGAGCGGGATATGAACAAGCTACACATTTATGAGGATGCATGAATGTTTCAAGACAAATCAGACGGGGTTCATTTTCGTGTATTCAATCTGGATACAAATCGTCCTTTCTACTTGACAGGAGAACCACAGCGATGAGTCTTTTTTCTTTCAAAACCGGACAGGGGGGAGCTGTTATTTCTGAAAAAGCAACGATGTCAATTGCTGTTGGAAGTGGTACGGGGGTTGGTGTCAGTGTCGCTCAGGGTGCAGAGAATTATCAGTCGATGATGAATTCAAGTTTACATGACATTCTGACGGGAAACTTTGTCTGGTATGGTTCAGATATCGCTTTCCTCATTGGTACAACCTTATCCGTGATCGGCATTGGTATTACATTGGTGCGTTTGTTTCTGTTTCAGTCACAAAGGTAAAGGTCAAAATAAAGATAGAGGTCAGCATGAAATATAACCGATTGATTGGTACGGTGCTTTTTGGTGCTGTGGCTGTCACCGGCACATTTGAAGGTCAGAGAAATGAGGCTTATCAAGATCCGGGAGGAGTCTGGACGGTCTGTTTCGGAGAAACGGCAGGGGTTCGTCAGGATATGTCTTACAGTGATGAACAGTGTGCCATGATGCTCGCCAGTTCCCTGAATTATCATAACCAGCCACTCGAGAACTTGCATTATCAACTGCCGGCCAATGTGCACATTGCCGCGCTTGATTTCAGCTATAACCTCGGGACGAATGCGCTGCGCCGCTCAACACTCTATCGCAAACTAAAGCAACAGGATATTGAAGGGGCGTGTCAGGAGTTTAATCGCTGGGTATATCTGAACGGTAAAGACTGCCGCGTGGCACAGAATCGTTGCCGGGGGATCGTCACACGCAGAGAGATTGAAACTCAGCTTTGTCTGGGACAGATTTCAGTCAGGGATGCATTGATACAACTGGGACATACCCCCTCGGATTCAGAGGTGATGTATGATCTTTAAAGGATATGTAAGACTTGGCATTTTCGTGCTGCTTGGGTGTGGGGTTGGCAGTGTGATGCTCAGAATCAAATGGTTGGTTGCTGAGAATGAAAAACTGACAGCGCAAGTCGCTCAATCCAGTGTACAGATTATGATGCAGAAAAATGTACTGGATCAGGTTGCTCAGGAGCGGGAACAGATGAATCAACTCCTGATCAAACGGGCCCGAAACAGTGCGGATAACGAGGAAAAACTACGCCATGAGATTCAAACACTGCAACAGGAAATATCGGGTCATTCTTGCGTTGTTCCTATTACCGTTACTGAACGGTTGCGCGAGTCATACTGAACCACAACCAGTGATTCAGACCCAGTATGTTTTGCCACCGGAAGGCATCATTGTCCCTTGTTATAAACCCAGTATCAGTGGCACTTGGCCGGAGATTGTCACGGAAGATATTCCCCGTCTGAAATCAGCGTTGAGTCAGTGTGCCGGCCGGGCGGATGACTATCTGCAATGGCGAGCATCCAAAGTCACACCTTGAAATCTTTTCCCACTCGGCTTGAGTCATATGGTTGAGATGAGTCACGTCAATCCGATATTCACGCTAAAATCTTCCTGTTGATTCCTAAGACCGAGCGGTTTGGGGATGATGCAGGAAGATTTTTGATATCCGTGATTGTTGAATCGGATCGTGTCGCGGTCATGCCAACAGTCTTATCTTATCTAGCCTGCGTGCCAGTCTTTATGAAAGATAATTTACATTTATCCTGAACAGGTCTGGAAGACAATGAGGAAGAAGAAAGAGGAAAGAAAGGAGAAAAAACGCAGTCAGCCGATAGAGAAAAATACGAACAGCGGCTGACTGACAGGGAGAGAAACCGGTTAAATTAAGGACAATTCTTGTTGTAGACTGGCCCTGCTTTCGGGCGGCAGGGACTTGATTAGATTGCAGACTAATTGGTTGGCGGCCTTGGCCGAAGGGCTCAGAGTATGGCTGTAAGATAGATTCATGACGAATGTGTGACCACACTCAGGATCACTACAACTACAGTACAAATCAGCATGACTGTTCGTTATCCGGTTCGATTTTTGAATCCGGCTTTTCTGACCACACTCAGGGCATAACACTCTCATATTTATACCTTTCCCTCTGATGAATAATTGACGCAATTATAACAACATCCATGGTATACACCTAGCGAAATGTAAAAAAACTTACCATGAAATGCGAACAAACTCAGTGCAACACCGATGCTATCTGACGTGCGCGGATTTTGCGGCGATTGATCACAGGGATTAGACCGCAATGGTCGCCAAATTATCCCTGGGGGATTGCCTGAGAAGTTTTACGGTTCCACACCATGATATCGAACAAAATATCGATAAAACCGCACCGTTCATCACGTATTTTCTCCCGATTTATTCCAGTCTGTTCCGTTTTATGCCATATCCGAATCAGGCCGAATTCAACGTGATGCATCTTTTTTTCAGACCGAGTATTCTTCTCTCAACCCAGCAAAATGGGGAAATAAAACGAAGTTGTTTCTATGTAATTAATTGATATTTATAAATTATTTATCAAATTAAGAAAGCTCAACTTCGGGAAAGCTAACCCACACTAAGGTGACAGTTTCATGGCTCAGTATGAAGCGGGCGATAAGCTCAGAGAACTTAAAACATTCATTGCGACGTGTGTCGGAGATGAGATTGCACAAAACCTGACAACCCAAATGAAGAATACCTCCCTGAGTCTGGACAGTCAGTTTCTGGGCAATGGTTGCCAGTTACTGAGCATGCGGTATCACGCTCGTCTGGTGTTCAATAACTTTCCCCATCTCACCTATAGCCCTGCGGTACTGTTTGCCAATGTGGGGGCCTGGTTGATGGATCATGATTCCGATCGGGAGGCCGGCGCGACACTGGCAAATCCAATGATTGAGATGACAACCGTGGATGACACGCATTCGACGATCATTATCGACATTGAGTTTGAAGAACCAATCAGTGTGACAGAAGACGTCGCGGGACCAATTTATTGGCGTGGTAAACAGTGGCGCATTGATGCATATGAAATCTGGGTGGCAGAAACATTGGGTCATTTCACTACCGGTTTGCGCCAAACAGGCCGGTGATGACAGCGCATTATTTCTGATTCACCCACACCAAAGGCGATTGAATCCCGGTTGGGGTTTGATCACACCAAGCGGTTGTTTGGCATTGTAAGTAGCGATATGACATGCAAGTAGAACAATCGGATGATCACATTAAATAGGAGCGGATAACATGGCGTGGCCCAGCGTTATTATTAATATTAAAAACATGATGAAAGGCCCCATTGCCGGGGTGGAGTATCATTTTCTGTTTGTCGGATACGGAACCGTTTCCGGTGCGGAACGTGAGTTAACGGTTGTTGATGCTTCAACCGATCTGGAAACAGCATTATCTTCAGCTGGTGAGTCTCTGCAAGCGACGGTGATGGCTGCGCAGTTGAATGGTGGCAGCGAATGGACTGCCGGCGTGATGGTCCTTGATCAAGCCGATGACTGGAAAGATGCCGTCCGTAAAGCCAATGAAACCGCGAGTTTCGAAGCATTCGTATTGGATTTCCCTGCAACGGATAAAACCTTGCTTGAAGATGCGATTGCCATGCGTACTGAGCTGAAAAATGCACTTGGCCGTGAAACCTTCGCCATTTGCTGTTTGCCGGAAATCGATAATACCGACGCAACCAACGGCGAAACTTGGGAAGCTTGGTTAGCGAAGTCGGTTGCAATTGTTGACGGGGTTGCCAGCCAATATATTACGGTTGTGCCATCGGTTCATGCAGATGGTTCGACACTGGGTAAATACTGTGGTCGTCTGGCCAATCAGGTGAATGCATCGATTGCGGATTCTCCGGCACGGATTAAAACCGGTAGTGTTGTCGGTTCAACGGATTTTCTGACAGACAAAGATGGTAAAGCGCTAGCACTGTCTGTCTTGAAAACTCTTGAGTCTAATCGCATTGCTTGCCCGATGTGGTATCCGGACTACGATGGTCAATACTGGACAACGGGTCGCACACTCGATGTGGAAGGCGGTGATTTTCAGGATATCCGTCATATCCGTGTGGCAATGAAAGCAGCCCGTAAAGTTCGCATTCGTGCCATTGCCCGTATCGCGGATCGGACATTCAACTCAACGCCACAGAGTGAAGCGCAGGCAAAACTCTTTATGACGCAGGATCTGCGTGAAATGGCACTGATCGGCAATCCGGGTGAGATTTATCCACCGGAAGATGACGACATTCAAATCAAATGGGTCAACAGCACTGAAGTTGAAATTTATATGGCTGTTCAGCCGTATGAATGCCCGGTCAAAATTACTGTTGCAATCTATATCAGCCAAGGAGATGAAGCATGAGTGCCCGTTTTTCCGGTCGTAGCTTTGATACGACACTATTTGGAGTGTATGTCCATGTTAAAAGTGCGACAGCGACGATCAATGATGAGTCAGCCGTTGCCTTTACCCGCGGTGTCACCGATGGCTATACCGACGGTAAAGTCAGCTGTGATGTTGAGCTCGAAATGGATCTGAAACAGTTCCAGAAGGTACATGCAGCCGCCAAAGAAGCTGGCAGCTATCGTGATATCAAACTCCAGGATATTCAGTTCTATGCCCATAACGGTGAAGATGAAGACAAAATCGAGTTGTATGGGGTGAAATTCCTGGTGTCAGATCTACTCAATATCGATTCAGAAAGTGCAGATAAATCGACTCGCAAACTGAAAGGTTTTGTCACCAGTCCGAACTTTGTCAAGATCAATGGTGTGCCTTACCTGTCTAAAGCGGATACCCGTAACTTGGTCAGTTAATTGATATGGGTTCAGATTGAATTGATGGTTGAATGAAAACCTATGGCATTTTTTGCTACGTGAAAATTACCATCGAATCTGTTTTTAATCCGGCGGACTAGACCGCGATTCCGACTTAGGGGACAGCCTTAACACTCAGGCTTGCGATTACCGAGGCTGAGAAAATCATCGAGAAACCACTAAATCAGGGTCAGCCCTGAGGGATTTCTGCGGCCTGAATGATGGGCTGACCCCAACTTAACAGTAATTTTTATCAGTGTCTTGTGGCACATAATGAAGAGAGAAAAAGACATGGCTAAAGCAGCTTTTACAATTCAACCGGTTGTCGTCACGATTGGTGAGACTGATTTTACGTTCAGACCAACAGTGAATGATGCCAACAACTACACCAACCATGTATCAATGGACAGTAAAGTTGAACCGGCACGAACTTATCTTGAGCGCACGGTTGATGCCGAGCAGAAGAGTGAATTAGTTGAACTGATGAATACGGTTCCCGGTCTGGTGATGGAAGTCTTCGGTCTGGTTCATGAATCTTCCAAAGGCGGGATTTCAATTACCCTAAAAAACTAACAGAGTGGGTGAAGCGCATTGAAACCAACGGGTTGGAACAGGCGCTCACCCTGCGGCGGCATTACTTTCCTGACGGAGAGGATGAGCCGCAAGAGTTAGCCAGGGCGCTCTGGCTCGATCAACACGAGAAAGAGCGTATGGAAGTCGCGGTTATGAGTGCAGTTGCGAGGTTATTTAATCACCGATGAACGATTCAGTCTTAATAGAAATCAATATGATTGATAAGGTGACTCAGCCTTTGACCGGCGTCGTTGACCAGATCAATCAGATTGTCCAAACCGCCAGTAGCGATTTTGACAAGGTAAAATCCAGTGCTTCAGATGTCGTACAGACGTTCACTGAAATGGGAACGTCCCTTGAACCGATATTGACGATGGATTGGGAGGTCGGAGGTGCCGACTCTCTGGAAAATGTCGGTCGCATTCTTGAGCATGTTTCTACAGCATCGAGCGAGATCCTCTCGCTCGGGCTTGGGAGTCAACTGGTCCAAGTATTTAAAGATGCAGAAGGAGGCATCAACAAGTTTGCTGACAGTCTCGATCAGGGGATCGACAATGTCGTCGAAACATTTGATCTGGCTAAAACGAAAGCCAAAGATTTTTCCAATACTGCCAAGGCGCAATTTGCAGCTTTGTCACAACGAACCCAGAATTATATTCAAATTGGTAAGCGCCTGACCACGTCGTTTTCGGCGAATGGTGTCAAGGGGTTTGCCAGCGCTGTAAAACAACAGTTTGCAGGCATCTCACAACAAACCCAAAGTCTGATCGGCCGGATCAAAAACGTCGGAACGGTTTTTTCTACCGGCGGATTTAAAAATGGTGCCAAAAACTTTGCGAAATCGGTCAACCTGCAATTAACGAGTATTTCGCAAAAAGCAGCAGGACTATCTGGCATGGGCGGGCGAGCACAACAATTTTTAGGTCCGATCTCTTCCTCGCTCGATAATGTTAAAAACAGTCTCTCTCAAGGGATGGGGGAAGGGATAGCCAAAGTTACTGCATTAGGTGAAAAGTTTCCCTTCCTTTCTGGCGGCACGGAATTGGTTGCTGCAGGCATGACATCCCTTGATGGGGTCATGAAATCGGCTTCCGGGACTATCAGTGGGGTACAAAGTGCGATCACATTGGTCTCTGATTCTGCCGGTGTTTTCCAAAGTGTGATGGGATCGGCTTCAACCGTGATCACCACGTTTCAAGGGGTAATGGGCGCGATGTCAAACGTGATGGCTGTTTTTGGCCGTTTGATTCCGAGTGTCTCAACCGCGATGATGGTGATGACAAGCCCTGTCACTTGGATTGTATTGGGAATCGTTGCGTTGATCGCAGCTGTTTATCTGATTATCAAATATTGGGATGACTTGGTTGCGGCCATGTCGAAAATCGAGATTTTCCAGCAAATCGGCCATTTGTTTGGCTGGCTGAGTGATATGTGGGGGCAGTTTGTTTCTTATCTGTCCGGCACAAGTTTTGGTGCTATTTTCGGTAAGATTTTCAATCAGATAAAAGGCTATGTTGATAAAATCATCGGGATGTTTAAAAGCATTGGCTCGGGTATTTCGTGGATAGCAGGCAAGCTTGGTCTTTCATTCGGAAGCGATGATGCGAAGAAACCCGAACAGGGGATGTCAACGGAGACCCGTGCGGCGGAGAAGCTTCAGAAACAAGCCCAGCCGGTGGCTCAGGCATCTAAATCAGAAAAGCGCGTCTTAACGGAAGCCCGTACGACAGAAAATATTCAGAAACAAGTTCAGCCGGTGACTCGGGCATCTAAATCAGAAAAGCGTGTCTTAACGGAAGCCCATACGACAGAAAATATTAGGAAACAAGTCCAGCCGGTGACTCGGGCATCTAAATCAGAGAAGCGCGTCTTAACGGAAGCCCGTACGACAGAAAATATTCAGAAACAAGTCAGGCCGGTCACTCGAACATCTGAGTCAGCAACTGCACACTCGTCTGAGAATGTAGTCATCGCCTATAAACAGAAACAGAACACTTTGCCTGCCGGTATGGTGCAGAACATGACCACGACGCAAAGCCAACAGGTGAGTGATGTGAAACGCTTTGGTGACGTTTACATCACCGCACCGAATGGTTTGACGCCGGATCAACTCGCAGAATGGGACGAACTCAATGTCGGATAAACAGTATATCGATATCAAAGTAGTCGATGGCGGCTGGGATATTGATGCTGGCCAACAGCCAATTATCTGCAGCGATACCTACAGTATCGCTCAGGATGTCAAGCACGCCATTATGGAATCGGGTTTAGCCAGAGCACTTCAGGCTGAGAGAAATCCAGTGTTGCGGGCCAATGTGCTGCTGCAAATTGAACAAATTGCGGAACAAGATCCCCGGATTATTCCGGGTACAGTCACCGTGACCGGAGATGTATCCGGCACCATCGGGCTCTCTGCTCAGGCATATGACAGTGAGGGCGTTATCAATACAGAGGTGAACACATGAGTAACAGACCCCAAGCCGATTTTTTAACCATCCTGGCGGAATCCGGCGTTCCGCTGAGCGAGCAGGCATTAGAAGACCAATTGAAAACCGAAGTGTCTGCGGCAGGCAGCTTGCTGGCGAATGACTCTGAAATGTCACCGTTCTGGCGCTGGGTTCGGGCTGCGGTTATCAAACCGGCATTATGGATGACCAGAACGCTTTTAGTGACGCATGTCATGCCGAATATGTTCGTGGCAACCGCAGAACGCTGGGCACTGGAACTGAAAGCGTGGGAACTGAACGTTGAACCGAAGCAAGCTGTGAAAACGCAGGGTTATCTAACGATGACCAAAGAAAATGCCAATGACGAAGTGCTTGTCGAGCGGGGTGTATTTATACAGACACTTGCAATTGAAGGTGTCGTGTATCGGGTTAAGGTCACTAAAGATACGGTGATTCCTGCCGGACAGGCCAGCGGACAGGTTCCCGTTGAAGCCGAACAAGCCGGTGTTGCTTATAACCTGCCTGCCGGTTATCTCAATATTTTACCGACAGAAGTCCCGGGCATTGTTGCTGTGGTCAATGACGCAGGATGGATTACTCGCTTAGGCGCGAATGAAGAAACGGATGAAGAGCTCGCATTGCGGCTTCAAAATGCCTTTACCGGCTCTGGTGAGTGGCATATCAATGATGTTTACCGGTCGATTATTGCCAGTGTTGCGGGCATTCGCAGTGACAATATTTTCTTCCGCAATACTGGCGATATCTCGCCGGGGACGGCCGAAGCGCTGATTTTGGTGGAAGTGGGTGAAACACCACAGTCGATCATTGACACACTCAATGATTACATCATGAATCAGGGCCATCACGGTCACGGGGATGTACTGACCTGTAAACCGATTCCTGAAACGCGTCACGAGGTGATTGCGAATGTGGTACTGGCAAAGAACCTGACCGTCGCGCAGATGACAGAAACGCTTCAGGAAGTGAAAGATCGGATTCGGGCTGCCTTTCGTGAAACTAAAGCGTATGACGAAATGACCCGTGCTGCGCCACAGAGCCGGTTTAGTATCTCCCGCATGGCGACAGAGATTCACAATAACATGGCAAATGTGAAGTCAGTCCGGATCACGCTTGATGGCGAGATTCAGGAAGATATTGTCAGTGGTTACACACAGCCGCGTTTGAAATCTTTAACAGTTGGGGAGTTGGCAGATGAAGGACAATAATGCACCTCAAATGGAAGAGATTGTGATTCCGTGGTGGGAAGATGGTGAAACGACCTCGGAAGTGCTGAAAGAACCTTATTTTCTGACCCGGGGGGTGAAAGCCTTCCTGAACAAAATTCGCTCGGGCTTGCTGTTTCCGTTGCAACAGATCGATGCACTGACCTGTCATGAGTCTTTGTTGAACTTACTTGCTTGGGATCGCGACATTCAGCGTTTTGCCGGAGAGCCGTTGAGTTTGTTTCGGTCTCGGGTGAAATATGCCGCGATTAATGCCAAAGATGCCGGCAGTGTCGCTGGGTTTAAACGCATTTTTGCCCGGTTAGGCGTCGGGATTGTCGATTTCAAGGAGCGGCAGGACCCGACCGAGTGGGATGTCTGCCTGATCCAATTGAGCGACAGTGATATTTCGATGAATACCCGCTTGGTTCAGACTTTGATTCGCCAGTACGGTCGTACTTGTCGTCGTTACCGTTTTCAAATTGTTTATCCGTCAACGGTGACACTGGCAGCCAACGGATTTCATCAAACATTTGCACTGTATAGTGCATCACTGTAACGGGGGAAATGATGAGTCAAGTAGCAATTCCTTTGGCATTTGAAGGTTATCTGCAAGCGCGACTGTTGAACGGTCTGGCTCCGGATATGAATGAGATGATCTTTGCTTATTTGCCGGATTTAGACCCGGAGCAAGTGATTGATCGTCATTTGGGACTTCCGGCTCCGAGTTATTGGGTGTATCGCCAGGATATAACGCAGAAGGCGAAACTGAACGACGATTCTGTGGCGTATTCGGTGGTGATTCCCAGTGAAGTTGAAGCGTTTACTTTTAATGCGGTTTACCTGCATGACAAACAGACTGCGAATTCTTGTGGCTTGGTGGTGCATAAAATTGCGGAAACCAAAGAGCCGGAGATGTCGAGTGTCCGGACTTGCGTGCAGCAATATACCGGTGCTGCAAAAGCTGCGAAGATTACCGTGACACCGGAAAGCTGGCAGATCGATTATCACGCCCGTTTATATGGTATGGATGACGACTTACGTTTGGCATGTTTTGACCTGTTTGGAAACGCGTCATTCTTTGCCGACGGTTTTCTGGTTCAGGCAGTGGATGGTCAGTATGTCTGTGCTGCAGGAATCGGTTATATTGCAGGTCTGCGTTGTGTCAATGAACAACCGGCTCAACTCCCTGATATTCAGGCTGGGTCTAAAATTTACTTGGATGTCAGTTGGCAGGGACAAGTGGTCAGTCGCTGGGCGACAGATTGGCAGTTAGTCGTCAGTGATACCCCATTAACCGACTATGTTGAAGATGGTATTCAGCATTACGTCGCGCCAATTGCCCAAGTTGAAACGGATGGTCGTGTAACGGATTTGCGGCATTTAGGACTGGATGAAAACAAGCTGCCGGATGCGACGAGTATTGCAAAAGGTGCCGTCATTTTAGCAACTGATCACCAAGCGAATACGGGGCAGGGAACGGGCGTTTTATCTGCACAACAACTGAAACAAGCACTGGGCCAGTTTGGTAGCTTTGGTACCGCCATTGATTTAGGTGTCATTGCCAGTAATGCGGCATTCGATCCTGTTCCGACCGGGTTGATTCACTTTGCATCCAGTCTGATTTCCGGTACGCAAATCGAGTATCAGGGACTGAAAGTTCGACACCCCAGTGGGGATTACTCAGTGATTGCCGGCGGATATCACGCAGGCAACAATACTTTGGTTGTGTATCACTCGCATAGTCAGAAATGGGCCGAAGTTCTGATGGCAGATCATGCGAACAGCATGTGTCCGGTCGGTGCCCCCCAGCCATGGCCGACCGATACCGCACCCGCAGGATGGGCGATCATGAAAGGACAGGCGTTTGATACAAAAGCTTATCCGGTACTGGCTGCTTTATACACCGATGGGATTTTGCCTGATATGCGCGGACTGGCGATTGTCGGTAAGAAAGATGAGGAGTCAGTGCTTTCTTATGAAGCCGATCAGGTTAAACGGCACGAACATACAGGTACGATGGCTAATGCGGGTGCACACTATCACGCACGCGGTAATATGAATATTTACGGTATGCTTAGTGGGGTTCAGTCTGGTGTCAGAAGGGTAATTGGAGCTAATGGGGCTTTTTCTGCTGTCAAAACAGTAGATTATGGTAACACGACTGCGGGGGGAGCCGGGGAATATGATATCTATTTTAATGCCAATCGCAACTGGGTTGGTGCGACTTCGGTCTCTGGTGAACATACGCACCCGATCAATATTGAAGCTTATGGTGCAGAAGAAAACACCATTAAAAACCGTAAGTATAACTGGATTGTGAGGTTAGGATAATGAATGCTTTTATGGCTGAATCTCAACATATCGAGGTCTCATATATCGACGGCAACGGATGGTGGATGGGTAATGGCGTTGAACATGTGGCTGCGGGGACAGCGCTTGGATCTGATTGTACACCAGTTGTGTATCGTCCGTCGGCTATTGGCAAAACAGCGCGTTTTCATCCTGAAAGTGGCACATGGTCGGCAGAAATTGAGAATATGGCATCAAAGACCTATTACTCAGACACCGGTGTCGCATCCACCATTGGTGTGCCTGACGGGACATATCCAGAAAACGCTATTACAGCACCGCCGCCAGATTATGACCCACGTTCTCAAGCCGTTTTATATAAGGACGGTGTGTGGAAAATTTATCGCAACCGGATTGGGACATCTTACTGGGATCACCAAGGTCACGAACACACCATAACTGAACCGTATTTTGAACTGCCGGTAGATTGTACTTTTGAGACACCACCACAGCCAGAGGATGGTTACGTTGTCCGCTTGATGGATGATCAATGGCAACAAGTGGAAGACCACCGGGGTGAGATTGCTTATGCCAAGAACCGAGAGAGTGAAACAGACCAAGACTATCAAATCACCGAGCTAGGTGCGGTTCCGGAAACACATACGTTGATTGCCCCCGGGTTATTCGATGCTTGGGATGAAAGCACTGGTAAATGGGTCTATGACGTCGAGAAAGAGCGTCACTATAAAATTTCAGTTGAGAAAAACTGGCGTGATGAGCAGCTTCGCAATGTACTCGATCGCATCGATCAATATGAAAAAGACCAGAACTATGAACCGCATTACCGGACTTCACCGTTGAGTGACACCGAGTATTTAGGCTTACTCGGCTATCGGAAACTGCTGTGTGATTACCCGGACAGTGACGGTTTTCCGTTTGGTGAGCGTCCTGTTTTGTCATATCCCGAGCCGGTTGAAGAACCACCTAAACCGACCATGATGCAACGCGTGCTGAACAAAGTGAAGCCTCGCTGACGGTGCAATCACAATCATCATGTCATTCAAAACACGATAATGGCAAAACTGCTGACAGCCATCGCTGATGTTGTCGTCCCTTTGTTCATCGTGATTAAAAGAAAGGTTTATTATGAGTCAAGTTGTTATTCCTCTGGAATTTGAACGATATTTGCAAGATCGGATCATCAACGGGCAAGCCCCGGATATGAATGAAATGATTTTTGCTTATCTGCCGGACTTGGATCCGGAACAAGACATTGATCGTCATCTGGGATTGCCGGATTCGTCTTATTGGGTACATCGGCAAGATATTACCCAAAAGGCCAGGTTGAATGATGATGCTGTCATTTACTCGGTGGTTATTCCCGGTGAAGTTGAGGTATTTACCTTTAATGCCATTTATCTGCATGACAAGCATACCGAGCATTCTTGTGGTTTGGCGGTGCATAAAATTGCGGAAACCAAAGAGCCGGAGATGTCGAGTATCCGTTCTTGTGTGCAGCAATATGCCGGGGCAGCCACCGCAGCACATATTCATGTAGCACCGGAAAGCTGGCAAATCGATTATCAGGCCCGTTTGTATGGTATGGATGACGACTTACGTTTGGCATGTTCTGATCTGTTCGGTGCGGCTTCGTTTTTGGCGGATGGTTTTCTGGTTCAGTCAGTGGGTGGTAAATATGTTTGTGAGGCCGGGACGGGTTATGTGGCCGGGTTGCGTTGTGTCAATCAGGGTCAGACAGAAATCACAGATGTACTGCCAGCATCGGGCGTCTACCTCGATGTGAGCTGGCAGGGAGACGTGGTGAGCCGTTGGCGCAGCAACTGGAAACTTACAGCTAGTACAACTTCGTTGACCGACTATGTTGCTGATGGCATTCAGCACTATGTGACGCAAATTGCGTGGATTGAATCAGACGGACGTGTGACCGATCGCCGTCATCTGGGGTTCGATGAACATAATCTTCCCGCTGCAACAACCCAAGCAAAAGGGGCGGTCGTGTTAGCGAGTGATGCACAAGTCAATGCCGGGCAAGGCGATGGCGTGGTGTCACCGCAGCAGCTAAAGCAAACTTTGGGACAGTTTGGGTTATTTGGTACCGCTGCATCGTTTACTGATTTCGATACCCAAGTGAACTCAGGGTTTTTTACTGCCTCTTCTGCTGTTTTAAATCCACCGGTTCCCAGTGTAAATGGCTGGTTTTTAACGGTGTTACGTGGCAGTGAACAATATTTATACCAAACTGCACATGATGCGTCCGCAGTGAACAGAACGTTTACCCGGTCAAAAGCGGCTGGGACATGGAGCTCGTGGGCTCAAGTGACCACAGGTAATGATATACAGCGTAGTTTTGTCGGCATGATTGCTGATTTTCAAATCGCAGCACCTCGCCCCGGCTGGTTGAATGCCAACGGAGGCGAAGTCTCACGGACCACCGATGCAATTTTGTGGCAGTACGCCCAGGATGCCGAGCTGATCATTGATCAGACGAACAAAGATGCTGACCCGATGAAGTATGCCGCCTATTTCGGTGACGGCGATGGTTCAACTACATTCACTCTGCCGAATTTCCATCTGGGACACTTTCGGCGTGGGGCTTCATCTGAAATTGTACATGGGGTAACACAGGGGGATGCTATCAGGAATATTGTTGGCACAATCGGCATTCAAACCGGCAATTTTATGAGTGCAACTGGCCCATTTTATCCATCATCGTATCAGGCTAATAGGTCTGCTGGCACTGCTGGAAGCGGTTATACGGCTGTGACGATTGATACATCTCGAGTTGTACCGACTGCTGATGAAAATCGTCCGTATACGGCCAATATTTCGGTGAAAATTTTCAGAGGATGGCTATAAGCATGAACCAAAAAATAACCGCTTATCATTATTCATATGAGACCGGCTTGTTTGTCGGCACCAGTTTGGCTTTCATTGAATATGGCTATGATCATTATATCAAGCCGCAATGTGCCACATTTACACCACTGCCGGCATTCGATAGCGCGACGCAGCAGTGTCGTTATCTGCCAGAGTATGATCGCTGGGCTGTTGAGGCGATTCCTGAAGTGCCCGATGACGGTGCTGAAGCGACGCCAACAATGCCGTCGGAGCTATCTGAAGCATCATCATCTGCTATCGATGAACAGACACACTCTGTGCCAGCGAAGTCCGGAGCGATGCGACGGCTGTTGAATCGACTTTCTTCCCGCTGAGCGGAGAGCACACAATACGGTTAACCATGCTGAGCGGTGCAAATTCAACTTTATAAACAGAGCTTTATAAATATAGCTTGATGTTTTCATCGCTCAACCCATCAAAAAGGTTTTTATCATGAGTCAGGTTGTGATTCCTTTGGAATTTGAACGTTACCTGCAAGATCGGATTATCAACGGGCAAGCCCCGGACATGAATGAAATGATCTTTGCTTATCTACCCGATTTGGATCCGGAGCAGCCAATTGAGCGTCATTTAGGACTGCCGGATCCTTCTTATTGGGTCTATCAACAGGATATTATGCAGCAGGCGAAGCTGAATGACGACTCGGTTATTTATTCAGTCGTCATTCCTGGAACAGTCAAAGCATTTACGTTTAATGCCATTTATTTGCATGACAAGCAGACCGCCAATTCATGCGGTTTGGTCGTGCACAAAATGACAGAAACCAAAGAGCCGGAGATGTCGAGTGTCCGTTCCTGTGTGCAGCAATATTCAGGAGCCGCCACTGTCGCAAATATTGATGTGACACCGGAGAGTTGGCAGATCGATTATCAGGCTCGTTTATATGGTATGGATGACGACTTACGTTTGGCATGTTGGGATCTGTTTGGCGATGCATCATTTCTTGGCAATGGATTTCAGATCAAAGTGTCGGGCAGTGATTATTTGTGCTCTCCCGGTGTCGGTTATGTGGGTGGATTGCGTTGTGTCAATGATACGCAAATAACCCTTGCCAATGTTCAAGCCGGTGACGGGATATATTTGGATGCAAGTTGGCAAGGGAATGTGCTGAGTCGTTGGACAACGCAGTGGCAATTGGTTGTGAGTGCCACCCCATTAACCGACTATGTGGACCACGGAACACAACACTATGTGACTCAGATTGCCTCGATAAAAGCGAATGGGAGTATCGCCGATCTGAGACATTTAGGCATTGATGAGCGCAAGCTGCCAAACGCGACCACAACCAGTAAAGGGGTGGTGAACTTAGCGACTGATGGCAATGTGAAAGCGGGTAAAGGGACCGGTGTTATCTCTCCGCGACAGTTGAAGCAGGTATTGAGTCAGTTCGGGGGCTTTGGTCAGTCAGCCGATTTGGGGATGATTACGGATAATGCAGCATTAGATGCAGCACCGACGGGATTTATTCACTTTGCCTCTCATCTGATGACGGGAACACTAGCAGAATGTCAGGGGATGAAAATCCATCATCCGGATGGTTATTACTCGATTCTTGCGGGGTCAGGCAGCCAGCAGGAACCTGCGCTCTTTTTCTATCATTCGGTACAGAATGAATGGTGTACGGTTCTTACTCACAAAACGTTATATGTTGAGAACTTGTTGAAAGGCAATCAGAACTGGAATGTTGAAGGTAATGATGGTGAGTTGACAACATCACCGCAAAATTTTGCAGCAGGTCAGGAATTTTCCCATGGATGGTTTTGTGATTCTGATGTGCAAGGCATCTATCTTGATGCGGATACGAGTGCTGTCCATGCGACGGCTGGGACAATCTTCAGAGAGTATCCATTACCGACTGTGGCAGGACTATACGCATCTGTCACTGATCCGACTGGTGTACAAACTTATGCCGACGCGCTGGAGACCAACGGTATTCGGTTGGCAGTTGATCAAGCGACCGGTCAGGTTCGGCTCTCTATCGATCTCTCGGTATATACCTCAGGGATTAAAATTGCAGGGCTGTCTTATGGGCGCGGGTTGATACCGGTGATTTCAGATGATGATTCAGAACGGGTAGCACGCGGCGGATATATTTTAATTAAAGCTGTTAACAGCCGAACAAAAATTTGGCCGGATGGCACATGTGATATATCGATGCTGTGTCGTGCTGCTCGATATGATACTCATCTTGCACAACAGCTTCCGGTCTCAATAAAGCCGTTTGATGTTCATGCGGGAGACACAATTACATCAAATCACTTTGGCGGAGAAGTATCTGTATTAATGATTGTGGATTCTAAATACATGGAAGGTTCAACAAATTATATATATTTGAGAACCAACTATTCATCTGATAATCCGAGCGCAGTAGTGCAAATGAAAGCGAGAGTCGCATAATGAGATATTTTTTAACTGACACAGGACTTATTCGTACTGAGAAAGCCTTGAAAGTTAACCGCGTTGATTACTCTGCATTCGTGGAACTTTCCCAACAGCAGATTGAAGAATTTGTTATCAACCCACCACCTGAAGGCAAACAACGAGACGGTTTATCGTGGGTCGATATGCCGGTTTTAGTCACGGCAGAGTCCGAATATCAATGGGTTCAAAAAGAACTAGCTGATGTCGATATCCAGCTCAAATATCACACGACCGGCGATAGCAAAAGGCGGCAACTGACCGCGAAAGACTGGAAGACCTACGCGATTGCGCTACGTGATTACACCACCACTGACGACGCGGGTAATCCGGTGCTGGTGGGTGATGAGCGGCCGCGTCGACCAATGGAGGAGCGCTGATTATGTGGACAGAATCATCACTCTCATGGCCCGGCTCAGTCAACGATATTCAAACCCGGGCAGCATCGGTGATCGATCAGATTGGGGCCGATCATGGCGAAGCGCGTTTGTCTGCGCTGGAAGGTGATGCCGCTTTCGGACGTCTGCCACTGAGTCACAATGCGCAAGCGTTGTTGAACCTGCGTTCGGAACTGGATCATTTACTCAGTCAGGGGCAAGTGCTGACAGTGACGCCGTATCAGTTTCAGGTTGGAGAGGTAAGCGACTCCGGTGATGTTCTCGATGCAGACGCTGCGACTCAGCGTTTGGCTGAGAAGCTCACTGACTATGCAGATTTACACCGGCCCGCAGGGCGGCTCCACGCGATTGTTGTGATGCTGACCGGGCCGACCAGAAAGCAGTTTGCCGAGCAGCTCCAACGTGTGACGAGTGTGATACCGCTGCCTGAATGGTGTCAGGCCCAGCGCCAGACCGAGTCGTTACTGGCCGCAGAACATGAGAAATTACGCAAACCGGCTGCGATTGTCCAGCCTCGGTTTAAACCGGTAGCGCCTTTGTCGACCAAGCCGTTTGCCGATATGAATGCCGCGCTGGGAACGCACATTGCGACGTTGGAATCGCTGGCCAGTGATCGAGTCAATATCATTGGCAAGCTCCGTCAGTTGGCAGAAAAGCGTCAAGCCACACTACAAACGGTGAGTGACACGCTTCAGACAATGCAAACCATGGATGCTCAAGTCTGGTCGGTCGCTTTAACGGGTGAGCTGGCAAGCTTAAGTCATCAGTTAGCGGAGATGTCACCGCCCAACTATCATCGGTACGCAGTTGCCAGCCTGATACTCAGTGCATCTCCGATGCCATTTTTCGAGGAGTTACTATGTTCGCCTTAAATGGTTTTACATTTGGATTAAAGAATCTTACCGTCAGTTTTGAACGGGAAATGAAGAGTAAAGACATGAGTGCTCAATCGTCTGGCACGCAAGAAGCAGAACAGGGCGATAAAGCTGCAACTCTCAATGTCTCCGGGATGATTGCTTTTCACGACATTCACAAGCTGGGAAGATTGCAAACGATGAGCTCAGCCAAAGATAGCAAAGGCAATCGCATGGTTTATACCATTGTCGAAGAAATGGCGAATGCGTTTAAAATCAAGAAGGTCAGATTTTCCGGTCGCTTTTCTGCAACCCAGCAGGAGAATATGATGGCCTGGAAAGTTTCTTTTCAGCTCAAAGAATCGAACAGTGTCGCTGAGCAGAAAGAGGCCCGGCAAAAAGAACAGACTAAAGCAAAACCGGCTGAGAACCCGCGTCTGCAGCAGTCATTGCAAAAAAATAAGCGACAAACAGGACAGACTAAAGCCAAACCAGTTCAGGATTCTCATTTTCAACAGTCATTGCAACAAAATAAGGAGGCGACTCGATGAACTTGGAAAAACGGCTCTATATTTCCGGGGAAGAGGTGCCTCTCGCCCGACAGATGATTAGTCTGAAATTGTCGCTGGGTAGCAAGGCCATTTTCACCATTCAGGCCGAACATGCCCCGGAACGTTACGAACTGGTACGACTGGACATCGGCTATGAACATGACCTATTTATCTTTTTTGAAGGTTATATTGATAAAATTCAGTCGGCAGAAAATGGCTTCTTCAAGATTACGGTCAAAGAAAATGCCGGTATTCTCAGCCAGCGGTGGCCGATCAGTCTTGAGCATCCGACAGCGATTGATGTGCTTGACCAACTGGCTTTACTGACCGGTTTAGATTTTAAATATCCGGATGCCGACTATATGCGGCAAGTCATTCCTAACTTCGTGCATCAGGGGAATGGCTATCAATGTCTGGATGAGCTGGCCAAGGCATTTGCAATCGAAGACTGTATCTGGTGTCAGGATACCGATCAGAACATTTATGTGGGTAGCTATGCTGATAGTCGCTTTGCCGGAAAACCGATGTCGATTCCGGCTGAGTTCACTTCGCGTCAGACGAGTAATAGTGTCACGTTTGTGCCGTATCCGATGTTGCGACCCGGCAGAGTGATGAATGGTCACCGAATCACGCGGGTGGATCTGATTGAAGATGAGATGACGGCTTACTGGCAACCTGCCAGTAGTGAAGCCACAGCACAGAAACAGCAGATTTATAATGACTTTCCTGAACTCTCGGCAGGATATCATTTACCGTTGTTCGGCCGGGTTGAAGCGGTTCGTGATGCGGTACCACAAGGGAAGATCGCTGATTCATTTCGGCCACGTTATGCGGTTGATGTGCAGATGTTAGATGCGGATCTTCAGCCCGATTCTTCTGTACCGGTTTATCGTTCCATTCCGTTGCCGATCGCGATGGGTGGTGTCGAATCTGGGTTACTGGCATATCCGCTTGAAGGTATGTTGGTAGAAATTGCGTTTGCTTATGGGCGCAGCGATCGGCCGATCATTCGGGGAATTTATGGTCTCAATCATATGCTGCCATCGATTGAGCCCGGTGAGCAGTTGCAACAACAGCGCGATGAAGTCAGCCGACGCATTGACGCTGCCGGAAATATCACCGATAAAACCGATCAACAGATGATACGAGCAGCGGAGCAAATGCAGGATCAGGCACAACATTATCAAGGGGGGTTCGGTCAACATCAGTTGGATATCCGGGAACATAGTCAGGAAAATATCGCGGGTAAGAAACAGATTGAGGCTTTGGGCGCGGTTGAATTGCTGGCCGGAGATAATCTGGAGCTTGGCAGTCTGGGTAATCTGCATGTTGCTACCGCAGGGGATTGGATCACAACCGTCGGCCAACTACGCAATACCGTGATTCAATTGAATGATCAGCTCAAAATTATGGGTAACCGATTGGAAGTGATCGAAAAAGACTGGGAAGCTTCGGCGGCCAATATGCGTTTTACCGCAGATTTGATCACGATGAATGGCGGGAAAGGCGTCGTACAAGGTGACTGTATTTGTGCCTTTACCGGTAAGCCACACTCGGATTTCTCTTCCACAGTTAAGGCAGGAAAATAAAATGGCATTAAGTAAACCATCACTGAAAAAACGAATTATAACGGAACTGAAAGGGCAAAAATTTGTGACGAAAGGTGAACATGCCCGTTCCGAGGAACTGGCTACAGCACTGGCAAACGCGATTGTCGATGAAATCACCCAAAACGCCGAGGCGATCATTTCCGGCGGAAGCTCTGCGGGGCAGTGGCCAGTGAATTAGTCCGCTTGGCATCGGATTCTTCGGTAGCATGTTATGAACGCTGTGTTTCAAACTTGATCGTAGTCATCAGTGACAGAACCACTTGTTTGAGATTGGGCGGCATTTGATGCCAGAGTGTCAGGTATTCAGCGTTGTTGAGATGATCAGCTTGCGTCATCTCAGCAACGCCGAGTACCACCATAATTTGGTCTCTCATTTCCAGCGTCATGGACTGTCGTCCGGATAAAACACGTTTAATTTTGGACTCGTCGATTCCGGAAAGGGTTGCCAACTGTGCATAAGAGAGCCCTTTATTTTTTAATATTTTCCGAATGAAGATAACAGTGGGATGCAAAATCAATCCTTAAGACAACGCATATGATAGTTAACAATATTATCACTAAAGATATTGATTCTATTGCTGATTTTATGAGGGGAAGGTAGTTCGCCTATTGAACTTTTTTTTCTGCTCAGTTTGTTTTTCGGACTAATTGAAAGTTGTTGGTAGCAGATCTCATAAAATTTATTGCACTATAGCAAAATATACAGATTCAACGTGAGGCATAAGGTTGTTATGAATAATAAAATCAAAGAGTTAGAGTATATTGCTGATGAGGCTGAATTAGCGATGCTGGCACTATCCTCAATGTTATTGATGGATTATGCCGGTATAGCGGTATTACAAAGGAAGATGCATGAAATTAGTCAGAAAGCTCATCAGTTGATCGCCCAGGAAACGCATCAGCACAGAGACGCTGTTGACAAAGCTGAACTTGAGGTAAAGGAATATCATCCATCGGTTTGATAAATGGGTTGTGATTTCATCTCGTTGATTTAGAATAATCAATAAGGTACTCAGGATGGTGCATCCGTATTTGCATCAAAATGGGTACTATTTTTATGTCGCGTGTTTTGCTCTGAAAAGACACAAAATGTACGAATCAATAAAGCAAGTGTTGCTTGGTGCGCAACACCACTGTAAAGGATAAATCATGCCTATTATTACTCTTCCTGACGGTAGTCAACGTCAATTCGATCACCCTGTTTCTGTTTCAGACGTTGCTTTGTCTATCGGTGCTGGCCTTGCGAAAGCAACCATTGCCGGACGTGTTAACGGTGTTCGTGTGGACGCCTGTGAACTCATTGAAAACGATGCCAGCTTAGAAATCATCACGGCAAAAGATGAAGTTGATGGTTTGGAAATCGTTCGTCACTCATGTGCCCATTTATTGGGGCATGCGCTGAAGCAACTGTATCCTGATGCCAAAATGGCGATTGGTCCAACAATCGACAATGGTTTTTATTACGATATCGATTTAGAACAGTCATTGTCGCAAGAGGATTTGGAAAAAATCGAAGCGCGGATGAAAGCGCTGGCTAAAACTAAATATCAAGTGGTCAAAAAGAATGTCAGTTGGCAGGAAGCACGTGATACGTTCGAATCTCGTGGGGAACCATACAAGATAGAAATTCTGGACGAAAACGTGGCGCGCGATGATCGCCCCGGCCTTTATCATCATGAAGAATATATTGATATGTGCCGTGGCCCCCATGTTCCTCATATGGGATTCTGTCAGCATTTTAAATTATTGAATGTGGCTGGCGCTTACTGGCGCGGCAACAGCGATAACAAAATGTTGCAGCGTATTTATGGTACGGCTTTTCACGATAAGAAAGCTCTGAGCGCGCATTTGACTCGTCTGGAAGAAGCTGCCAAACGCGATCACCGTAAAATCGGTAAACAGCTCGATTTATTCCATATGCAGCAAGAAGCGCCGGGAATGGTGTTTTGGCATCATAACGGCTGGTCTGTCTTCCGTGATTTAGAAGTTTTTGTCCGTGAAAAACTGACAGAATATGATTATCAGGAAGTCAAAGGTCCACTCATGATGGATCGCGTCCTGTGGGAACGTTCTGGGCACTGGGATAAATATGCCGAAGCAATGTTCACCACGAATTCTGAAAATCGTGAGTACGCGATTAAGCCAATGAACTGTCCCGGTCATGTCCAGATTTTTAATCAAGGTCTGAAATCTTACCGTGATTTACCGTTGCGAATGGCGGAGTTTGGTTCATGCCATCGGAACGAGCCATCAGGGTCTCTGCATGGCATCATGCGGGTACGTGGCTTCACTCAAGATGATGCTCATATTTTCTGTACTGAAGAACAGATTCAGCAAGAAGTCACTTCTTGTATTAAAATGGTCTATGATGTTTACCGGACGTTTGGTTTCGAGAATATTGCAGTGAAGCTTTCTACTCGCCCTGAACAGCGGGTTGGTAGTGACGAAATTTGGGATCGTTCTGAAGAAGCATTAATGCTTTCGCTAAAATCAATGAATATCGATTATGACATTCAGGAAGGCGAAGGTGCATTCTATGGGCCGAAAATTGAATTTACATTGCATGATTGCCTTGACCGGGCATGGCAGTGTGGTACAGTGCAGCTCGATTTTAATCTGCCGAACCGTTTAGGCGCGACTTATGTCGGCGAAAACAATGAGCGTCTGGTGCCTGTGATGATTCACCGGGCAATTTTAGGCTCACTGGAGCGGTTCATCGGTATTTTGATTGAAGAATATGCAGGATTTTTCCCGACTTGGCTTGCACCAGAGCAGGCAGTCGTATTAAATATTACTGATAAACAATCGGATTATGTTCAGAATGTGGTACGAAAACTACAAAAATGTGGGATTCGAGCAAAAGCAGACTTGAGAAATGAAAAGATAGGCTTTAAAATCCGCGAACATACTTTGAAACGTGTACCGTATATGCTGGTTTGTGGTGACCAGGAAGTAGAAGCTGGCGAAATCGCAGTACGGACACGAAGAGGCAAAGACTTAGGTAAATTTAAGCTGGATGATTTCATTGAGTTGGTCCGGACCGAAGTCTCAAGCCGTAAGCTCAATCTGGAGGAATAAACTATTAAAGGTGGAAGACGTGGCCAAGTGCCGGCCAAACAAAACCAACATCGTATCAACGGAGAAATTCGGGGTGTACGTGAAGTCCGTTTATCGGGAGCAGAAGGTGAAGACTCTCGGATTGTTTCAATTCAAGAAGCGCTTGATACAGCTGTAGAAGCTGGTATGGATCTTGTTGAAATTAGTCCAAATGCAGAGCCGCCTGTCTGCCGTGTGATGGATTATGGTAAATTCCTCTTCGAGAAGAGCAAAGCTGCAAAAGAGCAGAAGAAAAAGCAAAAGCAGATCCAGATTAAAGAAGTAAAATTCCGACCTGGAACTGATATTGGAGACTATCAGGTAAAACTACGCAACCTGTTACGTTTCCTTGAAGAAGGCAACAAAGTGAAGGTAACAATTCGCTTTCGTGGCCGAGAAATGGCACACCAAGATATCGGTGTCGATGTTTTGAATCGTCTGAAAGAAGATACAGTAGATATTGCTGTTGTAGAATCTTTCCCTAGTCGGATCGAAGCCCGTCAAATGATTATGGTGTTAGCCCCTAAGAAGAAGTAATGACCGGCTTGCAAGTAATAAACCCTGCCGTCGAGTACGGTGGGGTTTTATTCGCCCTCATTACATGGTTATTAAAATCGAAACAATGCGGAGTTATTCATCATGCCTAAGATGAAAAACAATAAAGGTGCTGCTAAGCGTTTTAAGAAAACTGCTGGTGGTGTTAAGTACAAGCACGCGACTAAACGTCACATCCTGACTAAGCGTACGACTAAGAACAAGCGTCATCTACGTCCAAACTCTGTCCTTCCTAAATGTGAAGTGGCTGCTGTTGCACGTATGTTGCCATACGCTTAATTCTTTTTAGTTTTTAATTCGTTTAGTTTAGGAGAAGCAGAATGCCTCGCGTAAAACGTGGTGTACAAGCTCGTGCACGTCATAAGAAAGTTCTAAAGCAAGCTAAAGGTTACTACGGTGCTCGTTCTCGAGTTTATCGTGTTGCCTTCCAAGCAGTGACTAAAGCTGGTCAATATGCATATCGTGACCGTCGCAACAAGAAACGTCAATTCCGTCAACTGTGGATTGCTCGTATCAATGCGGCATCTCGCCAAAATGGTCTGTCTTACAGCCGTTTCATCAACGGTCTGAAGAAAGCATCTATCGAGATCGATCGTAAGATCTTAGCTGATATCGCTGTATTTGATAAATCAGCATTTGCTGTGCTTGTTGAGAAAGCAAAAGCCGCACTTTAATTTAAAGTTGTAGCCCAGTTTTCGGAAAGGAGAGCTTTTAGCTCTCCTTTTTTGTCTGTATAGAAAATGAATCGTCCCAGTTTCCTCACTGAATTGAGTTGATTCAGGTTTTTTCGATGTTTTTTAAGCATAAAGGTATAAGTGGATGAAGTTTGAACTTTTTAGAGGGAGTTCAGGGGTATATTTCTGGTTGAATGGGCTGGCAGCAATGGCTTTCTCATTTATTCTACCAGTGATGAGCTTGTTTCTTATCGAAGGTTTGGGCATTGAACCCATGTATATCGGGCTTTATACAGTTGGTACCGCAATTTCTACAATTTTGGTTAGTCAGATATTAGGGCGTTTGGCAGATAAAGGAATCAATAGTAAAACATTATTGTTGATCGCGATTGGTTTTCTGTGTCTGGCGGCAGTATGCTTCTCTTTGCTGACACAATTCTGGCAGGCGATAATTGTCGGTTGGTGCTTTATGGCATTTGGGGCGTCGTCAATTCCTCTATTATTGGCAATGATCCGACGCTTTGCAGAGCAGTCTGGTAAGGATAGTACCAAGCTCAATTCTCAGATGCGTTCTTCGGTTTCACTGGTCTGGATTGTAGGTCCGGCACTGGCTTTTGCATCCGTTGGTACTTTTGGCTTTCGGGCAAACTTCACTCTGGCTGCGGGAATTGCACTGCTAGTTTTTGTGATGGTGTGGCGATTATTACCATCTGCGTCAAGGCCAAAGAACTCCCAAACCACTCAAGAAGTTGTTCCTCCTTTTCCTTATAAAATTTGGTTTCTTGGGATTGGTATTTTATTCGCGAATATGGCTAACAGCACTTATATCAATGCGATGCCACTCTTTATCACCAAAGAACTCGATTTGCCAGTTTCATATCCGGGAATTTTTATGGGATTGACTGCTGCGTTAGAAATACCAGTGATGCTCCTTTCCGCATCCTGGTCACATCGTTTCGGCAAAATGCCGATGATGATGGTGGGTTTTGTCATTGCCATGTTTTTTTATACCGGTATTCAATATGCTTCGACCATCGAATGGTTATTGGCTTTACAAGTATTAAATGGCCTTTTTTACGGAATCTTCGTCGGTTTGGGCATTACACTATTACAAGACTCAGCACCGAAGCGAGTCGGACAGGTTTCTGCTTTCTATACGAACGCGATGTCAGTCGGCACAATGTGTGGCACTTCATTGATGGGCTTTGTTGCACAACAGTATGGATTTCGCAACGCCATCTATATTTCACTCGTGGCCATTGTGGTTTCATTTGTTATCTTTTTGGTGGTTCATTTACATGAAAGTAAGCGGGACAGACTTGCTGAACAACAATCACTGCTTTTGTGAGGGGGTTGTTCATTTGTTGCGTATAACCCGAGTAATTGTATGTCGTTGAGTCATATCACGGTAGAAAAAACTGAATGTGCTGCGACAGGATGCTGATTGCTTGCAAAAATAATGATGCCGTCGTACGGTAATTGCCCTGCCAAATATTTTACCGGAACGTTATGCTTTCAGGTAAAATGATGTCAGTATAAATGAAGAAAACAGAGCTAACAGGAAGTTAGAAGGGCTATTAAATGGATATTCGAGTAGCTGAATATAGTGATTTTGAAAAAATTGCCGAACTACATGCCCAGAGTTGGCAACAGAATTATCAGGGAGTGATGGAAGCTCATTACCTTCAGGATGAAGTTGAAGAAGATCGGCGTTTGATCTGGCAAACCAGATTAATTAACCCACCCATTAACCAACATGTGGTTGTGGCTGAAGAAAATGGTAAGCTTTGTGGTTTTATTTGTGCATTTGGTAATCACGATTTTGAAAAAGGTACGGTGATAGAATCCCTGCATGTTGCCTCTGAATTTCAGGGGAAAGGGATTGCAAAGTTGTTGCTGAAAGACGTGACTAAATGGATTCAGCACTATTTCCCTGATAGCGGTGTGTATATTGAGGTCATGGAGCAGAACATCCGGGCCATTGAGTTTTATGATCACCTTGGGGGCTTACATACGTTGGATAGAATCTGGCATTCTCCATGTGGTAGTGATCTTCCGGAATGGATCTACACGTGGGATACACCTCAGGCGATTCTGTCTGCTATCGGATAAAACCAAGTGGGCCTGCGGGCCCATTTTTAGTCTGTTTTCTCGCAAGAAAAGCTGCTGCCAGAACGAAAGAAGTAGGAAATAAGTCTATGAATCAGCCAGAACCCGCTGCCCACGCTTCCCAGTTATATCATCTTGAGAATACTTCTCAACCAGAGTTGTCGCGCCATCTCTCCCAATATAAAGGACTGATTTTTGATATGGATGGGACGTTGCTTGATACCATGCCAGCTCATGTTGAGTCTTGGAAAAAAGCATCGGAACATTTTGGTTTTCCTTTCATCGCACAATGGCTGCAGAGTATGGGGGGGATGCCAAGTATCAAAGTTGTCGGTGAGATTAACCGACGTTTTGGTTTATCTTTGAATCCGCATGATGTTTCGCAGTTTAAACAGGATATGTTTCGCTTGCTTGATTACCAATATTCGCGTATTGCGCTGACCTGTGACATTCTTGAGCAAGCATACGGAGAAATGAAACTTGCAGTCGGTACCGGCAGTCACCGAGATAATGCACTGTCGCTATTAAAGAATGCCGGCTTGCTGGATAAACTGGACACGGTCATCACCGCAAGTGATGTGGAAAATCATAAACCTCACCCGGATACATTTCTGAAAGCCTGCCAACAAATTCAACTGGTACCGGCAGAATGTATCGTGTTTGAAGATACGGCACTTGGGAAACAAGCCGCACATGCTGCGGGGATGGATTGTTTTTTGGTTACGGGGCAGGGGTTAGTGTTCTATCCGTGGATGGATGAGGCGTCATAACCTGAGTTGTGAACGATGTAAACGAATCAAGAGAGCTGCGTGAGCAGCTCTCTTGATTTATATGACAGATAAATATTACTGAATATCAATCAATTCAACGTCAAAAATAAGCGTCGAACCGGCCGGAATTGTCGCAATGCCGCGATTACCATAGGCTAGCTTTGCCGGAATAAATAAGCGCACCTTCTGCCCGACGACCATCAATTGTAACCCTTCTTGCCAACCTTTAATGACTTGTTTCACGCCAAAGGTAATCGGCTTCTTGCGTTCAACTGAACTATCGAACACTTTGCCACTTAATAATGTCCCATGATAATGCACGGTCACTTTATTGGTCGGTGTTGGGTGTTGTGTGCCAGTTCCTTCCTCCAGAATCTGATATTGCAAACCGCTTTCTGTCGTCACAACGCCTTCTTGTTGTGCATTTTGTTCCAGAAAGGTTTTTCCTTCACTAACGTTCTTTGCCACTGTCTGACTCCGTTTCCAGTTCCGGTAAAGAAAAATACCCGCGATGGCAAACATAAAGAGCGAGAAAATATAATTTTTATCCATGATGAATCTGTTCCTTGGGTTGAATCGATGCTCCCATACACAATCAATCACTCGAAGACGCTGCCGATGAGAGAAAGTATTGTTGAATGAGTTTTTCGTCTGGGAGCTTGCAGATAGATATATTTCATCGAAAAGCTCGGGGAAAGGCAATCTTTGTTGTCTCACAATCAGGCAAATGTCGAAAAATCAGCTATAAAGTTTTTATGATTTAGCCGATAAAGTGAGTATGTCGGAAATAAGGATCGTGAATCAATGAAGTTTATCGTTTATCTATTAAGCTTCAGTCTTTTCGGGTGTGGTTCACTCGTCACTGAGCGTTTGTTTGATGACAATATGTTGGATAGGGCGCCCAAGAACAGCTCAGATGTGATTTATCCTGAGTGGGGACAGGATCCCAAGTCAACGCGATCTGGTGTACAAGGACCGCAAGGACAGAAAAGAGCCGATAGCGCTTATCTATCTCTGCAACGGTTTTTGCTCAAGAATCATATTGATTACGAAGTCTTACCGGGGCAGTTTATAATCGTTCGGGTTAAGCGGACGATTCAATTCGCAGTTGGCTCGGCGACTGTGGCACCAGAATCGCGGCTCTGGTTAGAAAAAGTGAATAACTATCTGGCAACTGCATACGGTCTTGAGTTGGTTATTGACGGGCATACGGATGATCTTGGCGACGCCCGTTACAATGATCAATTATCGAAAAGACGGGCGGAAGCCGTCAAACGGATCATTGCGAATCATCGTGTCTCTCTCGACTCTATTTATACTCGCGGGTATGGTGATGTTGTTCCGGCATGTACCAACCAGACGCAAAAAGGGAAAGCGTGTAATCGGCGTGTTGAGCTGTTCTTTATTCTTCCAAGTTAGTTGATTTATTGTATCGAGATTCAAAAAACGCCAGCAATTGCTGGCGTTTTTGTCATGATGTGTGATTCACTGCTTTACCCTAAAGACAGGGCCACTTCCACGACATTATCCACAGTAAAGCCGAACAGTTTGAACAGTTCGCCAGCCGGTGCTGACTCACCAAAGCTGTTCATTCCGACAATGCGACCATTGAGGCCGACATACTTGTACCAGTAATCCGCAATACCCGCTTCAATCGCAACGCGAGCAGTCACTGAGGCTGGTAGTACGGCTTCACGGTAAGCGGCATCCTGACGGTCAAATGCATCCGTTGAAGGCATAGAAACCACACGAACCTGCTTACCTTTTGCAGTCAGTTCTGCTGCCGCCTGAACGGCTAAATCAACTTCAGAGCCAGTCGCAATCAGAATTAAATCCGGTGTGCCCTGACAATCTTTGAGGATGTAGCCACCTTTGGCGATGTTTGCTACCTGTTCTGCATCACGCGCCTGCTGCGCCAGATTCTGACGAGAGAAAATCAGGGCAGTCGGGGCATCTTTGCGTTCAATCGCCAGCTTCCAAGCCACCGCGGATTCAACCTGGTCACAAGGACGCCATGTGCTCATGTTCGGTGTCAGACGCAGTGACGCAATTTGTTCAACCGGCTGGTGGGTCGGACCGTCTTCACCCAAACCAATGGAATCATGGGTATAAACCTGAATGTTCTGCACTTTCATCAACGCAGCCATCCGCATTGCATTGCGCGCATATTCCATAAACATCAGGAAGGTGGCACCGTAAGGAATGAAACCACCGTGCAGTGCAATCCCGTTGATGATAGCCGTCATCCCAAACTCACGCACACCATAATGAATATAGTTGCCGGACGCATCATTTGGCGTCAGAGACTTCGAGCCAGACCACATGGTCAGGTTAGAAGGCGCGAGGTCAGCCGAGCCGCCCATGAATTCAGGCAGTAACTTACCGAAGGCTTCCAAAGCATTTTGAGAGGCTTTCCGGGAAGCGATTGTGGCCGGATTGGCTTGCAATTGTGCAATGATTTGGTTGGTTTGTGTTTCCCAGTCTGCCGGCAGTTCACCATTGACCCGACGCTTGAATTCAGCCGCCAGCTCAGGGTAAGCCGCCTGATACGCTGCGAACTTCTCATCCCATGCCGCTTCTTTTGCTGCGCCGGATTCTTTCGCATCCCACTGTGCATAAATATCAGCCGGAATCTCAAACGGGCCATATTCCCAACCCAGTTGCTCACGTGTTGCTTTGATTTCATCCGCACCCAGTGGTGCACCGTGACAATCATGAGAGCCGGATTTGTTGGGTGAGCCAAAACCAATCACGGTTTTGGTACAAATCAATGTCGGACGTGACGTTTCTGCTTTGGCTGCGGTAATCGCCGCTTCAATTGCAGCTGAGTCATGTCCGTCTACCGCCGGAATGACATGCCAGCCGTATGCTTCAAAACGTTTTGCGGTGTCATCTGTGAACCAACCGTCCACCTCACCGTCAATCGAAATGCCATTGTCGTCCCAAAACGCAATCAGCTTACCCAGACCCAAAGTACCGGCCAAAGAGCACGCTTCATGAGAAATCCCTTCCATCAAACAGCCATCACCGAGGAAAGCATAAGTGTGATGGTCAACGATATTGTGCTGGTCACGGTTAAACTGCGCAGCAAGCGCTTTCTCCGCAATTGCCATACCAACCGCGTTGGTGATGCCTTGTCCGAGAGGCCCGGTTGTGGTTTCAATGCCCGGTGCATAGCCGTATTCCGGGTGGCCCGGTGTTTTCGAATGCAACTGACGGAAGTTCTTCAGGTCGTCAATCGACAGGTCATACCCCGTCAAATGTAACAGTGAATAAATCAGCATCGAGCCGTGGCCGTTAGAGAGCACGAAACGGTCGCGGTCAGCCCAATTCGGATTTTGTGGATTGTGGTTCAGGTGAGAGCGCCACAGCACTTCAGCGATATCCGCCATCCCCATTGGGGCGCCGGGGTGACCTGAATTGGCTTGTTGAACACCATCCATACTTAAAGCGCGGATTGCATTCGCGAGATCTTTACGGTTCATAATTTTTTTCCAACAAGATTATATGAAGATTAAAAGCGGTATAAATAGAAAGAGGACTGTTGGTACAGTCCTCTCAAATATCGTCTTAAAGCTGTTTGTTGATCATCGCTTCCAGCTTACCTTGGTCAATCGCAAAATTGCGAATCCCTTCAGCCAGTTTCTCAACTGCCATCGCATCCTGGTTATGTTCCCACAGGAATTCAGCGTGTGTCATAGGCTGTGGGCGTTCTTGAACGCGAGTTGTCGGTGTGAGTTTCACATCGATTTGGCTTTCGGTTTCTTCCAGCGTCTGGAGTAACTGAGGGCTGATCGTCAGGCGATCACAACCCGCGAGTTCAAGGATTTCGCCGGTATTACGGAAGCTGGCACCCATCACGACAGTGTCATAACCATGCTCTTTATAGTAGTTGTAGATTTTCGTGACAGACAGAACTCCCGGATCTTCATTTGCTGCGAAATCGCGGCCTTCTTTCGCTTTGTACCAGTCCATGATGCGACCGACAAATGGTGAAATCAGGTAAGCACCGGCTTCGGCACAAGCACGAGCTTGCGCAAAAGAGAACAACAGGGTCAGGTTACAGTTGATCCCATCTTTTTCGAGTACCTCTGCGGCACGAATCCCTTCCCATGTGGAAGCGACTTTAATCAAGATGCGATCATTGCTGATCCCTGCATCGTTATACAGACTGATGAGCTTGCGAGCTTTCTCAATCGTTTTCTCGGTATCGTAAGACAGACGGGCATCGACTTCAGTCGATATACGACCGGGAATACTTTTTAGGATTTCTTTACCAATGGTTACTGCCAGCATGTCACTGGTATCTTCAAGCTGTTGTACTTTATCATCACTTTTAGACTTGGCATAAGCGATGGCTTGATCGATAAATGCTGCATACTCAGGAATCTGGGCGGCTTTTAGAATCAACGATGGGTTCGTTGTTGCATCTTGGGGCTGATATTTTTTGATGGCATCAATCTCGCCGGTATCAGCAACGACAGTAGTATATTTGCGGAGTTGTTCTAGTTGATTGCTCATATTCCGATCATCCTCTTTTAGGGCAAAAGCACAGCTGAGAGATAAACATGACATCATGAGGGTGTCCGTTTCAAGAGCTGGCTTGATAAATCTTCAACATTTGTACCATTGCTCTGAACATATGATCAAATGTTGAGTAAATGATGAGTCCATATTTATCTGAACGATTGAGAAAGTCAACGGCTATCATGAATTTCTTCTGGGTGGTACTGATATTCAGAAAATGTAGTGCATTTTTTCTGTTTTTTTATCGCGATTTCCTAAAATAAGTACCATCCCTCAGTTAAAAACATAGCTGTTTTACGTGAACATTTGTCTTGTCATTGAACATTTGATATATAGATAAGCATTGATTGTGATGATATCACCCGCGCTTAAGTTGTTCTGAGTGAGTCAATCATCACTGTAGTGAGCCAGATGTGTTGGAGGTGTATATGACGGGATTGCAAGAGATATCCGTTGAAGATTCAGATCTACTGACAGAAATTTCGGTTGCCTATTATCAGGATGGTGCAACACAAGAAGAGATATCTAAGAAATATGCGATCTCCAGAGCCAAAGTTGGGCGGATGCTGAAGCAAGCCCGGGATGAAGGCATTGTCGAAATTACAGTAAAATATCATCCGGTATTCAGTGCAAAAGTCGAGCAACGATTGATTGAGCGGTTTGGTATTAAACGTGCCCTTATTGCCTTGGATCAACCGAAAGAAGCGCAACAACGCCAGCAAATTGCCGGGTTGGTTTCGAATTATTTATCCAGTTCACTCAAAAGTGGTCAGGTGATCGCTGTCGGTCAGGGGAGAAATGTCTCTGCTGTTGCCCACCATGTCGGTGTGATTTCACCGAAGGATGTCAAATTTGTTTGCAGTATTGGTGGGATTCATCCCCGAGGCGGCATGTTTAACGCGGACCATATTTGTCGCCAGTTGGCAAAAAAATATGGGGGAACATCAGAAACACTCTATGCACCGGCATATGCCGTGAATCGAGAGCAGAAACTGGCATTTATGGAAAATGACACCATTAAGCAGACACTGGATTTGGCCAGAAAAGCGGATGTTGCGCTGGTCGGTATTGGCGATATGAGTGAAAACAGTTATATGGTCGATTTAGGATGGTTTACCCCACAGGAAGTGGTTCAGTCCCGTCTCGAGCAGGGGGTTGTCGGTGATTTTGCCGGATATGACTTTTTTGATATCTATGGGCAGATTGCTAAAACAGTAATGAGTGATCGGATTATCGGATTAAGTATTGAAGAATTCAGACCGATTGCAGAAGTCATTGCCATCGCAGCAGAAAATAGTAAGCCACTGGCGTTATTAGGGGCTTTGCGCACCGGCGCCATTGATGTGATTGCAACCAGTGTGTCTAACGCGCTGACGATTCTCAACCTTGATGAGCAAATGCGCTTTAAATCAGTGTAACCGTGGTTACACTGAGATGCGTTAAGCGCCATACTTGAAGTTTATATATCCATCATGATGATCAAAACTTTGGGTACCCAAGTCGCCCGGACTCAGATACTGCAAGTGAAGCTGTGTCCGTTCATCATGCCAGTTATCCGATATGCTGGTTTGACTGATTAATCTGTGGCTATAGGGTGGTGGGATGAACCCCATTCAGTCCATGAACCATCATAGACTTTCAGATTTTGATATCCGCATATATATGCTGCCAGCAGAACAATGCAGGCCGTCACACCTGAGCCACAACTGAAGATATACTCTTCGGCATCGTGAGGCAGTGTTTCTTGCAGAATTGTGCGCAGTGCTTCCGGTGATTTCAGCGTGTGTCCGTCAATGAGACATGTAAATGGCACACAGATTGAATGAGGGATATGACCGCTCCGAATCCCGGCTCTGGGTTCGGCAACGGCACCCGCAAAACGCGCCTGTGAACGGGCATCGATTGTCAGACTGTTTTGCTGCGTCATTTGCTCAAGGACATGGTCTGCATCGACAAAGAAATCTGGGCTGAGCGTGCCAGAAAAATTACCGGGGGCTGTTGGTTCCTGAACGCTCGTTGCAAGCGGATGCCCCTGGCGTTTCCATTCAGCCAATCCCCCGTTGAGAATATAAACGTTTTCATGTCCCATCGCCTTGAACATCCACCATGCCCGGGGAGATGCCAGTGTGCCGCTGTTATCATAGACGACGATCAGCGAGTCTTGATTGAGTCCGATTTGGCGGGCGCATTGATTGAAACGACTCTCGCTTGGCATCATATGTGGCAAGTGACTATCTGGATCGCAAAATACTTTATCGTAATCAAAGCGTCGTGCACCGGGAATGTTATGTACGGTATCTTTTTCAGTTTCTGCAGGGATTTGAAAAGCAATACTGCTATCTAAGATGACCAGTTTCGGGTCAGACAGATGTTCTGACAGCCATTGCGGTGAGACGAGTGGTGACATAATTTATATTCCTTCTATTATTCAGTGAGCCGCCCATCCGCGAGCATTCGCAGATGAATTGGTGACATTGTCACTGAATTGCGTTAATCAACGGTGCTGCAACAGACTGGACAGTGCTCTCGCTGGGGGAGTTTCATCGTTTGCCATGACAATGTCATTGCATCGAATAACAGCACTTTCCCGCGCAACGGTTGGCCATAGTTCGCCAAGACTTTAAGCGTTTCCAGAGCTTGCATCGCCCCAATCACACCGACGACGGGCGCGAGTACACCATTTTCGACACAAGTCGGAACGTGGTTGCCAAATAATGTGCTGAAGCACTGATAACAAGGTTCACCGGCTTGATAGGTGAAAACACTTAAGAAACCTTCCATACGGATTGCAGCACCGGAGATGAGCGGGGTCTTACTTTGAAAGCAGAGCTGGTTAAGCTGGTTACGGGTTGCAATATTGTCACTGGCGTCCAGAACGGTATCGTGATGTTCCATCAGTGCCCGTAGTGCTGAATCGTCAAGCCGTTGCGCGATGGTTTTTACTCGAATATAAGGATTCAATTGACGCAGCGAATCTGCCGCAGAATCGACTTTCAGCCGTCCGATATCCTGATCGGTATGTAAAATTTGTCGCTGAAGATTGGATAATTCCACCACATCATCATCGACCAGTGTGATGTTGCCAACCCCCGCACTGGCAAGGTATTGACTGGCTGCGCACCCCAGACCTCCGGCACCAATGATGAGTACCCGACCTTCTTTCAGCGCTTCTTGCCCCTCAAAATCAAACTGTTTCAAGATAATCTGGCGATTGTAGCGCAGCTGCTCTTCATCACTGAGCAGCTCGTCATGCGTCGTCATGCTGTTTCTCTCTAATATAACGCTGGATTAAAGGGTTCGATAGTGACGATCTCACCGGCTTCAACGGTTCCGCGTTGCTGTTCGAGAACAATGAAGCAGTTGGCGGTACTCATCGCGCGAAATGCACCAGAACTCTGATTTCCCGCATTATCGACAACGATCTGTCCATTATCAACGCTAAAAACCCCGCGCTGATAATCGGTCCGACCGGGGGACTTTTTAAACGCAACCTGACTGACTGCTTGCATTTGCGTTGGTACTTGCCATTGAGTATGGCCTGCAAGTTTGGCGAGCATCGGCTGAACTAAAACATATAAAGTCACCGCCGCAGAGACCGGATTACCCGGCAGCCCACAAAACAGCGCATGATTCAGTTTACCGAAGGCAAAAGGTTTACCCGGCTTAATGGCGATTTTCCAGAAATTTATTTTACCGAGCGATTCGAGAATCGTTTTGGTGTAATCGGCTTCTCCGACACTCACGCCACCCGAGGTAATGACAACATCTGCAAGCGATTGTGCTTTTTGGAATGTTTCAGTGAGCTGGGTTTGATCATCGGGAATAATCCCTAAATCGAGCACATCACAGCCGAATTTCTCAAGCATAGGCCGAATGGCATAACGATTGCTGTCGTAGATTTGCCCTGCGTCGAGTGTTTCACCGACGGGCTTGAGTTCATCCCCGGTTGAGAAAATAGCGACTTTGGGTTTGCGTAGCACCAGTACCTGACTAATCCCCAGTGATGCCAGCAACGGTAAATCTCTGACGGTCAGACGGCTACCGGCAGGGAGGACAACCTCATTCTGCTTGAGGTCATCACCTTGAGGACGAATATTGGCCTGTGCTTTCACATGAGAAGTCAGGAAACGAATTCCCTCAGGTGTTGATTCGGTTTTTTCCTGCATGATTACGGCATCACAACCCGTTGGTACCGGGGCGCCAGTCATGATTCGAATACAGGTATTTGCCGGCCAATCACCATCAAAAGGCTGTCCGGCAAAGGCTTTCCCCGCAAGAGGGAGCGTCTCTGTTGTGGTGAGGTCTTGTGTACGGACGGCATAGCCATCCATTGCTGAATTATCAAAAGGGGGGACATCAATTGGAGACAGGACATCTTCGGCGAGAACATGGCCTAATGCCGTTTCGATAGGAAGTTTGTGACTGATTTTTATCGGAGAAACATCAGCCAGCATGGTTTGAATCGCATCTTCAATTGGGAGAAGTCCTTGGGTATCACAGCATCCCATATCTGTTTATCCTAATTCGCGTTGTATGATGTTGAGAGGTTACTTTAGCATGAATCGTTTCATATCGAATGTGCTTTTATGAATATTTTAATGCAATAAGTTGCATTTGTTGGTGAGGTTGGTATCCGGATTCGTTTGCAAATTATTATCTACTGAGGGCGTTCTGATTTCCTGCCTTAAATTGTGGATGTAATTATGACAAATTCCGAGTATCCTTGTCAGCCATCCGGAAGGGTTGAATCAGAGAGGTTATGTCATGTCAGGTCTGAGCGAGTCTGCTTTGCTGGTCAAAAATGCACTCGAAAATCGTGGTTTAGAAACGCCGATGCGTCCGAATCCTATTGGACGAGAAGAGAAGAAAGAAAAAATAGAATATCATATGCGTGAAATTCTCAATCTGCTCGGACTGGATTTAACTGACGATAGCCTTGAAGAAACACCACATCGTATTGCTAAGATGTATGTGGATGAAGTGTTTTCCGGCCTTGATTATCACAATTTTCCGAAGATCACCCTGATTGAAAATAAAATGAAAGTCAGTGAGATGGTACGGGTCAAAGACATCACCGTAACGAGTACCTGTGAGCACCACTTGGTCACCATTGACGGAAAAGCGGCCGTTGCCTACATTCCCCGAGGCAAAATTATCGGTTTATCAAAAATTAACCGGATTGTGCGTTTCTTTTCCCAGCGTCCGCAGGTGCAGGAAAGAATGACCCAGCAGATTCTGGTTGCGTTACAAGCACTGTTAGAAACAGATGATGTCGCGGTGACGATTGACGCGACTCATTATTGTGTTAAAGCCCGTGGCGTGATGGATGCAACTAGTGAAACGACGACGACCGCATTGGGTGGATTGTTCAAGTCTAACCCTGCGACGCGCTCCGAATTTTTACATGGACTTTTAGGGTAATCGTCCCTTCGGTTAATGGAAAACCAATGCAAAGAAAAAACCGAGTGGTGAACCACTCGGTTTTTTTATGGATGTTGCCAACTCTTTAGTCAGTGAACTCTTTCTGTAAAACTTTAGCCAGTCAAACGTTGACTAGTCAAAACGAGTGTCAGAATCGGTCATACGCTGGACTAGGCAGTTGTTGCGCAAGGTGATGGAGGGAAGGATTTTGGTGAATGGCTTCAATCACGAGTTGGGCAATCCGTTGTGCACCTTGCTGTTGGAAGTGAGTTGTATCGGGTTTCGCGAGTGAACCGGTCCGATTGGCATAGTATGGATATTGTGCCGGATCAACGGCCAGCCAGATCGATTTCCACGCATCACCGGTTGTCTGGTTTGCCATATCAATGACCAAAGTTTGTAGATCAATCAACGGTACATGATTGATCTGTGCAGTTTCTTCAATCGTTTGCGTATAGTTTCCGACATATTGATAGCCATTCTCTGCATTTTGCGTCGTGACATGCTGGTTTGACTTAATTGGCGTGCCATTGCCACCATAGATACTTTTCGCACGAGGGACCGGGGTGATCAGCACTGGGTGCATGTGATGACGACGGGCAAAATTCAGGTATCTTTCCAATGAGTGTTGGAAGGAATTGTTCCATGCAGAAAATGGGTATTGAGGATTACCCCAAGCATCATTCGGGTAGGTACATAAGTTCGCAACATCAACCGATCCTCGCCCTGCTTTTGCACCGTTACACTTCTCATCATTGTGTCCAAACTGAATGAGCAGGAAATCATGAGGCTGGACAAGCGACTCAATCTGGCTGAGCCAGCGGGCATTGATGAAATCTTTTGAACTGCGTCCTGAGCGAGCGGCATTGACCACCTGTAACTGATGACCATTGGACACCATCTCAGCAAATGCTTGTCCCCATCCCATGCGTGGAAAAACTTCATCGTCATAGTTTGAGACGGTTGAATCACCGACAAGAAATATTCGACGCTTGGCCGATTGGATCTGTTGCTGAGTGTCGTCAAGCTGTTCCCCGGTGACTCGGTATCCTGCAACCGTCTTTGCGGCAAGGATCGAATGAAATGACAGGTCGGTCAGGGCGGTTTTTGCCGTTAATCCTGTACTGGTGTCATAGCCGCGATTATGGATGACCTGACTGGCAAGTTTACGGATGACCGGCTCATAGATATCAGCATAACTGACAGGATCCCATGCTTGTTGCGCATCAATACCGTATGCGTCAGCTACAGACTGGAAAGCCGTTCTGAAATTTTGCTGCGCCTGTTGGAGTACTGCTGCTGAAAAGACCGGGAGTTTATCCATGTCATTCAGTAAGGCCGGGCCGTTGATCCCTTCATGTGCAGCAAGCTCGGAAACGATCAAATCACTGAACGGATTCACGTTGCCGATCGTCGTGCCGTTATTGGTGATATCACTGACCAGAGCGCTGGCACAGACCGATTGGTAGGCCTCTCGATGAAGACAGGAAGAGCCACTTTGATCGTCAACCGCAACCAGAATTGGTGGGGTCATACCTGCAATTGAAACTTGATAATATCCGGCAGAATCAGTCAACGTCGTTACTGTCTGGCCGCTACTGCCTTTCAGACGGACATTGGCAGGGAAACGCATACGTGCGTGAATGACCTGACCTTTGAGTACGCTTTCTGAGCCGAGAGAAACATCGGGTTGCCAGCCAGACAAAATATGACTACGGGTATATTGTGCCGCATCGGTGTCACTCAACTGACGTCTCGCTGTATTGGAAGCGTCGGCTGTACCGGCACCGGTATTCTGATATTCCCAGAAGCGACTGTCCTCTGGATAAAACCAAATCACATTACCGTTGATGTCTTTACCGCTCATTTTATCCCAGCCGAAAATATGATCGTCTACATCACAGTTGATGAAAGCAGTGTGGCCGATTGCATTCGGATCGGCATAGCGGCCATCCTCGAATGTTCGGGTCGGATGCCAAGGGCGTCCCAGGCCATAACTTGCAGCCGGAACCGCTTCTTCTTTTGATAGCTGACAATCTTTAAATACGAGGCCGAAAGGCGTGTTGATATTTGTGCTGGGGGCGGTCAGATAACCTTGGATATTGCCCGGTGCCACATCATCACGATATCGAGCGATCAATTGACTATTTTCGAAAAGAGCTGTGCCTTCACCGAAGATAAAATCGACCGTTCCGGTGATCACGGAGTTATCAACATAGGTGTGTGGCGCACGCAGATAGACCGTATCCTGATAACTCACCAGCCGGACATCTTTAAACTGCGAGCGATCCGCTTTGGTGGAGACCAGTAGCGCAACGGCTTGTGTTCCACGGAGCTTGGTCGGGTCATCATCACTTTTAGCCTGATTGGCCGGAAAATCAAATCCGTTTTCGATGGTTAGAGAACGAGCCGTGAAATTGGCAGCGTTGATATATACGGTACGACTGCCAGATGTACCATACTTTTTGCCATTCTCATCCAATGTGCCATTGGCCGTTGTCGCGGTAATGACAGTTTGATCACGATTTTCACCGATGAGTACGACATTGGGTCGAGAGACATTGAGTTTTTCGTGATAAATGCCATTGGTGACATAGATGACATACGGTCTTCCATCATCAGGCGCACTGTTAATGGCCTTTTGAATGGAAGTAAAGTCCGCAGAACCATCTAATGCAACCTTACTGTCATAGAGTGGGGCTGCGATGGCAGAAGAAAGACAAAGGAGGGATGTGAGTCCCAAACCTGTCGTTGTCAGGTGATTCATACAGAGGTTCCTTCTGTTATTGGTTAAATTAAAATAAGGGTGTTTTTATTTTGAAATGCTGTTTTATTTTATAATTTTCAGAACAGATTAACTGTGATCAAATGAATATGCAAGCCACGAATGAGTGACAGAATGGTCAATATGTGAACAAGCATTCATTGATAAGTGATATGTCTGGGCTAATAAACGATGGTTCTTTTTGAATAAGATGAGAGCGATGTATGCTGAGCGGTTCGAGACTGAGAGGTTCTAGACTGAATGGTTTGGTCGTGAGGCAGAAAAAACGATCGGAGACACCGATCGTTTTTAGTCATCTGATTCTTTGTGAATCAATATGATCTGAAATGCTTAAGCCAGCTCGACGAGTTTCTTGACCAGTTTATCGATGCCTGAGGCGGCTTCTGAAATACTGCCAGCCAACATATAGGCTGGTGTAGATAATACGTTGTAGCGCTCGTCATAAACAATATCGTCCACCGGACAATCGATGTGTTCGCCACCGAGTGCCTGAAACGCTGCGGCTGTATTGGGATCATGACCGATTGTGCCACGAACGCCTGCTTCGTAAATCATGGGGATAATCGCTGGGGCAATGCACAAATAACCGGCAGGTTTTCCTGACTGGGCGAACGCACGACATGCAGAAGCGACGTGAGTGTTGATACTGCATTCTGCGCCATTGATCGCAAAGTCTGTCAGATTTTTCGCAGCACCGAATCCACCCGGTAACAGCAGTGCATCATAGTCGGTGGGATTGATGGTCGACAGGTCGGTAATCTGGCCCCGAGCGATGCGGGCAGACTCTGTCAGTACATTTCTTTTCTCTTCGGTCACATCACCGGTTTTGTGGTTGATAACGTGGTGTTGCTCAATATCGGGAGCAAAACAATGCCAGCTAGCACCTTGACGTTCGATAGCAAGCAGTGCCAGAACACTCTCGTGGATCTCCGCTCCATCGAAGACACCGCAACCGCTTAAAATGACAGCTATCTTTTTCATGTTGTAATCCTTTCTGTTATTCAATTGAGTCATAATTTGTGTATAAGCCTAGCATGATTTTTACTGTGCTGAGACTGTCGGTTCAATCTGTTTCAGCGCTTGATCCCAATATGGTGTATCGATGCCGAATCGTGATTGAATGAAGTCAATAAAAAGGCGTACTTTATGCGGCAGATATTGTCTGTCTGGATAGACCGCATAAACGGCATGATTCGGTAACTGATAGCGAGACATGACGGGGACCAGAAGCCCTGCGGTTAAATCTTTACCGATCATAAATGTCGGAAGTTGGGCAATACCCAAACCGTCCAAAGCTGCCCGGCGAATGCCTTCACTGTTATTCATAACCAGATTCCCTTTAGGAACGACTTTATATTCTTTGTCTCGCTGGTGGAATGTCCAGGCTTGTCCGCCACGAAAGTATGAATAGATCAGACAGTTATGATGATGCAGATCCGCAGGGTGTTCCGGAAATCCGGACCGAGCAACATACTCAGGAGATGCACACAGCACGGATTGACAGTCGGTAAGGCGTTTGGCAATCATATTCGACATGGGTAAACGGCCGATTCTGATCGCGAGGTCGAATCCGCCTTGGAGCAGATCAACCATTTGATCTTCAAGCTCGATCTCGATCTCGAGTTTCGGATACTGCTTCATAAATTCACTGACATAAGGGGCAATATGCCGGACGCCAAACGACATCGGGGTCGCAATCTTCAGTTTCCCTTGAGGTTCCCCCTGAAGTTCTAACACCGAATCCAGCCCTTGTTTTGCATAAGACAGGGACTGAGAAGCATAAAAATAAAGTCTTTCTCCCGCTTCGGTCAGATGAATTTTTCGTGTGGTACGATGAAATAACCGTACACCAAGCATCTCTTCGAGCTGAGTCAGACGTTTACTGACCGCTGATTTCGTTATGTTGAGCTGATTTGCTGCTGCGGAAAAGCTGCCCGATTCGACCACTGCAACGAAAATCGGTAAGGAAGAAAATTTAGGGCTGATCATGAATGTTAACCTATAGGAAACAGTTAGTTTCTTTAGTGAGGGATTATAGCAAATTCAAAAACAGTATAAACTGATTGTACACAAATGATCGATAGATGCATTGTGAGGGTGAGTTGTATGATACAAAAGGATATTTTATGAAGTTTGACTGGATCTTATTCGACGCGGATGAAACTTTATTTCATTTTGATGCGTTTACCGGGCTGAAGAACATGTTTTCCAGTTTTGGTGTGGATTTCACTACTGAAGATTTCAACCAATATCAAGCACAAAATCAGCAGTTATGGCGCGATTATCAAGATGGAAAAATTGATGCGGCAACACTGAAACATCAGCGTTTTACGACGTGGGCTGCACGGCTTGGTCAGACGACCGAAGCATTGAACCTCCGTTTTTTTCAGGCAATGGCGGAGATCTCGACATTACTGCCCGGAGCCGGAGCTTTACTGGAACAGCTACGCGGGCAGGTTCAGCTCGGGATTATCACCAATGGTTTTATCGATTTACAGTACCACCGTCTGGAAAAGCACGGCCTGACGGATTCTTTTGCTCAAGTGACAGTTTCTGAACTGGTCGGTGTCGCCAAGCCGGATCCGGCAATTTTTGCCTATACACATCAACAGATCGGTTATCCTGACAAAAGTCGAGTGCTGATGGTCGGTGACAATCCAGTGGCTGATATATTGGGTGGTCACCAATATGGGTTTACCACTTGCTGGTTGAATACCGCTCAGCAATCGATTCCCGACCATGTTGTTTGTCACTATGAAATTCAATCTTTAACCGAATTATCAGCGGTGATTTTTGCCTGAATGTCATCTGAATCCTACCGGACATGGTTTGTTCGGTATCACGAAAAAATATCTCATTGTATCCGCAGAGAAAGCCCGTTAAATTGAGAGTATTCGTTTTGTTTTTGTGACAATGTCACTTTGAGTTGGTTATCCGTGCAATACATTAAAATTAAAGAAACCATTGCCGAACAAATAGAGCAGGGCATGTTGGCCGCTGGGCAGAAATTGCCTTCAGAGCGGCAACTGGCTGAAACATTTGCCACAACCCGGGTAACGTTGCGTGAAGCTTTGTCGTTGCTGGAGACCGAAGGATTGATTTATCGGGAAGATCGGCGGGGCTGGTTTATTGCGCCACCGCGGATCGACTTCCCTCTATCAATGGCTGAAGATTTTCTGGTTTTGGCAGAAAATCAGGGACGGCAAGCGAGCCTGTCGGTCATTCGTGCAAAAAATACGCTGGCGAATAAACAGGTGAGTGGCTGGCTCCAATTAGGGCCGTTTGCTGAAGTATATGCCGTCGAAATGTTGCGTTATCTGGAGAAGCGGCCGGTTTGTCTGGTTCGTTACTGGGTTCATGCTGAGAAACATGCAGCACAGGATTGCGATGTTGCGCAAGAGTTATTTGCATGGCTTCGGCAACGAGAATCACTGCATGATATTCATGTGAATGACAGCGTCACTGTTGGCTGCCTGAGCGGCGAAACAGCGGTGATGCTTCATGCTGCTCCGGGGACTCCGGCGATTGTGATTGAAAGAAAAGTGTATCGTGGTAAGCATCCTGTTGCTGCTGAGATTACCATATGGCGACATGATACTTTAACCGTGACTTCAAATGCTGCGCATTTGTCCCAATGAGTCGGTTTGTCAGTCACTTGATTAATATGAATCGGATAGGGTGAGCCTGTCGATAAAAACGTCGGGAGGCTTCATGGTTGATATGAAACCTCCCGCTGGTAAGACTTAGATACGTTTGTCTATTTAATGATAAATACTTTCATTGACATTGATTTGCTTGTGCTGTTGCGCAGCATAGCGGATTTTTATATAGAGCTGGGTTGAGACTGCCGAATAACTGATAAGCGCATAACACAGCAATTCAGTCCCTTCTTCAACAATGTTTTTCACATTGCGGATATAGTCTTCCTGCATGACCATATGCCAGAAACTTCCCATCCCAAATAATCGCGAAAACGAAATTAAGATGATGACACTACAGACCAACAAGCGCATATTGGGGACGCTGAGAATTTCAGCCATTTCATGAAATACCTGATCTTTCCCTTTCCATGCATAAGCCAAAGCGCCGAGAGTCACAAGAACTGCCGGGTAAACCCAGAAACCATGCCATATATGATCAAACAGAAAATCGAGTTCTCGGATGAATAAGACCATAAAAAAGCCGCTGATTAGGATTGCTGCATGACGCAAGGTCTCATGACCAACTTTGATCCGATAAAATGCGATGACCGCGATACCCAAGAGAATTTGTTGAACATATTCGGTAACTGAGGTCTCACCGATATAGTGGTCTCCGTATAGATAATCGAGCCAGAGACAGGCAATTGCCAGTAGACTTGATCCGAGCACGCCCAGTATCAACAGACCGGTATCAATCCATATTTGCTTCGTTTTCTCGTGTTGTTCATGTTGAGCATGAATCGATGACGACGAGTGTTGATTTTTCATAGTAGTCACCTATTATTGATAATAGTTATATATTGTTTTATTAATCAAAGACATATTGTATAAATTGTTGCACTGATCTGGTGTTACAGTGCGAATTAAGAAAATATGCCAGATCGAACAGTAATCATCCTTGGTTCATGGTATTTTGTTCCGGCTTGCTTCGAGATATGGCACTCGAAGTACTGAAAATGTTGCATTTTATTTTTTGCTAACTTATTGTTTTTCATGACCGATTTTTATGACGACTGGTCATCAGTATTTGCAATTCATTAGCAAGGACAGACAAGGAGAAGCCTTTATGAAACATCTGGCCACATCAGTCGATCCTGAGGTGCAAGCCCAGAAGGATTTTCAGACACAAGTTCGTTTGGCTAGCCGAGCGATTGTGCTGAACAAGCAGAACGAAATTTTAGCGCTGTATACCGACCGTTTTGATGATTACAGTCTACCGGGAGGGGGGTTAAGAGACGGTGAAGATCCGATTGTTGGCATGGTTCGAGAGCTACAAGAAGAAACTGGTGCCTACAATGTACACAATATCCAACCTTTAGGCATTTATGAAGAGTTTCGCCCGAAAGGTACTGAAGCTGGACAGGTTGAGCATGTCGTTTCTTATTGTTATGCCTGTAAAGTTGCTGATCAACTCAAAGAACCAACACCGGAAAATTATGAGATCCAGAACGGAAGTCGTCCAGTTTGGCTCGATATTCATCAGGCAATTGCTCATAATGAGCAGGCGTTGATGGATCCGTCCCATCATGGGGAGAATTTGGAGCGGGAAACATTTCTACTCCGGTTGGCTGCAAAAGAATTATTGATTTAGGAAAAGTAATCATATGGGTAAAGTAAGACTGGCTTTATTGAGTTGTGGCTTGATGATATTCAGTATGGCCAGTTTTGGCAAAGTTATTGAAACGACCCGTTTGGTTGGGTATGGTCAGGCGAAATATCCTGAGAATTTCAAGCACTTCGATTATGTTAATCCGCACGCCCCGAAATATGGCAAAGTCATTTATGGTCAAATCGGGACGTTCGATAATTTTAATCGCTACGCTTCACGGGGTGTCCCGGCGGTTGCCAGTGGAGAGCTATACGATAGCTTAATGTTTTCTCCCAGTGATGAAATCGATACCTACTACCCGTTAATTGCGACCAAGATTCGTTATTCGGATGATTACCTTTGGCTTGAAGCCGACTTAAATCCGAAGGCCCGGTTTCATGATGGGCAGCCGATTACAGCCCATGATGTCGCATTTAGTTTTAACAAACTGAACACCGAAGGTGTGCCTCAATTCCGCGTTTATTATAAAGATGTCAAAGTAGTAAAAGCACTCAATGATCGGACCGTTCGGTTTGAAATGTCACAACCGAATCGGGAGAAACTGTTCAGCATTGCTGAAACGCTTCCGATTTTACCCGCACATTTTTGGAAAGATAAGAACTTTGCCGAGCCGCTGGCGACGCCACCGGTCGGTAGTGGTGCCTATAAAATCATCGATTATAAAATGGGGCAAAGTATTACTTACGGTTTGGTTGATGATTATTGGGCGCGTGACTTACCGGTAAATGTCGGACGGAATAACTTTAAGGTGGTTCAGTATGATTACTATCGGGATGATACGGTCATGTTGGAGGCGTTCAAATCAGGTGAATTTGATTTTCGCCAGGAAACCAGTGCCAAACAGTGGGTAACCGCATATAAAGGCGTGAATTTCGACAATGGTCATATTATCAAAGAAGAAATTCCGCATCAGAAACCGGCACCGGCAAAAGGGTTTGTTTTCAATACTACACGGCCCGTATTTCAGGACCGACGCGTCAGAGAAGCGTTGACGTATGCACTGGATTTTCAGTGGATGAATCAACATATGTTCTATAACCAATATACGCGGACAAGAAGCTATTTCCAGAATACAGAGTTTGAAGCGAAAGGGCTGCCATCTGAAGCTGAGCTGGCGATTCTGAATCCATTGAAAGGTCAGATCCCGCCCCGGGTTTTTACCCAAGCATATCAACCACCTGTAACGGATGGTTCCGGACAGATTCGGGCTCAGATGCGTCAAGCTTTCCGGTTGCTTAAAGCGGCTGGATGGCAGATCAAAGATGGCATCATGACCAATATGAAAAGTGGTCAGCCATTTACATTTGAATTGCTAATTTATAATCCGAACGATGAACGTATTGCGATCCCGTTGCAGAAAAATTTAAAGCGGATGGGTATGACAATGAACATCCGTACCGTGGACACAACGCAATACACCAAACGTCTCCGTGACAGAGACTTCGATATGATTTCAAGAGGATATAGTGCGAACGCTTATCCGTCGTCGGATTTGATGATCGTCTGGAACTCCGGCTTCATCAACTCAACATACAATCAGGCGGGTGTTTCCGATCCGGCCGTCGATCAACTCACGGAAGAGATTGCCGCGAATCAGCATGATGCACAAAAGCTGGTCGCATTAGGGCGTGCATTTGATCGGGTATTGCAGTGGAATTTTTACATGATTCCCCAATGGTATGTCAGCACCTATCATGTTGCGATGTGGGATAAGTTTGAACGTCCGAAAGTGATGCCAAAATACTCGCTTGGTGTAGATAGCTGGTGGGTTTCAGCAGCGAAGGAACAAGCGTTGGCAAGCGATAAAAGCCATTAGAGGACATTATGGCTGCATATATATTCCGTCGGTTGTTATTAGTGATCCCGACATTGTGGGCAATTATCACGATTAATTTTTTTATTATCCAAATTGCACCTGGTGGGCCTGTGGAGCAGGCGATTGCGCAAATGCAAGGGCTCGGTTCCGGGGTGATGGACCGGCTCACCGGTGGTCATCATGATGTTTCCCTTTCAGACGAAAAAACCGAGCATTCAGGATACAAAGGCTCAAGAGGGCTCGATCCCGAAGTCGTTGCTGAGATTAGACGGCAGTTCGGTTTTGATAAGCCGTTGTTGGAACGGTATGTTGAGATGTTAAAAAACTATGCCACATTCAACTTTGGCCAAAGCCTGTTCAAGGGTGGGGATGTCATTACACTGATCAAGGAGCGATTACCGGTTTCTATCTCGTTGGGCCTGTGGAGCACCTTAATTATCTACCTTATTTCGATCCCGCTTGGGATTATGAAAGCGATCCGCCATGGTTCGCGCTTCGATCTTTGGTCCAGTGCCATGATTATCATCGGTTATGCGATCCCCGGTTTTCTGTTTGCGATTCTGTTGATTATCGTTTTTGCCAGTGGCAACTATTTCGACTGGTTTCCACTGCGGGGGTTAGTCTCAGACAATTTTGAACAACTGACGTGGTATCAGCAAATTGGTGATTACTTTTGGCATTTGACCTTGCCGATTCTGGCGATGGTGATCGGTGGATTTGCGACATTGACCATGCTGACGAAAAATTCATTTCTTGATGAGATTAATAAACAGTATGTGGTCACGGCTCGGGCAAAAGGGTTGGATGAACGCAGTATTCTGTATCAGCATGTGTTTCGGAATGCGATGTTAATTATTATTGCGGGTTTTCCCAGTGCGTTTATCAGTATTTTCTTCACCGGCTCCATGTTGATTGAAGTGATGTTCTCACTCAACGGTATTGGCTTGCTGGGATTTGAATCGACAATCCAGCGGGATTATCCGGTGGTATTCAGTTCTCTTTATATTATGACTTTGTTGGGGTTAGTGTTGGGTATCATTTCAGACTTGACGTATACCTGGGTTGACCCGCGTATTGATTTTGAGGCCCGTTGAATGGCGTTGATTAAGATGAATCCAATGAATGCCGAGCGTTGGCAACGCTTCAAAAAAAGCAAACGGGGTTACTGGTCACTTTGGGTTTTCAGTCTCTTGTTTCTGATCAGTTTGTTTGCTGAATTCATTGCCAATGATAAGCCACTTTTCATTTCCTATGACCATCACTGGTATTTCCCGATCATGTATGTGTACCCTGAAACCCAGTTTGGTGGTGAGTTTCCGACGGAAGCCGATTATACCGATCCGTATGTTGATGGATTGATTCGCGAAAAAGGCATGATTGTCTGGCCGCTGATTCGGTTTAGCTACGATACTATCAATTTTAATATTGATAGTGGCAGTGTCCCGTCGTCGCCGGATGCGGTTAACTGGCTCGGAACAGATGATAAGGGGCGGGATGTTTTAGCCCGGATTATCTATGGGTTTCGTATTTCGGTCTTATTTGGGTTTGTACTCACGCTGGTTTCTTCTGTGATTGGTGTTGGGGTTGGTGCGATTCAGGGGTATTACGGCGGATGGATTGATTTGTTCGGCCAGCGTTTTATTGAGATTTGGTCAGGCATGCCAACACTGTTCTTGCTCATTATTCTGTCTAGTTTTGTTGAACCGAATTTCTGGTGGTTACTGGGGATTATGGTGTTGTTCAGTTGGATGAGTCTGGTTGGTGTTGTCCGGGCTGAATTTCTGCGGTGTCGTAATTTTGATTATGTCAGAGCAGCACAGGCGATGGGCGTCTCCGATCACCAAATTATGCGACGTCATATGTTGCCGAATGCGATGGTGGCATCATTGACCATGATGCCATTTATCCTTTCCGGTTCGGTGACGACATTAACGTCTCTGGATTTTCTGGGATTCGGTCTGCCGGTTGGGTCACCGTCACTCGGAGAACTGCTGGCGCAGGGGAAAGCGAATCTACAGGCGCCTTGGTTAGGGATATCCGCTTTTGTCGTTTTATCGTTGATGCTGACTTTGCTGGTGTTTATCGGTGAAGCTGTACGAGATGCATTCGACCCACATCAATACGGGAAACGCACATGAGCCAGGATGTATTGAGTTTAAAAAACCTGTCGATTGGTTTTCGTCGTCAAGATCATGCCGAACAAGAGCGTATTGAACAAGTGACGCATCAGGTCAGTTTCTCTATCCGTAAGGGGGAGACGCTGGCGCTGGTTGGTGAGAGTGGCTCCGGAAAGTCGGTGACAGCCAATGCGATTCTGAAGTTGCTGCCACTTCATGCGGCACACTACTGCGAAGGTGAAATCTTTTTCGATGGTATCAACACATTAACCTGTTCTACCCGTCAATTACGCGGGATCCGTGGCGGACGGATTGGCATGATTTTTCAAGAACCGATGGTATCACTGAACCCGCTCCATAAAGTTGGCAGACAGTTGGTAGAAACACTGACAATTCATCGGGGAACCCGAACTCGTCAAGCTGAAGCGATCGCGTTGAACTGGTTAGAAAAGGTTGGCATTCGTGAACCGGCAACGAAAATTAATGCTTATCCGCATGAACTTTCAGGTGGTGAGCGCCAGCGGGTGATGATTGCGATGGCATTGATCAATGAACCGGAGTTGTTGATTGCCGATGAGCCGACCACCGCATTGGATGTGTCGGTGCAAGCCCAGATTCTTGACCTGCTGAAAGCGCTCCAACAAGAGCTGGGAATGGCGATGCTGTTCATTACGCATGATCTGAGTATTGTCCGACGAATCGCTGATCGAGTTGCTGTGATGCAACAGGGGCGTCTGGTTGAAACCAATGAAACACAACAACTGTTTACTGCCCCGCAACATCCCTATACCCATCAGTTAATTCATGCCGAGCCCAGAGGAAAACCGGTTGCCGTTTCTGAGCACGCACCAACATTGCTTCAGGTTCAAGATCTGAAAGTCTGGTTTGCGCTGAAAGGCGGTTTACTGAAGCGAACGATCAGCCATGTGAAAGCGGTCACGAATATGCAGTTCAACCTGCGCGAAGGTCATTCAATTGGTTTGGTCGGAGAGAGCGGATCCGGCAAGTCAACGACCGGACTCGCGATTTTGAAGTTGCTGCATTCCGAGGGTTCGATTCGCTTTCGGGAAACTGAATTACAGTCACTGGATCGTCAGGGGATGCTGCCTTTCCGTCACCAGATGCAAGTGGTATTTCAGGATCCATTCTCGGCACTGAACCCAAGAATGTCGGTTGCTCAAGTGATAGGTGAAGGGTTGCGGGTCCATCAGCGCTTGAGTGATGCCGAGATCGATCAGAAGATTTGCGACGTGATGCTCGAAGTTGGGCTTGAACCACACAGTCGTTATCGTTATCCCAATGAATTTTCCGGTGGTCAACGACAGCGGATTGCGATCGCTCGGGCATTGATCTTACAACCTCGGTTTATTCTACTGGATGAACCGACATCTTCACTTGATCGGACCGTTCAGGCGCAAGTGTTGGATTTACTAAAAATGTTGCAGGAAAAGCACGGTTTGACCTACTTATTTATCAGTCATGATCTGAATGTAGTGAAATCCTTGTGTCATTACACCATCGTGATGCGTCAGGGGAAAATGATTGAACAGGGAGAAACTGAAACACTCTTTACCAACCCACAACATGAATACACCCGAGAGCTGGTGGCTTTATCTTCATTCTCATGAGACATGATACCGTCTGTGTTGAATAGCAGGCAAAAAAAAGCCGCTTTGATTGAGAAAGCGGCAAGCACTCAGGTGCATGATTGATGTCGTCGGTATACGCAGAAGAAATATCGATCAACTGACGACATCGATCGGTTATTATTGTTATGTTGTGGAGACGAAACTGGTTATTGCACGGGATACGTTTTGTAGCGAACGCCCATCATCTGTTCCATACAGTGAATCACCTGACCACTGTAGCCAAATTCATTGTCATACCAGATATACAAGACACAGCGAGAATCCTGAGCAATTGTTGCTGCACCATCGATAACACCGGCATAGCGCGAACCGACTAAATCTGTTGAAACAATTTCAGTGGATTCGGTGTAATCAATTTGTGGAGCCAGCGGCGAATTCAGCGCGATATCTCGCAAGTAGTGATTTAATGTGTCTTTGTCGGTATCCGCGGCTAAATTTAGGTTGGCAACGGCCATTGATACGTTCGGAGTTGGCACTCGGATTGCGTTCCCTGTGAGTTTCCCGGCAAGCTCCGGTAGTGCTTTTGCAACCGCTTTAGCCGCACCGGTTGACGTCAGAACCATATTGAGTGAAGCACTTCGTCCACGACGTTCACCCGTGTGAAAGTTATCAATCAAATTCTGATCGTTGGTAAATGAATGAACGGTTTCGATGTGACCCGAGACAATCCCATACTGTTCATGAACGGCTTTTAGTACCGGTGTAATGGCATTGGTTGTACAGCTTGCAGCAGAAATGATGGTGTCATCAGGCAGAATCGTCGATTCGTTGACTCCGAAAACAATATTTTTCATCTCACCTTTGCCCGGCGCTGTCAGGAGTACTTTGGCTGCGCCTTGACATTGTAAATGCTGACTTAAACCTTCTTGATCACGCCAAACCCCCGTATTATCGACAATGAGAGCATCATGAATCCCATAATCGGTATAATCGATGTCTTGAGGCTGGTTGGCATAAATTACCTGAATATAGTTACCATTGGCAATGATCGCTTTACGCTCATGATCAACGGTAATACTGCCGTTGAACAGACCGTGAACCGAGTCACGACGTAATAAGCTGGCACGTTTCTCCAAATCACCGTCTTTTCCACCGCGCACCACAATCGCCCGTAAACGTAACGGATAACCGGGGCCACTTTTTTCGATCAGCAGGCGTGCCAGTAAGCGACCAATTCGACCGAATCCATAAAGCACGACATCTTGTTGGGCGGCTTTAGGCGTATTATTTAAAGCATCGTGCAGTGATGTCTGTAAATAGTCCTTCAGACCGGATTCATCTTTGTGGGTTTGCCAGTATCGATGGGCGAGTTGGCCGATATCGATGCGGCACGGGCTTAATTCAAGTGCTGCGAGCTGTTGTAAAATAGGGAGTGTTTGTTGTAAATCGAGGGGAGAACCAATATAGCGACGGGCAATCCGATGCGTTTTAATAATTTCAATCGTTGCTGCATTGATCAGCGTTTTACCGAATAAAATGACTTCAACCCCACGGTTCCGGTATAGCTGTCCAATAAGGGGAGACATGGATTCCGCAATCGTTTGGCCAGCGTGCCAGTCGAGTAGATGTTTCTCTGGGCTCATGATTCAGGGACCTTTTTATTTTGTTTACGTTGAGCTTAATTTCATACCTGAGGTATGAATTCAGTCATCACCTGTGATCAACAATTATCTATTGCAAGGGATGGCTGTTGTTATGAATTTTTATGGGAGGCGATTCTAATCTGAGTTGTTTTATTTTCCTAGTAAAAATAAAACGACATATTTTACTGCAAATAGAGAAGAAATTAGTTTTTTGAATGGCAAAACGATGAATTCATACCGGATGAAAAATGGGGTTCAATGTGGTGTAGATTCAAAACGATACGTCAGACAGATGCGATTGGATGATCTGCCGTGCAATTTTTTGAGAGGGGAAGGTGAGGGGGGAGCTCAGGCCCATTGCAACACTGCGTACAACTGAATGTATTTACGTACCAGTTGCTGATCTTTAGAGCGTCGGAGTGGGTGACCATACTTAATATAACAAGGTGAAACCGCATGACAGGTTTCTAAATATTGGCTTAATCGTGAGTCACTTTCATGGAGTGTGATGCCTTGGGCATTGTATTCGGCAAGCTCGTCCGGTAACTGCCCCATCCACCAATAGAGTAGTTCCCGGCTGGTGGCTCGACGCGAAATCCAGTGATCAGCCAGTAGCAGGAGCAGATCTGAAGGTTGAATTGCATAAGCATATTCTTCTTTCCAGAGGGTAATATCTTGAACAAGTTTTTCCCGGCATGTCTTTCCGGCACTGACAAGATGATGCGTTAGGATCCACACGGTGCCTATTTCTGAAGTCACACGAAAATGATGAGGGAGTTCATGGTGAATATGCAGATCGATCGGCATGTATTCACAAGAATGGCCGAATTCAACAAGCGTGCGTGCGAGTCGTCTGGAAAATGCTTTGGCAAGGTGATGTTCAGTCATTCCCTGATTATGAATCGTTGGATAATGTTTTTCACATAACTTCAGACAGTCAGATTGAAACTCATTGACACTTTGAATCAGGATATCCAATAACAAGATTAATACTCCTTGTAAGCACAAAACTCAGCGTAGCATATTTTATACCGAACTCGATTTTTTTTATGCTTTTCGGGGCGCGATTCGACTAAAAATATTAAGTTTTTGTGATGTTTTCGGCGCATTCTGACAGGCCACTTTGAGCGAGAAATGACCGAAGAGAATAGGGTTAAGCAATTATACTCATTAAGATGCAATGCATTGAAGTGTTCATAGTTCAATAAATTTGAATGAGTTCATCAATTTATTGAGGTGTTCGATGAAATATTTATAAGAAATACTTATTAAAGAAAGTGAGGATATACCAATTTCTACTATAAATACTATTGGAGCAACAATTGTTTTCTATTTGGAAAGCGTTGTTATGGGCAAATAGACCGTCAGGAAGGGCAATATGAGCACTGATGTTAAAAACTATAATCTTGTCGCTAGGTGTATACACTGGCTATCGGCAATTGTGATTGTGGGAATGTTTGCTGTTGGTATTTGGATGGTTGATCTGTCTTATTACAGCACTTGGTATCACGAGGCACCTTTTTTACATAAATCTGTCGGGATACTTTTGGCACTTTTGACTATTTTTCGAGTGATTTGGAAAGCCTCAACCGTCTCACCAAAAGTGACAGGGTCTCGTTTTGAGAAGATTGCATCGAAAGCAGTTCATCACACGATGTATCTTGATTTATTCATCATTTTTATCTCCGGTTATCTGATTTCTACAGAAGATGGCCGAGGCATTGATGTATTTAACTGGTTTACCATTCCCGGCGCTGGCGCACTGTTTGAAGGGCAGGCTGATCTGGCTGGGGTTGTTCACGAAATCGCGGCTTGGACATTGATCATTATGGTTGTACTGCATGTCTTGGCAGCCCTACAACATCACTTTATTTCCAAAGATGATACGTTACGAAAAATGATAGGAGCATCTAAATCATGAAAAAAACATTACTAGCAACAGGGTTGGCATTAGCAACAACTTTATCTTTTGGTGCAACTGCTGCCGATTATGTGATCGACACAGAAGGTGGTCACGCATCGATTAACTTTACCGTGAGCCATCTGGGGTACAGCTATATTCAGGGACGCTTTAATCGTTTTGACGGCACATTCTCTTATGATCCGCAGAATATCAAGGCATCAAAGGTTGAGGTTAAGGTTGATACAACATCTCTGGACTCAAACCACGCAGAGCGAGATAAGCACCTTCGTGGCGGAGAGTTCATTGATGCAGGTAAATATTCAACAGCAACGTTCAAAAGTACCAGTATTGATGATCAGGGTGATGGTGAATTTACGATCAATGGTGATCTGACGCTGCATGGACAAACAAAACCAATCAGTATCGATGCAGAACTTATCGGTGCGGGTCCGGATCCATGGGGAGGTGAGCGTGCTGGTTTTGAAGGAACGACGACACTACAGTTATCTGATTTCGGCATCAAAGCAATGGACATGGTTGAAACCGTCGATATGCAACTTTATGTTGAAGGGATTAAAAAGTAAGTCATTCTCGTTACGACATGACGATAGATAAACAAAAGCCTCTCATCTGAGAGGCTTTTGTGATCATCAAGTGTGCATCACTATGGTTCAATTATTCATTTGTGCTGATGTTCATCAACATTTAGGCATCATTTTTTAAGTGCATCAACCTGTGGCATTGCGTCTGTTTTTTGCTGATTCGGACGGCTGAAGACAAACCAGTTACTTAAACCGACAAGGAAAGCGCCCCCGACAATATTACCCAAAGTCACAGGAATCAGGTTGGCAAACACAAAGTGAGAAATCGTCAGATCAGCATATTGACTGGCATCTACACCGATAGCGTGCCAGAACGTATCTGGGGCGAATGTCTGAATCGCAATCCCTAATGGCACCATAAACATGTTGGCAACACAGTGTTCAAAACCTGAAGACACGAACAGGGCGACAGGTAAAATAGTCATCATGGCTTTGGTTGCTGCATTTTTTGAACTGAATGTTAACCAAACGGCAAGACAGACTAACAGGTTACACAAAATGCCGAGGGTAAAAGCTTGAATGAACGTGTGGTGGAGTTTGTGTTGAGCAACATTCAGAACATTTAGGCCCCATTGTCCGTGAGCGCTACCGTATAAACCCGCAGCCATCACTAATACCACCAGTAACATCGCACCGAAAAAGTTACCCAGATAAACTTTGCCCCAGATCGTTAGCATTTGTGTGGTATTCACTTGTCGATTTGCTCGGGCAAGAATCGTGAGTACAGAACTGGTAAAAAGTTCTCCGCCACATATGACAACCAGAATCAGTCCCAGACTGAAAGCGATACCACCGGCCAGTTTTGCCAAGCCCCAAGGGATATCAGCAGAGCCTGTTGTGACTGTAATATAAAATACAAATGCAAGCCCGATAAACAGGCCAGCCATCATCCCGAGTCCTAAAATCGTCCCTGTTGATTTCTTGGTTTTACTCTGCGCGTAATGTTCTGCTTCAACCATCATTTCAGCAGGCGTTAGGTAATCGGTGTTGTTCGCCATATGGGCTCTCCAGATATAACTCAAAGCGTTTAAAATTGTGTGCTACAGCACATTCCTGTGCGTAGAGTACCTAATTTTACACCATACGGTAAATCGGTAATTCTGAATATAACTATCAATTTGATTGATAGTTGCCGGAAGCCCCGTAAAATGAAGTTGTAGTGGAGACTCAATAACGATAGGTAAATCGGTGAGATATACATTAAAACAGATCGCTGTCTTTGATGCGATAGCTGAATACGGCAGTGTCAGTCAGGCTGCGGATTACTTGTCTCTGACCCAGTCTGCAACCAGTATGTCTTTGTCACAATTGGAAAAAATTCTGGGGCGCGCATTATTCGAGCGACAGGGGAAACAAATGCGACTGACTCACTGGGGAGAATGGCTGCGACCACGAGCAAAACGTCTGTTACAAGATGCCCGACAAATTGAGACCGGTTTTTTTGATTTACAGGGGATCAGTGGTGATCTGACGCTGTGTGCCAGCCAGACACCGGCAGAGCATTTACTTCCTGAACTGATCAGTCTGTTGGATCATCGTTATCCCGATGTGCGGATCAAAGTCAGTGTCAAAAGTTCCCATAATGTCATTGAAGATGTTCTGAGTTACCGCAGTGATTTAGGCATTATCGAAGGCCGTTGTGATGATCATCGACTCTGTCAGGAGATTTGGTGTAGTGACCAACTGACGATTGTTGCCGCTCCCGATCACCCGTATGCGAGCCTGCCTTCGGTCAGTTTTGAGTTACTTGCACAAGCACGCTGGGTGTTAAGAGAACCTGGGTCTGGAACCCGAATGGTGTTTGAAAGTGCCATCCATCCTTATGTCGCTCAGTTGGACGTCTGGCGTGAGTATGATTTTGTGCCGCTCTTGTGCAGCCTGACAGCGCATTCGGATTATTTGACCTGTTTGCCGTATCTCGAAGTCAAACCGTTAATTGAAACAAATCAGTTAGTTGCCTTGAATGTGCCTGAATTAAAAATGGATCGGAGTTTGTCTTTTATCTGGCGCGCCGATGTGGGGGAACATCCATTAATTGACTGTATCAGAGCAACCGGGTTGAACATGGTCGAAGGCCGATCTCTTCTGCGATAGAGACAGACGCTTCGCTGCCTGGTGCGGCAAAACGTCTGATATTAAGTATTCGTCTGATATTAAGTATTCGTTTGATATTAAGTATTGCCATTTGCCATTGTGACGATCCGTTTCAGCGTTTGTCTGAGGAGCTTCGGAATGCAGATAACACCGCGTTGCTCACAATAAGAAACAATTGCGAGGGCTAAATCGGGTTTTGCATATTTCTTGAGGACCCGGATGACCACTTTCTTTGCGGGAATGGGGTGGTCGTGTGGAATCCTAAGCATATCTTTAAAGAAAAACTCGAAGCCGTGGTTATATAAGAAGTGTTCGATATCGCGGTCAGGGAGTTCGGTCAGACGGTGTAAGATCTGATCATGTCCCAGTTGTGCGTGGACGGTGGCTGCATATTTCTTACCGGCTGTATCTCCGTCAGTGACCACATGCCAGTCGATACCGAATGCTTTGGCGACTTTAATTAATGATTTGAGCCCGGATTGCGCAAATTCGATGATCTGTATCCCTTCAGCCATCAAATCATAACCACACTGGCGAGCCAGTTCACTGAACAGCCAGACCTCGGTTTCACCTTCAACCAGTAGCCAGCAGCGGGCAAATAGTGCGCTGGAGCGATGAAAGCGAATATGAAAACCGATACGACGCAGATCGTCCTGAGACAACATTTTTTCCGGGACAGACATGGCTTTAGTCCGGTCTGTCATTCTGACCAGTCGTCTGATTGAATAGAGCGGCACTGCCGCGAGCAGTTCGCCACTGTTCGTCGTGAGAATTTTTTGCATCGGCAGCAATTGTAAAATCGTCCAGGCCCGTGCCAAATGTGTCGGGTGTAAGCGGCCTTCCGGATCTTCAATGATGAGAATCGGCCGGGCACACCGGCGAAGATCGGTCGGGCCTTTGGCTTGTAGATAAGCATTTAGCAAGCGCATTAATAACAAACGACTCTGACGATTTTTGGTTTCTTCAATATACTGAATGAACGTTTTTTCTGATGCGGGTGAGGCATACACCAGACTGGTTCTCTCAAACATCGGTTTCTTTTTACCCCGACTTTTGAATGAGAAGTAGTGTTCAACCAATGAATTCATTGAATTGAGGCTGCTTTTGATCTCTCCTTTATTTACGTGTCCGGGGGTTGCCAGCAAACGGCGGCAGGTATTGTCGATTCTTTTCTCTATTCTGGCGTTCTTACTGTGATTGTTGCCATTGGTAGCGTCTTCGAAATGTCGTGAATCCCTGAGACGCAGGACGGGATGAAGGCTGCTTAACTCTTGGGCGAGTTTTTCCGAATGGTGTAGTCTGAGCGGCTCGCCATCCTGATCAAGAAAGTGATGAACGGTTGTAATGCGATCATGTTCTCTGGTACCACTGATTCGATAAATAATCCGACTGAATCCCCGGGGCGCAGGTTGCCAGATTGGTTTCAGTCTACGATATCGTCCGGACTTCGGCTCATTTTTCTCGGTTGTGATAAAACAGAGCACAATTTGCAGATGTTGGGTTTGTGGTTGAGAAACCGCATAATTGACATGAAAGTCCTGAAGCGAAAAATGATACAGACTACCGTCAGGTGGAAGGGCAATACTGAGTGCGTCCAGCAGAGAAGACTTTCCCCAGGTATTTTCTCCGATTAAAGTGGTGAGCGCTTCTAAACTCAGCGATAAACGACGGATTCCTCGGAAGCCGGATACTTCGACTCGCTCTAAATGCATAGGCATCTTCCCAGAGAGATGGCTCTTAGGGTAAGAATAATATAAAAAGTCAGAAATACGAGTTACTTACATCACAGATGATGAATATCGGTGATGTGAGCGCTTGAGAGATGAAAAAAGTTTGAACTCTATTTCACAAACGGAGATGAATCTGTCATGCTTTTCCATCCATGATACAAAGGGAAATGCTTGAGTCTATGCATCACCATCACCAGCCATTGTCCATCACGATTGCGCACTTAAATGACACTCACTCATATTTTGAGCCTTCATCCTTGCAGCTTGAAATGACTGTGCATCAGGATGAGATTTCACCGTATGTCAGTGCGGGAGGGTTCGCCCGAATCGCCACGCGCGTCAGTCAACTGAAAGATGAGGCCTACAACAGCGACCGTCCTTTTTTATTACTGCATGGCGGAGACTGTTTTCAGGGCACCCTCTATTTCTCCCTGTTTAAAGGAGAAGCGAATGCCACTTTGTTAAATGCATTGGGGGTAGACGCGATGGTGTTGGGTAATCATGAGCTGGATCTGGGCAATGAACCGGTTGCTCGGTTTGTGCGAAATATTAATTTTCCGCTTTTAGCGGGCAACTGGGATCTGAGTCAGGAACGGCCGGACAAACCATATCGATTATCTGATCAAACCAATGTGTACCGATATGATGTTCAGCAGCAAACTGCCCAGTGGCTGGTGCGGGAATATGAACAAGATGCTGTGGCGATCTTCGGCCTTTCGCTGGATCGGATGGATGATATCTCCAACCCTGATGCGGATACGCCGTTTGTCGCTGCACTGGCAGTTGCCCGTCGAACAGTAAATGCGATTCAGCACAGTGGGATCAATAAGATTATTTTACTGAGCCACCTTGGGTATGAAATAGACAAACAGCTTGCTGAAGCGGTCAGTGGCATCAGCTTGATTATTGGCGGGCATAGCCATGTTTTACAAGGTGACTTCTCGGATATTGGGCTGGGGGCCGCCGAACCGTACGGGATCAAAGTCGGAGAAACCCATATTGTACAAGCTGGATGCCATGCACTGGCACTGGGCCACTGTCATATTGATTTTGATGCCGCAGGCAATGTCGTGCGTTTTCAGGGTAGGAATGAGCTGTTGATTGGTCGGCGTCTGTTTGTCGATGCGGCCAGACAGTCTCCTGGCAGTGACTGGCGACATCAACATGCCTGTGATTATCTGGAACAACACCCGATGGTGTATGTTTGCCGCAAAGATCCGCAAATTCAGGATATATTGAACCGGAATTACCTGCCGATAGTGCGTCAACAGCAAACCAAAGCCGTGATTCATTTGACACAACCTTTATTTCACACTCGAATCCCCGGAGAAAAGGGTGGGAGTGAAATCGCACCGTTGGTCGCCCGGTCATTTCATTATGCGATGGGTAAGCGAGGACATCCGGTTCAGTTCGCAGTACATAATGCCGGCGGTGTGCGTTGCTCTTTGTCGAGTGGTGTTCTGACGGTTGCCGATATTGCCGGTCAATTATTGCCATTTGCCATCCCTATCGGCGTGTATTACGTTACCGGGGCGACCCTCAGGGAGTTATTGGCTGGTGCCATTGACAATGCATTAGGTTATCGGGCAGATAGTACCGGTACGGGAAGTTATCCTTATTGTTATGGTCTCGATTTTCACTATCAGGCCGACATGCCGCCAGAAGAGCGAATTCAGGCCTTGAAGATTTATCAAAATGGTCACTGGACATCTGTTGATGATTCAACGGTTTATTGTGGGACATCATCAGCCTATACGATGAAAGGAAAAGAAGGGTATGAAGCTATCCTTGGCATGGTTCAGCCCGGTATTGTTTCGAACATCTCAATGGCCGATGCTTTGATTGAGATGTTTGAAGATAAACCTGAATGGCTTGAAGCCACTGTCGAAGCACAATTTATCAGCTAGTTTCATGTGCTGAACACCATTTTGGCATTGTCTTTGCTTGTTTGATGGTGTTGAAATAACCTCATTGGTGAGGAGGGAATATGCGGCATAGAGATTGGTTTGATGCGCTGGTGGTTGCCAGCTGGATAAGTATCTGGTCCTTACTGGTTTATTTTCTACCCTATTCGGTTGTTTAAATCAGTTGGTCATTCACATGAATAAATGCTATTAAGCAGCTATTGAAATTGAACAATAGCTGCTTTTAATATTGCGCTTTCCGTTCAGTTCAATACTGACTGGTTATTTTCCTGTCAGACCATCCTCGTATGATTAAAATAACCGTTTACAAATTTGGAATCGATCTCTCATTTTGGTTAGTATTCTGCAAAATCTCCGAAAAAAACATCCAGAAATAGTCAATATCTCATCAATTCTGCTTGCCTAAATAAGTGAGCGCTTTAAGATCGACGGGTTGTTTTTCATATCTTTGCTAGGTATATAATCATAATGACTACACAAAAAATAAGTGAATCTATCTCGGTTATTTCTAAGGTCGGTTTTTTTCTTGGTGCCGTAATAATACTGATATATTGCTCAATGATTGGGTTCTATCCTCAAGGTCTCACGTTAGGTGATGGGGCATTCATTGGCTTCGTTTTTCTCTCGTTCGGATTCTTAGCCACATTATTTATCTTTTTGTTTTCGATCTCATCTTTATCATTGATCAATGCTCTGATTTTTCTGTTTCGGTTGCCATCGTTTGTCCTGAAAACGTTGTCGATGACCAAGAAAGAGAAACATCTGCGTGGCATGGTATTTGGCGGGATGCTCAAAAACTTTATCAAAGATAATCAGATCGGTTCGATCTCTTTCTTAGGATTGGTTTGGTTAATTCCGCTGATTTATATTATTTGTCAGTATGCGACAGTCAGAGACTCAGACTGGTTTGCAACCCTTTTGATGTTTACACCGCTGTTGTATTGTGGCATCGCCTGTAAGATGTATCTTAATCATAAAGAGAAGAATATTTTCAATAGTCTGGTGACGCTATTTATTTTATTAACACCTTTTATGGTGGTGCCTGGATTATTTAAATATACCTTATATACCGCGATGGAAAATATTGGTGTCAGGGACAGTCATGTCTCTCTTTATATCAATAATCAGTATGTTCCAGTTGTGAATGACATTATCAATAAAAATGATCTGAGTGACTATCAAGTGACCAATGTTGATGGTGATTTCAGTAAAATCGATAATGTTGATGTCATTTTTACAGGGGCAGGAAACCGAAGTCTTTTACGCTTGGCGGATAAACGTGTGTCGGTTAATTTTGTGTTGCCGTCGGATGCCTTTTATACCGAAAAGTCCCATTTGAATCATGACTTGAATAGTCTTATCGCAGCCATCCAAGCGAATAGCTCAGATGCATTTAAACAGAATAAGGCCTCATTTGATTATCACCATATGGTGTTAAACTTTGGTTCGTATGGTTATTTTAAAGTCGGGGAGTACACCGTTTCACCTCGGTTTGAAACCGCGATTACATCAATACTGAATCCATTATTTGATGTTCTTTCACAGTATCCGGAACAGATTCAATCTTTGGAAGTAATCGGATTATCCAGTCAGGAATGGAAAGGCTCAAGAGATGATTTGGATGCTTACAAGTATAATTATGATCTGTCTGTGAAAAGAGCGTTAGCAGTGTCTAATGTCTTGTTTGAAAGTGAGATGTTACAGCCATATGGACAGTGGTTGAGTGATAAGTTGGTCATTCGCGGTGAGTTGTCCCGACACGATGGACGGGATAAAAAATCAGACCGGAGAGTGATTATCAAATTGAACCTGAAACAGTAACTCTTTTGTCCTAAGTCAAGAGAAAGGGTAAAGAAAACCCCGGTGTCAGAGAATGACACCGGGGTTTTTCATCGCATCGAGTCAACTTTATTTTTTACGGGTATATTCAGCAATAATATACATCGACTGACCGTTTGCTTTTCCTGAAACCAGCTTCGGATCATCGCTCAGGCTGATGCCACGAACAACGGTTCCTTGCTTGATGACTTGGGAAGAACCTTTAATTGGTAAGTCTTTAATAATAGTGACATCGTCACCTTTCTTAAGTTCGACACCGTTGACGTCGCGGGGTTTCTCAGCATCATCATCCATGCCGATCAGTGCCCAGTTAGCAACATCTTCTTCCAGATACATCATATCCAGCAGATCATGAGCCCAAGCTTCAGATTCTGATAAACGCTTTAGTTGACGCCATGCCACAACTTGTACAGCTGGTGTTTGATTCCACATACTGTCGTTCAGACAACGCCAGTGGTTTGAATCCGCTGTTTCCGGGTTCTCAATTTGGCTCTTACAAGTGTCACAGAGCATCACTGCATGATCGACTGTAATTTGTGTATGAGGTGCAACAACAAATGGTTGAAGCTGAGCGGTAGAGGAACAAAGTTCACATTTTGATTCACAACGTTCAAGCAGCGCTGATTCTGTTGCCATATGATTGGACTCCAGTAAAAAGAATAAGGGCGTATTATCCACTTCGTGGCAACAATTTAAAGTTTTTTATCCATCAAGATGATGTTTCAGCAACAATTAATCGAGGAGAGGGAACAGTATCAATGAGATAGCAAGGTTCATACATATGAATATCGTTTGCTGGCGTCAGCTATGCTTATCATGATATTTTCTGTGTGTAAAATTTCGGCTCACTCACCTCTGTTCGATTTGTGAAAGGTAGATTATGCGTATCTGGAAAAGACCGATTAATATTGACTTATTGAATCAAACGTCAGTCAACACCATGATGGAACATCTGAATATTGTCTATACGGAAGTTACCGATTCAACGATATCGGCAACAATGCCGGTTTGTCATTTTACCCATCAGCCATTGGGGATGCTGCATGGCGGTGCTTCAGTGGTACTTGCTGAAACATTAGGCTCGGTTGCGGCGAATTGTTGTGTTGATGAAGATGCTTATTGTGTCGGATTGGACATTAATGCCAATCATATCCGGGCGGTCAGAAGCGGAACGGTTACAGGGATCGCTCAACCCATGCATATTGGTGTATCCACGCAAGTATGGCAGATCAATATTCATGATGAGCGGGATCGATTAGTGTGTACCAGTCGCCTGACCATTGCCGTCAAAAATAAAAAGTAACAATAATATGCGGACTAAGTTTGCAGAATAGGGGAAAATAGGAAATTATAGAGCTATGGATCGCATCATCAATTTCCCCCTTTATTTTTATGAGTAGTCCAAGATTACGTGTCCAGTTTGAAACCTTATTCGAACACTTTGAAGGTCAAAATACGGAAGTCCATTTAGAAGATGTGACGGATATACTGTTTTGTACGCGCCGTAATGCCCGTATTGTCTTGAATAAGATGGAAGAAGAAGGTTGGATTGAGTGGCATCCGGCGGCTGGCCGGGGCAAATTATCGCACCTGATTTTTAAACGCAGTCGGAATGATGTCAGTGAAAATCTGGCCAGACGGTACCTTGAAGAAGGAAAGTTCGGGCAGGCGTTCTCCGTACTGGATCAGAATGCTGATAAACTGACCCAAGTCATTCAAAACTATCTCGGTGTTCAGCATCAGCAGGGACGCCAAGTTGTTCGCCTGCCTTACTATCGTCCGTTATCGATGCTCAACCCTCGTAAACCGATGCGACGTTCTGAACAACATATTGCCCGGCAAGTTTTTAGCGGTCTTACAACTTTCGATGAGAATGAAGTCCTTCAGCCCGATCTGGCACATAGCTGGCAGAGTCTGTCTGCAAATCATTGGCGGTTTTATTTACGTCCCGGTGTCCGGTTCCATAATGGTCAATTGCTGACATCAGAATTGGTGGTTGACAGTCTTCGTGAGTTGCAGCATTTCAGATTGTTTCATCATATTGAGGGCGTTTCATCGCCCGGAGATTGGGTGATTGATATTCATTTGAGTAAACCTGATTTACATTTACCGATTTTATTGGCTGAAACGTGTGCAAGAATTGTGAGTCCCAACGTTCAGCAAGAGAACGAATTTGATGTCATGCCAATTGGTACCGGACCATTTAAAGTGGTGATTAATGATGATAAACGATTGATTCTGGAAGCATTTGATAGTTATTTCGGTTATCGTCCGTTGCTCGATCAGATTGAAGTCTGTGTCATCGATGAAGCCGACTCTTCTTTGGTTTTTCCAACCTTGAATACGCCTCTCAGGCTGAGACGTGGCGCGTCTCGTGAAGATGTTGATTTGGATCCGGGGTGTATTTACCTACAATTGAACCGTAGAGACGGGATTGCCTGTGATCGGGTGTGGGCTGAATATTTGAGTAGTAAACTGAGCGGACTCAACCTATTTAGTCTCTTGCCGGAAGAAACGGTTGTGACGTGGGGAATGTTACCTGCCCACGGGTTGAAACCAGGGTGGTATCACCATCGTTCCTGTCGCCACATTATTCTCCCAGAGATCACGCGCCCGGTTCGGATTGCCTATCATGCCAAGCATCCGATGTATCCCCATTTGGTTGACGTGATTCAGGCTGTATTGATGCAAGATGGTATTCAGGTTGAACTGAGCACGTATGAGAATGGCGTCGTCGATGTAACCCAAGAGATTGATATTTGGATAAAAGCCATGGGTATATCAAACCATCGCGATGATGCACTGGCGGGATGGCTCTTGGATTATTCTGATGTTAGTCAAACCAGTCAGCCAGAGGACTTTGCCGATTGGCAGCAGTTGATTGATGACTGGCGGTGCGAGCCTGATCAGCCCTTTCCGGCAAGAGAAATTGGTAAGTCTGTGATTGAAAAATATCAAATTGTTCCCCTGTTTCACAGTTGGTTTGGCATCAGTCATGACCAGTGTGGCGCATTGCAGAATGCTAAATGCAATGCACTGGGATGGTTTGATTTTGGTCGGGTATGGGTCAAGCCGAAGCTGGATTGAACATCATCCATATCCATCATTTTCCGGGTGTGTTTTTTACTGCGGTTTGGCGAAGTGGTGCAAAATGATATGCCATCAGTCAATATGTGTCCGCTATCAACCCGAGATCTTTTTGTATAATACTTGAATGTCGACATATTTGATGGTGGCAATTTATCGATATTGAGCCTGAGTGGAGCTTCATGTGTTTCATCAATGAGTTTGAACAAATATACATTCTCAATCATATGGTTTTTAACCTGCGTTTACGAAAATAGCTTAAGGATACTGATTTTGCATAGTCCTATTACATTAGAAGCACTTTACATTCTCGATGCGATCGAACGACGTGGCAGTTTTGCGGCGGCGGCACATGAGATGAATCGTGCACCAAGTTCCCTGAGTTATCAGATTCAAAAACTGGAGCAGGATCTTGATATCATCATTTTTGACCGCTCCGGTCATAAGGCCAGTTTTACTGATGCCGGACGATTACTACTGGATCACGGCCGACAAATTCTCTCTGAAACCGACAAGCTGGTGAATGATGCAACGGTGCTGGCAAATGGCTGGGAGCTGGATTTGACGTTGGCTTATGATGGTATCATTCCTGTGGATAATTTCTTTCCACTGGTGGAAGCTCTCGGCAATGTGAGTAAAACCAGAGTACGGCTTCAGGAGGAAATTTTGGCGGGATGCTGGGAATCACTGGCATCGGATCGGGCCGATCTCTTGATTTGTCCTCGGCTGGAAACCATGCCACATGATGTCAAAGTTGAGTCATTGGGATCAATGTCGATGGTGTGGGTGGCCGCAACCGGACATTATGTCCATAAACGGAGTGGTGTGTTTGATGAAAATGCGCGCCAGAAGTATCGGATTGTTGCGATTGCTGATACCGCCAGAGAACAACCACCACTCAGTGTCAATATACTGCACAAACAACCGCGACTGACCGTGACAAATTTTGCGGCTAAGTGTCAGGCGCTGACATCCGGGCTTGGGATTGGGACGCTACCACAACAGGTAGCGCAGCCTTTGATTGATGCAGGCAAGCTACAAATCATTCATGGTACGGAAAAGAACGATGCAGAATTAGTGCTGGCTTGGCGTCGAAATAAAATGGGTGAAGCCAAATCTTGGTGTATTCAGTATCTGAAAAAACATTGGAACTTACTCAATTGAATGAGTCAGATGACATCAAGAAAAAAGAGAACGGAGTCGCAGACAAGTGACTCCGTTTCGTTTGACCGATATCATTCACTCGCTTGCGATAATAGCAGTTGCATTTCTGCCGTCCCATCTTCGAAATGAACTTCCACATGAAATCCGAGTTTCTGAGCCAGTGATAACATCCCTTGGTTACTTGGCATGGTGATGCCTGATATTTGTTGCGTTCCTTTATTTGTACAATAGTCGATAATTTTTCTCATCAGAATGCGTCCCAGTCCCAAGCCTTTTAAGTCGGAGCGGATTAGAATTGCAAATTCTGCGTCACTGTTGTCCGGTGAGATTAATGCTCGCGAGACTCCGATAATCTCATGTTCAGGGAATGCTTGAACCGCAACAAAAGCCATTTCCCGGTCATAATCAATCTGAGTCATATTTGCTAAGGCTTCATGGTTGAATTCACCCACTTCCGTAAAAAAGCGTTTATACAGATCCTCTTTGGAGACTTTACTGATGAAGTCTGCATGATCGGGTTCATCTTCCGGCAAAATCGGGCGAATCAAAATAGATTCTTGGTTTTTCATGACTATCTCTTCTTCCATCTCAGACGGATAGGGACGGATGGCTAACCGCTGTTGCGCATCACCGTGGTAAGGTTTGAGATGTAAATCGGCATCCAAAATCGTAAATTGATGGCCATTGACTAGCAGGGGATGAATATCTAATTCATGAACTTCAGGACACGTTTCGATGAATTGTGAAAGTCTCACTAAAAACTGAGACAGCCCTTCAATATCAATCGGTTCCGGAAGTTTTTGCAGGCGGACTTTATTGTTCTTGATCGCTTGGATAATTAAATATCTTGCCAATGTCATATTCAACGGAGGCAGGGCAGCTTCGGCATCTGTTGCTTCTTGCCATTCGGAGCCTCCTTGTCCCAGAAGAATGACCGGGCCGAAGGTATCGTCATGTTTGACTTTGATCCGCAGTTCTTCACCGCCAGCAAGTTTCGCCATGCCTTGGACAACTAAGCCATGAATCAAAGCTGCCGGATAAGACAGACTTACCCGGTCGAGGATCGCTTGTGAGGCGCTTTCAACTTCGTGACGATTCCTGAGGTTGAGCATGACGCCTTGTACGTCAGATTTATGTGCGATATCCGGTGAGCGTAATTTGACCGCAACCGGATAACCGATGGTTTCGGCAATATGGACGGCTTCGCTACTATCTTGTGCCATCCAAGTGGGGAGTACATCAAACTCAAAACAGGTCAGCAAATCACCGATTTGGTGAGTATCGAGTAATGTTGCTTGCTGATTCGCAAGATGGAGATGTTCTTGAATCCACTTTTGGGCTTTTTGAATTTTTTCTGGTGGAAGAAAATCAGCAGTCGTTGGTGTTTCCATCAATTGCTTTTGATTTCGCTTGTACTCAACCATGTGCATGAATGCGGTCACCGCACTTTCCGGCGTCCGGTAAGTTGGAATTCCGGCTTGATAGAATCGTTGCCGAGCCGCTTTGGCGGTGAGTTCACCCGACCAATTGGTCAAAATGTTAAACTGGCGGCTGCGTGGATGCTGGTCTAAGGCATCAATCACAGCTTGAGCCGTCTGCTCTGATTCTGCAACGGCTGAAGGACAATGCATAATCAAAATCGCATCGGCAACGTCTGAATCTAACACGGCATTCAGTGCTGATACATAGCGCTGATGCCCGGCATCGCCCACAAGATCAATGGGGTTGGCGTGTGACCAACTTGGCGGCAAACACTGATCAAGTTTGTGCATGATGTCATCATCCAGCCGAGCTAACTTGCCGCCGCGTTCGAGTAGGGTATCAATAGCCATAATGGCTGGCCCGCCACCATTGGTGATAATTGCCAGACGTTCACCACGGAGTGGGAGTGGGTGAGTTAAGGTTTCCACTGCGGCAAACAGCTCATGTGTGTTATGAACACGTAACATACCGCTACGTCGAATGGCAGAGTCATAAATAATATCGAGGGTATCGATACCACCGGTATGTGCTTTGGCGGCTTTTCTACCTTCCAGCGTTCTTCCGCCTTTTAATACCAGAATTCGCCGATTCCGCGAGGCCGCCCGGGCCGCAGAGATAAATCGTCTGGCATTCCGAATTGTATCGATGTAGAGCAAAATCGCATCGGTGTGGCGATCTGTACTGAGATGATCAAGTAGATCATTGAAATCAATATCTGATGCATTGCCCAGAGAAATAAAGGCAGAAAAGCCAATCTGTTTTTCATTGGCCCAGTCCAGAATGGTTGTACACACGGCTGCTGACTGAGAAATAAAGGCAATATTGCCTTTTAAGGCAGGGACCGGAGAAAAGGAAGCATTAAATGAGATCCAAGGGAGGATGATCCCCAGACTATTTGGGCCAACAATCCGCATATTGGCCGCTTTTGCGATAGCAAGACACTGTTGTTGAATCTGATGTTCTTCTGAATCATTGCTATACATATCTGAAGATAAGACCACCACATAAGCGACTTTTTTCTCGGCAAGCTGGTGGAAAAGCGAAATATTTCTTGAGGCGTGCGTACATAAAACTGCGATATCCGGTATGATAGGCAGCGAGTCAATGGTTTTATAAGCCAGCACGCCACATACTGAGGTATAACGGGGGGTGACCGGCATGACCGTGCCATCAAAGTTACCGCTGAGCAGGTTTTTCATCACGACATGACCAGCTCGTAGTGGGCGATTGGAGGCACCAATGACGGCAACCGATCTGGGCTTTAAAAAATGAGACAGGTTGTTCATTTTTATTTCTCACATCAGCAAGGATATCCGTCTGATTATACAATTGGATTGATGAAAGCAGAGATATGGAAGGCAAAACTTGGATATTCGCTTAATATTGTTTAATACTTTGTGTTTTATATCACATGTTATTCATTTGAATTTATTACCTAAACTTGATTCTAGACTCGGCTATGGGCATGATTGATACACTCTTTATGAAAGGCACGAAAACTATGGAAAAAAAAGTCATTCTCGGTTTGTCTACGTTACTGCTGGCGGCATGCTCTTCTGGTACCTATGTAACGGACGTGACAACTGAAAGCTACCAGGAAGAATATCCCACGGCCAAAATACAGCAGCCGGTGGTTTCTCAGCAGGGAACAACCGCTGAAGGTGTGACAGAGATGAATGTGGTTCGGACGACAGAGCAACCAGCGACATCTAAAAAAATGTCTCAACCAAGTCAGACCGCTGTGACGATTACTCCGCCAACAGCAAAACAGGTGGCAATGAATCCACGTTTTGGTTACACCATTCAGGTGGTTGCCGTTGGTAGTCAAAGTAAAGTGGATCGATTTTCTAACAAGCTTCCCAAAGATGGTCAGCCTGTTTGGGAAAACTATAAAGTCGTGAATGGGACGAAGTGGTATACGGTCTTATACGGTGATTTTGCTACGCGAGCTAAAGCACGTCAGGCAATTCAGATGCTGCCGGCTGAATTCCGTCAACTCAAACCTTTTGTTAAAAGTATTGACGCCATTAAAAATTCAGAATATCCGACTTTAAACAAACTTAATTAGATAGAAAAAGGGCCTCAGGCCCTTTTTTTGTGTGACTTTTTTGTATAAATAAAGACCGGTTAGCCGCTTAGAGAAAGATAAGACTACAACTTTGTCTGGAATTATCTATGATAGGGGCGATTTAAACTGAAAGGAACTGTGGAAGAATAATGGGCCGTATCAATATATTATTGCTTTGTGGTGGTGGTTCATCAGAACATGAGGTGTCATTGGTTTCTGCGAATTATGTTCAGGAACAGCTCCAAACGAATCCTCACTTTGACGTCGAACGTATTGAAATGACACCTGACGGGTGGTTGACCGAAGATGGCCATCTGGCATATCTGGATACCAATACAGCGACACTGAATACTGATGTCAGTCGTCAGAAAATTGATTTTGTGGTGCCCTGTATCCATGGTTATCCCGGAGAGACCGGTGATATTCAGTCGATGCTTGAATTAGCAGCCATTCCATATCTGGGATGTGGTCCCGAAGCGAGTTCAAATAGCTTTAATAAAATTACCTCGAAGCTTTGGTATGATGCGTTAGGCGTGCCTAATACGCCTTATTTATTCCTGTCTGAATTCACAGATCAAACGGTTGAACAATGTGAAGACGCATTGCATCGTTGGGGAGCCTTATTTGTCAAAGCTGCGCGACAAGGTTCTTCAGTTGGTTGTTACAAGGTCACTGATTTGGCGCAATTACGCCAGTCGGTCACCTCGGCATTTCAGTTTTCGGAACAGGTTCTCGTTGAACAAGCAGTGAAGCCGAGAGAGCTAGAAGTCGCTGCTTATGAAATCGGTGGGGAACTTCATATCTCGGCTCCCGGTGAGGTCATTGCTCCGGCTGATGCTTTTTACACCTATGAAGAGAAATATAGTCAAACCAGCCATTCCTATACCAAAGTTGAGGCTGAAGGTTTGACTGCTAAACAGCTTGCTTCCATTCGTGAATACAGCGAGAAAGTATTCCGTCATATGAAACTTCGACATCTTGCTCGGATTGATTTTTTCTTGACCTCAGATGGACATATCTATTTGAACGAAGTGAATACATTCCCGGGAATGACGCCCATCTCAATGTTCCCAAAAATGTTGGAAAATAATGGCCATCACATGGCGGATTTCTTAACGGATTGTATTGAACGTTCATTAGAACAAGTTACGACTTCCAAGGCTTAAACGATTTAAATTGTTGCATTCCTATTTCAGCCTGACGATGCTTTCCAACATACTGAGAAGGCATCACAGGGCTTTGCCAGCGACCAAAAGACTGAATCTCTTTGATTTTCATCCCTTGTTGATAGAGCTCTTGTGTTGCTCCGATCCGAGTCGACTGACCTGAGAATTTAAGGTGAGCAATGCCTAGTCGTTCTCCTGCTCCTCTTAAAATTCGATAGATCGATGAGTCATTCAGTTTTTCAATTCCGATGTTTTGATGACGATCGATCGAACGAAAGACATAAGGTGAAGCGTGGATATCAATCAGTTGATACCAACGGTGAACGGCTTCTGAAGCTTGTGGAGAAAGTTGATAACCATTGCCTCTGAGTTCAACTTGTACCTCAGTGGCTGAGTAAAAGGTGAGCTGTTCGACGCGGAGCTCTCTGAGCTCTACTCGTTTCAGTATGCACTCAAACATCAGATGATAGATGGCGAGATCTCGAATATCTTTGGCTGCTTTCGATGTAGCAAGCTTGGTATCGAGTTGCTCAAGATGTTCCCGGCCTAACGCATCTGCTTGACTATTATCGCCTTTTTTTTCTGTTCTTAAAGACATGAGGAGTAAACGGACTTGATGGTTTGTGATTGGGTCTGGATACCCAAGCAACTTATGTAGCACTGTCATCGTGACGCTGTAACGACGCAAGGTTGAAAACTTTCTGACTCGTGATTCTTTTTCAAGAAAAAGACGAATCATGTCCGGAGATGCTGGATAAGGAACAACATGCTGATTCTGACAAAATGCTACAAATAGATTCCAGTCTTTAACCATCGCAAGTAAAGAACTGTTTGAATACTGATATTGAGTTAATTCATCGAGTTGTTCTTTATCGACAAAATCACAAAGCCGCTTGGTATAATTTTCAATTATTGTCTTTTTTGTGATTAATATTGGTTTTTTTAACATTTTAATGCACTATAACTAGTCTATTAGCCCTAAATATACTTGATCATGTGCCGATTACAATTAATATTAAATGGAAATACATAAAAGGGCTGAGTAGACATATGGCTGTTGCAACATACCGAGGATTTACCCTCAAATCTGCCGGTCAATCCAGTGATGTCTGGCAAGTAAAAATAAAGAATCATGTTCTTTCCGGTAATAAAGCAGCCGTGCAGAAGAGTATTGATTGGTGGTGTGATACTGCTTCGATTATTGATCCCAAAGAGTTTACCAACATCGAAGTAAAAAGAGAGCAACAGACAGCGAAACAAGAGCAGTTTGCTGGCTTTACTCTGAAAAATGATACTGGTGAGCCGAATGATTGGTACTGTATATTCAATGGCCGACTACTTAAGGGCTCCAAACTCGCAATTGAAAAACACATTGAAAAAACAATTATAGAACTCCGTCAGGCGAAAGCTGCGGCGGCAGCAAAGAAGTAATCAAATATGACATTAGTATATTCCACTGAAGTTGGACGTATTAAACCTGAGGAATCACAGCCTCAGCGGCCGAAAGGCGATGGTATTGTGAGAATACAAAGACAAACCAAGGGACGAAAAGGCAAAGGTGTTTGTGTTATCACCGGTCTTGATCTTGATGATGCTGCATTGAAACTCTTGGCAGCAGAATTAAAAAAACATTGTGGCTGTGGTGGTGCAGTAAAAGACGGGCAGATTGAAATCCAAGGTGATGATCGAGAAAAAATCAAAATGCTTCTGGAAAAGAAAGGCCATACCGTTAAACTCGCCGGTGGTTAATTTATTTCCGATGAAATCAATCAAAAGGCTTCCGAGTGACAACGTCACACTGGGGTCTTTTTTATTCTAACACACATAAAATTTGTGTTTCCTTGGCGGACTTAAGCCATTCTTATTTCTCCTGTTGTACAAAAAATATCTAGTGATTTCATATCTATAGAATTTATCCGTGATTAATGATTCAAATCAGTGTTTCAGTGCGCTTGTGAGCATATCTTATGGTTGTCACATTTTCATATGCAAACTATAGGAGATAAATATGAGTGTCATGAGATTTTCTGTACCCAGGGATATTATCTATGGCGAGGGGGCTCTGGCTGAACTGGCAACGTTAAAAGGCCAAAAGGCGGTGATTGTGACCGGTGGAAGCTCAATGAAAAAATTTGGATTTTTGACGCAATGCCAAGATTATCTGTCTCAAGCAGGGATCCATAGCATCATTATTGATGGTGTTGAGCCAAATCCATCTGTCAAAACCGTATGGCGTGGTGCCGAGGCAATGATGAGTTTCGAGCCTGACTGGATTGTAGCGATAGGGGGCGGATCCGCTCTTGATGCCGCCAAAGTCATGTGGTGCTTTTATGAACATCCTCACTTAAAATTTGAAGATATCATTGAAGTCGGCTCCATGCCGGCACTACGTCAAAAAGCAAAATTTATTGCCATTCCATCAACCAGTGGTACCGCATCTGAAATTACAGCATTCTCTGTAATCACAGATACCGAGAATCATATCAAGTATCCCATTGTCGCTGCTGACATGGTGCCGGATATTGCGATTCTTGATCCCAAACTACCAGAAACAATGCCAGCACATATTACCGCCAATACCGGCATGGATGTTTTGACACATGCTGCTGAGGCACTGGTTTCCATTGCTGCCACATCATTTACAGATCCGTACTCGATTGAAGCCATCAAGCTGGTTATCGATAACATTGAAACAGCATATAAAGAACCTGACAATAAAGAAGCTCGTTATAATATGCACAATGCATCTGCACTTGCAGGGATGGCGTTTACCAATGCTTCATTAGGATTGGTCCATTCACTCGCTCATAAAATCGGGGGTGAGTTTGGGGTAACACATGGTCTGTCAAACGCGATTCTTCTGCCATATATTATTGATTTTAATAGACAATACACCACTAAATATCAGTTTGCTGAGAGCATTCTCGGTATTAATGATCTGGCACAAACCGTCAGAGAACTAAACAAAGCATTGGGTATACCATCCTGCTTTAAAGATTGTGATGAAGTTGATTTCAGCGAAGAAAAATTCATCCGAGTATTGGAAAGAATGAGTGAGCGAGCTTATGGTGATCCTTGCACATTAACCAATCCAGGAAAACCAACTGTTGAAGATGTGAAGAGCCTATACCGTAAGAGCTATTACGGCGAGTAATTTTCTATCGTTCAAGCATAAAACGAGGGCGGCCAATCACCGTGCTCGTTTTACTATTTAGAAATCTTGTTTGAGAATCACAGCATCAAACCTGACGTGGGGTAAGAGACAAATTATTAGGGGATAGTTAAATACTATAATTGAATCAACTCAATTATAGTATTTAACATAACGTACATAATGCGCACTTGAGGAATTTTATTAGAGTGCCTAAATCGTCTATGATGAAATCTGTTTTTGGAGTAACTCCATTCTCATGCGGATGAAATCTACATCGTCAGCACCAAAAAACAGCCAATGAATGTTAATTATTTCTAAAATGCTTTTAAAAAAAGGCTTTAACGTACCTTTTGAAATGGATAATCTTGGTCAAAACAAGTTTTGGAATACAACATTTTATTCTAGAGGAACACTAAAAAATAGAGAGGAACTACTCCAAAATTATAAAACTTATTACATATAAACTAGAATATTCTAACGTTTTTAAGGTTGTACAGGTCGAAGCATTTAATCAAATTAAGTCATGAAGTACAATGACTTATAGAAAAGCCCTTGAGAAACAGGGTTCTCAAGGGCCAGTCAATAACCCTAAGGAGGGAATAGATGATAGCTCTGCTAATAGCGATAATTAACTTAATAGATACAATCATCCAACTACTAATCTCAATAATATAAATAGAAGTCCAGTGTTACAGCACTGGGCTTTTTATTTGAGACAAACAGATAATACCATAAGAGAATGATTTTGCGCATTATGCGAATTATGTGTACGGGCTAACGCTTCAAAGCGATTCTCTCTCATAGCATGTACGCCGCAAGCGCCGACAATCAGCAATTCGTTCGCCCACCCTTTGGTCACGCTAGGCTTTCAGCAAACCCTCAACATAATTCATACCCATAATGCGAACTTATGGGTTTTCAATTATTACCTGTGAATCATCTTATAGACACGTTCAGTAGTTATCTTTGAACGTTGAATAGCCACGGTAAATCTCTAATCTCATAAAATAATTAATTATAAATTTCTGACTCTAACTCAATCTTCGAAATATCTGGATTGTCAGCAGCCACATCATAGCCAAAATCTCTACCTTCAAGGAGCATGAATGAATCACTCAGGATTAACTTCAGATAGATATTTGGCACTAACCCAGTAATAACTGGAACCATAATAAATAGCTAACCATGAACTACTTTGTACAGCTTTAAATACTCGTACTTTTTCACCTTTAGTCAGTGTGCCAATAACCTTATGATTTTGACCTGGACCTGTCCGCTCTTTCAATTTATTGGCCAACACATACATGTACTTCACATGCATACAATTTTCCTGAATTGGGTGTTGATATGTAGATGATTTATAGCCTGAAGAAGATTGAAGTATTTCCTTTGTGGCATGTGTATTTCCAAGAGATACACGAGTCACCACAAGGTTGTCCTTTTTTACGAGTATTGGTGAATTGATCGGTGCTTGTCTCCTCATTTTCTCAACTATAAGCCACATGCTTATAACCAAAAAACGAGACTGAATTCTGGTTCATTCCAGATAATCCCAGTGATGAATGGAAACATTGCAAATCGGCAATGTGTTACCTGACTCGACTACGCTCAATCCATATCAACCCTCTTCTATTAAAGATAAATGGTTTCGTCTGCTGCTATGTTTTGGCGCTGCGGTGATGTTGCTTGTTTATTTTTACCACAAATATTAGTTATAGTGCATTAGCATATATGTCTAGAGTGATACTGTCACACAGTAGAAGTATTCACTAACATGAGATCCAAAAAGATCCTCTCTCCTTGGGGAGCTTAATACTCGGTAAACTATCACTCTATGGAAGTTGAATATACTGTTATAAGTTAATGAAAAATATAAATTTTAACTCAAATATCGGCAAATAATGAAGGCAAGCATGAAAAAGATCAACTTATTTTCTATAGAGAAATAACTAGGTAATGTAAGTAATCACTACGCGCAGTGATATTGATATACAAGATTTATATTTCAGAAAATAAAAAAGCCCCCTCTTTTCAGAGAGAGCTTAGATCGGTGTGTAGAAAAAGAATAAACGCGTTAATATGTGGACAGGAAGTTCACATAGGCACCTTTGGCGTGCTCATTGGTATAGCTTACAGCAGCATCAAGTTCGAACAATCCAAGCAGAGAAAGCCCTATCCCAGCAGTGTAGACCCCGTCAGAATCACTATAAGCCAGGTTCTTTTTATACCCGGCTCGCAATTTTAGCTGACGAAGAATATCGATTTCACCACCAACACGCAGCATCTGGGTGTTATCATTGAAATTGGTATAGCGCTCTTCTTCATTCAGATCATAATCAACACTAATCGAGGCATAATCCCCAATCAGCCCAACACCAACAGTATACAGAGGTCTAAGTTGATAACTATATTGTAGATCGGCTTTGCCGGATATACTGGAAGCAACTCGTTGGGTAGTGATATCACGAGAAACCAAATTGGTCGCGGCGAATCCAACTCTTACAGGACCATAAAACCACAGCAGACCAGCATCTAGGTTAAACACCGTTTCTCCGGTACTGTTTGCATCGATATCACTGAGATCGTAGTTTTTCAAACTGGCTTCGTATACATAGGTATACACTCGTTGCAATTTCGGAGACACACCGACTGAGATATGTTGCCCTAGAAATGTTTGATACTTTGCCAGAGAAAGACCTACTTCAGTGACCGCAACAGAAACCGCGTCAATCGTACTATTCTGTGCATTATCAAGCGTTGAGGAGCCAGTTGTCGCAATTGATGGTGTGACATAAGTCTCTGCATAAGCTTTACCAAACAAATTCATCGAAATATATTGATTGGGAATTCCTATTGCGATCGCACCACCAATATCAGCTTTGAGCTCTCCGCCATTGAGCGCATCGAGCTGACTCTGGAGCTTAGCTTCTTGTGATGCATCTCCACCTTCCACATCTTTGATTAAATCACCAACATCATCGATTGTATTGGAAATATCATCAGGATCGTTATAAGTGAGCCCAAAGCTAGGAAGTAACATTCCCGCATCATCATTTCTGCGATAAATGGCAACAATTGCAGGATTATAGAAAGGAGCAGTAAGATAGTTGGCTGAAACAACGCCTGTCCCTCCCATCGCATCCCCTCGGGCCTCAACAGCGTAGGACGCTGCCATACTTCCGGATGAAACAACGAGAAGTGACGGAATTAAATATTTTAGTTGTATATCCATATGCGCTATAAACCGAATAAAATTTAATGTTTATAACGACAGATTGTTATATATCTTTAGCTATTCCTCTAGTGAAACATCATATGTTTTACTAATAACTTGAGATTGCTCAATAGTTATCGGCCCTTGCCACCGCTGATGATTCATCGATACGGCCAGAACATATCGTCCCGGTTCCAATGTATCCGCAGGTAACTCACTCGGATAATTAGACTCATAGGTCTGTTTCCAAACTTCTGAGTATTTTCCACTATGATAGCTATACGCAGACACTCTCATTTTCGGTAATGGGCAGTAACGATTTGGAATCGCTGTTTTTTCGACTCCCCATTGTTCTTTTGAACGCCAATGAATCGTATGATAGGTTTTCGGATTATCAAGAATAACCCAAGAACTCCACGACTCACCATTTTTTCGAGAAACGATCAATCGGTAAAGCCCCATAGACAAACGATTATTCAAATTATAACGTTTTACGTAAGTCCGCTCATTTGTGACATCGTCACGTTCTATCTGGGAAAAAGAGCTATCAAGTGAAATGGAATGATCAACCCAGCGCGTGAATGAAACTTCCTCCACTTGTGACGTTGTCACTATATCAATCAATAATTGAAATGCATCTCGCCCCGGACTCTGAATCTCAACTCTGCGTACGGCAAGAGACTTGATCCAATCAGGAAAAGGGTCTCGCTCCAGACTCTTTCCACAATCTGCACTTAAAGATTGGAGTAGTAAATCATTCAGATGACTGCTGAGATGGTTACTTTTAGTGTTCTGCCATACTTCAACTAAAGAGCTAAACATTTTTGGCAGATCATCTTCCAGTAAATGTTCATGGGCCTGAGTTAGTGGTGTGTTGTGTTCAAACCAATCCGCGGAAACAGAATAGCTGGGAGCACTTGCCAGTACTCCCAGTAAGAAAAAACTCTTTTTTCTCATCATTAGGCTTTCATTTTATAGCCGACACCCCGTAACGTTTCAATTTCTAGCCCGGGAAGTTTTTGTCTTAATTGCAGAACATGTGTATCAACGGTTCTTGTTGTTGGAAAATGATTGTAGCCCCATACATGATCCAATAATTCATCTCTGGTAAATACTCTGCCTAAGTTACTGGCCAAAAATAGTAGTAAATCAAACTCTGTACGGGTCAACGTAATCAACTCACCTTTGTAATGCACTTCTCGTGTGGCTTTATCAATGGTTAATTCTGTTGTGACTACCTTTGTGTCATCCTGCGACTCGCCATCAGGCGCTCGAAGTTGCGCCCGCACTCTGGCAAATAACTCAGCTTCAGCAAATGGTTTGGTTAGATAATCATTCGCACCAGAATCAAGTCCTGCGACTTTATCTTTTACTGTGACCAAAGCTGTCAATAAAATAACCGGAACATCTTTCAGGTTCTTCCAATCAACAAGGTGTTCAACCGAATCACCATCAGGCAGTTGTCGATCTAAGATCACTAAATCAGCCTGTTCCCAATATTGTCTTACTTCTGAAATTTTCTCCGCATGTAAACAGTTATATCCGGCTTGTTCTAGACTGACTAACAATCCATCAGCCAAGTTTTTATCATCTTCAACAAGAAGCAACGTCTGTTTCACAAGGTATCTCCAAAATAAATGTTGTTGGTGGCCCGACTAGAGACATCTTGCCTCCCATTCTTCCAACCATCGATTCTACTATTGTTAAACCTAGGCCTAAACCACTTTTACTGACAAAGGGCTTCCGTAGCTGACGCCAGTCTTTCTGCGTCAGCAAACCCTGATCGATTACCTTGAACGTAACCATATGACTTGACGTCGTTACATCCAACTGCACGGGGGCAATACCATATTTAATGGCATTTCTTAGCAAATTATCAATACAAGTCCCCAACCAATAGACATTTAATTTTGCTGCAATATCCTGATTGATTGAGAATTGAACAGATGATTCAAATTCTTCCTCTAATTTATACTCTAACCACTCAGCGACTGACGGTACCCAATCCACCGCTAAAGGTTTGGTATCGGATTGTAAATAATCTTTACTGGCCTCAGCCAACTGCCTTAGACGACGGGAATCTTCACATAATCGCCGAAATTCATCATAAACACTTTCAGGCAGTCGCTCAAATTCTCGTCTGAATCCTTCAACAGTCAATGAAAGACTGGCAATCGGTGTCCGTAATTCATGTGTCAATATCTGTAAAATAAGCATACGGCTTCTCAGTTCAAGCCGCTTTGTATTCCAACGATAGACAAACCAACTAATCACGAGTAATACGTTGAAAGCAACAAGACCAACGAGGATATAACGCAAAATATCCGATTGGTCTTCTTCTTCCCAACACAGGTTACCGCGTCGAACAAAGCAAGTTGAATCCTCATTATTGACATAGCTGAAGACTAAACCAGCCTGTTCGGCATTATTCTTCCAAACATGATCAGCAAAAACGTAATACCGATCACCTTTTCTCAACCAAAGCTCATCTTGCTCACTGAACATTGAATCACCTGAAATTAATGAGGTGACAGATTCACTGTCCATCCGCTGCAAACGCCCTAATAAAGTATCTTTCGGTGCTTGAGGACGCTCCTGAATATGCATATAAACTTTTAGCTCATCATAAAGCTCTGGGTGTTTTTTTACATATCGTGCAGCATATGTTCCCCCACCCGGATGAATCAAAGCGCTTCTTGCAAACCAGCGCAACGGGAGCTTCGTCCCTTTACACATCGCCCGGGTAAAAACCAGCGGCTCTGTGGTTAAAGGGCTCAAAGGTAGGTTCCCGGTGCAATGTTGTGCTAAAGCGTAAAGCTGCTGAATGTCTTTCAAAGGGTATTGAAATGTCTGAGGCAGCATGGATTCGGGTGTAATAAGTCTGGTGGCATACTCAGCTTCTATTTTTCTCAAATCATATGAGACAAGTGCGTCATCATATCTAAACATGGATATAAAATTATCGATTCTTGCTGGCAAAGAGTCCGCATATGCATATGGAATAATAAACATGAACAACAGCAGGAATCGTTTTAATATCATTTTGTTATGTGACTCTATATTCTCAGGCAAGTTTCATGATCCAGTTAGCATTATGACAAAAATAGTTACCTACGTGTTATGTTGGTGTCAATAATGTGTCCCCTAAATAAATAAAGCCAGCATTATTGCTGGCTTATATTACAAAGTTTTCTACTGTTTTTTAAGTAGCGATTAATCCAAATGTTCCAGAATCTGCAAACATGATGCTTTTGCATCCCCAAATAACATCTGGGTATTCTCTTTAAAGAAGAGCGGATTCTGGACACCTGCGTATCCGGTATTCATTGAACGCTTAAAGACAATCACATTTTTGGCATTCCAAACTTCCAAAACCGGCATCCCAGCAATTGGACTATTCGGGTCCTCCAGCGCTGCAGGGTTGACCGTATCATTCGCACCAATAACCAGTACCGTATCTGTTTCACCTAAATCATCATTGATCTCATCCATTTCCAGTACGATTTCATATGGCACTTTTGCTTCAGCCAACAACACATTCATATGTCCGGGCAAACGCCCTGCGACTGGGTGGATACCAAAACGAACTTCGATACCTTTGGCTCTCAGTTTCTCGGTAATTTCAGACACTGGGTACTGAGCCTGCGCTACAGCCATACCATAGCCTGGGGTAATTACCACAGACGTTGAGTTTTTAAGCATATCTGCAACATCTTCAGCCATGATCTCGCGATGTTCCCCTTGCTCTTCTCCATTATCACTCATAACAACTTCCTGACCGAATCCGCCGGCAATCACGCTGATAAAGGAACGGTTCATCGCTTTACACATGATATAAGACAGAATCGCCCCCGAAGAACCAACAAGTGCACCAGTCACAATCAATAGATCATTCGCCAGCATGAATCCCGCAGCCGCAGCGGCCCACCCTGAGTATGAGTTCAGCATTGAAACGACAACAGGCATATCGGCACCACCGATCGATGCAACCAAATGATAACCAAAAACAAAAGCAATCAAAGTCATGACAATCAGTGCGAAATAGCTACCGTCAACATTCACAAAGTAGATCAACAACAGTGCGGAAACGACCACTGCTGCAAGATTCCATTTATGTTTATGAGGAATATTCAACGGTGAAGATTTAAACACACCATGCAGTTTGCCAAACGCAACGATCGAACCGGTAAATGTAACCGCGCCAATAAACACACCCACAAAAACTTCAACTAAATGAATAACATGTTCAGCATGTGTCGCGGTTTCCGGGGATTCAATAAAGCTATTATATCCAACCAACACTGCGGCCATACCAACGAAACTATGAAGGATCGCAACCAACTGGGGCATTTGTGTCATTTCGACTTTCTTCGCAAAATGGATACCGATCGTTCCACCAATCGCCATTGCAATGATAATCCAGACAATCCCTGACGTATCGGGAGCAAAAATAGTCGCCACTAAGGCGATTGCCATCCCGGTGATACCATAATAGTTACCAGCCCTCGCTGATTCCTGTTTCGACAAGCCAGCCAAGCTCATCACAAAAAATAAAGCAGCAACGATGTACGCCGCTTGTACTAATCCTGCAGACATTCGCTACTCCTTGTTATTTTTTACGGAACATTTCAAGCATACGCTTGGTGACGGTAAAACCACCGAAGATATTGATACTTGCGATCAATACGGCAATAAACGATAAAAACGTAACAAATCCATTTCCCTGACCAATTTGCAATAGACAGCCGATAACAATAATCCCTGAAATAGCATTAGTCACAGACATCAAAGGTGTATGGAGTGCATGAGTCACGTTCCAAACAACGTAGTAACCAACCACACAAGCAAGAACAAACACAGTAAAATGACTGAGGAAGGCAGCAGGTGCAACAGAAGCAATCCAAGCAAATACACCAACACCGACCACGAGGCCTAACGCCTTCTTCATCGGGGACACTGCTTTCTCTTCTGTTTTAGGCGCCGGTTTCACTGGCTCAGGTTTAGCCTGTGGTTGTGCTGAAACTTGAATCGGAGGTGCAGGCCAAGTCACTTCACCTTCCTTAACGACGGTTACACCACGTTGAACAACATCCTCAAAATCAATGTAAACTTCACCATCTTTTTCTTTACACAGTAATTTCAACAGGTTAACTAAGTTGGTGGCATACAGTTGAGAAGATTGTGTCGGTAGACGTCCAACCATGTCGGTATATCCGATGATCTTGACACCATTCTCAGTCGTCACCACTTGGTCAGCCACTGTATATTCACAGTTACCGCCATTTGCAGCCGCAAGATCGACAATAACACTACCCGCTTTCATGCTATCAACCATTGCTTTGGTAATCAGCTTGGGTGCAGGCTTTCCTGGAATCAATGCAGTGGTAATAATGATATCGACATCTTTTGCTTGCTCTGCGTAAAGTTCAGCTGCTTTACGATTAAAATCATCAGACATCTCTTTGGCGTAGCCGTCTCCGGCACCGGAATTTTCCTGAAAATCAACGGAAAGGAACTCCGCGCCCATTGACTGGACTTGCTCTTTAACTTCAGGACGGACATCAAATGCTCGGACAATTGCTCCCAAACTACCAGCAGCACCAATCGCGGCTAATCCTGCCACACCCGCACCAGCGACAAAAACCTTCGCAGGTGGCACCTTGCCAGCAGCTGTGATTTGTCCCGTAAAAAATCGGCCAAATTCATGTGCCGCTTCAACGACAGCCCGGTATCCAGCAATATTCGCCATCGATGATAAAGCATCAAGCGCCTGTGCCCGAGAAATTCGTGGCACGGAATCCATAGCAAGCACATTGATTTTTTTACCGGATAAGGTTTCAAGTAACTCTGGATTTTGTGCTGGCCAAATGAAGCTAATCAACGTTGCTCCTTCTTTGATCAGCTCGATTTCTTCAGTTGTCGGCGCATTAACTTTTAAAATAACATCTGCACGCCATACGTCTTCATGGGATACAATCTGAGCACCAGCAGCTTCGAAACTCTGGTTGTCAAAACTCGCTTTTTCTCCGGCATCGGTTTCAATAAGAATATCAAAACCTAACTTTAGCAGCTGCCCTACCGAAGTCGGTGAAGCTGCAACTCGCGTTTCACCCGCAAGTCGTTCTTTAGGCACACCAATTTTCATAGTTATTTCCTTATAATTGGCACAGAAATATGTTTAATCTAACGGCTTACTTACTCAAGCAGTGGACAATCAAGTACAACCACTTGCACTTCTTTGTAACATACTATTTATCACATGTTACTGATCACGTCTTGTTTCTACAGCATCGGTCCAACATCTACCATGAACCATCACCATACTAACGAGAATGTCTAGTGAATTGAATATCATGGTAAAAATTAATCATCACAAAAAAAGAAACCATAAGCTTATCGGCTTATGGTTTCTTTCATCATGATTTTAATCAATTTGAGCAATACTCAACTGAAGATCTTTTCTCCCATCTGATCAATAAACATTTTTGCCTTATTGATCATAAGTTCATCAGCACTGTCGCGACTGGACAAAACATCCGATCTAATGAAGTGATGCTCTTTCATTTCACCATTGATTTCCCGGGTAATCCGCCCGGCAACCCGGTACTGGCCATTTTCGGCAATCGCTTCAGGAAAAATAGCAAAATCTTTGTAATAAAAAGGCTCAACAGGCGTTGATTCTTGCTGACGTTGACCAAACAATCGAGATAAAAATCCCACTTACTTCTCCTTCTGATATTCTGTTTGATGACTAATAATCGGGCTCTCATACCATTCCAATTCAAGATCATCATCATAACGAGCCGTTGCAACAACAACGGGAACCTCCCGATACTCAGGATTCTGACGACGGTCATTCTTGATCATCGTCTCTCCGGCTTCAACAGCATCTTGTGCAAACTGTTTTAACTTCACTAAACGAGTTTCCGGAAGCGTGGATAAAAAATCAATATCATGCCGAATGTATACAGGACGCAGTTGACTCAACGCTAAACAAGCCAGATCAGCCAACTGTTCATGATTATAGCGAGCTTTAAAATCATCTGAACTCAAAATTTGACCAACTAAAGTTTCCATATAATTATGGACATCAACACTGATATGCATATTTATTCTCCAGTAACTATCAGCACTAAAATGGATATAATCATCACGATGTATATCATAAACATAGTATCAGATAATCAACCTGACATATTTTTATACATACCGTTAACCATCATGTAAGACAAACGATGCAAATATTCTGTCTTCTTTCGCATCCGACAGTGCTCATCCCTTTGTATCATTCATCGATTCAGTCACGCATGTCTCACCCAAAACTCAAGGAAATGGCATAAAAAACGACAAAATGGTGTATCTTTTGCTAAAAATCACGTAAAGTTCAGTCAATTATTTGACGAATCAACCATCTATGTTTTCAATGTCGGTCAGTTCTTCCTGGTTCCGCTGCCTACTTCCTATTCTATTCATTGTGGCTATCCATATCGGGATGGGCCATGGGATATTCACGCAACTGTCAAATTCTAATGTACTGCTTAACTTGCCTTATGTTTTACTTTTCACGGCATTAGCCGTTGCGCAAATATTCAAACAAAGTCGTATGGGGATGTTAGCTGTTGCTCAGATACTGGCCTATGTTGTCATTCAACTTTGTTTGCAAACACCCCTAATCAGTGGCTCAACACTCTTAGAGTTATCTTTACTTGCTTTGCTCTTCCCTATCAGTTGTGTCATCTGTTATGCGTTCCATGACACTGATCTTTTCACCAAAGCATTTTTGTACTATCTGCTTATCCAAGGCCTGTTCTTCGCTTGGTCATTATTGATTCTGGATTATTTTAACCAAGGTGATTTTCCGGAGCTTTTTACCCAGTTATTGTTATCGGTGCCTCAAGTATCACGATTACCATTTATTCTATTCCTTTACCTGATTGTTTTAATTGGCCTCACCATGCTGTTGCTATTGAGGAAGAATCGTAAACTTGATGCCATTGTTTACACATCTGTTCTACTGATTTCAGATGTCTTTATTTCTTTTCATCTTCCACATATCTCCAGCATACTATTCTCTATCTCTGGTATTTTTCTGGTGCTCTATGTGATTGCTGCCGGACATGAGCTGGCGTTTAATGATCGACTTACCCACCTTCCCGGTCGCGCAGCACTCGACCACACGATGAAGTCTCTGGGACGACACTTCACCATCGCTATGATTGATGTTGATCATTTCAAGAAGTTCAACGATAACTACGGCCATGATACGGGAGATGAAGTTTTAAAGCTGGTGGCCAGCAAATTACGTCAAGTCAAAGGTAAAGCAAAAGCTTATCGCTATGGCGGTGAGGAATTTACGATTATCTTTAAAGGAAAAAGCGCAGAAGAAGCCTTTGATTATCTTGAATCTTTACGTCAAGACATCCAAGACTATGATATGTACCTGCGAAATACGGATAAGCGTCCTAAAAATGATAAAGTGGGACGTATGAAGCGGCAAAAAGATCAATCGAACGGTGTTGTGAACATTACGGTAAGCATCGGTGTCTGCGATAGTCGGTCAAGCCGAGATCCCCAAGAAGTCATCAAATCCGCAGATCAGGCTCTCTATAAAGCGAAAAAGTCTGGTCGGAATCGGGTGACGGTGTAAATAAATTGAAGTTAAAACTTCAGACTGTGGATATAAATAGTATCTGGTAAACAGAAATGATTTTGGATAAGAATTGGAGCGGGCAGCGGGAATCGAACCCGCATCATCAGCTTGGAAGGCTGAGGTAATAGCCATTATACGATGCCCGCGCATCGAGATGACGGTGTTAATATGCCACAATCGACGAAAAAGGAAAGTGCTATTTATAAAAAAATGGTTTGATTGCACACTTCATAATCAAATTAATTTCAATTGGTTATCATACAACCAACCATTCGTGATCCAACATATATCCTACGCCAATAATCAATACATTACATATTCGTATACAGTGGCCCACCTCCACCTTCCGGAGGTGTCCAAGTGATATTCTGGGCCGGGTCTTTGATGTCACATGCCTTACAATGGAGGCAATTCTGTGCATCAATGGCAAAGCGTTTCTCACCATTTTCTTCCACGACGTTGTAAACACCGGCAGGACAATACCTTTGTGCTGGCTCGCCATAAACGACCAAATTGTCTGCTAACGGAATGTGAGGGTCACGCAGTCGAAGGTGACATGGCTGATTATGCTCATGAGAGACTTTGGCAATATAGACGGAAGAGGCACGGTCAAAACTCAACTGTTGATCAGGTTTGGTATAGTCAATCGGCTGACATTGATTGATCGGTTGTAATTGAGCGTGGTCCGCTTGATTATCCCGAATATGCCATGGCAGACGCCCACGGAATATATTCTGATCGACAAAATTAAATAACCCGCCACCCAAAGGGCCAAACTGATGCATTGCCGCTGTACTATTTCTTGCCATATACAGCTCTTCATATAACCAGGAATTTTGCAGGCTCTTGGTAAACGACGTCAAATCGGCACCTTTCTTCTCCTGCAAAAGTGCGGGATAAACCGCATCAGCTGCCAGCATCCCAGATTTCATAGCAGTATGAATCCCTTTCAGTTTCGCACCGTTCAAAACACCCGCTTCACAACCAATTAATAGACCACCGGGAAATGTCATTTTCGGCTGCGCATGGAATCCCCCTTTGGTTAGGGTTCTGGCTCCATAAGACAATCGCTGTCCGCCACGGAGATACCGAGCAATTGCAGGATGATGCTTCATTCGCTGAAATTCATCAAACGGGCTCAAATAAGCGTTCTTATAATTCAGATCAACCACCAGACCGATAGCAACCTGACAATCATCCATAAAATAGAGGAATCCCCCGCCAGTCGCATGACTCCCCAAAGGCCAGCCAAAGTGATGGATGACCTGCCCTAATTGATGATGTTCGGGCTCAATCTGCCAAACTTCTTTTAGTCCTAAGCTAAAATGCTGTGTATCGGCATTCCGATCCAATGCATAATGCTCAAGCAGTTGTTTGCCCAGATGTCCCCGACTGCCTTCAGCAAATAACGTATATTGCCCCCGTAACTCGATCCCCGGCATATGGTCGGATTTTGGCACTCCCTGAGCATCTAAACCCATATCACCAGTGATGACGCCACAGACTTCATTCTGTTCATTGATCAGTAATTCTGATGCGGTAAACCCAGTAAAAATTTCTACACCCAGCTGTTCCGCTTGTTTGGCTAACCACTGGCAGAATTTCCCTTGCCGAATCAGATAGCTCCCTTGATGATGCATACTCTGAGGGACAAAAAGGTTGGGAATTCGCCAAGCCTTATTTTCATCCCGAAGATAGAACAGCGCTTCCTGCTCAACTTGAGTAATAACCGGCACATCTTGTTGTTGCCAATCAGGGAAAAGCTCATCCAAGGCACGACTTTCCATTATCGCTCCCGATAACGCATGAGCCCCGATTTCTGCACCTTTTTCAATCAGACAAACGTTCAGTTCCTGATTCTCCGCCTGTGCCAGTTGCATCAGGCGGCAGGCGGCAGATAAACCAGCGGGCCCGCCACCAACAATCACAACATCAAATTCCAGCACTTCTCTCATGGGGTTTCCCTTACTTCTTTCTCACAGGATGACTCATTGTGGTTGGCTTGAGTGTTCTCACACCATTTTCTCCATCAGTTCAGGCAATACTTCCATGCAATCCGCCACAAGCACATAATCTGAGGACTGAAATATAGGTGCATCAGCGTCATTGTTGATTGCCACAATTGTTTTGGCATCTTTGACACCGGATATATGTTGAATCGCCCCAGAGATGCCGACAGCAATATATAAATCCGGAGCGATCACTTTCCCTGTCTGTCCGATTTGAAGATCATTGGCTGTAAATCCGGCATCAACTGCCGCACGGGTTCCACCGATTGCAGCCCCAAGCCTGTCACCCAGCGTCTCTAACAAAGCAAAGTTATGTTCATTTCCCAATCCACGGCCGCCACCAATCACAATACGTGCTGACGACAATTCCGGACGAAAAGATTCAACCTTCTGATGACGAATCACCTGTGAAAGCTTGAGATCTTCACTGCCCGGCACTTGAACCACCGTCGCGGCTCCGCCCATATCAGCGCTTGCAGGGAAAGCGGTTGTTCTGATGGTGAATATCTTAATCGGATCAATCGATTGGATCGTGGCGATGGCACTCCCCGAATAAACTGGTTTACGGAAGGTATCATCACTCTCGATATCAATAACTTCCGAAATGAAGGAAACATCCAACAATGCAGCGGCTCTGGGTAAAAAGTTTTTCGAAAACGACGTCGCAGCAGCGACGATATGGGTATAATCTCTTCCGATATCAGCAATAAGATTGGCAATGTTTTCAGCTGGTGCACCAACATAGATATCAGAATCAGCAACAAGAACCGTTGAAATATTTCCCAACAGGGTTGCCTGTTCAACAACTGGCTCACAGTGATGACCAACAACAAGTAAATGAATATCCTCACCGAGCTGTTTAGCAGCCCCAATCGCATGGAATGTCGCCTCACCTAATTTGAGATGGTCATGCTCCGCAATCATCAAAATAGTCATCAGATTACCCTCGCTTCATGCTTTAATTTACTCACCAGCTCATCCACATTTTCGACTCGAATACCTGCCCGATGGCCATTTAACGATTCAACCTTGATAAGATGCGTCCGCCGATGCATTGCAACATTGAAGCACTCCGCCGCAATCGATTCGATGGGTTTTCTGCGGGCTTTCATCACATTCGGGAGAGAGGCGTGGCGAGGTTTATTTAAGGGCAAATCAGCCGTAAGAACCGCCGGCAGTGAGATCCGAATAACCTGTTGACCATGATCGACTTCCCGCGTGACAAGAGCCGCATCGGATTCAAACTCAATCTTTGAAGCAAACGTCCCCTGCGCAATACCGAGTAACCCCGCCAACATTTGGCCGGTTTGATTATTGTCACTGTCCACCGACTGTTTACCGGTAAATATGACTTGTGGTTGTTCTCTCTCGACCACTTTGACTAATAATTTTGCAATAACCAACGGATCTAAATGATCTTCTGACTCAATATGGATCGCACGATCAGCGCCCAGAGCGAGTGCTGTTCTCAGTTGTTCCTGACATGACAGCGTGCCGACAGAAACGGCAACGATTTCGGATATTTCCCCTGCTTCTTTGTGCTGGATAGCTTCTTCTAATGCAATCTCACAGTAGGGATTCAATACCATTTTGGCATCTGACAAATCAACGTCACGTTGATCACTCTGAACACGAACCGCCAATGACGGATCCGCGACTCGTTTGATTGCTACTAATGCTTTCATATACCTAGCCTTATTGGTGAACTGACTGACTCAGAGTCCTAATTTTCTTGCAATGATGCCTCTCTGAATATCATTCGATCCGGAGAAAATTCTTGAGGGAACCGCATCCAGTAATAACTGCATGACTCCCATTTCTTTTTCGATAGCGGACCCCCCGAACGTCTGAATGGCATCCAAACCACACTGCACAGCCGATTCAGAGATAACCAACTTACTCATCGCGATTTCCAATTCACTATCTTTTCCTTGGTCGTAAAGCCAACCCGCGCGGTACAGAAGTAAACGCGATGTATCCAGGTTAATTTTCATATCAACGATCCGATTGGATACGGATTGATTCTGAGCGATCGCCCGACCAAACTGCTTCCGTTCCTGCGCATGAAGAATGACCCTGTCGAGCATTCGCGCCATCGCTCCGACGTAATACGCGAACAAACACCCTTTTTCCCAAATCATCGAATCATAAAACATCGCCCCGCCAGCACCTTCCGCACCAACACGATGAGATTCAGGGACAAAAACATTTTGTAAATAAACCTCTGACCACAGGCAGGTTCCTAAGCCATCTTTGCCATGGTGACTCCCGACTGTCAGTCCTTCAGTTTCTTTCGGTACCAGAAACGCACTCACACCTAAGAATCCCATTCCCGGATTTGTTTTTGCGTATACAAGGAAGTAATCCGCGACTGGGGCATTAGAAATAAAACATTTCTTGCCATTTAAGCAATAACCGTCCGAAACACGTTCTGCGGTAGATTTCATTCCGTAAATATCAGAACCGGCTTCTGGTTCCGTCGCTGCATTAGCCATAATGCAAGAGCCGTCAATCAGTCTCGGCAAATAGGTTTGTTTGAGGGATTCGCTGGCAAAACCACTGAAAGGAACAACACAGGCGAACAAGTGGGCAGAAAGCGAGAACGCCAGCCCCAAATCACTACAGCCTTTGCCCAACGCTTCGACCATCAGCATAGTTTCCAGTGTGGATAAACCACTACCGCCATCCGCTTCAGAAATCGGGAGACTGGCATAACCGAACTGTGCAGCTTCCTCCCATACCTGACGGTCAAAAGTGTGTGTAGCCATCCGTTCAGCCGCACCCGGTTCTAAAACATCCGATGCAAAACGGAGTGCGGTCTCATAAAGCTCTGTTTGTTGCGGTGTTAACTCAAAGTTCATGCTTACATCCTTATTAGGAATGAATTATCAAAATGGTGGGGACAACACATCCATTAAAATAAGTGCAGCACGATAAAATTACATTTATACAATCTAAATGTAATTCTAGCTGATGAGATCATTTCTTATTTTTATCAGAGATTGATAGTAATATTTATCAATCATTAAATTATAAAAACCTAACCTAGCCTGTGCATCGATATGTCGATTTAGAACCTGCACTTTATTATTAAATATCAGGAAGTGTCTGAATTTAAATTATTAATATGGTAATCATCATAAACACACATTTTTTGATATGGCTAGTCATACCTGTCATATATTCAATACAGCCCACAGATTTAATTATATTTTTAATATATAAATATCAATAAAAACATTGCAGTTTATAAATCTTAGTTTTTAAATTAGTGTATTTATTCTATATTTACATCAAGTGGCAATTAATGAACAATCACATCTCAACAATTAAATTTTTATAGATTATGTGAACTTTTCATGAAGAAACAATGACACTTACCACAAAATATATTGGGATTAAAAATAAGAACCGCCCTTGAAAACATATCGGCGACTCATTTTTTACAATGGTGTTATTCATACACTGATGAGAAGATAATTCACTGCTCTGTGAGCCGTTCTAACCTGACTAATATCGCGGTTTCAGGATCCAGAACTGGCAATGCAATCCCTACCTCGCGACACCAGGCACCAGAAACCTCACCCCCCGAGAATGTCCATTGCGGCTGCGTATGAACAATATTTTCGTAAAATGATGGTTTATCCAAAACAGAGATTCGATAGATCGCCTGATCATCCAAACCGGGAATTCTTAAATATCCACTCAAGGCATGCGTCGGCATAGCCAACTGTGCAATCAGTACGACTGCTTCTGACTGATCAGCGGCTACCACCGCTTGGGCCTGATGCGCTTCATCATCCGTCGGAATTCGCCAGTTGGTTCCGGAGTGAAGTAAAGGCCGTAAAGATTGATGGAGTGCGACATAACGTGCAAAGTTTTCTTTCTCCGTCGCTTCTTCTTTCACTGGGTCAAGCTCGATCCCCATATGACCGAACAGCGCAGTCAGGCCACGAAACTCAATACTGTGACGACGACGTGTACTGTGACAATGCCCGGCACCGATATGGCTACCCATGACTTCAGGCGGGAAAAAGTAGCTCATCCCACGCTGAATTCGCTGCCGCTCCAAAGCATCATTATTATCCGATGGCCAGAAACGGTCAGTGCGTTTGAGAACTTCATAATCAATTCGCCCGCCACCGGAAGCACAAGATTCAATACTCACATGAGGGAACTGCGACCGTAACAGATCAACTAACGCATAAAATCGCTCTGTTTGCCGAACCCCAGAGGCGCTTCCTTGATGTCCGGGTTGAACAATTTCACGATTCATATCCCATTTAATATAAGCAATATTATATTGACTCAGAAAATAAGATAGCCTTTCATATAAATAATCAAATGCATTGTCATTCTTTAAATCAATCGCATACTGATTTCTTCCCGTTGGTTGCTCGTAACCGTCAACCGCTAATAACCAATCAGGATGAGTTCGGTAAAGTTCAGAATTTTTATTGATCATTTCCGGTTCAAACCAAAGACCAAATTCCATTCCCAATTGATTGACATGTTCAATGATCGGTTCCAAACCATCAGGATATTTACTTTCATCTAAAAACCAGTCTCCCAATGCAGCCGTATCATCATTTCTTGCATTGAACCAACCATCATCAATAATAAACCGCTCAACACCTAATTTTGCGGCCTGAGTCGCCATCGACATAATATATTCAGGCTCATGATCGAAATAGATCCCTTCCCATGTATTGAGATGAACCGGCCGCGGTTTTGCAACAAAATCAGGCGAGCATATTGAATGACGAACATGCGCATGGAACTGTTGACTCATCCCATTCAACCCTCGCCCACTGTAGCTCGCATATAACCATGGCGTCGTCAGACTTTCGCCTTCCTCAAGCGTCACTTCACCGGGTAAATAGATCACTTCAGCCTGCATATAACGTCGGCCATCGGCTTTGACATCAACCCGGAGTCGATGATTACCACTCCATGCAAAGTGAAATCCCCAGACATCGCCATGCAATTCATCAAAATGCGGTGAGCCTGCAATCAATGCCGGATAGTGTTCATGAGAAGTTCGCCCACGCCGATTTTCCTGCTGATATCCCCCTTGAAGCAATGGCTGGCGCTCGGTCTGAAACTCTTTCACCCAGCGTCCGTAGAATGTCATCAGTTCTTTCGCTTTCGCCGGTAACGGCAACGTATTGGCAAAGCGGTTAACCTGATAGGTACCTGACTTGATATTGGTTAACTGATGGCGCGTTTTTACCACATCATATTCGTCCAGATGAATTTCTGTACTGAGGCGAAGGCCAGCCAACGGGTCCTCACTCTCAAGATGTAGTGTCTGTCCTTTCAACGCACATCCTGTTTGCACAACACTTTTCAGCATGAAAACCGGTGCCCAGTCTTGACCATTCCGGTGCCCTTCAAGACCTGGGCTGCTAAACACGCCGCGCCCCAGTTCAGGTGACAACGTCACCGACACATCTGTATCCAAACGTCCATAAGGGATAGGACGATGTAAAGTCGGGCGATAATGTGCTATCTCACCACTGACGTGATTTCCCCAATACAGTATTTCCGCAAATTCGCCCAACTCAATCATTAACTGAGTCTGCTTGCCGGTTAATTCAATCAGTTCTCGCTCTTTCATCACCAGTTACTCTTTTGTTCAGTGCGCTGCGTTCAGCGCAGTGTGTTGTCATATTAGACAAGACAGGTTCTCTTTGAGGCCATGAGCAACACTCGCAAAATCACATGAAAATCACTAGCGGGCGAGCGCCCATATTCCGTTGTGAACAAATTAATCGACTCAGACATCGTCAGCAAATCGCGTTCAGCGTACATATCACGAAATCTTACTTTTTCGGATAACATAACAAAATTATCAAACTGTACGATGGACTTTAATCACCCGAAAATCATAAGATATCTTAATGATATAACTTATGGTACAACCCCACTTGTCGTGTCACATTATTCTTATCACCAAGCCTTACTTTTAAGTACTCAATGGTCAGCGATTCATGCAGAGTGGTATGCGCATATAGACAAATATGTTGCTATAAATAAATAGAGATGAAGACATGGATGAACCATTGATCCACGCACTGGATAATAATAAAACTCAGGCTCCCCCTGAGCATCACGGCCCATTACTTGACGGTGAAGCGGAGCTAAGCTTCGAGCTACGCCAGCCCTTTTATATGGAGGCGTATCACTGGCACCAGCAAATTGAAGTCAATATTCTTTATCAAGGGGCTTTGACGTATTCGTTCAATCATAGCGACGTATCCATAGAGAGTGGTCAAATGGCGGTGTTTTGGGCTGTCACTCCCCATCGGGTCAAACAGACCAGTGATAATGCACTCATGGGGATTATCAACATTCCTCTCAACATGTTTTTAAGTTGGCCTCTCCCTCAGGAGTTTGTTCAACAGGTCATGAATGGCGGCGCAATCTCTGCTTGTCACACAGAAGTCGTCAGTTTTGCAGAGAATCAACGCTGGATCGGAGCGTACCGGGAAGGCCATCAGGTTCGTAACCAAATTGTTCAGGAAGAGATTTTCTTAATGCTTCGTCGGCTCTGTTCCTATGACTATCATGCTGAAATGTTCAACTCTATACATGAGCCCCCATTACGTCATACGAATTACACTGGCTATAAAAATGTTCAATTAATGGTTGATTATATTGCCAATAACCATAACAGGGATATTAAGATTGAAGATATTGCATCTCACGTAAAACTCCACCCTAAATATGCCATGAGTCTATTTAAAAATATGCTCAGTGTTTCGATCAAACAATACTTAATTATTATGCGCATCAATCATGCAAAATTGTTACTTAGCAATACCCGTCACCCCATTAAAAATATTGCGAACCATAGTGGCTTTAAACATCCAAGCTCATTTTTTGCCGCATTCAGAAATCATACAGGCATGACCCCACAAGCATTTCGAGAGCAAAGTCAGCAACAAACCGTCCTATAATTGATTCTGACAAATAATGTGAAAAAAATTCATGAGGTTATCTTGAATTTTTTCATTCTTCGCCATAAAGTTGTCACACTAATTCCTAGCTTTTTAGCGGCTTGAACTTTATCACCATGAGTTTCTAAAAGGACCTTCTTTATCATTTTCAATTCATTAGATTCTAATAAGCCATTATTAAAACCATCGTGATCGAGGTATTCACCACATTCAATTAAATCATTAAGACTGACATCATCTGATTCACATAAAACAATCAAACGATAGATGAGTGACTGTAATTCACGAATATTACCTGGCCATTCATAATTTAACATGAATTGAGCGGCTTCATCTGAAAACGTTAGTTCTCTACCATTTAGTGTGACAAATTGGTTAGCAAGCAAAATCACATCGTTTTCACGATCATGAAGATTAGGAACGGAAAGCTTTAATATATTCAGCCGATAAAAGAAATCTCGTCTAAATTTATCATTGATAACCATTTCTTTTAACTGTTTATTACTGGCCGTAATCAATCTAAAATCAGTAGGAATAAGAGCATTACCACCAACTCTGGAAAAAGCTCTTTCCTGAAGGACTCGAAGCAATTTTAATTGAACCAGAGGGGAAATCTCACTCACTTCATCCAAGAAAATAGTGCCACCATCAACTAACTCAAAAATTCCGACTTTCCCCCCCTTCTTCGCACCGGTAAAGACACCTTCTTCATAACCAAAAAGCTCACTCTCTAATAAAGTTTCTGGAATTGCGGAACAATTTAATGCGATAAAAGGCTTGTTACTTCTTAAACTCTCTTTATGTATACTTTGGGCAAATAATTCTTTACCTGTCCCTGTTTCACCCTCGATGTAGACAGGAAAATCGGTTTTAGCGAATTTTTTTGCATTTAAGATACATTCTTTGATTTTTTCTGATGATCCTAAAATATCGGGAAATGAATAACGAGTAGGAAAATTACTATTTTGAAGGCTCATGGAAACAGAACTCTTGACCATGCTGATCTTCAAAATGGAAAAAAAGTTCTCTTTAGAATGAATATGGCTTAATGAAACATCAAACTTTTTATTCTTATATATAACGATGTGAGACTTAACATTACTTTCACTAATAATATATTCATACAATGATTTAAATATTTTAAATCGAAATATATTATCCCCCACATCACAGTCAAAATTCTCCCTAGCTTGGTAGTTAACATTTATGATAATCCCGCTGCCATCAAAGCTGATAATGGAATCAGATGACAAATTTATAGAATTATCTAAGATATTATATTTCAATTTTTCTTGATTAATGTATCTAATAAGATTAACAGCTTGATTTAATGCGACTTCAATGGATAGATTATCCGTATCTCCCATGACGACATTTATGTCATATTTTGAAGCGAATTGATTAACGGTTAATCCGCCGATGACAACATGATGCCCATCACTTTTAATTTTTGCCATAATATCTTCAATATCTTTATGATTATAAACTTGGCATATTTTAAAAGATTCATGAGTAATTGATTGATAATGTTTAAGCATATTACAATATTGAGGAAAGCCTATTGCAACGATCTTGTCACCAAAACGTTTCGCCTCTTCTATTGTTTTATATATGCCATAGAAATCATGTGGGATCTCGACAATTGGGATATTGACACATCGGCGTAATACAGCTGCAGTACCACCTCTACTAATAATTACCTTTGTTCCCGACTTCACTAGCTCCTGTGCTTTATCGATGACATCATAATGCTCGAGCTCGTAAATTTGGATGTCAATATCTTTTTCAACCAATAATGTTGATATCCGTTCAGAAATTATCCTTGATACTGAAAATATTGCAATATCATTGAATTTCATATTACGACCTCGCATATATCAAGAATAAAAGCAAGCACCCATTATATCAGAATTAACTTCACATTATATAAAAAATCCATCACTTAAAAATAAAATACTTTCAAGTGATGGATTATTCAATATTGTTAATTAACTTTGGTGCTATCTAAAAATGAATTTTACGATATACAATATTACCATTACAGATAGTTGCCAAATTATCCAAATAACAATCTCCCTGTAATTCATTGCCACTCGTATCTGAAAAAGTAATTTTCTTCTTCTTCATTTTTACAATAGCCACATCAGCAAATGCTCCTGGAGAAAGGACACCAATCTGCCCATCCATTCCCATTAAATTCGCTGGTGTCGTGGTAACAGCTTTTATTATATCAAATAAAGGCATACCCATATTGATATATTTAGACATCACAAACAGTAAGCTGAATACTTTATCTGTTCTTAACGAATTTTTTAATGTTAAGTCTGTGCTAATAATATCTGGGTAAAACCCATCATCCAGAGCCGCCTGTGCAACTTTGAAATCAAAATGTGCGACACCATTTGAACAGTCAAAAACAACGCCCCGCTCTTGAGCTGCTTTTATTTGTGGATAGACCTTATTGTCTTCATCAAGAATTGTATGACCAACGCCATGAAAACAATGCGCAAGCACATCACCTTTATCAAAATCAGACACTAACTCATAAAGTGGCTTCGTCGAATCAGTCACATGAACACAGAAATTAGTATTCAGTTCTCGAGCTAACTTTACCGTCTCATCAAATGGATCCGTTGAAAAACCTTTGTTTTTACAGAGGTCTTTGCTATAACGCAACTTCAAACCAAGGATATTATCATTAGCCTGTACAGTTGCTTTTATCTTATCAAGATTAAAATTAGCAGGGTTGATATTTTCCAAATATCCGGTAGGCCCACCGCCTAATGTCGATAACCCTACGTTGACCATATTTAGGTAGCTTTTTATCTTAACCAGAGACTGAGTGATAACATGCTTTTTAAATGCAGGGAAATTCACCCAACCACTACTACCCGCATCAACAACACTCGTGACACCATTCGGCAGGCAAATAACATCAGCATTAACACTAATAGCCGTGCCATCATGAAAAGCATGTAGATGATAGTCAATCAATCCCGGTAATACGAAGCAATTCTCTGCATCAATTACCGTTTCAGCATCCACTGCTTCCCCTTCGATATCGACAATCCGATCCCCAATAATGCCGATATCATTTTTTACAAAATCCTGGTTAGCAAGATCTACCGTTGTACCATTTTTAATCAGAATATCTACTTTCATGATTCTATCCTTACATACCGATTAGGTTCCAATATGGAATACCAATAAACACGTAAGCGACTAAATTGATGAATACAAATATAGTGCCCAGTTTCCAGAAAGTTTTCTGCGGAACATAGCCACTCGAGAAAGTAATCACACCAGCACCGTTTCCGTAGTGAGTCAGCAGTGCACCATAACCGGCAGAGAATGCTAATGATAATGCTATGTACAGTGGTTCTGCATTGGTGGACATACCTAATGTAAATAGAACCGGATAAAAGGACACAACAAATGCACTATTCGACACGAAGAAGTAACGTACAGACAAGCTGAACAAAACAAGAACAAGCAATGAAGTAAACTGACTATACCCTGACAAATCAATATATCCTTGGATAACATCAACCAAGTACATATAGAATCCACCTTTCGACAGTGCTGTCGCTACACCATAAAAAGCACCGTACCAAACAAAAGTTTGCCAAGCGGACTTTTCACTAATCACATCATTCCAAGTCAATACTTTAGACACTAACAAACATGCAAGAAAAGCAAGTCCGACCGAAACATACTTGATGCCGGTAATCGAACCTGTCATCCAACCAAGTACGCCGATCAAAAAGAAAATAATCAGAAGTTTTTCTTCACGTGTTACAGCACCCAGTTCTTTCAGACCATCGAGTGCAACTTGTTTGACATTAGCGATATGCTTAAGCTCTGGTGCGTAAATTTTATATAGAATGTATGGCGCACCTAATAGAACGAGCCCAGCCGGAACAATCGAAGCTTTTAGCCACTGTAACCATTCTAACTGAATACCTAGGATTTCATTAGCCAGCGAGACAATAATAGAGTTGGTTGCCATACCAGTCATGAATAACGAAGAAGTTCCCATAGAAACGATGTACATTAACATGGTTAAGTAAGCACCGATCTTACGTGGGTGGCTGTGAGGATGTGAGTCTAAGCTTTCGGCAATATTACGGAAGATAGGGTACGTGATCCCACCAGAACGTGACATATTCGAACCCGTCGCAGGCGCAAGTAAAGCATCTGTAAACATCATCAGATACCCAAGTGTCAGCGTATTATTACCATATCTGCTTAGCAATATATAAGCAATCCGCTTTCCTAACCCAGTGATCACGAAAGCGCGACAAATTATAAATGCACTGATAATAAACCATACCAGTGGATGACCGAAACCAGCGAATAGAACTTTAGAGTCAACAAATAAAGATGCAAACCCAGCAATAATTAACATCATTACTGAATCGGTATAAGGCCTAAATACGAGACCATATAGCATGGATAAATAGATACCAACCATGTGCCAGGTATCAACGTTAAGATTACTTGGGCTAGGTATCACCCAAAAAACAGCAGCGATTAGTACCACTGGTAATAAATTCATAACTTTCATGTTTCACCTAATTTCACTTTTCACATAGGGCAAAATTTATGCCCTATGTAATTAATTATTGGTTATTAAATTATTTATATGGATGATCAAAAAATTCAGTTCCCTTAGCTTCAAGGGATTTCATTACCCAACTTTTATTTGCCTTACCATTTTTTGCAGCTTCAACTTTACTTGCATCAAATTTGGAATATTCTTTTGCTTTATCTAATAGGGATTCTGCATCTTGATTCGGAATAACAATGACGCCATCAGCATCACCAACAATTAAATCGCCAGGACATATAGCAACGCCACCGACAGCAATTGGCGTATTCACTTCGCCCGGGCCTTCTTTAAATGGACCTGCAGGGTTTGAGCCTGTAGCAAATAGTGGAAAATCCATTTGCGACAATGCATCGATATCTCGAATTGGACCATCCAGTACGATGCCTCCAACTTTTCGATCATATTTCGCATAAGTAACCATAATCTCACCCATAATTGCTCGAGTACGATCACCTTCATTCGATACGACAATGACATCATTTGGACCAGCCAACTCTAATGCAGCATGTAGCATTAAATTGTCGCCAGCTCTTACTTTTACTGTAATGGCATAACCCGCCATAATTGGTTTTTCTGGCGACGAAATCCGCTTGATTCCATTCCCTAATACAGCAATTCGGTTCATTTGATCCGCAATATTTGCTGTAGGTAATTGTTCATATTCAGCCAATAAGCTTAAGTTGAATGCTGGACGCCCTTTATAAACTCGATTACCAATAGACATAATATTTACTCCTTAAAAACCTGGGACTGGCCAGCTTGGCTTGTTACCGGATAAAACTTCATCAATCCCGATAGCGGAATGTAACGATGCGCGGTCAGTGGCTTCTTTTGTCGCAGCACCGATATGTGGCGCAACAACAATATTTTCCAAAGTAAATACTGGGTGGTTAGGATCAAATGGCTCTTCTTTAAGCACATCAACACCAGCGCCTGCGATAGAATGGCTAACAAGTGCGTCGTATAAAGCAGCTTCATCAACAATTTTTCCACGTGCGGTATTGATGAAATATGCGGTTTTCTTCATCAAATCAAATTGTCTTTGTCCAACGAAATCAAACGTTTCTTTTGTTGCAGGGCAATGCATTGAAACAAAGTCACTTTCTTTGAAAATAGTGTCGAAATCATTGACAAGCTCAACACCTTCTGGGATTTGCTCTTGAGTTTTATAAGGGTCATAAGCAATAACTCTCATGTTAAAACCATGAAGCGCTTTTTTAGCCACTCGAGAGCCGATATTACCGATGCCGACAATACCGAGTGTTTTGCCATCTAACTCAACTTTACTTGTCTTCAATTTGGCAAAGTAGTAATCATCAAGCATGTGTTTTTCAACCATCTTGAAATTACGAGAACAGTACAGCATGTAAAAAATGGCTAATTCAGCAACCGACATACTGTTGGCAATAGGTGCATTCAGAACAGTTACACCGTGTTTTTTAGCGGATTCTAAATCAACGGTGTCGTATCCGGCACCATGACGCGCAACAACCTTTAATTTAGGCGCTGCCGCAAAGACTGCATCTGTCATTTTTGACAGACGAACGATAATACCATCACAATCTGGGATATCTCGGATGATATCTTCTTCTTCCATTCCTGAACCATCGATTAATTCATAACCACGGCTTTCGAGATATTCACGTCCTTCCTTCATTATTTCTTGAGGAAGTAAAATTTTGTAACCCATTGTTATTTTTCTCCAATATTTAATATCCATTTATATATTTGCAGTTAGCATGCCAGAAGTATAAAAACATAAACAAATTACATAACCACATGATTTGAAAGGATAAAAAATAAAGGCACTCACGATTTCAGTCACACTTTTTTGACTAAAACAATCAATAATATTTCATCGTGAAATACATGAATTTCATAATGAAATAACAAAACAACATTGCTCACAATTTTATTTTTAGACAAAAATTCATTTAAAAAAACAGATAACACTGCAAGTGTTTTTATTTATTGTTTAAATAGTTTAATAATTAAAATTTATTTTAAAAATTAAACTATAATAATAATTATAGAAAGGCAAATATATTGAATATATACATATTGTTTCACTTGAAAGTGTTCAATTTAAGATATTCATATGGTCGGTGGAAAAATATTATTTTAGGAGAAGTGATTTAGAATTGATGACAAGATGGATATTGGCAAGATATAGTGTCTGTCCTTTCAACGCTTCCTTTCAATGTACGTAGACTGGCAAGTCAAGACAGCAAGTTTACGTCGTTACTAAACCGTCCGTGAAAACGGAAGGCCCCATCAAAAACGCTCCACCCATAAAAGATTTATAAGCAGAGCGACGTAAAATTACAGTGAAAGTTGATTATAAATCTTTAGCTTCGATCCAAATAACTGCGTCTTGCGAAAGCGCTTTACCTTTAAACTCTGTATCAGGACCAGAACCTAAGCACGCAAAACCCCATTGACCTGCTGCTGGAATACCAAATGTAAACATGCCGTTGTCATCTGTGATTGCGACCATGGCGGAAGCCGGCACATCACGGAAGGTACCTTTACCAAAACCATTTGCTGTAGTATCAACTTCTGTATTTACGAACTCAATCTCACACTCAACACCAGCCGCTGGTTTACCAGATGAAAGAAGTTGACCGGTAAAAGTACTACCTGTGAAAATTTGGTAAGGTTTATTTTTTGGAACGATCTCGGTTTTAAGACCTAACGGCTCTTCCCAGCCAGTCGGCATCGCCCCCTTATTAATATAGCGCTTAGTCACTTGCTGAATGTAAATATCTTCACCTGCTTCATAGTATGGTGCGGGTACGAGAGTGAAGATGTAATCACCATTACGACGGACTTTATATTCAACTTGGAACGCATCCGCTTTATTATCGTGACCACTCCAGGTAATTTTTTTGAGTTTATCTTTAAGATCGGTTCTATCACCTTTAAACGTCACAAAAAACGCTTCTGGTTGATCCATGTTCATCACATGGCCATTTTCCATTGGGTGGCCAAATACAAGCTTCATATCTAATGTTGTTGGCGCTTCAAGCTGCGATTCTGGGGTATATAAAAGTTGAAAGTGAGCTTGACTCGCTGCTGATAAACCGAAAGCTGCTAGACCTAAAGCCAGCGTTGTTTTTTTCATTGAAAAGTCCTTACTTATAGATTAATTAACTATTCGACAATATCTTTGCTATCAACTTCAATCTTGTGGCCAGGGCCAGCATTAAATAGCACCGAGTACTGACCAGATGGTTTTTCAAATTCAAATTCGCCATCTTCACTCATTTTGCTGCTAATAAGTTCAGCACCATTAGCGTCCAATACTGACATTTTCACACCCGCGGCCGATGAACCGTCAGAGAAACCGCCCTCACAAAGTACCGTTCCATCTCCCATGTCATAGCATGAGCAAAGTGGGGTGTGAGCAAATGAGAGTGCTGGAATAAAAGCGGCTAGAAAAACCGTGAGTTTTACTTTGTTCATTGAGCCTCCAAGTAATGAGCATTTAAACAACAACATGTGATTACGTTGCGTACAATAGCCATTAAGTTACTTCAGAAGATCCTCAATTAATAGTGATAATCATTCTTATTTGTATTTCTATTGATCCATGTCAACACTCACTTAAACTTATGACTAAGCTTATTTCCAATGCGAGTTATGCCTCTTAAACTGTTGCCAACTGTTTCTCATTTTAGGTTTCACCATTTATGCGTACCTTACTTTCAGAAGTTCCCGTAGGAAACAAAGCGACGATTGTCTCCCATCAGTCAAAAGGTGCGACTCGTCAACGCTTGTTAGACCTAGGGCTACTACCTCATATGGAGATAGTGTTCATTCGTAAAGCACCTTTGGGAGATCCAATAGAAATACGCGTAGGGATTACCAGCGTAGTCGTGAGAAAAAGTGAAGCGGATTTAATTACTGTTGAAACACACTCGTAAGCACGGAAGCGAAGTAGGAAAAAGATATGACTCATAAAAAAGTTCTTCTGGCTGGGCAACAAAATGCGGGTAAATCGACAATATTTAACATGCTTACCGGCGCAAAGCAGCACGTTGCCAATTACCCCGGTGTTACTGTAGATAAAAAAGCGGGCTATTTTTCTCATGAGAATGAAAAATATCAACTTATAGATTTACCAGGGACGTATAGCTTAACGAGCTTCTCTCTTGAGGAGCGTGTCGCAAGAAAAGCTCTGTTAGAAGAGAAAGCCGACGTTGTATTGAATGTAATGGACGCTTCAAACATTCAGCGATCCTTGCACTTAACGCTGCAATTAATCGAGCTAGAGCAGCCATTAGTACTGGTACTCAATATGATGGATGTCGCTGCGGCAGAGAAAGTAAAAATAGACCAAGATGCACTATCTAACGCGCTGGATATTCCCGTGATTTCTTGTGTGGGCCGTGTCAATCAGGGAACCAAGTCAATAAAATCGGTGCTGGGACAAGCGAAGAAAACAAATTATTCCGTCTCATATCCTAAAATCGAATCGACGCTAGATTCCATCGGCCAATTTATAGAACAACTATCGCTATCGGAATTACCATCTTTACGTTGGGCAGCTCTAAAGTTGTTGGAAAAAGATAGTGAAGTCCTGAACCTTTTGGCAAACAACACCGATAGCACTTCATTTGAGATCTTTAAAAACGATCTTGACGCTAAACTGGTTGATTTATCAGAAGAACTTGCAATGACCGTTAGTGATTATATCGTTGCTCAAAGACAAAAAGCCGTAAAACAGCTCATTGATGCATCGGTAATATTTGAGAGCCATTCTGCCAAGCCATCGATGAGCCAAAGAATTGATCGAGTCGTTCTGAACAAGATTGGGGCTCCGTTATTCTTAGTTGCAACCGTTTTTATCATTTATCAATGTTCCATTGTCTACGGCTATGAACTGACCAACTACTGGTGGCCCTATCTGGCTTCACTGCGAGAAATCATAGCGGGTATTCTGCCAGATGCGGGCTTCCTTTATGACCCTTATGTTCGCGCTTTAGGTTTATGGATGGTGGACTCAGCCAATACGCTTTTAAACTATATCCCTATCTTTATCATTCTGTTTGCGTTAATCGCCATTCTTGAAGACTCTGGATACATGGCACGTATTGCCTTCATTTCTGACCGGGTTCTGCATAAGTTTGGCCTTCACGGGCAAAGTACTTTACCGATGATTTTGGCGGGTGTATTCGCTGGAGGCTGTGCGGTTCCTGGCGTTATGGCGACGAAGGGAATTCCGGATAACAGAGCAAGGTTAGCAACCATCCTGACGGTTCCATACATGAACTGTTTAGCGAAAATTCCGCTCTATACTCTGTTACTGGGCATCTTCTTTGTAGAAGACAAAGCGCTCATGACGCTTTATATCTCGACCATCAGTATTATTAGTGCTTTATTGGTTGCGAAATTGCTAACCAAAACTGTTCTACGAAAAACAGAAACCGCCCCCTTTGTCATGGAACTACCACGTTATAATTTACCCACCGCACGTAGTGTGGTGACCCGTTCCATAGAAAGAACTTGGATTTACGTAAAAAAGGTGGGAACTATCGTTCTGGCTGTTTCAACTATTATTTTCGTATTACTTCAGTTCCCTGGGGTACCAGACGGTGAAAAACAAGCTTTTCATGATGCTGCTAATCAAGCGATACAAAAATTTGAGCGTAGCATCGCTAAGACCGATTACGCAGAATCTATAAATGAAGAAAACCTACCCTCTCTCGTGAATTACTACACTGACTTCAAACGTGCAAAACTTAACGCTTCTGGGGCGGAAGAGTCTAAACGTGTCAATGTGGACTTTGAAAAACGTAATCCTGATTTCTACGTGCTAATCGCACCACCAAAAGGTGATAAAGGCGCAAAAGTTGTATCACGTGCATTACGAAAACTGACATCCGAACGCAAAAAAATACGCCGAGAGATGAAAGAGAGACGTCTTGAAGCATCACTTTTAGGGAGTTTTGGGCGCTCAATAGAACCAGTCACCCAGTTTGCAGGCTTTGATTGGAAAATTAACGTTGCGCTATTTTCTTCTTTCGCAGCTCGCGAAAGCAGTGTCGCCACACTGGGTGTGCTTTTTCAGCAAGATGAGGATAGCAACGAAAAATTAGAGCAAAGAATGGAAAGTGCCGATGGCTTAAGTCAGCATGGTGAAATCACAGCAGTTGCACTTATCCTTTTCTTTATACTTTACCCGCCATGCCTTGCGACAGTTATGATGATTAAAGTACAAACCGGTGAATATAAATGGATGTTGTTATCCATTGTATTGCCAACAACTCTCGGTTTTGCCGTCGCTAGTACAGTCTTTACGATAGGTACGGTGTTTAATCTATCAGGTATTCAAGCGATGACTGCTGCATACTTTACTGGATTATTCTTATTGCTATTACTCGGCTTTAAAGACCATTTAATACGCAAACGCTTACCTGATGAGATAAAAATCAAGAATATTTAGGAGCACATGTCATGGTTGAACAGTCATATAGTTTTTGGGATATTGCGATACTGGGCTTATGTATTGCAGGTGCTGCGTATTACCTCTACGTAAGAATTTTTAAGAAAAAAGGCAAATGTGGCGGTGGATGTGATGGTTCATGTAAATGAGGCGTTTCATTTTGAAATGATTAGGGAGATTGAACAAGAGAGAAAGAAAAGCTTGGAGCGGGCAGCGGGAATCGAACCCGCATCATCAGCTTGGAAGGCTGAGGTAATAGCCATTATACGATGCCCGCATATCGGCTTGAGGTCGATAAGATGCCACAACTAGAAAAAAAGAAAAGCGCTTTTTGTCTAAATACCGTCTGTTTGTACACTTCATCAGCAAATCAATATCAATCGCTTACCAAATAACCATAAAAATAGTGATTTTAATCGATAGCACTGGTCAGACCGCAAAAGTTTCCGCTCCCCGCTCTTTTGACTACACTAACACTGAGTACCATAGTGATAAACACCATCATCGATAGTAGGAGGTGCAATATGAACATTCGCGATCGTATTGAATCACTTGAGCAGCAGATCTATGTTGCTTGCTCCGAAGGTGATTACCAAACCATCAATCATCTGGAACAACAATTAGAACATTTACAGGGTATTGTCGATCATTCAATGAATGACGAAGGCCCATATGCACTGGAAGGCAAAGACTTCTTGGATGAAGACTGGCGTTAATGGCAAAGGGATCGACTTTGATAAACATATGCCCAAATAGCCTAATGCTATTTGGGCATATTGATGTACGTCTGTCAGGATAATGCCACAGACTTGATCTGCGCCCATACGGACATACCCGTCGAGAGCCCTAATTCAGAGGCTGACCTCAACGTAATTTGTGCCAGCAACCGATGGTGACTGGACAATGCCAATACCACAACCACCTGCCCTTGCTGCTCTTTACGATGGTCAATATCCATAATCACAGCCGGCAGTCGATTCAGCATAGTGGTTTGCTCCGGCTCATACAGCGCAATACTGACATCAGAAGCCAGCACTCGGCAGCGGTACAATTGACCTTTCTCTCCAATGTGCCCGGGCGCCCAAATTGTGACACCGTCACTATTCAGCTGTGTGATCCGATCCGAATGATGGTCAACCACGCGTGTATCAAAAATACTCCCCAACTCCTCACCAAATATATCCTGATGACAAGGGTCGGACATCACAACCTCTGCCTGATCACTGACAACAACCCGTCCGTTTTGAAACAACACGACATGATCGGCTAAACGAGCCAGCTCTCGAACCGAATGTGTTACATAAATCACCGGAATGGACAGCTCCTGATGAATTTTTTCCAAATACGGTAGAATCTCGGATTTGAGTTTGACATCCAGTGCCGATAACGGCTCATCCATCAATAACAATTTGGGACAAGTCAGCAATGCGCGCGCAATCGCAATTCGTTGTTTCTCTCCCCCGGAGAGTTGATGAACCGAACGATCCAACAGATGACTCACACCGATAAAACGACAAATACTGTCCACGGAGATCCGCCGTTTACTGGCTGGGATCCGTCGATAACCGTATTCCAGATTCTGCTGAACAGATAAATGGGGAAATAATCCGGCTTCCTGAAAAACATAGCCAATATCACGCCGATGTGTCGGAAGAAAGATCCCTTGCTCAGAACACTGCCAAACCTCATCACCGACCTGTAGTCTCCCTTGCGCTGGATTCACTAACCCGGCAATCGCTCGCAGACACGTCGTTTTTCCAGAACCGGAGGGGCCGAATAACACTGTGATACCAGAGGCGGGTAATGTTAAATCAACCGCTAAAGAGAAATCAGGATAAGTAATGGCAAATGCCGCATGAATAGAACTCAAAGACTCACCTCTCCGAATAACGATAGCGATGATTCAACCAATACATCACTAACAAAGCGATAAAAGAGAAGCCAACCAAACTGCCGGCAAGTAAATGCGCTTTACCGAATTCAAGCGCTTCAACGTAGTTGTAGATTTCAACCGACATCACCCGAGTTTTGCCCGGGATATTGCCACCAATCATCAAGACAACCCCGAACTCGCCCAGTGAATGACAAAATCCCATAATGGCCGCCGAGAAAATCCCCGGCCAGGCCAACGGTAAAATCACAGAACGGAAACGATCCCACGGAGAAGCTCTGAGTGTTGCCGCGACTTCAATCGGTAATTGTCCTATCGCAAGAAATGCATTTTTCAAAGGTTGTAGGACAAATGGAAAAGAATGGATGGTACAAGCAATCGCAATCCCAGTAAAAGAAAAGGGTAATTGTCCAAGGTGGAGTTGTTGCAATAGCTGACCAATCATGCCTTGAGGCGAAAAAAGAAGTAACAGATAAAACCCCAGCACCGTCGGTGGTAATACCATCGGCAAAGAGCAAACCGCCTCAACGACGCCTTTATAGCGGCATTTAGAAACACATAACCACCATGCAACCGGGATTCCAAGCACCAACAAACTAAAAGTGACGACCCCGGCTAATTTTAAGGTTGTCAGCACAACGACGCTGTCAATTTCCATCCATTTACCTTTATTTCACTTTACCGATATCCATAACTCTGGATGATACGCTGTGCGCTGTCCGTCTTCAGGTAATGCAGAAATGCCTGCGCAGCCTCATTGGTCTTTCCGGCAGGTAGCACCACCGCATCTTGCCGGATTTGAGCATAATCTTCACGCGGGACCTCCCAGTAAGAACCGGATTGATAATGATCATTCTGATAAACCTGAGATTTCGCCACAAATCCCAGCGCTGCATTGCCGGTGACAACAAACTGGAATGTGGGATTTAGTCCCTTACCTTGGACAATTTTATCCTGAATTTTCGTATATAGTCCCATTTTTTCAAGAACCTGCTGCGCAGCAAGACCATACGGAGCTAATTGGGGGTTTGCCATCGCGAGATGGGTATACTTCCCGCTCAGTAAGAGATCTTTCACTGCAATCTTTGGCTGTGCTGACCACAAAACGAGCGTCCCTCGCGCATACGTAAATTGATCACTCGCCTGCCGAGCCTGAACCAATTTGGTCGGGCGGGCTGTATCCGCTGCAAAAAACAGATCAAACGGAGCGCCCTGCGTAATTTGAACATATAACTGCCCGGTCGCCCCGGTTGAAATTTCGATATGATGAGGAAACTGTGATTCAAAATCCTGACTCAGCGCTTTCATTGGCCGATAAAAGTTATTCGCAACCGCAAATAAAGCGTTGGCTGACCAACAAGACGCACTCAATAATAATCCACTCATCAATACGATGAAACGAACTTTCATACTTATATCCTTAATCGACAGGTGACGATGATTCAACCTATTGAATATTCATCAATCGAATCAGAATATACCCAAGTCGCCCTAAGATGAAGTTTTATACCCAAGTAACCTCAAGATGCAGGATTCAGAGTGTCTTCAATCGGTGTCATTCAAGGAAAATGTCGGCAGGAATCATAATCTCTGGTATGAGCCAAAAGGATGGATTGAAAAATCTGAGAAGAATAGAGGAAGAAATAAGAAAAGCCCCTCGGGCTCAAACCGCATCTGATATATCTAAGCCTTCGACACGCTTGCCATATTTGACATCATACATAGATTTATCCGCATGAGAGAGTAATCCTTGTTTATTGGATGCATCATCCGGAAAACAACTCATCCCGATACTGACACCAATAGAAATTTGTACGTCGTTCACCGAAAGTGGTTGAGATATCTCTTCTGACAAGCGCTTGATTCGGGTCTCGATACAATCGGTATTTTCCAGAAAATCCAAACAAATCACAAACTCATCGCCACCAATACGTCCGGCAAAATCAGAGATTTCGATATGATGATGAATTCGTTCACCAATGCTGCGGATTAATTCATCACCAATTTCATGTCCGTAATTATCATTTATCTGTTTGAATTTATCCAAATCTAAAAACAAGACCACGACTTTCGCTCCAGAGCGATTTGCTTTGATTAAAGCTCGCTCCAGACGCTCCTCAAAAGCACGGCGATTCAACAATCCGGTCAGATAATCATGTTCAGACAGAAAGAGCAGACGCTCTTTTTGCGCTTTTAACTCTTCAGTTTGTCGATGAACTTCCGTTTGCAAATCATCCCGGGACACCATTGTCTTTCTCAGTGCGCTTTTCATCTGGTGAAATAATCCCGCCAGTGACACAAACTCTGAGTCTAGATGGCTTGTCTCGATCTGACTGCTCAATTTACCTTGCGCTAATTCATGAAAACCATGTTTCAAAGCCTTGAAGCCATATTGGAAGTGCCGATAAATTTGCAAAGCGAAGATCCAGACAAACGCAGAAAAGATCAATAGATTCGCGGCTGTCAGTAACAGCGTAATCTGTTGATTTTCACGACTTTGATTTAATGTTTTTCTTTGCAAGTCGAGTAAGTTTTCCGTCATATTCTGCACCAGCATGTTATACCGGGCATGTAGTAAATCCCGACCAGACATTTTTCCATCTCTTGTCATAGCCGTCTGGCCAAACGCTATCTCTTGAGCAATCAAGACCGATAAATTCTCATTCATCCGGATCATATTTTTGGTATAGCGGTCGGAATGAGCAAACTGCTCTAATTCTTCCGATAGTTTTTTCTGTGCCATAGAAACCTGTTTCAACATATCGGTGTCTTCATACTGCAAGAATCCCCACAGCTGACTCCGCAACGAATCAATACTCAACTGAATCTGCATAATGGACTCTAAATTATTCCGAGTCTGGGCTTGCTCTTGGGCTAAACTCCAGAGCGAAAAAATAATCAACCCAAACAACAGTAAGGTCGTGATCAATAGCAACAGTAGTTTTCGAGATATTGAACGGATCATGGTAAAACGCCCTGCTGATCTTGTAACCGTTCTAACATTTCTGACGCAAGCATCTTGCGGTAATCCGGCAACGGACCATTGACGATACCGCTATCAATAGCCCAACGTGCCTGCAACTGCAAATTAGACAACAATGCATTCCCTAACGAAAGCCGGAAAACATAGTCCTTCCAAGAACTTTCCAACTGAATTTTCTTGACAGAAAGTACCTTGCTAACGATGCTCCGGGACGATTCGGGATGTTGGTGAATCCAATCAATCGTATCTGCCAGTGCTTGTAACAAACGTTGATGGGTTTCTTGTTTTTGAATATAGGACGTGCGCATCATTAACAGATTGAATGAGAGTTGATATACACCAGTCACACTTAAATCAACCAGAGGTGTCACTGATTGTGAGGTCGCCTGATAACCATACGGCTCCCACACAGATATCGCCTCAACCTGTCCTGCAAACAACGCCGGGTTTAGCGCTTGTGGCTTTAAGTAAACTTTCTTAACTTGATCATGGCTGAGGTTATTAACCAATAGCAATGCATCCAGATAAAACTCAGAAGCACTCGCTTTCACCACCCCCACAGTTTTACCAATCAAGTCACTCATTTGACGAATACCAGTACGTTGCAATGACAACAGTTTCACGTCATGGTCCGACTCAACAAAACTACTCAGAACCATAAAATCTTTACGCTTAAAGCTTTCAAACATCACCACGGACTCAGAAGACGTAGCATAATCTACTGTTCCGGAAAAGAGTTCATGAATACAGGCAACGCCGCCATAACAAGGAACCAACGCGACATCTAATCCATATTTGGCGAATATCCCTAACTGCTTTGCAACCAGTAATGGCGAAGACAATGGCGTCTGAGAAACAGCAATGAGAATATGATCTTTCGACTCAGGGATCATCACAGACGGTTGTTTATGCACCCAAAATAAAAATATAGAAAAGCCAACTGCCAGTATCATCAGCAATCCAACCCATCTGAGAAAAGTAAAACGAATGCTCATCTATCCATTATCCATATGACTCCACATCTGTATGAAGGCCTAGAACCAAATGATTATACTATCAATAACCAATCCAGTTACCCTGGCTTAACCTGAAACTGAGACATGAGATAACGTAAATCAGATGCCTGCACCGATAGATCTTCACTGGCTTGTTTTGTTTCATCCGTACTCATCAACACAGATTGTCCGGAATCTCTGATATGAACCATGCTACGACTGATCTGCTCTGCCGCAACCGACTGTTGTTCACTCGCCGTCGCAATCTGAACATTCGCCTCGTTCAATTCGATAAGTGCCTGATCAATCAGATTCATTTGTTGCCTGATATCCTGAATCAATACTGAAGACTGACCAATTTGCTCACTACTGACCTGAATTGCACCGACTGCCGAGTCAGTGTTGCTCACCAATGATTCAATTAATGAGTCAATCTCTTGAGTCGCTTCCTGACTGCGGGCAGCCAACACTCGGACCTCATCGGCAACAACAGCAAAACCCCGCCCTTGTTCACCGGCTCTCGCGGCTTCAATCGACGCATTCAAAGCCAATAAATTAGTCTGTTCAGCAATGGCATTCACGACAGACACAAAATCCTGAATCTTTGTTGTGCCGGATTGTAAATTAGTGATCAAAGCCTGTGAGTTTGCCGCACTTTCAACCAAATTCTCCGCAAGATGACTGGTTTCTTCAATCATCCTGCACCCATCTTTCACATAGGCTTCCGCTCGCTGACTGGATGAGGAAGCACCTTCGGCATTGGCTGCTACTTGCGTAATTGTCGCAGCCATTTCAGTCATGGCACTTGCCACCTGTTCGGTATTCTGCTGCTGCTCATCGACCGATTGTCGGTTACCACTGGCAACAGTCGCCAACTCAACCACCGAGGTCGCAATCGAATCGCTACTATTCATCACTGATGACACAATATTGCCCAATGCATTCGACATCATCTGCATCGCGCTTAATAAGCGCCCGACTTCATCACGACGATCCACCTGAACATCAAGAGCAAAGTTGCCTTGAGCCATCTGCTCAGCAACCGTACAAGCATAAGACAAGGAATGAACTAATTGACGACTGATAAATAAACCTATCAGTAAGCCAATCGACAATGAGATCGCCACTAATAAAACCATCCCCCATATAGCCTGTTGCTCTTCGAGCTCGGTTTGCATCAGCGATGATTCAGTGAGCTTTTCAACTTCGGCTAAAAGAGCGCTAAGCTCATGGTTCTGAGCTGTTTGCTGCGCTTCCAGTTGCTGCGCTTGTTCAGATAATGTTTGACTCGTTTTACGCTCCGCAACCGCTTGGAGGATCTCTACAGCAGACTCTTCATAGCGCTGGTGGTGGGCAATCACAGCATTTAAGTGCTGCAATAGTCGTTGCTCTTTCTCAAGCATTCCCCCCTGATGCTCTTGCAACATCTCTTTCAGATTTGACTGTGCTTGCAGAATTTCCTGATCAAACGTCTGCGAAACAAGGCCAAAGTTCTGTTGTAGGCGGTGTAACTCTTCTGCATCAACATCTATCGTAAACTTCGCAGCTCGCAGTGCTTTCTCAACAATTAATGCACTTTGTAACTGTTTTACAGTGGCATCGCTGACGAGTTGAATCAGAGGGATATGTTCGTGGGCAATTCCTTTCACCTCTTCAGCCACTCGATTCATCTTAAACAGACTAAAAGAGGAAAGAATAATGGTCAGTATGAGCATTGTCCCAACAAGAAAGACCATCTTGACAGTAATAGACTGATTCTTTATCCATTGCATCATAAAATCCGGCCAACTGTAGTTTTATACTCATGAGCCATGACATATTCATATACACGCTATACAACCACGTCAAAACTCACATATTTAATTTAAGTGTATAGGGCTATTGCGTAATTGCTCAGATTTTTTTGGCCATAGAGCATAAAACAGGCTGGCATCTCTACTTAAAGCCTGAAAAAACAATCCGTAATATCACTCAAAAATATAAAAATGGTCTTATAAGAACGATTTTGCTTCCGGGCGCTTTATCCGAGAGAAATTCAATCACGGCAGTCAAGTTACGCATATATCAAACATCATCAAATTAAATAGATATGATTTTATCAACCCGAAGCCCCAGTCCGCGTAAGACCATATCGACAACAAATTGCGTGGCGTCGTCAAACTCTTGATCATTGAGCGGACGCTTCTTAATCAGGGTTATTTCTGTATCACAATCGGCATAAAATTGTGTCGTTCCCCAAATCATAAATAACAGATACAACGGTTCAATTGGGCGAATTAAACCACGTTCAATCCAAATTTGGATAATCGTGGCCGTTTTTTCCGTCCACTTCACCATCGGTAGTTGCATGGCGTTCTGGATGTGTTGTGCACCATTGATCAACTCCAGCGCAAAAATTTTTGACTCCTTCGGATGGGTGCGGCTGTAACGCATTTTCCCTTGGATATAACGTTCAATCACTTCATCTGGCGGTTGCTCTAGAGCAGCTTCAGAGAACCCTTGATTCCATAGATTGAGAATATCTTCCAACACGGCCAAATACAGACCCTTTTTGGAACGAAAGTAATAAAGAATATTCGCCTTCGGCAAATGAACCCGATCAGCAATAGCCTGAACTGATGTGCCTTTATAACCATGTTTGACAAATTCATCCGCAGCAGCCTGAAGAATCAGCGCTTCATTGCGCTGACGAATCGCACCAGTCGGAGCTTTACGCGACGACATTTGTTTCATATGAAGCAGCGTCCCTTATTGAGGTATTGATTGAGTTGGACCGTTATTCCTGATTCTCGTCATGGCTGTCAAGTTTTTCCCGCCATTACGTCGTTACGAGAAGTTACAAGGACAGACACCGTTACCAAGACAGAAATCATTACAGGGACAGACACTTTTCTCTTTCAGCGATTCCAACCGAAAACACTATCTACATATTATTCACCATATTGATAATAAAGTCATTAATAACTGAACAGTTGGTCAGCTTTTTGCATTACGCCTGCTGATATGTTGAAGGGAATACATTGAATATGACAAAAATACCACTCTTGGAACTCTGGAATGTCAGTAAGTTTTTTCCGGGGGTTGTGGCCAATGATCAGGTAAATCTGAAGCTGCACGCAGGCGAAATTTTAGCTTTATTAGGTGAAAATGGTGCAGGCAAATCAACTCTGGTCAAAATGATATATGGTGTCACACGTCCCAGCGAAGGCGCGATTTTATGGGATAATCATGAAGTTGAAATTCATTCTCCCAATCAAGCCAGAACGATGGGAATCGGCATGGTTTTCCAACACTTCTCTGTGTTTGAAACGCTGACAGTATTGGAAAATATCGAGCTAGGTCTGGACCGGGAATTTCTCCTTAAAATTAATAATTTGAAACAGAAAGTGCTGGAAATCAGTCAACGTTACGATCTACAAGTTGATCCGGATCGCTATGTCCATCATCTTAGTATCGGTGAACGTCAGCGATTGGAGATATTACGCTGCCTCATTCAGGATATTCGCTTACTCATTCTTGATGAACCCACATCCGTGCTGACTCCTCAGGAAGTCGCCGGATTATTTCGTGTACTACGTAAGTTGGCCAGTGAAGGCTGTAGTATTTTATTTATCAGCCACAAACTCAAAGAAGTCACGGCCCTATGTGATCGAGCGGTGATCCTTCGTGGTGGCAAAGTCACCGGGGCGTGTATTCCGGCGCAAGAAACCCCAAATTCAATTGCCCGAATGATGGTCGGTAGCGAAGCTGAACTCTCAGAAAGCTATCCAAAATCGTTGGGGGGACAGACACTGTTACAGACCAATAAACTGACGTTATCACCAACCCATCCGTTTGGCTGTGGCCTGACGGATGTCAACCTGTCGATGCACAGTGGCGAGATTCTCGGTATTGCCGGTGTGGCAGGAAATGGTCAGGAAGATTTATTAGAAGCGTTAAGCGGAGAAGATCACCGCACACCGAAAGAGAGCATTTTCTTTCATGGTCAGCCTGTCGGACATTTAGATGCAGGTGCCAGACGCACCCTCGGCATGGCATATGTACCGACTAACCGTTTAGGCCAAGGCGCGGTACCGGATATGACGCTGGAAGAGAATACCCTACTGACACATACCGCTGAACTGACCCGTTTCGGCTTTATTCAGCAAAAAATGATGCAAGCCCTCGCCCGCAAGTTGATCCGAGACAATCAGGTGAAGTGCCGTAATGAACAAGCTCAGGCCAAGAGTCTCTCCGGAGGGAACCTACAAAAATTCATTATCGGCCGTGAAGTCCATCAACAACCCAGCATTTTGATTTGCGCCCACCCGACATGGGGCGTTGATATCGGTGCTGCCAGTGCCATTCATCGTCAATTGATCGCTTTAAGAGATGCTGGTGCGGCCATTATTGTCATCTCAGAAGATATCGATGAACTGTTCGTCATTAGTGATCGTCTTGCGGCCATTTATGAAGGACAAGTGTCTCCAATCGTCAAAACCGGTGAAACCAATATTGAACAAATCGGACAATGGATTGCTGGCGGTTTTTTAAAGGATGAGGAGCCTGTCAATGCTTAAAGTTCAACCCCGCGTCGAAAGTTCACGCATGATGGCGTGGTTTTCGCCGCTCATTGCGATTTCACTGACATTACTGCTTTCCAGCCTGATGTTATTCTGGCTGCATGTCAGCCCGGTTAAAGCTTTCAACGTCTTTTTACTCCAACCTTTCAGTGACAGCTACAACCTTGGTGAGCTGATGGTGAAAGCCACGCCTTTACTACTCTGTGCCGTTGGTCTGGCTGTCTGCTATCGGGCAAATATCTGGAATATTGGTGCAGAAGGACAACTGCTAATCGGTGCTGTCGCCAGTAGTGCTGTCGCGGTTCATGCCAGTGAAGATGCGGGTGTGGCCACGTTAGGGCTCGTCTTACTGGCTGGCATGATCGCGGGCATGTGTTGGTCTGCAATCCCCACATTACTCAACCGTCTGTTTCATACCAATATTATTCTGACCACGATTATGCTCAACTATATTGGTCTGTATGTTCTGCTTTGGGCTGTTCATGGTCCACTGAGCGACCCCGATGGTTTTGGCTTCCCTGAATCAATCATCTTCCCTGACGGTGTCATGCTACCACTCTTGTTTGACAGCGGACGCGCATCGGTCAGTATTATTGCTGCCATTGTGATTGCCATCATCACCGCAATCCTTCTGTTCAAAACATTACCGGGATTTAAGATCCGTGTCTTTGGTGAGGATGCCTCCGCTGCGCAATATGCCGGATTTAACCGGAATAAAATTGTCTGGGGCGTCATGCTATTTGCCGGTGCATTAGCCGGATTCGCGGGTGCTGCTGAAGTGACCGGTCCGATTGGGCAGCTGATCCCTTCCGTCTCTCCCGGATATGGCTATGCTGCGATTATTGTCGCCTATCTGGGCAGACTCAATCCGATCGGAATTATTGTGTCATCTTTCTTTATGGGCGCTTTATACATGGGGAGCGATCTCGCCCAGATCGAGTTGGGTCTGCCGACCGCAGTCACCGGTCTCTTTCAAGGGATTCTGCTGTTTTCACTGCTCGCATGTGATTTCCTGATCCATTACCAAATCAAAGTCCGCAGAAAAAGATCTACCGTCACAACGACCGCTTCTGCAATCACACCCGCTCTCGCGCTCTCAAATGAGACGGTTCCCTCTCAAACCAGCCACCAGAAAAATGATAACGGAGCGGCTTAATGGACATACTTTTTATCCAACAAATATTAATTGCGGCTTTAAAAACAGGCACCCCATTACTGCTCATTGCGCTGGGGGAGTTAGTCTGTGAAAAATCAGGCGTACTGAATCTCGGCCAAGAAGGCATGATGCTCATGGGGGCAATGGCTGGATTTGCCGGTGCCTATTTCACTGGTAGCCTCGGTTTGGGATTACTCATTGCAATGTTTGCCGGCACCATGATGGCCCTGTTATTTGCCATACTGACTCAGACCCTGAATACCAATCAGGTCGCCACCGGCTTAGCCCTGACGATTTTCGGGACCGGTCTGAGCGCATTTCTCGGCAGTCAATTGGTGGGGAATACGATTGAAGGATTTCAGGAGATTGCCATTCCCGGCCTCAGCCAGCTCCCCTTTATCGGCCCGATCCTGTTTCAGCACGATTTATTGGTCTATCTCAGCTTTCTGATTGTTGGTCTGACTTGGTGGATCATGCATAGAACGCGCTTAGGGCTGACCATTCGTGCCGTGGGAGAGAATCCACATGCAGCGAATGCGCTGGGGATCCATGTCATTCGGCTTCGCTATGGTGTCATTGCATTTGGCGGGGCAATGGCCGGACTTGCCGGCGCTTATATGTCGTTAGCTTACACCCCGATGTGGATGGAAAATATGACCGCAGGCCGAGGATGGATCGCGCTTGCGCTGGTCGTCTTTGCATCTTGGCGAATTGGTTATCTGATGCTCGGCGCCTACTTATTTGGATGCAGCTCGATCATGCATTTAGTGATGCAGGGATTAGGCATTGATATTTCGCCCAATTTATTAGCAATGATTCCCTATCTGGCGACTGTGATTGTGATGGTCTTGATCAGTTCTGATGCATTGCGTCAAAAATTAGCGACACCAATGAGTCTGGGAAAACCATTTGATCCCAAATTACATGGATAACTCAGTTTTCCATCGCTCAATTTGTCCATAAATCAGTTCATTACCACATGGGATCCGCCAGCAAATCACCCATAATGGGGCAGCACTTGCACCATTATGGGTATTTTTAGCTCAGATTGACCACGATTCATTCAGCTGTCAATACGCTGCGAACTCATTTGCAGCGGTTCAATCGATAATCAAACGAAGTGACACCATACAAAAATTTGATTTTGTCAAAATACAGCCATGTGGTCAGCTTTTTGCAAGTCAGTCTTTTCTCAACGGTTTGGTAAAATCGTGTTTGATAAATACAGACCCTCACCGTAAATGTTTATGCCTAGGGGCTGTTGACCTTTCGTGGTTGAATTTTGTTCAATCTGAACGGGTATTGATCGCGGCGCGGGGCATGCCGCTTAGCTATCCTAAGCAAATGACCCGTAACAAAGAGCAAGACACGTTCAGATGAACCCTCTGGGCAGCATTTGTCGTGCATTTATCCAGCGTTAGGTCATGGTTCATGTAGAGCGCTACACTTCACATGACCTGCCTTGACTAAATGCACGACAAATTGCTGCAAAAACCATCACGAAAGGTCAACAGCCCCTAATTAATAATCACAATAATCAATAAAATGATGAAATGGAGTTTTTCATGAAAATGAATCAGTGGTTGTCCGTCGCGGCTTTGTCGCTGTCAGCGTTGTTTTCCACTTCTACCCTTGCCAAAGCCCCCCTTAAAGTCGGATTCGTTTATGTCGGACCCGTTGGTGATCATGGCTGGAGTTATGAACACGATCAGGCTCGCCAGGAAATGGAAGCTCACTTCGGTGGTCAGGTCAAAACAACATTCGTTGAGAATGTGTCTGAAGGTGCTGACGCAGGGCGCGTGATTACTCAATTGGCAAAAGCCGGCAATGACATTATTTTCACCACCTCTTTTGGATTTATGAATCCGACGCTCAAAGTTGCCAAACGTTTTCCTAAAGTTGTATTCGAACACGCCACAGGTTATAAGCGCAGCAAAAATGTTGGCACTTATGCTTTGCGCACTTATGAAAGTCGTTATGTTTCTGGCGTCGCCGCAGGGATGACAACCAAATCAAATGTCATTGGCTATATTGCGACCTTCCCGATCCCAGAAGTGATTCGAGATATCAATGCGGTTTATCTCGGAGCAAAAAGCGTCAATCCGGACGTAAAAATTAAAATTGTCTGGGTCAATACTTGGTACGATCCCGGCAAAGAATCTGATGCAGCAAATGCATTGATCGATCAAGGTGTGGATGTTCTGTTGCAACATACGGATAGCCCTGCGCCACTGATTGCCGCAGAGAAACGTGGAGTGATGGGGATTGGACAATCATCAGATATGCAACACTTCGCGCCCAAGTCACATATGTTCTCAGTGAGAGATTACTGGGCACCTTATTACATTAAAACCGTTCAGGAAGTCATGGATGGCACTTGGAAGTCTACCGATTACTGGGGAGGACTCAAAGATGATGTCATTCATATCACCTCTATCAATCCGGCTTTGCCTACCAATGTCAAGACAGCCATTCAAGACACTCAGGACAAAATCAAATCTGGGGCGATTGTTCCGTTTGCTGGTCCGTTAAAAGACAATCAGGGCCATCTGAAAGTTGCAGCCGGTAGCACAGTATCAGATAAAGAATTGGTCGGTATGCATTGGTTCGTCGAGGGCATTGACGCCAGCATTCCCAAATAATTACAAACTCACTTCGTTCTACATACACCACGAAGTGAGTTTTTTCTTCGACATAACTTGACCAAATGGACAGCTTTTTCAGGGAAGGAAAATCATGCTCGAAGTGATGATTAACAATCAAATCGTCAGTATTCCTACAATATCTGCCGATATGATGCTACTGACTTATCTCAGAGAACACCGTGCATTAAAAGGCACTAAAGAAGGCTGTGCCAGTGGCGATTGTGGCGCATGTACCGTGGTCATGGTTGACCAAGACGAACACCAAGCGCTGCGTTATCGTCAGATCAATGCATGCATTACCCCGTTACATGCGGTACACGGAAAACAGATCATTACCGTAGAATATCTGAAACAAGGGGAACAACTTCACCCGGTACAGCAAGCCGTCATCAATCGGCATGGTAGTCAATGTGGGTTCTGCACCCCCGGTTTTGTGATGTCACTCTATGCGCTTTCAAAACAGGGCAACCGACCAGAGAACCCCGCTGATTTTCTGGCTGGCAACCTCTGCCGCTGTACCGGATACGGACCGCTTATTCAAGCCGCCCATGATATCGTTCAGACTAACGCTCCCGATCCCCTTGATGCTGAACAACATTCGGTCCAACATTGGATGGCACAAGTCCCACCACTCCAGTCTGAACACTATTTCATGCCGGAGACTCGTCAGGCGTTGGCTCAGTTACGTCAAACGCATCCCACGGCAAAATTAATTGCCGGAGGGACCGACCTCTCTTTAGAAGTAACACAGCGGTATCAGTCTCTCCCTCTGTTGATCGATGTTTCCAAAGTCGATGATATGCTTACCATCACTGAAACCCGTGATGGCTGGCGATTGGGCGCTGCAGTCCCGATGTATCGTGTCCATCAGTTTATGCAGCAGCATTTCCCGTCAACCGATGAGGTAATTGAACGCTTAGGAAGTATAACCATCCGTCATCGCGCCACTTTAGGCGGCAGCCTCGGCCATGCTTCACCTATCGGTGATATTGCGCCTTTGCTGATCAGCTTAAATGGTCTGATTGAGGTTGATGACGGCAAACAGCGCATTCGATATGCGCCCGAAGACTATATAACCGGTTATCGTCAGACTCGGTTGCAAGCAGATCAATGGATCAGTGCCATCTATCTGCCCAAAATAGCCCGACAGCAACGCCATGCGATCTATAAAGTCAGCAAACGTTATGAGGACGATATTGCCACCGTTGTGCTCGCTTTAAATTTCACGTTTGATGTTCATCAACATATCAGTCACTGTATTATCGCAGCCGGTGGCGTTGCGGAAAAATCGGTGCGCCTGACGGCATTAGAAACCCCATTCATCGGCCAGCCCTTGACTCAGTCGCTGGTCCGTGACGTTCAGGCACGGGTTCCTCAAGTTATCCATCCACTGAGCGATATTCGCGGTTCGGCGCAATACCGGATTCATCTGGTGCAAAACCTGCTTCAACGCTATTTTCTGGAAAATCAAAATATTGTAGTGCGACAGGAACAGCCCGAACATCGATATCCCCCAATTAAAACGAGGTTGACTTATCATGCGTAAACTTATCAGTCAGCCTTATACAACACAGCAGCCTCACTCCTCTCAACATCGATCAGACGTCGTCGGTCTGTCCCTACAGCATGAAAGTGCTGAGAAGCAGGTTTCGGGAGAGGCACTATTTGTCGATGATTATCCGGAACCACAAGGCTGCTTACATGGCGCATTGATCACCAGTACCATCGCCAAAGGCACCATCAAACATCTCGATCTGTCTGAAGTACAACAGTCTCCGGGAGTCATTCGTGTTATCACCTATCACGATATTCCGGGCCATAATGAAATTGGCACAATTCATAAAGGTGATCCGCTGTTATGTCAGCATGAAATCCGCTATTTTTGTCAACCCATTGCCTTTGTCATCGCAGAAAGCCACCAACTCGCTTGCCAGGCTGCACAAAAAGCATTGATTGACTATGAAGAAACCAGCGAACCAGTGATCTCGTATCAACAAGCATCACAACAGGCTCATTTACTCCCACCTCATCAGATGGGTGTCTACCAAGGACAGACGTTTTTAGCGAATCCCATTAACTCGGTAAACATTGGTGCTGCTTACCAAGGACAGACACTTTTAAAGCCCGCAACAGACACCGTAAATATCAGCGGTACGCTGGCGATAGGCGGACAAGAGCATTTTTATCTGGAGGGACAAATCAGTCTTGCCGAGTTGACTGAGGACGGCGGCATTTTTATCCGATCATCAACCCAGCACCCAACCGAAGTGCAAAATTTAATTGCTGAAGTGCTGAATATTCCTTTCAATCATGTCACAGTGGATATGCGCCGCATGGGGGGTGGATTCGGTGGCAAAGAAACTCAAGCCGCAGCATGGGCTTGTCTTGCCAGTCTGGGGGCAAAGCTCACCCACAAAGCGGTTAAATTCAGGCTCCCGCGCGCAATTGACATGTCAACAACCGGTAAACGCCATCCCTTTTTTAATCGTTATGAACTAACGACAACTGACGATGGGGAAATTCTGGCAGCGAATATCGAAGTCAATGGATTATGCGGTCATTCAGCCGACTTGTCTGATGCCATTGTTGATCGCGCGATGTTCCATGCCGACAACGCTTATTTTCTCGGTCAGGCCTGCATCCTTGGCAATCGCCTCAAAACAGATACCGTCTCACATACAGCATTTCGAGGGTTTGGCGGACCACAAGGAATGCTGGTGATTGAAAAAGCGATGCAAGACTTAGCAATCACATTACAGCAAGATCCGCTCGATCTGCGCCTCAAGAATCTGTACCGCTCGGGGAAATCCGTCACACCTTATGGGATGGAAGTCGAACAAACCGCTGAACTTTATGATGTATTGACCCGATTAGAAACATCTTGTGATTACCGTCAGCGACGTCAGGAAATCCACACATGGAACCAACATCATCCGGTGCTCAAAAAAGGCTTAGCGCTGACGCCAGTCAAATTTGGTATCTCTTTTACAGCAACACACCTCAATCAAGCAGGTGCGCTCATCCATATTTATACCGATGGAACGGTGCAGGTGTCGCATGGGGGGACTGAAATGGGCCAAGGACTCCATACAAAAATCCAACAAATTGTCGCTCAGACATTCGGCATTCCCACCGACTGGATCTTAGTAACATCGACGAGAACCGATAAAGTACCGAATACTTCACCAACAGCGGCTTCTTCAGGGGCCGACCTCAACGGCATGGCTGCACATAACGCGGCCATCACTCTCAAAGAGCGACTGCTCGACTTTGCGGTAAACCACAACGAGTGTCTGTCCTCGCAATCTACACCTGAGATTAAAGATGGCATACTCTATCTCGATACCGCAGAAATTGAATGGGCCACCTTAATTCAGCAGGCTTATTTAAATCGAGTGTCCCTGTCTGCAACTGGCTATTACAGTACCCCTAAAATTGGTTATGACCGATCACAGGCTTGTGGGCGTCCCTTTTTCTATTTTGCCATCGGTGCTTCCTGCTCGGAGGTGATGATCGATACACTCACCGGAGAAATGACCGTCGAGCAAGTGGATATCTTGCATGATGTTGGCAGTAGCTTGAATCCAGCCATTGATATTGGACAGATTGAAGGGGGGTATATTCAGGGATTAGGCTGGCTGACGACAGAAGAACTCGTCTGGAATGATCGAGGACATCTGGTTAGTCATAGTCCGATGAATTATAAAATTCCAAGCATCTGTGATTATCCGAAGCAGATGAATATTGAACTCTACGACGTTCCCAATCCAGAACATAGTATTTACCGTTCTAAAGCAGTCGGTGAACCGCCTTTTATGCATGCAATCAGCACTTGGTGTGCGATTTATGATGCTGTTGCCGCAATTTCTGAACATCAGTTCATTCCTGATCTGGACACCCCAGCCACAGGCGAAAGAATACTCATGGCTTGCCAACAACAATATCAATGGCTGACACAGCATGCGCAGTCAACCATGGTAGACCATGAAGCAGACAGCGAGGGATAAAGATGACTGTCCATTCATCCCAATCATCCGTTTATACATCTCTGTGTTCTTCGATGCACTGGTTGGATGCCTGTCATATGTTGCACCAACAAGGCAGCGATTACTGTCTGGCAACCATTGTTGCAACAGTCGGGTCAGCGCCACGCGGTTGTGGAACCAAAATGGTCATAACGGCACAAGGACAGTATGACTCTCTCGGGGGCGGAAATTTAGAGCATCAAGTCATCGAAACAGCCAGAACCGAGCTGCAACGTCGCTGTCAGCAACCCAATCAAGATCCGACAGTGTCGATCGAACGATATAGCCTGACCGCTGATCTGCAACAGTGTTGTGGCGGAGCGGTTCAGGTCTTGTTTGAATATTTCAATACGCAACAACCACATGTGGCCATTTTTGGTGCGGGTCATATTGGGCAAGCTCTGGCCCCTATCATCAATAAGTTACAATGTCACGAAACTGTTTTTGATGCTCGCCCAAACTGGCTGATACCACTGACTGAACAAGGGATTTCAACGCAATGCTTTGACTCCGCTGAAACCGTGATCGCATCGTTACTCCCCCACACGCATCTGGTGATCATGACTCACGACCATCGTTTAGATTATGACTTAACCCGGCTGGCTCTGGAAAGACAGTGCTTTCCATATATTGGTCTCATTGGCTCAGAAGGTAAAAAACAGCGTTTCACCTATCGGCTCACAGAACAGCTAAGTCAGCCTGAACTTGTTTCTCAGTTAACCTGCCCAATCGGACATCCCGATATCAAAGGCAAACGACCAATGCAAGTGGCACTTTCGATTGCCGCGCAGCTGAGTATGCTTTTTGAACGACATGAGGCACCAGTTCAGAGCCAAGCCGATATCAATGCAGCTTCAGCCGATTCAACTCAAGACAAGCAACAACAACTCTGGCAACAAGCCAATGGATTGCTTAAAAAAATGTCCAAATCTCCCTATCAATAAGGAAAGAGATGAACGCTACAACGCAAACGATTCATTTAAGTCAGCTTCAATTAGCTCAAATCTGTACCAGTACATCATGGCAACGACTTATGCTAGCTGATATGCCGAGCCTCAATTATGCGGCATTGTGCCGAAGTGCTGATGTCGCATTTGCACAACTTTCAGAATCTGACTGGCTGGAGGCATTTGCTGGTCATCCGATGATTGGTGATCTTGACACGTTACAGAAGAAATATAATCAGGGAAAACATCTTAGTGAACAAGAACAAGGGAACATCAAACAGGCATCAAAAGCTGTACTGCACGATCTTTTGTATTACAATCAGGCCTATCTAAAAAAATTCGGTTTCATTTTTATTATTTGTGCGAGTCAACACTCGGCAGAACAGGTCTTGGAACAGATAAAGGCAAGAATCAAAAATAATCGCAGCGATGAGTTAATGAATGCGGCCAGAGAGCAGCAGAAAATCAGTCGCCTGCGTATGGAGTCTTATCAATGAGTACATTAAGTTGTCATATTCTCGATACCGGCTCCGGTATGCCTGCTGCCCATGTCCCTGTGACGCTGTATCGTTATCAGACCGAAAAACCACTTGCATCGGCAACAACCGATGCCGATGGTCGTATTCGTTTTGAAGATATCACTTTATCATCCAACAACTATACACTCTCATTTGATGTAGCATCTTATTGTGAAAATGCCTTTGGTCAGGCATTCTTCCCCCAAATAGATGTACATTTTCATGTGACGGAACAAAAGCATTACCACATTCCATTACTACTCTCGCCCTACGCCTATTCAACCTATCGTGGAAGTTAAGAGTAAAGTATGCAGAAAACATTTCACCGGGGCGAGATTTTGCACTTCCCCAAGAGGACATACAGTCCTGAACAAAATTACCAGTATCTGAGTGACGGTATTCTCGTTATCGAACAAGGGAAAATTGTTGACCTACTCGATGCTGATGTTTTTTTTCAGCATCACCAAATTGCCCCTGAACAAGTAGAAACCCATGCAGGACTATTGATTCCGGGAATGATTGATAGCCATGTTCACTATCCTCAAATGGAAATGATCGCCAGCTATGGTCGCCAGCTCCTCGAATGGCTCAATGACTATACATTCCCTGTCGAAACAAAGTATGCCGACGCCTCCTATGCGGCACTGCAAGCTGACGCTTTTCTTCAACAACTTTTTGCTCACGGCACGACCACTGCCAGTGTCTTCGCAACGGTCCATTCTCAATCCGTCGATGCATTCTTTACTGCTGCGGCAAGTTATCAGGCCCGAATGATTTGCGGCAAAGTGTTGATGGATCGCCATAGCCCTGAGAATCTATGTGATACTGCTGATTCAGGCTATCGTGAGAGTAAAGCGTTACTAGAAAAATGGCATCATCAGGAGCGTGCGCTGTACGCGATTACGCCTCGATTTGCACCAACAAGCACACCGGAACAACTGGCGTTAGCAGGACAGTTGGCACAAGAGCATCCAGATGCTTTCATTCAGACACACTTAAGTGAAAATACCGACGAAATTCACTGGGTCAAAAACCTATTCCCGGATGCCCAAGATTACTTGGATGTTTATGAACGTTATGGATTAGTGCGTGACAAAGCATTATTCGGCCACGGGATTCACCTTGAACCCAGAGAATACCAATCACTGGCTCGCAACCATAGCAGTGTAATCTTCTGCCCGACCTCCAATCTCTTTATCGGCAGTGGTTTATTCCCCTATTTTACCGTCAAAGAGCATGAGATACCGGTTGCCATTGCCAGTGATGTCGGGGGCGGTACCAGCCTTAATCTACTGGTGAATCAGGCTGAGGCTTACAAAATTCTGCAATTACAGCACCAAAACCTCAACCCTTTTGAATCATTATACTTATGTACTCAAGGGGCTGCTGTCGCAATGCAGTTGGATCACCAGATTGGTAATTTAAATCCCGGAACAGAAGCTGACTTTATTGAACTCGATGTCAACGGCACACCAATGTTAAAACAACGTATGGCACAAGCAAAAACATTAGAAGAGAAGCTGTTTGCTTTAATTATGCTGGCCGATGAACGCGTCATCCGGCAGACCTACGTGAATGGCCGACAGGTTTATTGTCGCCCATAGACTGCGGAAATTTCGGGACGTCAGTATGAGTCCCGAAATCTATCAAAGATAGCAGATAAACCAATCAGTTATCCTCGATGACATTGAATATTATCTGGTAAGTTTTTGGCTTTTAACGATAAGCGTTGTTGATCCAATCGAACAATACCCAGTGTTCCCCCTGCATGTTTAGGAATATATTGTTTAAGATTCAACATCGCTTCCCATTCAGGATGCGTCAGGTTATCAACCTTCAACTCATTCGCCTCAAGGATCAACTTATCTCCTTTCACTTTCCAACGACCATTCCCAGCAACAGAGTATGACACTTCGATAGGCTGCCCTGCTAAACGGGCAATCAGTGTTCCTTTGGTTTCATACTTATGGGATGCAAGATAATGTTCCTGAGTGGTTAAATTTAACTGATACAATGGCTGGCGAAGAGATGCTGAGCAATCCCACGTCCCCCGTAATAAAGACTCATTGTCAGCAGCTTGAGTTGCTACCGAAAATCCGATGAATAAACAGCAACATAGCAAATAAAAATAACGCATCATAATCTTCACTTTATTTGAACAAGTGTTCGAATCATAACTAATTTTAAGCCAAAAGTGTCAGCATCAGGTCGAAACTGTTCCAAGGACAGACGCTTTTAGTGCTTCATTCATAACAAGAGTCGTGATCAAGGGGACGTTATAAGACCGTTATAAGGACAGGCACTTGAAACAGGCCAAATTATTCAATTTGTCACTTGTAATTCAGGCAAGAACCATGCATCTTTAGGCAAATTAAATATTTGATAAAAAAAGGATAGTCTAAGTGAATATATCCAAAGCCCTATCATTCACCAGCATGATTTTATTAAGTGGTTCTGCAATGGCATCGGTCACAATTGATCTTCCAGAAGCGGTTGATGTTCTGGTAGCCAATGGTGGTAAAGCAGACATATCAAGTGGTGGTTTTTTTAGCTCACAAAGAAAACTACAACTGGAAGATGGATTACAACAGATTGTCTTTCGTTATGAGCCTTTCTTTCAAGAAGGCAAAGACAATATCGGCGTCGAAAGTGATGTGACAATTGCAGTATTTAATGCATCTGATGCAGAACTGACGCTTCAAGTTCCTCAATACAGAAGTTCGCGTGAAGCTCGTGAACATATCAGCCAGATGCAATGGTCATTCACCAATCAAGACGGGCAAAAAATCCCTGTCACGCAGGACAAATTGCTCAAAGATGGTATCCAATTCGGACGTAACTACTATACTGAAGTGTCTGTTTACAATCAGTCTGGCAAAGTGGCATCCGTTCCTGAGTACGCGCCTCAATCAGGACTATCGGCCAAGACGATTCCGGCTCGCTCGCTTAAATCTTCTTCTCAAACCAAGGCTTCAGCCTCCACAGCGGAAACAATGTTGCATTACTGGTATGAACAAGCAGATGCAAAAACTCGGTCTCGTTTTAAACAATTTATCAACCAGCAATGATTTTCTTACAACGCATCGCTGACTCTTCAGTTCTATAGAGAACACATTTGACCGATCTGTAAAATGCCACCGTCTCTGCATCAGGACGGTGGCATTTGTTTTATTGAATAAACCAATTTTTTAGACAAACCATCATTCATTATTCGATATCATACTATCAGCAGATAATGGCATTGCGATGCAACGTGTTATTTTCGCGACTCAACCACTCAAATGTGAAGTCACTTCAAACCCCATGATTGCTATTCTTCGATGATCATCACTAAACTGGTATAAAAGATCACGTGATGGCAAGATACCGATTATAAAAGCAAGCCATGCTATAAAAACAGAAGAAACACATATTGCTAAGTAGATAGACAGATCATAAGGATAAGCAACATGAAACCGATAACATCCGCAGTCGCTTTATGCCTACTGATTGGCATAGCGGGGTGTCAGAGTACACCTGATCAAACATCATCGGATAATCCAACCAACCAACAATCCCAGTCTTATGCACTGTTTACTGATATTCAAACCACTTATAAGCAATGGGATCACACACTCACGGATGTTGCAGCACTCGAAATCTATTCCGAATCTCATTACAGTAAGCTACAAGATGCATGGAAAGATGCTCAATCGTTATATCAGGAAATTCAGTCCGATCCATCACGTACCACCAAAAGCGTGTCAATTTTCTCCAGTCAAACTTATGCAGATAAATTCAATCAGTATATTGACACTATCGAGCAGCAGTTAAACCAACTTCGGATCTTCAAAGAAAAAGCGGACCATTTCCTTGCCGATGCAATTGCTGAGATGGATTACTTAACGAAGATCGATGCAAAGCAGTATGATGGCAGCGCATATAAACGAGTGAATCAGCTATATCATGAGCTATTTGAATATGTTGCTGAAGATAAACTAGAAAAGGCACAGACCAAACAAGTGGCGTTTCTAAACATATCTCGAAGCCTTGAAGTGAAGGTGATGCGCCTCAAATATGTCCAACCACTACAGAAAAAACTCACATTATTAAAACAGGAAGACTTTAACGAGGTAGCCCCTATCACGTTTGCGAAAGCCAACCACCAGCTCCAATTGGTTGAGGCTACGGTTCAGTCCAATCCCCGGGATATTACAGCGATAGAAAAAGCAGCACAGTCCGGTGAATTTGAAATCGCTCACCTAGAACAAGTCACACACATGGTGAAACAATTACGCAGTATTGAAGATGGTCAATTCGAACCGATTGTTCTTGAGATCGAAAACAAACTCTTAGCTATTTCACAAGCTATCAATCACTCGGACTACCGGGATCAAGTGCTAAGAGAACAGACGAATCGTATTCTGGAAAGTGTCGCAGCCCTTCAACAACTTGCACAAACACAACAAGAAAACTGGCAGGCCAAAAACACCGCACAACAGCAAAACAATCAGAAGCTACAAACCGCACTGACAGAAGCCTATCAGCAGCAGCAAGCACTACAAAAGCAATTGCTTCAAGAACAAGCGCATGTGAAAAATTTAGAAACGTTGATGACACAATTAAAATTACAGCCATCATCAAAAACCGCGCCCCAACCAGAGCAAAACAAATTAGGGGGAGAAGTCAACAAAACCCAAACCACCCAGCAGGTGGATCCTAAAAATTCACAAGCACAGTAATAAAATAACTGTCCACACTCTCCATTGATTTTGAATAATGTCGATAACAGGGATGACAAATTGGTCATCCCTGATCATCTTACGGGGGACTGATCATCTTACGGGGGACAGGCATCTTATGGGGACGGGGACAGACGTTTTAAGGCAGACGTTTAAGGTAATGCGTTCCTCCTGAGGACAGACATTAAGTATGTCATTCTTTATTAACATTAAAATTACACCGAAAAAAATGACATGACTCGTATCATGAGAGTCATATTCTTCCCCACAATTCGTTCATTCGACATACTTCCAGCTCAATTCATCAATGCGGTTTTTCTTATGACTATCCCCAGAACACAGTTGGTTTCTCCTGATATCACAGCCTACTATCACTGCGTGTCACGTTGTGTCCGACGAGCCTTCTTATGCGGAGAAGATCAATTGACCGGAAAGTCCTACGAACATCGACGTGGCTGGGTCGAACAACGTATTTTGGCATTAGCTGAAGTATTCTGTATAGACATCTGCGCCTATGCAGTAATGAGCAACCATTATCATCTGGTCGTTCATATTAACCGAAAAAAAGCAGCATCATTATCGAACAGAGAAGTCATCATACGCTGGGGAAAGGCGCATCAGTTACCACCATTGATCTTGAAATATCTAAAAAATCAGGTTACCAATTCTGAAATTCAAACCTGTCGAAAAATCATCCATCTTTGGCGAGAACGACTTTATTCTCTAAGCTGGTTAATGAAAGAACTCAACTTCAGTATTGCTAAACAAGCAAATCAGGAAGATCAGTGTCGCGGACACTTCTGGGAAGGTCGATTTAAATCTCAGGCTTTACTGGATGAAAAAGCACTGCTGGCAGCAATGGCTTATACAGATCTCAATCCGGTCCGGGCAGGTATCGCTAAAACACCTGAAACTTCAGAATATACATCGCTCAAGAGACGACTTACGTTACTGAATACCGATCAAGCTCCACGTTCAAGACTCTTTCCATTTGTGGGTGAGTCTTCCCAGAAAAAATCTGATGGTATCCCATTTCGCCTGATTGATTATATTGAGTGTGTTGATTGGCTTGGACGACAAGTTCGAGAAGGAAAACCGGGCCATATTGACAACAAACAACCAAACATTCTCATTCGATTATCTGCCAGTCATCCCGACAGCTTCGACTTATGTACCCGACTGGAACGCAAACGATATTTATGGGTTGGTTCATCGAAGCAACTTCAAATCGTGAAACATCGATTGAATCGGCAACGTTTACATGGATTATCCATCTAAATAGTAGCCAAATAGCGATTCAACTTTCATATAACATCAATTCTAAGCCAGTCGCCACTGCGCTTTTAGAGCCTTCAAGCCTCATTCTATCATCCAGCGCCCTTATTCCATCTCAGAACCTCGCTCAATAGCTCCTCCCATGAAGAACTGATCGGGACTTAAAATATCGGACTTAAAATATCTGTCCTCATAACACAGACGTGTGTCCTCATAATTAAAACGCCTGTCCTTATGTGAATGTGATGAATACGCCACTTGTGACTTACCAACGCTTGTGGCAGATTAACCACTCAAATATGTCTGAGATACACGTTGTTTATTCACTTTACTTACCAGGTCTCCCGTCCTTTATGAAAAAGCTTTCAAAACAATGGTTGTTATTCGGTATCATTTCACTCTTGGTTCTCTCAGTGGGTATTACTTACTGGTGGCGACAACCGGAGCCTCAACCGGCTTACGCAACACAAACTGTGAAAAGAGGCCACATTGAAAATAATGTTCTTGCGAATGGGATGTTACAAGCGTCCAAATTAGTCAGTGTCGGTGCTCAAGTCTCCGGACAGATTGTGACTTTACCCGTCAAGCTCGGCGAGCAGGTCAAGAAAGGACAGCTCATCGCACAAATCGATAGTCTGACACAACAAAATAGTCTCAAAGAATCCCTCGCTTCTCTTGCGAGTTTAAAAGCACAATATCGCGCTAAACAAGCACAAATCCGCCAAGCACGACTGGCCTATAACCGCCAAAAAGCGATGCTGGCAGACAATGCCAGCTCCAAAGCCGATTATGAATTAGCTGAATCGAACCTTGCCGTCTATCAAGCCGAGCTGGATCAACTGAGAGCCGGCATTGAGCAAGCTGAAATCAATGTTGATTCAGCGAAAGTTGATCTGGGTTATACAACCATTTCAGCACCGATGGACGGCACTGTTGTCTATACCGCAGTAGAAGTCGGCCAAACGGTGAATGCCAATCAGACAACCCCCACCATTGTTGAATTGGCAAACCTAAACCAGATGACAGTAAAAGCTGAAATATCCGAAGCTGACATCATCCATGTTCATGCAGGTCAACCGGTATACTTTACCATTCTAGGTCAGCCAAACCATCGTTATCACGCGACTTTACGTGCCATAGAACCCGGTCCGACAGTGATGGACGGTGACGACAGTGATATGACGTCGAACGATTCAGAAGCAATTTATTATAACGGTTTGTTTGATATTGATAATCCAGATGGTGTGCTACGTATCGGTATGACGGCACAAGTAACGATTGTCCTCAATCAATCTGATAATGCGTTGATTATTCCCTCTCAAATCATACGCCCCAGTGACGATGATCCAAACAGTTCTCAAGTCCCGGTATTGGTGAAAGGCCAAATCGAATTTCGGAATGTCACGATCGGCATTAACAATAAGGTGAGGGCGGAAGTTCTCAGTGGTCTGAACGAAGGCGATAAAGTGATTCTCAGTTTACCAAGTGGTGATTCATATACCCCCCGCCGTTTCCGTCGCTCAACGGGGATGTAGTACATGAAAGATGCATTACTCCATTTGTCTGGTGTCTCTCGCAGTTTTCCTGCCGGAGAACAGACATTGACGGTTTTGAAAGACATCGATCTCACGATTGAGCGCGGTGAAATGGTCGCAATTGTCGGAACCTCCGGTTCGGGGAAATCGACACTCATGAATATTCTTGGTTGTCTCGATAAACCCTCACAAGGGAACTACCTCATCAACGGGCAAGATACCTCGACAATGCGGGGGGATGATCTGGCTCAACTCCGCCGGGAACATTTTGGGTTTATCTTCCAACGCTATCATTTGTTGGGTGATTTAACTGCGGTCGATAATGTTGAAGTTCCCTCCGTTTACGCTGGGAAAGCGCGCAAAAATCGTCGAGAGCGATCCAATCAACTGTTAACTCGTCTTGGATTGGGTGATCGTTTAGACCACAAACCCAGTCAGCTCAGCGGTGGACAACAGCAACGGGTCAGTGTCGCTCGGGCACTGATAAATGGTGGCGATGTCATCTTAGCGGACGAACCTACTGGGGCTTTGGATAGTCACAGCGGTGAAGAGATGCTCAAGCTATTGCAAGAACTGCATCAAGATGGACACACAATTATCATCGTTACCCATGATATGCACGTTGCACAATTCGCCGACCGCATCATTGAAATTAAAGATGGTGAAATCATTCGTGATCAACAGCATCACACACAGCGACATCAGACACAGCGGCAACCGCCATCTCCACAGGTTCAACGTTGGTTCAACTGGGATCGTTACATCGAAGCGTTCAAAATGGCTCTGCTTGCCATGTCGAGCCATCGACTCCGAACGTTTTTGACTATGCTGGGAATTATTATCGGCATTGCATCGGTCGTATCGGTTGTTGCCTTAGGTACCGGCTCACGACAAGCGATTCTGAAAAATATCAGTTCCATGGGTACCAACACCATCGATATTCGGCCGGGAAGCGGATTCGGTGATCGGCGAGCCAACCGAATCAGAACACTCAGTGCCAGTGATGGTGATGCACTGAAAATGCTGCCTTTTGTCGATAGCGTGACCCCATCAATTAGTAGTAGTGTCACCATTCGCTATACCAATCAGGCCGTGACAGCCAGTGTTGAAGGGGTCGGGCCTGAATATTTCCGTGTCAGAGGTTACGAAATTGCAACCGGACAATACTGGGATAGCAACAGTGTTCAGTCATTAGCACAGGAAGCGGTGATTGATAACAATACAAAACAGTCACTGTTTCCACGGAGCGACCCAATCGGTCAAGTCATTTTTCTCAATACATTACCCGTGCGAATCATCGGTGTAACCCAACCGAGAGAAAGTGCATTCGGCAATAATGATTCATTAAGAGTCTGGGTTCCCTATACCACCGTCTCTGGTCGGATGCTTGGTCGCCCCCATCTGGATCGGCTCACGGTTAGAATCAACGATTCAGCACCCAGTCAAGCTGCTGAACAAGCAATCATCGCACTGCTGAAAATGCGTCACGGTACGCAGGATTTCTTTACAATTAACACGGATACCATCCGCCAGAATATTGAAAAAACAACCGCAACGATGACCCTGCTCATTTCAGCTATTGCTGTCATCTCGCTGATTGTCGGTGGTATCGGTGTCATGAACATTATGCTGGTTTCCGTCACGGAAAGAACCCGGGAAATCGGTGTACGTATGGCAGTCGGGGCGAGGCAGAGTGACATCTTACGCCAGTTTCTGATTGAAGCCGTGCTGGTTTGCCTCTGCGGTGGTGTATTAGGTATTTCACTCGCCTTCCTGATAGGCGTGATATTTTCGTATAGTGGTGGAGGTGGCAACTTCCAGATGATTTATTCCACAACATCCATTATCACCGCATTTCTCTGCTCGACACTCATCGGGGTGCTGTTCGGATTTTTACCTGCACGTAATGCGGCACGTCTGGATCCAATCGAAGCACTGGCAAGGGATTAATGACTAATGAATTCAACCATGATCAAACCATTGTTTCACCTTGCGATATCAACCCTGCTGCTATCGGGTTGTTCCTCGCTCACTCACACCAAGTTCACACCGCCACAAGTAGAGGTTCCGGCGGCATGGCAAACACAGCAAGTCACCGATCAGGTCAGTATTAACCCATGGTGGGAACGGTTTAACGATCCGGTGCTCAATCGACTCATTCAACAGATGTTGCGCATCAATAATGATCTAGCGCTGGCAACACTGACACTACAAAAAGCACGTCTGGAAGCCGGACTAAGTGAAACGGAACAATATCCTGAATTATCATCCACACTTGCCGCTTCACACTCGAAGCGGTTGGATTCAGGCAACCATAGTAAAAATTACTCAGCCAACCTTTCTGTTCGCTATGAATTAGATCTATGGGGACGGGTCGCTTCATCCGTCAATGCGGCCCAATGGACCGCCATTGCCAGTGCCGCAGACAGAGAAAGTACCGCACAAAGCCTCGCCTCAACGACAGCTTCACTCTATTGGCAAATTGGTTACCTAAAAGAACGGGCTGCACTCAGTGACAAGAGTATCGCTTACGCCCAACAAATTCTGGCGCTGGCGCAACGCCAATATCACAGTGGTGCCGTTTCTGAACTGGATGTTCTGGAAGCCAAACGTAGCTTAGCCGGGCAACAAGCCGCCCATAGTGACTTGCTGCAATCGTTGACCGAAGCAGAAAATGCGCTGGCAATTCTCTTCAATCAACCACCGAAACAAGATGAATTACAGATTCAGTCGCTCCCCAACGGGCCTATTCCCGAGGTGGTTGCGGGCGTTCCGGCCGATCTGTTGATCAGACGCCCCGATGTCAAAGCTGCACTCTATGAACTAAAATCAGCGTTGGCGACCAGCGATGCAACCGTTGCCGGATACTTACCGACGCTGACGCTGACCAGCTCTGTCGGAGATACGTCTTCACAATTGCGCCATCTCTTGACCGACCCTCTCGGCACACTGGGGGCAGAGATCATCCTGCCATTTTTACAATGGAATAAAATGTCCCTGAACCGAAAGATCGCACAAACCAATTATCAGACGGCACTTGTGAACTATCGCCAGACTCTCTATACCGCAATGAAGGATGTTGATAATGCACTCTCAGCAAAACAGCACTATCAGTATCAAGGGTTCAGACTCAAAGAGCAGTATGATGCAGCCACAGCGGCAGAACAGATTTATGCCAGCCAGTATCATCATGGTGCCGTGAGTATCCGGGACTGGTTAGATGCACAAGAAAACCAGCGTAATGCGCAGGAATCGTTACTGGAGAACCGTTATAACCAGTATCACATTCAGGCCACGTTATATCAGGCGTTGGGGGGAAGCGATATCGCACCCCCGTTAACAGCGCCCAATTCTTAACGCTTCAGTATCACGAGAATCAGCACACAACAAAGCGGCCGGTACTATCCGGCTGCTGTGTTAAACTCAAGGTTTAGTATTCAAAGCTCAGACGGTTGATATCTCAGATATCGCCCACTCACCCAAGCCACTTCATTTCTGAATTGAATCATCGCCCAGCCACGAGAAAAACGATAAACATAAATGTTCTCACCGTATTGCAACTGACCGACCGGCCGACCATCCAGTAAATTATCACCACGTACATTTAACCGTTTTGCCGTCACCACATAGTTGCCAGCGCCTCGGTAAAGTTTTTTCCGATTCACTTTGTGAGCAGATTGGTTCGACTGAAGCTGGTGATGAGCGCTTTTCTGAACATGATGACATGTCTGTCCTTTCAAACAGCTATTGGCTTGAGCGGTGAGTGTGAAAGACAACCCCATACAGCACAACATTATTATTTTCATAGGTTTTTTCATCATTTTTTCATACTTTCTTTCATACTTTTCATATACGACCTTGCAGCATGACCCAACTGAAAATGACCGCATTGACGTATATTCTATACACAACTGATTTCAAGATACAGTTGTCGCATAACAATGACGCATCCTAATTCAGGATATGAATGATTTGGTTGATAATCACCCACAACTTTTGGCTGAATAACAACGAGCCAGAAAATAGAAATTGAGGTTAGGTACAATGAGAATCGATATGATGTCGTATGTCAGAGACTACACTTTAAAACGATGAATGATCTGGTTGGCACTCCCCCGCCATAGCAACTCCGGATCGTACTGTTCTTGCTCAAATTTCCCGTCGATCAGCACATCAACCATATCGACAATCACACGCTGCGCCTCTGACAGTTCATTGAGCGTGTAACCCGTCCACATCCAGATGTCCTTACCGGGACACTCATCTTTCACTCTCTTCACGAGTTGCTCAATAGCTTTTAAATTAGCAGGATGAAGCGGATCGCCACCAGATAGCGACAGTCCGCGCCGATAAATCCGAGTATCTTGTAAATCGGCAATAATCTGGTCTTCCAACTCTTGTGTAAATGGATGACCAGAGCTAGGGGACCATGTACATTGGTTATAACAGCCCCGACATTGATGTTCACAGCCTGAAACGAATAGGGTACAGCGCGTACCCTCTCCGTTCACCACATCAACCTGATGATATTGATGATAATTCATAGCAGTTACAGGTGCTTCACGCGTCGTTTGACTTCTTCTTGCTTACCGAAATTGAACGGACGAGCATCAGGACTGCCTAAATAGCCACATACCCGGCGAATGACGGATACTTTGGCTGGGTCATGGTTACCACATTTCGGACAAACAAATCCTTTACTGGTACAGGAAAACTCTCCGGTATAACCACACTCATAACATTCATCGATCGGGGTATTGGTGCCGTAGTAAGGCACGCGACTATAGCTGTAATCCCAAACGTTTTCCAACGCTTCAACATTACGCTGCATATTCGGGAACTCGCCGTAACAGATAAAACCACCACTTGAAATTGCCGGATACGGCATCTCAAAGTCTATCTTGTCGTATGGATTGACCTGTTTCTCAACATCCAGATGGAAACTATTGGTGTAATAACCCTTATCCGTCACACCGTCGAACACACCAAACTCTTTGGCATCGATACGACAGAAACGGTTACACAAGTTTTCACTCGGTGTACCGTACAGGCTGAACCCATACCCCGTTTCTTCCGCCCAGCGATTGGTGGCCGCTTTGAGATAACCAATAATTTTTACCGCTTCATCCCGAAGTTGTTGGTGATCATAAACATGGTGTTGATCACCAAACAGCGCATTGATCGTTTCATGAACGCCAATATAACCCAGTGAGATCGATGCCCGTCCGTTTTTAAAGATATGTGCAATCGGCTCATCCGCTTCCAGTCTGACACCACAAGCACCTTCCATATACAAAATCGGAGCAACCCGTGCGCGAACTTTTTCCAAACGGCTAATGCGGGTTTCCAGCGCCCGGCGTGCCAGCAACAAGCGTTCATCAAGAATTTGGTAGAAACGCGTCAAATCGCCTTTGGCCTGCAACGCAATCCGTGGCAGGTTCAGACTCACGACGCCAAGGTTATTTCGACCGTCATGTATGAGTTCGCCATGCTCTTCATAGGCACTCAGGAAACTCCGGCAACCCATCGGGGTTTTAAAGGAACCGGTGACTTCAACCACTCGGTCATAATTAAGAATATCCGGATACATCCGCTTGGTCGCGCAATCGAGCGCCAGTTGCTTAACATCATAATTCGGATCACCCGCTTGATGGTTCAAGCCATCTTTAATCGCAAAAACAAGTTTTGGAAATACAGCGGTTTTATGATTTTTGCCTAAACCGGCAATCCGGTTTTTCAAAATAGAAATTTGAATCAGCCGCGAAGCCCAACTGGTACCCAGACCAAAACCGAACGTTACAAAAGGTGTCTGTCCATTGGCTGTGTGCAGCGTGTTTACCTCATATTCCAGCGATTGAAATGCGTCATAACACTCTTTTTCAGTTCGCGCGACCGCAAACGCTTCGGGATCGTGAATATCCCATTCGTGGGCAATATCAAGGTGCTTGTGATAGCTTGCCAGAACATAAGGTTCCAAAATTTCATCAATGCGATTTATGGTCGTCCCACCATAAATATGGCTGGCAACTTGAGCAATAATCTGGGCAGTCACAGCTGTTGCTGTCGAGATCGATTTTGGTGTATCGATCTCTGCATTGCCCATTTTGAAGCCGTGCGTCAACATGCCTTTCAAATCAATCAACATGCAGTTGAACATCGGAAAGAAAGGAGCATAGTCCAGATCATGATAGTGAATATCACCGGCCTCATGTGCCTGAACAATATCACGGGGAAGGATACGCGTCTTGGCATAGTGCTTCGCGACAATCCCAGCCAGCAGGTCACGTTGCGTCGGAATCACTTTGCCATCTTTATTGGCATTTTCATTCAACAAGTCTGCATTGCTTTCATTGATCAAGCCTTCGATTTCCCGTGTCAGCGCACTTTGTCTCTCTCGGGCAATATCACGATCATGACGATATTCGATGTAAGAACGAGCCAATGATTTATAGGGGCCCTGCATCAGCTCGTTCTCGACCAGCATTTGAATTTCTGCAATATGAACTTCTTTGTAATCCTTGAGTTTCAATTCTACAGCCAGCGCAACATTTAGTGCATAGATGGCCAGTTCTTGATCAGCATGTTCGGCTGCAGCTTCAACCGCAGCCTGAATTCTGTCTCGATGAAACGCCGCTCTTGAGCCATCGCGTTTGATCACAATCGGTTTCACTTTATCTCCTTACCCATCATCGCTCACTTTGGGTGAAACACATGATATAGGGTTTCATATCGGTACATGAACACTACATATTGTAGCGCATTAAACGAAAAGCCCCATACACATGTATTGATCAAGATCAATAAAGCTCAGTGAATGGATAAGATAAACACGATTATTATCAGCAGATCTCATTTATGAAAGAACATCCCTGAAAACAAAATTTTTTTCGCCATCAAGGTAGATTTTTTACGCAAAACGGTTTTTCATCACCGCAAAATACAGCACTGGAATCACGATTAATGTCAGTAACGTGGACACAAACACCCCGAAAATCAAACTAATCGCCAGCCCATTAAAGATTGGATCATCCAGAATAAATAATGAGCCAATCATGGCTGCCAACGCAGTCAACAGAATTGGTTTTGCCCGCACTCTGACAGAATCGATCACGGCTTCAGAGAAAGCCATCCCCTGCTCATGCTCCTGGCGAATAAAATCCACCAGCAAGATAGAGTTACGTACAATGATCCCGGCTAACGCAATCATGCCGATCATGGAGGTCGCCGTGAATTGAGCATGTAAGAGCGCATGTCCCGGCATCACACCAATCATCGTCAGTGGAATTGGTGACATAATAATCAGTGGTGTCAGATAAGATTTAAAATGAGCCACAACCAATAGATAGATCAAGATCATACCAACAGCATAGGCAATCCCCATATCCCGAAACGTTTCGTAGGTAATTTTCCATTCACCATCCCACAAAACCGAAACCTGACTAAGGCCTGATGGTTGATGAATGTAGTTCTGCTCAACCGGAAACGGCAGCGTTTTCATCCGGCTGGCTATCTCAAACATTCCATAGAGCGGGCTGTCCGTACTGCCGGACATATCACCGACCACCATCACCATCGGGATCAGATTCTTATGCATAATATAATCTTTCGACGCAACCTGACGTACCCGAACCAAATCAGACAGCGGATACGCAATCCCATTTTGGCTGGTGACTCGCATCTCAAGCAGTTGAGACAGATTCGCCTTATCACCTTCAGTTGCCTGAAGCTGAATCGGAACCGGATACTTACTATAATCGGTATGCAAATAACTGACAGGCTGCCCCCCAATGGCGGTCGTCAGCGCTTGCACAATCGATGCGTAAGGAACCTGAACAAGCGCAGCTTTATGACGATCAATCGTCACCTGCCACTGTTGATGCGGTTCTGGCAGATAAATATCGACATCGACGATATCGGCGCTGGTTTGGAATAAGTGACGGATCTGTCTCGCAGCTTGTGAACGTACCGCTGCCGTCGGCCCATAAACTTCAGCGAGAATCGGAGACCAGACCGGTGGTCCCGGCGGTACTTCGACCACTTTCACTTTTCCGCCAAATGTGCTGGCAACCGCCACTAATTTTGGCCGGATTTCACCGGCAATCTGATGACTGTCTTTATCCCGGTCGCCCTTCGGCAGTAAATTCACCTGAATGTCCCCCTGATAAGGACTAGAGCGGGTAAAATAATGCCGGACCAAGCCATTAAAGTTCATTGGGGCGGCCGTACCGGCATAAATTTGGTAGTCATGCACTTCAGGTGACTGATCAAGTACAGTCGCCATCTCAAACAACACCCGCTGTGTGCGTTCTAATGACGTATTATCCGGCATATCCAGTATCACCTGAAATTCAGATTTATTATCAAACGGCAACATTTTCAGGACGACAGCCTGAAAAACAGGTAGCAACAGCGATCCGATAATTAGCACCACAATACCGCAACCGAGCAACCAACGATTACGTCGCTGATGGTGTGATAAGACAAATGGTGCCATGATTCGATGTACAATCGCCTGATTCGGTTCTTTTGACTCTTGTGACGGATGATGCGGCCGATCACGCAATAATTTCACCGCTAACCAAGGTGTTAGAACAAAAGCGACGGCCAACGAGATAAACATCCCCATCGATGCATTGATCGGAATCGGGCTCATGTACGGCCCCATTAATCCGGTCACAAACGCCATCGGTAATAGCGCAGCGATCACGGTAAAGGTCGCTAAAATCGTCGGCCCTCCGACCTCATCGACGGCATGGGGCAGCGAAAATTGCCGACCTTTTAATGACATATGCCGGTGAATGTTTTCCACAACCACAATCGCATCATCCACCAAAATACCGATGGAAAAGATCAAGGCAAACAGAGAGACACGGTTAATGGTAAAACCCCAGGCCCATGAAGCAAATAGCGTCATCATTAAGGTAATCATGACCGCGATACCAACCACGATGGCTTCTCGCCATCCCATCGTAATCAATACAAGAATAACCACCGCACCGGTCGCAAACATTAGTTTACCGATCAAAGTGTGGCTTTTCTCCGCTGCCGTATTGCCATAGTTGCGCGTCACATCGACTTTCACATTCGCGGGGATCAACTCGTTCTCAAGCCCCTGTAGTCGTGCTTCAACATCCTGAGCAACCGTCACCGCATTTTCGCCGGCCTTTTTAGCAATGGCGATTGTGACTGCGGGAACTAAGTTGGATTTATCACTGGTCCAAACATGCTGAGTCGGCGTATTGGCACCTAAAGTCACGGTTGCAATATCACTGAGGTAGACAGGGGCCTGATCATGCATACCAACCAAGAGTTGCCTAACATCTGACACGCGGTGAAGAAATTGCCCGATTCGAACCGGAATGGCTTGATTATGATCCGTGACGATCAACTGCGGCGAATGGACGTTTGCAGACTGAAATACCTGATTCAGTTGATCAATGGTGATACCAAAACTATTCATCCGTACCGGATCGAGCCGGACATCAACAATCATGTCATGTCCCCCGACGGTATAAATATCCCGTGTCCCGTCAATGGTCTTCAGTGTTGTTTCGAGGCCATGTGCCACTTCTGTCAATTGCTGTTGCGTCATCTGACCGTCAGGATTACTCAGAGTGAGGCTGACGATCGGCACATCTTCAATACCGCGCGGTTTGATCACCGGCTCTCCGACACCAACACCGCTCGGCATCCAGTCTTTATTCGAGTACAGTTTATTATAGGTTCTCACTACCGCATCATTGCGCGAGACACCCACTTTGAAAATCGCGACAATCAGTGCCCCATCCGGCCGTGAAAAAGAATAGATATTATCAATTCCCTGAATTTCCGAGACAATTTGCTCTGCCGGGTTGGTAACTAAATGTTCCACTTCAGCCGGAGAAGCACCGGGAAAAGGGATATAAATGTCGGCAAAGGTGACATCGATTTGTGGCTCTTCCTCTTTCGGTGTCACCAGCACGGCAAACACCCCCATGAGTAAACCAACCAATGCTAACAGCGGGGTAATTGCCGAGTGTTGGAACAAGGCAGCAATACGCCCGGAGATGCCCAGTTTTTTTTCCATTATGCGCCCCTCCTACTGTGCATCGATTGGAAAAACATGGGTCACAATCTGATCCCCGATTTCCAGTCCGGATAAAATTTCAACCGAGTCACCATAATCCTGTCCGAGCCGGACCGGATTCAGTCGCTGTGTTTTTCCTTCATCCTGCACGCGAAACACCGCACTGAGCTCTCCTCGTCTGATCACCGCACTTTTCGGCACCAGCACAACTTGTCTGTCCCCGGTATGGAATGAGGCTTTCACCCACATCCCCGGAGCAAGTTCAGCATCACTTGTCTCCGGTAATCTCAAGCGCATCGTAAACGTATGAGAGTGCGGATCTGCATAACGGAATAACGTATATTGGCTTGGTTGTAGAACGTCTCCATCCGGCAATTCAATCGAAAATTGTTGCGCCTGTGTCACCAAAGCACGATATCGTTGTGGCATTTGAAATTCGACCCGCAGCGGCGACATCCCATAGCCACTCAATAATGGCATACCGGGCGAAACGGTTTCTCCCAACTCAACATGACGCTGGGTCACAATGCCAGAATAAGGCGCTTTAATACTGGTATAGCCTAATGCATCTTTCGCTTTCACCGTTGCAGCCTTGGCCGCCTGAACTGCCGCAGCCGTAGTTCGGGCACGTGCTTCAGCACTATCCAGTTGTCCTTGAGAAACAGCGCCTCGTGAGATCAATTGTCGAAAGCGTTTCACCTGTGTCTGCGCTTCTTTATTCTGAGCAACCGCCTGATTCAATTGTGCAATTGCGGCATCGTAAGACGCCGTTTGTTGTGTCGCGCTGATTTCGAGTAACACATCGCCTTGCTGTACGACATCATTCACATCCACGTACATGCCAACGACTCGCCCGGAAGTTTGAGCCGCGACTGTCCCTTGATTGACCGGCTGAACAATCCCATCGAATGTGACTTGCTCCGGTATCGTTTCACGCTTGATGACAAGTGTCTGTCCCTCTTGGTGTTCCTGTGTCTGTCCCGCTAACGATTCTCCTGCCTGCGCCACTAACGATTCTCCTGCCTGCGCCGCTAAAACCGTCTGTCCCGCCAAGGCTGTCTGCCCTGCTAAAACCGTCTGTCCTGCTAAGACCACCAGCCCCAAGGCTAATTGCCGTATATGCTGTTTCATCAGATTCCCCTCCTTTGGCGAACCTCTTGTTGTTTTCATTTTCATTGATGATATGCCTGATTGAAGTCCACTGTATCAATCACCCATTGCATAAATACAAAACCGTTTGTTTCACTATTTGTTTTCACTCAATGTTGTTTTCACTCAATGGGAAATTCACAGAATGGGATGTCACAAAATGGCAAGCCACCAGCACACTCATAATTTCTCACTCAGCTATTTTGGTTCTTCACAAAACAGCATCTGCAAATTGACAATGATTTGTGCAGCCCGACTATCGGCCAGTGAATAAAACACCTGTTGTGAGGACTTGCGGCACTCAACCAAATGATGTTTACGCAACACCGTCAGATGCTGAGAAAGTGCCGACTGACTCAAAGTCGAGTTCTGTTGAAGTTGTCCGACACCGACCTCTCCCTGTATCAATTGACACAACACCATCAATCGCTCAGGGTGTGCCATCATTTTCAAAAAATCAGCCGCACTCTGGGCATGAACTTTGAGTCGTTCAACCTCAGTCGCTTGGTTTGGTTCATAGTTGACTTGCATGAGCACTCCACGGAAAAAGATCTCAATGCTTTTATATTAGGCAAAACTTATTTAGAAAAGCAAATATTAGTTAATAATAAATTAGACTTCTCTAATAATTGGATCTATAGTCACAGAGAATTCATCAAAAGGAGTATGTCATGACCATTGAAAATGGCGTCCGAGTCATCGCTGGCAGCATGATACTGCTTTCCGTTATTTTGACTTATTTCGTCCACCCCTACTTTGTCTGGTTGACCGTCTTTATCGGGCTCAACCTGATTCAAAGTGCATTGACTGGTATTTGTCCGGCAGTATTTATTCTCAAAAAGCTCGGATTGAAAGCGTAACATCAGTCTCAAACGTGAAAAGGCTTATTACTTTATGACAAAAATCGTAATTATTGGCGGTGTTGCGGGCGGTGCATCAGCAGCAGCTCGCGCACGCCGTCTTAGTGAAGATGCTGAAATTATAATGCTTGAACGCGGTCCCTTCGTTTCATTTGCTAATTGCGGATTGCCCTACCACATCGGTGGAGACATCAAAGAGCGCGGTCATCTGCTACTGCAAACACCGGAAAGTTTTCTGGCGCGTTTTAACGTAGATGTTCGCGTCATGAATGAAGTACTCCGCATCAACCGCGCAGAGAAAACGATCACGGTTCGTAACCTTTTAGATCAAAGCGAGTACACTGAAAGCTACGACTGTCTGCTTTTAAGTCCGGGTGCAGGGCCGGTTGTTCCGCCTATTCCGGGCCTAGACAATCCATTAACGCACTCGCTGCGCAACATTCCGGATATGGATAAAATTATCCAAACCATCAATACCAACCAAGTTGACCATGCCACGGTTGTGGGTGGCGGTTTTATCGGTTTGGAAATGATGGAAGCTTTTCACCAGCTTGGTATTCAAACCACATTGCTGGAAATGGCAGACCAAGTGATGACACCAGTCGATCGAGAAATGGCAGGTTTTGTACACGCAGAGATCAAAGCAAAAGGCATTGATTTACGCCTGTCCACAGCGCTGCAATCAGTCGAATTCAAACCAACCACTTCACTGGCAAGCATGGACTCAGGTCAGATAGAACACCAGCACGTGAATGGTGAACTCGATCTGACACTCAGCAATGGCGATACTCTGACCACCGATATTCTGATCATGGCCATTGGCGTCCGCCCTGAAACCAAGCTGGCTGCGGAGGCAGGTCTGCAAATTGGTGAGCTTGGCGGCATTTACACCAATGAATACATGCAAACGAGCGATCCATCGATTTACGCCGTGGGTGATGCTATCGAAGAGAAAGACTTCGTCACCGGCAAACCAACACTGGTTCCTTTAGCGGGCCCAGCAAACCGTCAGGGCCGGATGGCGGCAGACAATATGCTTGGTCGTCACGAAACGTATCAGGGCACTCAAGGCACTGCGATTTGTAAGATCTTCGATTTAGCGGTGGCCTCAACGGGTAAGAATGAGAAACAGCTCAAACGTGATGGGACCGAGTACGAAAAAGTGTATGTCCACACAGCGAGTCACGCGAGTTACTATCCGGGTGCCGAAGTGGTGTCGTTCAAAATGCTGTTCGATCCAAAATCAGGCAAGATTTTCGGTGCACAAGCAGTGGGTAAAGATGGCATTGATAAACGCATCGACGTCATGGCTGTGGCGCAGCGTGCAGGAATGACGGTCGAGCAGCTACAACACCTTGAGCTGACTTACGCGCCACCTTACGGTAGTGCGAAAGACGTGATTAACCAAGCCGCATTTGTCGCAAGTAACCTGATGAAAGGTGATGCTGTAGCAATTCATTTTGACGAAATTGATCACCTGACTGCCGACCAGTTGTTACTCGATATCCGTAATCCCAGCGAGTTACAAAACGGTTATCTGCCAGGGGGCGTTAATATTCCGGTCGATCAACTCCGCCAGCGTATGCATGAGTTACCGAAAGACAAAGAGATCATTATTTACTGTCAAGTCGGGTTACGCGGTAATGTCGCTTATCGTCAGCTTGTGAATAATGGCTTCAAAGCACGTAACTTGATCGGTGGATATCGTACTTATCAGTTCGCTACAGCTTAGTAGATGCACCATCATTTAACCTCAATAGCCAGCAATATATTGCTGGCTATTGACTATCAGAATGAAGCAACGAACAACCACTATTCGCTGACAAACACATACAAATCGCCACGACAATGGTTAATACTGTACTCAATGGGTCGGCCAGTATTATCGAATGCCGTTTGCTCAATCAAAAGAACAGGAGTCTGTTCATCGATATTGAGCTTCTCAAGTGATTCTTCGGTTGGCATTTTAGCTGACACCCGGCTTTGAGTGCGGGAAGGTGTAATATTCTGACTTTGAAAATAGTCGTAGAGCGACAACTGAATTTCATCGGGGTCATGGATCAACGCTGATGGAACATAAGACTCTTCGATAGAGACAGCTTGTTCATCAATATAACGCACTCGCTTTAGCAGAAACACTTGTTCACCTTGCTTGATGTCGAGTGTTTTCGCAATGTCGGCTGAGCAAGACACGGTATCTTTTTTAATCCACAAGGTGTCAGGTTTTTTTCCGGTCAACACGACTTGCTGTGAAAAACTGGTTGCCGTCTTCCCTGAGTATTCAACCGTTTCACTGATCATGGTTCCCAAACCACGAGAACGTACAATCACCCCGTCCTTATCCAGTAAATCGAATGCTTTTCTTACCGTAATTCTTGAGACCCCAAGTAATTCACCAAACTCTCGCTCAGTTGGGATAAAATCACCACCTTTCAGGATATGCTGTTGCATCGCATGTTTAACAGACTCAGCAATCTTGAGATAGAGCGGCGATTTATCCTGCTGCTCAATACGTGCATGGATAAGTTCGATAAGAGACTGGTATGTTGTCATAAGGCTCTAATTTCTATCAGTAATGCAGCCAGTATAACTGATATTATCAATGGGTACATGAAGAGTAAGATGAAGCGCTCAATTTGAGGTGATCTAGCTCTCAGTTTTGGTTTCATTAATTCCGTTTTGAAGTTTTCAGTTTGCACTTCACCTCTCGAATCAAACACAATCAATCAGGTACCATCAATGAATCACGCACGTAAATAGTTTACAATTTGCTCGACACTTGGAGCGCAATCTCCCCCTTCATGACTGACCACATAAGATGCTACGGCATTTCCCAACAAAACAGCATCTGCAAGATCCCAGCCTGAACTTAATCCAGCCAAAACACCACCAGCATGAGAGTCACCGGCACCAATGGTATCAACAACTTTGGCCGGAAATGGTTCAACAGTGCCGCACGATTCACCGTTATTGAAGAATGCACCATCGCTGTCAATACGCAAGATCAGCGGACAACCGTAGCGCGAAAACCATTGTTCAACAAACTGCCGACTATCTTGCATCCCCAGTTGTTGTGCTTCTTGTCGGTTTAATGAAATGATCGGTTTGAGTGCCAACAGACGCTCCAGAAGTATCGCATGAATATCCGCGATTCTTGGTCCGAAGTCGATAAACAGCAGATGGGTATCCGGTAAAGTTTCCAACCAAGTAATGATTTCTTCACCCGATGCAGACGCCAACTGATAACCAGATAAATAAATGATCGCATCTTTATCGAGTGCCAGTTGATTCAGGTTGTCGCGATGCCAGTTGTTCTCGACACCACAGACAGAAAGAAAAGTCCGCTCCCCATCCGGCTCAACAAGGGCAAGGCACCATCCATTATCGCCACTATGATCTTCAAAGCAGCTGCTCAACCCTTTGTCTGCCATCGCGTGACGAATCAGATCCGCCCACTGACCATGACCGATAGGCAAAGCATTCACCGATTGGAGTCCGAGCCTTTGGATCGCAATCGCGATATTGAGCGCACATCCACCGACATGAATCCCTTTTTCCTGAATTTCAATGTCTTCACCACGCTTCGGTAAGCTTGGCGTTTCGGTCACAATGTCGATCACCGCAGCTCCCAGCAGACATAGCTGACGTTGGTTGCTAAGGGTCGGAACCAATTGTATTAATGCGTTATGAGGCATCATCCTGCTCCTTTATTGCTCTCAGAGAAAGGAATTGACGTGCGTATTGATCAAAATCGAGTTGGTTTTTCTGATCCAGTTGCTGCTTTAAAGAGGCATCGATGCCTTGCACACCGTTCAGAGCACCACAGATTGCAGTTGCCATGGCACCAATCGTATCGGTATCACCTCCAAGGTTGGCACATAAAATCGCACAACGGTTCGGGTCGGTTTCAGCTATTTCAACCATGGCAACCGCTGCGGGGACAGACTCAATTGTACTGACACCGGCACCGATTAAGTTGTAGATTTTGTCCATGCGCGTTTCAATACCACCAGATTCACCCGCTGCACTCAATGCCAGTTCGACACGAGATGCCATCGATGCACTGAACGTTGTGATATGTTTTGTTTGCGCAGCCAGTGCAATGGCTGGCAGTTGATCTTTGATTGCAGACCAGCAGTGACCATCAATCGCTTTTGAAACCGCCCATGCAACCACGACAGCCCCTGCAATAGCGACATCAGATTTGTGGGTCGGACTAGAAGCAAGCGCGACTTGTTCGATAAAACGATCCAGGTTTGTCGCAGGTAACAGGCATCCCATCGGGGACACACGCATAGCCGCACCATTGGTCACGCCATTATTTTCAAGCGCGTCGATTGGTGTTCCGTCTTTAATGGCACGCATCGCAGCTTTAGAGCTTGGACCGAATATGTTCTTGTTAAATGCATCAAATCCCTCAGCCCAGTTTAAAACATTGCGGGCAATCACTTCAGGAACGATGTTGCCATCACACGCGATAATGGCATCGGCTAGTGCCAAAGCCATTGATGTATCATCCGTAAACTGGCAGGCAGTAAAGTAGCACGCTGCATTATTTTCTTGTGGACCATCCAAAAAGCGGTCGATCCAACCAAAATGCGCTTTCACTCGATGACGGGGCCATAACTCTGAAGGCATCCCCATTGAGTCACCAAGTGCTTGACCATAAAAAGTGCCGAGGATTCTGTCTTGTTTTGTGATTGTCATTTTACTTACCAAAAATTAGATTAAATTGCCTGCTCAGTCAGGTTTACCTTACTGAGCAGGGTTGGAATTAAGCTTGTGCTTTTTTCTGTTCGTCCACGTTTTCTTGCTGAGATGCAAGAGGAATCGGTTTGATCTTTCCGTCCGGTTCACGGAAAAAGAATATAAAGAGCGCGAGGATGACGGCGATCATGATCCCACCAAAACTCCACATCCCTGCCCAGTCAAATGTCAAACCGTGCTGTGGCGTGTCATAAGCAAACATTTTCTCCATGAGGACACCGCCAAGCCGATAGCCCAACAAGCTACCAATCCCCTGACATCCGAGGGTTATCAGCCCTTGAGCGGCGGTTCGCATATGTGCCGGTGCTTTTTGGTCCACATAGATGTAAGCCGTAACGAAGTAGAAATCGTAACTGACGCCATGCAATAGAATGCCTAAGAACAACAGCGAGTACAGGTACCAAGACTCCGCACTTCCATAAGCGAAGAATCCATAACGGATCGCCGCAGTGAACAGACCAAGTAATAATACCTTTTTAATACCAAAGCGTTTAATAAAGAAAGGAAGTGCCAGCATGAAGAAAATTTCGGAAAACTGGCCAAGCGTCATCCAACCGGTTGCATGACTCATCCCCACTTCTGTCAGGAAGCCATTCGCAAAGATGTAATAGAAAGCAAGCGGCATACTGAACATGAATGAGCAGATAAAGAATGCTAAGAAGTTTTTGTCTTTCAGTAACACCATTGCATCTAAACCGAGCATCACTTTCAAGTCTAACTTGCCTGTACTCTTTGGCGGCGTGTTTGGCAGCATTAGGGCAAATACCCCCAAGGCAGCAGAGCTCAATGCCGTAATAATGAGCGGGATATTACTGGAAGAAATATCACCATAACCTAACCAGCCCGGCAGGAAGCCAATTGCGATCCCGGAAGCTATCCAACCAATTGTTCCCATGACCCGAATCCGCGGGAAATCACGCTCAACATCAGCAACGTTGGAAAACGCAATACTATTCGTCAGCGCAATTGTCGGCATGTAGGTGAGCGAGTAACCAAGTAAAAGCGGAAAGAAAGTGGCGAACTCGGTTTGTTGTGCCGCAAGATACATTAATACTGCCCCGGCAAGCAGCATCACCGACAGAACCTTTTGGGCCGGAAAAAAACGGTCGGTAATCGAGCCGACCAGAATCGGTGACAAGATCGCGGCAATTGCAGTACAAGCATATGACCAAGCAATCTCCGTTGGTGAAAAACCATGTGTGTTTAAGATTTGCCATAAAGGAACGAACCAAGCGCCCCATATAAACCATTCAATGAACATCATGAATGAGAGTTTGATATTCGTCGTTTTCATTTTTTATCCTTAGTACTGTAGGGTACACAAAGATGGTATGACACATAATAATACCAATACAATACCATTATATTCATTTTGTGATCGTAAATAACATTCCCATCAATTAAATTTATCCCCTAAAAATGGGGAATTTAATAATGAAGTAACAATACAAGGACACACACTTCACACCCACACTTCACACCTTCACCGCTTCAAGTACCACCATAAAAAGCGCACAAAAAAACGCGCCGGGTATTTGTACCCGGCGCGTTTCTTATCAGTACCAAATATTTGAACGATGAATCTATGCGGCAACGCTACCGTGTGGATCGATAACGAATTTTTTCGCGGCACCACCATCGAAATCAGCATAGCCTTGCGGTGCTTGATCCAACGTAATCAGTTGAACGTTCACTGCTTTCGCAATATTGACTTTATCAAATAAAATCGCCTGCATCAGAGAACGATGATATTTCATCACCGGACACTGACCGGTATGGAATGAATGGGACTTCGCCCAACCGAGGCCAAAACGCATACTCAACGCACCGACTCTTGCCGCTTCATCCTGTGCGCCCGGATCATCTGTCACGTAGAGTCCCGGAATACCAATTTGGCCACCGGCTCGGGTGATTTGCATCGCTGAGTTTAATACTGCCGCGGGCGCTTCTTTATGGTGTCCGCCACAACCACAGCCATGCGCTTCAAAACCGACACAGTCAACAAAGCAGTCCACTTCCCGTTCGCCGAGAATCACTTCCAGTTTGTCTTCCATATCGCCGTCTTCACGCAGGTCGATCGTTTCACAGCCAAAGCTCCGTGCCTGTTCAAGACGTTCTTCGATCATGTCACCGACGATCACACACGCAGCACCGAGCAATTGGGCCGACACTGCCGCAGCGAGACCAACCGGACCCGCACCGGCCACATACACCGTTGAACCGGGACCGACACCAGCAGTCACACAGCCGTGGAAACCAGTCGGGAAGATATCAGAGAGCAATGTCAGATCACGGATTTTCTCCATGGCCTGATCTGCATCCGGGAATTTCAGCAGATTGAAGTCAGCATACGGCACCATCACATACTCTGACTGGCCTCCAACCCAGCCTCCCATATCGACATAACCATAAGCAGCGCCGGGACGTGCCGGGTTAACATTCAGACAGATACCAGTCATGCCGGATTTACAGTTGCGACAGCGTCCACAAGCAATGTTGAAAGGAACGGAAACGATATCACCCACATTCAGGAATTCAACGTCGTCTCCTTTTTCAAGGATCACACCGGTAATCTCATGACCCAGAACAAGGCCTGCCGGGGCGGTTGTCCGTCCACGGACCATGTGCTGGTCACTCCCACAAATATTGGTGGTCAGAACCTTCAGAATGACGCCGTGATTACACTTTCTTTTTCCCAGAGCCAACTCCGGAAAAGCGATCGATTCAACTGCGACTTGTCCCGGTCCTTTATATACAACACCGTGATTACTGGAATTGCACATTCTGTTCTCCTTAAGCGAATTATTAGTGTACTGCGATTGCCACGTTAACGAGCGTGAATTCACAACAGATGTTCGTATACGACACCATTCAGTCAGGTCGCGACTTATCATTGTCAAGAAAGTATTTTCTGTGGTGTTGATTAGACTTTTATCGTCATACAAGCGCTCCCCCTGTCGACCATAGTGTTCAATCACGGATGTGATAGCCGACAACTATCTTGGTTTCGATGAAATAGATTTTTCCTATCAAATGAATAGCTACAAGTGATTTTATTTTGTGGTGCGGCAGTGCGAATATACATCTCGAAGGCAAGATATTGCAAAGCTAACCAACTGAAAGGAAAGTAAAAAAATCATGATCAACACAAAAATCAAACCATTTAGTGCAACCGCTTATAAAAACGGTGAATTTGTTGAAGTCACAGAAAAAAGTGTCGAGGGCAAATGGGCAGTATTTTTCTTCTATCCTGCTGATTTCACATTTGTTTGCCCAACAGAATTAGGTGATCTTGCCGATCATTATGCTGAGCTTCAAGAGCGTGGCGTTGAAGTATTCTCCGTCTCAACTGACACACACTTCACGCACAAAGCGTGGCATGACAGCTCTGACACAATTGGCAAAATTCAGTATTACATGCTTGGTGACCAAACCGGTAACATCACTAATAACTTCGGTGTCATGCGTGAAGGTCAGGGCCTTGCAGACCGTGCAACATTCCTCATCGATCCTGAAGGTGTCATTCAGGCAATGGAAATTACGGCTGAAGGGATTGGCCGTGACGCTGAAGACCTGCTGAGAAAAGTAAAAGCAGCACAATATGTTGCAGCACACCCAGGCGAAGTTTGCCCGGCAAAATGGAAAGAAGGTGAAGAAACTCTGGCTCCTTCACTGGATCTTGTCGGCAAGATCTAACCATTTTCTAATTTGAATTTTTAACTTGAGAGTGGGCTGGATGTACCATACGACCAACGCATCCGGCTTACTCTCCCCTTATTTCTCATTATCTAGAGTGGTCACTCTCTTTATTTATCTATCTAAAGACAAGGTGTAATCGAAACATGCTAGACCAAGCGATCAAACAACAATTAAAACAATATCTCACAAACTTAAAAGAAGATGTCCGCTTAGTGGTCAGTCTAGATGAAAGTAAAGCATCTCAAGAAATTCTTTCACTGGCTGAAGAGATCGAAACATTAAGCGATCGTGTCTCGGTAGTGCATGATAACGCGGCCAGTGAACGTAAACCCGTCATGGCGGTCACTAACCCGGAGAAAGGTACACAATTGCGTTTTGCCGGTGTGCCGATGGGACACGAATTTACTTCATTGGTATTAGCGCTGCTCCACTCGGGTGGTCATCCGATGAAACTTGAAGACGAAACCATCACACAGATTGCCAGTCTGCATAAAAAACTGGACGTGGAAATCTTTATTTCGCTTTCGTGCCAGAACTGTCCTGATGTGGTTCAAGCTTTCAACATGATGGCAGCAATCAACCCAGACATTCGTGTCACCATGATTGATGGCGCCCTGTTCCAAGATGAAGTCAAACAACGCGATATTCTGGCGGTGCCAAGCGTTTTCGTAAATGGTGAGTTATTTGGCCAAGGTCGGATGTCACTGGCAGAAATCTTAACCAAAATTGATGATGGTGCAGCAGAAAGAGCAGCAGCCAGTATTAACGAAAAAGACCCATACGATGTATTGGTCGTCGGTGGCGGACCTGCCGGTGGTGCTGCGGCTGTTTATGCCGCTCGTAAAGGCATCCGAACCGGTATCGTTGCGAAGCGTCTCGGTGGTCAGGTGATGGACACCATGGCAATTGAAAACTTTATTTCTGTCAAAAGAACGGAAGGCCCGAAACTGGCAGCCGATTTGGGTGAACATCTCAAAGAGTATGATGTGGATCTCATCACGGATCAGCAAGCCGATCGGCTGATGGGTGCTGCTTATACCGAAGATGGATATATTCACGTCAACCTTGAAAGCGGTGCAACACTCAAGAGTAAAAGTGTCATTCTCAGCCCGGGCGCACGCTGGAGAGAAATGAATGTTCCCGGTGAACATGAATACCGCAATAAAGGGGTGGCTTATTGCCCTCACTGTGATGGCCCACTGTTTAAAGGCAAGAAAACAGCCGTTATCGGTGGCGGCAACTCCGGTATTGAAGCCGCAATTGATTTAGCCGGGATTGTCGAACACGTTACGGTCCTTGAATTTGCCGATGTACTTCGAGCAGATCAAGTGCTGATTGATAAAGCAAACTCCCTGCCGAACATCGATATCATCACGATGGCACAGACAACCGAAGTGATCGGTGATGGGAAACGGGTGACCGGTCTTAAATATAAAGATCGTCATACTGATGAGATCCATACCCTGTTGTTGTCCGGTATTTTTGTACAGATTGGTTTGGTACCCAATACCGAATGGCTAAAAGATTCAGATGTGACACTGTCACCAAGAGGTGAGATTGAAGTCGGTAGCCGGGGCGATACCAGTATGTCAGGTGTTTTTGCTGCCGGAGATGCGACGACTGTCCCTTATAAACAGATCATTATCGCGATGGGCGAAGGGGCGAAAGCCAGTCTGGGGGCATTTGATTACCTGATTCGTCATCAGGGCTGACCTGCCAAGCGGGCGCTAAAGCGTCCGCTTCTATTGTTCCATTTCCTCTCTCCTCCATTGCCTGTCCCTGTAACGCTTCCCTTCAAGTGTCTGTCCTTTCAATTTGTCATCTCTAACCTTCTTGGTCAGAACTTTCTTTGCCTGTCCCCTTCCCTCCTGAGTCGTCTGTCCCTTTAGTGCTTCTTTCCAAGTGTCTGTCCTTTCAAGCTTTTCGAGCGAGTCAGCATCCTTTTAATCCATATCATTTTGCCCGTAAGAGAGACTAGGTATGTCTTTTGCTTCTGAATTGTCTATAGTAGCGTATAAATCAATCATATACGGCATAAGGAAAGTTCAGCCATGTTTAGGTCTCTTTTAATTGTGTTTGTGATGATCGGAACGTTGAGTTGCAGTGGTGGGGACTGGCGTACCGCAAGTCGTGAACCCGCAGGCATCGCCCCAGAGCCGGAGCAAGAGAAAGATGCAGTGATTGAAGTGTATTCTGCCGATGCGTTCGGCTGGCGCGGCTGGTTTGCTGTACATACTTGGATTGCTCTGAAACCGGAAAATGCACCTGAATATACGGTTTACGAGGTCATCGGTTGGCGACTCAAACAAGGACGCTCGGTTCTAACCGAGTATCAAACCAAACATCCGGATCGCTATTGGTATGGTGCCAAACCAGAAAAAGTGTTGTCTATCCAAGGCGAAAAAGCGAGCCAACTGATCCCTGAAATTACGGCTGCTATTGAATTTTACCCGTGGGCAGATGAATACACCCTCTTCCCCGGGCCGAACAGCAATACATTTCCGGCATGGGTTGGTTTACAGGTACCCGCTCTGGGATTAAAAATGCCTTTCCGGGCAATCGGGAGCGGCTACGCGAATTAACTGAACGGTAAGTTTGGTTATCCGTTGAGGCTACCCTGTCTTCGTTTAGCTGTGATCGATGTTCAATGATCACGGCTGACAGTTGATCGACATGATCATCATCCATATTCGTACTTGTGCGTACCCTTGAAATGAAATAGCATACGTAAAAAACAGACTAACTGTGTGGTTATTGTCTATTTCATGAATAATTTCATACAGATATTATCATGCTGATGAATTATCCAGTGAATCGATAGATTTGATTTCGTTCATTTCAATTAAAAATTATCACCGATACTCATCTCAAAAATACACCAAAATGCGAGCATCCTTTCAATGATTCGGTCATACTGAATCACTGAAAGTATAGGAAGTGCATCAGGACGATCACACTGTTTACGAGCTGGATATCAGAAGCTCTGATAAATCAGAAACACTGGTTATCAGAAACAATGGAGAATCATCATGGTGAATATTACGATCGATGGATCAACGTATACAGTCGATCCGAATCAAACACTACTCAGTGCGACAAGAACCTGTGGTGTTCCTCTGCCTTCACTCTGTGATACCGACGCGACTGACAGTATTCATCAACACTGTAAACTCTGCGAAGTTGACATTCTCGGTACAGGTATTGTCCCTGCTTGTCAGCAAATGCCAGTAGAAGGCATGGTGGTAACCACGACGTCCAATCACCTCTCAGAACGCAGAAAAAAACACCTTCAGGATATTCTTTCTCAACCGAATATCATCTGTAGTGAACCGCCTTGTCAAACCGCCTGCCCTGCCCATGTCGATATTCAGCAATATCTGGCGTTCATCGCACAGGGTAACTATCAGCAAGCTGTTGCCGTCATCAAGAAAACACTGCCCATGCCACTGTCAATTGGCCGGGTCTGCCCGGCTTTCTGTGAATCCGGATGTCAGCGTCAACAATTAGATGAGCCACTGGCAATCCGTCAGCTAAAACGCCACGCAGCGGATCATGATCTGGCTGCATTTCAGTCTTATCTGCCAGAAAGAAAAGCCGAGAAACATAAAAAAGTAGCGATTGTCGGCGCCGGACCGGGAGGACTCAGCTGCGGCTACTTCCTCACCAATGAAGGTTATGATGTCACTATCTTGGAAGCGATGCCCCAAGCCGGCGGATGGCTTCGCTATGGTATTCCCGAATACCGACTGCCGAAAGCAATTCTTGACCAAGAAATTGAATTGATGTGTCGTCATGGCATGGCCATCAAAACCAATCAGCGACTCGGTAAAGACTTCTTACTCTCGTCACTGAGCGATGACTATGATGCTGTTTGTCTGGCCATCGGTGCATCGCAAGCCAGCGGTATGGCCTACCCCGGCAGTGACCTCGATGGCTGTTATCTCGGCGTGGATTTCCTGAAAGATCACATGCTCGAACAACAGTGTACCGTCGGTCAGAACGTTGCTGTCATTGGTGGTGGTAATACCGCCATTGATTGCGCCCGGACCGCTTTGCGCCTCGGGGCACAGGCAACGATTATTTACCGTCGCTCCCGAGAAGAAATGCCGGCCGAAGATTATGAAATTGAAGAAGCAGAACATGAAGGTGTTCAATTTTATTTTCTGACCAATCCTGCCGAGAATATCGCCGATCAACATGGCCGGGTTTGTCAGGTCAAACTGGAAAAAATGGCCTTAGGCGAACCTGATGCTTCCGGACGCAGGCGCCCTCAACCGACCGGTGAATACATCACGGAATCCTTCGACACCGTTATTTCAGCAATTTCACAACAAACGGATGTCAGTTTTCTTGATGATGACGACATCACACTGCCACTCAACCGGTATCAGACCATTGATGTGAATGAAGACAATATGTTCTCCGGTTCACGCAATATTTTTGCAATCGGTGATTTTCGCCGAGGCCCGGCAACCGCTGTCGAAGCCGTCGCAGATGGCCGTAAAGCGGCATACGGTATTGACTGCTTTCTTGGCGGTGATATGGAAAAACTGTACACCGAGTCCTTCCGGGAAAGAAACATCACCAGAAGTCACCTGATCCGGCCTGAACATATTGAGAAACTCAAAAACGAACTCCGTTCAATCGTGCAGGGCGATACTCAGGAACAACGAGATCAGGCGCTGGCACAGGCAATGCAACACATTCTGAGAGCCAAAATGCCGGAACTGACATTAGCAGAGCGCCAGCATAACTTTAAAGAAGTCGAAACTGGCTTCACGGATCAGGTTGCAATGAACGAAGCCCGACGCTGTTTAAGCTGTGGCTGTCCGGATGGGAATGATTGTAAACTCCGCCACTATGCGACCGAGTATCATGTCGATAAGTCTTTATTACCACATTCGGATTGTGCTTAAAGTAACTGGATTTTTCTTAAAGTAAACTAGATAGTGCTTAAAGCAACGGTGTTGAAATACACGACCCCAATACAACAGGGGCAGATATTATCTGCCCCTGTTCAGTTTCAAGCAATCCACATCATCATGCTTGGCTCATCGAATGACGATTATTGGATTAATAAGGGTTGATTCTGCGTCGGAACCAGCATCACTGCCACCATTTTCGATGTAGGTGTATCACTCCAGTCCCCTTTACTATCAAGTGGGATCAATGCATTCGCTTCCGGAAAATACGCAGCCACATTTCCCTGCGGAATTTGATATGGAACAACCTTAAAGTTATAAATTTTCCGTTGGACATCATCTGTCCAGATCGTCTCGATATCAACTCGCTCTTCGGGTTTTAATCCCAGTAATTCAATATCTTTCGGATTCAGGAAAATCACCTGACGCTCACCCCAGATCCCCCGATAGCGATCATCATACCCATACACTGTCGTATTGTACTGATCGTGTGAGCGCATCGTCTGCAGAATAAAGACGGGTTTATCCGTCATACTTTGTGGGTCAAACGACAATATATACTGCGGCAGTCGATTGGCAGAGATCTCCGCTTTTCCCGAAGCGGTTTTCCAGTTCAGCTCTCTGGCACTATTCCCCAAGTAAAACCCACCCGGTATATCGAGCCGTTGATTAAAATTGTCAAAGCCGGGGATCGTTTGTTCAATCAAATCACGGATACGATCATAGTTATCCGCCAAAGATTGCCAGTCGACAGGGTTATGTGCTCCCAGCGTTGCTTTAGCGATCCCGACGATAATGGCGACTTCGGAACGAACCGACTCTTCGCTCATGTCCACACGCCCCGATGAAGCATGAACCATGGAGAACGAATCCTCGACCGTCACCCGCTGTTCACCACTGGCCTGCATATCAATATCGGTTCGGCCCAGACATGGTAAAATCAACGACGCTTTACCGGGATTCACATGACTCCGGTTCAGCTTGGTCGCAATATGGACAGTCAATTCACATTGACGCATCGCCTGTGCAACCCGGGCTGTATCCGGTGCAGCCGCAACTAAATTGCCACCCAAACCGATAAACACTTTACTGTCACCACGCGCCATCGCTTGTAATGCATGATGAACATTATGGCCATGCGCTTGTGGCGGGTGAAAGCCGAATACTTTTTCGATATTATTTAACAACGCTTGCGGCGGATGGTCATTGATACCAACGGTCCGATCCCCCTGTACGTTCGAATGCCCACGAACCGGACACAATCCCGCGCCCGGCTTACCGATTTGGCCGAACAACAACTGCAAGTTGACAAGCTCTTCGATAATTGCAACCGAATGTTTATGCTGAGTAATTCCCATCGCCCAGGTCACAATCCGTCGTTCCGCATGAAGATAAATATCGGCAACTTGAATCATTTCATCCTGAGTCAGACCTGATTGCTGAATAATCGCCGACCAAGGTGTGGCTTCAACCTGTTCGAGGTATGCAGATAACCCTTGCGTATGCTCCTCTAGAAACGCTAAATCAAAAACCGACTCACCACGTTGTACGGCTGCCTGATGATACCCCAGCAACACCTTGACGATACCGCGGACGACAGCCATATCGCCCCCCAATTTCGGCATAAAATAGTGACTGGTTGTCGGTGTAGAGCTATTACTGATCATTTCGAGTGAGTGTTGCGGATTGGTAAAACGCTCTAGCCCTCGCTCTTTCAGATTGTTGAAAGCAACGACTTTGGCGCCGCGTCGGTAGGCATCGCTCAATGTTTCGAGCATCCGGGGATGGTTTGTTCCCGGGTTCTGTCCGAATAAGAAAATTGCATCCGCTTTTTCAAAGTCATCGATAGTTACCGTGCCTTTGCCGATACCAATACTTTTCCCCAACGCATAACTGGTTGCTTCATGGCACATATTGGAACAATCAGGAAAGTTATTGGTACCAAAGCGGCGGACCAATAGCTGATAAACAAAAGCGGCCTCATTACTGGCTCGCCCTGATGTATAGAATTCAGCTTGATTGGGATCCTCGAGTAGATTCAGATAACTGGCAACCATCTCGTAGGCGTCATCCCAACTAATCGGCTCGTAGTGATCCGTTTCTGGGTTATAACTCATCGGCTCATTGAGACGCCCCTGATATTCGAGAAAGTAGTCCGTCTGTCTGTTCAACCATTCCACAGAATATTGTGCAAAAAATTCCCGACCGACCCGGCGAGATGTCGCTTCCCAGTTGACCGCTTTCGCACCGTTCTCGCAGAAACGAAAACGTCCCGGAACGCCTTTCTCTCCCCAGGCACATCCCGGACAGTCAAATCCATGATCTTGGTTAGTACGCAGTAAATTGAATATATTCTTTGCTACATTTTCACTTTTGAACAAATGTTGAGTCGTCGCTTTTAAAGCCCCCCACCCACCGGCAGAACCTGAATATTTTTTATAACTCATTTGCTTCTCTTCTTATTCTTGATGTTCAGAAAACATCCGCCAATGTAATGCCCATCATACGAATCATTCATCCGTATCCGGTCAATCAATCAGGCTCTATCCCATCACACAGGTCCTCGATAAAGACGAGATAGATAAAAATATACTCTTATTCGCGAACCAACGAACACGCATCGAGAATATCTAAATGATAACAGTCTCAAAAGCCACCAAATGACTGAAAACGACAAATGTCAGCTTAGTTTCACCAAAAACAATGCAGATATTTGTTAGGAAGCCAAATTCATGTTGATAAGAAAGAAACCTGATTTGAATACATCAAAAATACTCCTTAGCAATGACCAGGGTCAATAAACAGTGGTTCATCATCACGTTTCCTAAAATACTCGTTTTGCTATATTCAATGCCAGTTGTTGAATATTGGCGGATGTTTTATGTCATTTCACTCCAATGTTACTAATAAACCAAAAATAAAATCATATTTTCCATAAATGTTATCTATGACTGAGTATAAATGACCAATTGTTGCTTTCAACACTAAAACAAATATGCATTTACATGCATAATTAATATTTCTATTTACGAACAGAAAATTCGGATGAACAATGTGTATAATCATGTCATTTTATTTACACCTGTAATGTAAACAGTGCAGAAACTCTATGTAGAAGAATCCGATCACCCATAGGAAACATCATGAATAACGCAGTCCTTGAACAGATCAAACAAGCCGATCAAGCGATTGTTACCGAGGATTTCGATACTTTACTTGATATCAATTTCCAATCAAAAAATAAATCCCAAACCATGGGACGATGACTTTATGACTAAGATTTATGCTACATGTGGTTTTATTGGCTCAGGAAAGACAACATATGCGAAAACACTGGCGGAGAAATGTGGTGCGTTTCGCTTCTCTATCGATGAATGGATGCTCCCGCTATATGGCGAACATATGGAAAGGGATGTGTTTGATCACCGTCTGTCAACGCTAAAAGGCCTGTTTGAAGAGGCTGCATTACAGCTTTTCGCCCTGGGTACGCCAGTCATTTTTGACTTTGGACTTTGGACCCGTACTGAACGTCAAGCGTTTAGTCATTGGGCATCCAGTATCGGTGTGGATTATCAAATTCACTACTTGGATGTCAGCTTCGATATCTGCAAACAGCGGGCTCTTGCCCGTAATTCAGAACGAGAAGAAAAGTCTTACGAAATGACCCCGGAAATGTTGGATTTATTCTGGTCCAGGTTTGAAGTGCCAAGTCCAGAGGAAAATGTGGTTTGGGTGCAGACAACAACCTAACAAATCTCCCTGACTCCTTTACTTACTCCTGATCAATCGACAACCATCAACCGATGCGCATGTCAAACGCATTGATTATATCCGTCCATCACCAATACATTGGCTTATTCGAGAACATGTCCAATAACTAGCAGCAAGTACATGACATGCTGCGCATTTTCATCGGCTACTTATAACATTCGGTTGATAAACCAGATAACTATCGTCATTTTGTACTTGTGTCAGTACCTTTAACACGTTCAGGCTGTAAGGGAAGTTATGTTGCAAAAATTAAGTATTATTCTATTGTCGACACTGATCACTGCATGTTCCGGTGGAACAGTTGGTGGGTTGTTACCAGCCCCCAAAATATTGCATGGGAAATTAGAGGGCTTAACGTATACATCACCACAAGGTGACTTAACCATCACAGCACCCGCGACAGAAGATCATGGGGAATGGACCTACACGCAAGTGAAAGAACATACTGAAAATACACCCGATCAAATAGATACTTATGTCGGATTTAAAACGCCTTATGACAGTCACCTTTATTCTGCTGAAGTGGTGAACTATAAGCACCTTCCCGCCTTCACTGATAAACAGTTTTTGCGATTTAAAAATGACAATTTAAAGCGAATAATCAATGCCACAGAAGAGCGTTGGGGCAGCAAAGTTGAGCGACTCAATGAAACCAGTATTCATTGCACCAACGATCAATCTTTCACCTATACGATATTGAAACAAAAAATCACATCTTACGAACTCAATTTCGTAAAATACTATTTAATTTCTCAATCTTATCAAGGGAATAATGTAGCCGTTGTTACAAGTGAACTCAATTTTGATTTAAGAAATGAACGTCCGCCTGAAGCCGAGATAAAGAACGCAAAGTATACCAAGCATCGTGCATTCACCTGTTCTTTGAAATACGGTGCTTCTGCCGACTAAAAAGTCACCAAGAAAATGCCGCTGATCCTGATGTATAAAGCGGCAACTCTCTTTCTCACCACACCGAATAGATAAAGCTCTCATCAAGGCCGAGTTCGTGCTAGAATCGCGCGTTTTGTTCATTCAGCCGCGCCAAAATCACCAGAGGTCACTATGTCATTCGAGAAACTCGGACTCAGCACGCCCCTACTTCAAGCGATTCGTGAGCTTGGGTATCATCAGCCGACAACGATTCAGAATCAGGCTATCCCTGTGATTCTACAGGACAATGACCTCATTGCTGCGGCCCAAACCGGCACCGGTAAGACAGCTGGCTTTGTTCTCCCGATATTGAACAAACTCGCCCAAGGGCAAACACAGCGTAAAAAACGTATTCGGGCTTTGATTTTAGTACCCACTCGTGAGCTGGCAATGCAGGTTGCGGAGAAGATTACGCAATATGGCAAGTATCTCCCCCTGACATCACTTGCAGTTTATGGCGGTGTTGATGAAAAGCCACAGAAACAGCACCTCATTGAAGGCGTTGATGTATTGGTAGCGACACCAGGACGGCTCCTCGACCTGTATCACCAACGGGCAGTGTACTTCGAAGAAGTCGAAGTGTTAGTCCTTGATGAAGCAGACCGGATGCTGGATATGGGATTTATCGATGACCTCAATAAAATTCTCGATCGGTTACCAGAAAATATTCAACACTTATTATTCTCTGCGACGTTATCCCACAAAGTCCGCGATCTCGCCAAGACCGCAGTCCATCATCCGCACGAAATTAGCATCGCAGCAAATCAGGCTTCCAAGCCCAATATCGAACAGTGGCTAATCACGGTTGATAAAGACAAAAAATCAGCGCTGCTGGCTCATCTGATTCAAGAGAACCAATGGGATCAAGCACTAATCTTTATTGAAACCAAACATGGTGCCGCCAAACTGGTGGCTCAGTTGGAAAAACGAGGCATTCAAGCCGAAGCTTTTCATAGCGGTCGTAGCCAGGCCATCCGAGCCAAGTTGCTGGAAGATTTTAAAAACGGCCAAATCAAATATATGGTGGCAACTGGTGTGGCGGCACGAGGCATCGATATTGATTCACTGCAACGTGTCATCAACTACGATCTGCCTTTTCCTGCGGATGAATATGTTCACCGCATCGGCCGGACCGGGAGAGCCAATGCATCCGGTGAAGCCATTTCTTTTGTGTCTAAAGACAATTTTAAAAATTTGTGCATGATTGAAAGCCGTCTCGGTCACTTAATTGAGCGTAGAGACGTTGTCGGATTCGAACCCAAAAAACCGGTTCCCATCTCCATTCTGAACTATGTGCCTAAACATAAACGGACGGATGCTTAAACAGTGCAACCGATATTCAATTCAACGTTTCAACCGATCATGCGATTAACCGTCAGTGACCCAGTTTCAACTTATATGAGGAATGCCCTGTGAGCCAGTTACCTTTTTCTTCTCTGCCTTTATCGCCGGAATTATTGCAGAGCCTTGACACCCTTGGCTATACCCATATGACGCCGATTCAAGCGCAGAGTCTGCCTTTTCTGCTTCAGGGAAAAGATATTATCGGACAGGGTAAAACCGGATCGGGTAAAACCGCAGCATTTGGCCTCAGCTTATTACATAACCTGAATGTGAAACGCTTTCGCGTACAGTCACTGGTCCTGTGCCCTACTCGCGAATTAGCGGATCAAGTCGCCAATGAGATCCGTTCACTGGCCAAAACCGTACATAATATTAAAGTGCTGACACTCTGCGGTGGCATGCCGATGGGACCACAAATCGGTTCTCTCGCTCATGGCGCGCATATTTTGGTTGGTACTCCGGGACGCATGCTTGACCATTTACAAAAAGGTCGCATCGACTTATCAGAATTAAATACCTTGGTCTTGGATGAAGCTGACCGGATGCTAGAAATGGGCTTTCAAGACGCGCTGGATGCGATTATTGACCACGTGCCGTCTCAACGACAAACATTGCTGTTCAGTGCCACCTTTCCGACACAAATTCAGTCAATTGCGCAGCGGATCATGCAGAATCCAGAGTGGATAAAAGTCGAATCGACCCATGATAATACCTCTATTCATCAAGCGTTCTATCAAGTCGGTGGAGATGAGGAGCGCTTAAAGGCCCTGAAAAAGCTGCTACTTGCTCATCAACCGGAATCAACCGTTATTTTCTGTAATACCAAACGTGAGGTTCAAGAGGTTGCCGATGCCCTCTACCACGACGGCTTCAGTGTCATCGATTTACATGGCGATCTGGAACAGCGGGAACGGAACCAATCGTTAGTTCAGTTTGCCAATAAAAGTGTATCGATTCTCATTGCAACCGATGTCGCCGCGCGTGGTCTGGATGTTGACCAACTCGACATGGTCATCAACTACCGCCTGTCACGTGATCCTGAAGTCCATGTTCACCGAATCGGGCGAACAGGCAGAGCGGGCAGTAAAGGCATGGCATGTAGTTTATTCAGCGCCAACGAAGGCATTCGGGTTGCTCAGATCGACGAATACATGAATACACCGATTGATCCGGTTGCACTACCGACTGACGAGGTACTTAGCCGTACACCATTTCAACCTCAGATGGTTACCATTGAGATTTCCGGTGGTAAGAAACAAAAAGTCCGTGCCGGTGATATTCTCGGCGCCCTCACTGGTCAGCAAGGTATTGACGGGAAACAAGTCGGAAAAATTAATCTCTTTGATATGCGAGCCTATGTGGCTATACACAAAAGTGTCGGCAAAAAAGCAGTAAAGAAATTAGAAAATGGCAAAATTAAAGGGCGTTCTTTCAGAGCAAGAATCATCAAGTAAGTCAATATCACCAAAAAATTGAGGTCGTATTTACCTGATAAATTGATTCCGAAAAAATTATTACTCCTTGCCATAATACAAATATCCCGGTATTAGATTTATACCGGGATATGAAGATACTGATGATCTAATAAACACGGGTACAGAAATTAGCAATTTAGATCATTCAGAAATTTGAAACTCAATAATATGACACATATGTCCCGCGGGTGTATCAACCCCTTGGGTCACCACTTTTACGGTTTTCTTCGCGATATATGCTGCCATTAATGCCGACATCATCCCTTTACTCCCCGGATCGTTTTCATTGATATATGACCAAGATGGATTTTTGGGGCCATTCTGACAATGCCATGCATTAGGATTATTTGAAATCACCCGAAAGTGAAAATTCGTCGGTCCCGACATAAAAATAGCACTAATTTTGAATGTTCCCGGATATTCTGCAGCTTGAACCACACTACTCAGAGCAATTCCCATCACAATTAAAATTCGAAAAAAACTTTTCATTAATGTTCCTAATTAATATTAAAAATAATGATAACACCTAAAACTGAAATAAATTAATGTCAGTCATCATGAGAATCTGAAATTGTATCAGTCTAGTAAAATGTTTCAATAAGTCTAATATTTAGATTAAACAATTAAGTGTATTTTTATCATGATTCTGAAGACAAACTAAAACACTGCTATTCATAACAACCATCCTTACAATCATTCAATATGTCGTTTTAATTGAACAAAGAAGCAGCCTCGCTGTTCCAACAGTTTCCCATCACCGTTATGAGTTCCCCGAAGAATTCGCCAGAGAGTCTGTCCTCATAATTTTTCCTCACAACTTGGTGCTGCATAACTTTGTTGGACACAACAGGCGCTTTATGAGTAAAGTAATTGATAACAAAAGCCTAACCAATACCCGACTATTTTACTTGGTTAAATATGGTACACTGAGACCAACTTTCCACCATAGCATTACGTTAGGCAAACCCAGTTTATAATCAAATAAAAAGAATCCAGAGGTACTTATGAAAACGTCCAACCCACGACTGACATTGCGTGTGATTGAAAAGAGCGACTACGATGAGCTCGCCGAGCTCATGGATCTCGTCTTTCCGGATGTAGGTGGGGCATGGCCAAAAATGACCATTATGGATCTGATTCACCAATTTCCAGATGGACAGATTTGTATTGAAGACAACGGAAAAATCGTTGCCGCAGCACTCACAATCAAAGTTGATTACAACCGTTACTCACTGCCCCATGTTTACACCGACATTGTTGACGAAAAAAATGTCATTCAGCATAACCCACATGGTGATGCGATGTATGGGCTCGATGTGTTCGTTCACCCTGACTATCGCGGCATGCGTTTAGGCCGCCGTTTATATCATGCGCGCAAAGAACTGTGTCAAAGTGAAAATCTGAAAGCCATTCTGACTGGTGGCCGGATCACGGGCTATCACAAACTGTCTGATGAACTGAAAGTCGCTGAATACATTGAGCAGGTTAAACGTAAAACGATTCATGACCCAATCCTCTCTTTCCAGCTTGCCAATGACTTTGATGTCAAACGGATTATGCGTCACTATCTGCCAGAAGATGATAAGTCTCAGGGCTACGCAACGCTTCTTGAATGGGATAACTTCTTTTATGAAGAAGACCAATCATCCATCCATGAACTTGATAAAACGCTAGTTCGTATTGGCATCGTTCAATGGCAAATGCGTCAAGTCACAAGTCTGGAAGATTTACTTGAGCAATCTGAGTTCTTTATTAGCTCATTATCGAACTATAAAGCCGACTTTGCGCTCTTTCCTGAGTTTTTCAATGCACCGCTCATGGGTCTTCAGCAAGATCAAACTTCGGTCGAAGCAATTCGCTATCTTGCTTCCTTTAGTGAAGCGATTAAACAACGCTTTTCTGAGTTTGCCATCACATACAACATTAATATTATCGCCGGGAGCATGCCTGAGGAACGAGATGGCAAGTTGTACAATGTCTCTTATCTGCTTCACCGTGATGGCATGATTGATGAACAGTTGAAGATCCATATCACCCCACACGAACAACGCGACTGGGTCATCGACGGTGGGAATGAAATTGGCGTATTCGAAACCGATGCGGGACGTGTTGGCATCCTTATCTGTTACGATAGTGAGTTCCCTGAGCTTGGACGAATGATGGCAGAAAAAGATGTACAAATCATGTTTGTACCGTTTTGGACCGACACCAAAAATGGCTATCAACGCGTCCGTCTCTGTTCGCAATCAAGAGCTATTGAAAACGAATGTTATGTTGCAATTGGTGGCAGTGTTGGTAACTTACCACGAGTGGACAATGTCGATATTCAATACGCACAGTCTGCGGTCTTCTCACCGTCCGATATTTTCTTCCCACACGATGCAACCATCGCCGAAGCAAGTCCGAACACCGAGATGATCATCTTTGCCGATGTTGATCTCGATAAATTAAAACAGCTGAATACCGAAGGATCCGTGACGAACTTACGTCACCGCCGTCTCGATGTTTATGGTGGCTTTACACAACCGAAATCAGGCAGATAATCAGAAAAAAGGAGGGGCAACCCTCCTTTCTCTTACCTGCTTAAAGTGCCTGTCCTTATTAATTTTCTATAGCCGTTCAATGTCTCCAGCAGCCAGAGCATCCTCAATCAAAGGCATTAACTTCTTGAGTGTCTGATTTTTACGAAAGGCTTCTCGGCATTCCTGCTGTACTTTTCTATCCGTCTCTATGGGTCGACACGACGCTACTTTGAAGGCCACCGGAACAGCCATATCAAATTTAATAATGTCAACAGTATCATAGACAAACGATAAAGATTTGCCGATATGCATAAAACCAATATCTGGAGTATAGCCCGCACCAAAATAGCAGCTTCAGTCACACCATATAGACAAGCCGCTGCCACACTAATACATTGATTGGTGATATCTCTTTTTTGACAATTCTGGGAATCGTAGCGGCGGCCTTGCCAGTCAACCCCATACTGTTTAGCGAGTATCTCGTAAGTTTTACGAACCCAGCCCCCTTCTATTCCCCCGTAACTGCTCCACCATGCTATGCAAGATAAACAGGAATAAAGTCGAGCTTCTGTATCTATGAAGCTTCAGTTGTCTTGTCTTATCTGTATAATTCCCACAGAATTATTTGAGTTAGGATAAGTTATCAATGGTTAAAAAAAGGTTTGAAGCGTTAGACGCTTTTAGAGGTCTGTGTGCTTTATCTGTTGTGGTCTACCATATGCACCTGGTTGAATCAATAACGGAGCTTGATTTTTTTAGAGGGAGTTCGATTTTTGTCGAGTTTTTCTTTGTATTAAGTGGCTTTGTGTTAACTCACGGATACGGATTTAAAGATAATTTAAACTTCAACAGATTTATGAAAGCAAGATTTTTTAGGATTTACCCGCTACATTTTTTTATGTTTCTTGTATTCTTTTTACTACAAGTTGTTATGTTTTTAGCCTTTAAGTTTACAAGTATATCATCGAGTACTGGTGTCGTTGAACCTTTTACGGGAAGAAATGCTATTAGCGAAATCTTACCGAACTTATTATTACTACAATCCTGGACTCCATTTACAAGCCCTATATCTTTTAATGGCCCATCCTGGAGCATTAGTATAGAGTTTTATCTGTATGCTTTGCTTTTTCTATCGATAGCTATCTTTCAATCAAATAGAGTCATATCTTGGTTTTGTATTTCATCAATAGCATTTTTCCTTATTATTTTTGGTTCTGATATATTGACACCTCAAGTATTAATGGGGGGGGCTTGTTTTTTCGGAGGTGCTTTCACTTATACTATATATAAAAAAATATCTCACTTAAATTTTTCTTTTAGCGCAGGAAGTGTTATTGAAATAGCCTTAATTATATCTGTCATATTGATTGTTCAATCTACGATAGAACATCAACAAATATTAGCGCCATTTATATTCTTTTTGACAGTTTTATTTTTTACCTTTGAATCGGGTTGTTGTTCAAAGATTCTTAAAACAAAACCCTTTCAATATATGGGCAAACTATCATATTCAATCTATATGACACATGCTGCAATACTGACCATTTTTTCGTCATCACTCATTTTAATTCAAAAAATAAGTGGTTATAAATTGGTATCAGTAATCAATGGTGATAGGTATTTAGATATCGGAGGAGGTGTATTGAATAATGTCATAATTCTATTTTTTATTGTTATAACTATATATATTTCAAGCTTAACTCATAAATATATAGAGCTTAAAGGACAAAAATTGAACAAGAATAAGGCTCATATAAGTTTAGAAGAAAACAGAACATAGAGTATGATTTCGTTCAAAGCTAACATGCTAGGAGAGACGGGTTCTACCCAGATTTTACGGACACATCTAAAAGTGCCTGTCCTTGTAAGTCTTATAACTAGATGAGTCTCAATGAATATAAAATTAAATTCATATAATATTGATATTCCAATGACTGACTTAAAAGGACCATCATGAGAAAAATCATACAGGTTGCTATATTCCTACTACTTAGCTTAGGCATACTGTCAAATACATACGCTGCACAAGTCGAAGTACATGACCCAGTGATGGCACGCGAAAACGGCATCTACTATGTATTCAGTACCGGCCCGGGTATCACCATGTACTCATCCAAAGATAAAATTCACTGGCAGTATGCTGATCGCGTTTTCAGCAGCGAGCCCACATGGGCAAGATCAGTCGCCCCGGAATTTAATGGTCATCTCTGGGCACCCGAGATCTACAAGAAAAATGGCAAATTCTATCTGTATTATTCGGTCTCAGCATTCGGTAAAAACACCTCCGCTATTGGTGTCACTGTCAACACCACACTCAATCCAGATTCACCAGATTATCACTGGCAAGATCAGGGTATCGTGATCCAATCGGTTCCGGATCGCGATAATTGGAATGCTATCGACCCGGCTATCGTCGAAGATGACAATGGCAATCCTTGGATGAGTTTCGGTTCATTCTGGAGTGGCCTGAAACTGGTCAAGCTGAATTCAGATATGAAAACTCTCGCGCAGCCGCAAGAATGGTTTGATATCGCAGCCCGTCCGGAAGTCACCGAGAACCCGGTTGAAGCCCCCTTTATTTTTAAAAAAGAGGGTTACTACTATTTATTTGTTTCATTTGATTTTTGTTGTCGCGGTGTGAACAGTACCTACAAGGTGATGGTCGGACGAAGCCAGAATGTCCAAGGCCCCTATTACGATAAGCATGGAATTTCAATGCGAAATGGTGGCGGCTCACTGGTCATCAAAGGCAATCAGGACTGGGCTGCGCTTGGTCACAACTCTATCTATACATTTAATCATCAAGATTACATGGTACTTCATGCTTATGAGACCGCAGATGATGGCGTACAAAAGCTGCGCATTCTGAAAGTTAACTGGGAGAACGGCTGGCCAGTCGTCAACCCTGACGAGCTCAATACCAATACAACAGAACTGATCAATTAATACAGCGTAGCCAAAACAAAATGGGGACAGACATTTTCGTCTGTCCCCATTTTATTGATGTCTCTAGGAACCCCGGCAATCTTTAATGGTTATTGCACATGAACAATAAACTGATTGAGGGACTCGTCATTCGGCGTGCCATGATAAATCGCAACAGACACTTTTGTCGGTACTGTTTTGGCATTGACCCGAACCATTAAAAAGTTATTTTCGCCCGTCAAACCAAATAATTTTTCACAACGTCCGTCATTATGCAGGTATAACGGGCCAGATTCAGCAATCAAATGATTAGATACACTCGGCGCCGGCTTTCTGGACACAGCACTGGAAGTCACATGAGTTAAGTTGGCTTCCGGGTACTGACCCAATCGAATTTTGTATGCACTACAGCTATGTACATCACCACTCAAGACGGTCACCGGCACTTGGGTTGCTGAAGAATACTCTCCCAGCAAATCAAGTAACCGATCTCGCTCTTTCACATTGCTTTTATGTCCCCACTCATCTCTGACATCATCACCACCACCAAATAAATCAACCACAAAAGACATATTTTCTAACGCATCATCGTTCCAATGAACAACAGGGACCGGAGAAATGACAAAAACAGCTTTGAGTGCCTGTGTTGTCGGCTCTTGTAACCATTGGCGGAAACGCTCCATCTGCGCCTGCCCAAGTAAACGCTCGCCCTCTGCATTTTCAATATCATGGTGACCTCGCATATCAAGGACATAGAAACCAACCTCCCCCTTGATAAACGAATAATCCCACTGACACTGCGTGAGATCTTGTTCGACCTGATCCGCATGATGGGTCGTCGGATTGTGACTATGCTGGTACTCCTGGTACACTTCGGCCGCAGCCTGAAAAGCAAGTCTGGCTATGGTTGCATTGATTTCATCTTCATCGTCCTGAAACAGGTGATTGAGTTTCTTAATCCGCTGCTCTTTCGTCAGTGACCCCCAACCATCCATGATTTCGTGATCATCCCAGATCATATATTGCGGATATTGTCGAAAAATCGCCAGCATTGCCGGTACATGCCAGTACGTCCGATAATAAGAGCGATAAAGCTTTTTCAGATATGTCACGACGCCTCGTTCATCAAGCGTCTGATGGTGCAGATATTCCTGATATAACGCATTTTTATATGTTTTAAGCCATTCCCATAAATCAGTAATATAGGGCTTGCCTTGTGGGTCACGAGGCTGTTTGGATTCACCATGGGTATCGCAATACACTTGATCGCCACCACCGATACAAAAACGCACGTCATTGTGTACCAGATGATCATTCATGATCGGCCATAATCCTTCAGAAAACGATTTGTGTCCAAACGGGTCATGACAGCTATAGAATCCAAAAGCCAAATCTTGTAAGTCATCTGCATCTGTCGTGAACTTATATTGATGATGACTCCCCAATTCAACTTTCCGCTCAATGTTATTTAACAGCTCGCCGTCAGCAATCAAGTAGTAATAATAGGTGGTATCAGCGTTGAGATTATCGAATTCAAACACCGCAGTTAAACCAGTTTCTGGCTGAATATCTGCACTGGAAACGTGGCAACCTTGATGAATCGACTGATTGACGGATGTTTGTGAAAACGGATCAAAATCAAGACGGGTCGAACTCAGAACCAGACGCCACTCACCCGAGCGGTAGACTCTGACCCATATTTTGGCCGATGTTGATGTAACGTGCCCGATCATTGCAGCAGTGGCTAATTTACTCTGACGAGATTCGAAGTTATCCGGGTTAGGTAAGGTTGGCATATGATTTCCTTTTCTGTACTGTCCTTTTCTATACAAGGCTGGTTGCATCCCACTTGTCATATCATCCAACAGGGATATACAGAATATTGTTATGTGATTTTATATTAATAGAAGAATCATCAATTATAGAAGATATGAACACGATTGTGTAATCAGAAAATCTAAAAGATTAGTGCAACTCACCTTATCCACCTCACCCGATAGAATGGCTATCTGGTCGTCAGTTCTGATCAATATATTATGGTGCTAATTGCATAATAAAACTCCGATACAGCAAGACGGGGACAATCTTTTACCCGTTCTAGATAAATTATCTATATATCAAGTCATTATCAGGAATCGCTCCTAAATCACGCACAACAATATAAAACCAAATACATATTAATCTTGATGTATTTATACGATCAATTACTCTTAACTAGCTAATGAGTAAATAATAAATTAAGTCTCAGAAGCCCAACATACTCTCAAGTAACTGATGCCTGAGCACCTCATATATATCCATTAATTTGCATATATTATATAAATCATGGTGATAATATGAATATCACAGCTAAACATTATCAAAAGATACTAAAAATAATTAATCAGATAAATGAACATGATAATGAGCAGGAGATGCGTGCCGATATCGCTGAACCATTGATTGATTTACTGGATGCAGACTACTTTGCATCATTTTGTTGGCAACCCGACAGACAAGACTATGGTAAGGGGGTTTATATGAATATGAGTGATCAAAATATCGAGCGCTACATTCATTACTATCAGTTTAAAGATCCTATCACTTCCCTTCTTGCTAAAAGAAAACAAGCAACTGCTGTCAGCGAAATCCTCCCCCATAATGATCTGACAAAAACCGAATTTTTTAACGATTTCCTCTTAGTCGACGGTCTGTTTCGTGGGATCAATCTCCACCTGTATAATTTTGACGAACACATTGGTGATTTTCGTATCTGGCGTAAAAAAGGAAAAGCAGATTTCGATTCAGCTTCCAGTATGATGCTCAATGTACTGATGCCTCATCTTAAACAGTCACTGTTAAATATGCGCCGTTATCAGACTCCGACAGACACCCCAATGGAAATCATACTCGATAAACAATGCCACCATCTGAAATATCACTACAAACTGACACCACGAGAAATTCAGGTGGCTCGGTTAGTTCTTGTCGGAGAAACAGATGACTATATATCATCCCAGTTAAATATTTCATCTACGACAGTACGTACTCATATTAAGCATATATTCCAGAAAACGGAGGTTTGTAACCGACATAAATTACAGCAACTCATCTATATCTCACCAGATACAAAGTAATTATCATTTTACCCAAAATATCATCAATTATAACGATACCAGTGTATCTCCCCCTCCACTACACTCAACGAGACATCAAAATGATGAAATCAATTGCACTACAACTCAGACTTTAAAGTTGTACAGACGCCATATTTCACTGTTTTGAATCAATAAATATCTCATTAGTAGAGTAGCAATGATCGCTAGGTTACCTTCAGGAAAAGGAGAAGTTACATATGGCAATCACACCAAATCAATGTACTGTTTTTGTCCAAGTCTGGGTTGATGTCAACGGCTTACAGCAGAACTCAACCCGGGGATGTTATGCAGTTTCCAACAGAAGTCAGGATTCCTCTGGGGAAGGGACCGCAGACCTTACCACAAAAGTGATTACCGGCAGTAATGTCTGCTGGTCTGTCGTACCGATTGACCCACAATATAGCGGTGATTTCACCATAGCAGGTGTCGGTGTTGAACATGGCTGGGCACAACCGCCTAAACCAGTTGCTGGCAAGCCCAATATATTCACCGGTCAATTGGAAGAAGGTACCGTCTCGGGCCATGTGAACTCTAACATCGTCTTTAGCTATAACAACGGTTCACAATCCAATACCGTGACATTACCAATCACTATTGTGCCGGTTACGGCTTAAGTCATCTGTCTGAACAACTCAGGAGAATTTTATTATGGCTAGAAAATTAAATCACCCCTTCCTCGTAACAGCAGTTATCCCAGCCCGAGTGATTAATGTGGCTGTCGATACGGTCTACATATACAGCCAGACCTCTGGGACCTATGCAGGAACGGGGGTATACATGATGGATAACAATGTTGTAGGCGGTAGTCGTGGTGAAGGCGGCTTAGAATTGACTTCTATTGTCACAGCCGGATTTGGTATCGCATTCAATGCATTTCCGATTGATCAGGAAGGTGGACAGGGAGACACTGTTGAAATAGAAGGCTTTGAGATTTCCAATGGAACTGACATCTTCGGTACTTGGGGCTTTCCGACCAAACAACCCGACACTTCATCGTACCAATGGATCGGTACCGCGATGATTCAGGGAGAATGTACCTATCAGATTAAATTAGGTATCTCCGTCGGTGGCGCACCGAAAAAATACTACTGGTGGGATCCCTTCCTCGTCTGTAATGCTTAATCGTCCAGCAGGCTCATATCTGGGCCTGCTGTTCTCCGACTAATTTAATAATCGTATAATGAATGGCTTAGGTTGTAATACTCGAACGCCTAAAGCGTCTATTTCCGTAAGACTTTAAGATTTATTGCAAATACAGATCCTGTATTTTAAACCATCCACCTTCACACCCATTAATTGTCACTGTAAGTTTTTGTCCTGATGTTTTTGCTGCCAAAATAACCGATTTAAATGCCCCATCGGCATTAGTCACTCCTGCCCAACCGTTGCTACCGGCACATTGGCCCGAACTCACAGCGTTGGGATATCCGTTATTTAATAACAAGGCAATCGAGCCAGAAGGACTGACATAAACTTTACTCACAGTGCCGGTATCTTGAGAGTAATTGGCGGCATTTATAGACAGACTCAAAAACAGAGAGGCAACCATTAGGATTTTCTTATACATATAACATGTGTCCTTATTATTAAATATAAAGTGTATGGATAATAAAACGATCACCAATGATATCAAAAATATTGCATAATAAGACATTTAAAATATCAAACAAAATGTCTGTCCCCATAAGAATACTTGCCCAAAAATAAGACGATAGTTTCTTCAATTTGCTCAGAATACTGACAACTGTCTCATTCTGCATACAGAATGAATTGACAAGCCAAAACTTCCTTTTAGCATGGGGGTTTTAACCCGATGAGTGCCTTTTATGTCTGATACGACACAATCCCCAGAACCTCAGGTTCAGCTTGACGAACTCTCTCCTGAACTGCGTCAGGTCATTTTATTTGATGATGTTCCTCAGGAAATGTTTACCATGATTGCTTCGATCCATGAAGTCTCGGAAGAAACTGTCAGAGAGGCATGGAATAGCCTGCCAGCGAGTGCGCAAAATATTTTAGATAATTTTGAACAATTTCATGCGCTGATATCGGTCAGTCAGGCTTTTGCCGGTATCGAAACGATGGAAGGAATTGCAGGGATGGATTTACCGGCTTCGATGGATGATCAAGCCAAAGAAGATTATCGGGCACAAATGCTGGATCAAGTGTTATTCAACTGTGTGAAAGATATGGTAAAACAACTGAAGAAAGCGCGTCGAGATCCGATTTTAAAACGTGAATTTATCGAAGTATTCCAATCGAATTAAACCATCGATTAAAGCGACTTCGGTCAAACGGCAGGTCATGGGACAATTTGCCCTGCCGTATTTCGGAGCAGTTTTTATTCACACACAAAAACCTGAGAATCAACTAACGGGAGCCGATTGATTTCGGGCTCAGCAAAATAAAAACCTTGCATAAATCGGACACCAGCACGCTTCAACCAAAGCATTTCTTCTTTCGATTCAATCCCTTCCGCGATGACATCAATGCTCAGCTCATTCATCATATTCAGCGAATGCTTCAAAATACACTGACGAACCGGATCTTGGTGGATATGCCGAATCAGAGACATATCTAACTTGACGATGTCTGTTTGCAGATCAGCAAGTAATCCGAGTCCTGAGTATCCAGAGCCAAAATCATCAATCGCCGTTTTAAAACCCAAATTCTGATATGTTCGGATAATTTCAAGCATCCCGGTAATATCTTCAATCGCCTCAACTTCGGTAAACTCAAAAATGATATTCTCGGTCGGAAATTTAAAGCGCTCTGCAACTTCCAGTGTTGCTTGTAGACATTGTTCAGGATGTAAGATTGCATTCGGTAGAAAATTAATACTCAAGAGCAGATCCAAGCCAAGCCGTGATGCATTTTCGATCGCCCTGACCCGGCACATCTGATCGAATGCGTAACGACTGTCTTTTTTTACTGAAGCAATGACAGTATCGGCATCTTCATCATTCTGACCCCGTACTAGTGCTTCATAACCAACTATTACATTTTCCTGACAATCCACAATCGGTTGAAATGCTGTTAAAAAGTGTCCCATACCTTGTTCTTCACGATGAGATGAACAGCAATGCAGCAGATGCTCTGAGGGCTTTGTTTTCATCAATTATCGCCTGCGTCAAAAAATATTCTCATTCTAACCCTAACCTGCTCTTATCGCTTACACAAGTCTCTTTGTTTATACCAACTCATTAACTATTTGATAATCATGACATATGCATATATTTTATGATCAATCAGTTTGCTTGTTTCATGAGAATGTGATTTGAATGTTGCCTAATCGTCAGTATATTGATGAAGCAATATATCATTAGTGATAAAATTAAAACCCATTCCTAGTCCTCAAATATAAAGGATGATTGATTCGGATGCGAACAGCTAATCTATATTTTTGATATTATTCAAAAAATAACGATTCCAAACCGCCTTCTATCCTGTTATCTTGCCATCTATATCATAATTTTCAAGAGCTTGTGTTGGGATGACATATGCATCCTAGATGCAATAAAATGATATTTATTTCACATTGAATACATAATTTTTTATTTATCAGCATACTTCCATTCATAACCTTCTATAATTATTTATATCAGTGCTCCTATTGAGTAACTGATTTATTTTTTTGATTGTTAATCCATGATTATTAAGGATTTTTCTCATGTTTATGAGCCGACAACTAAAATCTGATTTACAAAAAACACAACAACAATTAAATACATTACAAGGTACGACTGCATCCATTGAGAAACATGTTGCCGTCGTTGAATTCGACATTGATGGCAAACTGATAAATATCAATGACATTTTCCTGAATACCTTAGGCTATGAACGAGAAGAAGTCCTTGGCAAACATCATTCCATGCTCTGTTTCGATGACGATCTTCATAGCCAAGAATATGCGCAGTTCTGGAAAGAGCTGGCAGCCGGTCAGTCCCAACAAGGCACATTCAAACGAAAGAGTAAGAGTGGGCAGAATATCTGGCTCGAGGCAACTTACTTTCCGATCACCATTGACAATAAAGTGGTGCGGATTATGAAAATCGCCAACGATGTCACGGATAAGTATGAGAAAAATCAATCCAGAGAAAGTATTCTCGAGGCTTTAAACCGCTCACTGGCAATTATTGAGTTTGAGCCTGACGGACAGATTATTAGTGCGAATCAAAATTTTATGCAGACGATGGGCTATACCCAAGAACAACTGAAAGGTAAGCATCACCGGATATTCTGTGACGAAGCTTTTACCCGTAATAATCCGAACTTCTGGCAAGAATTGGGGAAAGGCCAGTTTAAATCGGGGAAGTTTCTTCGGATTTCACGTCATGGAGAGCAGATCTGGTTGGAAGCGACATACAATCCGATTATTGATGCGAATGGTAAAGTAACCAAAGTCATCAAGTTTGCATCTGATATTACTCAGCAAGAAAAACGTAATATTGCAATTGCCGAGTCTACCGAGTTAGCTTTCAGTACCGCTGTGGAAACATCCCAAATCGCAAAACAAGGTGCGGATCAACTGGATGAAGCTGTCGCAGTCTCTAAAAAGATCACGAGTCAGGTTCAGGAAACTTCAGAAAAAATTCAATCACTGAATGATAAATCCAAAAGTATCGAAGAAATTGTTGATACCATCCGAGGGATTGCGGAACAAACCAACCTTCTTGCATTGAATGCTGCAATCGAGGCAGCTCGTGCCGGTGAACAGGGGCGAGGATTTGCAGTGGTTGCTGATGAAGTACGTAAACTTGCGTCTCGGACCGCTCAATCCACGGAAGAAATCGCCAAAGTCGTCAGTGAGACTCATCAACTAATGCTTTCGGCAGCTTCTGCGATGTCTGAAGTCAATGAGATTGCCGATGAAGGTATGGATAAAATATCCCAAGTCGCAACCGTGATTGATGAAATCTATCTGGGTGCAGAAAATATTTCTCGCTCGGTCAGTGAGTTAAACGAAAACCTTTAAATCAGCCGAATCTCCCGACTACCGAGTCCACAGTCACCGCGTTCAACGCGGTGACTCTCTTCTGGCTATAACCCATTTATCTGGCATGCACCGTGCACCAATTCAATATTTTCGAATAGGTTAAGCGAATATTCCTACTTCTTTATCTTGGTTTGCATCACTAGAATATTTTCCTGTTTACACAATTCACATGTTTCCAACTAAACAAGGAATTTATTATGTCTCATGTTCTTGCTCTGAAATCTAGTATTCTTGGTGAATATTCTCAATCCAGTAAACTGCTTGATGCATATCTGGAAAAATTCAACGGTGCACAAGTAACGCTCCGTGATCTAGCGGCAAATCCGCTCCCTGTACTCGATTTCTCAGTTGCCACAGCATTGCGTGCCACTGAAGACCTGAGTGATGAACAACAAGCTGTTGTCAATCTTTCGGACCAATTGATTGCTGAAATTAAAGCAGCCGACAAGATTGTGATTGCAGCACCAATGTATAACTTCACCGTCCCGACTCAGTTGAAAAATTGGTTCGATCTGATTGCTCGTGCGGGTGTAACGTTCCAATATACAGAAACCGGTGTGCAAGGTTTGCTTGAGAACAAAAAAGTTGTAGTGATCACCACACGTGGTGGGATTCATCAGGGCAGTTCGACTGACAACGTCACACCATACCTCAAAACAATTCTGGGTTTCCTTGGTCTGACTGATGTTGAGTTTGCATATGCGGAAGCGCTGAATATGGGTGAAGAATCTGCAGAACAAGGGCTTGCCGCTGCAAAAGACCAATTGAAAGCAATCGCGGTTTAATTTTCCCAGCCGTTATTTGTTCCGTAAAAACAGCGCATTTGCGCTGTTTTTTATTCACATCTGAGATGAAAGGAAATTCCCGCTACAAAGGTTCCACCAGCATACTGAACCGTAACCATACAGACACATTACAAAGTAACTTGTCTTTCAATCCCTGATTCTCTGGCAAAATCATCATCATGACTAACCAGAATGAAACCACCACGATAATGTCGCAATGCCTTCGCCAGCATCATTTTAGCGTCGAGATCAAGGTGATTATCTGGCTCATCCAAGAGTAACACCGGTTGTTCAGGTTGATGGCTGACGATAAGCATCGCTAATTTCATTTTTTCGCCACCACTCAGTACTGAACCAAGACGAAATACACTATCACGACGAAAACCAATTCCGGCTAACAATGTTCTGGCATCGCTCTCTTTCATCCCTTCACACTGTTGTATCAAATTATTCAGCATCGACAACTCGGGCTCGATTGCACCAAAATGCTGGTCAAGATAATACAATGGCGTATTCAAATGCAATTCCCCTTGCTGTAGCGTCAACTTTCCTAATAGGGTTTTCAGCAAGGTTGATTTACCGCACCCGTTTTTACCCGTCAGATGAATCTTGTCATTCGCATATATTTGCAGTGTGATTGGCTGACAACAGCCAAAAGGTAATACCCCTTCCAGAATCGAAACCACTTGATGCAATCGGCTTATGTTGTCAGACAAATAGAGTTTTTGGCGTTTCACTTGTTCTTGTCTGCCTCTTAACGCCTGTTCTTTCTCATTTAAAAGTGCTTGGCGAAGTTGCTCATTTTTATGGAGGTTTGATGCACGTGCCGTCGCGATATCCTTCTTGTAATCAAGTAAGATTTTGGGCTGGCCACCGGCTTTACGCAACTGGTCTCCCTTAGCAGCTCTTTGAGCCGCCTTTTCTCGGTTCCGTTGCGCTTGCGCTGCCAACTTTTTCTTCTGCCTATCCACGCTGACAAGTTGTCGCTCGACGGCTTGTTGCTCACTACGCATGTGTTCAATGTAAGCATCGTAGTTCCCCCCAAACACGTGTAGCCCCAATCCTGAAAGTTGCCAAATTTCCTCCATTTCACGTAATAACAATCGATCATGGCTGATCAGTAAAATGGCACCTTTAAAGGTGCGTATTGATTCGATTAACCACTGCTTTGCATGAGCGTCAAGATGGTTGGACGGCTCATCGAGGATCAGTAATTCAACATTACTTTCAAACAACTGCCAAAGCTGCAAACGAGCCAGTTGTCCACCGCTCAGCTGAGTACAGGGAAAATCGGGGTCTGAGGGTAAGCCCAACACTTTGAGTTGCTGAGCGAGTCGTGAGGATAAATCCCATAGTTCCCCAATCACATCGAACCAATGCGCTGAACAGTCCCCGGATTCAACCTGCTTCAACGCATTCAGTACATCGTTTTTACCCAAAAACTGCGCGATGGAAAGCTCACCAGATAACCAATGCGCTGGTTGCTGGCGATATACCGCACATGACTGAGGAATGATGACCGTTCCGCTCGATGGCGGTTGCGCACCACTTAAAATTGCAGCGAGTATCGATTTACCAACACCATTACGACCAACCAACCCAACTCGATTTCGACTCATTGAGCATGATAATTGTTGAAACAGCACCTCACCGTTATCAAAGATTTGGCTAATGTTGTGAGCCTGTAATACTGGCATAATTTGCCTCCTGTGTGACAGGGACAACAGCCGTAGCTAGTTAGTATGAAAGATGAGATCCATGCAAATACACACTGATTCAAGTGTTCAAGTACCCAAATATAATTGCAGAGAAATATCGGAAAGTGAGCTACGCCTACTAACCCTGTAAATCCAAAAAATAAAATAAGAAATGGATGACAGGTTTAGTGATTCATATTGGCGTAATCTCCTTAAGAAGTGATGGACAAAGACTACTGTATTTTCGCTCACCCAGTCAAGACTCACCGATCTGATAAAACAAACCTTCAAATCACTTGGGGTGGGAAATACCCTCTGTTTTTGTTTGGCTCAGCCGCGATGTTGAGCAGGTATCAGTCCCCTGAGCGCAATATTTTGCTAGAAATATCACCGCTATAAAATGTTGATGATGCCATCAGGATAAAATGGCAGACTGCCGTTCAAAATATCATCCTCATCAAACCAGCGGACAATAAACCGCGCACCGTTTGTTTCAATCCCGGGAATTTGTTCCCGTTGATAAAACGAGCTATCTTTGAATTCTGCCTCGTAGACAAATACAATTTCATGTCCCGCTGCGCTACTGGATGTAAATATATTTTCACTGATCCCCAACAGCCTCAAATTATCGATTTCAGCCCCGATTTCTTCGAAGGTTTCTCTGCGGGCTGCATCTGTCGATTTCTCACCGAATTCAATGCCACCCCCGACTGGAATAACATACGTTTCATCTTTCACCGGATCATAGCCTTCGGCAAGTAAAATTCGACGCTGATGTCGGAACAGGCAAACGGCTTTAGCTCGGATATGTCGCATAAGAAAATCTCACTTCAAATCACGGGGAAATGTCTATCAAATCCTATTCAATTCATCCAATACAATCAATATTTGAACCATAAATCTCACAGGTATGAACTTTGCTGGAAACCAGAGCTGATGGGCGAACTAACCGTTTTCGTTCACCGCCTTATTCTTCCGGGACAACTTGTCGCGATACATGCTTTTATCAGCTTCCGATAATATATCATTGATAACCAAATCAACTGATTGACCTTGAAAATGATAATATCCGACACTTAAAGAGATCGGTATTTCATGACCACGCCAGTGCAAAGGGTTGGACACAAAGAACATATGTATCTTGTGGATAATTTGTTCAATATATTCGGGTTTTGTGGTGCGTTGGAGGATAACAACGAATTCATCGCCACCAATTCTAGAAATAAAATCAGATGACCTTAAACACTTGATTAATGACGATGCGGTATATTTCAATACTTCATCACCGGCCTCATGCCCTAATGAATCATTAATCTGTTTGAACCGGTTTAGATCAATATTCAAAACCGTCAATTCAATCATGGATCCGCTTTTTAATTTTATTCTTTCAAATTCATTGAACAAATAACGCCGATTAGGAAGCCTCGTCAGTTCATCATGTAACGAAAGCTCATGAACACGAAAATAATTGTTAATCAAAAATAAAATCAGAAAATAGCCGACAGAAAATGTCATCCCCCCTAACGTATAGAAAAGATTTTTAAACGTTCTCACGCTTTCAATTTCATGAAAATTTTTATATTTAGCAAACAAAATCCAAGTCATATTAGGCAGAGATATCGGATAGCTGATATCAAAATCTTTGAGAACCGCTTCATCACCTTCAATGAGCTTGCTGGTTGTGCCATTATCGTTATTGGCAACTAAGGCAACGTCAACATCCTTCAACTGATGCAAATTAGACAACGCAATCAGCTTGTCATAATTAATCACAACACTGAGGCCCCCCCAATAATGAGTGTTATACGGTACATCCGTAAAAATCGGATAACGGGCAATTAGCGCTGTCCCTCCCTGAACCAACTCCAAGGGCCCTGCAATAAAGACCTTTTGAGTCTCTCTGGCAGCCTGAACCGTCTTATACTGTTTAGGGACGGTACGAAAATCTAGCCCGACAGCTCTTTCATTCCCTTTTAAGGGATAAACATGGGAGATGATGTCATTGGGGGCGAGTCCAATGTTTCTCACCAAATCGGCTTTCGCTAAAAATTGCTCGGACACGAACTTCCAATTTTTCATGGCAAATTGAGGATTCAAAGCAACCACGGAAGCAAAACTGTCAGCAAGATAAGTATCACGAAATATGCTAGCTTCAATGCTATATCGGACTAACGCTAGCTCATGTTGTATGATCTCTTTAACCTCCCGGCTCTGTTTGTCAACAAAGCGCTCCGTTATCAAATTGATGGTCATCAAAGAGAATAAAACATAGCCTATCGTCAACAGACACAAGATCCATGGGTTGAATTTATACGTTTTGATAATCTCATCCTCCCATAGCAAGGCCAAATATTGACTGAAAACTACCTTTATAATCATATACTAGATATACAAGATCTGTTGACGTTTTAGTCGAATTCACCTTGGTCGTTCCAAATCAGGTATGACTCTCCTAGGGGCTGAAAAAAGGAAAAGGCACCGAAAGGTGCCTTGAAAATGTTTATGGCTGGATGCTAAACCGACAAATACAAGCTATGTCTTGATCTTAAATTTTCCGACCTGAGCAATCAGCTTCTCTGACATATCATTTAAGTGCTGCGCTTGTATAGCGTCTTCTTCAGACTCCTCACTTAGACTGTCAGAAATCACCTTGATGGACTCAGTATTGACGTTAATCTCTTTACTAACGACCGCTTGTTCTTCTGCTGCGGTGGCAATCTGTGCCGCCATATTATTGATAGCCTCTGTAGATTCTTTGATTTCTTTGAAGCTCTCAGCAGCGTTGCTGGTATCATCAACACTTTGGATAGCCAAGTTGTGACACTGATTCATCACATCAACAGCCTCAGAAGTCGTCCCTTGCAGCTTACTGATCATTTGGCTTATTTCTTCTGTTGACTTGCGCGTTCTTTCTGAGAGTGTGCGCACTTCATCAGCAACGACGGCAAAACCGCGACCTTGATCCCCAGCACGCGCGGCCTCTATGGCTGCGTTTAACGCTAGCAGGTTCGTCTGTTCAGCAATATCGTTAATCGACGAGACTATCGTCGTGATCTGTTCCCCTTGCTGACTAAGATCTGCAATGACGCCACTTGCACTCTTAACCTCTTCAGAAAGCTTATGAATGGATTCCTCACTTTTCTGTGAAAGCTGATTGCCTCTATTGCTGACTTCGACTGTATTTGTAGCGCTTTGAGCAGTCTCTTCGGCAATGTTAGCAATCTCACCTGTCGTGGTCGCCATTTCCGTCATAGCCGTTGCAACCATTGTGATTTCATTCTGTTGATTTGCGATATTCGCCTGTCTTTCACTTGAAGAACGCGCACTGATTTCTGACTGACTGAGTACTTCGTGTGATATCTGCTTCACTGTGGAGATAATGCTGTGCAGCTTTTCGACAAACTGATTAAAGCTTCTTGCCAGATCACCGACTTCGTCGTTGCTCTTCGCATCAATTCGTACCGTCAGGTCACCTTCACCCTTAGCAATATCGTTCAGTGCTGCAGATACCGAAAATAGGTTTGAAAGCATATAACGCAAAGCACCACCCAAGATCACGATTGACAGAACAAACATAATAACCGCGGTTATAATTTGGTATGTCAATTGCTTTTTCATCGGTTTAAAGAGCACGCCCTTTTGACTCATGAGCACCAAATACCAATTAGTTCCCTTCACGCTAGATACAGTCAATAGGTTCTGAACACCGTTTACTTTAATATCTAGCAAGTCAGTTTGGTCGGCATGGCGAATCAATTCATTTGCAGTGATATCGCGTGTCAGGTCAGTCAAGGGTTTATTCCCCAACTCTGGGTTTGGGTGTGCGATGATGGTTCCGGTTGAGGAAAGCAAAAAGGCTTTACCGTCGCCGGGAACCTTAATTGAGAGGATGTCATCCTTAATTTTCTCAAGAGGCAGAGTCACCATCACGACCCCCGTGACTTTGCCATCAATCACAACTTTCTTTGAAATGGTTGTGATAAGCACCCCACTTGATGCACCGACGTAAGGTTCACTGAGGTACACATCTGAACTATTGATAGCATCTTTATACCAAGGCCGAACTCTAGGGTCGTAACCAGCTTTAGTGTTCAACCCCTTTGCACGGTAGGTATCACCCGCAACGGTGCCATATAGCACTGAGCCGAAATCACCTGCCATATCAATTGTCTTAATCTCGCTGGTAATTTTCTCTGTGGTATCCGTTCGATTTAAAGCATCTGCAAATGCAGAGACCAGACTCCTCTTCTCATTAATCCATCCACTTATCGTTCGAGAACTACTTTCGCCATAAAGTGTATTCGAAGATGTGATGCTATTAAGTATTTGCGTCTGAATCGAATAGGCAGAAATGCTTGCCTGAACAAACGCAAGAACAGCAACGATTAAGCCGCTGATAATTAGTAGTTTCTTGGTAAGAGTCACGGGTTAACTCCTTACTAACCGGTTTGACACTCAAGTAAGTTTATACCACCACTGAGAATCCTGTATTCGCAACATTTCAGTTTAATGATCCCGATCCAATTAAGGTGATATATAACTATTAGAAAAGGAAGTTCTCTATCACAAAACAACGTCCTCATTTTCAACAGCATTTCAACTCGATACAGTCAGTTTTTCGAGCAAATTCACACTATTTCTGGAGCCTATCGGTCTCGATGAACCCGAAAAATGGCTTCTCTGTTGGGTGAAACCATTTAAATACGAATAAGTGGATATAAAAGACCGAAAACCAAAAAGCGCTCCAATCGGAGCGCTTTTTTTATTTGAATGGGTTATTCCCAATCAAGAATCACTTTCCCGGAAGCCCCGCTGCGCATGACGTCGAAGCCTTTTTGGAAATCATCAATTTTGTAATGATGGGTGATAATTGGCGTCAGATCGAGGCCGGATTGGATCAGGCTTGCCATCTTGTACCAAGTTTCGAACATTTCCCGACCGTAAATCCCTTTGATAACCAAACCTTTAAAAATGACCTGATTCCAGTCGATTGCCATATCCGATGGTGGGATCCCCAACAGAGCAATTCGTCCACCGTGATTCATGGCTTCTAACATCGTGTGAAATGCAGCCGGAACACCGGACATTTCTAAACCAACATCAAATCCTTCGGTCATTCCCAGTTCTGCCATGACATCATTGAGCCGCTCTTCTGCAATATTGACAGCACGAGTGACACCCATTTTCTCAGCCAATTGCAGGCGATACGGATTAACATCCGTGATCACCACATGGCGAGCACCAACATGTTTTGCAACGGCGGCAGCCATAATGCCAATTGGTCCGGCACCAGTGATCAACACATCCTCCCCAACCATATCGAACGACAGCGCCGTATGTACCGCATTGCCGAACGGATCAAAAATCGCAGCCAGATCATCGGAAATGCCATCTGGTATTTTGAACGCATTGTAAGCCGGAATAACCAGATACTCGGCAAATGCTCCCGTCCGGTTCACACCAACACCAATGGTATTGCGACATAAATGTGTTCTGCCACCACGACAATTGCGGCAGTGACCACAGGTAATATGACCTTCTCCGGAAACCCGATCACCAATAGAGAAACCGCGGACCTCCTGACCAATGCCCACCACTTCACCCACATATTCATGGCCGACCACCATCGGCACAGGAATCGTTTTTTGCGACCACTCATCCCAGTTATAAATGTGGACATCAGTACCACAAATCGCCGTTTTCTTAATTTTGATCAGCAGGTCATTATGCCCCATAACTGGCATATCGACCGAGGTCATCCAAATACCCTGCTCAGGTTTTAGCTTTGATAATGCTTTAATTTTCATATGACTATCTCTGTCACAATTATCGACTGTCGTGACTGTCTCTACGACCATTGTTCCGTTCATGCAAATAGAAAATCGTTCAAATGTTAGACTTGACTGAACAATTAACCAGCGATAATACCCATCTCACGACCAACCTGAATGAATACATCAATTGCTCTGTCCAGCTGCTCGGTTGAATGTGCCGCTGACATCTGAGTACGGATCCGCGCTTGTCCCTTCGGGACGACAGGATAAGAGAATCCAACCACATAGATGCCCTGAGCTAAAGCCCGCTCAGCAAACTCAGCCGCCATTTTGGCATCTCCCAACATAATCGGGATAATCGCATGGTCGGCTCCCGCCAGCGTAAAACCGGCATCACTCATACGCTGACGAAAATGTGCGGCGTTCTCCCACAGGTGTGTTCTCAATTCGCTGCTTTCTGCCAGTAAATCCAACACCCGAATCGATGCAGCAACAATGGCAGGGGCAACGGAGTTAGAAAACAGATAAGGCCGGGAACGTTGGCGCAACCAATCGATAACTTCCTTCTTACCAGCCGTGTAACCACCGGAAGCACCACCCATCGCTTTACCTAATGTACCGGTAATCAGATCCACTCGATCAATCACCTGATGATATTCATGAGTCCCGCGTCCGTTGTCACCCATGAAACCAACTGCATGAGAGTCATCAACCATCACCAATGCATCATACTGGTCTGCCAAATCACAGATAGCGGGAAGATTAGCCACCACTCCATCCATAGAGAAAACGCCATCCGTGACAATCATTTTATGCCGTGCACCGGCTTGATCAGCCGCAATCAGTTGCTGTTCCAGCTCTGCCATATTGTTATTGCTATAACGAAAGCGCATGGCTTTACACAATCGGACACCATCAATAATCGATGCATGATTAAGCGCATCGGAGATGATGGCATCTTCTTTGTCTAATAATGTTTCAAACAGCCCGGCATTGGCATCAAAACATGAGGTATACAAAATAGTATCTTCTTTGCCGAGGAAGGCTGATAGCTTCCGTTCTAGGGTTTTATGGATATCTTGCGTACCGCAGATAAATCGAACCGAAGCCATCCCGAATCCATGACTATCCATGCCTTCTTTTGCAGCTTGAATCAGTTCCGGATGGTCGGCCAACCCCAAATAATTATTGGCACAAAAATTCAGCACTTCATCACCGGTATTGATATGCACAGCGGCTTGCTGTGCAGAGGTGATGATGCGCTCCGACTTATACAGGCCTTCTTCTTTGGTTGATTCGATCTGATGTTGAATATGTTCGTAGAATGCAGAAGACATAATGATTCCCTTGCTATTTTTTAATTCACTGCCGTTGATGATACTGCAATATTTACAGTGTAAAGAGACGTTATTGATTAAGTGTAAACGATGTCATGGAAAGCGATTATCCCTCATGTGGGAAAATCATTATTGAATTTAATTCACAAATAGAGCGCATTCCAAACTGTTTGGTCTGTCCAAACTTTTATGCCATTCAATGGCCTATTTTTGTAATCAATATCACATAATGGGATGAGTGACACAGTTTCACTGTGATCTCATTGATCTTGATTTCATTCAGAATCTATCATTGGAACCGGTTTCAAAATTACAATTTTATCAACATTCTGGAGGAATGAGATGAACCCGAAATTTCCGGAAAATTTCCTGTGGGGAGGCGCTGTCGCCGCTCACCAGCTTGAAGGTGGCTGGGACAAAGACGGCAAAGGGATGAGTATTATCGATGTTGTGACGGCTGGTGCCTATGGCAAACAGCGCAAGATCACCGATGGCATTCAACCTGATGAATTTTACCCAAACCATGAAGCAGTCGATTTTCATGGGCGTTACAAAGAAGACATTAAACTCTTTGCTGAGATGGGGTTCAAATGCTTCAGAACCAGTATTGCCTGGACGCGTATTTTCCCGACCGGAGAAGAAACAACCCCATGTGAAGCAGGATTACAGTTCTACGATGATATGTTCGATGAACTATTGAAATACAATATTGAACCGGTCATCACCCTCAGCCATTTCGAAATGCCCTACCATCTTGCCCAAAAATATGATGGTTGGATGAGCCGGGAAGTCATTGATCTATTTGTAAAATATGCAATGACAGTCATTGAGCGTTATCAGCATAAAGTCAAATACTGGATGACATTCAATGAAATCAACAATCAGAAGAATGTTGCGCTTGATATCTTTGGCTGGACATGCTCAGGCGTCAAATTCACGCAAAAAGAAAAGCCTGAAGAAGCCATGTATCAGGCAGCTCATCACCAGTTTGTTGCCAGTGCCAAAGTCGTTGCCCAAGCCCATGCCCTTAATCCAGAACTGAAAATCGGTTGTATGGTAGCGATGGTGCCATTCTATCCATATTCCTCTCATCCGGACGATGTGATGCTGGCACAAGTCGCCATGCGGGATCGCTTTATCTTCGCGGATGTGATGGCCAAAGGCCACTACCCGACTTATGCCCGGAAAGAATGGGAAGAGAAAGGCTATACCATTGAAATTGCTGAAGGTGATGAAGCGATTCTAAAAGCCGGAGCCGTCGACTACATTGGGTTTAGTTATTACATGTCCAATACAGTCAATTCCCAAGCGACAGAGAGTAATCAGGAAGAATTGGTTGACGGGAGCCGTAAACATTCGGTTCGTAACCCGTTCTTGAAAGCCAGTGACTGGGGATGGCAGATTGATCCTGTTGGTCTGCGCTATAGTCTGACAGCCCTCTATGAACGTTACGAAAAACCGCTGTTCATTGTTGAGAATGGTCTGGGTGCCGTCGATAAAGTCGAAGCAAACGGTGAAATTCACGATGATTATCGGATCGACTATCTGCGCGCCCATATTCAGGAAATGGCGAAAGCTATCCATATTGATGGTGTCGAACTGATGGGTTATACCCCTTGGGGATGTATCGATCTGGTCTCCTTCACTACCGGAGAAATGAAAAAACGCTATGGCTTTATCTATGTTGATAAGCATGATGACAATACCGGTACGCTGCAACGCTCGCGGAAGCAGTCATTTCATTGGTATAAGAATGTGATTGCCTCTAACGGTTCAGAGCTCTAATCAGACAAGCAATGTCCTGTTATTGACTGTTCAATGCCCATCGTATCTTTGAGCACAAAGACATCCGACATACTTGAGCAATCAACCGACAACAGAACGGTACGTATAAAAAAGGGAAGCGCAAGCGCTTCCCTTTTTTCATTCAGTCTGACTGATTTATGCTTCAGTACTACGTCGAGCGTGACCACGTTCACCACGATGAGCACCGCGATGATCTCCACCACGATTACGATCAAAGCGACGTTCGCCCTCACGACGGCCTTCGCCACGGAAACCACGGCCTTCACCACGGCTGTCACGGTTTGGACGACCACCTTCACGACGACCGCGAGATTCACGGAAATCATCAAAGTCACACACAACCGCACCGACATCTTTCTGACGAATCCGAAGTTTGCGCAACTTACGAGTCACATCAGAAGACATGCTTTTCGGCAATTGAACGAATGTATGTCCTTGTGCCAGTTTAATGGCACCAATTGAGTTTTTACCAAGACCCAGTTCGTTTGCCAGTGCACCAACGATATCTTTAACCTGCACACCTTGTTCACGACCGACTTGTAATTGGTAAGTATCCCAATCCTGATTGCCCTGACCATAACTCCGACGACCATCATTACCACCGTCACGACGCTCACGACGACGTGATTTCTCACGCTCGATCTCAGCAATCATTGGATCTTCACCGACGTAGAATAATGGACGTTTGCCTTGTTGACGCTTCAGTAACATCGCTGCCAGTGTCGTGGTATCGATGTCTAAAGAATCTCTGAGGCTTTCAATCAGCTCGGAAAATTTTTCCAATGCTTTATGTTCTTTTTCAGTTTCAAGTTCTTGGCTCAGTTGAACCAAGCGTGCCTGAGCAACTTTGTCACGATGCGGCAACTGAATTTCTTCCATCGAAGAACGCGTCACTCGTTCAATCGTACGCAACATGCGGATTTGGTTAGTACGAACCAACAGGATCGCTTTTCCTTTTCGTCCGGCACGGCCAGTACGACCAATACGGTGAATATAAGATTCTACGTCAAATGGAATATCGTAGTTGAATACATGCGTAATTCGAGGCACATCCAGTCCACGAGCAACAACATCCGTTGCAACCAAAATGTCAGTCACACCTTTTTTGATGTGCTCAACTGTTCTTTCACGTAAAGACTGCGGGATATCGCCATGCAGTGCTGTGGCTTTAAATCCACGGGAAGAAAGCCAGTCAGCCAGACGCTCGGTGTCTTGACGGGTACGTACGAAGACAATTGATGCATCCGTTTCTTCCGTCTCAAGTATCCGAACCATGGCTTCGTCTTTTTCGACACCTTTCACAACCCAGAATTGCTGCTCTACTTTTGCAACAGTCTGGTTTGAACCTGCCACATCAACGCGGGCCGGATCACGCAGATAACGGTCCACAATGTTTTTGACCATTGGCGGCATTGTCGCTGAGAACAAAACACGCTGAGCACTTTCAGGCGATTGTTCCATAATCCAGGTCACATCATCGACAAAACCCATTTTCAGCATTTCATCAGCTTCATCGAGAATAAAGGTATGACATTCATCTAAATGGAGACGATCACGGGTGATTAAATCTTTAACCCGTCCTGGTGTACCCACAACGATATGAGCACCCGATTTTAGTGCACGCATCTGATCAACGATCGATGCACCACCATAAATTTCTAATACTTTCAGGCCCGCAATTTGTTGACCTAACGTTTTGATTTCTGCAGCAACCTGAATTGCCAGCTCACGCGTCGGCGCCATAACAATGGCCTGAGGCTTACGCTGATCCATAATCAGTTTATTGAGCAGAGGTAGAGAGAATGCTGCAGTTTTTCCGGTACCGGTTTGTGCTTTACCTAAAGCATCACGGCCTTCCAACAAAAATGGAATGGCAGCAGCCTGAATGGGTGTAGGAGAAACGAAGCCCATATTGTCCAGAGCGGCGAGGATTTCGTTTTTGAGCGCTAATTCTTTGAATTGAATCACATTTTCTTGCATGGGGTTCCCACTAATTTAGATGAATAACAAGGCCCCATGCGCTTTACCATTTCTAATCCAGTCAAGGATAGATTCCTTTCCGTACGGTATTAACTAAAGACCGCTTTAAAGCGACGAGGGACATAACAAAGGAGGCGGATTATTCCTTAAATGCATAAAAAAATCTAGAAAAAATTGAAATTCATCACATATTTTTCTCAATGTGAACAAAAACCTCCTTTTAATTCCGTCACATAACATATTGTTATTATTTTTTAAACCCCACCGCTACAGATTCGATGTTGCACAATAACAATAAAAATATGATAGCAATGAAAATCGAGCGTAGCGACATAACATCACCACCATCACATTATCAGATGACGGCTGAGTCCCTGCAAGATACAAGAATGTCGACTGATACGCATTCTACCCAAAGTCACTACCAGCACACGACATCAGTAGGTATGCTCATGAGGGAGTCATATACTTTCCCCCAATTACCGAGTACCATGTGGGGGTATTATAATATTTACGGATATTTCGCAGATATTCGACGCCATGTACTGGAGAATACTTCGCGAAATTGAGGAGAGCGCCCTCTCCTGAGCCAAAAGATGAAAGGTTAAAATAATATCTGATGTTTCAAGACAATCCATTACTTGCCCAGTTAAAACAACAGATTCAGGAGAATCTGCCGAAAAAAGAAGGGACCATTAAAGCAACTGATAAAGGTTTCGGCTTTTTGGAAATCGACAGTAAGAACAGTGTCTTTATCCCACCTCCCTACATGAAAAAATCAATGCATGGCGATAAAGTTATTGCAATCATCCGCACCGAAAACGAACGTGATGTTGCCGAACCACAAGAGTTACTCGAACCTGCTCTCTCTCGCTTTATCGGTCGTGTCAAACTGCACAAAGGCAAACTCAATGTTGCACCGGATCACCCACAACTGAAGAAACAGCCGCTGAAAGCGAAAGTCAGAAAAGGATTGGATCCAAACACGATTGCAGAAAACGACTGGGTCGTCGCACAACTCACGCGTCATCCACTCAAAGGTGACAATGGTTTTTTCGTTGAAATTACCCATAAAATTACCGATGCCGACGACAAAATTGCCCCTTGGTGGGTCACGCTGGCAGCAAACGATTTACCGAATCAAGAGCCGGAAGGGATTGAAAACTGGGAACAGAAAGATGACCCGGCACTTACCCGGGTTGATTTAACCGATATTCCATTTGTGACGATTGATGGTGCATCGACTCAAGATATGGACGATGCGTTGTACGCCAAACGCACGGAGTCTGGTGATTTTGAGTTAACCATCGCCATTGCAGATCCAACCGCTTACATCACGCCTGATGATCAGATGGACAAGGTTGCCCGTGAACGTGGCTTCACGATTTACCTGCCTGGACGCAATATTCCCATGCTCCCGAGAGAGCTTGCTGACAACTTATGTTCACTGCGGGAAGGTGAAATCCGCCCAGCCCTGTGCTGTACAGTCACTGTCGCTCAGGATGGCACTCTGCAAGACGATATCCGCTTTTTCTCAGCACACATTCAATCTCACGCTCGCTTGGTTTACGATCATGTTTCAGACTGGCTGGAACTTGGTGAGTCGAGTGATTGGACGCCTTCCGATGACATTGCTCAGGTCGTCCGAGATCTATATGCCTTTTCTCAGGCGCGTAGCTCATGGCGGGAGACGCACGCGGTGGTCTTCCCCGACAGACCGGATTATCGCTTTGAACTGAGTGAAGATAATGACGTAATTGCCATTCATGCCGATATGCGCCGCAGTGCCAATCGTCTGGTTGAAGAGGCGATGGTAACGGCAAACGTCTGTGCCGGTAAAGTGCTTCAGCAGCAATTCGGAACGGGTGTATTTAACGTCCACGACGGGTTTAAAACTGAACGGATTGCGGATGTGATTACGCTGATTACCGAGCACGGCATGAGTGATCATACCGATGAAACGGTCAAAACCCTCACAGGGTTTTCCGCACTACGTCGTTGGCTTGCTACCCAAGACACCAGCTATTTGGATAACCGTATTCGGAAATTCCAAAGCTATAGTGAAATCAGTAATCAACCGGCACCACATTTTGCCATGGGGCTGGATGTCTATGCGACATGGACATCCCCGATTCGTAAATATGGCGATATGATCAATCACCGCTTACTGAAGTCTTATATTATGGGCAAACCACCAGTGCAATTACCGGATGAACTGGTTGGTGAAGAGCTGGCAATTCATAGGAAGCATCATAAGATTGCAGAAAGAAGTGTCAGTGACTGGCTTTATGCCCGGACTTTGGCTGAAGAGCCACAGAAGCAAACTCGCTACCATGCTGAAATCTTTGATATTAATCGTGCCGGGATGCGGATCAGATTACTTGAAAATGGTGCCACTGCATTTGTCCCTGCCCCACTGATCATGGCGAACAAAGAACGTATCGAGTGTCATGCAGATCAAGGTTATATCTACATTGATAAAGCATTGGTGTATAAACTGGGTGATACACTTGAAGTCACACTCAATGAAGTGAATCAAGAAAACCGGAACATCATTGCCAAACCAACTGCCGTTTTTGCTGAACCACCTCAAAGTGACGTATCAGAAACAGCTTGATGCTATATCCAAACTTACGGCTACGGTTGAAGTAGCCGTGAGTGACGTCTAATCGTCGACATGATTTAACATCTGTTTGCATAAAAAAAGGTATTCGTACGAATACCTTTTTATTTGCGTCAATCCGAAATATGATGATGTGTTATCTTAGTAACCGATCATCTGAATCAGTTTCAATAGAACCACAGATATACAGACAATCAAGACCAGAACAAGGATTTTGGGTCTTTTTCAACTTCACGAATTAATGCGGTTAAATCTTCACTCCGCCCCAAGAAAGGGTACGGTAGCCAGGTGTTTCTATCATCCGGCACATAGAGTGCCCACACTCGCGCTTGCTGGTCCCACTGAATCTTTGCCACTGGCGTAGAATAATCGTAATGGCTGGAATCAAGCTTATAATGGTGTTTGAGAAATTTGACACCATCCACAATCGGCTCAAAGCATGATTTACCAATGCCAACCGGCAATCCCTGATTGCGATTTTGGCATAATAGCTCAGCTCGGTGTTCGATCTGACGTTGTAATAGGTTAACGACCGTCATCTATATCTCAATAAACCTCTGAATCAACTAAGATAAGCAACCATGACACATTTTCGGTTCTGATTGCATTGATCTCACGATGTACTGAGTATAAACCATTCCCCTCTTCAGGACGATATACAAAACTGAATTCTGCCTTGGTCATCTCAAGGAAAAATTCATCAAGCATGACTTGCCTAGGGGCTGTTGACCAATATTTTCACCACCGCGGTTTTCAGGTGACTGTCTATACCCAAGTTGGCGCAATAGGTCGAAATGTCATACTTCCCTCCGACTCACTGACCATCAGTCACAAAAATGTCATCAAAATCTCATAATATCGAGGCTTTATTAGATAACGTGGAGTGGATTATGTTGCGGGTTGTTATCGGCCTATTTCTCAGTGTATGGGTCATGTCATCGCAGGTTGTTGCCAAAGAAATCAATGTATCTGGGTCAACCTCAGTCGCGCGAATTATGGATGTTCTTGCTGAAGACTATAATAAATCGCATCCAGAAAGCTTTGTTGCTGTTCAAGGCGTGGGCTCAACTGCGGGAATTACCCTGCTGAAAAAAGGTGTTGCCGATATAGCAATGAGTTCCCGCTACCTGACTGAAGGCGAACTGGAAGAAAATTTAGAAATACGACTCATCGCATATGACGGTTTGGCAATTGTCGTGAATCTCGCCAATCCGATCAAGAATCTGACCCGGGACCAACTCTACAAAATTTATAAAGGTCAGATTACCAACTGGAAGACGCTGGGAGGAAATGATCAAAGAATTGCGGTCGTGACACGGGAAGCGTCATCCGGTTCCAGATTTAGTTTTGAGAGTCTGTTGGGATTAACTCGGGTGGTCAACAATCGTTTGGTCTCCGATATCAATCCAAGTAATCTTGTCGTCAACAGTAACAGCATGGTCAAAACATTAGTCAATCATAATCCACGAGCCATTGGCTTCATTTCGACCGGCTCTGTTGATCAGTCAATTAAGGCCGTTCCATTTGAAGGCGTAGTGGCTTCGACGAAAACCATCTCTGATGGGTCGTATCAGCTTTCAAGACCATTTCTAGTCGTTGATTATTCTGATAAAGCCAATCAGGAAACCCAAGATTTTATCAAATACCTTCAATCGGATCGGGCCCGGGAATTGATTCACAGCTATGGATACATTCCATCCATTCAATAAACGATTGATGATGAAGGTTAAATCTACATATCAATGATGTAAAAAGGACTGGCAGAGCCAGTCCTTTTCTTATTCCCGAGGACCATACCATGATTAAGCGATGGGAGTTTCCTGCGGTGGTAAATCCTGCTGACGCAGTTTCTCGTTTTTCAAAGTCCGATGGAGTAATTGACTGTATAGTGGCTCGCCACCAAGTAACTGAGCAAAAACAACCGCGCCCAATACAGTAATAATAAGCGGTAGAATCAAATAATAGTTATTGGTCATCTCAATCACCAATAGAATACCGGTAATCGGGGCCCGAACCGTTGCAGCAAATAATGCGCCCATCCCTGCAATCGCAAACATTCCCGGATCGAATGCCAGCTCAGGCAGAAAGTTATGGGAGATCAGACCAAATGCATAACCAAACAATGTCCCTAAAGCCAACATCGGGGCGAAAATACCACCGGGTGCACCAGAGCCAAAACAGAGCATCGTGGTTAAGATGCGTCCCAAGAATAGCAGTATTAACAGACTCGCAGTGTAACCACCATTGGTAATCACAGGAATAAGCGAGATACCACCACCGGTAAGATCAGGCAAATATAGCAACAGGATGCCAAAACATCCGCCAAGAAACGAACCAATCAGTAAATAACGCTTGCGATCATTGCGGTGGATCTTGACAAAAACATCCTGGAAAAATGTCACCAGACGATTGAAGAATACCCCGAAAATCCCAAATAGAATGCCCAGCAACAAAAAGAGCCACAATGCTTCAATTTCTGGTGCCTGATACTGAGGCATGGTAATCACGGCCGCCTGACCATTAATCATCCGAAATACAATATTGGCAAAAACCGAAGAAATGATCACCGCTTTAATCGAAATCAGCGTGTAACGAAACTGGGGACGCATTTCTTCAACCACGAACATAATACCAGCCAATGGTGCGTTAAATGCCGCAGATAACCCACCGGCAGCGCCTGCGGCCAATAACGAATGTCGGGCATCATCATTTTTAACCCGGAACAGACCTGAGATCATCCGCCCGATAGCGCCGCCCATTTGAACCGTCGGACCTTCACGCCCTAGCACCATGCCAGAGCCCAGCGCACCGAGCCCACCAAAGAATTTCACCGGCAGTACCCGCCACCAGCGAACTTGCCGCATTCCGTCCATCGCCCCTTCAATTTCAGGAATCCCGGAACCTGCCGCTTCCGGTGCAAAACGGTGAACCAGAAAGTAACCGATAAAAGCTAAACTCGCACTAATTAAAAATGCCGCCAGCCAAAGTGGCAATAGATTACCAATTTCACTGATGAGCCAGCTCGTCCGTGTTTCTGAAACAAAGTGAATGCCTAACTCAAAATAGGTTCCGGCCAAGCCAGATAAGATCCCGACAAGAATAGAAAGCAGCAGAACAGAGACCGGTGTCTTATCTTTTGAGAGAAACTGATTGATGGCGTCTTTAGGAACTTTGGCTAACAGGGAAGGTTTGAATCTCTCTTTAGATCTCATTGAGTTAAGGCCTCACAAATGAAAGTATCAGTATCAACGAGCGTGAATTATACGCATCCTTATCATCTTCTATAGTTGCAATAATGCAATGTTGTATTTCATATTTACACTCAAGTCACTTTCCAAATGCCACTTCATGGGCAAATTGAAAAAATGCCAGACTCTGATGATAACCACAGTTGCAGGTGAAAAACAAATTTGTGAACCACATAAAAAAACGGTACAACAAACGATCATCATACTTGAAATACCAGTATATCGGGCCATAATCAAAGTGTAAGGCAATTGAAATAATCTTAACCGGAGGAACGATTCAGTCTTACATACAATTTGGATCAAGGAATAGAACTCCTAAGACCATTCCCGCCATTAGCTGGTTCATATACAACCAGATCGCAAGCTCACGATATGAGTCGCGGGAAATAAGGCGCGCTTTGCTAAGTGCGCCTTTTACATTTTATCCCCTCGTAGAATCTTTGTATACTGGCCCCCCGAACGTTCTTCAATTTGGAGTTGAAGTCATGACTCAACGAATTCCCGCCAATGTCATTACCGGATTTCTGGGAACAGGCAAAACCACGGCAATTCTGAATCTACTTAAAAATAAACCAGCCGACCAAAACTGGGCGGTGTTAGTCAATGAATTTGGTGAAATCGGCATTGATGGCACGCTATTGTCTCAACAAAATGCTTTGGTAAAAGAAGTTCCCGGTGGTTGTATGTGTTGTACTGCCGGTGTGCCGATGTCTGTTGGAATTACAGCATTGCTGCGACAAAAACCGGATCGGCTGCTGATTGAACCCACAGGACTGGGACATCCCCGGGAAATTGTATCAACGCTGACCTCAGCACAATATCACCCCTATCTGGATTTAAAAGCAACGATTGCGCTGGTCGATCCGCGAAACCTCAGTAATCGCAAATATACCACTCACCAAAACTTTAACGACCAACTGGCCAGTGCAGATGTCGTCATCGGGAACAAAATCGATCAATGTCATACCAGTGATATTGACACGTTCAACAACTGGCTCACCAACCAACAACCCGCCAAAATTTTTCACAAATTAACCCGGTTCGGTGATATTCCATTGGAAGTGTTAGATCTCCCGCGACGGGAAGATCCACAACAGGTATCCCCCCAATCCCATCATGAGCACCAGCATGGCCACGCTGAGCCAGTCTTTCAGTTAGCCCCTGGTGAATCGTATCTGAGAAAAGAAAATCAGGGTGATGGTTATTACAGCTGCGGCTGGGTGTTCGGCGCCGAAATCCATTTTCCTTTTGATGCGTTGTTCTCATTATTCAGTGAGCTGACAGCAGAGCGGATCAAAGCGGTGATCAATACTGACCGTGGCTGCTATGCATTCAACGTCAATCATCACGTTGTTTCCGTGCATGAGATATCACTGGATGGATTCGAGTCAAAAATAGAAGTAATTGATTCCCAATTAATGCCTTGGGATGAACTGGAACAGATTCTGCTTAAACTCGGGCAGATGACTAAGAAATAACCAGCCTCATGGCGTGAGTGTCGTTCGTTGGTCGGATAGCAATGCGGACAAAACAATAATGACAGCGTGATGCTGTCATTATGTTGAATAAGTTGATGATGGATTAACGTTTGTTCCGTAAATAACGTTTACGCCGTTCCTCTTTATGCTTCGCTTTCTCGGCGGCTTTTCGGGTCGCTTCCAGTTCAGCGTCAATCAGTTCCTGATGGATCATTTCCGGCCGTTCCAGTGTGATTGCCCCGATTGTGCCAGCTCGTAGCTCATGCAACAGAATCTCTGACGCTTTGTGCAAATCAATCCGGCCACCAGCCCTTAAAGCACCGCGTTTACGGCCAATGGCTTCCATCCATTCGATATCCGATTGGGGATCGTCATCAATCTGATAACGCGCTTTCAATAAATCCGGATAAGCCTGAGCCAGATATTCAACCGTGTAAAACGCCACTTCATCATATTCCATCGCGGTATCTTTCACCGCGCCGGTTGCAGCAAGGCGAAAACCAGAATGGGGGTTCTCAACCTTGGGCCAGAGAATTCCCGGTGTATCGGATAACACAATCCCATTTTGCAGATTGATCCGTTGCTGACGGCGTGTAACGGCTGGCTGATTGCCGGTCTGCGCAATCGTCCGTCCGGCCAAGGCATTAATAATCGTTGATTTACCAACATTGGGGATACCCATAATCATCGTACGAATATTCTTGCCGATTTCTTCCCGATGAGGTGCCAGTTTACGACACAGTTCCATGATCTGATTGACCTCCTGAGTATTCTGAGTCGTAATCGCCAACGCTTTTACGCCTTGCTCTTGCTCAAGATGCTCAATCCAGCATGCCGTTGTGGCAGGATCGGCCAAATCGCGTTTATTCAACACTTTCACACAAGGCTTGTCACCACGCAGTTCGGTAATCATGGGATTTTCGCTACTAAATGGAATACGGGCATCCAGCACTTCAATAATGACATCAATCTGGGGAATGACTTCTTCGATTTCCTTGCGTGCTTTATGCATGTGTCCCGGAAACCATTGGATTGTATTATTAACCATTTGAAACGAACCTTTCACCGATATCCGTTTGTTCTGTTTTCCCTGAATCAATACAGTTTTATTGCTTTCAGGACATAGAAACGGACGGGTTTGATAAAATGCTGGCATTCTAACATGCTCTGTGCGAAATGGGAGATTGTTCTTTGACCCAGCCATTAGGTCGACCATCGGACAGGCCATTGCAGTCAACGGTTCTTAAGTCACTGTGATTGAGTATAACGCAGATAAAAAAGTGCCGCCTAAAGGAAGGGACGGCACAAGAGGTATAGCTATCGTTGAGATAGACTATTTTTTTGCAGATTGGAGATTTTCTGCCACATTTACAGATGAATCATGCGCTGCTGGCGAAACAGGCAAAACCTGACGAACATACTCTCCCGGAGCATCATCAAGGACCGGATAGTTATCACTGCCGATGGCAAATGGTTCAATTTTGTCCTTCGCACAGAAACCACACAGCCATTCATTCCAATGAGTCCACCATGAGCCTGCCTGACGTTGCGCATTTGCCAACCATTCATCAGCACTTTCTTCCTGCGCATCATTCAGCCAGAAACCATATTTCTTTTTATCAGGATGATTGATAATACCGGCAATGTGACCCGATTCACCCAACACAAACGTTTTATTACCACCGGTTTTCATCGCACCGTCATAGGTTCCTTGCCATAGCGCAATATGATCCTCTTTGGTTGAGATGAAATAGCTCGGAATCTTAATCTTATCCAGATCAATCCAAACACCACCGACTTTCACGCCTTTATTCTGAATCAGTTTGTTCTCCAGATAGAGCTCTCTGAGCAAGAAATTATGGCTCGCAGCTGTCACATTAGTGCTGTCACTATTCCAGTACAACAGGTCAAAATCGACCGGATTAGACCCTTTCAGATAGTTATCGACATAGTAGTTCCAATAGAGATTATTCTCCCGCAGTAAGCTGAATGTCACACTGAGTGAACGACCATCCATATAACCACGAGATAAGTTTTGCATCTCAATCGCACTAATCACCGGATCATTGATATAAGCACCGACTTCACCCGGCTGTGAGAAATCCAGTATCGTCGTAAAGAAAGATGCTGATTTAATCCGTTTTTTCATCCGTTTTGCAGCATAATAAGCGATTGCAGTTGCCAGTAAAGTTCCGCCAATACAATAACCTGCCGCATTAATCTGTTCCTGTCCGGTAATATCTTCGACGACAGAAACGGCTTTCACAACCCCATCAATAACATAACTTTCATATCCCAGCTCAGCCTGTTCTTTGCCCGGATTTCGCCAAGACATCATAAAGACACTATGGCCTTGTTCCAGCAGCCAACGTACCATTGAGTTACTTTCACGGAGGTCGAGAATGTAGTATTTGTTAACAAACGGCGGCACAATCAGCAACGGAGTGCTGTAAACTTGTTCAGTCAGCGGTGTGTACTGAATCAGTTCAAACAACTCGTTTCTGAAGACGACTTTACCCGGTGTTGTTGCAACATTCTGACCGACTCGGAAGGCATTGTTATTGGTCATCCGAATTTTCAAAATATCAGCGCTGGAGGCAACATCCTCTTTTAGTGCTTCCATACCATCAATCAAGTTCTTTCCGTTAGACTCCAGTGTCAACTTCAGTAATTCTGGGTTTGTTGCGATAAAGTTGCTAGGCGACATTGCATTAATCGTCTGGCGTGAGAAGAAACGTAAACGCTCTTTCACTTTGTCATCCAGACCTTCAATGGCATCAATGGTGTCAAGATATGTTTTGCCAAATAATAAATAGGATTGCATGATAAAGTTAGACATGGCGTCATCTTTCCATGACTCATCCGCAAAGCGCTTATCACCATGCTCCGCTTCAACCAGCAAATCTTTATTGCCAGCAAGGACAACATTTTGCCAAATTTCTAACTGTTTTTGCCACCACGCCATCTGAAGATCGAGCAGCGCAGCTGGTTGGTGGGCAGCCCTTTCAAAAAGTTTTGCAGAATCCTCAAAGCTCACTTCCTGCATCGCTTTATTCAAGGGCGAACGAAAGACTTCCTGCTGCGTTTCAAAATCAGTCCACCATTTATGATTGGTTTCCTGAATTTTCATCAGGTAGTCCGAGAAGAAGTGTTGAATCATAACCTACTCCCTAGTTCAGAAAAAAGGCCGCCCGCAAAGACGGCCAAAAGACACACGGAGTTACGCAGGAGTGACTGTTGAAATGTTTTCTGAAGTTAATTTCTCAACATCATCTTTAAACTCTTTGGCAATCGCCTGAAGTTTATTGCTGTCATCAACCATTTGTTGCGACAGTTTAGAAAGCGCACCCATTTGCTGAGTGTTGAATGCAGTTAAAGAAGCAACATCTTTCACATCACTCGCTGCTTTCATCTGAGCAAGACCAATATCACTGTAAGTTTTCATTGAGTTCAACTGAAGCTGAGTCAGTACTTCAACGTTTTTAGTCAGTAATTTATTGAATTTAAAATAAGGTTCTAATGTTTTTTCTGTTTGATCAGTAAATGATTTAAAGAAGTCCGTATACATATGTTTCATCTCCAATTGTGGGTCAAATCTTCATTGTTATTTAGCCAACGGCTTTCACTATGACAGCGGTTCCCATTCCTCCGCCGATACATAATGATGCCACCCCATACTGGTCACCTCTCCGCTTCAATTCGTGGATGAGAGTCACCAATATACGGTTTCCAGATGCACCAAGTGGATGACCGAGTGCGATCGCTCCACCGTTTACATTCGCTTTTTGAAGAATTGCTTCTTCAGAAACTGCATGTTCTCTTGATAAACCTTTGACAACGCCCAGTGCCTGAGCCGCAAACGCTTCATTCAATTCCAGCAGATCCATTTCATCTAATGTTTTTCCTGCCCGTTTCAGCGCTTTCGTGACCGCAGGTACCGGACCGAGTCCCATCACTTTCGGGTCAACACCCGCTTGTGCATAGCTGACAATCTCAACCAGTGGTGTTAAACCAAATTTTTTGACGGCGCTTTCAGAAGCGACGATCACGGCACTGGCACCATCATTTAAACCGGATGCATTCCCGGCGGTCACCGTACCCTCTTTCATAAAAGCGGGCCGCAGACGTGCTAAACGCTCGATTGACGAGTCTGCTTTAGGGTGCTCATCGGTATCGAACATGACGCTATCCCGCTTAATTTTCACTTCAATAGGTACGATCTCATCAACAAACTTTCCAGCCTTGATGGCGGCAACGGCTTTTTGTTGACTACTCAGTGCAAACTGATCTTGTGCTTCCCGGGAAATATCATATTCTCCGGCAATATTTTCTGCGGTACAGCCCATGTGATATTGATTAAATATGTCAGTCAATCCGTCACGAATTAACAAATCAACCAAGGTCATATCACCCATTTTATGACCGTCACGGATACTGCCCGGCAAGGCATAAGGAATTTGAGACATCACCTCCACACCCGCAGCAACGACGACTTGGGCATCACCACTGAGAATATGACTGACACCGTCCATCACCGATTTCATCCCACTCCCACAAACCATATTAATGTTATAGGCGGGGGTGGTTTCAGGAATACCAGCGAATAAGGATGCCTGACGACCGATGCTCATGCCCTGCCCGGCACCAATGACATTCCCGACAATCACTTCATCAACAGCGTCGGGCGAGAGTGAGGCGGCACTGAGTGCACCTTGAATGACGGCAGCGCCCAGATGTCCGGCATCCACATTTTTCAGGCTGCCGCCAAACGAGCCGACAGGCGTGCGCTTTGCCGCAACAATAAATATTTTTTCCATGATTTGGCTCCCGATTAGCTCATGTATAATCCGCCGTTGACAGACAATGTGGCACCTGTGATATAGGCAGCCCCATCACTCACTAAAAAGCTAACTGTCTGGGCGATTTCTTCGGGTTTGGCAAGACGTTTCATCGGTACTTGTCCGACGATAGATTCGAGGACTTCTGGCTTCATTTCTTCCACCATCGGCGTAGCTGTATATCCGGGTGCGATGACATTGACGGTCACACCAGAGCGAGCACCTTCAGCGGCTAAAGCTTTGCTAAAACCAATCATGCCGGCTTTCGCAGCAGAATAGTTTGTTTGACCAAACTGGCCTTTCAGGCCATTGACTGACGAAATATTAATCACGCGACCATAGCCTTTATCGCACATCGCACCAAATAAAGGTTGAGTCACATTAAACACACTGTTTAAATTTGTATCGATGACGTCCTTCCAATGTTGCTCGGTCATTTTTTTAAACACACCATCTCGAGTAATACCAGCATTGTTAATCACGACATCGACACTCCCTTCTTCCTTAAGGAGTAATGCCAAACGTTCTGCACATTGGGCTGTATCGGTTACATCTAACTCAAGCAAACGGACCTGATCTTCCGTAAATCCTTTTTCATTAAACCAATCGATCGCACATTGATATGCCCCAGTATAATATGTTGCAATAACACGGAATCCTTCCGCGACGAGCTGACTAGAAATAGCAGAACCAATACCGCCCTTTGAGCCGGTAATCAAAGCGATTCTTTTCATTCAAGACTCCATCCTAAAATAATCAATTCAGTATTTTTTTCTAATGAAAGGTGTCAATGAGGAATGGACACCAACCGACGAATGTTAAAATAATGTAACAACTTCAAAGCCTTTGAAATCAAATAAAATTATTTTCTTCACTATTTAACCTAATATAAGGCTCCAAGTTTTCAAATAAATATGAGAATAAATTTACTAACACTGATGGGCATCACAAAAAACAACGATATTATTTTATATAATTAACAATAAAATATAACTCATTGTTTTTAAATAATAATTTAAATGGTTTTTTTGAGGATTATCGGGGGATATACAGCGTAATCAATGGGTTAAACATGATAAAAAATAAACAGACGATGAAATTAAATTATCACCAATAGCAATTAATTTGTGACTTGTTATTCTATGTTTAATTAATCATATCGATATAAATAAAATACAATTCAACCTTTATTTAATATTTAATTTACTAATAAAATATTTCACCACTATCAGCATCAAAATAAATTTTATCGATAGATTTCAAACCACCACAATAAATAAAATAAACATGGCGTTCTTGGTAACGAACAGAACGAACCCAACCTTTTAGCTCGTCAAAATCTTCCGGCGAACACATTTTTTCATCAATTAATTGTCCAGTGATTTGTATAAATTTTTCTTTATAAATCGGTAAATCGTCTGATTTGTTAATATAACTCATCAGAATTTCTTCTTTTTCTTCTTTAGAAATGACTGGCACCTGCTCACTCAACTGATCCATCGCCACCCATTCTGCGATTTCCGGACCACCTTGCTGATAGACAAAATATCTGGAAATCCTGCCCCAGCCTTGCTTTTGCTCCAACACAGTAACGGGATCCCCTTTATACAGATATCGAACAGGGAATGACTCTGGATCGGGGGCATTTCTGATCGCTAATTTATGCTCATTCACGTAAAAATGTGTATTGACTTTTACTTCAGCCGTTTCATCCGTTTGCTCTGTCGAAGTATTCACCAAGACTGGTTTTTTCTTCTTTGCCGGCTTTTGCGCGGCTGCATCTTGTTCCGGCTTCATATAAAACAGATAGTACCCTGCACCAGCACCACCGATGCCCAGCAATAAGATCAAAATCATCAATACTTTTTTCATATAATCAGAGCCTCTTTGTATCTACATTGTTATCGGCAACGGCGTGATTCACTTAACATGAACCTGCATCAAATCATCTGCATCGATTGTAGCGTATAAAAACAGGTGTCAAAACCACATACCTTTACGTTGTGAGTTGCACCTAAATTGCTCATTCAGAACAATTCTATGCACCAACATGTATCATCAGAAAGCCTTGATGTGTCTGAATCACTGTGCATAGAAGCACTTACTTGTTGGCTTAAAACTTGTACGGCTCACTACAATTGAAGTGAATTGCACATATATAGGGAGATAATAAAGATGCAAGAAACACTTACAGTTGTGCTTGCTGGTGGAATCGGCTCACGTCTTTCCCCATTAACGGATCACCGGGCAAAACCGGCTGTTCCTTTTGGGGGGAAATACCGCATTATTGATTTTACCCTCACCAACTGCCTACATTCCGGCTTGAGACGGATTTTGGTATTAACCCAGTATAAATCTCACTCTCTGCAGAAACACCTCCGGGATGGATGGTCAATTTTCAACCCAGAGTTGGGGGAATATATTACCGCGGTTCCACCTCAAATGAGAAAAGGCGGTAAATGGTATGAAGGGACTGCTGACGCCATTTTTCATAACCTTTGGCTGCTTTCGAGAAGCGATGCAAAGTATGTCATTGTTCTATCCGGTGACCATATTTACAAGATGGACTATGCTGCGATGTTAGAAGAGCATATTGCCAATCAGGCAAAACTCACCATTGCCTGTATGGATGTCCCGCGAAATGAGGCGAGTGGCTTCGGAGTTGTCTGTACCGATGATTGCTCAAGAATTACAGGGTTCATTGAAAAACCACTCGATCCACCGGCAATGCTCACACAACCAGAACGTAGTCTCGTGTCGATGGGTGTCTATATTTTCAATATGGATGTTTTGCAAGAAGCATTAGTTGATGATTCTGAACGAGAGCATTCGAGTCATGACTTTGGAAAAGATGTCATTCCCGAGCTGATTCAGACCAATGCGGTATTCGCTTATAACTTCTATGGTGACAAAGGACGAGTTGCCAAAGACTGCTACTGGCGAGACGTCGGGACGATTGACTCCTATTACGAAGCCAACATGGATCTGCTGGAGCCACTCCCGCCGATGAATATTTACCAGAAAGATTGGGCCATCCGTACTTATGAGCCTCAATTGCCACCCGCACGGACCGTTTCATCAGCAACCGGAAATGAAGGTATCTTTATTAATTCCATGATCGCGAGCGGCGTCGTCAACTCAGGCGGGTCAGTCCAGCACTCGATTATTTCTTCCAATGTGCGGATCAATGATAGTACCACCATTGTCGATAGCATTCTTTTCGATGATGTCGAAGTCGGCGAAGGATGCCAGTTGGTCAGTTGCATCATTGATAAGCATGTTCATATTCCCCCTTACACGCAGATCGGGGTTGATTCCGTCCAGGACAAAAAACGCTTCCATGTGTCAGAAAAGGGCATTGTTGTCGTGCCGGAAAGCTATCACTTCACCAACTAAGCCCGCCTCCCTCCCAAACATAAAAAAACCGTATTTCTTACCGAAATACGGTTAAATGTACGCTCTTAAAAGGAATATCTCAGGGGTGACCTTGAAGAGGGTACGGAGCAATCTTTATAAGTATGGGGCATCTTGACTCAGGGAAAAACAGTAAAAACGCGGCGTGTTCTGTTCCCCTTTTGCAATATACTGGTTTCATTCAGTTTTCTTAAAAGAGCATAAATCAAACCTCAATTATCAATAAAAATAATTGATTTATATAGAATATTTCGTATATAAAATGATTTAACTTGACCAATTCAAGACAGACCTTCGACGAGAGTCATCCATGAGCATGGAGCAAAATTAATGCAAACGATTCAACGCAAATTATCGGAAAAGAAACATATTGCCCTTGTGGCGCACGATCACCGCAAAGCTGACCTACTCGCATGGACCAAGCAAAACCAAGCACAACTCGCCAATCATACACTTTACGCGACGGGTACAACGGGGCACCTTTTACATCAAGAAACAGGCCTTGACATCATTCAAATGATTAGTGGCCCAATGGGCGGAGATCAGCAAATTGGCGCTTTAATTTCTGAGTGTAAGATCGATGTTTTAGTGTTTTTCTGGGATCCACTCAACGCGGTACCGCATGATCCAGATGTAAAAGCACTTCTGCGAATTGCCAGTGTCTGGAATATTCCAATGGCTCTCAATCGTGCCACAGCCGATTTCATCTTTTCATCCGCATTGGTAGCACAGAGTACCGATATCGAAATCCCTGACTATCAGTCCTATATTGATGCCAGAAAAATACTATAAACGGCTGAATAATCATTTAGAAACCGCGTATGGCCCCTCAAGAAGCTCTTTGACGAAGGTGGAACCGCCTGCATTGTAGGCAACCCAGACTTTTTCTCTTGCCCGGGTCATCGCAACATAAAACAACCGACGTTCTTCTGCATGCGGAAAGGTCTCATTTGATAATGTTAATACATCATCTAAATGCAAGGTTTTCGCTTTGGTTGGAAACTGCCCTTCATCCACATTCACAATGATCACAAAATCGGCTTCTTTCCCCTTACTGGCATGACAGGTCATGAACTGAATATCAAGCTGTTGGTATTGCTTTTGCCATGCTGCCAGTAATTCCGGTTTGTGATAGTGATTTCGGCCAAGGATTAATAGTGACTTGACTTCATTTTTGGCTGTACTCTTGCGATTCAGTTGTTCAATAACCTTTTCAATCCGAGCTTGGGGCAACAGTGCCACCGCATTGCTCTTTTGTACTTTCAGGCTATTGAGTGACTTCGGTATCTGCTGAGGATTAGCCTGCACGAAAGTATTTGCCACCTCAGCCAACCGGTTATTAAACCGATAAGTGGTATCGAGATGCGTCACTGTCGATGCGGGAAACCGTTGCTTGAAACCCGTTGTTAAATCAACATCGGAACCGGCAAACTGGTAAATTGATTGCCAGTCATCACCGACGGCAAAGAGATTCCCGTTTGATTGATGTTGTTTACAAAGCGCCTCCAGTAACGCAAGACGCGGCGGTGAAATATCCTGATATTCATCGACCATAATAAACGCCCAACGGGATTGATACTTTTTCTTTCTGACATATGCAGTTGCTCGACTGATCATCAGATTAAAATCGAGTTGTCCCTGAGTCTTAAGCATTTCATTCCATGCCTGATAACATGGCCAGCATAATGCAAGCTCACTGTTCAGACGCGGATAATCTTCCCGCTCGACGATTTTTTGCTGAATCTCTTTTTTACTCGCCCCCAACAGCGACAGTTGTTCGACTTGCTGAGTCAACCAAGAGATCAACTTAGGATTTTCAACATGGCTTCCCAGCTCTTCATCCCCTTTGATATAAGCAATCGGCCATTGATTTAAGTGTTTTTGCCACCGTTTAAAGTTTGTTGGTGTCATCCAATGCTTTTTGAGCCAATCGGTCATCCAGGCTTCTTTGAGCTTCGCTTCGCCCACGATCGGGGAGAGTTGTACGTCTTGCCCTTCCACCTCATGAATAATCCGTAATCCAAGCTGATGAAATGTATTCACTGTGACATGCTGCGCTGCCGGCCCTACCCGATCTTTCAATCGCTGTTCCATCTCCAATGCGGCATCTTTACCGAATGAAAGCAATAGAATTTGATCGGCTTTTGCCAGCCCACTTTCAATCAGATAAGCAACCCGGGCAGAAAGCACGCTGGTTTTTCCCGAGCCGGCACCAGCGAGCACCAGATTGTAATCATCATTCAAAAGTACCGCGGACTGCTGCGATGGATTTAAGGGAGAGGATTCCAGTGTGTTAAATAACGTATCCCAGCGCTCACGCTCTGTCTCAATCCATGTTTCGTTACGCTGTGACAACATCACTGAAGGTTGATGGTACCATGCAACAATCTCTGAAATTAGCCCCGGAACCCGTTGTTCAATGTCATCGAGAGACATGCCCAATGTTGTCAAATCTCGGCTCACCTGACGATGCCATTCTCTGATCTTAGAATGAGCGAGAAAAGCAGGCTCATTCTGGCGCTGACTCAAAGCCTGCTGCCAAGCTGGTAAGTAAGTAGCCAACTGAGCGCACTGTGATTGGTGCCATTGACGATAGGCAGCCACAGCTTGGTCAGCAAACTTTCGGCACTGGGGCCAAGGTAATCCACGAATGAGCCAACTATAACGTTGGCCATCATGCTCATGGGCAAAAAACTCAAGTTCTCCCCACACAATGCCGCGCCGGACACGGACTGAACCATCCCAAACTGCGAATGGAATTCTTTCTTCTGCAACACGGGAACGGACGATGAGTTTCTCGTCATCAATTGCGACGGCGTAAAACTCATCATTCATAAAATATTTCGCAGTATTACTGGCTTTCAGCTGCATCAGTTATGCTCATTGACTTAAATTTCAACGTATAAATTGGGTTACACGCGTAAGAATATCTGAAGTATGCCTTTAGTACAGTCTAAATCCTGCCCAAAGATCACGAGGGTCTATTTATATATAAAATGGTCAATTATCTCAACGATTCTGAGGCATCATACCAACATCATGGTTTGACTGACATTCACAGGCACAACAAATATCACAACCAGGCTGTTTGATGCGTCAACGGTTTGTCATTTCCCAATTGAGGAGCACGCCATAATTTTCATACTTCTTGCTGAAAAGACAGATAAAAGTTCAATACGTTACAGTGCAGTTCTGATATCATCCACAGTAGTGGCACAACATGAATGAAATGGTTGAAATTCTGTGAAATTCCTCAGTCGGGCCCGTGGTTATTGGGCGAATAGAACATTCCCTTATTCTGTCTTAATTTTAATTGCACTATTAGGCGTGGTGGTGCCGACTTGGCATTATCAACTGTCTACTTGGATCACACCGCTGATTCTGGGCATTATCGCCGCAGCGCTGACAGAACAAGATGACAGCATTATCGGCAGACTCAAAACCATCGGTTTGGCACTCATCTGTTTTGCAATTGCGACATTTTCGATTGAGATTCTGTTTTACCACCCTATTTTATTTGCGATCGGTTTATCTATTTCTACATTTGGTTTCATCATGCTCGGCGCGATCAGCTCTCGTTATGCCAGCATTGCATTCGGCTCATTGTTGATAGCCGTCTATACCATGATTGGCGAACACCAGAGCCCCGGATTCTGGTTTCAACCGACTTTACTGCTTGCAGGCGCACTATGGTATTTCCTGATCTCTATTGTATGGCTGCTCCTGTTTCCGAATCGCCCGGTACAACAAAATCTCTCTGCCGTATTTCTCAATCTGGCTGATTACTTTGCACTGAAAAGTGAACGATTCCATCCTGTCTCACAGATACAGCTTCAACCCTATCGGATCCGTGAAGCCAATTTCAACGCACAGATTGTGACAGCATTGAATCAGTGCAAAGCGACCTTACTTTCTTATAGCAAGAAAGGGCAGATTCATACCACCAGCCATCATTTTTTGAACACATATTTTCTCGCACAGGATATTCATGAACGAATCAGTTCAACCCACTATCGATATCAGGAACTCGCGGAACATTTTGGTCGCAGTGATATTCTTTTCCGTTTCCGGCATCTGTTAGAAACACAAGCCCAAGCGTGTCGGGAAGTCGCAACAAGCATCAAAGAAAATAGGGAATATCAACACCCGAACGCATCCGCAATGGCACTGGATGAACTGCATATCTCGATGCAGTATTTACACACACATTCCCGTCCTGAGTGGAAATCGTTATTCGCCCAGCTCCATTATCTTTTCAACAACCTGTCAACTATCGAAAAGCTGCTCAGTAATATTGGTCATCCTGAAAGTCAGCAGTTTGATGAAAACCAACTTTCTGATACCAATCCTTATGGTTTGAGAAGTATGTGGCAGCGTGTCTGGAATAACATGAACCGCGATTCACTGCTGTTTCGTCATGCCATTCGCATGTCGGTAACATTCACCACCGGATATGCCATTTTACAAACGCTCGATCTGGAACTGGGATACTGGATTCTCCTCACAACACTGTTTGTCTGCCAGCCCAACTTCTCTTCGACCCGACAAAGGATTACACTCCGCGTTATCGGCACCATTTCCGGGTTATTTATCGGTGTCTTACTGCTCACGTTGTTTCCCTCACAGGCAAGCCAGGTCACCATGATCGTTATTTCCGGCGTGATGTTTTTTGCATTCCGCAACAATAATTACGGCTACGCCACCGGATTTATCACGGTCTTAGTACTGTTTTGTTTTAATCAGATGGGTGCGGGCTATGCGGTGGTACTGCCGCGTTTACTCGATACCCTCATTGGATGTGGCCTAGCCGTGCTTGCGGTCTCTTTCATTCTGCCGGACTGGCACGCCAAAAGGCTGCACCGAGTCATGGCTGAAGCCATTCGGAGTAATAAAAATTATCTTGATCAGATGATGGTTCAATACCGTATCGGTAAGAAAGATAGTTTGGGCTACCGTGTTGCGAGAAGAGAAGCGCACGATCAAGATGCCGCGCTCACCACAGCGATCAATAATATGCTGTCTGAACCGGGTAAATACAGAAAAGCCGAAGAAGACAGTTTCCGCTTTTTAACCTTAAATCATGCACTGCTCAGTTATATTTCAACCATCGGTGCACACCGAACACAATTGGGCGATGAATCGTTTCTCCATTTGGTTCTTAACGGGCACCGTGTCATTCATCAGCACTTACAACAACTCCACGAGCAGTTGGAAAATCACCAAAACAGCGCTGATATCAGTCAGATTGAAGATGCAGGATTAGAAAAACAGCTGGCAGAGTGGCATGAAGAAGATAAAGGCTCGGTCCGTCTCGTGTTACAACAACTGCATCTAATTCACCGGATTCTTCCTGAATTACACTCACTGACAAATAAATTGGTCGGGAGCGTCGGGCAGGAATCACGCAAAGATACCTCGCCTGACTCATAATCCAAATGCTAAATAAGCCCTAACTATTATTGGCTGGGAAATGTATTTAAATGCATACATACCAGCCAAGACTGATGTTTCATTGCAAAAACAAACGACGCCACGCTGCATTCTTGCTTTTGTCTGACATTACACGGACAAAATCATCCATCGAAGAACTTAGACTCTAAAACTAGGCCGTACAGGAAACAAACAAAATCACAACGTCGTGGCCTTAATCATTAGTGATGGAGAAATGGAGTATAACAATGCAAGCACAACTCAGTCATAGTCACCATGATTTTCCCGTATCCGAACCTAGGCTGTCCAGTTGCCAGTTTGAATCATTAAAAGCGCAGCTCAGGCAGTTAACGCCAGCACAATTGCGCAGCCTTCAGAATGAAATCGATGCTAACTTATCGCCGGAAAGCTCGCAGATTCTGACTCACGAAGAGTTGGATGTGCTCTCCAGCCTTTTCTAAGGGGCTGCCTGTTATGCATCAATTTACTTGCACTTATAGCGATCAAGAAAAAAATGTACCTGAGTCATATTTTGGCTATAATATGAACACGACCAAGGGAGTTTTTATGTCTATATCTGCACTTCAGTCCGGTTATCAAATGATCGATCATGCGACTCAAATGACCAATGAGGCAAGTCGTGATCTGAACCGTGCGGCACGTCATCGCTCCGATGAACAGATGCAGCAAGAACCCCGTGCGGTCGATCCATCACTCGCAACTCCCCAGCAAAATACGACTCGCCCACCAAAAGAAACAGCCGACAAGGATCCGGATCAAACTCAGGTTGACGCCTTAATGAAACTCAATCAGGCAACACAATATAACCGAGTGGGTGCCAATGTGATTCAGCGTGAACAAGACATGATCGGCTCTTTACTCGATATTCAGGTCTGATTATTATTCAACCAACTATATTGTGACGCTGAATCGTCCTAGATAAGAGTCATCTCCAAAAATAACGCTCACATGACATACCCGCTTATTCTGCGAGTTCCGGCCACAGTAATGCCAGATCAAGATGTGCTTCAATTGCATCTGCAACCCGGTTGAGCGCATCTTCTTTCCGTTGAACGTGATTCAGTGTCTGAATCTCTCCGCTGCCAGCCCATTGACATAAACATTGCATCACTTCTGTCTGATCAAAAATACCGTGCAGATAAGTCCCAAACACCTGATTCGCACCATCAACCAAGCCATCTTCCCGGCCATCTTGTAACTGAATCACGGTCCGGTCATCATTGCCGTCGCGCCGCTGTGAGTGTCCGGCGTGAATCTCATATCCTTGTACCCGGGCATGATTCCCGGTAAGACTGAGTGAACCTTGCACATTCGTCAGGTGTTTTTGCGCCACCAGTTCAGTATCGATATCCAATAACCCAAGCCCCTGACTGACGCCGGGCTCCCCTTCAATCCCCAATGGGTCACTTACCGTTTGACCAAGCATTTGATATCCGCCACAAATACCAATGACTTTACCGCCATAACGCAGATGCTGCATGATATCTTTATCCCACCCTTGCGCTCTCAGAAATGCCAGATCAGCACGGGTTGATTTACTGCCGGGAAGGATGATCAGATCCGCATGACGGAGTCTTTCTCCTTTCCTGACATAATGAAACGAAATTTCCGGATGATGGCGTAACGCATCAAAATCAGTATGGTTACTGATTCGGGAGAATACCGGTACCACCACTTTTAACTTCTCATCCCCTTCACGGACTTCGGTGGCAACAATCGCATCTTCTGCCTCAATATCCAGTCCATGTAAATAAGGCAGAACACCAATCACTGGCTTCTGGGTTTTCTGCTCTAACCAGTCTAGTCCTGACTGAAGTAAACCAATATCACCACGAAACCGATTGATGACAAAACCAACAACTCGCGCTTGCTCAGACTCAGAAAGCAATGCCAGTGTGCCGTACAAATGCGCAAACACACCGCCACGATCAATGTCTGCGACAATAATTACCGGTACGTCAGCCGCTTCAGCAAACCCCATATTGGCGATATCATTTTCTCGCAAATTAATTTCGGCAGGGCTACCAGCCCCTTCAATCATGATACTGTCGTATGTTTCACTGAGATGTTGAAACGAATCCATCACCACATGCAAGGCTGTCTTCTTATAATCATGGTAACAATCCGCTTCCATATTGGTGACGGCTTTACCTTGCAGAATAATCTGTGCTCCCGTATCGGAATTCGGTTTGAGCAATACCGGATTCATATGAACGGAGGGTTCAACCCCTGCCGCGAAAGCCTGAACCGCCTGAGCTCGACCGATTTCTCCCCCATCAGATGTCACAGCACTATTCAATGCCATATTCTGGGGCTTAAAAGGCGAGACTCGAATCCTCCGACGATGAAGCACCCGACACAGCCCGGCGACGAGAACGCTTTTCCCTGCATCAGAGGTGGTTCCCTGAACCATCAGCGCATTTAACGAAGATTTCATAATCGAGTCGCTCCATCAGAAATAAGCAACTGTCACTACCAGAATTTTGGAATTCACTCAAAGAATCATAACCAACTGATAGGTAACACTTGAATATCTGTCCTAATCGTTTAAATTAAAAATCAATATATTATACTTCTCTATATACAAAGGGAATGAAACCAATAGGACGTTTTATGCTAAGACAGGCTTTCAATCTAACCATTACAGGCCTTGCTTTTATCTTTGCGCCGCTGGCAGCCCACGCTGCAAATTTCAATTACAACTATCTTGAAGTCCGAGTTGGTGGTGGGCCTGAGTCTATTGGTTCTGAATTCAGTATGAGTATCGTAGACAACTTTCACGTGCTCGCCCATGCTGATACCCAAATGGATAACGATTGGGATCTTGCCGCTGGGATTGGCTTTAACGGGCCAGTGACACAATTTGCTGATGTGTTCGGTGCCGTCATGTTACATCAAATCAAATACCCGGAAGATGAAGGTGGAAAGTCCGATACGCTGGGAGAAATTAATATCGGTGGCCGATTATGGCTTGGTGATAAAGTCGAAGTCTATGGCAAACTGGGTAAGCTTGATGAACATTCTGTCGTCAGCTTCGGTGCACGCTTCCACTCTACCGATCAACTCTCTCTGAATATGGGTTTTGACAACAACGGGCTTTGGGGCCCACGAACTGTCCTTGGGGTTCGCTACGAATATTAATGAAATCACCGCTGGCCGGTTTCTTACTCGGAAACCGGTCAAAGCATTTCATCCACGGCCTCACAATACACCGTAAATAACATCTTCATTAATGTGATTGAAGCTCTCTCGACGTCAGTGGCGTCCAATGATTATCTCTGAAATGAACCAACGCCTTATATAAGTTCTCTTCCCGAATGGGTTTAACCAGAATGTATTCGGCTCCTGCATGTAAGAAATCATTTTTCGTTTTTTCAGTATCATCTGCAGTACACGCATAAATGGGTGTATCGAGTCTGAGTTGATGTTTCACAAAATCAGTGACTTCAACCCCATCCATCCCCGGCAACTGGTTATCCATCAAAATTAAATCAAAGCCCATTTTTTTAATTGTTTCAACAGCAGCCGTTCCATCTTCAACCCATGTCACCCGTAAGCCAAAACGATCACAGAATGCCTTCGCGATATAGGCATTGGTCTTGTTATCTTCAACCAATAGTACATGAGGAGATTGCTCAAATAACTGATCGGACGGTGCCTGAGCAACCGTTTCCTTCACTTTTCTAGCATGGTATTGCTCAACCTCAATCGGGATCGTGAACTCGAAGCAGCTTCCTTTGCCGACCTGAGATGAAACCGACACAAAGCCCCCCATGAGTTCCACCAGATTTTTCACAATCGATAGCCCTAAACCACTCCCGCCAAATTCGCGGTTCGATGTCGTACCACCTTGAATGAAGGGTTCAAAGATCAACGACAGGTCGTCATGTCCAATGCCAATACCAGTATCAGAGATAGAGGCATGAAACCTTGCCCCTTCTTCTGAATGGTTTAAATTAATCAGGACACAGATCTCACCTTCACGGGTAAATTTAATCGCGTTATTCAGTAGGTTAAAGATAATCTGATTCAGGCGGATTTGATCAATCACCACGATGGTGTCTTCCTGAATATTGGTCATAACATCGAGTTCAAGTCCCTTTTCCTGACATAACGGCAGATAGATCCGCTCGATAACCCGAACCGTCTCAATCAAGTGGAAATGAACCGGATTGAGCTTGAACTTATTTTGCTCAATCTTGGAGAAATCAAGAATATCGTTCAAAACCGCAAGCAGATGTTCACTACATAAACTGAGTACACCAACCTGTTCACGCTGCCTATCATCCGTCACACTCTCTTTTAAGAGCTGTGAAACGCCCAAAATACCATTTAAAGGCGTTCTGACTTCATGGCTCATCCGAGCCAGGAAATCGGCTCTGGCGCCAGCCGCTCTCTCGGCTTCACTGCGTGCTAAATGGCTTTGCTTCTCAGCTTCAGCGATGGTCGTAACGTCCTGCCCTTGAGTCAGGACTGATTCAACATGGCCCTCAGCCACTATTGGCGAAATCGTCCAACGGAATATTTGACCTTCAAATTCAGTCGCAACTTCGTTCAGCGTCTCACCACTGGACGCCTTTTTGATGCTCGGGATTAATCGCTCTTTCAGCTCGTAGAACGTAGCGACCTGATTTTCTTTTGAAAACTGTTTCACCGCGGCGGGGTTCATCCGTAGTAAACGCCCATCAGCCCCCCATAAAATGGTTGGTGCAATAGAGAAATTGAACAAATTCTCAAATTGCTTTTCTTGTTCAGATAAACGCTTGAAGGTATGTTCAAGTGCTCGCCCGAATAGGTCGAACTCCTCGATCTTTGAACCATGAAAAATATGCTCAGCGCCACGATCGACGATCGAGCGACTAAACTGCACCAGTTTTTCAATCTCAGCACGAATACGCTTATGTAGCCATCGCCACAAAATGAACGAAAACAATGCCGTCGCCACGAGAATGAACACAACGCCGTAATAAAAGTTACGCTTCAATTTGACCACATTCTGATTATCCTGAACGGCATACATCATCAACTGTGTCGGATTTTCATCAACATTCAGTTCGGTTGTGTTGACCGTATAAGACTCTAAGTGATCAGAATGTTGGGGGTTAGCAAGCACATCCTGCTCCGAATATGACTCTTCTCCGTTGAGAGTCGTCGAAAGCACATTGGACCCTATCGCTAAGATCAAATTCTGCGAATTACTGCGGGAACGAATCTGTTCGATAAGATTGTAATTATTATTAATCACAAACATCACGTATAAGTAACCGATCAGTTCACCAGAGTTACTCACTAACGGTGTTCTTCTTGCCAAAGCATAAACGGTTTCCAGCAAAGACGGTATTTTCACCAACATCCATTCACTGTTCACAGCAATCCGGTGTGAAACAGATTCCAGTTCATTCGGCACAATGCCATAGAATTGAGCATTCCCATCGTCCCACAGCATATGATTCAACCCAGCAATAAATCGGACGTCCGGGGTATTATCCGGATCAAGCTGATCAACCGCACGAAAATATTGATCGATATATTGCGATTTCCCAGAACTTACCGCATGTAATAAATCAGCATTTTTCGCACTGCCATCTTGATGGATTTTAAGTAAGGAAAGCCGAAAGTTGACCATGCCCTGTACTAATCCTGAGGTCTGATTTGCTGTTCGCTGCACTTCCTGAGCGATCAACTGACTACTGATCTGATAGTTCTGAAACAGGACACTAAAGGTCAGAATGACAATAATAATTGTAATCGCCCGAGTAAAGTAGGTCGCTATCTTCTGTTTCTGATGAATAGGGCTCGGTCTGACACTCATAAAGCATGATCTCTTTCTTTATCTATCATTTCCGATCGGATCAGTGTCGATCAGAATACCGGAATGCACGTTGTTTCAACGCTTCAACTCGCTCGGGTTTATCCGCACTGGAAACCACCTCAAAGTCCCCAGAGTAAACCGTTGGTACTTTTTTCCCTTCAAGATCCCATTTGATGGCTTCAGCCATTGCAACACCCGTATCATCGTTCATTCGCATCACGGTGACATCTAAATCATGATGCTCTATCGCCGCTAATTCGGCAGATCCTCCCCCCCAACCATTGATGAGTACGTCCTCTCTGCCGAGCTCTTTTAAGGCTTTAACGGCACCGAGAGCCACATCCGTTGAACAGGCATACACCAATTTAATCTCTGGATGCTCTTTCAGATTCTCAAGCGTGATTTTATAGGCACTTTCCTGATTCGCCTGAGTATAAAACGATGATACGAGCGGGTATCCAGTCATCGCTTGGATAAAGGTATCTCCTCGGGCTTCACTCACATAACCTTGTGAAAAATACAGCACGGAATAAGGCGAATGGGGGTTCAATGTTTTCTTAAAATAATCCACCAACATACCGGTTCCAATTTCATGGTCAAAGCCGATATACATCCAGGGTTGTTGGTGAGCCCAGTCTTTCACTGGTGTCGTCACATTCTGTAAAATGAGTTTGGTTTCCCGCCCTCTTAACACATGTTCAATAAATTTTCTGTGTCTGGTGGTATCGAGCGTAAAAATCAAATAGTCGGACTTATTCTTTAACGCTTCCATCAAAGACAGACTTTGCTGACGAATATCCATATTCGGCCGCGTAAACACTTGATGAATTTCATACTTGATATCCAATTCATTCAAGCGTGACTCAAAGGCCAGAATGTTACGGCTCCAATAATCTGAGACTTGCTGACCGGGATAAATCACAGATATTTTTACTGGGCGTGTCTGAGTTGCCTGTAACGGCTTCGGCTCAAGCCGAACCGCATTTGCCAAAGAGAGCGTCAGTTGCTTTTGTTCAGGGTTTAAATCAAGAAATTCGTTGTAATGCCAATAGCCACTTAACGCATACGCTGCTGAATGATACACAAGGAAGCAGGTGGTTAAAATAACGCCAAAAAATCTCATTATTGTCTTCTCATTAATTGAATGTGTTCAACAGAAACAAAAGAAAGAGCGCTCATGTGATGCGCCCTGTGATGAATCAAAAAGTAAAGGCGAGATTTGCCGAGCCGCCCAACTGATGTTCTCCGGCATAACGGCCGGCAATATCAAGGCTCACCACATCTCCGGGGCTGATACCCAAACCGAAGGTAATGGCATCATCCACTGTATTTTCTGTGTCAATTTCATATCCGGCCCTTAGCTGGCCCCAGCCCCAGGCATTCCCTTCAATACCAAACCGGACAAACTGAGTGTCATCATTTTTACCGGTAAAACGTTCTTGCTTGGTCATATCAACATCAATCGCTGCACTCAAGAACTCTCCGGCATAGCCAGCCGATACCGTCACTTGCGTGTCCAATTGATAATGATTCTGACCATCAAAAGTCTCAATTGAATGATTAAACAAGTCTTTTACACTAACACCAACCCGATAGGCATCTTTGAGCCAAACAGCACCGATATCCAGGTTCAATGCATTTTTGTTGACTTCGCTTTTATCGTAATCATCCCAATCAAAGTTTTTCACTGATGCGATCTGTTTATATGTTCTCATCCACTGATATTTAGGCGTAATGCCGAAAGAAAATTGCTGCTGTAAAAATTCATACTTCTTTGCAAAAGCCACACCGAATTCGGTATATCCAAAAGCCAGTAAATCAACACTGGATGCTTCATAACGACTCTGGACAGCTGCGGCCGAGTCACCTGTGTTTGCCGCAATCTTCGGCTCGGCAAACAATTCAACATATCCTCGGGCATAAACATTCATAGCAAGCGTTTGATGAGGAATTGCCATAGCAACACCGAGACCACCTGATGCATTTAATGGAGCATTGTCAGAAAGATCATCCAAATAACGATTCATTTGGGTAATCGTTGCAGAATCAACACTACCACCACTCGCTTCATACCGATCGATGTCATCTTGCAAATCATCGACAATTGAAATGGTATCATCTTCGTCTCGGACATTCAGGTTTACGGAAGGGAGCAATAATCCGAAATCATCATGATCACGATACACCGCTGTTAAAGCTGGGTTATAAAAAGGGGCTGACAGAAAATCCGCGGTCGTCACACCAGTATTTCCCATCCCATTTCCTCTCGCATCGGCAACCCATGATGCTGCCTCAACCGGAGCCACAAAAGAACATACCACTGCCATCAATCGATAATTCTTCATAAATACCCACCTTATCTCATAAGTGATCGATCTAAGATTAGTACAAAACGAACGTTCTACAGATAGTTATGCATCTTTATGATCAAAAATTTGCGACGGTAATAAATTTTTGAGCACTATTTTTTCTTTACGGGTTTTGGAAAAACGTTTGACCTTCGCTTCCATGCGCAACGCGTCACGATGAGTACCGACAGGATGGCTCCAGACCAGCGTCAGAGGTGATTTGCCCCGCAATGCCTTTGCTCCCTGACCACACTGATGCTGCTGAAAACGTCGCGCAATATCGGTGGTTATACCGCAGTACAGGGCATTTTGGGGCGTTCTAATCAAATAGATCCACCACTCAGAGGTGTGTTCGTCAGTCATCAAATCTTATTCACGAGAAGAAAGGAGCTCTTCAATTTGTGTGCGTAGCCACTGAACTTCCTGCTTTAATCCCTCAACTTCTTGTTCGAGGGCATCAAATCGTTCTGATTGTCCCGGGGCTTCCGTTGCCGATTCTGCTGCAATATCTTCACTGGCATCATAGGCTGTAAATGTCTGACGATAGCGAATTTCTCTTTTGCCCGGCTCCCGCGCTAACCGAGCCACTAGTTCTCTTTCAATCAGCGTTTCCAGAACATGTTCCGTTGTCTTCATGTCCGGCAGAACACAGAGACGGTTGGTTCGGGTTCGTAATTCTCCGGGAGTTTGCGGGCCACGTAACAACAAGCAGCAAATGATACCCAGTTCTTGCTCTGTCAATTGCAAATCACCGAACTCCGTATTGCAAAAGCGATGTTGGTATTTGCTGGTCCGGCTGTTAAAGCCGCTTTCATCACTGACCAACCGACGAGAAATTAAACCTTCTACGGTTTCAAGCACTTGAGATTCTGATAAATTCATCACAGGCTCTCGGTTGCTTTTCTGATTGCAGGCGGTAACCAAACTATTGAGGCTCAGTGGATAGTAATCCGGTGTGGTAATCGATTTTTCAATTAAACTGCCGATAATTCGCGCTTCATGCGTACTAAGCTCATACTTCATCATGATTTCCTTCATGCTCTATTCAATTGAATTCGGTATATACCCAAATGACCTCAAGATGCCGTTTCAGCGAGAATCACTGGGCTCAGAGGCAAGACAGAGATTTGAGTCATAGCCATTCTCTAACACAATCTCTGAGTTCAGTGATCTCGCCCTTCGGGAGTGCTTCTTGAGGTTACTGGGTGTAACACAATATTTAACATCATTTAATGTTCGACAACAAAACTACATTTAACAATATGGCCATGCTCATCCAGCATGAAAATGTGCGAACGATATAATTCGATGTCCGTGAAACTACACGATTTTCTTGCTTTGATATAGCCAGTTCTGAGTTTATCCTGACATGGGTTTTCGAACGGTTCCTCAATAATGGGAACAATAATCTCTGATGATAATGACATGACTTCTGATGAGTGATAATAGGAGTGTCATTATCATATAGTGACTGACTCAGAAAATAAATCATGTTCAAACGAGGAATCACATTTCCAGTCGCCTCACATGCGAATCGCTAGAAAATTCAGCAGACAAAGCTACTTTTGATTGATCTCAGGGCTGTTCCCAAGGCGATGGATATGATTTAATTCTGATAGACCATTTAATAAGACAATAGGAAAGGAACCGATGAGCAGCGTATTTGAAATTGTCTCGCTAGCACGCCGTAAAAACAAACTAAAACGGGAGTTGATCGATAACGAGAAAAAAGTTCGGGATAACCGTAAACGTGTTGACCTGCTTGAGAACCTGCTAGATTACATCAAACCTGAAATGACACACGATGAGTTCATTGCCATCGTGAAAAACATGAAAGCAGACTATGAAGATCGAGTTGATGATCACATCATCAAGAGTGCGGAAATCTCCAAAGAGCGCCGGGAAATGAGCCGTCGCATTAAAGAGTTGACCGAACAAGATAAGCTCCAGACGCAGGGTAAGAAATAATCCCCGCTGCATTGCCATGGATTCAGATAAACCCACATTCATGTGGGTTTTTTTACGCTGCCATATTGTTCTCCATAACATGAGTTCTCAACGAGATGAACTCTCGGCGATATAATCGTTCGCAACAACATCATTGTCCTCAGCAACATAGCAACACTCGCTTGTCATCTAAAAACGTCTTTCTTCCGTCATAATTCCCTAATATTTTTATGTTTTTATTGATCTGATTTCAGGCTAGACTCAATGGAAGCCCTCATACCAATAAAAGGAAAATATCATGATCGAACAAGGTCAGAAGCTCCCTGAAGCAACGTTAAGTCAACTGACAGCAGATGGCATGGTCAATCATCAGGTTCAAGAACTGTTCGCCGGTAAGAAAGCAGTTCTATTTGCCGTTCCCGGTGCATTCACACCGACCTGCTCAGAAGCGCATCTGCCCGGCTATGTTGTGCTGGCCGACCAGTTAAAAGCGAAAGGCATTGATATTATCGCGTGTGTTTCCGTCAATGATGCATTTGTGATGAAAGCATGGGGCGAAGCTCAGAATGCTTCAGAAATTATGATGCTGGCTGACGGCGATGCCAGTTTCACCAAAGCGCTCGGTCTGGAAATGGATACCGAGCAATTCGGTGGCGTTCGTTCGCAACGCTATGCCATGATCATTGAAGATGGTGTGGTCAAGCAGCTCAATGTTGAACCCCCGAAATCATTTGAAGTCAGCAACGCTGAAACGATTCTTGCCAGTCTATAAATCGCATGAGCAACGATCAAAAAACGGAAACCTCGGTTTCCGTTTTTTGAACCATCGTTTTTGATGCATTGAGCGCGACAGTCTCTCGGTAAACCACGCCTTTCACGCTATTAAATTCGGTAATATCGGGCTGCCTTTTAAACGATGATATTCGGATAAGGCCACCTTGTCTGCCAACGTGTCAACATGCGCTTCAGACAATTCACACCAAAAGACTTCCTCGGCCTCGAAAGACGAGATGCCGCCATCCCAAAAACTAACGACATAATAGTGCAACAGTTGTATCTCTGTGGTCGGATGATAAAGCGAGCAGAGATAATGATAGTTTTTCGGGATGACACCGAGTTCTTCCTGAATTTCACGCAGCAGCGCTTCTTTTTGTGACTCACCCGATTCAATATGACCACCGGGAATCGCGACAATATCAGGATCACACGTTTTATCTTTCGAACGCTTTTCCAGCAGGACTTGAGTATCATCAACCAATAAAAAAGACACACATTCATGTACTTTCATCATCTTATCCTTCCTCCGGGCCATACTCACACCAGTATCACATTATGATAGACCGATTCCTATCGTCCAGCATACACCGATGTCAACCAACAGTGCTAACACCGATACCAGATACATCAGTCGAATCGTGCGCTGGATATCATCTCGCTCAATCATACGGTGATGATCACCAATCCAAGGCTTTTCGACCCGCTGGCCGAAATAATCATTGGCACCGCCAAGCCGTATCCCCAAAGCGCCGGCAACAGCCGCTTCTGACCATGCGCAATTCGGGCTTTTATGTTGATAGCGATCCCGCCAGCCAATGGTCAATGCACCTCGCGCATCGTAACGCAATAACAAAGCCGCCACAGAAAAGAGTAACCAGCTTATACGCGCAGGTAACCAGTTCGCCAGATCGTCCATTTTGGCAGAAACATAGCCCAACGCCCGGTATTTTTCGTGCTGGTACCCCACCATTGAATCCAAGGTATTGATCGCTTTATACGCCATTGCCAACGGCACACCACCGAGAAACAGATAGAGCATCGGTGCAATGACACCATCTACGGTATTTTCTGCAACCGTTTCGACCACAGCACGAGAAATCTGAGCATCGTCGAGGCGACGGGTATCCCGCCCCACAATGTAAGACAATTGCCGACGGCTCTCTTCAATATCACCTTGCCCCTGCGCCCGATAAACCAGATTGGCACAGTCAGCCAAACACCGACCAGCCAATGTGGTATAAGCCAACCACACGCACGCCACCACACCGACCCAGGGATGAATCGCTGCGGCAGCTTGCAACACCAGCCAAGTCAGCCCCCAGCTCAATGCCACAATCACAATCCACAATATGGCGCCGCCCACATACAGCACACGCTCATGCCGACTCAAACGACGAATCATTTGTTCTGTGTGGGCAATCGCAGTCCCGATCAACCGGATCGGATGCGGCCAGTGAGGCGGATCACCGAGAATGAAGTCAAGAATAAAGGCACAGCAATAAATCAACAGACTCATTGGCGAACACTTCCCCGTCGGAACCAATGCAACAATAAATCAGGATTCTGACCAAAATGAACATGGAGATAACTCGCAAGTGTATTCTTGACTTGATACCCGCCTTGCCAACGCTGTAAAACCTGACCATCCCGTTCCTTGGTACAGGTGAACACTGGGACAAGATCTGTCGTAAACTCGGAGTAATGAAACTCATGTCCCCAAATCACCTCATCTTGTGAGGCAATCAGCACATCTTGGTTCGCAGTCACCTGACAATAACCGAATCGCTTCAGCGAAGTTGTCATCGTGCTATACCCCTGAAAAATACCACTCATGGGATACTGCTGCCCGGCTTGATCGATTAAACTTTCCCCCAAATACATCAGCCCGCCACACTCGGCATAGATCGCCACGCCTTGCTCATGAGCACGCTTCAATGCTGCCAGCATAGGCTGGTTGGCTGACAATTGTTCGGCATACAATTCTGGGAATCCCCCGCCAATATAAATCAGATCGGCATCAGGCAAAGTCTCATCCTGCAAAGGGCTGAACCGAACAATCCGAACCCCGCTTGCAGCCAAGAGATCAAGGTTATCCTGATAATAGAAATTAAAAGCATCATCATAAGCCATTGCTAACGTCAGACCGTTTCCTTGTCCTTTTAGGGCTTGCGCCAGCGTATCATCAGGTACGGGTACCGGTGGCAGTGCTGAGAGCTGAAGCAGTAAATCCAGATCGAGGTGCTGCTCAATCTGATCAGCCAGTTGATCCCAAGCATCATCATAATTCGCTTGTTCATGTGCGGTGACCAACCCGAGATGACGAGAAGGTAATTCAATCGCGTTAAGATGCGGTAAACGCCCGATCACCGGAATGTCGGTATAACGTTCAATGGCGGTTTTCAATAAATCGAAGTGACCGTCTGAATTGACTTGATTGAGAATAACACCAGCGATATTTAAGCTCGGGTCAAACTGCTGAAATCCCAGTACCGTTGCAGCGGCCGACGTTGATACCGCTTTTCCGTCAATCACCAGAATAACCGGACAAGCCAGTTGTTTTGCCATCCCGGCACTGCTGCAATAGTGAGGATCAATGCCGTAACCATCGTATAACCCCATCACCCCTTCAATGACCGCGACATCAACCTGAGCCACCCGTTGGTAAAACGTATTCAATAATGCCGCCTGCGGTAACATGAATTCGTCCAGATTTCTGGATGAAGTACCAGCAACCCGCGAATGCCATGCAGTATCAATATAGTCGGGACCGACTTTGAATGGCTGAACCGACAATCCCCTGCGTCGAAATGCGCGTAGTAACCCTAAGGTGAGGGTCGTTTTACCACTGCCACTGCTCGTGCCACCAATTAAGAATGCATTCATGTCGGTTTAGCTCTCATGTCGGTTTGAATATGATTTTTAATCAAAAACAGCACCATAGCAGAAGTCGTTAAACCTGATCACCACAAAGTTATCGATCTGCACCACTTTATCTACACAAAATGTCAGCCCAAAAGTGCTATCCCATCCGTAAGGGATAAAGCGATGAGCTGACTCAAACGTCAGGAATATTGTCAGATAATATCAATCGCTTCATCAAATTTTCATATTGATGGCCGACAATGCAAAGATCAGACGACAGGACATCCGCCACCGGCTTGAAACCACTCAAACGATATCAGTACGAACATTATGCCGTACTCTGTAAACTCGCCTACCCTCGAATATTCAGGCATACCCGGTATGGTTTTGACCCTAACGGGCAACGAGTTATCCGTGATCGATACGGTAAAACCATGATCAGAGTGCTATGGAGCGCCAAAAAAGACGAAGTTGTGGTCGTGTTTAAAGGATCTCATTCTGTAAGTGACTGGGTGCTGAATCTCGCGTTATGGATGAAAGACTGTCGGCCACTCGGGCTGCCTTATCATATTCATGCCGGTTTGTACTATCTGTTACAACAGGAAAGCCAGCCGGTTCGCAATGAAGATAGACTCGGTGTAAGTGTACTGGAAAGGCTGGAAACGATTTTGTTACCGTTGATTGAACAAGGGAAACGCGTCGTACTGACCGGACATTCATCCGGTGGCGCCATGGCATGCGTTGTCGCGGACTATCTGGAACGCAGAGTACCGAAAAGTATCAAGCGGGTGGTTACCTTTGGTCAACCCGCTGTCGGCAACTGGCGCTTCTACAGGCAGTATACGTTGAAACATAAAACCTATCGTATCTGTTGCGACATCGATATTGTGACCTTTTTACCACCATTGCCGTTTGTCTATTGGCACGTCGGTAAACTGCTCTGGCTGTATAACGGGCGTATTTATGAAAATACCCCGACTTTGATCCGACTTAGTCGTTCGCTGCTCAGTTGGGTGATTCGTCCGTTTTCTTATCATTTGATGAGTAAATACATTCGCAATAAGGATTTCTTTGACGAACGCTAGGGGCTGTTGACCTTTCGTGGTTGAATTTTGTTCAATCCGAACGGGTATTGATCGCGGCGCGGGGCATGCCGCTTAGCTATCCTAAGCAAATGACCCGTAACAAAGAGCAAGACACGTTCAGATGAACCCTCTGGGCAGCATTTGTCGCTCATTTATCCAGCGTTAGGTCATAGTTCATGTAGATCGCTACACTTCACATGACCTGCCTTGACTAAATGCACGACAAATTGCTGCAAAAACCATTACGAAAGGTCAACAGCCCCTAGGGATGACGGGTCGATAAGTCAGTGTGCCGGAGACATAAAAAAAGACGCTCAAAGCGTCTTTTTTTATCACAATATGGAGGCGCGTCCCGGAGTCGAACCGAGGTCCACGGATTTGCAATCCGCTGCATAGCCACTCTGCCAACGCGCCAAATTATTTTATTCTCAAAACATTGAAGATGGTGCCCCGGGCCGGACTTGAACCGGCACAGCGCGAACGCCGAGGGATTTTAAATCCCTTGTGTCTACCAATTCCACCACCAGGGCAACGCTAAAAAAGCGATGGTAACACCACCTCTCATCGGTATGAACCGTGAGAACGAGGCATACTTTAACGGATTGATTGTCGAGGTCAACAAAAATTTCTCTATTATCAATCGAATGGCTAATAAACATGCGCCTTGGTATAGACAACATACAATCCGGATAAAAACCAGCCACGTTCTGTCCCTATTTCACGGTCTTTTCATGTCCTCAGTTCCGCACTGGTGATAGAGCCATTCCATTTTCAAGTGTTCAGGCACTTTCTCTTCATATTTTTATGTCATGTCACATGATTTTTGAATCTATTGGATTTTTCACAAACTGATTCCCCTTCTATATTCAACGGATTATCATGACCAATATCCGCATTACCACAGATGAACTAAACATGTTTAAACTGATAAGACTTTGAATGTGATATGTTTTAATCTCGACGGTTTATGCGCTTTAAAGCACGATACAAAATACGCGAGTGATATTTTGTATCGTAAACGTTCAGCCACTCGGCTTGCCAACAAAAGCAAAAAGAAAAGGGGAAATTCAGATGAGTGAAAACCAATACGTACCACCTAAAGTGTGGAAGAATGAACCAAGTTCGGGGAATCAATGGGCGAATATTAACCGTCCGGAAGCCGGGGCAAGGTTTGAGCAAGATCTGCCTGTTGGTGAGCACCCATTCCAACTTTATTCATTAGGCACACCGAACGGCCAAAAAGTCACCATCCTGTTTGAAGAGCTCTTAGCCTTGGGCATTCAAGAAGCTGAATATGACGCTCACCTCATTAACATCGGGGATTCCGAGCAGTTTTCATCGGGATTCGTTGCCGTCAATCCAAACTCAAAAATTCCTGCTTTGGTTGATCACTCAGGGGATGAAGCGGTTAACGTGTTTGAGTCAGCGTCTATATTGGTCCACCTTGCTGAAAAGTTTGGCAAGTTCTTACCAGCAAATGGCCCGGCAAGAACTCAGACATTCAATTGGTTGTTTTGGGCACAAGGATCTGCACCGTTTTTAGGCGGAGGGTTTGGACATTTCTATGCGTATGCCGATGAAAAACAAGAGTACCCGATTAACCGTTTCGCGATGGAAGTGAAACGTCAGCTCGATGTATTAGATAAGCAACTGGCAAAAAACACTTATGTGTCTGGTGAGGAATATACCATTGCGGATATGGCGATTTGGCCTTGGTATGGCAATCTGGTGTTAGGTCAGGCATACAACGCTGGTGAATTTTTACAAGTTCATACATACGAAAATGTGGTCCGTTGGGCCAAACAGATCGAAGCGCGTGAAGCCGTCCAGCGCGGTCGTATTGTAAACCGTACAATGGGTGAAACATGGGAACAACTGGCTGAAAGGCATAGCGCAGCAGATATCGATAACGCTTTAAAATTAAAGCCATAGAACCATTCAATCAAGCGCACTGGTGACGGTGCGCTTGTATTCCTGATAAATTTATCTGCTCATTTGAATGAGTCAGGGCTCCGATATCTTTCATTTCAATCATTCTCTCCCGCTATCAATGGCTCGATAAATATATTGCTTTTCTCTAATGAGGTATTAGAATCCGCGTCGTTTTGATGCTGTCAAACAATCAATCGCGACAGCTTATTCCTCATCTATTTGTAAAGGTAAGTATTCATGTCAATGAAATTAGCCAACCCAGCCCCTCTTGGCTTAATGGGTTTTGGTATGACCACCGTATTGCTCAATATTCACAATGCCGGGTTCTTCCCTCTCGATTCAATGATTCTGGCTATGGGAATATTCTATGGCGGACTCAGTCAAGTCATTGTAGGCATCATGTGTTTTAACCGTGGCGACACCTTCGGTACCACGGCGTTCACTTCTTACGGTTTATTCTGGCTCACCTTAGTTGGTTTGATTGTGATGCCCAAAATGGGGCTGCCTGCCAGTCCTGCTCACTTTATGGGGTGTTACCTTGCATTGTGGGGAATTTTCACCGGCTTTATGTTTATTGGTTCTTTGTGTTATCCGATAGCCAAACAAGTCGTGTTCGGCTCTCTGACAGTTCTGTTTGCATTATTGGCAGTTCATGATTTCACCGGTAATGAAACGATTGGTGTGATTGCCGGTTTTGAAGGTATTTTCTGTGGTGCAAGTGCGATCTACTTCGCGATGGCACAAGTGCTCAACCATGAATATGGTCGTGTAATTTTACCCGTGGGTGATAAACGTAAGGTCAAAGTTCAAGCCGCTGTGGCTTAGTATTACGTCCGCGTTCCCACGCCCCCCATAAAACGATGGTGAGAGATATCATCATCACAATCAGCCTGTTGAAACAGGCTGATTTTATTTGTATCACTGATTCATATTTATTATTCGGCAAGCCGGACTCTAATAAATCCCAAAGTTTTTGCCATCAGGCTAAAAAATAATTCAACATCTCTGAATAAACCATCATTCAACTGACCATTGAACGTCATTAATATCTGATGATAACCCACGCCAAGCACATCTTTTTGAACCATCATACAGACTATGATACTCTCGAAAAGCGTAATTTTATCAATGTAACTGTCTTTACTCGACCTGTCTGTAAAGCAAGAAATTACACTTTATATACATAGGGTAAATAATAAAAAACAATTTTGTTAGGTGATCAGGAGCTTTAATGTCAAACTTATATTTAAAACGGGTTTTATGCCTTATTCCGGCATCATGCTTAATCGCTTTCCCGGGATATGCTGCAGAAAATAGCGGCTTTTCACTCGGTCTCGGGGCTGCATATTCGACGTCAACTTATAAAGATTATGATGAGGATGTCTTTCCACTCCCCATCGTCAATTACGATAATAATGTTTTCTTTGTTCATGGACTCTCAGCAGGGGCCTACTTGTATCAAGATGAATACAACGTGTTACAAGCGTCCGTATCATATTATGCTCAGGAGTTCGATCCGGATGACGCCAACAACAGCCAAATGAAATTGTTGGACAAACGAGACAGCACGGCAATGGGTGCCATTTCTTATACATATCGTTCCCCGCTTGGTAATATCACATCCTCGCTTGCTATCGACGTGCTCGATGAAACCGATGGCGGCATGATTGCTTCGGCACAATATAACTATCCAATCCCTTTTACTCAGCAATTAACTATCATTCCTGAAGCAGGTATTAAATATACCAACAGTGATTTGAATCAACATTATTATGGTGTTAGCTCAAGCGAATCGGCACGTAGCGGATTAACCAATTATGATCCTGGTAGTGCGCTTACACCTTATTTCGGCGTCGCATTTAGATATAATGTTTCTGATACCTTAGGTGCATTTATCGCTAGTCGTTATCAAGTCTTACCCGACGAAATTCAAGATAGTCCAATGGTTGATTCCAGTCACACGATTCAAACGACTGCCGGCATTTCTTATCGTTTTTAATTGCATAGAAAAAAACAGAGAGTCAATAGACTCTCTGTTTTTTATCACTCGTTGTTTTTCAATAAAATCATCTGACGGATGAACGACTTTTTATCAAACGACCGATAATACCGGGGTAATAACGCCAGTTGTAATCGAATATTTCCATTAATTGTGGGTTCCCATAACGAGAAAGACTAATCGCATGAAAACGGTTATGCTTTGCCTTTAATGTGCTGATCGCATCATTTAATTCCTGAGAAGGTTTCGGGGCCATAAAATCAGAAATCACCACCAAATCAGCATTTTTATACTGATCACTGTGCATGGTCTTAATCGCATCCGATAATGCCAGCTCCAGATCGGTACCACCTTTAAAGGTATAACTCAGAAAGTCACACACTTCTCTCAATCCATCTTGCTTAGTCAATTGATAGGTAATAATTTGTGTTGAGAAAATCACAACATAGCAGTCCCGGTTATCCGCCAGAGCAATCTGCATCAAAGCATAAGCGACCGCCTTGGCACACTGCTCCGGAAACCCGTTCATTGAACCTGACGCATCGATACAAACCACAAACGGCCCTTTTTCAATATCGACTTGTGCATTGGCTGGTTTTGTCGTTGTCACTTTCGATAATGTTCGTGACTTTCCCTGCATACGATAGTTCAACAACCGTTTATCAATCAAATGCTTATAAAAAATCACTTCCAACTCGGGATGTGCTAGAAACAACATCTCATTGGGAAGAATCTTATTCAGATCATCACTCTGATGGACACCAACAATATCGTCAGTAGCGAGATCCGATTGTTCTTCAACCAACTGCAACGTTTCGACACTTGCCTGCTGTAGGTCAGGATCATCCACCTCGCTGGCCATACGGCCAAGATTTTCTGCGATTTGTTGAATTTCCTTATGTTTTTTAAGAAATTCAGCATGTTTTTTCATCACAGTCAAATCAACTTTGCCCAGCTTGGCACCAGCCATATTCCACAGTCGGCGGATACTTTTTATATCGTCGGTATCCGTGACTTGATCCATAGAGCGCAGTGTTTCAATCCGTTTATATAAGTCGTCCAATACCTTATCTTTATTCGCTTCCAGCTCCATCACCTGAGCCTGTTTGAGCGCATTGGATAAACTGTTATACCATTGATCGCAAAAGTAACGAGGAAACATTGGATTACTAAAGTTTTTCTTTTGCTCACATAACTGACGGGCAGTGGTATAAAATGCGGAATGCCATTCGAGTTGTTGTAGCACCTCAGGAATTTTCTGAAAAAACGTCTTTTCATCCCAATGAATGACTTCCTGATATAACGCTAATTCCTGTTGAAATCGCTCCGTTTCACAAACATTGGTCATTCTTTTCTTCACCTGACCACGCCACTTGAGCAGGTGATTTTGTACTGAAGTATTGACACCTCGGTTCTCAACTGCGATCAACAGTTGAATGTTGTCCATCAGTTCATTCACCGCTGTATCAATTAACCCTGAATCGGCGATCATCATTGCGAGATTTAGTCCGTCAACACCTAACATCACAATCTCCTAAGTGAAATACTGACCGAAATGATTCATCTGCTGTGCGGCTTCTTCGCACGCAGTGATTGATTGCGCCAACTGTTGTTGTAGTTGCTGTAATGAACTTTCCATTGCGACAGGCAGTTCAGGATCGATAAAATGATGTGGCAACGCGTCATGAAACTGCCGGGACGCCTGACGTAACTGCGAAGCGGCTTGCGCCAATTGCTGATGAACCTGTTCAATCCGTGTTTGCCATACCTGAAATAGTTGATGTTGGTTTTGATGCTGTGTCATCACAACAGAAACCAGGACTGAGCGATTGGCAATATCCTTGATGATTAACAAGTCTTCTGAGTCAACGCCAAACTGAAAAGAACAAAGAGTGGTATTTTGATTCACATAACCGAATAGCTCACCTCCTCCTTCACGGATAACCTTGTCAAACTCAGTTTTAGGTACATAGACCCAATGACAATATTTATCAGTATTCTCTGCATCGGTGACTGTCGTATGACTTTGGAGCAACACGATTTTAAGGAGGTCTTTGCGATTACCGGATTGATAGGTCTTCGCATGTGTCAGGTCATAGCCATAGACCTGTTTCTTAATCAGCCCTGCAGTTTTCTCAACCGCCAATGGCATTGTATATTTTTCCTCTAGCTCTCGTTGAATATCGGCCAACGCTTCCTGACCGATCTCAATTTGGTGCTCAACATCCTGCTGATCAAACGCATATTTCAACGCAAATTCACGAATCACGTCCTTCACAATGGCAAGCGAATCGGGACTGTTCCACAAACAATCCTGTAACAGGAACAGATCCAGTGGATTAATACTGTCACGGCCGTTAAAGAAAGCACTGGCTTTGAGCAGTTTAACGGCTTTTTTCCAACGTCGGTCAGACACATACATCTCATCAGGTGTCGTCAATGACCTGTTTTCCGCTGCTGTATCAAGCATTGACTTGAGTTGGTAGAGTTTTTCAAAAACATCGTTACTCAGCGTCAATTGATCTAATGCCTGCTGCCACTCGTGATACTCCTGATCGGTAATCGCCAACCCTTCCGGAATATGGGCTTCTTGCGAAGTGCCCACTGTCAGCATCGACTTAAAGTTTTGTTTATTCTGGATACGGTTGACAAAGATCCGCACCAGAATTCGGTCAAATAACGCTTCCAGACCACTGTCTTTATCTGGTAACTCATTCGATGCAGACACCAACAGGCGCATGGGTACGCGCTCAACTTCACTACCGTTGTTGAAGGTTTTTTCATTCACGACCGTCAACAATGTATTCAAGATAGCAGGACCGGCTTTCCAGATTTCATCTAAGAAAACGACTTGAGCTGTGGGTAGATAACCTTTGGTTAACCGAAGGTAACGTCCATTATCCTTTAACTCTTGAATACTCAAGGGGCCGAATACTTCTTCAGGCGTTGAAAAACGCGTCATGAGGTATTCAAAATAGGAACTATTTTCGAAGGCTTGAATCAGGCGTTTGGCAATCAAACTCTTTGCAATACCGGGAGGCCCTAACAGAAACACGCTCTCACCAGCAAGGGCAGAAAGCAGACAAATTTTAATCACGTGTTCCCGTTCATAAACACCATCAGCCAGTGCACTGGCTAATTTGTTAATTCTTTCTGACAACAACGCCTTCTGCGAATGACTTGCAGGAATTGAACTTACCATGAATATGACTCACTAGATTCACAAGATACTGAACTCTTGTTGTAATAATTTTATACAACTTCAGTTTATTATAATTTTATCATTTTGTTAATTGAATGTTGCACAGGATTTAATTTGTGCTCCTGTTTTTATATCAGATCCATAATTCGTGCGATTAGTTGAAACCTATGTTTCCAAATATGAGTTTTATACCATTATCAATACTGAGATTTATTCAATCTAAAAACCTTTATTTTTGAGTGTCATAGCGGTATCGTTTCTCCAAGAATACCCTATCACAATTCCGAGCGATAACAGGCCGGATAAGTTAAAGGACTGTATGCGTAAAACGATACATCAGTGGAAACAGATTTCTTTGGTTGAAGAAGAAGTCATGCTACCAACCCACCGTTCGATCCTTCATACGACAATCATTCATCCGGGAGCAGCGGTGATCCTGCCTGTCAATCAACAGGGAGAGATTGTCATGTTGCGACAATTTCGCCCATCAATCCGAAAATGGCTCCTCGAGTTACCCGCTGGTACCCGTGAAGCACCAGAAACACCATTGGCATGTGCCCAACGAGAACTGGCCGAAGAAACCGGCTATCTTGCCAGCGAGTGGGTCGCTTTGGGGCAGTTAACCCCACTGGCCGGCTTCTGCGATGAGATTCAGCATCTGTTTGTGGCCAAAGGTCTTTCTGTAACACAAGATTATCAACGTGACGATGATGAAGTCATTGAGATCTTCTGCCTGTCTGTTCAAGCGCTGGAAAAAAAGATTATCGACGGTGAAATTACGGACACCAAAACCATCGCGTGTCTGAGTAAAGCCAAGCTTTGTGGGTATATATGATAGTAACTTATCAGTTGTCCCGTTGATAAATCGGGATACCATCAAAACAGCGTGCTCAAAAGTTGTATACAATTGGGAAACACCCAACACTGGAACCTCTCAACACCAAACATCGAAATGACCATAAAAAGACAAGGGCGTCGAAGCGCTCATGATGCCGAATTGACGCGTCAGCACATTTTACGGACAGCAACTGAGCTGTTCTGTGAGTTTGGCTATGCGCAAGTCTCACTACGAACCATCAGCGAAAAAGTCGGCATTTCACACAGCCTGATTCGCCATCATTTTGGCAGTAAAGAACAAATTTGGTATTGCATTAACGACAACATGCATCAATTTATTACCCACTATTGTCAAACTATACTGATGCATTTATCTAAAGACATGCCAGTCAACGAACTCCTTTATCAGTTTATTGTTCGGATGCTGGCTTTCACACTCGTAAACAAACAACCGATCCAGTTGATGGCAGATGTGGTGCGCCAGAAAGGCAGCAGATTTGATTATTTCATTGATCAATCTGGTGAAGTGGAGAAACTGATTTCCCATCTGGCTGAAGACTACAACCAACGCTTTCCGGAACGCGCGATTAAAATTTGGGAAATCAAATGGCACATGATCATGTTTGCTCACGGTGCTGCTTCTTTAGGCCCCTTCCTCAATGAAACGTGGTCACAGGAATGCGAGACCGAAAACGAATGTCTGCTGAAACATTGGCAGATGTGCGATGAAATCATGGCGAGAAAATTAATGATCCCCGCATCATCCCGTTTAGAACCGCAACAACTTGACGAGCTAGTGATTCAAATGGATGAGCCATTTTCTACAGCGCAAGTCAGGTCGATTTAAAACCGTCAGTCACCCATTCGATGCCATGGTTTGCAAACAAAACACGTTTGCAAACATAAGGTCATTTTCAATATGAGTGACCGACGTTCCAATCCATCATCCTACATATCCGGATAACCGTCCGGATTGTTTGACTGCCACCGCCAGCTATCCTGAACCATATCATCTAATGAACGGGTCGCACGCCATCCTAATTCTTGCGTTGCTTTGGCCGGATCAGCCCAATACTCGGCAATATCTCCCGGACGACGTTCAACCAATTGATACGGAATAGTTTGACCACACGCTTTTTCAAACGCATGAACCATATCCAACACACTGTAGCCAATCCCGGTTCCGAGGTTGTACACGTGCAATCCGCCTTTAGTACCTACTTTTTGCAAAGCTGCGATATGTCCATCAGCGAGATCCATAACATGAATATAGTCCCGAACCCCGGTGCCGTCTTTGGTCGGATAATCATCACCAAAAATAGAGAGACTCTCACGGCGTCCGACAGCAATTTGTGCCACAAACGGCATCAGGTTATTTGGGATCCCTTGCGGATCTTCACCAATCTCACCCGACGGATGCGACCCCACCGGATTAAAATAACGAAGCAGCGTGATACTCCAGTCCGGATTCGCAAGTTGGAAGTCAGTGAGACATTCTTCAACGATCAGTTTACTTCTGCCGTATGGATTCGTTGCCTGAGTCGGAAAATCTTCGAGAATAGGCACTGAAGCCGGATCACCGTAAACCGTTGCGGATGAACTGAAAATCAATGTCTTAACATCCGCAATTCGCATCGCATCGACCAACACCAAAGTACCAGTCACATTATTTTCATAATATTCCAGCGGTTTTTGAACCGATTCACCAACTGCTTTTAAACCCGCAAAATGAATCACAGCATCAATTTGATGCTCATTCAGCACTTCAATCAATAAACTACGGTCACGGACGTCACCTCGGATAAATACAGGTCGGTGACCAGAAATCTTTTCAATACGTTCCAATACGGCTGATTTGCTATTGTAGAGATTGTCTAAAATCACAGGCGTCATGCCTGCTTCAATCATCTGAATACAAGTATGGCTGCCAATATAGCCCATACCGCCGGTAATCAATACATTCATTGCCTAGCCTCTCCCATGTAACACTTACACTGATGTGTTACCACACCAATGTAATCATAGAGTCATTCTAGCTTGAAATTTCTGCGACATCTGTCCGGATTATAAGAATCACGCTACGGATTCAGGCAGACGTAACGACGGGATAAGATTAACAGCCAATCACTTTTGCCAGTTCAATGGGATAGCCTCGATCCTGAGCCAAATCAATCGCAAATTGTTCAACACTGTCGGCTGTGAGTGAAAGACTAATAGGATGCATTTGCTCGATCGACACGGATGTTGAGTCATGGCCTAATTGCCAGTGCGATATCAACTTCCTTGCTGCTTCTAAAGCCGATGAACCTTTGACAATTTCGATCCGGGCATAATTGTGGCCACTAAATGACACATCAGCAGCACGCAGCGTCTCATCTTCACCCGGGATCTGTTGAGCACCAAACAATGGTTTGCCATCCGGATAAGCGCGACAATAGTCGGGCATAAACTTGCCGATATGCGCAATTGCGTGACGCGTTCTGGCTTCCACCACGGCATCCGGCCAACCATGGGTTAATTTCATCTGCAACACATCGGGCAGAACCGGTTGTGATGAATGGATCGAACTTCGGGTTAACCCATCGTCAAACAAGGTGATAGCTTTAGTCATACCATGCAACTGAAACACACCGTCAGCATATGGTGTCAGTTGAGCCATACCCTGGGGAGTGCCTCGCTGCCCATGAAATATCACTTCGGGCCAGAGACTATGCTCATCCGGCCATTTGGCTATATATGCAGCTTTAAATTCAGCCATCCGATACTGAGGATTCTTGGTCAGATCATCCAGCTTGCCCGTCTCATATCCACAGGCATTCACCAAATAATCCACAACCAGCGTATGGGATTGTGAATCTTGATCATGGTAAGTCAAATGCCACTGTCCATCATGCATGCGCGCATCGACCAACGTGCTGTTGGTTAGCAACTGACAATGGGGCATCTGTTGGAGAGTTAACGTCGCGGTTGCAGCAAGGCGGAAAACACTCCACCCATATTCTTGAACCGCAATAACGGGATACTGAATCAGTGCCAAATCCACATGCTTTGCAAAAGGAATCAGCCAGTCATCCATACTGGCAGGCTCACTAGGCTGAGAAAGCAACTTGAGTCGTTCTAAATCAGCCCGTTCATAAAGTCGATAGTATTCGTCCGGGTCCCCCAGAACTTCATTGCGGGCATCCTGTCGAACCATCGCTTGATAAGCCTGTTTTACGGCTTCTAACCGGGGCAATAATGCTTGTGGATGTTCCGGATCAGTGGTTGGCGTTGCGATCACAGTCGGACGCTTGTTGACGGTATGTCGATATAGCCGAATCGTCTCAACCGACTGTCGTAATAATTCCAGACATTGTTGTTGAGAGATCTCTCGATATAGGTTCCCCCCGGCATGAAGATGGCAGATTGGCGGACCATTAACCAAGCTCGGGCCTCGTTCCATCAGAACGACATCTAAACCCTGTTCACCTAAATGAACCGCAGCCGTCGCTCCCGCAACGCCACCACCAATAATCGCAATCCGAGGTTTTTGGCGATTCGATGAATTATTCTGCATCGTTACTCTATCTTGTCTGACGTGCCCACATTGTATATGTACAAAAACTTAATTTAAATCACATTTTTGCTAGGGTTTTCCTTGAATCATCGATTCATCTGCAAGATTAATTTTTTCAAAAAAAATACTTGACGAGAACTCTATCTATCTCGAATTCAGGGTTCTTAACACCTCAAAACCGACGGTAACATATTGAATGTACACATGTGATATCGCAAATCATCAGCCATGCTTGTCCACTTATCCCAAACTTTATCCACTGTTTTTGTGGATAACTGCTCCGACAACTATACATTGACCACTTCAAGTCAGGAAAGCAAGGGAATCGCGCTCGATTCATCACTCTCCACCAATTTTACCTTGGCTTACTTCTCCATAACTGAGACACTTGTGTCGCAACTTACATTAGGCAAAAAAATATGAAACTTTTAGTCCGCAATTTAGCGCGTACAATGACTGAGCACGACATTCGTGTTCTTTTCTCTGCTCACGGCACGGTCACTGAGTGTAATTTGGTTTTAGACCAAGAAACGGGATTATCCAAAGGCTTCGCGTTTGTCGAAATGCCCGATGACACTGAAGCAAAAGCAGCCATCCAAACCCTCAACCTTTCAAGCGTCGCGAAAAGTACTATCCGAGTAAAACTTGCGCAAAACTGACATCCCTCAGAGCCAGTCATGTCATACGACTGGCTCTTGTGATCGCGGCGCGGGGCTGCCGCGTAGCTATCCTAAGCAAATGACCCGTAACAAAGAGCAAGACACGTTCAGATGAACCCTCTGGGCATCGCAGTTCATGGACATCACGAACGTTTACAAGTGGCCTGATAATTCCCTTGCGATGTGCTTAAGTAGTATTGGTTGTTGCGGAACACATAACCAACACCGATGACTCGATATTGGTCCTGCCCGGTAGGGAATATCACATACTCGGCAGCATCCTGTCCGAAATATGGCTGTTGATATTGCACATATATATTGGTCTTCACACCGTAAGGTTGATGCTCTCTCTCGAGAGTGACTTTCCCCTCATGGATATCATTTGAATATTCAGTCACTTTTGCAGCAAGCGTTGAACTATCCCAGACAATCGTTTTGATGCCAAATTCACTCTCTTCTAATGTGCAGGTTGTGGATTGTGCAACCACGATCGGGCTCAATAAAATCAACACACAAGTTAAAATCGATATTTTCATCACCTTTCCCTGGAATATAAAGCGAACGCTACCGAGTACTGAAAAATACCGCCTCCGCGGCACAGTCTCATCTCACTGGATGGAGTGCACTACCTGATTGAATGGACCAGATGCTCAAAGCCGTTTTCAACTAAACTCGTTTCCATAATTGCAATCACCTTTCGACTCGTCTCAGCCGATATCAGGTCGGACTGATACTGCTGCTGAAGAATCAGCGAAGCGATGTGTTCAATCTCGTATTCAAACCCGCCACCTCTCGCAGGGGACATAATCTTATGATTGTTGCCTTGATAGAACAGCTCAATATGTTGCGGGTTCCACCATTTGTCATGAATGATAATTTTGACATCCGGCCCTTGAATGATCGCTTCACGTTTTAGATCTCGTGTAATCGAGGCGCCAACACGACCATTGATGTCACCATCAAAAATGAATTCAACATATTCGTCTACTTCCGATTGAGTATTATCTTGACGATATTGCACCGTTGGTTTGGATACCGTGCTGTTCGTGAGTTGGCATAAATCGACATAGAGCCATAGTGCATAGACACCAACATCTAACGTAGCTCCGCCACATAAATCAGGATTGAATAGTTGCGACTGGCTGTCGAACTCATGCCAATTGCCAAAGGCCGCCTCCACCGTGTCGATTTTTATGCTGTGTTCCCGGATAAACTGCCGCAATGATTGATAAGCAGGGAAAACGACTGACTTCATGGCTTCAACTAACAGTAAGCCTTGTTCTTGTGCAAGTGAGGCCATTTCATCCCAGTCATTGACATTGGTAAATGCTGGTTTTTCAACCAAGACATGTTTCCCGTGTTTTAGAAACAGCTCAACCACACTTTTGTGAAGAGGATGAATGGTCGCAACATAGACCACATCAACATTTGGGTCTTGTGCGAGCGCCTGATATGAACCATAACTTCTGTGACACTGATATTCATCAGCAAACATCGCTGCTCGCTGCTGGTCTTTTGCTGCGACGGCATATAACTCACTATTTGGAACATGCTGTGTCAGGTCTTTGACAAAACGATGGGCGATTCGACCTAGCCCAGCAACTCCCCAACGAACTTTCTTCTCAATCATCATATATTCTCGATTCAATTAGCCGGCATCCAGTTGAGACCGAACCACAGATAAACGCTCTTCAGCTTTGCGCTTGCGCCGATCCTGATGGCTCAAATATGCCAACGGTAAAATAATAAACAAAGCCCCAAACACGAGGAACATATCGACTGGCTCGTTAAAGATAATCCAGCCCAGTATTGCTGCAAATAACAGCCCTGAATACTCGGCACTACTCACTTGGCTGGATGCGACATAACGATAACCTTGTAAGCACGCCAAACTATAAAAAATCGAGCACACCGCAGAGCCGCCAGCGTAAAGTAAGCCATCAAAATTCCAGGGTTCACCTTCCCAAAGCGCCAGACAAGCCGTTAGTGGCAAAGCAGACACATGGGTAATCAACAACCCGAAGAATAGATTCTGATTTTTCGGCAACTTACGGATCAACAAACTATTGGTCGCCAGCACGACGGAAAATGATACCGCACTGATCATGCCCCAACTGACTTCTGAAGGACGCAAAATGATCAGCACCCCGACAAAGCCAGACACCGCAGCAATCACAATACCGGCGGTAATTTTCTCTTTATAGAAAATCCCCGCAAACAACACGATCAAAATTGGAGCAATATAAAACACCGCATTCGCCGTAGCCAGAGGGAGCTGCGTCAAAGAGAAAACCAATAAGAGACTCGCCAACACCCAAAGGTTGCCTCTTAATACATGCAGTTTAAGGCCAATATCCCCTTTAAAACTAATATGCTTATAGGCCAGTGGCAGTACAACAATACAACTCATCAACAGCCGCATGAAAGTGAACTGATACACAGCGACACTACTGCCTGCCATCTTAATAAACACATCACAAAGAATCGCGAAAAAGTTACCGATCACGAGGATCAAAATCGCACTACCAACCGTTTTTCCAGACACTATTTCTCCTCGCACTGATCAGAACAATTGGGATGTGTACCAGCTTGGACTTGATTTATTTTTAACCAAAACGCTTCTTGGCACCGGTTGGTAAAAGTTTTTCGACTCGGTGCGATGGTCAAATGATCAGGCTGCGCAAGAACCTCATAAGTAATCCAACATTCAGAGCAGATTTCATCGTTAACTTGTTCAATCTGATCAATTTCGGTTTGCTTTCTTAGGGTGACGCCATTCTCGAATTTCACTACGAATTCACTGTTTTCTATACAATGACCATCATCTTCAACACAGCGATTGCATTGTGTTCTTTCCACGACTGATAAACCGGCAATATTCTCTTTCATCGCTAAAACATAAGTAAACAAATGATTCATCATATCGTTAGCCTATTTCCCCCAGTGAGACATCAGGCTGAGCAGTGCTAGCACTCATCAAGTTAATGCGCTAGTAAGTCAGCCTGAAATCATACCAAAAATCCAATCATTATCGTATTTAGGACGGGTCACTGACAATAAAAAAGCTACCCGGAAGTAGCTTTTTCTCTCGCTGTCGCTTCAATCAATCTGATGACTGCTGTGCATCAGTGTCAAAAGCGATAATGTATCCTGAAATCAATGTCTCGGAAAAACAGCGCCTTTTCTACCAAGATGCATGTTCATCCAAGAAACTCGTCACCCAGAAGAAAGGCGCGTTCCAGTTGACGGTCACTTCATTCATTGTCCAGGCACCAATATCATCAATCCAGCAAGTTTGTCCGGTACAATTTCCCTTCAGCGTGGCAGCAACCGGATCACTGAAGTCAATAGAATTCGGTCCGCCAGAGATAACACCCGGTGGGACAATAGGCAGATCCGGATTTTCAGAATGTGCCCAGAACCGATGATGAGGATTCAACAGCGGGTAAGAGCCATACCCTGAAACATAAGAATGATCCATCGGGTTACGTCCTAAAATATAATCCATTGAATCGGACATCGCCTGTAAATACTTTTGTGTTTTCGTCCAGTCAAAAGCAAGCCCGAGGAAGATACTGCGATTCATGAGACTCGAGTTTGAACCCCATGGATATTGATCGCTCTGATAAGGAATCAGATATCCTTGCTTTTTCACACTCGCTTCATAAACATCCGCGGCTTTGAGGAGATTTGAGCGGGCCTCATTAATGGTGCTTTGATCGAGACGATTCGGTACGAGTGCTAATGAAACCGTTCCGGCACTGCCCATATTAGACCACGTCAGATCATCGCTTTTCGTCGGTGACGTTAAATAATAAGGAGATTGTTCAAGTGCAGTTTTGTATTCATCTTTACCCGTCGTAACAAACAATTCTGCTGCAGCCCAGTAGAATTCATCCGCCACATGGGTATCGCCATAAGGACCGGAACCGTCAAAGTTATCGTAGGCATACACATTTTTGTGCGTATTAGCCGCCTGCCATGCTTTTTCAGCGGCTGCTAAACATTTGTCTGCATACGTTGCGTTCAGAGGACGCCAAATACGGGCACATTGTGCCGCTGTCGCCGCCAGATTGAGTGTCGCGGCTGTACTTGGATAGCTCAGAAAACGTGGTTGGGTATCGTCATGAGGCGGAAGCGGGACGCCAGTCCATTTGGCATCGGCAATTTTATGGAAAACCATACCGCCGGCATCAATTTCTGTCAGTTTTAAATCAGACAGATGACCGGATTGATCGCCAACAGGCACCGATACTTTTTTATGTGCCGGTACTTGCATTGCCAGCATAAAGTCCATCATCCATTTGGCTTCATCAAGTAAATCATTGTACTGATTAGACTGCTCTGGGATTTGAACCATACCGTCAGCAAATGCACTGGTCGAATTGGTTTTATGAAGGCTTTCACGTTCGTAATAATTCATCAGAGTCCAGACCGAAATCCCGCCATTCACCACATATTTCCCGTGGTCGCCGGCATCGTACCATCCTCCTGTGACATCCAGAGAAAAATTACATCCCGGCCAATCATTCCCTTTCGCATCGGTTTGATCAAAGCAAGTCACGATTTCCTGTGGATGACCTGCCGGACGGGCTAAATCAGCGCGCTGAACGTAGGCATTTTCAATCGCAGTGCCACTACGTTGTTGGTAGAAGAAAGACAAAGCATCATATTTCATTGTCTTGTAAATATCATGACTGATATCAAACGGATGACTTTTCTGACCGTCGACCTCAAGGATGATATCTTCTTGTGGTGTTTGTACCTGACTGAAGTCAGCAATCTGAACCTGTTCTCCTGAGCCACTGTTAAGACCAAAGGGAATGGTTTGACCTTCTGCAATCGTCGTTCCCTGAGCGTCTAACAATTGCCACGGCAATGGTGTCTGAGTATCGGTCTGAATGGTAGCCCGTTTTTTGGCATTCAACAGATAACCCACCTGATTGACACGGACGGCTGAACGCATATCTTCTTCTTCGTATTTCGGACCATACAAGGAGATATCACTCAGGCACACGGTATTCGCCGGTTGTGCCCCAACCTGAAAAGCCAGCTGTGCTTTTTTATCTCTGGCAGACGGTTTCACCTGAAATTCAAATGACTGAACTGTGTTAGTTAAAGGCAGCGTCTGATTGAGATAATTGGTGTAAGGTTCACCATCGTGCTGAATGACCGCTTTTAAATCAGCGGCATTCTTAGCCATCGCACTAAATCGGAGGGTATAAATTTCATCTTTTAGTAATTTTAGATTCGACTGACCTAAAACGACATCCCATGGATTCTCTCCGCCGTTGGTGAATGTAATGCATCCCATCTGATCCTGAACATTGAAAGTACCGCCAGATGCCCACCAGCCGGTATCTCCTTGAAAGTTACCATTGATCAGAATATCGATATCGACTTCTGAATCTTGTTGATTTTGTATATTCTTCAGATCTTGTGAAATTTGCGCTGCATAGCTGCCATTCACACCAATCAGGCTGCATACAATCGCAGCGAATACTGTTGATTGAATCTTTTTCATCTAAGCCTCTTATTTATGTATCCATACCACTGTACAAATAAATTCGTCAGCTCTTTGACTGTCGTTAATATTTGAAACAATGTTAAATCATAGACAATGAATACGCGTTGCTCAGTCCATTGAAGAGGCAAATTTAATGTTTATGAACAGGGTTCAATATATTCAGGTATTAGTTATCTCTAATAACAATAAGAAGCCGGTACTGAAGGTTGAGAATTTTATATAGTGATGTTTACCCATGGTTCAATGACCGGATATATTGCCACATACATTGCAAAAAATATCGATAATGAAAACCTTGTATATAGTCTTTACAGGGGAAAACTCCGGGCGATTTTGTGAGCATTGACTGGTCATCCAACTAAAAGCCAAATATTTTATTTGATGCTAATTGAGTGCCCTTTCCACGATTGCACGACAATGAATCTCCGTGGTTGAAAACAGAGGAATCCCCTGATGTTCAGACGTCGTAAGTAATAAAGGAATTTCAGTACAACCTAAAATGACGCCTTGCACATGCTGCGCAACTAATTCTTCAATGACAGATAAAAAACCATGCTTTGTTGCCACATTAAATTCATTGCAAACCAACTCAGATATAATTTTGTCATGAATATACTGTCGAGACGCGAACTCAGGCACGACAACATCAATATAAAGACTTTGCAGCACCGATTTATAGAATTCTGTTTCCATCGTCTTTTGTACGCCAATCAACCCAACACGCTCTAAACCCATTTTTTGGACAGCTCGAGCGGTAGCCTCTCGAATATCGACCAATTCAACGTCATATTTCGCTTTTATTGCAGGCATAAAACGGTGCAAACCGTTGGCACATAACGCAACAACCTCAGCCCCTCCAGACACCAACACACCCACAGCGTCGGTAATCATTTCCTCACACAATGTTTCGGTTGGATCGTTGCTTTGATTTTCGAGGAATAGCCCCTCATTAAGACTTTCAATCAGGACGTGAGCACTTTGATGACCGCCGAGATATTGGTTGGTCAATACATTGATAAGCTTGTAATACTCAAGTGTCGAGACCCAACCCAGGCCACCCACTAATCCAATTTTTTTCAATGTTCATCCTCTTTCATTGACGAGATTCATATCGTCTTGTTAACCCGCTGTTTCAAAGTGGATAAAGAACATGACAAGATCAATATCACTGGCTTTTGACACACGGTAATCTTCCCCAACAATGTTCGAAACCGCAGACTTCCAGAAACATAATGCCCCGGAATTTTCCAGAAGAATGCGAATCTGCCACTTTCCCGGAAAAGACTTTACGACTTGCGCTAAAGCTTTTTTACCAACACCTTGACCTTTAAACTTACGCAGTACAAAAAATTGAGCCACATCATACATCGATAAATCACTCGGATAACGACGGATCAATACAAAACCGGCTAATTCGGTGCCCACATAAATAAAGTAAGGGATATGATCCTTTTGCTGCCAATATAGATCAAACCGTGACGGATCATAACTAAACTTCCCCTCATGATCAGGATTCCATTTCATATACTCTGACATATCGTATACGTAATAGAAAAACAGATTCTCAAGGATTTTTCGTTCTTCCCTTTTTATTTGAATCAGTCGAACTGCCATTTTCCCCCGCCGGTTAACACTGAACACAAATGAATAAACAACCGTATTAGTTGCTTATATTCGAACTCTGGAAGAGTATATATGCATCGTGAACGCCTTGTATGAACATTTGAGCACCGATGATGGTGAGAATAAGGCCCATTAATCTTGTTGTTATGCTAACGCCCGCCTCACCGATTTTCTCAATTAATTTGGCGCCATACAAAAAGCACACGAAAGTAATGAGACACAGTGAAGCAAATGAAATAATCGTGATCACAATATGCAGCATTTCTCCGGATGCGGAATAGTTCATGGCCGTCGCGATGGTGCCGGGGCCAGCCAGAATTGGCAGTGCCAACGGCGAAATGGCAATATCTTTATCGTCGTCATCGGGTGTAGACGTTGAATGGGAGTGAAGCTTGGAAGCGCTACCATGTAGCATATTATAACCGACGATAAAGACTAGAATACCACCCGAAAGTCGTAATGCTGGCAAGGTAATACCAAAAACCTCGAAGATACCTTTACCCAGCAGACAGAAAGCCGTGATGATAAGAAAAGCAGTGAGTAGCGCTTTAATGGTGGTGTTTTTTCGTTGTTGCTGATTCTGGTTCGCTGTCATTCCAATGAATACTGCTGTATTCGCAATAGGATTCATCATGGCAAAAAAGCCCATAAAGACCGTAATCGCCATAGTTGTTATATCGTGCATCATGAGGGGAGCTAGCTTTATCTGATTGATAAGAAGTAGTTAGTTATCATGTTTCATGGTGACTTGTCTATAGATGCATTTGTGTATGGGAGAAATATCGGTAACCCCCCCTTACATTTGAGCATCTGGCAAACCCAACATTTCGGTTGGGGATCTCATGGACATTATCATGAACGCGCTTATCCCCCCTGTCTTGCTCCCTGAAATACAATCCTGAAAAATTCAGAATCACACAGGTTCCCCGGCCAGTACCGGAGAACCTGAAAAACACCAACTACGGCACATTCAACCCACTGATCAGAGAATGACGAGCATGGGTTAGTTGATGAATTAAACGCCCGACGACAAACATCACCATCAACAGCGCGAATACGGGCTGAATTGCCCATAACAGCAGATGAACACGTGGCGTGAGCTCAAAAGCATAATGGATGATTGCTGCCACCATCGCATCTGCCCCTAAACCTGACACACAACCCGCCACAACCGCAATCAGACCGAATTCGGCCAGCACCGTCCACATCAGCCGCCGTCGGCTCATCCCCAAAGTACGGTAGAGTTTCATCTCTTCCTGCCGCTGCATCAGGCTCAATCGAAGTAATGTATAAATCAGCAGTAAACCGGCAATCACCCCAACCACAGCCAGAATTGAAATGGCATTGATAATTTGCGAGAGCAACCCTTGAATCTTCTGGGTCATCTCACGCAAGTCAAGTAGGCTCACCGTTGGGTAAGTATGGGCCAACTGTGAGAGCTGATGAGAAGCATCGGCACCGAGACGAAAACTCACCATCCAAGTTGCCGACAGCGAAGCCAGACGATCCGGTGTAAATATAAAGTAAAAATTAGGCTTCATTTCCCGCCATTCCACTTGCCGAATCGAGTTGATTTGAGCGGTGACGGATTGACTGTTGATCATAAAGGTTAATTGATCACCGACTTTCACCCCCAGCTCACGCGCGACACTTTCTTCCACCGAAACCCCATTACTTGGCTGCCAGCGCCCCGCCACGACCTGATTATAAGTCGGTAACTGTTCAGCCCAAGTGAAGTTCACTTCCCGACGCAGTACATTACTGGCTTCCCGGCCGCCCGCAAACTGAATCGCATCGGTGCCATTAATCAACGCCAGACGACCACGAATGATTGGAAAAATAGGCGAATGGACAATATCGAGTTGCTGTAGCTGGTGCAGATAATCATCTTTTTCGTGTGTCGCAATATTCAGCGCAAACACATCGGGGGCATTTTCAGGAAACACACTCGACCAATCCGAGAGTAAATCCGTTCTGACTAACCATAAAGCAGCAAACAACATCAGTGACAAAGACAATGCCCCCAACTGAATCCCCGAGGCCAATGGTGTGCGATTAACCCGTTTCAGTGCCAGTTTAAATGCCGCGTTTAACGGTAATACCTGAACCGCCCGAAACAGCAGCAACCCAATTCCGGCAAGCAGCATAGAGGAGAGCACGATCCCTCCCAAGACCAGCCAGACCATAAACTGGTTGCCCCAGTACCACGCAGCACCTGCACAGGGAAAAATCCATAACCCCCACAGGTAAACCGATTTGTGTTTCCCTTGGGGATGACTTTGCAGGCTGGCAAGCGCATGAGTATCAATCAACCGATAAAGTGGAATCCCAAGCCCCGGAATCGCAACCAGCAAACTACTGAGCAGAGCCATGACAAATGGCGTCATGCCCAGATCTGGCAATGGGGATGGCAGTAACCCAACTAACGGTAGCCTTAATAATCGTTCCAAGCCGTATCCCAGCGGTAATCCCAACAACAGAGCGATACTCATGAGCATCAATACCTGAACGGTCAACCACCGCCACACCCAGCGTTTCGATGCGCCGAGGCTTTTCAGCATCGCCACTGTCTGGCGACGAGAAGCCACATAATGCTGACAGGTCAGCAACAACGTCATCGTCGCCATCAACACCACAATAATCACAACCAGCGATAAATATTGCTCTGATTTATTGAAAATATCCTGCGTTCTGGAACGCTCGCCGACATCGCGCCATTCATCACTGGGCGTCAAAGTCACTTGTTGCTTTAACTGCTGGATGATGTCATCCGGTGCGTTGAGAAACAGTTGGTATTCAACGCGACTCCCGACTTGTAATGCCCCCGTCTCCGGAATCTGAGACTGATGGATAAAGACGGTCGGCATCTGGCGGAATGGATTAAAACTAAATCCCGGCTCGGCGGTGATCGTGCCAGAAACCACATGTTCCATATCACCGAGACTGATCCGGTCTCCGATGTGGATCCCGAGATCGGACAACAACTGCGGGTCCAGCCAAACTTCGTCTGACGTAACATGAGATTGAACAGCGTGACCGTCAGATAATTGCAGCCTCCCTCGCAGCGGAAACGAATCGTCCACCGCTTTGACAAAGACCAGCTTCATCCCCTCGCCGCCAAAAAGCATGGTGGAAAACTGAGTCATCTGCGAGGTTGTCCCGCCCAATGTCCGGGCTTGGGTTATCAATGCGTCAGGAATCGGATTGGCGCTGACAAAAACCGTATCCGCCATTAGGGCATCTTTCCCTTGTTTGACAATCACTTGATCCATACGCTGAGCAATGGCAGAGAGCGCGAACACACTGGCAATAATCAGTACAAATGCCATCACCACCAGCCACAACTGTCCCTGTCGAAGTTCCTGCCAGCACCATCGCACCAGTGAGCGATTGACCAAATACGATGAATTCATGATTCAATCTCCTCGATCCGTCCTTCACTCATTTGCAACCGTCGCTGGCACCGTTGTGCCAGATGGTGGTCATGGGTGACTAATACCAGTGTGGTCCCGAACTCTTCATTAAGCTGAAACAGGCGTTCAATCACCACGGCTGCCGTCTTTTGATCGAGATTTCCAGTCGGTTCATCTGCGAACAGAATTTGAGGTTGGATCATAAACGCCCGCGCAATTGCGACCCGCTGCTGTTCTCCACCGGAAAGTTGAGCCGGTGTATGATGGAGCCGCTTCCCCAGCCCGACAGCGTTTAACAGCGATGTTGCCCGCTCCCTATCTTCAGGCTCTCCCCGAAGTAGACAGGGCAAAGTGACATTATCTAATGCAGACAAACTGGGAATCAGTAAAAAGTTCTGAAAAATGAAGCCGACGGATTCACTGCGTATCGCCGCCCGTTGCTCATCATCAAGCGTACTCAACGGCTGTCCAAACAACACGACGTCACCAGAAGAGGCAATATCCAATCCGGATAACAGTGCCATCAATGTTGATTTACCCGCCCCGGAAGTGCCGACAATTGCCACACTTTCTGTTGGATAAATATCAAAATGAGCCTCTTTAACAATTGTCAAATTCTGCTGATTCGTAGACACTGTTTTACTCAGATATTTTGCAGAAATCACAGGTGTGTTCGTCATGCGATGGTTATCCTTTCTTCTGGTTTTGAGTTGTTCATTACAGGCCCATAGTGCCGCCCGATTACTGATTGTCGGTGATAGTTTAAGTGCCGGTTATCAAATGTCTGCCGATCAGGCCTGGCCGAGTTTACTCCCTCAAGCCTTACAAAAGTACAATCGCTCGGTCACTGTCGTCAACGCCAGTGTCTCTGGTGATACAACTGGTAACAGTTTGGCGCGTTTACCGCAGCTACTACAGCAACATACTCCAGATTATGTACTGATCGAACTGGGAGCCAACGACGGACTCCGCGGCTTCTCCCCACAGATTCCAGCGCAAAACCTGGCCCAAATGATTGATCTCATCACGCAGTCCGGTTCACAGGCCCTTCTGATGCAGATCCGAACCCCACCGAACTATGGGCAGCGTTATAGCAAAGCTTTCGCCGCTATATATCCCAAACTGGCGACGGAAAAGCAGGTTCCGCTACTGCCCTTTTTTCTGGAACAGGTCATTGTTCGCCCGGAATGGATGAAATCCGATGGACTTCATCCCAATGAAAAAGCACAACCTTGGATTGCCGAGTGGATGGCGCAGCAGTTGCACCCCTTAATTGATCAACCTGCAGCCTCAGAGATGCAATCATGATTCATAGTTCAGCTTTTACTGCCCTAGCTCAATAAACATCAGGCCATTTTGCGGTAATGTCGCTGATGTGTTCACTGAAAAAGTCAACACATTTAACTTGTTCATCATCATGATATTGACCATCATCATAGGGTAACCGACATGCACATAACCCCAAAGATCAATGGCGTTGTTGCACATAGCGCACATCCTTACGGTTGCGAGCAATCGATTATACAACAGATTCAGTATGCGAAGACCGCACCGCCGATTCAACATGGCCCGAAACGCGTCCTCATCTTAGGTGCATCTTCCGGACTGGGGCTTGCTGCTCGGATCGCACTGACATTTGGTGGTGCAGAAGCTGACACCATTGGTGTCTCTCTCGATAAACCACCACAAACAAATCAATCCGGTAGTGCCGGATTTTATAACAACTACTACTTTAAACAGTACGCACAACGTGAAGGCCGAACCGCGATTAATATTCAGGGGGATGTCTTTTCCCGCCACACCAAAGAAGCGGTCATCGAAGCCATTGAGACTTACTTCGAAGGCGAAGTTGATCTCATCATCTATAGCGTTGCCTCCAGTAAACGCAGAAAAGCAGAAGGCAGTGATAGCTTCTGGCACTCAGCCATTAAGCCAATTGGTCAGCCAATGGAGAGTGTCTTGCTCGATTTAGGCCAAGACCAATGGCAAGATGTCGTGCTTGAACCCGCTTTAGAAGAAGAGATCGATGCAACACTCAAAGTCATGGGCGGAGAAGACTGGGAAGCATGGATCGATACATTGATTAATGCAGAATCAATTGCGGATGGTTGTCAATCCGTGGCATTTTCATATATCGGCTCACCACTGACGCATCCCATCTATTTAGACGGTACACTGGGTCGGGCGAAAGTCGATTTACATCAAACCAGTCATTCCCTCAATCTGAAGCTCGCCAACTATGGTGGCCACGCTTATGCGGTAGTCTGTCAGGCGTTGCTGACTCGGGCCAGTGTTTTTATTCCCGGCCTGAGCCCTTATCTGATTGCTTTGAATCAAGCCATGCACACTTTAGGCGTGGATGAAAACTGCAACAGTCAGATGCAACGCCTGTTCACCACAAAGCTGTATGGTCCCGAGGTTGTCCCCGTTGATGGTGAGCGACTGATTCGCTTGGATGAGCACGAATTGTCTCCGGAGGTGCAAGCCCTAACACAGCAGTTATTGGCAGAAATCAATGCCGATAATTTTTCTCAGCTCGATGCTTATCAGGCCTTCAAAAAAGCATTTATGCAGTTGAACGGCTTTCACTGGCCAGCCGTAGATGAGCACGCACCGGTTGATCTTCAGCCTTTCCTCAGGTTCGCAACAAAAGAATAACAATGATATCGTGTCCACCATTGATATTTTTATAGCTTCGAGTATGTGCTCGAAGCTTTTTTTTGCTAGATTATAAGGAGAGTGCTGACTTTGATGAAACAGCCGAGCTCAGGAAAATCACAACATGCCAAATAATCACCCGAATCATTTGATCATTCCGGAACACATTCTGGATAACTGGCAAAATATTGTGAATCTCGCTGCTGGGATTCTCTCTTCTTCGGCGGTGATATTGCTGCGTTGTCGTGAAGGTATAAATGAGCGAATATGTCATAATCATCATTCACAGTGCGAGCTTAATCTTGATGAGCTCAGTGACTGTCAACTCCATCAGATTGTTCTCGAATCAGGTCAGCCGCTATGGGTCTCCGATATAGAAGAAGAGCCGACGCTCTCGACGTATTTACCGGATGCGGTTATGTCCTATGCCGGATTACCTCTCTATTTCCCCAATCGAATCCCATTTGGGATGTTGGTGATTATCGATAACCAGATACATCATTTCCATGAGCTCGAATTTCAGTTATTGGAAAGCCTTCAGTCCGCAATCGAATCTCATTTGAACATTTTGACGCAACAATCTGAAATCAACCGACTCAATCACTACATCGAAAACACGCTTTCTCACGATACGGTCGATTATGTCAATCTGACCCAGACGCTGCATCAAGAAATTGATCGTCGCAAAGTTGTCGAACGCCAGTTGCAATATAATCAACGCCATGACCCCAGTACCGGTTTCCTTAACCGTTTCGCACTCGAAGACGAACTAAAAAATCGCTTGGAAAAATGTGCCGCTTGCGAGGAACGATTTGCCGTGATCCATATCGGTTTCAGCAATGCCCGTCATTTACAAACCCGCTTTGGTTATCAAGAGTGGGAAGGCGTTTTGAAACACTATCATACACAACTCAAAGCGCTGGACCTTGAAAATATTGAATGGTTAACTGCGCGCCCTAATTCCACCGATCTGGTGTTGATAGTGCAATCCTGTCATCTGAAACAAGACGTGGATATGCTATGCGAGAAGTTGGTCCTCATAAGCAAAGCTGTTTTTAACATTCATCATCAGTCGATTCACCTACATGCTTACATTGGCATTGCCATTTCTGGTCAAGACAGCACGGTCACCGAGCTGCTCGGACAAGCGTCCGCAGCGATGATTTCGTGCAAAGACTCCGGCCATTTTTATTACTACCACTCAGAAGCGCTTGCCCAATCCCAACTCCGCCTTCATCAGTTGGAAAACTACTTGCTCCATGCGGTGAGAAATGGCGATCTGATGCTTTATTTTCAGCCGAAAGTCTGCCCGGCAACACGGCTTTGGATGGGAGCAGAAGCATTACTACGCTGGCGTCACCCTGTGCTGGGGGAGATCTCCAGTGAAACGCTGATTCACTTGGCAGAAAAAAACGGCCTGATCTTTGAAGTGGGTAACTTTGTGCTCAAAACGGCAATCGAAAAAGCCAGCCAGTGGACGCGCTATATGACCGACTTTAAAATTGCGGTCAATGTTTCAGCGAAACAACTACGGGACATCCGCTTTGTAGAGCAAGTCAAACAGTTTTTACAAGCCTATCAACTGCCGGCTCATCATCTGGAAATCGAGGTTACTGAGAGTGGTTTGATCACTGATGAAAAAGTAGCCAGCGATATCCTTCAGATTCTTCATCAACTCGGCGTGACGCTATCACTGGATGACTTCGGTACCGGATATGCGTCGTTCAGTTATCTGAAAAAGTTTCCCTTCGATTGTATTAAGATCGATAAAAGCTTTGTGCATTCACTGGCAGACAGTGAAGAAGACAAAGAAATCGTACGCTCTATCATCCAAGTCGCTAAGAAACTCAAATTACAGGTCATTATTGAAGGGGTTGAAACAGAAGCACAAGAGCAGTTCATCATCGCGGAAGGTTGTAACTATGGACAAGGCTTTCTATACGGACGGCCAGTCCCTGCTGATGTGTTTGAAAACAGTCTGGACCAACAAATGCAATCGCAATTACGGCAGATCAATTAATACTGTCAGTCAATAACTATGCCAGTCAATAACTCTGCCAGACAAGCGACGTCAACCATCCCTCAAAATGTTCTTGTCAGTTTGGACAGCCGGTTGATTCGTTTCACGGGTTTATGTGTCCATATTTTATTTTTACATATAAGGTGACAGTGTCACCTTATATCACTTTATCCGCTGCCGTCTGACGCAAGATATTCCATGCTTCACACAAGGTGCGGAATCTTTCGGTGTCCCCATTATCGCGATCCGGATGCCAGCGTAACGCCAGCTTACGCCACGTCTTACGGATTTCCGTATCACTGGCATCAACGGGTAATTCAAATAACCGCAACGCTCTGGCTCTATCCATATCGGTCACGTTGTCATCCTGACCAATATATTGGCGATAACGCGTCCAGAATTCATTCAGCAGGCGTTTCACTTCACCTTCACTGGCTTCATAATTACTCCAGTCGGTATAATACATGCGTAGCGGATCAGTCTGATCAATGAAATACGCCACATGACTACTCACCAACCGTAACTCAATATCCATCGCCTCAACTTGAAGCCAACGCTCGGGATACAGTATCTCTTGTAGTTGATAGAGAGCATTCATAATCAAAAAATTGCGTTTGAATATATCCTTTCCCGGTGATGCATCTAACTCAGGGACATAACCCAACTCATTCAGCCGGGCTGAAAGGGTGTGGACTTTCCAGCCGGAACATTCCCGTTTCAGCACTTCCAAAATAGGCCAAATCAGCGGATTTTCCATCTGTGTGTGGAACACCGTTTGTAAGCTCTGATTTCCTGACATTACTGCACTCCTTGAGAGCATTCTCACTGCCGTCTATCGATTAAAGGATATTCAATACAGATTATCCTGTTCTTCCCTATTTTCCTACACTCACATCAGCATCCGGTCTTCTTTCTGTGACGTCATTGCCAGCATCACGCAATAACCATTGCCTTTACACATGGCCTTTGACTCTGGAAACGCTGCCAGTGCTCTCATCACACGCCCAACGAGAAGCGGGGATCGATTGATTTATCCCCGCTCTTCCGGATGCTGTGTCACTGTTTCGACCCAATGAAGATAAGCCTGAAATCCATCCGTCACTGGGATTTGAATAATTTGTGGGACCTCGTAAGAATGAACTTCCCGAATCGCCGACTCAACCGCCTGATAGTGACGACTTTGCGTTTTCATCAACAGTAATATCTCTTGGTCGGTACAAATTTCACCCTCCCAGCGATAATAGCTATTGATCGGTAATGTCTGAATACAAGCAACCAGTTGTGCAGACAACAAACGTGACACGATCAACTGACAACCTTCCTGGCTATTGATCGTAGTCAGCACCATACAGAACGGGGTTTCAGCCATCTGACTATCCTTTGTCCACTTATCACTTCCTGATTATAGCGCAGCAACGGAAAACATGACTGAACATCCCACACGATGAGATATTGAGCCCATAAAATTATGGTGTCTATGAGGCAAACCATCATTACGATGCGTCAGGAAGCTGACAGAAGCCATGAGTAACAATTATCAGGGGAGACGAGAAATGAGCGGTAATGCAGTAGAGAAATTATGAAATAGCAAAATGGAACAATCCGTGAACAATGAGAGACCGCTGAGACAACATATCAACCTTACTGAACGATCAATAAGGTTGATATAAATTACTGGTCAGAATACTGATGGCTTACCACCAAGCTTCAAACATTGCACCGACTGTCAGTGTGTCTAACTGAGTCGATTGCATATTACCTGTCTTAGTATCGAAGCCAACATATTCATTGTCTGCTTTACCGACCGTGGTATAAAAACGCAACATTGGACGAGCGGCCATTGGAGAACCAATCACAATATTTTGAGAAAGTGTAAGTTTCCACGAACTGTTTTTAGCATTAATATCTTTATAATCAACAACGCTATAACCCGCTTCTAACCAAGTAGAATTAATACTATCCCAATTATAGGTAGGTCGCACAATCACGTTATAGTTTGCCCGGTCTTCAACACCTGCCACATCTAAAAACTGGTATGCGGCAAGGTACTCGACAGCAGCTTGCTCAGAAATATTGGTCGCACCGTCAAAACTGGCTAACCAAGCGCGCTGATCTTTAGTCAACTCAAATACACTATCTTTCGCATTATCAGCATAACGGAAAAGGAGGTGATGACCCGACATCGAGATATCAGCCGCTAACTGATACGCCCTGGTACCATAATAAGACTGTTTTTGTGCTTTCTTCGATGTAAAACCGTAGTTAGCATAAAACGCCAGCGACGCATCATCAAACAAGTTGATACCGTGTACTTTTGACGTCACGGCATATTTGCCGTTATCACCGACCAAATCGCCATCGACTTGACCGACAGCACCGAAGTCGAGTTTTACGCCACCCAGATTCAGATTATAAAAGCCAGCACCTTGTCCATCATGCGTCATCCAGAAATAGTCATTCAGACCCGTTTGTGGACGCTGATGGAAATCTCGCCCGGCCCATACCTTTAATTCGGGTTGCGCATCGATAAAGTTGGTCACACTCGCATACGCTTTTTTGACTTTGAGACCACCGGTCCCGCTTTTCGCCCAAGGTTCATCAGAATAGTGGTCAAACAGCACCACAATATCCCATTGATCGCCAAGATCACTGGTGAACCCTTTTGATAAACCAAATTCCCCACCATTACTCTCGTTCCCCAACCGGCCGGTTGCATTACCATTCAACGCACCCGCTGTTGAGACTTTCTTTTCATCCTTATCCTGAAACGCTGCACCATAACGCGCATATCCAGAAAATCTGAATCCGTCATCAGCAAAAGCTGAATGAGATATAATTGGTAAGCCCACTGCAATACATGCAGAAATTAATTTCAATGCTCTCATGTTTATGTCCCTATTATTGGAATTTAAAACAACATAAATTATTTTTTATATATGTTTTTAATATCACCACTGAATAACAATACGAATGAAGTTATTTAAAAAAACCTCCTTAATAAAAATATCTACAAAGCAATACACGGTTTACTTGCGTTATAATCTTTTCTCGGTTTAATCACTGCCACATTGGCGAATGAAAATTCAAGATCCTTCATTTGATCCCATACCCCAGAAAGATAAAGTGCTTTTTTCACTGAGGTCAGATTGGAGGTTGGGATCATTGAAGAAACAAGCATCTGGCACCGATACCATTTATCGTCTGCCGGTAACACACTACTATCCAACGAGAAGAATGTACCCGTAACAGCCGTCTGACCATCCATTCGGGCTTGAATGCTGCCTGAATCCCCATAACTCTTGACTTTCATATCAACGGTCACGACATCCGTTGCATGAGAAGAAAAATCACTTTTCGCATCATCAGAGCCTAAGAAAATCCCATTATTCTCACTGAACGATACAGCAATGACATTATTGACACTCTTAACATTACCTTTGAAATCATTGGATGGATAAGTACTACTCAAATCTTGTGCTTTGGTTATATCACCTGAATAAAATACAGCCGTATCCCCAGCCACCAAATCCGGGGCTTGGTTGACACTATTTTTTGCCGCAACATCACCACAGGTAACGGGATCGACAACTGGTGTTTGATCGGTGGTTAGCCGATAGGAAATATCGGTAATCTCGTAATTAAAGGCTTCTTTCACATCAAGATGGAAGGGATTCTTGACCTGACTCAAATCAACCGCCTTCGCCCCATCAAAAGGTTTCATACACGCCACCGGCACCGCGAGTGTTTGCCAGTTACGGTCATCCGCCAGCTTACCGGATAAAACCAGACTGCTTCTGACCGGCCACTCATTATCAATCGAGACAGTTATTGCAGATGGGGGGGTACTCTTCGGCCGAATCTTAAATTGAATATAACCCGACTTATATTGACTCACATCGATTCCAGATGCCGACTGCATCATTAATATATTGCTGCCTGAACCGGAAATCTGAACGTCAACGGTACCATTGCTTAATGTGGCACTCATCGTTGACGTGCTGGTTTGACTTTCAGTCACCGCCATAAGATTCCAAGCATCTTTTTCAGATTGAATCCAAGGTGATATATCACTACTTGAACCCGTTCCTAATAGGACTAAATCATTACTTTTTTTAGCGACATCGATATGGTCAATATTCTTTTCAAAGTTACACCCGACAAGAATCATCGGTGTAAGCGATAAAATTAGGGATTTTACTGTTATTTGTTTCATAATATTCAAACGCTCTAAATTAAATATAAAGATTATTATATTTGTATTAAATTAATTTATTACTAACGTTGTTTTATATTAAATTGGTTTCTTATTATTTTGTTTCTTTTTCTTCTTATATAGATTTTATTTTGTTTATCATTCTGACTTTTATTTAGGTAATTATTTTCAACATACTTCAGATATAAATAAAGGGGCAATAAAGGTCCGCTGCGCGGGGGATGCGCTGCGGAAACCTGATAATAGATTGATATTTGATCGATTCTTCAATAACGAATCATGAAAACTACGATTGAAATATAACCAAATCAATCATAACGATTTACTCTTACATATCTATATTTTGCGTAAGCTGGACGGCCATCATAACGGCTAGGTGGGAAATTAGGGTTAGCACTAATCCAGTTATTCATGAATAATTGCATATAACTTGTCACTCGTTGATTCACACGTCTGACCGTTACCCAAGAATTGTTATAGCGACTAAAGACTTCCCATGTCACGCCATTCGCATCAATGGTAAAAGCGTATTTTTCCATACTCCAGATAGACATTCCGTACTGGCCTAAATCAATATCCAACGGAAACTGTCGGCCACCAATCCATACATTGGTATGCAATAAGTTCGTCCCACCCATTAACTCAATGTCAACTTCATAATGACTGGATGTTCCTGATTGACCAGTGTAAGTAAAAAAGGAACTGATAGTACCGGGAACCGCTGCGGCTTGCATTTCGACTTCATAGCGACCGCGCCGGTAATAGTTCGTTGTTCTCACTTCTGAACAACTTTTATAGCTTCCTTCATTCTTGGCATGCAATACCAAAACACCGGATTCTTGCCATACGTTTTTGGCTTGCCATGTACAGTCAAACTCACTGCCGCCATTTTTCCAGCCGTCTGATACAGACCAATTCAAACCACTCCAACCGAGAGCGAAACTGGAAGATACAAATAAAATATTTAATAAAACTACCTGAAAAACTAATCGGAATGTTGTCATCATGTTCAACCTCATATCCTTGTTGTGACAGATGTATTCTGATGCTTACACATTAAAATGCATAAACACCGACCTTTTTGCTTCTCGGAACCGTGAATTGACTTTAATGATATTTATAAAAATTTGTCTATAACTAGATTTGAAAACTAGATTTCAAATAACCACAAAAAATAAAAATGAAGGCTTTAGTCACAATTTATTCATCATCCATGAAATGTTTCTTTTCATTAATTCTGACAAGTTGATTAGTATGAAAAACAAAAAAACAATAAGCTTCACAATTTAAAAACTAACACTTGCATTATTATTTTAACTGTCGTTTTATCAATAATATCGAATGTCTCGATTCTAAATACTATCTAACCCAATTTATCAGGGAAGGCAACCATACAGACGTAATTCTATTTATTTATTTAACAATGAATATCTATCTGTATTCTTTAAAAATAAAGAGGTTAAAATGAATCAAAAGCGGTTAACTATCGCGACTATTATTAGTTGCGGTGTTATTGGATTGGGTGGTTGTTCGGTGAAGTCTGCTTCATCCAACCATCATGACAGTGTCCATTCAGAAAACTTACTCACCAATGGTCATTTTTCTCAAGGAACCGATGGATGGTGGGCCGCGGGTGCAACACTGAAATCGAGCGACCAAATGGGGTGTATTACCTTTGATAAAAAAGGGGCCAATCCATGGGATGTCATTTTAGGCCAATCCGGGCTCGCTCTGAAAAAGGGAGAGGTTTATCAAATTCAATTTCAGGCAAAGGCATACCAACCGATCCGGGTGAAAACCCTGGTTCAACATGATGGCGCCCCCTACACCAGCTACTTCCTCAAAGATACAGCTTTGAATCAGGAACTGAAGTCATTCCACTATTCATTCAAATCTTCAGCCAACGATGATAAGGTGCAGCTTCAATTCCAAATGGGAAAAGCAAATCCGACGACTGTTTGTGTCAAAGATATTTCACTCTCCGGCCCCAAATACACCAAAAAAGCCAACCTCTCGAAGGTTCAGGTCAATCAAGTCGGCTACTTCGTTGATGGCCCTAAGCGTGCTGTGATTGCCACACAGAAGACATCACCCCTAACATGGAAACTGTTAGATGCCAACAACCATGAAATTGCTCAAGGAAAAACCACGCCATTTGGCCTGAATAAAGCCTCCGGTGAAAAAGTGCAAATTATCGATTTCAGCAGTGTTCACCAGCCTGTCAGCAGCGCTGTGCTCGAAGTTGATGGTCAACGTAGCCACCCCTTTGCGATTGATAACTCGATTTACCAAAAAATGAAATACGATGCGCTTTCTTTCTTCTATCAACAGCGGAGCGGCATTGATATTTTGCCCGAATATGTACAGCGCAAAAACCTGGCTCGTCCGGCCGGACATCTTCCCGAGGTTGTCACTTGTTTCAATAAAACCGATGCGAAAGGGAATGATTGGCCGGGATGTGATTTCTCTTTAGATGTGACCGGTGGATGGTATGACGCCGGGGATCAAGGGAAGTATGTGGTCAACGGTGGTATCTCCGTCTGGACCCTGATGAACTACTACGAACGCGAAAAACTGGCCCATCCGAAACAAGCCAGTGCGTTTGCTGACGGCAAGGTAAAAATCCCAGAAAATCACAATAAATACAACGATCTGTTAGATGAATCCAGATGGATGATGAGTTTCATGATGGCGATGCAAGCCCCTGAACATGCGAAAGTCTGGGTACCGGTTGGTGACCAATCGAAACAATTGAATCATCTGAAACTGACACAGATTGACGCCAGTGGGATGGTGTTCCACAAGGTTGCTGATGATGCATGGACAGGCATGCCACTGCCGCCTCACAAAGATCCCAAAAAACGTTTCTTAAGCTACCCAACCACTGCTGCAACACTCAATCTGGCAGCGACTGCCGCACAATGTGCACGGGTCTGGAAAGACACCGACCCAGCCTTTGCTAAACGGTGCCTTGTTGCAGCCGAAAAAGCATGGAAAGCCGCGAACTTACACAAAAATGTGTATGCTTACGACAACTTTGTTGGTTCTGGTCCATACGATGACACCCAATTAGGTGATGAATTCTACTGGGCTGCTGCTGAACTCTTTACCACCACAGGTAAAAAAGAGTATCGGGATGCGATTCAATCTTCACCCTATTACCTGACCACCCCTAAAGGGGATGCGAGTGCAACCGGCGATCTCTACTGGCAAGGCGTCAGCACTGCGGGAACAATCACACTGGCATTGGTACCGAATCAGTTACCGAAGGCAGACAAGGCAAAAGCACGGGCGAATATCATTCATACTGCCGATATGTATCTGCGCGCAATTGCCAAAGAAGGTTACCACATTCCTTACAGTGCAACCGAGTATACATGGGGGTCCAACTCGAATTTCATGAACCGGAGTATCTTCTTGGGTATTGCTTATGACTTTACTCATGATCCGAAATACGCTGACGCAGTCATTGATGCCATGGACTACATTCTCGGACGCAATCCGCTTGATCAGTCTTATGTATCCGGTTATGGCAGTCGCCCGTTGATGAATCCGCATCATCGTTTCTGGGCGCACTCAATCGATCAAAATTCACCACGGGTACCACCCGGTGTGCTGTCTGGTGGTCCAAACTCGATCAGCTTCAGTGACCCTGTTGCATCATCGATGAAAGGGAAATGTATCGGACAGACGTGTTGGAAAGATGACATTGGTGCATGGACGCTGAATGAAGTGACCGTCAACTGGAATGCGCCATTTTTCTGGACAGCGAGTTTCCTCGATGATTTCAGAGCACATCAATGATCGGGGCTGACTAGCATAGAAACTTGTTTATAAGGCCGGAAATGATTATATTTCCGGCCTTTTTATTGATAAAAATTATATATCAATTAAAAGAGACTATTGATACATATTATTAATGATAAGTTGTAATAACGGATTGTTTATCACTGATTGTCCATAACAAACTGCAAATAACACACTATTGATAACGAGATTTAGTGGAGTCTCGGGCAATTAAACTAATTGGTGGCAGTCTGACAACTTCAGTTTCACCACTTAACAGCTTTAAAATACATCGTGCACTAATCGCACCCAATTCATCTAAGGGCTGGCGCAACGTTGTCAACGACGGCGTAAAATAAGGCGAAATGGGGAGATCATCAAAGCCGATCACAGAAACATCATCCGGCACTTTCAACCCATACTCGTTGAGCGCCCGAATGACGCCATAGGCGGTTAAGTCATTCGCGGCAAAAACAGCTGAAAAATAAACTTTAGATTCAATCAGCTCGACCATCTTCTCGTATCCGGTTTTGATACTAAAATCACCCTCGACAACAAGTTTATCTTTGAATCCGATACCCGCTTCATCGAGCGCCTTCTTATACCCTTCAAACCGTGTAATCGCATCATCATGATCGGCTAACCCTTTGATATGAGCAATATTGACATGACCTAACTGGATTAAATGCAGTGTTGCTAAATATCCTCCCATGGTATTATCCAAAGAGATCGATTTAATTCTCTCACCTTCAATATTGTATCCGACCGCAACGACCGGAATTTTCTCTGAGCACTTCTGGATCAGCTTTTTATCGACATTACCGGAGATAATGATAACCGCATCGACATTGCTTTTAAGCAGATAATCTAAAGAGTGTGAGATGAGTGTCGCCTGCCAGCTATTGACAGAAATCAGGAGAGAATATCCATGTTCCATCAATACTTTTTCCATATCAATCAGCAGGCTACTGGTATATGGACTATCGGGGTTTTGCACCAACACACCAATGGTCATCGATCGTGTTTTTTCGAGTCGATCAACATGAATATGAGGTTTATATCCTAACGCCCGAATCGCTTCTTCTATTTTGGCGGTTTTGTCATTGGACACATAAGACGTTCGGTTAAAGTACCGGGAAACGGTACTGGGGGATACATTCGCAAGCTTCGCTACTTCGTAAGCGGTAGGTGCCATGTTCTTATTAGTCTTATCCATAATCAACCTATTTAATAATATCAATCTACTCACACTAAACACTTTTAGCATAAGTCATATACCCAAGTCACCTTTAGGCGTGCAGGATTCAGCGTATATTTAATTTGCTTCATTCAGAGGATATTCCGGCCGGAATATCCTTTTCAAGTGACTTGAAGATGTAAATAAGTGAAGAATCAGGGCTGCATTTCATCAGCCCTGATGATGACGACAGGATTAACGATAAATATAAGAAAACACCATCCCCGGTCTAAAATAACGACCTGCGGTATATTTCATACTCTGTCTGATGAGCCACACATAAAGAATTTCAACTTGTTTCTCATCTAACCCTGTGTCGACAAATGCATGCATGAATTCTGTTTTCTCAGCGCGAAGCGTCGGATTAACACGCCCGTCTTCAAGCATCGCATCAACCGATTTTAAACGCTGTAGACACAGGTCTGCTTCTGCCTCATTCAGTGCCAGTAATGTCTGTAAATCACTGGCGGTCACGCGGGCAGAACCATTGAATCCTTCCGGTGCTGCAAACGGAATTTTGGCGGAGTGGTACAACGTATTGTAAACCGTCTTCAATAACGTTTCGGCCTGATCATATTTTCCGGCTAATTTGAGCGCACTCGCGACACTAAACTGAACCCCACCCCAGACATCCTGAGCCTGAAAAGCATCATGCGGGGCACCGTCAGCAAGAGTCATATTGGCAACCCCCAAATGGGGACTATTTTCTAAGTAATTGGTTTGGTAGATAAAATCGAGTGTCCGGTTCACTCGGTCCGGACGAAATAGTCCATCCATCCCCATCAGTTTCAAATAGGTATCTGCGACCAACGCATCACCGAAACTGTTATCAGAATCCATCGCCATGGCGTGATATTCATGACTGAATGCCAGCGGAGCAATCGTTAAAAGCTGCTGTTTCTTGTCCAATCGCTGTTCAAATCGAGACTGTTCACTGTGTTGATCAACATGATTAAGATAGTCATTCAAGAGCCGGGCATCGGCCACACGATCACCCGATAACATCAGCCCTAATTGTTGGAGAGGCTGGTAATCTTGCCCTGTCAGGTGCTTCACTTGAATCGGCGTTGCAGAGAAATGGTAATAACCTTTTTGCTCATCCCACAAAGTCTGTTCTAAGGTTTCAAGAGCGGCATCCGCACGTTGTTGATATTCGCTTGCGAGTTGTTGCTCCCCCATCATTTGAGCTAATTGACTCGCCACCTGAAGCCCGGCAACCCATAAACTCGCACAATAAATGGCAACACCATGTGAAGAAAGATTATCAAAGGTATCATCGGTTCCGTGCACGAACGGCAGTGTGTCACCAGGTTCAATCAAAGAAGATAAATAATTGATACTTTCTTGTACCGCAGGCCAGCATGCTTCAATGATCGCGTGATTGCCAGTCTCCTGATAATGACGATAAACCATCAGAATAAATTTAGGTGCAAGGTCTTTCCATTCTTTAACATTATGCCAGCTATAAGCATCCGGCTGGATATCAAACGGGCTTCCTAAATCATGAATAACGGCACCGTAAACTGCACGAACCCCCAAATATTTATCATCACTCACATCAGCAAAAGGTCGTTCGGCATACTCCCAATAGCGCCGGGGCGTTTCGTCTTCAGACAAAATAGCCTGCGCAAATGCTTCCATGACTTTGCCATCTAAACGTGGCAACAGATACAGAATCGCAAAAGAGCCATAGAAATAGACATCCAGCGAATTAAAAAATGGATAATCCACACATTCTTTGACTAAAAACCGATCATGACAGTCCCACACCGTGGACTCCGCAAGAAACGATAAGGTATTCATCGCCATGGTGGAAAAGCTGACCGCGCTCTCGCGTGCTTTCATCTGTTGGGCAACCGAGTCATAGAGCGCAATCTGTTGTCGGATGATTCGTTCTTCAATCGACTCCAGTTGCGACAGCATTTCGGTCGCCATCAGTGTCGCTCTGTCACGTGTCGGGAAAAAGCGGCTATAGGCCTTTTCGGAATGCCAGTTGTCCAACCAAATCTTACTGTGATCCATCACTTGTAAAAATCTTAAATCCAGTGACTCTCCGGGCTGTAATTCGACTTGAACAACCACTAAGGCTGACAGGGGTTCGCGCCCGGTATAAGTCCCACAGTCAAAATAGCGATTGGTGCGTCCGATATTTAATGCCGCAACTAACACTTCATCTAACTGAGAGTCATACAGGGTTGGTTTCACGGTAATCGTGACCTTACCCGAATTCAGATCGGCGTGATCCGCCACAACACCATATAGAACTTCCCCTTCAATATCAGACTGATAAGGAGAATCACTGGTTAAGCTCACCCCGATAAACTGTCGCTGTTCATCACTTATTTCGGCAGCTTGATGTTGCTGCTGAATGACATTGCGAACCAGTGAACATGATGAATCCTGAACCCCTTGACGACTTTTCTGATAGGTGGAACCAATCAGGTTATCAAGAGGCTGCGCTAACGTGACTAACTTGGTAACCCCGGAACGGTTTTCTAAATGGAAGTGATTCCAGTGCAGCGGCAGAGAACACAGTTTTTCATCCCCTTTCATGATTGGTGACACCACTTTACGGTGCACTTTAACCTCATCAAAGTGGGTATATTCATACTGTGCAATCGGGTATAAGGCTTGATAATGAATATCGTCTGATTTTACGACATCAATGTCAGCGACACGGCGAGATGCCAGAGAGGACACTTCGGCTGACTCGTTGACCAATAACCCATTAAAAAACTCCATCGCGACCCAGAGCTGAGTTTCCAGTGCCTGAGGTGCTTGGTGAATTAAACGCTGAGTTTTCTCGGTAAATTCAATCTGCCAACGTGCAAATCGTTCCTGATTCTCAAGATAGAAATTTAACCCACGCAGCCCCTGTTTAATTCTTGATAAGGTGTTCGATTCATTATCGATTTCGAGCTCAACACCAGCAACAGTGACGGGATAAAATGTCAGGAATCGCTCTAAATCCTCAAGATGATGGATGCGGAGATTATCAACATCAAGATCATCCATGACGGATATATAAAAATCATTAAAATTAATTTGTTCTTGGGAACAGTCAATATAGATACCGGGAATAAAACTGAAATTCGGGGTCTCACCTTTTGGGGTCAGTGTAAATGTCGAACCAATGCCACCGACAGCCATTCCCGTATTTTCTGGCGTGGTCGAGACCGGCTTATACCACGGCTGAAGAAACTCAACGGCTTCGCCCTGACTACAGAGTTCACTCGCAAGCCCATAATAACTTGTATAGGGTATTTTGTTATTCATCATTCATATCCATCGTAATTAAATATGTCACACGATTGAAAAATATTAATTATGTGTTTTGAGATGGAAGGGCACACCGAGGTGCCCTTTATTTATCATTCGTCTAATATCATTGACCTAACGTAATCTCGATGTGATGCACACCATCAGTAAATACCGGTGCTTTGTTGCCTTGAATGACAACACCATCGACACGCATCTCCGTTACACCTTGGTTGACTTGATGCGGGTTGACGACGTGAATTTGATAAATTGCCCCCCGGAATTTTCGTTGCACGGAAAATTCCGGCCAATCACGGGGAATACAAGGATCAACGCGTAAACCATCAATTTCAGGGCGAATCCCCAAAATCCACTGCGTACCGGCGACGTAGGTCCATGATGAAGTCCCGGACAGCCATGCATTACGGCCTAAACCAAATTGCGGATGCTCGTCTCCCAATATATTTTGCGGGTAACAGTAAGGCTCGGACTCAAAAACCTCGACCTGATCATTCTTAGAAGCCGGATTAATTTGTCGATAATACTGGTAAGCGCGATCACCATTGCCGACCTTGGTTTCAGCAATCATCATCCATGGGTTCGCATGCAGGAAAATCCCGCCATTCTCTTTCGCTCCGGGTGGATACGTAGATACCCCACCCAACTCGGGTGAAAAGCCGTTATATCCGGGTGTCGAAAGCTTAATCCCATTGGCTGTATTTAATTTTGTATAGACGGCATCGAGCGCTTGCGTGGCACGTTCAGGCGTTGCAAACCCAGAAATCACCGGCCAGCTTTGTCCATTGGTATAGATCTGTCCTTGGGCATTGGTATGCGATCCGATCGGTGCCCCTTTTTCATCAAAGTAACGGACAAACCACGCCCCGTCCCAGCCATGCTGATTGACGATGTGTTGCATCTGTTGATATTGATCTTGATAGCGCTGTGCGAGCGATGCTTCACCACGCAGTTGACACAGATCGAGCATATCCAATAACGCTTTACCGTACATATTGGCGACCATCAGTGACTCAGCCCCGGTCGGTAAATTCACCGTGTCGTTCCAGTCCGCAAAGCCCAGAAGTGGCAAACCATGTTGACCGGTATGCGTTTGGGTAAACGCAATCGCGCGGCAGAGATGATCCCATACCGTTCCCATTTCAAGCGGCTTGCCCTGCTTATCTTTTTGATAGTAAGGAATGGTTTGATTGAGGAAATCTGCATTGCCGGTTTCTTTGACATATTGAGTGACAGCAAAAACGATCCACAAGTGGTCATCCCCGTAATAATCCGGGCGGTCTTCCTCTTCACGCGAGTCACCGGCATTGGCTTCCATCGTTGAAGGGAAGAATTGATGCATGGCAGAGCCATCGGTATTTTGCACCGAGAGTAAACGTTCGATAAATTCCCGGGCTTCTTCAGGCATGTGCGTCATCACACCCAGAATATCCTGTGATGAATCGCGGAATCCGATCCCACGCGCCCCATAGCCAAGCTGATACAGCGATAAATAGCGAGACCAGTTTTTAGTGGTATGACACTGGCGAGGATTATGCACATTCAGCATCGAGTTCATCGCTGGATCAGGTGTGGTGACTTGAATGGCCGACAAGTAGTCATCCCAGAATTCGCCCAGCTCAGCAAAAGCCTGATCGACGACGTGATGATCTCGATATTTCTCTAACATCGGCTGCGCGATATCGAGACTCTCCATTTGGGTCAACTGGACAACGGTACGCTCGGTTTGCTGTGGCTTCAGCCAGCCTAAACGTAAGTTCAATGCCCCGATATTATCCCCGCGTAAGCACTCGCTATTGGTCAGTTCAGCACCATTTAATGCTTCAGGCGCCGCCCAACTCCCATAACCGCGATTCCCGAGGAATTGCTGGCGATCACCGTCAAATGACGTCGCTGGCCGGTCAGCAGTCAATAAATTCACCGCATCGTCTCGCTTCATGAACGCATACTGTTCCAAAACGGTATGTCCCTGTGCCTGTTGATGCGCTTTCAAGATCATCGTCTGAGGGACCCAGTCAGCATTGACCAGTTGCTTTAATGCATCAAAATGGGTGAATTCAACCACCGGAACGACATCGACATGCAAATCATCACCGGAAATATTGGTGATTTTAATATCTTGCAGTAACACCGGATCTTGTTTCGGAACAAAGAAGGTACTCTCACATCGCACACCATACGCTTCGGCAATAATAGTGGTGTAAGACAGTCCGGTATGATTTTCAAATGTATCCAACGGCTTCAGGGTCGGCGTATAAAAAGGTGAGAAAATCGTAACTTCCCCATTCGGATGGCGAACCTTTAAATATAATGTCGAACCTTTAAAGTCAGCATTTGGCATCTGGGTAATATATTTAGTGATACGATTCAGCGCTGGATCACCCTTACAGAGTAAAATACCGCCGTTACTATCGACTAAACCACCAAAATTTAAGGTTCCTACATAATTACACCATTTGATGGGTGTACAGGGTGTGGTAGCAACATATTCTTTATGTTTATCGTCAAAATATCCGAATTTCATCATGACTATCCCTAGCCCCCTTTATTAGAAAAGGGAGCAATTGATTTCAATATATTGTGATTGAAACGCTACTTTCTATTTAAAATAGCGACACTAACTGGCTAAAGAGTTTTCACTTAATGCATCAAATAAATGAATTGAATCCAGATCCAAATACAGTTCTAATTCATCCGTATTCACTTCAGCCGCTTGTGTTTCCACTGTAAGTGGTTGGCCCGCAATTTCAGTTTTCAACAAAATACTGGCCCCGAGTAATTCTTTATCTTTAATTTTCACGGAGAATGGAAATACACGATCATGGTCAATATGTTGTGCACGTAAATGAATGTCCGTTGGACGAACGCCCAAATGTAATGCCAGGTTTTTCGAAGCGAGGGCTTTAAATCGTTCAGGCAGTGGAATCAGGTTGTCACCCAATTGAATATAAAATGCTTCCCCTTGATTGATGAGTTTTGCATCCAACATGTTCATCGATGGGCTACCGATAAACTGGGCAACGAATTTATTGGCAGGCCGTTGGAAGACATCGGTTGGCGTTCCCACCTGCGCAACATACCCATCTTTCAGGATCACAATCCGGTCCGCGAGAGTCATGGCTTCAATCTGGTCATGGGTGACATAAATTGTCGTTGTTTTCAGCTCACGGTGAAGTTGTTTAATCTCTTCACGCATGACCCCCCGTAATTTCGCATCAAGGTTAGAGAGTGGCTCATCAAATAAGAAGACTTTCGGTGTACGAACCATCGCACGTCCCATCGCGACCCGCTGACGCTGTCCTCCCGATAACTCTTTCGGTTTACGATCCAGTAATGGTTCCAACTCCAGCATTTTTGCGGATTTACGAACTTCTGTATCGATGTCCTTTTTAGCCATCCCTTTGAGTTTCAACGCGAATGCGATATTTTCGTAAACCGTCATGTGGGGATAGAGTGCATAACTCTGGAAAACCATGGCGAGATCGCGGTCTTTCGCATCCACTTTATTGATCAGTTTATCGCCGACATAAATATCACCGGAAGTAATACTTTCAAGCCCGGCCAACATCCGCAATGTCGTCGATTTACCGCAACCTGACGGGCCAAGAAATACAACGAACTCACCATCATTCACTGTGAAGTCAAAATGCTTCACGACATCCACATCACCGAAAGATTTCTTGATGTTTCTGAATTCAACTTTAGCCATTACTTGTTCTCCTCGGCTCGCTCTAACAGCATATTCTTATAAGCAATAGCGCTTTGTTTCAGAGTTCTCTCTTGGGTCTGATAATCAACATAAACCAATCCGAATCGCTGACGATAACCAAATGCCCACTCAAAATTATCCATTAAGCTCCAGGCAAAATAGCCATCGATTCGCACACCGGATTTAATCGCCTGATCGATGGCCTCAAGATGCGTCTGAAAATAACGGACACGTTGTTCATCATTGACTTGACCATCAACACAAGTGTCATTGGTTGCCGCACCATTCTCAGTCACATAAATGGGGGGAATATTGTCATAACGCTCATTCAAACGAACGAGTAAATCCGTCAGGCCTTGAGGATACATTTCCCAGCCGATATAGGTATGCTCACTCTCAGGCTGAGGGACGGTTTTGATCTCACCATTTTCATCATAACGAACCACATTCCGGGTATAGTAATTGATACCAATGTAATCGACGGGTGCAGAAATGATCTCAAGATCCCCTTCCAGAATCATCGGCATGTGCATGGCCTGATGTTCCGTGATTAAAGCCGGATATTCGCCTTTCAGCACCGGATCAATAAACCATTGATAATTTTCAGCATCTGAATAATTTGCAGCACCGATATCTTTATCATCCAAGGGGTAAGCCGGTGATGCACTGAATACCACGCCATGTTTCGCATTTGGGGCATTCTTACGCAGCACTGGCATGGCTAAACCATGTCCTAACATCAGATGATGAGAAGCTAAGAAACCTTCACGTTCTCCGACAACGCCCGGTGCATGAATCCCCCAGCGATAGCCTAAGAATGCGGCTACAAATGGTTCATTGAGTGTGGTATAGACTTCGATTTTATCGCCAAAATGACGGCTGACGACATCCGCATACTCAGCAAACTTATACGCTGTTTCACGGTTAAGCCAGCCCCCTTTATCTTCGAGATATTGTGGCAGATCCCAGTGATACAGCGTGACATATACAGCCATCCCACGGGCATGGCATGCATCGATAATCTGCTCATAAAACGCTAAACCTTGCGGATTGACGACGCCGTCTTCCGGAAGAATTCGAGGCCAGGCAATCGATAAACGATAAGCATCGACGCCTAAATCACTAATCATTTCGATATCTTGTTGCCAAAGATGGTAATGGTCACAGGCTTGATCACCATTATCACCGTTATCCACTTTGCCGGGTTTGTTACAGAATGTATCCCATATCGACGGCGTCCGTCCGCCTTCAGCAACACCCCCTTCAATCTGATAGGACGAGGTTGCTACACCAAAAACAAAATCTTTATGACGTAATTGAGAGTCTTGAGGAAGTTCGTATTTATTCATGCTCATAACCTTTAAAATCTTAACCTTTCACTGCACCGGACGTGAGCCCGCTAATCATCTGTTTAGACGCAAACAAGTAAGTCACGACGAGAGGCAGAATCGAAATTGTTGTCCCCAACATCACCGCACCCCAAGGGGTATTCGGGATCCCCTGCACACTACGGAGCGCCTGAGTGATGACGTAATTTTCAGGTGTTGTCAGTACCACCAAAGGCTGCATAAACATGTTCCAGAAGAAGACAAACTGAACGATTGCTAATGTTGCCAAAGCCGGTTTCATCAACGGCAAGACCACACTCCAATAAGTTCGCAACTGACCGGCACCATCAAGTTTCGCCGCTTCTAACAACTCTTTCGGCACTGATGCCACGATATGTTGACGCATCAGAAAAATCCCGAAGGGGGTGGTCGTAAACGGTAGCCATACCGCAATGTGGTTATCTAACAAACCAAGAAACTTAATAATCATGAAATAAGGAATCAGGCTCAGCACTGGCGGAATCATCATTGAGCCGACGAGCATGCCGAACATGAGCTTCTTCCCTTTAAACTGAAACACACCAAACGCATAGCCGCCCATGCTACAAAAGAGCAGCGATATCGCAGTGCCGAGGAAGGCAACATAAATCGAATTAAACATCGCCTGCCAAAATGGCATGATTTCTTGCAGCTTGGCATAGTTGATCGCCAAGCTATCTCCAATCGCAAAACTAATCCCCGAGCCAAAGATTTCAGTCCGGTCACGGGTGGATAACAGCGCTGACCAAACAAACGGGAAAACCGTCACAATTGCCGAAACAATTAAAATAAATGCTAAGACAATCATGAATAATTTGGTCATTACTGCGATAGTCGTATCACTCGGTTTTAAAGCATTCAGGCCCGAAGGTTTTGTCTCTAATGAGTTCGTCAACATTTTATTGTTCCCCCAGTCCTTTCTTGCCGAAGAAGAAAAATTGAATCAAAGTACATGTCGCAATCAGCGCAAACAGCAGCCATGAAATTGCAGAAGCGGTGCCCATTTCTAACCATTCCCAGCCCACTTTGTAGAGATACATTGAAATCGTTAAACCTGACTGACCGGTACCACCCGTACCACGGGTCAGAACAAATGGTTCTTCAAACAACTGTAAGTTGCCGATAATCGTCATGGTGACGGCAAAGAAGATAAAAGGACGAATCATCGGCAGTGAGATGCTCCAGAAACGACGGATAGCATTGGCACCATCCATTCGGGCCGCTTCTAAAATATCTTTCGGGATCGTCATCAGGCCGGTGGTATATAAAACAATATTGAAACCGGTATATTTCCAGAACACCATAATCGCGATGGATGGTTTCACCATAGTTGCATCATCAAGCCAGCGGATCGGCTGGAATTGATTGACCCACGCAAAAGCCCAGCCAAATAAAGAACTATCAGCCAGTGAAGTCAGCGTCTGATTAATAATGCCTGAATGGGGCGAATACATATTAAAAAAGATCAGAGACGCTGCGACGGTAGAAGTAATGTAAGGCAGAAAATAAGCAGACGTTAACCAATGGCGGAGTCGATCTGCCATTGAGACCAAAATATAAGCGACCGGGATCGCGATCAGATGCTGTGCGACACCAGAAGTAATCGCGAGCCAAAATGTGTTTTCGAGTGAACGCCAAAGCCACGGGTCGGTTAACGCGATTGAATAGTTTTCAAACCCGACAAACTTCATCGCCTCTAAACCTTCAACAGGGTTCCATGCGTGAAATGAAAGATAAACTGAAAAAACTAGCGGAAAGACGCCAAACACCGAAAAAATACATAAGAACGGGAATAAAAAACCATAGGGTGTAAGCGCTTTCAAATATCGACTAAAAAAACGCTCATCCGATGGGCTTCTACTTTCATCTCTTGACGAATGCTTCATAATTACAACCTCTTTACAAGGAAGTCAGATGACTTCCTTGTATACATACAAATACATGAATTAAAGATTACGAGTACGACGTTTAATTAAACGCTCAGCTTCTTTTAAAGCAGTTTTGATGTCTTTATTTTCATCAAGCACTTCCATCAGTGCATTTTCGAAAATAATTGAGCGAGCAATATGATCGCCTTTTGACGGTTGAACCGGTTTGATATGTCGCGCGACATCAGCAAATAACAACCGAGCTTGTTGACCACCCAGAAAATCAATTTTCTCTTTAAACATGTCATCATCGTATGTGGTGACGTTGGCAGGGAAGGCAGCAATCGTTGCAAAGTGCTTCAACTGGATGGCACGGTTGGTCGTCATATACTTAATCAACTCCCACGCTTCATCCTGATGTTTAGATTGTTTAGGAATGGACAAGAACGAACCACCCCAACTACCGTAAATGCCATCCGGTAAATGCGAGACCGCCCATTTGCCTGATGTTTCCGGTGCGATCCAGTTCTGTAAATGGCCAAGTAACCAAGCGCCTGACAATTGGGTCGCAAAAGTCCCTTTACGGAAGCCTTCATACCATTCATTTGACCAAGCCAGAATTCGACCATCTAACCCTTTGTCACGAATTTCTTTGGCCACTTGAAATGCATGTACAAAACGCTCAGAGGTGACGAGCGAATGGCCGTCTTTATCAAAATAAATCCCGTCCCCTTCGGGAACCGTGGTGAAAATAATAGTTTGGGCGACATCAGCCGCAGAAGGAATTAACTGAACACCCATTTTTTTGAGTTTTTCACCCGCAGCAATGTATGAGTCCCAGCTTTTGATCACATCATCAACTTTGAGTCCGGCTTTTTTAAAAATATCGGTACGGTAATACATCACACCCGGACCTAAATCCATCGGCATACCATAGATATCACCATCGCTGCCTTTTCCTTGCGACCAGGCATAAGGTGCGAAACGGTCTTGGTACTGATCGGCACCATATTTTTTAGACAGATCAACCAAACCACCGGAAGCGACGAATGGGCCGATCTTCTCGACATCCACAACAATCACATCACCGGCACCCGAGCCTGTTGCTAGGTTGGTGGTGAGCTTGGTGTGATGGTCACCATGGTTATTCATGAGGGTATCAACATGAATCCCTGTCTTTTTCTCGAAATCAGGCAATATCACTTTCAGGCTGCTATCAAAATCCGGGAAACCATCAAAGCGAATACGCTTATCCGCATCCGCAGAAAAAGAAGGCGCAGACACGATTCCCATCAGAACAACCGAGGTGAGTGTTAAGGCTTTTATTTTCATCATTTATCCTTAAATAACTTATAGGGTATTTATTACGTTCTTGACTGAATCTCTAATGACTAGAGAAGGTACAAGTTTAAGATTCACATCAGATTTATTTTTATTGAGTTTATGAATCGCGAGTTTTACTGCTTCTTTGCTCATTTGCTCAATCGGAAAATCAATGGTTGTTAATCCCGGTGTGAGATAACGGGCAAAAAGAATATTGTCAAAGCCAACTAACGAAATATCATCAGGAACAGACAGTCCGACCGATACCAGCACTTCACGTGCTCCGAATGCCATATGATCATTCGCGGCAAATACAGCCGAAAACGGACATCCGCGATTGAGCAGTTTTTTCATAGAGCTCATCCCTGTTTCTTCGGTAAACCCAGCTTCAGAAACCAACATTTCGTTATATTCCAGCCCGGCATTTTCCAACGCCTTTCTATAACCTTGCAAGCGGCCTCTTGCATCAGATTTATTCAACGGCCCTGTAATGCAAGCTATATGTTTATGTCCCATTTTGATCAAATATTGTGTCGCAAGTAAACCACCAGCTTCATTATCGATATCAATGCAACTGGTCACCATTTCAGGAACGACCCGATTAATCAAAATAATCGGCAACCCGCGTTCTTCTAACATGATTAAATAATCATCATCGAGTTGTTGTGTATGAAGAATAAGCGCATCAACCCGGCGGCCTAAAAGAAATTCAACGGCATCTTTCTGGCTTTGCTCAGTATTTGCCCCTGCGGTAATAACCGCATGATAACCGAGCTGACGTAACTGTCCTTCAATACTTTGTAATATCCCTGAATAAAACGGACCACCCAATTCGGGGACAACAATACCAATACTTTCTGTACGGCTAGAAGCCAATGCTTGAGCAATAGAGTTGGGACGATAACCCAATTCTTTAATGGCTCTTTCAACTTTTAACTGTTTTTCCCGACTGACTCGGGTCGACCCATTGATAACTCTGGAAACGGTTGCTTGTGATACACCTGCACGTTCTGATACATGTTTAATCGTGACCAAATGAACCTCTGCTTGAAATCGCTTACAACTGGAGTATTCAAGATTATTGGCCACTTAAGCGTGACATTAATCACGGTAAACCTGAAATTTATTTAGTGATTAAGAAAAAATTGAAAAGCTTTGCAGTTTTCTAATAAGTCATGAAATCATTTCACATCATTACGGTTGCTATCATTCATGGCATAAAAACCCTTACATATTCAATGTATTTATTTTATTCACATTGAATACTAATTGAATTGCTTATCATAATTTAAACGAGGATGTGAGTTCAGATTGATATTCTGCCATTTGTTCTAATGCCTTACTCTGCTCTGCTAAATTTTCAGACCGAATCATATTTTGATGAGACAATGTCTGGATCTTATTAATATTTTCTTTGACTTGAATTGCAGCAAACTGATGCTGTTTCGTCGATGCTGATATTTTATGACTACGCTCTTCAATTTTATTCAGATTAATATGCACTTCATTTAAAGAGGCATCGACATCCTGAGTTTGCATGATACAGTTTTCCATATCATCGACACATTCTGATATTTGTTTCACCGCTAAGACTGAGCTTTGTTGTAGCTGTTCAATTTTTGATTGTATTTCTTGAGTACTTGCTGTGGTTTTTTCAGCTAACCCTCTCACTTCATCTGCAACCACAGAAAAACCCCGGCCTTGTTCTCCGGCTCTTGCCGCCTCAATCGCTGCATTCAAAGCCAGCAGATTCGTTTGTGAAGAAATATTAGAAATAATGTCCAGAATTGACTCGATACCGGTACAGTAACTTTCCAACTGATATATCGTTTGGGTCGAATCTCTCAAACGCTGAGATAAATGATTCAATAGCTCAACATTTTTCTGCATCAATACCTGCCCTGAATTCGAACCGTTCACAGCAATGGTTGCGATAGATAACGTCTCACTGACCGACTCTGAAATATCGTTCACTGTGTACTCAATTTCTTCCATTGCTGTGGCCGTCAATGCGGTTTGTGAGGTTTGTTCTGCAATAGCCAGACTGAGTTCTTCACTAGTCTGTTGATTATCGAGAGAAGCATGGTTGAGTTGCTTCGCTGTCGAGCGCATTTGATGAATGATATGGGATAAATCATCGATAACCAGATTCACCGCCTTAGACAACATGCCAAATTCATTATTAGTTTGATAATTGACACGTGAACTGAGATCTTTTTCTGCAACCTGACCAAGTACGCGTTGCAGACGTCTGCTTGGTCTGCGAATCATGGTCGCGATCACAATGCCGATCAAGAGTGCAATTACGACTGACGCAACCGATAATACCGCCAGTGTAATCACGGATTCCTTCGCCTGCTCTGTTGACTCAGCATAGCGTTGCTCTGCGATTTGAGTTGCATAGGTTGAAAAATCATCAATATGTTTCAATTGTGCATCAATATCTAATTTGACGTTATCTTGCTGTTCGGTCAGTTGGTCATACAGTTCAACCGTCGCAATATGCTTTGAGACAGCCCCGTCAGCAGAGAAGGCCTGCTGCTCCAGTCGTTTCAGTGGTGCTTCACTTTGACGAAAGAATGTAGGCGAAGCAGACTGGAACGTTGCAATCGCTTTATCTAGGCGCGTTTTCCGTATTTTAAAACGCCGCTCTAATGCACGCGTCTCAATCACATCTTGTAAGGAAAAGGCTTCATTGACTTCACCAACCAGTAAGCCGATTTGGGTGAGCAGTGCTTCAATCGACTGACGAGCATCAGGCTGATTTTCTGCGGCAAGATTTTCTAACAAATTATTATTAATTTGCATAATGAGCGATTGCAGTAATGCCCGTTGTTTGACATTTTTATCTTTCATTTCCAGATATTTTTTATACCCATCTAACGTCATATTAATATCTTGAAAGGTCTTCACCGCTGTTGATTCTATTTTCTCGATAAACGCGCCAATACGATTATCGGGGTCAGGAAGCGCCTTAAACCATGCGAGTTTGGTCTGGAAATCTTGCATCGATTGATGGATGGACTTGCTTAAAGGTTCTAAATCTTCTGGGTATAGCGTTGATAGATATGACATCATGCTACGATCAATATTCAAATAGTTGATCGTCAATTCACCCGAACGTAATATGAATGGTGCTGATTGTTTCAACATAAATTCCATATTGGCAGAAACTTTATGATTACTATTTAATAATGCACCCGCTGAAATTAACATGGTTAGAATAATAGTAAAAAACCCCAGATAAACTCTAGATACAATTAAATTAAGGTTCATATTACAGCTCTTCAATATCACATGAGTAAAAAAAAGGCACTCGCGTGCCTTAAAATTCATTAGAATAAAACAGTCTTGAAAAAAACTCGCCAAGTGAATTTATTTTAAATCACTTGACTATTGAAAATATTAAACAATGAAACATCTGAAAACATCGTTAGAATTCACATTAATCTATAAAATTCAACATAATTCAGACAAGCCATTAGAATTCAAACAGTTATAAAAACTAACTTAATGATATTGCACGAGGAAAGTTGATAATAGTCACAAAAAATTATGCTATTTCTGGGATGGACTATCTAATATTTGCAAAGATTTTCATGTTTTTGAATATATTTCATAAAAATAATTGCACGCTGTCCATACCTTACGGTTGGTCCGCAAACGAGTACAAAAAAAGCCAACCTCATCAAAGGTTGGCCGACAATACTTGAATCAATAAATTCAGGAAGATTAATCTAACAATGCAACTGCCTGTTTGACAATCACCAATTCTTCGTTGGTTGGAATCACCAGCGCAACAGTATTGAACATTTCAGAGCGAGCAATCACACCAGACTGACCAAATCGAGCCGCTTCATTACCGGCTTCATCTTCCACGAATCCGAACACCCGCAAAGCATTCAAAATTTCGCGCCGAACCGGCAGTGCGTTTTCACCAATTCCGCCAGTAAATATAATCGCATCAACACGCTGAAGCGGAATCATATACGAAGCAATATATTTTGCAGCGCGATAGGTAAACACGTCAAAAGCAAGTTTGGCATCTTCATTGCCCTGCTCCATGGCTTCTAACACGCCACGAACATCGGAAGTAAAGCCGGATACACCCAAGAAGCCTGACTTTTTATATAAGGTGTCAAACACTTGGTCTTGTGACCAGCCTTTCTTTAATAAAAACTCAATTACAGCCGGATCGATGTCACCACAGCGCGTCCCCATCATCAATCCAGCCTGCGGGGTGAATCCCATCGACGTATCAACACACTTCCCGTTTTGAATCGCACAGACCGATGCCCCATTCCCCAGATGAACAGAAATAACATTGGTGTGATTGATATCTTTATCCAGCATTTTTGCCGCTTCACGGCTGACATAATAATGGCTGGTGCCATGGAAACCATAACGGCGAATCGCATATTTATCATATAGCTCCGTCGGAATCGCATATCTGTAGGCTTTGGGTGGCATGGTTTGGTGAAACGCAGTATCAAACACAGCAAACTGAGGGAGCGAAGGGAATGCTTTCATCGCGGCACGAATGCCTTTGCCATGGGCGAGATTATGTAGAGGTGCCAATTCAGCTAGTTGCTCAATTTCGTCAACGACTTGTTCATTGATTCGAACCGTCGAAGTGAATTTTTCACCCCCATGAACAATCCGGTGTCCGGCGGCAATGATTTGGTCACTCAATCCAAGTGAATCTATCAGTTTGACAATCCGATCAACCGCATGTTGGTGATGATTATCAGGATAATCGATCATCTCCTCAGTTTTTTCACCCTGATATTTCCAGCTGATAACCGCCTCGGGTAACCCGAAACACTCACCTAATCCACTAACAATAGCTTCACCGTTTTGTGTATCAATCACTGCAAATTTAAGGGATGAACTACCTGAATTAACGACCAACACATACGAGTTCGACATAGGTTTTATCCTGTATTCAAATGAATATAGAAGCAAATGCTTCGCCTAACAATCAACGCTTCCATTATTCAACATTTTTTGAATGTTTCAACTTTATTTTATTTTGTAACCAATCTTAAGCCATTCTTTTATGATCGAGGACAAGAAATAATTTATTTTCGAACTCAAAATATATGACTTTCTCAGGCAACACGTCTATGCCTGTAACTCAACACGACAAGCGTAGGCGGCCGTATCCACTTGGCTGTGCTGTAAAATCTGATATGCAAAATCAAGCGGAACATCGTAAGCGGAACAAGTCTCCACAATGACTAAATCCGACACCAGCACATCGGTTGCTGTCTGAGTTAAAATCCCGGCGGCAACGGGTTGGCCCTGTTCAAAACCAAGATACAATTCACAGGGCGGAGAATAGATGATTTGTGTAAAAAACTCGATAATGGCTTCTTTTTCTGACGAAGCATGGTATTGCGAGGCTTGGAGTTGAGCAAACATGACCGTTAAACGATGGAAATCAACGTGATATACATCCTGAGGCATCAACGCCGTCACCGTCTTTAATTCGATATCTTGGTATACGCATTGCTGAACCGATGCCAGATAAAGATCACGACCCGCTAAACTTTGGGGCGTTGGATATGCAACATCAACTTGAGCCGATAACCACTGGTTTTTTATTTGTGCAATATTCATAAAACCCTATCATTTCAATATCAGGGAGATGCACCATCTTACTCGAATCTGTACCGAAAAGGGGATAAAAGTGGTGTCCATGTTGATCTCGTCGCGCCCCCCTCAACAATGAGCATCATCATTTCACGGTGGTATCCGGACACCATACCCACGCGAATCCCTTTCCCTGCTTACTTTATTTGGGAATCACCGAATATCTTGATATGATGTCATACTCATTTGACGGCTGGAAACCAAGCATGAGACTCAAGAATATATTCATCGCATCACTCCTTTCTCTGGGCCTTACCGCCTGTGATAACAGCGAAGTGGGTGATGTCAGTTTAGGTTTATTTACAACCCAAGATATCAAAATCAATCAACTCATTGATCCTATCGTGACCGGTGTCACTTGTCATATTGCCAGCATTGAAGCTGATCTCAGCTTATCAGACCCATCAGACTCATCGATTGCCTGCCGACAAACGGGAGAAATTACGCCTGCAATGATCGCAAAAATTGATAAGTCCGATTCAGGTGAAGTGATTTTCAAAAAGTCCAAAAGTATTTTCTTTAAGTCAATGAAAATGCGAAGAATCTATGATTCGAAGACACAAACGTTGATCTATGTTTCTTACTCAACCAAAGAGACTTCGGGCAGCTTCAAACACAGTATATCAACGGTCCCACTATGGGGGACAAAAGCCTATCAAATGTCGCCGGAATCAGACCAGTAAGACAAGCCGAAATATGAGGAATAACACTGTGCAAGTGACTTGTAGATAATGAAAATATGTAACAAACTTCACGCTTTTCTTCATCCTGACAGGATAGCTCGATCATTGATTCTTATTGATATCAATGAAACCGGTATGACCCATTTAGATAAATAATATTGATGAGCATATAGACTGGCGTCAAGGAGCCTTCAATTTCATGCAAAAAGACTTGGGGGAAGCGGTGTTGCAAGTTCAGCCGCCCAACAATGAATATAAAACACGCCTCATTCATATTTTCGATGTGTTTAATGAGGGAATATTCCATATGGATGCAGAAGGCTTGCTGACATTCTACAACCCTGATTTTTATGTCCAGTTTGGTATTCAGTCTCCCACGATTCATGCCTCCGCATGGTATGCGCTTGTTCACCCTGACGATCAGGAATTATTGATTAACCGAGTCAACGCGCATATCGATAAGTTTGAACAACGGATACTCAATCAATATCGGGTAAGAAAAACTGACGGAGATTACTTATGGATCGAAGGGAGTGCGGTCTGTTTGACCGAGCGCGGTGAAACTTACATCGTCGGGAGTCACCGAGACATCTCTGATAAAAAAATGATGGAAACCTATCTCAAGGAAGCCGCTTTTTATGATGATAGTTCTGCCCTATTCAATCTCAGAAAACTCCTGTTAGATCTGGATTTACTCGTTCAATCATCAGACAACGTCTTTTCAGTCATTTACATCCGAATTCATGAGTTGCAATCCTACTTGATCGAATACGGTTCCGATCTCCTCAAAAATGTCATCACCAATGTCAAATCAGCAGCTCAAGTCTTTCCTCAAGATCATGCAACACTTTATCGAGTGAGTTTGGATACCTACGCAGTACTATTCAGAGATGCGGTGTCACATACTTCTCTCAAAATGATGTGTACTCAATTCGTGCACCGTTATCAGACTTGCATGACACAACAAAATACCCTCTTTGCCAACGGTATGAGCCTTGGAATTTACCCTGATTGTGACCATCAGCTGGAAAGTGAAGAAATCCTGAGCATTGCTTTTAGAACGTGCGCGTTCGCCAGTGAACAAAGTCAGTCTCAGATCGAATTGTATGAAGGTCATACGCAACAGAAAGTCGATCGCTACTTTTATATTGAAAGCGGTTTAAAATGTGCGCTAAGAAACAAAAGTCTGTCCGTCAAATATCAACCCATCATTGATACCACGACAGGAAAAGTCTCCAGTTTCGAAGCGTTAGTCAGATGGCCCACTAAAGATTACGGTAACATTTATCCGGATGAGTTCATCCCCGTGGCTGAAAATAAAGGGCTCATTGTTGAGTTAGGTTATCAAGTCTTTGAAAAGGCGTGCCAATTCATCAATCACTATAACACCATGAACCAAACTTCCGTTCGGGTAAACGTCAATGTCTCGGTATTACAGTTATTGAACAGTAACTTTCCCGATGAGATGTTACGCATTACCTCAGAAGCCGGACTGACCCCAGGGACAATTATTCTCGAATTAACTGAAACCGTGATTCTCGATGAACATAAATATGCGCTTCAACAAATCAACCGACTCAATGAGCTTGGTTTTTTATTGTCTCTGGATGATTTTGGGGCAGGTTTTAGCTCTATCCACAGCTTTTTTGACCTACCATTTGATCAAATCAAGATAGACCGATACTTCTCAATGAAGACCATGAAAAATGATAATTCTTGCCAGTTTCTGGAATTTTTAATCAAATTATGTCGGAAAGAGCAGATCAGTGTCGTCATTGAAGGCATTGAAGACAGTAAAATGTTACACCAATTCCACGCGATGGGGGCCTCTCACCTGCAAGGTTACTGGTTTGCAAAGCCTTTATCGATTGCAGCAGCCATGTACTACAACCCATCCGGCGTGATGGGGATGCCAGTCTTAACACAGGACGACCAACAACTTTGATCTCCGTCGTTCCGGCAAAAAACACCGTATCTTGATGACAATCAATGCCACATGACTTGTGTCTAAAACAGGGAAACACCTGACGTATTCCCCCATTTCAATTGTAATTTCAATGCAATAAAATCACTTGCCCCGATAATAACGTTGAGGCACAAACGGCATTTTGGTCACCGTCATCGGCAGCATCTTACCACGCACCTCCGCGTAAATTTCAGTGCCGAGCGAGGCACTCTCACGAACAATATATCCCATCGAAACAGGCTGTCCGGCCGTTGGCCCTGACGTGCCGCTGGTCACAATACCAATCTCTTGCCCTTGCTGGTTAAATAATACCGTGCCTTCCCGAACCGGTGCTTTGGTTTGTCCAACCAACCCGACACGCTTGCGTTTTGCTGATTGCTGATCAATCTGCTCCAGAATCACAGCGGCCCCGGGAAATCCACCGGCTCTGGCACCGCCACTTCGTCGAACCGGACTGATTGCCCAGACTAAACTGGCTTCCACAGGCGTCGTCGTCTCATCCAAGTCATGACCATAAAGACACAAACCGCATTCCAGCCGTAGCGAATCACGAGCCCCAAGACCAATCGGAGCAACCTCATCGAATGTCAGAAGATGATGGGCCAGTCGTTCCGCCTGATCGGCCGGAACAGAAATTTCATAACCATCTTCACCGGTATAGCCACTACGACTCACAATACATTCGATATCCAACAACGACACACGACGAACATCCATAAAATGCATGTCTGCCACTACCGGAGCCAGTTGTGATAATACGCTGACAGCCAGAGGCCCTTGCAATGCCAGTAGTGCCTGATCATTCATCTCTTCCAAAATCAGATCCGCAGGCAAATGCTGTTTTAGATGCGCAATATCCTGCTGTTTACAGGCAGCATTGATGACCACAAACAGACAATCACCTAAATTGGCGATCATTAAATCATCAAGGATCCCACCATTTTCATTCGTCAAAAAACCATACCGCTGTTTACCGACCGGCAGATCAACAATATCGACAGGCACCAGTGATTCCAGCGCCAATGCAGCCCCCTCGCCCTTTAGGCAAATCTGTCCCATGTGGGAAACATCGAACAGACCGGCAGCAGCACGGGTGTGTAAATGTTCTTTCTTTACCCCTAAAGGATACTGAACCGGCATTTCATAACCGGCAAATGGTACCATCTTTGCACCAAACTCTTGATGTAAAGCATACAACGGCGTTCTTAACAGCGACTGGTTCTCTTGTTCAGATGACATGTGGCTCTCCCTTTTCATACATCCGGTTTGCCCGATAAAGCAGACTTTCATTGGGTATGTTAATTAAGTTTCCTATACGAAACTTAATTAACATACGTTCAGATTGATTATTTTGCCGTGACCCATAAAATCAGCGCATCAGAATCGCTGACAGACGTTAATACATGCCCCATGTTGGCATCATAGTAAACACTGTCACCCACATTCAGGGTTATCGGTTCATAAAACTCGGTATACAGCATCACCGAGCCTTCAAGCACCAGCAGAAACTCTTCACCATCGTGCCGAACCCAATCCCCATATTCCTCAAACACTCTTGCCCGGACCCGAGTCTTAAACGGAGTCATCTTCTTCCCTGATAACTGAGTCGCCAGCAATTCATGTTCATATGTGGAGGTCGGATGCGGTTTCCCCTGCTCTGCCAGAGTGATATCTCTGCGCCCCGTCGCCACAACTTTCTTCGGTGGTTCAAATAGTTGTGGCATCCCGATATCTAAGCCATGTGCTAATTTTTGCATCGCCTGAAACGTCGGCGAAATTTGCTCATTCTCAATTTTACTCAGCGTCGACCTCGCCAATCCGGTCTTTTGACTGGCTTCTTCTAACGTTAAACCGAGTTCAAGACGAATATCTTTAATACGCTGCCCTAATCGAAGCGGGTCGATATTATTTTCCTGAGATTCCTGCGTTAAAATTAAGGCAGGATTATCATCCAGCGTACTTTTTCCCATAGTGTCTCCTCGAGTAAACCTCAATGACCGTTCCCACAGGAACCGAGTCATCGCTATCAATATTGTTGCCTTCAGGTGCGATGGTTTCCCATTCACATGATGGTCTCGGTCTCTGGTAAATCTCACCGAAACGACATCTGATGACGACTTGCTTACATACTAGCAAGAAAACTAGTTTCCTATAAGAAATTTTTATTGCTTACTATTCTCTCAACAGGTAATGTTAGCCACATATGATCCGGATTTTTACAGAGATGACTTATTTTTACAGAGACGACTTAGTAACATCATCCAAATTGGCTACGCTATGGGAAGAGTCGGACACCCGATGATTCCGGATGATTGACAATCGATGAATGACACCTAAAGCAGATGTTGTTTTTCATAATGTTTTGTCGTCATGCTCTGATTTTTTACAGATTTTCAGGCATACAATCTGAATCCGGTGACGCTCTGATCACTAGTTATAATCGATTTTTGGAGATAAATGCATGGATAACACGCTGAAGTTTACCGACAGTCACGAATGGGTTCTCAATCACGGTGACGGGACTGTTACCGTCGGCATTTCAGAACACGCACAAGAAATGTTAGGTGATGTCGTATATGTTGAACTCCCTGATGTTGATAGTGACGTGGATGCTGGCGACAACTTTTCATTGGTCGAGTCCGTTAAAGCGGCATCTGATATCTATTCCCCGGTTAGCGGCATCATCATTGAAGTCAATGATGATCTCGGAGATAACCCTGAGCTGATTAACGAAGAACCGTACGAAGGGGGATGGATTGCTAAAATCCGCATGACGGATCCAACGGAATTGGATGATCTAAAAGACGAAGCAGAATATCTCAATACACTGGAAGACTGATCAATAAAAGCTGCCTACATCCCTTGTGCGCAGCTTTTTTATATCCTGAGTTCAGCTTGTATCAACGGATACCCTTTTGTGGTCACGGTAAGGAATTATGACTCAACTACTGCGCAACCTTTCTTCTCAAACAGAATTCGCAACACGTCACAACGGCCCGCGCCAGCGGGAACAAGCAATGATGCTGAAGACCATTGGCGCTGAAAGCCTCGCAACACTCATCAGCGAAACGGTTCCGGCTGACATCCGTCTGAACCAATCACTCTCGTTACCTGAACCACAGAGCGAAGCAGACATGCTCGCGGCATTAAAACGCATCGCCGGCAAAAACCAAATTGCCCGCAGTTTTATCGGCCAAGGCTACTATGGCACGCTGACACCCAGTGTCATTCAACGTAATGTTTTAGAAAATCCCGGCTGGTATACGGCGTACACGCCTTACCAGCCTGAGATTTCGCAAGGCCGTCTCGAATCACTGCTTAACTTCCAGCAGATGATCATCGACTTAACCGGCATGGACATCGCGAATGCATCATTATTAGATGAAGCAACCGCTGCGGCTGAAGCAATGGCATTATGTAAAAGAGCCGGAAAAAGCAAAAGCCAACGCTTCTTTATCGCGGATCATGTCCACCCACAGACCATTGAAGTCGTCAGAAACCGCGCTGAATTCATGAATTTTGAAGTCGTCGTGCTGCCGGTGAGCGAACTCCCCCAGCAAGACGTATTCGGTGCTTTATTACAATACCCGACGACAACCGGTGAAATCGACGATTTAACACCAATGATCGAAGCGGCTCATCACAATAAAACCTTAGTCGCAGTAGCGACCGATCTGCTGGCCAGCACCTTACTCAAACCCGCTGGTGAAATGGGTGCCGATATCGTTATCGGCTCTTCCCAACGGTTTGGTGTACCCATGGGATACGGTGGTCCCCATGCTGCATTTATGGCAACCCGCGATCAATACAAACGCACCATGCCCGGCAGAATCATCGGTGTCTCTGTAGATGCCAAAGAACAACCGGCATTACGCATGGCGATGCAAACACGGGAGCAGCATATTCGCCGGGAAAAAGCGACGTCGAATATTTGTACAGCGCAAGCATTACTCGCCAACATGGCCGTGTTTTATGCGATATACCATGGTCCGGAAGGCCTGAAAACCATTGCCCGCAGAACACACCACCTGACAGCCATCATGGCAGCCGGACTAACGTTACAGGGTTACAAACTGCGCCATCAGACATTTTTTGACACCCTGACGATTGATACTGACAGCCAAACCGAAGCCCTGTATCAGAATGCACAGCAAGCCGGACTCAACCTGCGTCGCTACGAGCGAGCACTTGGCATCAGCTTTGATGAAACCACGACGCTGGATGATATCCAAAAACTGTTTACCGTATTCAACATTCAGGCTGACCCTGAAATAATTTCTACGGATATTGCATCTGACGAATATGCAGCGATTCCTTTATCCTGTCGCAGAGAATCCGCGTATTTAACACATCCGGTTTTCCATCGTTATCACAGTGAAACACTGATGATGCGTTATCTGAAGACATTAGAAAATAAGGATTTCTCGCTCACCCACGGCATGATTCCACTGGGTAGCTGCACCATGAAACTGAACGCTTCATCCGAGATGATTCCCATCACTTGGCCTGAATTCAGTCAAATCCACCCTTTTGCGCCGAAAGATCAGGCCGCAGGATATACTGAGCTTGCTGAAGACCTGAAAGCCAAGCTATGTGCCATTACTGGCTATGACGCGTTCTCGCTGCAACCCAACTCCGGAGCTTCCGGTGAATATACCGGGCTGCTTGCGATTCAGCGTTATCATCAGAGCCGTGGTGAAAATAACCGCCATATTTGTTTGATTCCCAGTTCCGCCCACGGGACCAATCCGGCATCAGCAGCGATGGTGTCACTGGATGTCGTTGTCGTTGCCTGTGACCAAGACGGGAATATTGATCTGTCCGATCTCAAAGCCAAAATCGACCGATATCAACAAGAAATTTCCTGCATCATGATTACTTACCCTTCAACACATGGTGTTTACGAGAACCATGTCCGGGAGGTGTGTAACATGATTCATGCTATCGGTGGTCAAGTTTACCTCGATGGCGCAAACATGAACGCACAGGTCGGACTCACCAGCCCCGGATTTATCGGCTCGGATGTCTCCCACTTGAACCTGCATAAAACCTTCTGTATTCCGCACGGTGGTGGTGGACCTGGCGTCGGACCGATTGGTGTCAAATCTCATCTGGCACCCTTTCTACCCGGCCATATCGAGTCCGGCATTGAAGGCAAGCAACATGCCGTTGCGGCGGCCGATTTAGGCAGTGCATCCATTCTGCCAATCTCTTGGGCGTATATTACGATGATGGGTGCGGAAGGATTAACCGAAGCCACCCAGCTCGCGATTCTGAATGCCAACTATGTCATGGAAAGACTCAGTGCCCACTACCCGATTCTGTACCGGGGAGATAATGGCCGCGTCGCCCATGAATGTATTATCGACATTCGCCCGATCAAAGAAGCATCAGGCATTTCAGAAGAAGATATTGCCAAGCGATTGATGGATTATGGTTTCCATGCGCCGACGATGTCATTCCCGGTCGCGGGTACATTGATGATAGAACCGACAGAATCAGAAGATTTGGCTGAGCTGGACCGATTCTGTGACGCGATGATCGCAATCCGCGGTGAAATCGACCAAGTTGTTTCCGGTGTGTGGCCACTTGAGGATAATCCTCTGGTCAACGCCCCTCATACACAGGCAGACTTGGCAGCAGCAGAGTGGCAACATCCCTACAGCAGAACGCTTGCTTGCTTCCCGACCCCACACACTCAAGCGGCAAAATACTGGCCGACAGTGAATCGGGTCAATAATGTCTATGGCGACCGCAATCTAATCTGTAGCTGCCCGCCCGTCAGTGATTATGCGGGGTAAGGTTGGGTTGTTGATCACAGATAACCGAGTTGAAAACCGATAACCAAGTTGGAAACTAACTTGAATAACAAAAGGCGAACCGTTGGGTTCGCCTTTTGTCTGTATGCTGTTTTGAGTCTTGCGTGACTTCATATTTGAGGTACACCGCTCATCTTACTTACGGTAAATCAGATCGTCATACAGCGTTCCACCGATTTCGACATCTTGCTTGACCACCTCAGCACAGTGGAAACCACATTTTAACAGGACACGTTCAGAGGCATAATTCCCCTGAGTGACATTGGCTTGAAAATTTTTGATACCACAGTTGTCAGCAAACTCAAGCAGGCCATTTAAAGACTCTGTCGCATAACCCTGACCACAGGCCTCCGGCGCAATCATATAACCCAGCTCGGCCACATGATTCTGCAAATGAAATCCGGTAAGACCGACAAGCTGATTCGACGATATTTCTTGTAACATAAGACATAACCAGAAATCGGACGCTGGGGTCCACGGTGGTAAACGAGATTCGAATCGCGCCCTGATTTGGGCCTCTGTTCGTCGGTTAAAGCAGTATTTGATCGTTGTTGGGTCGGTTTGCAAAGCGTGAAAAAAATCCCAATCCGTTATATTAATCTGTCTCATTGTTAATCGTTGGGTTTGCAATTGAATCGTCACCTTGATTATCCCTTCATCTTCATTTGGTATTGATAAAAACATGGGTGATATCTAAACACAACGGTTGACCCCACAACAACTGAGCAAAGCACCACACAACAACAGCACAGAATACACCCAAAAATATGATTAATTAAATTAAATTCAATGCGTTACAATCACATGACAATACAGAATGATTATCATCAATAGTCCACAACTGACCATCACCATATTCTACAAAATCCATATAACGCACTTGCTTAAGACAAAAGGGCATTTCTCTTCGATGTATAATCAGGTAGTCTACCGTTATACAATACTAAAGTTAGACTATCGTATTACTGATACTGCGACCGTAATCTAACAGACAACAAGAAGACAATTTGTTCGGTTTAGGCTAGAAAACCCATGAGTGCTATCAAAAAAATATACCAACATATAGAACCTAACCTTACATTTATTAGTAGCATGGGGGTTATAGGATTTCCTCTCTATTACTATATCTGGAGTACCCTCTACCCTCAGCCTTATGAGACTTTGGGGTTACGTCTGTTTTGTTCTGTGTTGTTTATTCCGCTTGTCTTTCGGAAGTATCTTCATCCTTCATTAGTGCGTTACCTCCCTCATTATTATCTCGTAACAGTGGGAATATCTTTACCGTTCTTTTTCGGCTATATGCTGATTATGAATAATTGGTCCACCATTTGGGTTATGTCCCTATTAGCTTCAATATTCCTGCATATTCTTGTCATCTATGAAACCAAGATAATGTTGTTTCAGGCCACTATTTCATTCACCTTTGCCTATACCGCCGCTTATTATGTCAATGGTCATCAGACGGCTGCGTCTATCGAATGGTCATATATACCCATATTTTTATTTGTTTATATATACGGCAGCATATTCTATGTAAAAGGGAAAAATGTACATGAAGCCAAAATTTCAATTGCCAAATCCTTCGGTGCAGGAATTGCGCATGAGATGCGTAATCCGCTCAGCGCCATTCGGTCATCTGTAGAGCTGCTTCAATCACTGCTGCATACGAAGCACCCGACCGATTCCGTGCCTCATTACATGATTGAACAACATGATTATCAGATGGTCAATGAGCTACTCAACAATATGAATAGCACGGTTGATTCTGCTAATGAAACGATCAATCTGCTCCTTACTTCGATAGACCAGAACCGGATTCCGACATCGACTTTCAAAATCTACACGGTCAGTGACATTGCGCAGCATGCCATCCAATCGTTCAGTTATAAAAACCCACTCGACCGACTGGCTGTCAATATTCATATTGAAGATGATTTCAGATTCCTCGGCAGTGATGTTTTACTAAAGTATGCTTTTTACAATTTATTCAAAAATGCATTTTATTATCAAAATAACGAGAACTTTCACATTGAAGTTTCTATTTCGACTCAAGAAAATTGGAATCAAATAACGGTTAAAGATAATGGTGCCGGGATTGCCAAAGAGCATCTTCAAGATATATTTAAAGACTTTTATACACACGGTAAAAATGGAGGCTATGGTCTGGGGTTACCCTTCTGCCGACGCATTATGGAAGCCTTCGGTGGGAAAATTGAATGCGCTTCTGTATTAGGTCGATGGACGGAATTCACACTCTTATTCCCAAGCGAATCATCTCCGGCCATGAGAAAGCTCAAAGAAGAATTGGTGAATGCGAAATCCTTACTTTACGTGGGTAACGAGAGTGACGTTCGGCTGCGGCTAAAAAAACAAGCACAGCAGATGGGATTTCACATCGAGACCACCACATTGACAGAGGCGATCAAGCGCAAGGAATATGATTTTGAGTTTGATCTGATTATGGTCGATCTCAACCAAATTAATCGACAATGGGATTTACTGTCTGTTCTAGAATCTCAGCTGCATTTCTCTGAAGCGCAAATTCATTATATTTATGATGCCGATAGCCAGTATCCGATTCATATTGAACGCCATCTTTCTGTCTATCCGCTGGAAAGAAGTTATTTACTTGATCAAAGCGCCCCAATTCTATATCACTTATTTTTTGAGCGGCCAGAAAGAATTGAAACCGATAGAAACGTCATACCGCTCAAGCAGGAGCGCAGCGAGAAATGCATCCTGATCGTGGACGACAATCATTCCATTCGTAACCTGACCGCCATTCTTTTAGAGAAGCAGGGCTATCATGTTATACAGGCATCAAATGGCCAAGAGGCTCTGGAAACAATGGAAACACACGAGGTTGATCTGATTCTGATGGATATTGAGATGCCTATTCTTGATGGCATCGAAACAACCAGTACGATTCGCCGTTCCCAGAAACCTTATCGACATATTCCGATTCTTGGTCACACGGGTGATACCAACACACCAACGTTGAAACGAATTCGGAATTCAGGCATGAATGACTATATTATTAAGCCAGCAGATACTGATAATTTACTGGACAAATTAGCAGACTGGATATAATACTGACATCATATCAATATATGGGGATTTGAATACTATAATTTATTTAAAAAACACCTCGTTATTTTTGACTAATAGCTGGCAGACAGACAATATTTTATCAATGTCATTATCAGTCATAGAACTATTCAAAGAAAACCGAATTAGATTGCTATTCTTAGGTGTCGCGGGACGGCAGAAAACAGCTCCAAATATTCCATTATTTTCTAAAATATCACGGACTAACTCGGTATTGTTCTCATTTCCAGTTTCTAACGATATGATCTGAGATTGACTTCTAATTTTAATACCAAGTTGAATGAGTCCTTTCCTGAGTTTATCCGAGAGATAAAAAAGACGTTCTCTTCGGTCATCTGATTCATAAATTAAATCTAATATAGCTCCAAGTGTATCTATATCATAAGGCAATAAGGCAGAACTAAATATTGCAGGATAACTTACAAAAGGTAAGCACTGATTAACATTATTATTTGCCCATATCGCACCGGCTCTATACGCAAAAGTTTTAGCCAGGCTAGCAGTCATGAAGTCAACTTCTCTTGATAAATTCAGCTCTTCAATCAAACCTGCCCCATGTTTACCATAAATACCTAAAGAGTGCGATTCATCAATCACGGTCGCACAGCCAAACTCTTTTGCTATCTCAACCAGCTCTTTTAAGGGGGCGATCGTACCTAATGTACTGTATATTGAATCGACAGCAATAATTCCTGGGCCATGTCTTTTAATCAATTTCCGCAGATGCTTCATGTTATTATGCATAAACGGATGTACTTTCGCATTTGCATATCGAGCCCCCTCCCATACTGACATATGAGTGAAAAAATCAATATAGATATTAGTATCCGGAGCACAAATTGCTTGTAATAACCCAATGTTAGCATTCCACCCTGATTGAGAGAGTAAGCAGCTATCAAAGTTAGTAAATTCTGAAAGTCGATGCTCGATAGAGGGCTTTGAATTTTCATCTTGCAAATAAATTCCTGACATTAAGATACTATCATCCATTCTCATAATTGAGTCAATCATTTGGTGCTTTATAGTGCTATTATTTGCCAAGCATAAATAGTCATTACTTTGCATTACAATATCTTTGCTTTGGGGACGCTTTCCTAAAACAAGATGTTTCCCATTTTTATTCAATTCAATTAAGTCGTGAATATGAAAATTTATCTTTGACTGAATGAACTCTGGTAAATATTTACTAATATTGTTCATAACACCACCTCTGTTATTTATATGTAGGCAGCGACATTCTCTCAGTAAAAAAATTCTTGTCATCATGATAAATGAATTATTTTGCGTATCATTACAGATTCAATTATATTAAATTTAATATTATTTACACATCATTACCATTTGGGGGTTTAATTAATTTATCAAACACCACCTGATTAAGTGACAATTGATGTTTTTAAATATTTTCAATAAATTAAACATATTAATTTTATAGAAACCAACAAACTGAAAGCACACAAATACTCAATTGATTGAATATATAATTTAAATAAAAAATCAAATACCAGATAATATTTATTCTAAAAAATTCATAAATTATAACGTTACAGAGCCTCCCCTGAAAAAGCGCTGCTATTAATTGGCAGCGCGATTAAAAATTGGAAGGTGTTTATGCCTCTTGCTGTGATATTCCTCGCTTTTCCCACTGTAAGACCAGACTAATTGCGGCTGGTAATACCGTTAACGTAATGACAGTTGCTGCCATCAATCCACCGATAATGGCATATGCCATAGGTCCCCAGAAAACCTGTCTGGCAATTGGAATCATGCCAAGAATGGCGGCAAAAGCAGTCAGCAAAATTGGTCTGGCACGATGCGTTGCGGCGCTCACTATCGACTGATGCGCCCCATGGCCTCGCTTCAGGTTGTCATCCACCTCAGAAATCAGAATCACTGCATTACGGATAATCATACCGACCAGAGCGATCACACCAAGCAACGCGACAAAACCGACAGGCGTGCCCGTTGGTAACATCGCGACGACTATCCCGATTAAACCGAATGGCGCGGTACACAACGCCAACATCATGCTGGAGAAACGTCGAAGCTGAATCATGAGCAAGGTCAGCATCACGATGAGCGTTACCGGTAAAACCGCGTAAATTGACTCATTCCCTTTCTCTGACTCACTGACAGTACCCTCTTCGGTGACTTCATAACCAGCAGGGAGCTGTTGCCTGAATGCTTCAATCTGAGGGGCTAACTCGGAAGAGACTTTCCCGGCCATAATTCCGGGCGCGATATCGGTCTGAACCGTAATAAAGGGTTCCAACTGACGTCGCCAGATAATCGGATCCGTAATGGTATATTCGACTTTTGCCACTTGCCTGAGTGGAATGACTTGCTCCTGACCGAGCGAAATTTGCAGGTTCTCTATCGTTTCAATATCCTGCTGCTCACTCACGCCACCTTTCACCACAATACTGACCGGATGAATCCCTTCCCGTAGTGATGTAATCGTCTGACCAGAAAAAATCGTTGCCAGCTGTTGTGCAATTTGTTGGCGGCTCAGCCCGACAGCCCGGGCAGCCGTTTGATCAACGTCGACACGCAGTAAACGCTGTGGTTCTCCGGATGTCAGGTTGATATCCCGGGTATCGGAATGATCTGCAACCACATTCGCCAGTGACTGTGCATATGCCCGAACGTGATTCAGGTTCGGCCCGCTGACCCGATAACGCAACGGCCAACCGACCGGTGGCCCGAGTTCTAATGGCGAAACACGTGTAATCCATTCTCCGAAATCACGTTGCATGATGGTTTGTAACTCTTTACGCAGCGTTTTGCGCTGCTCGATATTTTTAGCCACGACCACAACCTGAGCAATGTTCTCCTGATTTAGCAAAATATCCATCGGTAGATAGAACCGCACTGCGCCAGAACCAACGTAACTTGAAAACAGAGCCACTTTCGGGTTACTTGCCAACTGAGCTTCCAGTTTTTTTACCTCAGCCAGCGTGTCGCTCTGGGATGCATTTGCCGGTAGTCTGAGACTGACAAGCAGTTCCGGCCGGTCAGATGCCGGGAAGAATTCAGAATGGAGCCGCTCAGATAACGCACTGGCGACAACCAATAAAGATACTGCCAGAACAATGGTTTTCCATCGATGATGGAGAACACCGTCAATCAGCTGCTGATACCCGGCAGACAGTCGTCCTTGTTTGGCTTCATGGGCTTTCAGATTTTCAGGTAATAACCATACCCCTAATAACGGTGAGAAAAGAATGGCAACAATCCATGAACTGGCTAGGGATACCATCACCACCACAAACAACGAATAGCAATATTCTCCGGCACCTGAGGCAGCGAATCCGACCGGAATGAAGCCCGCAATGGTAACCAGTGTTCCCGTTAACATCGGAAAGGCGGTATTTTGATAAGCCCACGCAGCCGCTTTTTTCCGCGGCCAGCCGTCTTCCAACTTGGAAACCATCGCTTCAATCGTAATCATGGCATCATCGACCAGCAAACCGAGCGAGATGATCAACGCCCCGAGAGAGATACGCTGAAAACCGATACCGGCCATCTCCATTCCGGAAAAAGTCATAGCAAGTACAATCGGAATCGACACAGCAACGACCAAGCCTGCTCTTGTGCCCAGTGATACAAACGACACCGCGAGCACAATCACCACTGCCTCAATCAGTACCTTGACGAACCCGCCGACAGCATCTTGGACCACCGCAGATTGGTCGGCCACTTTCGTGACGTCAATCCCATAGGGTAAATTATTCTCAATCCGAGACATTGCTTGGCGTAAATCCTGGCCGAATTTTAACATGTTGCCATCAGGCGACATCGAAATCGCCAGCCCGATTGCAGCCTTGCCATCGACCCGAAACTCGGGTTTCGGTGGCTGTTCGGCTTGCGTATATATCTTTGCGATGTCACGTAGGGGAATAAAACGATCATGGATACGGAGTACAATCTCTTTCAGACTTTCGGCCGAGCGGAATGCACCACTGACCTGAACAGATATCCGTTCATCACCGGTCCGAATCACCCCTGCCGGTGTCACAGCATTCTGAGCCTGTAAACTGTCAATCACCTCTTTGAGATTTAACCCGAGTCCTGCCAGCCGTTTGGATGAGATCGCCAGCACGACCTGTTGCTCCTGTGCACCCATCACTTCAATTTTACTGACATAGGGTACTCGCATCAGCGTTGAACGGACGTCATCCACGGTCTGACGCAGCTCTTTCATGCTGAATCCATCCGCCGTGAATGCGAAAATCGTCCCGAAGGTATCGGCAAATTCATCATTAACCGCAGGGCCAATCACGCCGCTCGGCAACTCCGGTGACAGATCCAACATTTTCTTGCGCGTCTGATACCAGATATCCGCCACTTGGTCTGGCGGTGTACTGTCGCGTAAATTAACAAAGATGACCGTTTCTCCGGCCCGGGTATAACTTCTCAAATGATCAAGGTAGGGGATCTCTTGCAGCTTCTTCTCTAACTTATCGGTTAGAAATTGCGTGGTTTCTTCGATAGTCGCCCCGGGCCAATGCGCAGAAACCACTGCAATCTTGACGGTAAACTCTGGATCTTCATTACGCGGTAAATTTTGAAAACTGATAATCCCCATCACGACGATCATCAACATCAAAAACGATACCATTTGTTGGTTTTCCAGTGCCCAAGCAGAGAGATTAAAGCGCTGTTCAGATGAATGGGATGCCATCATTCCCCTCCCTGCATCAGCCGGACTTTCAAACCGGGTCGCAGTTGATTGACACCGGCAATGACAACCTGATCACCGGCATCGAGCCCTGAAGAAATATAAAGCGCATCATCGCTGTAGCGAGTGACCGATATCAACTTCAGTCGCAGCGCATTGCTCTGCCCATCAACCACATAAACGGCCGGCTGATCCCCTTGACGTGTCAAAGCCGCTTTCGGCACGATAACCTGATCAATCGTGGGAAGTTGTAATTGCCCTTTGACAATTGCACCCAGCCCCATCAGTTCTGGCGGATCAACCAGCGTGACCCGAACGCGGTATGTCCGGGTATACGGATCGGCCTGTGGGGTAATGTCACGTAATTTAGCGCGAGTTTTGATTTCAGGATTCGAGAGTAGAGAAACTGTAATTTGCGGGTCTTCGATCCGGGTCTGTAAAACCTGCTCAGGCACTTCAAACACGGCGTCCAACTGCCCATTGTAGGCGAGTTTAAAGACTTGCTGCCCTGCACTGACAACCTGTCCGGGGTTCGCATTGGTCTCACTGATCACCCCATCTTGTGGCGCAATCAGATGGGTAAACTGTAGGTTATCTTGCGCATCTTTAACGGCAGCCTGAGCCCGCTCAAGCTGGGAAGCAGCGGCTTGCCAGTCTGATTTTGCCTCATCGTAACGAGAGCGGGAAATCGCCCCGTTGGGTAATAGTTTTTTCATCCGGGCAAGAGTTCGCCGAGCAAGGGTTGCCGCTGATTTTGCATTATCCAGTTCCGCGTTAGCCTGCTTGAGAGCATTATTGGCATTACTGGGATCCAAGGTCGCTAAAACCGCCCCTTGGTGCACGAGATCACCGACATCAAACCGGCGCTCAAGTATGCGTCCGGCAATCCGAAACCCCAGCAACGTTTGCTGATAAGCTTCAATATCACCGACTTGTGTCACAACCGGAGTGGTTTTCACCGATGAGACAACCATGGTTTTGACCGGACGAACCGGTTTCGGCTCAACCGTCACCGGACGGGCATCATCATAACAAGCCGTTAATCCGCTGATTAAAATCCATAACCCAAGCCACTGTCGCCAAACGCGATATCGGGAAAACCGACCAGCAATCGATGGCGGTCTTTGCTGACAAATGCGACATATCATTAGGATGTTCTCCTACTATTTTTATTTTGAATTCAATGGATACTACCGATTTATGAATCAGAATGAATGGAAATTTAATGAATATCATGGTGGTCAGACCGGATAGACAGGCAGGGTATTTAAGTCGGGGAAAATGTTTGGAAGGGGGCTCTCAAAGTCAGGCAATGCGGGCTATCATTGCCATAAGAATTCATGTTGGGCTAGTTGTAAAAATATTGCCATCATATTTAACATTCCGGCGTTTTTATCAACATATTGCTCGCTTGTCGATGAATGCGATATATCGTCAATAGATTCATACTCAATAATGAAGCTTCCAACATCACCCCACCAATCGAGCCAACAATTATGTTATTGATGAGCCAGCATATGCCGCCCAGCAGAAACCCGATCCGCATCTTAATACCAGCAAGACAGAAGACCGAATAGGTGCCGATAACCGTCCCCACAACTGACCAGAGATCCCACCAATGATTTGCCATCCATACACCGCTGACGAGACTGATCACAATAAAGATCGCTGCCACGCGGACCGAAGAGACAAAAATAGCGGTGGTCGTCCGGGCGGCAGATAACATGGTGCTGAGTGCCGAAACTGTTGAACCCAGTAACAGATAATGAATACAGTGATTCAGGTTGAAAACCAGCATCAATATTTTCAGACGCCGATCATTCTTTTGATAAAAAGTCGAAAGCCCTAAAGCAAAACTGACCAAACCTAACGCTTGTGCCAATGTATCATTGACAAAAATTGTGTCACCCACAGTAATACTCTCACCCTAAAATTCACAAAAAAGTAAATATAATCAATGTAATAAAAAGAAAAAACAGTCATAGAACCGAACCATAATTTGCGCAATAGTTGCACAGATTCAAATTTTTGAAAAGCTATTTTAAAAATACTGTTCATCTTTGCATGCAACGATATAATAGCGCAGAACAGCATCAGGATAGAATGAATATATGAGTACGTCGATCACGCCTAACATCCATGATTTTCTGGTCAGAATCGACCCGTTCGATAAGTTACCGCCAGCATTGGTTGCTTCAATGGCCAATACGGTCAAAGTCAAATATCTCGTGAAAGGCGAAACGATTGATTTTAGTTCGTTGTGTGAACAACGCTATCTATACATCATCAGAACCGGTGCGATAGAACAACGAACTCAAACGGGTGAGTTGCGAGCCAGACTCGGTCAGGATGATCAATTTGGCTTTACCTTCCTCAAACCATTGGTGAATGCAGAAGACGGCTATCAGGCACAGGCTATCGATGACTCACTGCTGTATTTGATTCCCCATCAGGAGCTGACGCTGGTCTGTGAAACCTATCCGGATTTTGCTGACTATTTTGCGTCTCAGGCCAACATTCGGCTGACCTCCGCAGTCAACGATGTGTGTAAAAAAGAAGCCAAAGGGCTTTTCTTCCGCACAGTCGGAGAAATCGCGAGTGAAAATATTACGATCGTCAACTGCCATGACAGTATCCGTGATGTCGCACGCATGATGTGCGGTCATATCCCTCACAAGCAGCGCAGTTCTTGCGCGGTCGTCATGCAGGATCAAGACATTGTCGGCCTCGTGACGGATCGGGATATGACACAATCGGTCGTTGCGAGCGGACGTGACATTGATGAGCCGATTGCAACGGTCATGACGCAGCATCCGCATTTGATCGAACACGATGCTAAAGTGATCCAAGCCATCTCACTGATGATGCAATACAACATCCGCTGTTTACCGGTTTTAACAGGCAAGCGAGTCACAGGGCTTCTCACCACCACGCATCTGGTTCACAACCATCGCACCCAGTCGCTGTTTCTACTCGAAAAAATTAAATACGCCAGTTCAGTCAATGCGTTGGCGAATCTCAAAAGCGAGCGGGAAACGATATTTCAGGCGTTAGTCGAAGGGGGCGTGAGCGCTGAAATTCAAGGCCAGATCATGTCCATGATGATGGATGCGTTTACACGCCGCATTATTCAACTCAGTGAAGAAATCCTCGGCCCGCCTCCCTGTGAATATGCCTGGGTGGTTGCCGGCTCGCATGCCCGTAATGAAGTCCACATGCTTTCCGATCAAGATAGCGCCTTAGTTCTCTCGGAACATGCCCGTGAAGAACATAAACTCTACTTCACTCATCTGGCAATGCGCGTCTGTAATGCACTGGCAGCCTGTGGCTATCCGGTCTGTGACGGTCGCTATATGGCTGCGTCCCCGAAATGGTGTCAACCCGTTTCCCGTTGGAAAGAATACTATCAAAAATGGGTATCCAGCCCGGAATATAACCGGCTATTGAGTATCAGTGTATTTCTTGAAGTCCGGGCCATTTATGGTCAACGAGATCTGGTTGATCAAATTCAGCACCATTTGCATGATTGTATTCAAAAAAGCTCTGGGTTTATTCCGGCATTAGTGCGTGATGCGATTGAAACTCAGCCTCCGCTTGGAATTTTCAATCATCTGGTGCTCGAGAAAAGCGGGCAAAACAGTAATACCCTGAATATTAAAAAGTATGCGCTGAATCTGATCATTGATCTGGCAAGAATTTTCAGTCTTGCTGCCGGTGGTTCTCTGACTGGCACGGAAGAACGCTTTCGTTATGCAGCGAAGCACGGCGTACTCTCTCAGGATAGTTGTGAAAACATTATTGGCGCTTTTCGTTTTATCACGCAGGTTCGCTTTCGCCATCAACTGAATGCGATTCTGGCCGGAGCGACACCGAATAATCATATTATTCCCGACCATTTCAGCAGCTTTGAACGTAAACATCTGAAAGACGCGTTTAAGATTATCAGCGAATTACAGGATGTCGCTAAGCTGAAATTTGTCAAAGGACGATAGACGATATCAAGGAAGATCAATGATGCTCACTGACTGGCTGCAACACTGGAAATATCCATCCGACGCAGAGGCGCTACGGCAACGGATTCAAATCGCCCCTCATTGGTCAGCGGCATTACAGGCATATTTGTCACATCCCTTTGCTCAGCCAGAAACACCACTCGGTGAGCTCCGGTTTCTGGCGCTTGATTTCGAAACGACAGGTCTGGCACCTGCACATGATCAAATCCTCTCGATTGGGATGGTTGATTTAACTTTAGAAGCCATTGATATCGCCAGTCATGAAGAACTGTTGATCAACCATGGCAAGTTCATCAAACCAGAGACCGCACAAATCAACGGGCTGACGCCGCATGCCTTGGCGCAAGGTATCTCTCTGGCCGATGGGATGAATCGGCTGTTGGAACGGGCACAGGGGAAAATATTACTGGCGCATCATTGCCAGATAGAAAAATGTTTTATCGCAACCTTTTTCCGACATCATGCGCAATTGCAATCGTTTCCTGCCTGTTTCGTCGATACTCTCGATATCGAAAAACGATTCAGTTACGCAGGGAAAAGCAGACAACACGACAGCTATCAGTTGGATGACTTACGCCGTTTCTACCATCTGCCCGATTACTGTTCACATTCGGCAGCCAGCGATGCTCTCGCCTGTGGCGAACTCTTTTTAGTTCAGATTAAAAAACTGAACTTACAAAAAACCCCTATCAGGCAATTACTGACCCGATAGGGGTTCAATGACCGCGACGACTGGGTTACGATTTCGCCCGGATGAATAATTCACCGACTTGCAAATGAATCACTTCGACTAAAGTCCCTTTGGTTAATGGCTCTTGGGTGATCAAACGCCACTCAATGCCAGAGAAACGATACGATGTCGGTTTTTCCGGTGTAGTATCTTGCGGTAACACAAAGCTATGACCAATCAAATCACTGTGTACGCTCGTGTGTTCTGGCTTTTTCTGAGCACGTTTAAAAATCGGCCACAATACACCACCGGAGAGCAGCGTATAGAAGGTCGTAGCCACCAGCGCCCATTGCCATGTGGTGGGAATCCAGTCGAGGTACATCGACAGGGACGCGAGTAATAGCCCCATCCCCATCAATAACAGCACAAATGTGCTCGCGCCCAGCACCAACACTTCAACCACTAACAGGATTAATCCGGTTACAGCTAATACCTGCACCAAATGCGCTATGATGAAATCCATTATCGACTCTTATTCAACTGACTAATGATCGACGTCGCCTGTGCCACGATAGAACTGGCATCAGTCGCGTTATCTGGCAGAATCACCATGGACGACTCTTTGGCAATCGCCTCTTTCGCTGCAATGGCTTTGGTCGCCAGTTCAAGCTGAACCGCTTTCTGGCCGCTTTCCGTATTGGCGGACTCACCGACCGTTTGCAGCGCTTCCGCCTGTGCATTTGCCACAGCAATAATCGCTTTAGCTTCCCCTTCTGCACGGAGTATTTTCTCGGCTTTATCGGCTTCCGCTGATAACACGATTGACTGTTTCTCACCTTCAGCACGGTTAATCGCGGCCTGACGATCCCCTTCTGATTCGAGAATCTGAGCCCGCTTGACCCGCTCAGCTTTCATTTGGGCTTCCATCGCTTCCATGACAGATTGAGGCGGAATAATATCCTTGATTTCATAACGCAACACCTGAATCCCCCAAGGGCCGGCCGCCTCATTGATTGCAGAAACAATATTGGTGTTCAGCGCATCACGCTCTTCGAAGGTTTTATCCAACTCCATTTTACCCAGCTCAGAACGCATGGTTGTCTGGGATAGCTGAGTCACCGCAAAAACATAGTCATCAACCCCGTAAGTCGCTTTATATGGATCAAGCACCCGGAAATACAGCACACCATCGACATGCAGGGAAATATTATCTTTGGTAATCGCACTCTGCTGGGGAACATCAACGGCCTGTTCTTTTAATGAACGATCCGCCGCGATTCGATCAATAAAGGGCACCAAAAAATGCAATCCGGCTTCTTTGGTTGACAGATATTTGCCAAACCGTTCGATCAGATAAGCTTGATTCTGAGGCACAAAAATAATCGAGGACTTGAGTAAAAAGAATACAAAAATAAGCAGTGCGACAGGCACTGTAAAAACATTATTAAACAGTAGATTCACGATATCCATGGCAAACGTGTTCCTCAGTTAGCATATACGCAGATCAAAGTGTACTGCCCTCTCATCATCAAAGAAAGCATTTCCTTTCATTCATATTTCGCATATCAATTTCACCTGAACACACTGGGGAAAAAGCGTGATTTGCAGCACAAGGTAAAGATGATGATCACAAATTCTGTGGCACACTTTTGATCTTTCTGTTGGCGACGAACTATACCTATAGCGAAACGATCATGCATATCACGCTTGCCTCCTCCTGCGGTGGTATGCAAATGAAAATTCTTATAACAATGGCTTAAATCACAGGACATCCGTACAAAGATGGGTATGGGTGAGAGTCAGTGTTACCGAGGGTGGGCAAGACAAGTTGAACGATACTTTAACAACAACGTCGTACTCCCATCTATTGGTGAGACGCACAACGGTCATCTTCGGAGGCAGTTATGGGTAAGCCAAATCCGATTCTGACAGGTCATTCTTGCGCACCGGACGCAGCAGCCGCCGTTTCAGAACTTCGGACACAAATTTATCAGCCACACATGGCGTTGATCATTTTCTTCTGTTCCAGCAACTATGATTTACAGCAACTCACGACGGCAATTCATCAGCACTTTCCTGATGAATGTGTTGTGGGCTGCACCACCGCAGGTGAAATCGGTCCGGCGGGTTATCTGAACCACAGCCTGACGGGAATCAGCTTTTCTGCGACATGCTGTACCGCTGTCGTTGGCCATCTGGATCGACTCCAATCTTTTGACATTTCTTATGGTCGCACTTTTGCCCAAGATCTCCTGCGTCAGTTGGAAAATACCGACGCTTATACGGAGACCAACCAAAATTTTGGTTTCTTGTTGATTGATGGACTCTCCGTGCGTGAAGAGCCGGTCACCCATGCTTTACAAGACGGTCTCGGTAGAATTCGGATGGTTGGCGGCTCTGCCGGTGACGAACTGAACTTTGAACAGACGTGGATCTTTGTCAACGGACAATTCAATCCTGATAGTGCAGCGCTGGTCCTGATCAATACCTCTCTTCCGTTCCACCTGTTTAAGACACAACACTTTGTCTCCGGCCATGAACGAATGGTAGTGACCGAAGTCGATGCCAAGAATCGTGTCGTCAAAGAAATCAATGGATTGCCGGCAGCCGCTGAATATGCTCGCCTCGTCAACGTTGACCCAGAACAGCTCACCTCGGATCACTTTGCTGCTTGGCCGGTCGTGGTCATGATTGACGGGACTGATTTTGTTCGCTCGATCCAGCATGCCAACCCGGATGGTAGCCTGACTTTCTATTGTGCCATCGACGAAGGTGTGGTGCTCAGAGTCGCTCATGGTGAAAACATGTTCGATAAATTAACCACAACCTTGGAAACACTGGAAGAACAGTTAGAGCATATTCAGGGCATGTTAGTGTGTGACTGTATATTGCGTAATCTGGAAGCGGCTCGGGACGGCAGCAAAGCGGCTATCAGTGAATTACTCAACCAGTACAACGCGGTCGGATTCAGTACTTATGGCGAACAATTTGGCGGCGTCCATATTAATCAAACGCTGACCGGTATTGCATTTGGCGAGGAGACAGTATTTGGCAGCGAGACGGTATTTGGCAAACAAATAGCGTGCGGTAACAAGGAAGATACCAATGACTGATTCAGCCAAAGATGAAGCCGCTCTGCGTCAGGAAATTCACCGCCTCAATAAAGTCGTCACCTCACTGATGGACCGGGCCGAGCGTGAGGCAAACAAACTGTCCGGTAACTACGGTCTGTTTCAGGATGCGGTCATGCTGGAAAATCAAGTGCGCCGTCGCACAGCCGAACTCGAATCAGCATTGCGTGAAAATGAGCGTATCAACCGCGACTTGACTCAGGAACGCGAAGAGCAACGTAAATTGATCAAAAAGCTGGAGGATGCCCACAATCAACTCTTGCAATCAGAGAAACTGGCATCCATTGGTCAATTAGCTGCCGGTGTTGCCCATGAAGTAAACAATCCGATTGGTTTTGTCAATTCTAACCTCGATATGCTGAAAGGCTATGTTGAACAGCTATTGGCGCTGCATGACCAATATGCTCAATATGAAGCCGCCCTCCCCCCTGAAATTCAAACCCGGCTCGATGCCTATAAACACAGCATTGACATCGATTATCTGCGGACTGACATTGTCACTCTGGTGAACGAATCCATCGATGGTGTGACACGCGTTCGGAGAATCGTGCAAGATTTACGCGACTTTTCACGTCCCGGTAATTGTGATTGGCAAACCGTCGATATTCACGATTGTATTGACAGTACACTCAATGTTGTCTGGAATGAAATTAAATTCAAAGCAGAGGTGATCCGCCAATACAGTACACTGCCGCCGATTGAATGCCTGCCGTCTCAACTCAATCAGGTTTTTCTCAATCTACTACTGAACGCAGCTCAGGCCATTCCCGAATGGGGCACCATCACCATCCAAACCGCCGTGGCGCAAGATCAAGCGATCATCACGATTTGCGACAACGGTGTCGGCATCGATGAAAGCATCATTCCCCACATTTTTGATCCCTTTTTCACCACCAAAGCCATTGGCAAAGGCACCGGACTGGGGCTCTCGGTTACTTATGGCATTATCGAAAAACACGGTGGACGGATCGAGGTTGAATCGACACCGGGAAAAGGCAGCACATTTACGATTCATTTGCCCATAAAACGCACCTGAATCATAATAATTCTCTCATTCCGACCAAATTCACCACAGTAAATTTGGGACGTATCTTTTAGATAAGTACAAGATAAATCATGTAAACTGTATCGCTATTGAGATAATTAAAAATATCAATACTCATCTTCGGTTAATGCCGTGAAACCATGGCATCATCTCCCAAAATGCCAGTATGACATGTCATCCCATTCAAATAATTCCAGATGATGTGATGTTTTCTACCCCCATTTTCGTCCAAACCAGAATAAGCAAACATGATAATACGTTTTGTATTGACTATTTTTTTGATGACCGTTTATTGTCAAAATACTTTTGCTGCGACAGGCCATCACAATAGCACGCCGACATTACTGACTGGTGCCGCCTATTTTCATGAGGATGGCACAACGCCCTTATCGTTTGCGCAGGCTGAACAACGCTTTCGCAGCGGAGATGTACACTACCCGTCTCAAGATTTTATGTCGTTCGGCATCCACAAACACGCCACATGGATTAAGCTCGATGTGCAAAATCATACGCAGATTGCACAATACCGGCGTCTCAATGCAGCACAACCATGGGTCGATGATCTGGCAATTTATCTGGTCAATGACCAAGGTATGATTCAAACGTGGCATTCCGGAGATCACCAGGTTGCAGATTCACATCTGTTACCCGGTATTGGTTTTGTGTTTGATATGGAACTCCCTCCCGGGCAAAGCGAGATTTTCATCCGGGGTCAGTCGCTTGACCCATTAACACTCCCGATTGCTTTACTCGATGCCTATCAATCCAGAGTCCTTGACGCACAAATCCATGTCACGTCCGGTATCTTGTATGGCATCTTACTGGCCTTGGTGGGAATGAACCTTGTCTTATACCTATCGATAAAACAGTTAGACGCCCTGCTTTACTCGCTTTACATCAGCTGTTTCATCATCGTCAATATTTCTTACAATGGCTATGGTTTCGCTTGGTTATACCCTCATTCAGTGTTTATCGAAAATCATCTCACGCTGATCATGATGATTTTTCATGGCGTCTCCGGATTAGTTTTTGTCTCTAACTTTCTGCGTATCCATCAACACTCACCCAAATTAAATCTGGCACTGTTGATCTATGGTGGTTTGGGTATTTTAACGATGGTCGCTTTGATCAGTTTAAACATGCACCTGTGGGCCACCAAATTTGCCTTCAAGTTTCTCTCACTCACCACGATGCTGATGATCTTACTGGGTGTTTTAAACCTAAATAAAACCAAAGACACACTCTATTTTCTGATTGCAGTCATATGCAGCATGCTAGGGCTGCTCATTACTACGCTTTCAGTCTGGGGGATTATTCCTTATAACTATTACAGTTATAACGGGGCGGTATTCGGTGTGGTTTTTGAAGCCACGATTCTGGCCGTGATCGTCGCTTATCGATTAAAAGATTTTGAACAGCAGAGAATCACAGCGGAATATCTGTCGTCCTATGACCCATTAACGAATCTGTTCAACAGACGCTCATTTATGGCAGCCGGTCACCAGTGTATTCAACAATCGAATCGTACGAAGAAAACACTCAGTTTCGTGATGATGGACATCGATCATTTTAAACAAATTAATGATACATACGGACATCACGTCGGTGATCTTGCCCTGAGCCACATTGCAGAACTACTCAAACGACATACACGAGAAAATGATATTATTGCGCGCTGGGGCGGTGAAGAAATGGTGATATTACTCCCTGATACAAATGCAGAACAGGCGCTCGCTTATACAGAACATTTACGTGCCGCCATTGCAGCGACACCATTCCGACACGAGGCGCTAGACATTCAGATTACCGCTAGCTTTGGGATTGCGACCCGGATAAATACTGAAACATTAGAAACGCTTTACCGGCTCGCAGATAAACGACTCTACCGAGCCAAACAACAGGGAAGAAACCGTGTCGAACCCCAAGACCGACACCTCATCGTCACCACGCAGGAACCATATTAACAGGAGTCATATCAGGGGCCCACAATTCACATTAATGCATCGATATCGGCCTCTGCCAGCATCAAACCTGCACGCAAGCCGGTCTTCACCCCGGCATTCGGGAAAATCAGCCATTCATTGCCGCGTTCAACCCGATACATCACATCGCCATCTTGGGCAATTAACGTCCCTTGAGAAAAACTGGTGAAGTTTTTGGCATCATCACTGACATCAATAAAATGAAAATCATCCGACAACTTTTTCAGTTCACGGACAACCTGATAAACCTTAATTGGTGCCAACATATCGGCAGAAAAAGCTTCCCCGCAAATAAAGCATTCCAGCGCTCTGTCGGCAGCGGCAAACTGGCTGAGGTCATTTTCACCGAATGGTCGGACTTTGCCTAATTCCAGCGTACAACTCTGCACCTGCAACGCGGCATGGGTGTAGTAACTGAATGTGCCACCGGGAATCGGGTTAATCACCAACGCTTCCAGTCCCATACCAATCAAGCCGTGGAGAAAATCGTCTGAAGCCAGTGTCTTTTGCGGTAACACTCCGAAACGGAGATGAAAGGATTCGCGAATCGCGGTATGTAAATCAAAATGAAATCGTTCGGTGCTGGTATCGGCAAAAAATGTTTCGACAATGTTTTCCAACTCAATCGCGCGCTGAGTCTCCGAGCACGCCGGATAATGACGGTGGTAACCATGAAATAATCGATTCAGATCCACCGATTGGTAGCGAACCCCGGCCCGAATGGCATCCGGATTGCCAAGCACCACCAACAAGCGAACTGCCAGTGGTATTTCCCCGCTTAATAAACGGTTGACGTGTCGAGACAGAATTTCTATCGGGGCCGTTTCATTGCCATGCACACCAGCCGACATCAACACATGTTTGATATCATCCGCCACAACTTTCGGCTCCAGCAGCAAGACACCATCCGCCAGCCATTGCCAGGTTAACTCAGCGTTTTCACCAGAGGTCTCTTGCGGTGGCTGTCCTTGTAACATCGTGTGAAGAAAATCCTTCATCTTATTCTCCTTCCTACCGATTAACGCTGGAACGGATAGATGGATCCTAAATGCAGAATCCGGGTCAATTCATCCAGCGCGGTCTGGTTCTCGAGCAGCAACTGAGGATCAGCCAGATCATATTCCGACAGGCGATCGCGATAATGTCTCTCGACCCAGTTCGTGAGCGTCCGGTAAACATCATCATTCATCAGTACGTGCGGATTGGTTGCCTGAAGTTCAGCTTCATTCAAAACAACACGTAAACGTAAACAAGCCGGACCGCCGCCATTACGCATACTTTCCCGTAAATTAAAGACCTGCACTGCATCGATCGGACCATCGCGTTGTATCAGCTCAGAAAGATAGCGCCACACCCTTTCATGCTCCCGGGCTTCCTGCGGGACGACAATCAGCATCTTACCATCGGGTTTGGTTAAAAGCTGGCTATTAAACAGATAAGTGTTAACTGCGTCAGCAACTGATACCTGTGCACTCGGAACTTCGATCGGAATAAATTCACACTCAACCGCAGCAAGTTTGGCGCGAATCTCAGCAAATGCCGCAGATGGGTTGAGAAATGCTTCCTGATGATGAAACAGCACCGGACCGTTACTCACGGAAATCACGTCATTATGAAATACCCCTTGATCAATCACTTCGGGATTCTGCTGGACAAAAACCGTCTTTGCCGGATCCAATTGATGGAGACGGGCAATGGCTTGGCTGGCTTCACGGGTCTGGCGTGCAGGATAGCGTTTTGGCTCGACTCGCCCACCATAAACCTGACGGCCATAGACAAAGACTTCCACACCTGCGCTCCCATAATGCGAACATAAACGATTATGGTTGGCAGCGCCTTCGTCCCCCATCACCGCTTGCTGTGGCAATGCTGCATGATGGACAAAATGATCAGGGTCGGAAAAAATACTGCGCAGTGCATTGCCTGTGGTCTCTTCTTCAATGGCCCGGTGGAATTTATTATTCAGATTCGCCACCGTAAAATGTACCCGTTGATCGTATGTATCTGCCGACGGGGAAATCGTGGCCGCATTCGCGACCCACATAGAAGAAGCAGAACTCACTGCGGTGAGAATTTCCGGGGCTTGCTGCGCGGCCTGCGTTAGCACCTGAGCATCGGTTCCGGAAAATCCCAACCGGCGTAACGTCCCGATACAAGGCCGCTCCTGAGGTGGCAGAATCCCCTGTTTTAGGCCGAGGTCCGCTAATGCTTTCATCTTCTGCAACCCTTGCAGTGCTGCCAACTTCGGATTCGCAGCCTGACTCTTGTTGCTGGTCGAAGCAACATTGCCGAATGACAACCCTGCATAGTTGTGCGTCAACCCGACTAAACCATCAAAATTAACTTCAGCGGCCGACATGCGCGATTGTTTTTCTTGAGTCATTCCATACACCTCACGGTTTACTTTGCATCATCTGCTGTGGCAGAAAAATCCAGCCCCGGAGATACGGATGCCGGCATAGTGAGCTGTTCAGCTTCTACTGAGGCCATTGGCCATGCACAAAAATCTGCACTGTAGAATGCACTCGGACGATGGTTACCCGAGACTCCAATCCCCCCGAATGGTGCGGTTGGCGCAGCCCCTGTCAGTGGGCGGTTCCAGTTAACAATCCCGGCTCGCACGGTTGCAGCGAACTGCTCATAATCATCGCGCTGGGTCGAAATAATCCCGGCAGACAATCCAAAACGAGTCTGATTAGCAATGTCGATGGCCTCCGCCAGAGTCTGATAACGCATCACACTGAGCAATGGCCCAAAATATTCTTCATCCGGCAGTTCACGGACATCAGATACATCCAGAATCCCGGGCGTGACCAGAGCGGTATTCGGATCGGGGCGAGTCATGGCAAGTAAGGGTTTCGCGCCTAAATCACACAAATATTGCTGTGTTTCAAACAAGGCATCCGCAGCTTGGTTCGACACCACCGCCCCCATGAATGGCTCTGGCTGAGCATCCCAGCGATCCACACGAATCTGGCGAGTAACCGCCACCAGCCGTTCGATCAGGCGATCGCCATCGGTGCCTTGCTTGACTAATAGCCGTCGGGCACAAGTACAGCGCTGCCCGGAAGAGATAAAAGCAGATTGAATCACCAAATTGATCGCAGCATCCAAATGATCGTAAGACTCGATCACCATCGGATTGTTACCCCCCATTTCAAGCGCCAGAATTTTTTCCGGCTGTCCGCCCATTTGACGATGGAGGTGATAACCGGTATTCGCGCTACCAGTAAACAGCAACCCATCGATTTGCGGATGAGAAGACAACGCGATTCCGATGTCTTTACCGCCCTGTACGAGATTAATCACTCCGGCAGGCAAACCGGCACTATGCCATATCTCCAATGTCATTTGCGCCGTCCACGGCGTCAGCTCACTCGGTTTAAACACCACACAGTTCCCGGCAATCAACGCTGGCACGATATGTCCGTTCGGTAGATGACCGGGGAAATTATACGGCCCGAAAACAGCCAATACGCCATGCGGACGGTGACGAAGCACTGCTTTTCCCCCCGCAATCTCAGCCACTTTCTCTCCGGTCCGTTCTTGGTAAGCCTGAATCGACACCTGAATTTTATTCATCATCCCCTGTACTTCGGTCAATGCTTCCCAACGCACTTTTCCCGTTTCTTGGGCAATCACTTCAGCCAGTTCCGCTTTGCGCTCACTCAAACGCTGGACAAACTGTTCCAGTAATGCGAGACGTTCTGCCATGGGCGTCTGAGACCAGATCGGAAATGCCTGACGAGCGGCTGCAACGGCCTGTTCTACATCGTCCGGTGCCGCAGCATTTGCTGACCAGATCACCGCGTTCGTCGCTGGATTACGTTTGTCAAACACATCACCGTGTCCGTCGCTCCAGACACCATTGAGATAAAGGCTTGGCTGACTCATGAGAAATTCTCCTGTGCAAAAAGTGGGGCCAGACGCACCGAGTCACCATCGGTTACGCGCAGCGCTTGTGCCTGCATACTGGTCAATAAGACGTGAGATTCGGTGACTTGCGGCGTGCCGGTAATGACCCGATAGTCGCTAAAGCTTTCATTACCGATCAAACAGTGAATCGGCCCGGATTCTTCTGTTTGCGTGATTTTCACGATTCGTGCCTGAGATTTACGCACCACGCGTAAATCATCAATGTAGGCTTCAAGTGTCGGCCCGGCATCGAAAATATCGACATACCCTTCGTAGCGCATCCCTTCACTTTCAAGAATTTTCCGCGCCGGAATCGTACTGGGATGAACCTGAGCAATTACGGCTCTGGCTTCATCGCTGAGGAAATCAACATACAACGGATGTTTGGGCATCAGTTCAGCAATAAACGATTTCTGCCCGACTCCCGTGAGATAATCCGCATGCGCAAAATCAATGGCAAAGAAATGACGCCCGAGACTTTCCCAGAACGGTGAATGTCCTTGTTGATCGGAAACCCCTCGCATTTCAGCAATTAATTTAGTGGCGAAACGGTCTGGAAATGTCGCAATAAATAACAACCGACTTTTGGACAACAGATGGCCGTTTTTACCGTGGCGATATTCCGGGTCGAGAAATAAAGTACATAATTCGCTATAACCGGTATGGTCATTACTGAGAAACAGCGTCGGCATCTGCGTATAAACATCCAAAGCTTTAGAGGCATGAACCAGCGTCCCGACGCGATAGTTATACCAAGGTTCATTTAACCCGATGGCCGCTTCGATCCCACTGATGCCCACCACGTTACCGGTATCGCTGTCTTCTAATACAAACAGATATCCCTGCGCCTCGCGTGGGACTTGTTGCTCCCAAGTCCGTCGCATCCGCTCAATCCGATCGTTTAACTGACTTTCGTCATTTTGCAACGAAGTGAAACCGACGCCCGTTTTGGTCGCCAGTGCTGTTATTGCATTGCGGTCGCTCCTTGCAACCGGACGGATCACCATCATTTTTCATTATCCCTGAATGGTTTATGTTCACTATAGACGAGTTTCAGCTGTGTCACTGACAGGAAAACACCAGATCTGGTTTCCCGTCTCAATGCCGTCTGGATGACGCATTGCCAGCATCTGCAACGTTTGTGGCTCAAGCAACAACGTCGACCCTTCCAGCCATCCTTCTCCCATCACCGCACGGAAATCTGTCTCATGACTGACGCCTATCAAATATGTTCTGCGTTGGGGAAGCCCCTCGACAACTTTTACGCGGCACAATTTATGATGCTGCCAGATATCGAGCGTATTTCGGTTCGCCGTCAGAATCGGACCGGCATCGAAAATTTCAACATATTTATCCGGCTCAAAGCCCTGATCACTCAGTAATCCACATTGTAGTGCCGCATCGGGATGGACCTGCCCCATCACCGCTTGGGCTTCTTCATGAATCAGAGGTACATACAGCGGATGATGTGGCATCAGTTCGGCAATAAACGTTTTATCCCGGGTACCGTTGTAGTATTCCACTTGGTTGTAATCGATCCGGAAAAATTTTCTGCCTACATGTTCCCAAAACGGAGCGCGGCCATCTTCATCCGCCACGCCCGGAATCACGGCCAGCCAATCGGTTGTAAAGCGCTCCGGATGGATCGACATAAACAGCAATCTGCCTAAGGTAATCAGCGCCGGATAGAGGCTATTTTTCAATGACGGAATCACATAGAAAGAGCAAAGCTGAGAGTGGTCACTCAGATCATGGGTCATGGTCAGCGCATGAATACGGCTATGAACTTTCAACTCCCGGGAGGAATGGATCAAGATATCGTTACGTAGCGCGTAAAAGGGTTCCTGGTATCCGGCCAGTGCGTTGATTGCACCCGTTCCGAGAATTTGTCCGGTCAGCGTTTCTTCCAGCACGAAAAAATAACTCTCCTCACCCGGAGAGAAAACCGCTTGCCGAAACGAATCGATTGAACGTTCGACTTTCTTAATCAGATGAGAACGCTGCGCAGGTAAGGTATACACCATCGGACCGCTTTCATGGGCCAAACGTTCGATTTGTTGGATATCACTCAATTGAGCGGGACGGAAAATAATCATCAACACGGAATCCTTGTGCAACATTATTTCAGAACAAACATGTCTGAGCTTCTTAGATTACGAGACATGACAGGGAAAAGCTTATGGAAATCTGACCTGATTTTACAATTTTACACCATCACAACGTGTTGCCAGTTACCGTGGCATGCTCATCGCGATTCGCCGATGACGGCATCCTTTTTCACAATAGTTGACCGCCACGACACATTCATCAGCAATATATGCATTAAACTGCTTAAGTGAATCTCAGTCACCGAGATTCAAGGGTGTATTTTCAACGTACAGCGAGGCTTTTATGAAAAAAATATCTAACCTATTATTCATCATCAGTATTTTATTTTGCGGATCAAGTTTTGCAGTTTTTGCAGATAGTTCAGTCCACACCGGCGAAGGCACATTTTATGGCTATGGCGGTGGCGGCAACTGTAGTTTTCCAATGCCGGATGACACCATCTATACCGCAGCAATGAACGCAACGGACTATGATGGTTCAGCGGCTTGCGGTGCCGTGATTGAAGTGACCAATATGAACACCAACCAGACCGTCACCGTGCGTATCGACGACCAATGTCCGGAATGTGCCAAAGGGGATGTCGATCTGGATCAAGATGCTTTTGCTGAAATTTCACCGCTTGTAGCCGGTCGTATTCCAATTTCCTGGAAGTATGTTGCGAACGAACAAGCCGGAAATATGAAGTTATATTTTAAAGAAGGATCCAGCCAGTGGTGGACTGCCATTCAGGTCCGTGATCATAAATATCCGATCGTGGCCATGTCATACCGGGTCTCCGGTTCAGGCAATGACTACACTCAGCTAGAGCGTAAACCCTATAACTACTTTGTCAAAAACAATGGATTTGGTATCGGCCCTTATGATTTCCTAATCACTGACTTTTGGGGACAAACCGTCGAAGTCAAATCGGTCTCACTGATACTAAACACCGAAATCGATACAGCGATGCAATTACCTACACATACCGGTAACAACTTATCGCATCGGTAATCACGACATCTGTCGTCACTGACAAAAGAGAGCGTCTACCATGCGCATAAAAAATGCACCCGCAGGTGCATTTTTTTACATCATATCTGCATCAGTGATAACACGCATACAGACAGCAAATCGTATATCGGTTATGCGCTTTCCGGCATCGTTGCCATATCAATGACGAAACGATAGCGAACATCAGAACGTTCCATACGTTCATAGGCTTCATTGATTTCATCCATCCGGATCATTTCACACTCAGGCAACACATTATGTTCACCACAGAAATCTAGCATGTCTTGTGTTTCCTGAATTCCCCCGATCAGAGAGCCTGCAATTCGACGACGGCCAAAAATCATCGGTAATGTTGATGGTTCATCCAGTGGCCCCACCTGACCAACGATAACCAGTGTGCCATTGACATCCATTAACGGGATATAACCGGTGACATCATGTTTGACCGGAATGGTATCAATGATCAAATCAAAGCTAGATTGCGCTTGTGCCATCGCTGCTTCATCTGAAGAGATCAAATAATGCTGCGCACCTAATGCTTTTGCATCTTCAACCTTCGAATCAGTCCGACCAACAACTGTCACGATAGCGCCCATTGCCACTGCAAGTTTCACAGCCATATGACCAAGACCACCCAGTCCCAGCACAGCGACTCTTGTCCCGGCTTTGACATCCCAAGCTTTGAGTGGTGAGTAAGTGGTAATACCGGCACATAACAGCGGTGCAACACGAGAAAGATCCAACGATTGCGGAATGGCTAGCACAAACTCCTCACGAACGACCACATGGCGTGAGTATCCACCTTGTGTGGGTTCATGTGTATGGCGATCCTGACCACCATACGTAGCGGTCATCCCTTCACGACAAAACTGTTCTTCCCCTGCTTCACACTGATCACAGTGCTGACATGAATCAACCATGCAGCCAACTCCGACAGTGTCACCAACCTTATAACGGGATACATCTGACCCGACGGCAGTCACTCGTCCGATAATTTCGTGTCCCGGCACAAGCGGGTAAGTTGAGCCGCCCCAATCATTACGAACCGAGTGCAGATCCGAATGGCACACACCGCAGTAAAGAATTTCGATTGCAACATCATTCTCTCTCAGTTCCCTGCGTTCAAATGCATACGGTTCCAAAGTTGCACCTTGATTGTATGCTGCGTAGCCAACTGTTTTCATGATCATCTCCTGTTTCGTGATGAATACTTGCTAATGACACGTAATGATAAAGGTCAATCAGCGTAATAAAGATATAATTCATAAGGATGACAAAGCATAATACATTATCATTGAATTTCAATCATAAAATATATACCCCAATTAAAATGAGGTAATTCATAAATATGAATTACCTCATGTCATCCCATATATTCATTAACACAACATATGCAATAGAATATATTCATCTGTAAACAAGATATATTATTATCTTGAATATATTATATTTCCCTCCCTTTTTTCATATCTTATACTGATAGATATATCACCTAGTCATGACTCTACGCTGATTCCCGACCTAAGTTTCTGATCAGCGATTAATAAGCTAATCAAATAAATACCGATATCCGCCCGACTATTTCCGATTTGATCTTGTGCCACCGCATCAAGAACAAACGCCACTGATTCAACAAAAAAATCCTGATCTTCTAATAGCATATGCTTCATCTACTCCATAAGTTATACCGTTTTCATGGCAAACGGTTCTGACAAAAAATAAGCACGACAGAAGTAAACGGGTCATAAACAGCCAATCAATCATGTCTTTTGCGACGGAGTACACGACCATTTGTCTGTCCTCCCGAGCAGGCAGTGATATTATTTTTTCACTTGTCCGGTGAGGGAGATATAACCGGTTTAAATCTGATGTCAGAATCTTAATTCTCTCCTTAAAACAGATAAAGCTTACACGGGCAATCTCATACTAAAACCATACTAAAATAGGGCTTCAGGATGTCAAATGACAATATAAAGACGTTTTCTTACTTAAAAGGAACGGCATTTACTAACAATTTAAAACTCCAGACTCAGTGCAAAGATTATATCGCATTATCCAATTTTCTGAATATTCCAAAATCGACTTTCAGTACTTGGAATGCCCATAACCGAACCTCTCATGAGCTGATTGTCCGGCTGCATCTTTCACTGGGGATTCCCGTCAAACAACTCGCTTTACCGAGGGACTATCCATGTAAAGATATCCATCCTTCGTTATGGGAAAGTCATGAATTCATGCCTCAAATACAGGATCAGGCGAACTTTTACCAATCTCCGTCAGAAACACGGCAGATTTATCAGCACGCCACCGTAATTCTCCAGCGATTCAGTCTTAAACACGGGGCGTTAATCAGTACTGGCGAATCACCCTATGCCGCACAAAGAATGCATGAACTTCAACTAAAAGCGGCCTCAACGATAGAAGTCGAAACGACAGATGCAATCTACCTGATCGATCAACATATTCAGGAGATTGTTGCCGGCCGTTATCTGATGGATATCGATGGCAGAATCGTGCTTCACACTGCACAACGGTTGCCGGAACAGCAAGTACGCATCATGTTTTCTGAGGAAGCGGTAAGTATCGATACGAATAAAGTCCGCATTCTCGGACGGGTCGTTCTCACGATACAACGGTCTTGAGCAGACATTGATTGATCAAGCTCACTGACTCCGTCATGATGTTGATCAGTCACAGAAATTTAACGCCAACGAGAATGAAGAGGTAAAGATGATGTCCCACCCCATTAAAACGGCCGTGATTGGCTATGGCTATTCAGCCAAAACATTTCATATTCCGTTCCTTGAGTCTTTACCCCAGTTTCAGTTTTGCGCCATTAGCAGCCGTCAGCAAGACGTGATTGCGGCACAATATCCAGCCGTCACCTGTTATGAAAGCGCAGACCGTTTACTTGCACAGTCAGATGCGGAACTGGTGATCATTACAGCCCCCAATGATGTGCACTTCTCGTTGGCAAAAATGGCGCTGGAACACGGTAAACATGTCGTTATCGAAAAGCCATTCGTCACTCGGGTGTCTGACGGAGAAACCTTGATCCGCATTGCTCAAGAAAAACAACTCACACTCAGTGTTTACCACAACCGCCGTTGGGATAACGATTTCCTCACTGTGAAAAAGTTGCTCGCGGCAGGCAGACTGGGCGATGTCAAATGGTTCGAATCCCATTTTGATCGTTATCGTCCGGAGGTCAGAGCCCGTTGGCGTGAATCAGCAGACGTCGAAGGCGCTGGTATACTTTATGATCTCGCGCCTCATCTCATCGATCAGGTCCTCGAACTGTTCGGTTCTCCGGATGCCCTCACTGCGCAATGCCGCTCAATGCGTCAGGCCGATGGGGCAACAGACTTCTTCAACCTGCTATTGCACTACCCGACTTTTCTGGTCCAACTGCATGCCAACCCATATAGTCCCGGTGACAATTTGCGCTATAAGATTCTGGGCACCAAAGCAAAATACATCAAAATGGGGCTTGATCCGCAAGAGTCATGGCTCAAAACCAGCGGTTGTATTGAGAAACAGCAGCAGTGCCAAGAATTTGAGGAAAACCAAGGACAACTCTCGACTGAAACGCATGTTGAATTGATTCCGAATGAACAAGGTGGCTATGAGCACTACTTTGTTCAGTTAGCCGACTCAATTCGTCAGGGCACACCTCCGCCAGTGACAGCGCATGAGGCCTTAAATGCAATTCGTCTGATAGAACTTGCGCTCAAGAGCAGCGACAGCGGGCAAACCCTCAAAGTCAATTTATAGGCGATACAACGTATTTATATGTAGCATATGCTATAAATAAGGTTTATGCTGTGCGAATTGTTTATGTGTTCCGCACGATGAACAAGCGCTGCAATCCGCTGATCATATCGGTATTCGTTCCTCATTGGTCGGTGGTTGCTTTGGCACCGTTTTATCAACTACACTTTTATCAAGAGCGTTGTTCGTCCCAAATTCATTGCAGAACCAACGCGAAAGGAGGTATCCGTGACTTACCTACTGACATTTGTTGTATTTATCATCTTAATTACTGGCATGGCGATCGGGGTCCTGTTCCATCGTCGATCCATTCAGGGGAGCTGTGGCGGTTTGTCTTCTATCGGCGTGGAGCGTGCCTGTAATTGCAAAGATGTTTGTGAAAATCAGGAAAAAACACTCTATCAAATCCAAGAACCGGATGAAGAACGTTAATCGTTTAGGTTATTCATCTTGTATGTTTTCCCGAGTCGTCAGCGCATGTCCTTTTGAGTTTGAGAGCGTTGCGCTCTAACTCAGCTTGAACATATTGGATTTGGAAGCCTTGGTTTAAAAGCTTTTGGTTTAAAAGCTTTGGGTTTAAAGACTGTCGCTTTGAAAACTGTCAGTTTGAAAATAAGCGGTTTGACAACATCAAGGACTTGGTGTGAAGCAAAAGTCTCGTTGCAGGGAAGCACAGCGTTTTCAGCACATGTTTTTGCAGAATCTGCTTTTGGAGCGACGACCGAACCTGCCAAGCAACGAAACCTTACGGGTCATCTCTGCAAAGATCATCTCACCTTGCGATGATATTCTGATCTCAATTCATCAATTGCTCTGAGCTTATCTTTGGCACTTTGTAAATTACCCTGACTGAGTTCAGACTCAACCTGATCAATGGCAACAGCCAGTTTTTGAAAACCTTCCTCCATTGTTTTCCCTCTGTCACCCGAATAATTCCCTTGTTTGAGGTGACTGACGATTTCATCAAGTCGCCCCATTGCTCCTTTCATCTCTTCAACACTAGAAGACTGCGCTGCATCAACGAAGGCTTTTTTCATCTGTCTCATGGACGAGTGCACATCATCACTATGCGCCCAGACCGGAGAAACACACATCACCAATAATAGTATTGTTATTTTTTTTAACATTGCATCACTTCCTTATTATGTTTATGACTTACTGATATTCTTTTACCATCTTAAGATAAACTCACTTTTTGACAAACTATCTCTGATGGCGATTACGCCATTCTCACCTACATCACTTTTTATCGTATTGCATCAAACTCAGGAATCGCCTCACGCCCGCGCAATGCCAAAAACTGCAAAAACTGGCGGGCACTGTGTGTAATCACCTGCTCTGCGGGAATCGCTACCTTTTTGATCAGTTCCCGGGCGAGACTCAACTCGCCGACAGCGTGACAAAAGTGAGCATCGCTGCCGGTGGTCACTGGGGCGCCATACAACTTGGCAAGACGGCCAATCTCGTAACAGCGTTCAACGCTGCCGACCCGGCTATGTCCCAGCAAAGTACTATTATTAATCTCAATCGCAACATGGTGTTCGGCTGCACACTGAATCACAGCCTCAAAGTCAAAATCATATCTGGGATTTCCCAAATGTCCCAAGGCGTCCACTTCGCCACGTTCAATCACACTCAGCAATGCTTGGGTATGGATCTGTTTATCAACAGGTGCAAACACCGGCTCATGAAAACTGCCAATCACCCAGTCAAGTTGCGCCAGCACATGCGGATGTAGATCAATTTCGCCTTCGGTATTTAAAATATTAGCTTCCACACCACGCATAATGGCGACGTCATTTAAAAAGCGAGGAATCACTCTCTGGTTGGCAAAAAACCAAGGGTGAGGGGCTCCCGGCATCCGCTCGGCATGATCGGTCGTACATAAAATTTTTAGCCCATTTGCTTTCGCAACACTGACATTTTCAAGCAACGTACTATAAGCATGACCACTTGCATAAGTATGCGTATGTGTATCAACAACAATATCCATAAAGCCTCCCTTTTCTCTCCCACACAAAACTATATCATGCACTTTGTGACTGGCTATCACCAATTTCAACGGTTTTTTTGCAACCTGACCACATTCGACAATACTTATACCCTATTCACGGATACTTATTTTCTATAACGGCTCGATTTACGGACATATTTATGAAATTACGTCGCTATTCCCTTAGTCTTCATATTGGCAGTTTATTCCTGATTTTAACTTCAATCGTTGGTGGCGTTTTAATCCTGATCAGTTATAACCATGCCCAAGCATTACTCACCGAAACCGCAAAACAGCTCAGTTATGAAAACAGCCGTAAAATCGAAACCGAATATAAACAAAGTATTGGCCCGATCCTGACCACACTGGATTTCCTTGCATTCAGCACGTTTGTCGAAAAGGAGCATTCACCGATTGACGATAAACGCTGGCTGGCATCAATGGCACTGGTATTTCAAAAGAATCCCAATTTGGTTGCTATCTACTTTGCCGACGACAATGGTGATTTCACCATCTTGCGCCCACTGTTGAATGAACAAGATATCAGGCGCTTCAATGCACCGAAAAAAGCCGTCTTGTATGCACAGCAAACCCAAATCAGTGGACAGAGTGATATCTTTTTCCTTGATGAACAATTCCAGCAAATTAGCCACCGTCAGACCTTTGATAACCAGTTTGACCCGCGTGGACGTCCTTGGTTTCTCTCCGCTCAGCTCGACGGAAAAATTCGGCTGACAGAGCCCTATTTCTTCTATTTTCTGAAAACTCACGGCGTAACGCTGTCACGACGCTCACCCGATGGTCACAAAGTGGTTGGCGCTGATTTCACACTGGATTCTCTGTCGAAACAAATCGATGCCATTGGCTTTTCTGAAGATACAAAGCTCATCCTGTTTGATCAAAAGTATAACGTCTTGGCTCAGCATGATGCCGGTGTATCGGTAAACAATACCCCGGCAGAAAATCACAGCAAGCTGGAGAAATCATTATTTACACCGATTCTCCATCGGATCAGTAGTCAGGTTCTTTATGAAACCGTCAATGATGGAGACAAGGATTGGTCTTTAACGTTGACCCCCGTGACATTAAATCCTTACGTCACTCTCATGTTAGCAGAAGCAACCCCACACAATGCCCTATTAGCCAATTTATTATCGATGCGGGATCAACAGATAAAAGTGGTCATCATTCTACTCATCTTCTGCTTTCTGACCGTTGCGATGATTGCCTCAAGGCTGGCAAAACCGTTAAAAAATCTGGTCCAGCTTTCCGATAGCATTACACGATTTGAATTTAAGAAAACGCGTTACCCGAAATCGATGATTAAAGAAGTCGCGAATCTATCTCAGTCGTTGCAGTTAATGGAACACACGCTGTACGATTTGCTGAAGTTACTCCGCAAGACTGCCAGTAATTATGATTTCAATACACTGGCAAAAACACTCACCCAGCAGAGCTATCAGATTACCCGGGCAGAAACGATCATTCTGTACATTTTCTCCCATGAAACGGCGTCATTCACCATACTGACAAATCATGCCATCATCCCATTCAGAATCGATATCAATGACTTACTGAATGAGACGCCTTGGCTTAAGTCACAATTACAAAAAGGAGAGGTGGTTCATCTGAGTAAGCAAGATAACGTCATCAAAAAGCACCGTGACCAGCTATTCAACACGGATATTTACCTGTTCCCGCTGTTGAATCGCCGTCAGCAACTGATCGGTATTCTTAATCTCGGCTACGAACGCCCGATTACTCAGGAGCAATCAGACAAACACGCCTTCCTGCGTGAACTGATGAGTTTTGCGCAAATCGCCAAAGACAATATTGACACCCTGCAACAACAAAAAGAGGTGTTCTACGCATTCATCGAGCTTATTGCTTCTGCGGTTGACACCAAGTCTCCCCAGACACGCGGCCATTCCCAGCGCGTTCCGGCCTTGGTGCAATGGTTGGCAGAAGCAACCGTCTCCGACACACATTATTACCCTTATTTCAAAATGGATGCTGCACAGTGGGAAGAGTTAAATGTTGCCTCTTGGCTGCATGACTGCGGAAAAATCACCACGCCAGAATATATCTTCAATAAAGCGACTAAGCTGGACACTATTTATAACCGGATTCATGAAGTCCGGATGCGTTTCGAACTGCTCAAACTTCAGGCAGAAGCGGATTACTGGAAGGGGCTAGCCGAAGGGAGAGATCAGACAACCTTACTGGCCGAGCTTGAAGCAACCCAGCAGACTTTGGATGAAGAGTTTGTCTTCGTTGCCCAGTGCAATATCAGCGATGAACCGATGACCAATGAAAAAATCGAGAAATTACATCATATTGCACAACGCAGTTGGAAGCGCACACTCGATGATCAGTTCGGGGTCTCCCCGATTGAACAACAACGCGCAGGCAAATCGAGAGCGCTGCCCGTCATGGAAAAATTACTTGACGATAAACCAAGCCACTGTGTGACTTGGGAATCGGGCAACTACTCGAAAGAGACATGGCAGGACCGTTTTTCACTCAAACCGGGTGAGCTGCTATACAACCGGGGTGAGCTGCATAATTTATCCGTTCGTCATGGCACATTAACGGAAGAAGAACAATTTATCCTCAATTCGCACACCATGCAGACCCTGATGTTACTGGAAAGACTCCCCTATCCGGAACATCTGAAAAATATTCCGAAAATTGCAGCATGTCACCATGAACGTATGGATGGTCAAGGGTTCCCCAGAGGATTAAAAGGCGAAGAACTCTCGGTTCAGGCCAGAATTATTGCGGTATCGGATGTCTTCGAATCACTCACTTTCCGTGAGCGACCGGATCAACCAGTCAACATGCTGTCAGATGTCATTGAACGAATGACTGAGATGGCCGTCAGCGGTCATTTGGATCCGCGTCTCTATTTACTCTTTCTGGAACACAAACTGTATCAGCGTTATGCCGAGACATTTATGGAAGAAAAACAGATCACGCAGATTGACCCGGACGTCCACATCAAACGCGTCAAACAATACCTGAAAACAATGACACATCAGATATGATCATGAAAACGAAAAGCCAGACCAGACGGACACTCATATACAAAATAAGTTGATCGAAGCGACACTTTTGGTTGATGTAAATCAAATTGTCAGAGAGAATAGAGATCAGTTTTTTGCTCTTTTATGATAGGTATCATGGATATTGATCGTGCCTATTATTGTCATAGAAAGAGCCGATTTTCTATTTTGGTATTGTGCTGTTACCGTTGGCACACGCTAAATACCTCGTTTTTAAGGGAAAGATGATGGTAATACCTGAAAACAGCAGCATCGTAATTTTTGGTGCTTCCGGCGATCTCACTTACCGCAAACTTATTCCTGCCTTATATCATCTATATGCAAACAACCAACTGCCAAAATCATTTGCAATATTAGGTGTAAGTCGAACGGAATATAGTGATGATTCCTACCGGGAAAGATTGAAGAAAACGCTTCAAGAGCTGGAAAAGACAGTTCCTGAAACGCTGGAATCGTTTTGCCAGCACCTTCATTATCAAGCAATTGATACCGCCAAGGTCGATGACTATCAGACATTGTCTGAACGGCTGGAAACACTGGCCGATCAATATAACTTTGAGCAACGCAACACTTTGTTCTATCTGGCAACACCGCCAAGCCTGTATGGCGTGATCCCCGGTTGTCTGGCCGCGCATGGATTAAACGATGAAGACCAAGGCTGGAAGCGTCTGATCATCGAAAAACCATTCGGCTATGACCTTGAGTCAGCGCAAGAGCTCGATATCGAAATCCACCGTCACTTCAAAGAACATCAAATCTACCGCATTGACCATTATTTGGGTAAAGAAACCGTACAAAACCTGCTGGTTTTCCGCTTTGCCAATGGGATGTTTGAACCACTCTGGAACCGCAACTTCATCGAGTATGTCGAAATCACCGGTGCTGAATTCCTTGGTGTAGAAGAACGTGGCGGATACTACGATAACTCGGGTGCGGTACGAGACATGTTCCAGAACCATCTGCTGCAAGTGCTGGCAATGGTCACGATGGAGCCGCCAGCCGCGATTAATGCGAATTCTATCCGGAATGAAGTCAACAAAGCACTGCAAAGTCTGCAACCACTCAGTGATGACGATCTCCAGCACAACTTGGTGCTTGGACAATACACCGAATCTGAAGTCCGGGGAAAATTCCTGCCGGGCTATCGGAATGAACATGGGGTTGCTGAAGATTCACGCACCGAAACCTATGTCGCGCTAAAAATGTTTATCAACAACTGGCGTTGGAATGGGGTGCCCTTCTATGTCCGTAGTGGAAAAAGACTACCGACCCGCGTCACCGAAGTTGTCATTCACTTCAAACCCACGCCACACCCGGTATTTGCTCAGAGCGCACCAGAAAATAAACTCGTGATCCGCATCCAGCCCGACGAAGGCATTTTAATGTGCTTTGGTCTGAAAGAGCCGGGGGCCGGTTTCCGAGCAAAAGAAGCATCCATGGACTTCCATTATACCTCTCTGGAAGAAACCAAAATGCTTACTGCTTATGAGCGTTTATTGCTCGATGCCCTAAACGGCGATGCAACACTATTTGCCCGCACAGATGCGGTTGAAGCCTGTTGGAAATTTGTTCAGCCGATTCTGGACTACAAACAAAACTCAACCGCTTTATATGGATATGCCTGTGGGACATGGGGCCCTAAAGAATCGGATGAACTGCTGCAAAGAGATGGCAGAGAATGGCGATTCCCCTGTAAAAATTTAACCAATACGGATTATTGTGAATTATGATCAACCACAAAATTTTTCAAACTGCCGATGAAGTCGTGCATTCGCTTGCTGACGACTTAAAAACCTATAGTGAACAGGGACGCCCTGTTCATATCTCTCTGTCCGGTGGTAGCACGCCTAAAATGTTGTTCAAGCTGCTGGCATCAGCCCCCTATGCGACATCAATTCAGTGGCACAACCTCCATTTTTGGTGGGGTGATGAACGCTGTGTCGCCCCTGACGATGCGGAAAGCAACTATGGTGAAGCTAACGCGCTCCTGTTTAGTCAGATTCAAATTCCGGCAGAGAATATCCACCGGATTTTAGGGGAAAATGATCCAGCATCTGAAGTCGAGCGCTTCACCGAAGAAATGCTGGCACAAATCCCGACTGAAAACGGAACCCCAGTATTTGACTGGATTCTGTTAGGCGTCGGTGCCGATGGACATACAGCGTCACTCTTCCCCGGCGCAACCAATTATCAAGATCCTGCACTGGCACTCGTGGCTTCTCACCCTGAGTCCGGCCAATTGCGTGTTTCTAAAAGTGCCAAAGTTCTTCAGGCGGCTAAACGAATCAGCTATTTGGTTCTCGGCGCAGGGAAGGCAGACATTGTCCATGAAATTCACACTACCGCTGCAGAAGCATTACCTTATCCAGCGGCTAAAGTTCAGTCCTCTCAAGGAGAGACTGAGTGGTATTTAGATAAAGATGCAGCAGCAAAGATTGCGTGAGGAGATAAATTCAATGAAAGGCGATATAGGTGTTATTGGTCTTGCGGTGATGGGGCAAAACCTAATTCTTAATATGAACGACCATGGTTTTACAGTCGTGGCACACAACCGGACCACATCCAAAGTCGATGAATTCTTAGCTGGCCCCGCCAAAGACACCAATATTATCGGTGCTTACTCTTTGGAAGATTTGGTTGAAAAACTAGAGAAGCCACGCAAAGTCATGCTGATGGTTCGTGCCGGTTCAGTCGTTGATGCATTTATCGATCAGTTAGCACCGCTCCTCGACGAAGGCGATATTATCATCGATGGTGGGAATACCAACTATCCGGATACCAACCGTCGTGTTGCTGCGTTGAAAGAAAAAGGCATTCATTTCATCGGTACCGGTGTATCCGGTGGTGAAGAAGGTGCGCGCTTTGGGCCATCGATCATGCCGGGTGGTTCACCACAGGCATGGCCAGCGGTCAAACCTATCTTTCAGGCCATTTCAGCCAAAACCGACACAGGCGAGCCTTGCTGTGACTGGGTTGGTAACGACGGTGCCGGTCACTTTGTTAAAATGGTGCACAACGGCATCGAATATGGTGACATGCAGCTGATTACTGAAGCTTATCAATTCATGAAAGACGGTCTTGGTCTGAGTCATGAAGAGATGCAACAAACCTTCAGCGATTGGAATAAAACTGAGCTGAACAGTTACTTAATCGAGATCACTGCGGATATTCTTGGCTATAAAGATGAAGATGGTAGCCCGCTGGTTGAGAAGATTCTCGATACGGCTGGTCAGAAAGGTACGGGGAAATGGACAGGTATCAATGCACTGGATCTCGGTATTCCACTGACCTTGATCAGCGAATCTGTATTTGCACGTTGTTTGTCAGCCCTCAAAGAGCAACGCGTTGATGCTGAAGCACAATTTGGCAAATCCATCGCGAAAGTGGCTGGTGATAAACAAGAATGGCTTGATGCATTACGTCAGGCACTGCTGGCTTCAAAAATCATCTCTTACGCACAAGGCTTTATGCTGATGCGTGAAGCGTCTAATGAGAACGGCTGGGAACTGAACTACGGTAACGTTGCACTCATGTGGCGAGGTGGCTGTATCATCCGTTCCGCATTCCTCGGAAATATCCGCGATGCGTATGATGCCAACCCTGAACTGGCTTTCTTAGGTTCAGATCCTTACTTTAAAGGTATTCTGGATCAGTGTCTTGCCGCGTGGCGTAAAGTGGCTGCCAAATCTCTGGAAGCCGGTATCCCAATGCCTTGTACAACATCCGCACTGACATTCCTGGATGGTTTTACCACGGCACGTCTGCCTGCAAACCTGCTTCAGGCGCAACGTGATTACTTTGGGGCGCATACCTATGAGCGTGTTGACCGTCCACGTGGTGAGTTCTTCCACACCAACTGGACAGGTACAGGCGGTGATACCGCTTCAACAACTTACGATGTCTGAGGCTCACAAATTAGAAAACAAATCGTTCAATTATTAATAGATTTGTGATTATTATTTGACCTTTCTATCGATGCTGCTTAAACTCAAGCAGCATCTTTTTTCCACCATCACATATCCACCGTAACAAATAGAGAGATCGAAAAATGTTCAACAAACATTATGTCTTTGTCCCTGCAGAACTTGAAATCGAAACGTTTCGCTCGCCAGAAACAAGCGAAATAACCACCACAGAAAGAGAGAAGCTGGTGCGCCAGGTTCAGGAACTCGGCATGCAACAATGCGCCACGATGCCTGAGCATAAAAAAAGTTCTGACTATAAACAATGTGCCTGAGCAGCTGCGCATCAAGCATACTGCAAAGACACATCGTCACTGACCTAACACGTTACGGATGCTCGTGTTAGGCGTAACTCAATTCAATCGCTTCATTCGATAGTTCAAGTGCTTTCCCCTTACGGATCACCACACAAGATGTCTGCTTCTGTTTGCCATAGCCAATGATTTGTGCGAGAACCGCTTTGCCGACCGGAATGTAAGCAGCAGAAACGACCTCAGACTGATCATCAACATGTGGATCATGAATAAAGAAAAAGTGTTCACTCATACCACTGAGTAAAATCCAGTGCGGTTCTTTGTTTCCCGTAAACCGATAAGTGCTGATTAGCAATAAAACACTCGCCCCCTCTTCCAACCACCCCTCAAACTGAGCTTGTGTCGGCGGCATATCAGTCACTGTGACATTCGAATACCCAGCCAACTGCTGACAAAAATCCTGATGGACTAATTCAATCACCGACTTTTTATTCAGGTCTCGCACACCATCAATGAATGGCACCGTCGAAGAGCGACTCCATAGCTCAACCTCAAATCCTCGCCGTGCCGCCGCCAGTGCCAAGCCGTGTCCGCTACATCCGCCATGTCCCGATGTCATGTAGATCGTGGTTGCCTCTCGCCATAACTGTAGCTCATGAGTCCGGGTCAGTTCGGTTGCAGGCTCAAAGCGCGCAAAGCTCATCAACAGACAAGCCGCACCACATGTAAACGGGGTTGTCTGGACATAAAGAGGCACGGGAATTTCCAAACGGGGTTCATGTGGATCGAGCCGTTTTTGCATCCGAATCCCGTCGCATTGATCATCGTAATAATGCACCAGTATTTTGAGCCGTTTATAGCCCATTTTTTCATATAATTTTAACGCTGCCCTATTGTCATCCCTGACTTCTAGTCGTAATGTACAAGCACCTTGATCAAGAGCTGCACGCTCACATTGTCCCACCAGTTGTTGGGCAATGCCTCGGCCTCTGAAGTCAGGGTTTACGGCAATCGAATACAACCTTGATAGCTGTGTACCTTGGTGAAACAGAAGTAAAGCATAGCCAGCCAATTGTGTGCCCGATTCGGCAACAAAAATGGCAGCATGTGCCGATTTCAGAAACCGCCGCATTTGACGTGGTGAGATTTTGTCTCCGGTGAAAAGCTGTTGCTCTAGTGCATTTAGCGCAGAAAGATCAGTGTGGTTCGCATGACGAATGTCCATACGATGCCTCAAAAGGTTAGAAGATTGCGATGCAATATTATGTCGATACTTTCCTCTCGACAAGAGACTTATCCTCATAAGAGACGAAGTATCATGCAACCGGAATGATAAGCCATGGCAAATCTTTTTATTGTGACCGATCACACCAATGACTGGCACCAATATTTCCCTTCCGATCAGGTTATCAGCGTTCAAAGCTACCTGAACACCAACTGGAAACCGACCCATAAGTCGATTCAGATCGTCAATTTATGCCGCAGTTACGACTATATGAGCAGTGGGTACTATTGCTCACTGATGGCAGAAGCGAGAGGACACCGCGTGATTCCCCGAGTCATGGCGATCAATGATATCCATCAGCCATTTCTGCACTCTTCGAATCTACTCAAGCTGAATAAACTCTATCCGTCCGAACATGCGTTGCAGTGCAAAATTTATTTTGGCCGCACACCACAAAACGGGTTAGAGAAGCTGGCACGTCATTTGTTTGAACAATTCATGATTCCGGTGATTCATCTAGAGCTATCAAGACATAACCAGCAGTGGCATATCAAATCAATTCAGCCATTTCCGTTTCAGGATCTAACCGACCCGGAGCAGGATTTCTTTATTGAATCGCTGGAAAAGTTTTCCCGCAAAGTGTGGAAAACGCCCAAACAAAACAAAGCCTCTCGCTATGATCTGGCAATGCTGACCGACCCAGAGGAAAAAATGCCCCCGTCGGATAAAGCCGCACTCAAGCGCTTCCAGAAAGCAGCCCAACGATTAGGCATGAATCTGGAAACCATTACAGCGGAGCATCTCTCTCGTTTGGGCGAGTTTGACGGGCTATTTATTCGTGCAACCACCAACATCAGCAATGAGACCTATCGTTTTGCAAAGACGGCAGAAAAAATGGGATTAGTTGTAATGGATGATTCCGAATCCATTATGAAATGCACCAATAAAGTTTTTCTGACCGAATTGTTGCAACGCAATCATATACCTACCCCAAAAAGTGTGATTGTGCAGAGCTTCGATCCGGACTGGCAGGAAAAGCTACTCTCTGAGCTATCATTCCCGATGGTGTTAAAAATTCCCGATGGTGCGTTCTCACGGGGTGTCATCAAAGTAACGGATATAAACTCGCTCAATCAAGAAGCAGCATTGCTGTTTGAGAAAAGTGCGCTGATTTTGGCTCAGGCATTCATGCCAACCGACTTTGACTGGCGTATCGGAATTCTCAATCGACAAGCGATTTTCTCATGTAAATACATGATGAGCCGCGGCCACTGGCAGATATATCACCACCATAACAATGGCAGAACAACGTCCGGCAGTTTTGAAACTTTGGATCTCAAACAAGTGCCCAAACATGTCATCGACACCGCCCTGAAAGCCGCCAATTTAATCGGTAATGGTTTATATGGCGTGGATTTAAAAGAGATCAACGGTCAGGTGTATGTCATTGAAGTCAATGATAATCCGAGTATCGATCATCATGTTGAAGATGCGTTCTTAGGGGACCTCCTCTACGATCGAATCATGACCGAATTTCTGCGTCGTATTCAGATGCGAGGATTCTGAGCTTCAGCCGTTTCGTGCCGCTGTTTGGCTCACATCTGACTCATCAATCGCCACCGCCCACTGCGGTGGCGGTTTCCCCCGCTCTCAACACTGACTTTGTTGCATATATAACTGTGACTCATCTCGATTTATTGATGCTATTTATGCGATGCACTTCTCAAGTTCATTGAAATGTATTTTTAGTTTCATATTAAAAAGTAAAACTAAACCGTGAAATAGTTGGTCATTTTCGTAGTGAGTTATCAATTTTGATGCATTGATTACTTACGAACGAAATCTCACATAATCATGGAAAACAACGTCAAGTGGATCAGAAATGAAAGTCAAAACCTCATTATCATGTCTTTCGATTGCCATCGGAGGCATTCTTTCGCTCTCGGCGCACGCTGATATTCTCCTTTCACAATATGTGGAAGGCTCCGGGTACAATAAAGCCATCGAAATAGCCAATACCGGAGATGAAGCACGCGCTCTGGACGGCTATACGCTGGCAAAATCAACCAACGGGAATGGCGAGTGGCGCAATAAACTCCACCTCGACGGGCGGAACATTCCGGCTCACGGGGTGCTCGTGATTGCCAATAGTCAGGCCGGCGGTGACATTCTGGCGGTCAGTCAGGAAACCAATACCACCGTCCTGAACTTTAACGGCAATGACCCGGTCGCTTTACTCCGTAACGGCGTAGTACACGATGTGATCGGCACGATGGGCGGCAGCGATTTTGCCAAAGACGTCACCTTGGTGCGCCAATCCAGTCATTTAACCCCTTCACCGACCTATGTCGAATCACAATGGACTCGTGCCGAAAAAGACAATATCGACGGGCTTGGCACTATCGACATCGATAGTTCTGGCTCAACCTTTACCTGTGAGGGTGAATCCTTTATCTCCATCCAAGAAATTCAGGGAGAAGGCAGCCGCTCGCCACTGCTCAGTGGCTCAAGTAACACCACTGATCAACAATATACCGTTCGGGGAGTCGTCAGCGCCGTTACAACAGGGCTGACCAAAGGCTTCTATCTGCAAGCGCTGGAAGACGACTACAATAGCAATACCTCGGAAGGTCTTTTCATCTACACCGGTCAGTCAGCCGCTGCTCTCAAACCCGGTGATGTGGTCTGCGCGAAAGGGAAAGTCAAAGAGTATTATGATTTGACCGAACTCTCGGCTGATAACCATCAGTGGGTCAAACAGGGAGCGCAACAACCGCCACAAGCAACCGATATTGTCTTAGCCGCAGGGGATGATAACTTTGCCCAAACGCTGGAACGCTATGAAGGGATGCTGGTTAACCTGCCATCCACGCTGGACATGCGAGTAACCCGCACGTTCAGTTATGACTATGACGCCAGACGCAACAATATGGTACTCGCTCAGGGGCGTTTAAATGTCCAGCCGAACCAAAACTTTGCAGCAGGGTCAGAGCAAGCCAAGCAGCAAAGTCTGGACAATGCCCGACATCGTCTGTTTGTTGAGTCGGATCAGGTTGCTGATGATGGCAAAATCCCTTACTACCCGCAGTTTGGCCGGAGCGATGCTGATCAAGACGGTTCGACCGAAGATTACATCCGCATCAACGATACCCTCAGCGATGCTCAAGGTGTGCTCACTTACAGTTATGGTGAATATCGCCTGATCATGACCAATACACTGACTCAGGATAACTTCGTTCACAACTCACCACGCCGCGCTTCACCACAATTGCAAGACGGTGGAGACCTGCGTATTGCCACGTTCAATGTGCTGAATTATTTCAATTCTCCATTTGGCGGTGATGCGAATCCTTATGGCAGTAACCGCGGCGCAAAAAGTGCCGGTGAATTTGCCATTCAGCAAGAGAAAATTGTACGTGCAATCTTGCAGCTCGATGCTGATATTGTCGGCCTGATGGAAATTGAAAATAACGGTTTCGGCGATGGCGGTGCCATTCATCAGTTGGTCGAGCAGCTCAATCAACAGATAGACAAACCGGAAAACCGCTACCATTATGTGACGATAGACAGCAATCAGGACGGCACCATCGATTCACGGGATACTGTCGGCACCGATGCGATTACCACAGGCCTTATCTACCGCAATCAACATGTCTCTTTAACCACGCCACGTATCATTCATATGCCATCGCAACAAGCACCTGCTGTGTATGACAAAGACGGCAATATGATTGAAGATGGTAAAAACTATCAGCGTGATACCCTCGCCCCGACATTTAAAGTCAGTAGCAGCAACGGCACCGAGCAAACACTCACCATTGCAGTGAACCACTTTAAATCCAAAGGCTCAGCCTGTTGGGAAGATGCGGCTGCGGTTGAAAATGGCGGACAAGGTCAGCAAGACCCGGATTTCCAAGGCTCATGTGAGAACTTCCGCGTTGCCGCTGCCGTCGCACTGGGAGACGCGTTGAAAACCATCGAGGGTCATCAAATCATTCTCGGAGATCTCAATGCCTACGGCAAAGAAGATCCATTGCTGGTACTGACCGATTACACTCCTGAGAAATATGGCAAAACCATCCATGCAGCCAGAAATACTTTCATCAATGGCAAACCGCAGTTTGGCGATCAAGGAGCTGACATCACACATGGCTACGGTTATATCAGTGCAGTGAGTATGATTCATCCTGACAACTGGAGTTATTCGTACAATGACGAAGTGGGCTCTTTAGACCATATTTTGATTAGCCCAAGTCTGAAAACGCACGTAATTGATGCCACCGACTGGCATATCAATGCGGCTGAGTCTTCTCTGTTTGATTACAATAACAAATATAAAGGCGACCTCCCTAAATACCGCGACCAATACCGGGCATCAGACCATGATCCTGCGGTTCTGGAACTAAAAATGGGCGGCTCGGTCAGTGGCGTGCTATTGGTTTCTCTGTTTGGGTTATTGGCGATTCGACGTCACGCCTAATCAATACCTTTCTTCAATCAGGGGACGCTTGTCCCCTGTCATTGTTTTGGGGCTGGCATTTGCCTGATCCTGAACGCGTCACCGCTGCATAAGCACTTTTGCTATTTCTCCCCGCCTCCGGCTCCTAAATTTGACGCACAATTGCGTTCCTCAATTTCAGAGACATCGTTACTCAGTGCGCCAGTTCATCTTTCAAAGATGAAAGACGAACCATTCATCCATGAATGATTTTCTTTGTTTGGTGGATAATTTGAGTTGGGGAGAAACCCTTTTGAAAGCCAATGAGTCTCTGAACTCAGGGGAAAAATCATGGACGATTTTTCAGGATTGCTTGAGCAGGATGCGAATCAATCCACCCCTGATAACGCGTACTGAACCAGAAAAGATGCTTTTGGTTCCTTTTGACATCTATCAAAAGGAACTGGGGTGTATCCGAAAATGCTAATGAAATCAATGAATATGATTGCGTCCCAAACATCCATATCACAAGTCTTATTAGTCTAGCCTTTGGCACCGAATTTTGACGCACAATTGCGTTCCTCAATTTCAGAAACATCATTACTCAGTGCGCCAGTTCATCTTTCAAAGATGAAAGACGAACCAGAAAATCTTTTTATTGGGCTTGGGTGTGCGCTTTCCAGAACCGACTTTTACGGGCGTCCTGCCCGGAAAAGCCTAACCATTCATCCATGAATGATTTTCTTTGTTTGGTGGCTAACCTGAATTGGGAGAAACCCTTTTGAAAGCCAATGAGTCTCTGAACTCAGGAAAGTCATCGCACATCACACCACAGCAGTATTATTTCTCTTGATGATCAAAACGCTGAAATTTTTTACAAAACCTATCTGCATCAAAAAATATCATGTTTGTGTCAATTTTTTCTGGCGATTTTCACTAACCTATTCAATGCTATTTACTGTGTTTAAGTGCTTATTTACGAACCAATGGCGCTTATCCGAGATGTATATGGTGGTGGGAACGTCAGTCAATCATTTATGAGCAAATTAGACAGCGTTGTACTGTGATTTCTGATGTAGTGATGTTTTTACTGGTATTTTGTTTGTTTTTTCATGCGATTAGGACGGAAATCTCATCAAGGAGCGGTAAGTTATACAGAAGTATTCCTGTAGAGTGGTTCTGTATAATAACTGTTAAATTTTCAATCGGGTTTAGTGATGAATATTGAGATCGTAGAAAAAGCAGATCACCTTCATCTGATAGAAGTCTGGGAAGCGTCGGTCAGGGCAACGCATGATTTTCTGGCTGAAGATGATCTACAGGAGTTAAAGCCGTTAATTCTAGAACAGTATTTTGACGCAGTTGATTTAAGGTGCGTTAAAAACGGTAACGGTGAAATTCAGGGATTCTGTGGAGTACATGACGGGAATATTGAGATGTTGTTCATCTCACCTGATGCACGTGGCAAAGGCATTGGTGCCATGTTAGCGGCCCATGCTATCAAAGAGCAGGAAGCATCAAAGGTTGATGTAAATGAGCAGAATGAACAGGCGCTAGGTTTTTACCAGCATATTGGCTTTAAAGTGGCAGGTCGATCACCAGTAGATGGGCAGGGCAAGCCTTATCCTTTGTTGCATATGGCGCTATAAAAATTTAACAAGGCTAGGCACTGCGACGTCTTTTTCGTTGTGGCTTCGCCTTCACTACAAGGCCGCGCGTGCTGGCGGCGTTAGATTTCCGAGTTTTTCGGAAGCATGCTTGGATATATGAGTCTAAAAAATAAGATTATGTAATACCATTAGCTATAGGATGAGAATTAGATGACTGATAAATATGATGTGGCTTTCATACTTGCTTTGAGGGAAGAAGACAAATCCTCAGATTTTTTTTCAGACATCAAATGGACCCCAAAAAATTATGATAGTAAATTAGAAATATATGCTGGAGAGACACAGACAAACAAGAAGGAATTGGTTTCTCTTGTTAAGCTAATAATCGATGATCAAGGGCCAGAAATTGCGGGAATTAAAACCACCCAGTATATGAACTTAATATCCGCGAAGCTACTCATTTTGGTCGGTATAAGTGGCAGGATTTCTGATGACTGTAGATTATGTGACGTAGTAATTGCCAAGTCTACCGATAATCCAATGTATAGAACTAAAATAAAAGAAGGGAAACTAATATCTGGGGGAAAAGAATTGCAGATAGATGGAATTTCGAATCAGATATATCGCCAGATTCAGTCCTCAGCCCCGTTCTATTCCATCAACGGCTTAGATACCAAGGACATAGAGGTTTTACATCAGAAAGATTTATTAACTGAAAAGATTGATACGCATTTTGGCCCTATTGCCATGACGCCATACCTTGTTGACGATCCAGAATTTCAAAGTTGGATTATCGAATCAAGAAACAGACATATCTTAGCGGTCGATATGGAGTCTTACTCGGTAGTTCTAGCGGCAATTCACAGTAGGATGGATTCAGACAAAATTGTCGTGGTCAGAGGTATTTCAGATCTAGCTGACGGCTCAAAAAAAGAACATGATCTCGTGAAAGGTGGGGCTATCAGGAAGATAGCATTAAATAATGCGACACAGCTTATTCGGCATGTTGTTAGTACTTTAATTGATTTTAAAGAGGACACAGTTTGTATAAGAATGAATGTCGAATCGGAAGGTGATACAGATAATACATTCTCAGCTTTCCATAAAAGTATAGAATTCTTAAATGAGCTATCTGAAAAAATTGACACCGGGGATTCTATAGAGAAGGTTTTCTTGGGGATTCAGCCACGTCTTAGGAGAGACCGACAACTAAATAGACAAATAGAAGAACTTTCTAAGGTTGCTTATAAGGTTGTCATAGATAAATCGCTAAGTGAAAATAAAGATATTCTTGGGAGGCTGCCTGAATCAGCAGTGGACTATTTGGTTGCTTATAGGATTATGGAGTATTTGTTCTACAAGGACTTTGATAGTCATATGGAAATGTTGCTATCCAGAATTTACCCTCACAGAATTAACAAATTTTGTAAGAAAATGCTTTTCTCTCATGAGGACGAAAGAAAGTTAGTTAGCACTCTGATAAGAGCTTATAGTAATAAGCTGTCTAAAAATGAGGGCTCTGATTTCGGAGTAAAAGCACATATCTGTTACCTGATGGGGAGAGTAAGAACTGGCCAGCAAAAGATAGTGGCTAAGAATGAACTAGTTAGATGGCGAGAACAGCTTCTTGGCAGAAAGAGTAAAAATAAAAATAGTACGTTAGAGCAGGATTTTCATAAGTTAAATTCCCCTGAAAAAAAATTATTATTCAGAAGTATTTGTATAAGCCTAATAGTTCTTGAGGCAGAGGGAGAGCTGGAGTCCTATATAGAGGCTTGCCTGTATAGTAAAGAGTTTGACAACTTAAACAGAGGGTTTCACTTAGAATATTATGGGGACATAGAATACGATCCTAGAGAGACTATGAATAATGTAGATTGTGTTGGGGTGCCTATCGATAGAACGTTCAATACATTAATTGATAAGATTAGTAGGTCAATAGAGTCTCAAATCACTTATCCTCTCAGAGATGTTGAGCTCATTACTTTATTATCACTTTGTCAAAAAAGGCTTGCTGCCGGGTGTCTTGAAAGCAAATACAGAGCTAAAATTTCTAAATTCTTAAGCGGTACAAAAATATCTAATGTAACAGAATCCTTTGAATTAAGAGATTACTGCGAAATGCTAAAAGGGCATTTTGAAGATGAATCATTTAGCATAAAGAATCTGATTTACAAATTTTATTCTCTTAAGAAATTAGACAGGTCTGGGTGGAATGATGTTGCTAAAAATCACTCAAGAAAAACAGAAAAGCCAGAGTCAGTCTTGTCGCACACAGCTGGTGGTTTACTTTTAATAGAGATGTTTCTGCCAGAAAAGGTATCTCCAAATGATGTATCAAGCTCTTGGAAAGGAAGTTGCTCTAGATACTCGAAAGAAACTATAAGAAAAATATTTTTATTTCATGATTTGGCAGAATCATACATTGGTGACTTGCTACCTAGGCAGCGAAATGATGAAGCTAAAGCAGCTGAAGCAAAAGTTAATAAGATGCTGGGTATGTTATCTACATACAATGAGTTCCAGTACTCGAATTTGTACGATCTGTGGGAGCAGTTTGAAAATAAAAGCACTATAAACGGCGCTGTTGCAAGAGAAATTGACCGAATAGATTGCTTCATACAGTTGTGTATAGAGCATGACTATGGATCAGAAATCTCAGATTATGAATCATGGAAAACCGAAATCGAAAAAAGCATCATAAATCCTGTTTGTCAGAGTATTGTAAATGCTGTAGCGGCTAAAAATACAATCTAGCAAAGCGTTGCACCGCGACGTTATGTGAATGGAGCTAACTTTGAAAGTATCAGTTATAGAAAATGCAGAGATTAAAGCTTATGAGGCCACGCTGAATACTCATTTAAACTTGGTATTTGGTGAGAGTTCTAGGCTCCTTCTAAATTCAGAATTTGTTTGCGCTATTCTTGTTGAAGATGAGAGCCAAATTATTGCCACTGGCTTCGCTTATAGTCGTTTAATGAATCAGGGCTCAACAAATTTCAAAGCGGGTATAATCGGTGGCATAGCCGTCATACCTAGCAAGCGTGGCCTAGGTTTAGCTAAAATTATCGTGAAAGAACTTGATCGATATTTAGAGTCTTTTGGGGTAACTCACTCTTTTCTCTTTGCTTATGAGCCGGATGTTTATAAAAACTCAGGGTATTCCGAGTTATTGTTGCCAATTCATTACTTCGATGAGCAGCAGAAAAATTGGAAGCAGTTTGTTTACCGTGGAGGTATGGTGAAGTCTTACAATGATAGTTGTGCCTTAAGCGAACAAGTCATTGAGTTTAATGGTTGTGTGTATTAGAAGACCGTTGGGGGATTTACATACAAGTCGCTCAAGACGGACTGCAAACGCGTGGCGGCTTTCGTTCAAATCAGTTTTATGTGTTTACGGTGGTAATTTTAGGTTTAGTGTGGTGTTTGCAGCCACTTAGCTTAGCGTTATGCGTTTCTTGCAGATCAAGGGTGGATAGATATTAAGAAAAAAATGAATCTTGATATTGGTGAACCTGTTCTTCAAGCAACAGGCCGTATTCTTAATCCTATCGAATACTCACCTATATCAACAATACAGGTGCCATAATGTCGGCTAAGTTACAGCCAGCGATGGCGTATAACAAAGCAAATTAACTCGGATGCTAATTCCGCTGCGCTCCATTCGATCCGGTTATTTGCAACGTTAGTTTGCTTCAAAGAACAGGGAAGTATCGTGGAAGAAAAACGAATAAGTATTAGACCAGCAAAATCAAATGAATTGGAATCAATCCATGCTTTGGTAACTTCAAACGACGCATGGACTCAGTTTAATGGTCCATATTTCCCTTATTCTCACCCTTCATTAAAGCAGTTTGAAAAGTCTTCGTTTCAACGGTTGTTAATCGGCTCAGATTTACAGTTAATTACTGTCGATGATACTCCGATAGGGACAGTCAACTGTTATTGGGAATGCGAAGAAACTCGTTGGCTTGAAGCTGGTGTGGTAATCTACGATTCAAAATTCTGGGGGCAAGGTATCGCTGCTTTGGCTCTTCCTCAATGGATATCATACTTGTTCAAAAATAACACAATCGAAAGGGTCGGTTTGACAACATGGTCAGGTAATCCGCGCATGATGTCTCTGGCGCTGAAGTTGGGTTTTCAACAAGAAGCAAGGCTAAGAAAAGTACGTTATTATGAAGGCGAGTATTACGATTCAATGAAATATGGGGTGTTGCGTTCGGAGTGGCAAGAACGCAACTAACAAGATAATTGGACTCCCGCTCTAATCCGTGGCCAACCTTAAGGGGGAGCTAATTTAGTCTGGGAGAGAACGATGAATACGACAGTTATCGGGGTTGATTTAGGCACTAAAGCTATTCAAGTGTGTATTTACACAAGTAAAAAGGTGCAGTCCAATAAAGAGCTGACACCTCAGCAATTTAGTGAGTTTTTACTTCAACAAGCGCCGAGTACCGTCGTGTTTGAGTCGTGCAGTGGTTCCAATTATTGGGCCCAGTATTGTCGCTCAGTTGGGCATGAGGTTAAATTGATATCTACACGCTGAGTGATGGCGATACGTCAAAATCAAAAAACTGATAAGAATGATGCATTAGCAATAGTTCAAGCGAGTTTGTTACCTGATATTAACTTCGTAAGTAGTAAAACACCGCATCAACAGCAAGCGCAAGCAATACTTCATTTGCGTGAACAGTGTATCAAACAAAAAACAGCACTGAAAAATCAACTTGGTGGTCTGCTTCGAGAGTTTAATATTTCGGTAGGTCGTGGTGAAAGTCAGTTAATTTCATCTATTGAGTCAGTTTTAGAAGATGCTGAAAATGGATTTAACTCTATTTTTCGAGATATGTTGAGTCAATCATTAGAGCTATATCAACATGTAAGCCTGACACTGAATCGCTATAATCGAGCTTTGGAGGATTGGATATCAAATACACCAGATTGTCGTAAATTATTAAAAATAGAAGGCATTGGTTTTCTAAATGCTATCTACCTTTATATAAATATTTCTAACGAAGAATTTGGTGAGTTTAAGCAAGGTCGAGATGTGTCCGCATGTATTGGTCTACGCCTATACAGCATAGTTCGGGTGGTAAAGTGAAGCTTGGCACAATAGGTAAACGTAAGAATACCAGTTTAAGGCGCTTGCTCATTACGGGGGCAATGTCAGTTGTCCAGCAAGTAAATAGACGTCATCCTAAGACAAAGAAAACTGGCTAAAAAATCTGATAGATAGACGTGGTAAAAAGTGTGCAGCGGTAGCATTAGCCAATAAAAATGTTAGAGCTGCATTCGCGTTAATAAAAAATGGTACCGATTATCAAGCAATTTAATTTTCAACATCAAAAACGCTAAATGAAGATTAAATCAGGTGACGCAGAATACTCGTTTGAGATGTTAATCTCGCTAACAAGGATTGCACCCTGAGCAACGAAATTGTCTTTGAGTCGAGGTAGTGCCTCATATAGAACTCGTACATAAGCAAGCAAATATCATAAAGCAAAATTTGTTGTTGCAAATAGGGAGTCCACATAAGCGAGTACGGCGTCAATCGTTAATTTTTCGCCATGTTCGCATCCCACATAGTGCTGTCTCTTAGCATTGAATTCAGGATCACAACCATCTTTCTGACGCAGGCAATTATCGCCACTTTCTTTGGTTTTCCTGCTTCAAGTAAACGTTGATATGTCGATTTAAAAACAGGGTTAGACTGCATTGCAGACATCATGGCCATATACAGGACTGTACGCACCTGAGCACGTCCTCCGTGGGAATACATACCGAGTCCAAAATTATCATGATTGGCAGATATCAATTCGTCCTGTCTCACCTTCATAATGACGAGCACTGAAATAACGCCAGTGAGTCACTTTATCGACCGAGCCTATTTCAACAGGGTTTTGGTGAATCGATTCAACCTTCTGATGCATCATTTCATCACTTTGTATTCATTCAGGGTGTACGCCTTCCTGCCAAAACTGATCGCTTATTGCGGATGATGCACTGGATGATAACCGGGGGTGGTACAAACGCTGAACTTTGCGTGCCACTTCTAAGTCAGGTATGCATTCCCACGCGGAGCGTGGGAACGAGGTAGTAAAAAAACAATTTCCTGATGATCAAAACGCTGCAATTTTGTACAAAACCTATATGCATCAAAAAATGTCATGTTTGTGTCAATTTTTTCTGGCGATTTTCAGCAACCTATTCAATGATATTTACTGTGTTTAAGTGCTTATTCACGAACTAATGGCGCTTATCCGAGGTATATATGGTGGTGGGAATGTTAGTCAATCATTTGTGAGCAAATTAGACAGCGTTGTACTATGGTTCCTGACGTAGTGATATTTTTTACTGGTATTTTATCTGTATTTTCATGTAATTAGGATGGAAATCTCATCAAGGAGCGGTAAGTTATACAGAAGTATTCTCGTAGAGTGGTTCTGTATAATAAGCTGTTATGTTTCAAAGTGTTTTTGCTCAAATTAAGGGATAGTAATGAGTAATAATTTTACATATCAATCAAATGATTTTGAGCGTCAGGCTCAAAGGTTTGTAATTCCTTTGTATATTCAAGATGAATTAGGTGGGTATCAATTCTCGTCTACTGCAACGCTAGCTCGATACAATGGACGCCACTATATTCTCATGGCAGCTCATGCACTTGATGGCTGTTCTAGTCTAGATCAGTTCTACTTTTTTCAAACTGATGGTCAGTTCTTTCAACTAACTGAAATAGCCTCATCATACGCAGTCTATAAAGATGATGACTTAATAGTCATTGACTGTTTTAACGTAGTTCTGGACGGGAAAAACTATTTCAATCTAAATGAAGATAAACTTAGTGGGTTTGAAAAAAATCATTTTTCTTGGACTGGTTTCCCATCCAGTATGTGCAAGGCTAAAAAAGTCCATAGTTCTAAATCTTCGGAAGGCTTAAAACAACAATACGTTACGGAGGAAGATGGTCAGATGTACTTCAAGTCGGCTAAGTACTTTACCATTGACTCTAAATTTAAAGGTCTGAATGCCTTAAATATAACAGGCGTATATGACCGAAAAAATGCAGAACTTAAATATAAAGGAAAGGTTACAACAGGTCCAAGCCCAGAAGGTATGAGTGGTGGTGCTATGTATCAATTTGCTAAGGGTAAAAAATTGAAAGATTCTTTAGATGATTCATTTCGGTTTATTGGCATTGGTATAGAGTATAAAAAAGATAATCGAATTATTGGTATCTCTAAACCGAGAGTTATTTCATTGATTAAACAGTCAGAAGACAAAAATCCAATAGGTCTTGAAATGCACATTTTCGAGCCAGAAACATAACAAGGTAAATCAATGGACGCTTAACGTTTGGGTGTTTATTGTTTAAAGGTTTTTTGTTGTTGCAACATTGGTGAAAGCGACACTGTTCGCGGCGTTAGCAATCAATTGAGAATCAGGAGTTGTTATGGTTGCATTTATTCAAGCAAGAGTATGTGAAGACTTTTCTGTATCTATTCAAGATCTGATTGATAGTGTTGTTGATTTTGGTTCTTTACAAAAACAAACGCATTACAAGCTGTCTTCTAAATCCGTTGAAAACCGTGAAATTCCAATAGAAGACTTTCTAGCGGTAGTTGATCGGTAAATTGCCAACAGCTGTTCAGCAAGAGCGTTATGCACAAATATGGAAATCACATGGATATTTTTGAAATAAACGTCGATGAGAAGTTAAGACCAAGTGTTGAGAGAGCACTTACAGGTACAACTGCTCTTGATACTGAAATTGCTTCTTTACCGTTACCAACGAAAAAAGGGCTCAAGAGGTGGGCTATTCTCTTCCTAAGAAAATATAGAATAATTGCGCCAGCCTCTTTGAGGGCAAGATGTGTATTCGAGCCAAGCTGTTCTCACTATAGTGAGTTGGCCATTCGCCAGCACGGAGTATTAAAAGGTCTGTTTTTAACTATTAAGCGACTTAACAGATGCAAAAGCGGAAACGGTGGCATTGATCTTACTAATATCAACATGGAGAAAAAGTAATGAAATATAAAGTCGAATCAATTGGGGCAGAGTTTTCAAATAAGGCAATTGCGAATTTTGAAAAACTATTAGAGTCTAGGTCATCAGAAGGGTATAAATTCCATTCGGTGTTTCAAGTGTCACAACCAGGTTGTTTGGGTATAGGGCAAGGCACTACTACATATTTGGCCGTATACGTTAAAGAGTAGTGCATCATCATCACAGTCAAGGGACGTCAAAAAGCTACGCTCGTTCCTCGCTTCACTTTTTGCCGCCCCTGCTATGGTCTACAGCCTGTGGTCGAGTATTACCCAATTATTCAAAATAGAAGTAGAGAATGAATATCCTGTTAAAAGAAATAGACCGTTCAAATTATCAAGAATGTGTTGATTTGAAAGTTAATTCAGATCAACAGAATTACGTAGCACCTAATATTGTTTCTTTGGTCGAAGCAGCATATGAGCCACATTTGTATCCCTTGGGCATCTATGATGACGAGAAATTCATTGGCTTTATTCTCTTTGATTTCGATAAAGAAATTAATGGGTGGTCAATGAGTCGGTTTATGATTGGTAGTGAATACCAAGGAAAGGGATACGGAAAAGAATCACTTAAAGTGTTCTTGGCGTTTTTTAATGCAAAATTCGGCAATGTTAGACTGTATACCAGTGCAGAATTAGAGAACGAAATCGCTATTCACTTGTATGAATCATTCGGTTTTAAACGACAGGATAATTTTGAGTACGAGCACAAAGGTAAGCTGTACAGAGAAACAAGAATGGTACTTGAGGCGAATAGATAATTAAGAATTAGTGTCAGCAATGACGGTAAAACAAATCGCTTCAATTGACAAAATAACGGTTCTCGGCTTTAGACAACAAAGGAGTCATCGGGGACAGAAATAAAAAAGAACCGCGTCGCATTTTATCCGCCCACAATGCTAATACCATGATAAACAGTGTTTTTTACTGAACGCTTCTTTTATGCTATAGCTATGTTGTCCACCAAAGCGAAGCACGTTTTATGAAAACATCTCTCGATCACCTGCCTGAATTTAAACAGCAAGAGCTTGCGACGATCTCGACCATTCTGCGTGATACGCTGGACGATTATCTCGAAGGTAAAACGGGGAGTAAAAGCGAGTTTCGCATCCTGAAAATCATTCTGTTCGGTAGCCATGCCAAAGGGAACTGGGTCAGCGATCCGGTCAATGGTTACATCAGCGATTACGATGTTCTGGTGATCGTCAACAAAGCCGCCTTGGTGGAAGATTATGTGGTCTGGCAGCGGGCGGAAGAGCAAATTGATCGCAAAGTGAAATCGGCACCGCTTGGTTTGATTGTTCATGATTTGCAGGAAGTGAATGAACGATTGCAACAAGGTCACTATTTTTTTAAGGATATCCGTGAAGAAGGGATTGAACTGTTTGCCGCAACACCGAAACCGCTGATTGAGCCGGGAGATTTAACCGAGGCTGAGAAACGGGAAATTGCGCGCAAGCATTATACACAGTGGTTAAAAGCGGGTCGTGATTATGTGAAAACATACCATTACCATCAATCAGAAGACGACATGATTAACCTTGCGGCTTTCGATTTACATCAAGCCACGGAAAGATTCCTCGCTTGTGTATTACTCACATGTACCAACTACTTACCCAAATCCCACAATATCGAAAAGCTGAGTAAACTGTGCGCGCAAATCGAGCCAGAGTTTAAGGCGATTTTCCCACTCGACAATAAATTCCACCGTCGCTGTTTCCGCCGCCTGCAGCGCGCCTATATCGAAGCCCGTTATTCAGAGCATTATGAAATCACCGCAGAAGAACTGGCTTATCTTGAAGGGAGAGTGCAACAATTGAGAACACTGGCAGAACGGGTTTGTTTAGCGCGGATTAACGGGGCTTGAGGACACGAAACCACAACTACCATTCTCACTCATCTTATTGTGAGCACAAAAAACCGCTCAATAATCCCCCCAACAGCTGAACGTGATTCATCAATCAGAAATCAGTCCGCATACTGTCAAACATCAGCATTAGCTCACACCTTCACCGATTTGCATTTGATCCTGAATGATGAGTTTGTATTTTATTAGCTGAATCGATTCAGTAAAACAATAAATCAAACTCACTAACAAGGAATCAAACGTCATGAAGATTAAACCTCTCGTCGCTGCCCTACTTATCGCTGCCCCCGGTCTGGTGAATGCTGCACAATATGTGCTGACTGATGCCACTGCCAACATTGATGTCGGTGCGTGGAAAGTCACCAATAAAGACTTGGGGATTCAGCAACCCTTCTCCATCGAAAAACGTCAGTTACATGGCGGTAAACAGATGGGGGTCGAGACTTTAGTGATTAACAACGGTGAACTGGAAATTACCTTAGTGCCTACCCGTGGGATGGGGATATTCAACGTTAAAAAAGATGGCAAACGTATTCTCGGCTGGGATTCTCCGGTCAAAGAAATCGTCAACCCTGCCTTTATCGATCTGGAAAGCCGCAACGGGCTGGGCTGGTTAGATGGTTTCAATGAGATGATGGTGCGCTGCGGTTATGAATGGACCGGTCACCCGGGTGTCGATGATAACGGCCAGTTACTCAGTTTGCATGGCCGCCTGCAAAATACCCCGGCTTCGACAGTCAAAGTGACCATTGACGATCAACCGCCTTATACCATTACTGTCGAAGGTGAAGTCTCTGAAAGAACCTTTAAAAAAGCGGCGTTAGTCACGCTCACGTCATTCTCAGTGACCCCCGGCAGCAACCAGTTCGCCGTCCATGACACGCTGACCAATAAAGCCGATTATGCAGATGAATATCAGATCATTTACCACTCTAACTTTGGTCGTCCGATTCTTGAAAAAGGTGCCAAAATTACTGCGGCCGCCAGTGAAATTTCGCCTTTCAACGATTATGCGAGAAAAGGTCTGAAAGACTGGCAAACCTACCTTGGCCCAACCAAAGGCTATGATGAGATGGTTTATAATTTGAAGCCAATCGGAGATCAACAGGGCAATACGCTGGCTGTGCTGCATAATCAGGCTGGTGATCTGGGTGTCTCGGTTGGATATAACATCAAACAACTGCCGGTGCTGACCATCTGGAAAAACACCGATACATTGCAACAAGGCTATGTTACTGGGATCGAACCGGGTACCAGTTATGCGTATAACACCAAGTATCAACGTCCGCTGGGGTTAGTGCCTAAAATTGAGGCGGGTGCATCCAAACATTTTGACGTGACCTACACCGTTTTACGGAACAGCGGAGAAGTGAAACAGGCTTTAGCCACCGTGGCAGACATTCAGGGCAAGCACAGCGTCAAACGGGTGAGAAAACCACTGGTTGATTTAAATAAAGTCCACTAATGGGTATTTTCATACCATGTTTGTCGTCTCTGTTCATATGCCGCAGACGGATGCTCAGCAGGCAGAGTAACATCGACAACCAGAGACAAATAACAAGAAAGACCCGGTCGGGTCTTTCTTGTTTTTATATCATATGGCAATACGACAGCGGACTCACGCAACATCCGCTATTGATGATGGTATTTTTCTCTAACCATTTCAGAAATATATTCGATCACGCGATTACTGGCTCGCTCGGCTTGATCAACCACAGCAATCAAACGCTTCAAAGCATCATCATCGGTTAGCCAGTCTTCACGCACTAATACCAGTGCTTGCTGCATGTTTTGATGCACAGCTTGATGGTGTTCTTCTAAACGGCGATAGGCCGTTGTCTGACTGAACGCCTCACGACCTTCACCTTCGTAATACCATTTCCCCATTCGGCAATTGAAATGATCAACCTGCACTTCTTTAGCTTCAGTACCTTCTCCGTTTGATTCCAGCGCGATATAGCCATTTTGTTTATAAATGACATGATCCAGTTTAATCAGCGATGCAAAAGAGCAGTCTTTGGCCTGATTCATTAAAGAAATGGTCTGCTGTGATGCATTGGCAACCTTGTCAAAGTTACTATGAAAATTAGTCACTTCATCCCCGACACTTTTCATCTGTTGCCCGACGGCCAGAGTCTGGGACACCATCTCTTCAATCGGCCCCGTCAGCGAGTTAATAATCTCACTGATATCCGCGGTTGAGCGTCTGGTGCGATCAGCCAGTGAACGGACTTCATCGGCAACCACGGCAAAACCACGTCCGACCTCACCAGCCCGGGCAGCTTCAATGGCAGCATTTAAGGCCAGTAAATTCGTCTGTTCGGCAATCCCGCTAATGACTTTGATCATATCCGCAATTCGAGTGCTTTCTTTACCCAAGATTTGTGCCGTTTGTTCCATTGTTACCATCCGGGCATTCACATCATCAAGCGCATGACGGATATCTCCCACCACTTCACGACTCTGTTCCGCACCATCGCGGCTCTCTGTCGCAATGATCAGTACATCATCCATCTGATTCGATAACGTTACCAATTCTTCCTGATTATTTTTTAGATTAACGATCAAGTTGGTTGTATTGAGGTGATGCAATTCACTTTTTAAGCGGTTTTTCCGCGAAAACACATGTGCTTGCTGCATCGATTCAATGGCTTCATTGATACTGCGCATCGTTTCAGCAAACTCACCCGGCATACCGTCTACCAATCCGCGCCGGTAAAACTCACCGTGACTTGTACGCTGAAAAGTATTCGACAACTCTTTAAAGTTTGTCTCAACAATATCGAGAAAGTCATTCAACGCCCATGCGACATGGCCGACTTCTCCCAGCCCTTTGGTATCGGTAATTCGAATATGAACATTGCCTTTTCTGGCATCATTCAAAGCATCACGAATCCGGTTCAGCACCATTAAGGGCTGCAACTGATCCCAATAAGCATAAGCCGAAAAGACAATGGTAAATAATGGTAAGAGAACATTGAAATAGTTAAAACCGTGATCGAAAACATTGGCAATCGATAATCCAATAATAACGATGGTGAACACTGAACAGATAATCAAAAATTTCTGACGCAGAAATAAAATATTATGACTGACCTGACTCGTACTACGCATCATTCACTCCTTTTAATCTGAACGATGTTTCTGGTAAAGGTCGATGATGTACTCTTCATATCCCATCTGATGTTGCTGATGGATTAAGTTAACCATCCACTGCCACGAGGCTTCAGGAGCTTGTTGTCTTTCGGTTGTCTGCTCCATTTCGCGCATTTTCTGATAAATTCCTTCTATCATTTGCACCGCACCTTTAGGCGCGACCCGACGTACTGAGTAAAAACCCGCGACATCACCACCAATTCGATCAGGCGTAATATTGGCAAACACCCAGTAGTAATTTTTATCTGAGGTATAGTTTTTCACAAAACCAAAAAACTCTTCTCCTGATTTTAAAGCGTGCCATAAACCATAAAAGACACCTCGCGGCATGGAAGGATGACGGATCAGATTATGATCTTGACCAAGTAACTCAGCTTCTGCGTAGTTTGCAACGCGCATGAATGTCCGGTTGGCATAGGTGATTTTGCCTTGCAGATCGGTTTTGGTAATGATCAGTTCACTCCGATCGAATGATACTTCCTGTTCTGTTGCAGCCATACCTTTCCTTAGATAGTGATCGATCCCCTTAAGAAACTATATGCTATGGCTAAAATATGGCAAAGTTTATACCTTGATACATATCAACTTTCTAGAATTCATTCTCTTTACGCCAAAACCGGAAAATCACAGAATCTATTGCATCCCGACCCGATTACGCTAAACTGCTCACGGACATCTACACTGCTAGACGTGCATTAAACTTTTCTTGGACAGTAATCAATACAGAGGTATCTCATGTCAGAACATCAAGTCACCATCCTCGACGGCGGAATGAGCCGAGAGCTGGAACGTCTCGGAGCGCCCTTTCGCCAACCCGAATGGTCTGCCCTTGCTTTGATTGAAACACCGGAGATTGTCCAACAGGCACATGAAGTCTTTATCCGTAGTGGCTCAGAAGTGATTACCACTAACAGCTACGCCTTAGTGCCCTTTCATATCGGTGAAACCCGATTTAACCATGAAGCGCTGACACTGGCACAAAAAGCCGGACAAATGGCGCGTCAGGCTGTTGAGGCGACACAAACTCACGCCCGCGTGGCCGGCTCTCTTCCACCGTTATTCGGCTCTTATCGCCCTGATTTATATGAAGCGAATCGGGTAGATGAAATCGCAGCACCACTCATTCAAGGACTCGACGCTTTTGTTGATTTTTGGATGATCGAAACCCAAAGCCTGATTGCTGAAGCAACAGCGATCAAAGCATCAATTGACCGTTTCAGCGACCAGGCAAAACCAGTCTGGGTTTCGTTTACATTGGAAGATGCAGAGCCTGTCGAACAGCCAGCGATTCGTTCCGGTGAAACCGTAGCGCAAGCGGTACAGGCCATGGCCGAGCAGGATGTTCAGGCAATTCTGTTCAACTGCTGCCAGCCGGAAACAATCGAAGATGCGATTGATGTAGCGCGCCACACGCTGGCTGAACTCGGCAAAAGCCACATTCAGCTTGGTGCCTATGCCAATGCATTTGCCCCGCAGAAAAAAGATGCGGCAGCCAATGAAGAGATTGACGAAATCAGAGCAGATATGACACCGCCGGCTTATGTCACGTGGGCAGAAAAATGGTGTCGTCAGGGGGCCTCACTGATCGGTGGCTGCTGTGGCATCGGGGCAGCACATATTCACGAACTCCGTCAACATCTGAAGTCTTAAACACCAAATCACAGACAAATCCTGCTATCCCTGATACCGAAAAATCAGGTTAAAAACGCATTCCTTTCATCACGAATTCAGCGCTAAGCGCTGAATTCTCATCCATATCACGTGATCTTCGTTCAAAAAAATAACAAAAAATAACAGCTATCGTGCACGAAAATACACCAATATGACGCGATCATGTCAATCATCTAAATTTTCTACACAAACAACCTCAATTGTTAATCCAAATCAATGTGCTACTGACTCGAATCACGCAATATTGCCCGGCAGTGAGTTAATTAATTCAAAATAAATCTATATAGACGTTAAACCATTCATTTTAAATATAGGACGCCTATGATTCGTTATTACGAAAATAAGAGTATTAACACTCAACTACGAGTAATCATGCTCTTTTGCTTAATCATCTCTTTTTCAACCATCGCATTACTCGTATACCGCAGTGCCGCGAGTATTCTTTTAAACTCAACACTGGCCGATCACCAATCCAAAGTCGAGGGGATCGCCCAATCAATATCACAACAGTTTTTTACTTATCTTGATACCAGCAAAACATTGGAATCCACTTTTCAGCACAGCTATCTGAAAGGATTGACATGGCAGGATAACGTGGTTGATTTCCACGGATATCCAGTGGCGGATGTCACTATCAATGGGAGAAGCGTCATTGGATCAACAAATATTGTCGATCAATTCACACGAGATACCGGTGCCATTGCCACGTTGTTTCTCCCGACAGGTCAAGACTGGGTGCGAGTTTCGACCTCATTGAAAAATAAACAAGGCACTCGTGCAGTCGGGACGCTGCTGGGGCAATCACACCCGGGATATGAAAAACTCAGCCGTGGTGAACCCTATTATGCCCAAGTAAGCCTGTTCGGAACCCACTATCTCACTTACTATAATCCGATCAAAAATCAGCAGCAGCAGGTTGTCGCCATTTCATTTATCGGGGTTCCTGTTGAAAAAGCAACCACCAAACTCTTGCGCAATCTCAATCATGTCAAATGGGGTCGAACCGGTAGTACCATGGTTGTAGATGCCCGTGAGCATGCCCAAGGCAAATACCTGCTCGGCAGTGACAATATGCAAGCGGACTCGATACTTGCCGAAAGAGATGCCGACGGTAATCCTATCTTCGATGATATTTTCCAACACAATGAAGGGTTGATTCGCTATTATCAATCCGCTCATGGTGACTCACAGGAACGCTATCTTGTTTATACCGATGTTCCCGGCTGGGAATGGAAACTCCTTGGTGGCACCTATATTGATGAAATCACCGAAGGCAGTCAGGAACTCCTGAGATTAATTGTCCTGATTTCATCGCTGGTCGGCGGTGCAACCTTTGTCATCATTGCACTATTTCTCAGTCATACCATTAAACCACTGATCAATTTAAGCCATATTATGGAACGGCTGGGACAAGGGGAAATCAGCCTGAGCATCAAAACGGCTGCCAAAGAAACCAAGAATGAAATCCTCCGGCTGTACAATAGTGCAGCAGCCATGATGACTCAACTGAATCACTTGGTTGGTAATATCAGCACCACCAGTGATCAGGTTCAGGCGCAGTCAGCAAGTGTGCTCAGTGACGCCAATATCGGATTAACCCAGTCTGAACGTCAACATGAACAGGTTGAACAAGTCGTCACGGCCATTGAAGAAATGGCAACCTCTGCCAAAGACGTCGCCATGCAGGTTGAAGCGATTGCCGATAATGTCCGACAAGCCAACGATAATACACAATCTGGTCTGAACTTAGTGGAAGATGTATGTATTGATGTGGCCCAGTTGAATGACCAGTTGGCACAATCCTCTCAGGCTATCGATCAGCTCAGAACCGACAGTGAAAGTATTCAAACCGTGACGGAAATGATCGACGCCATTGCTGAACAGACTAACCTGCTGGCCCTCAATGCAGCAATCGAAGCTGCACGAGCCGGAGATCAAGGGCGTGGTTTTGCTGTCGTTGCGGACGAAGTCCGAACATTGGCTCAAAGAACGCAGACGTCGGTTCAGAGTGTCGTGACCATTATCGACAAGCTCAGACATTCCACCCAAAATGCCGTCCAGTTGATGCAGCATAGTCAACACCATGCGGATAACATGCTGAGTAAGTCTCAAAATGCCGGGACATCACTCGAAACGATTGCTCAGCAGATTCATTCCATTGCTTCTCAAGCCCAGACCATTGCAACAACGGCAGAGCAACAGGCACAAGTTTCCGCCGATGTTGCCCAAAGTGCGACAGAAATTAGTCAATTGAACCAACAAGGCCAACAAACCAATGCGAAAACAGCCGAGAGCGCTTCATCACTGCAATCTCTGGCAGAGCACCTGAAACATCAGGTCGATTTTTTCCATTAACGTTGACGGATGAATCCATATCGTCCTGATGTAACCATGACGGTGACATGATTCACAACCGGCAAACAAACCAAAGGGCTGCATTTGCAGCCCTTTTCATTCATCGCCCAGATGATTCACCCAGACACATCACTTAGATTAAACCGCTTCTGGTTCCAGCAGTTCATGATTGCTCATCGCCACAAGTGATTTCCCCAGCAGCCATTCCAGCTCTTTATCCGCATCGGTTCCCAATTTCTCTTCTATCAGATGGTACATGCGTTCTAACCCTTGCCGGGAAACATCGACAGAACGCTCAGCAGAAATAATGTGGTGGAAGAGAAACCTTAAAATAGCGACGAATTGACTGTGTTCCAATGCCTGCATCCAGCTGCGACGGAATGCAGCAACGCCATGTTCCAACTCCAGATAGGAAGTAAAAAGCAGGAAAATCTGGCTATTCAATGCCGTGGCAAAATCCGTCTTTTTAGGGAAATGGTGACTGATCCCTGTCCGGGAGATCCCCGTCTGTTGGCTGAGTGTTGTGTATGACATGCGGTCATAGCCAAGGTTCAGCACCTGATAAACGACAGCATCCAAAATTGTCTGAATCGTGATTTCTGTTTCTTCTCTGCTACGCTTAGGCATAATATGACTCTCTTAAAATGAGGTGAGCCCCACCTTTTCGTCAGCACGTGATGCCAAGGTAAGAGGCATTTCACCGATGATCCATGCAAAAAATATGGGAAGTCAAATTGCTTCTCTGCTTGCTCAAGCAATATCGGAGTCCCAACATTCAATCAAAAATGAATGAACACCACCCAAGCGACCCTCAGGTTACATTCTGAGCCACCCTGCAAATCAAACAAAGACTCACATTGATGTGCTGATATCGTCACCTGACTCTCTCCGATCAGGTCACCAAATTGGAATAGAATGGTGTTCAATCCAGCGCCCAGATATGATAGCGCCTGAATATAGTGGTCATCATCTCAGATCTATTGAGAGGAACAATGATATCGCCCGAATTCTGTTATCCCCTTGGCATGAATCCTGATGATTATGGGAGTTCAATCACATATAAATATTTATTCAATCTCATAATCCCCAATTGTTACACAAAATCAACGTGTTACTGAACAATCTTCATACAATGGCGATTATCCATTGTGATAAATCAACTTGTTGGCGGTGATTCAGGTATATACTCGGGCAATCGTGTGTCAATCACACAATCAGAACATTCGAGTATCAGTTCCTGACTAATGGGGTAACTTTATGAATACAAATGACAATATGGAAAACGAAATCTGCGAAGCCTGCGGAACATTCGGTGAAATCGGCTACATCATCAAAGAAGGTGACGATGTTGCAGAAGTCACTGTAATCGCAAATGGCGCGGCAGCACTTCAGGCTGAACTTGACAAATACATTGCACTCGCGAAACAAGTCTGCGCTGATGTGAAATATGAAACCACGCCAATCACTGACGACGCACAAGAACTCCATGCCCGTTTTCAGTTCGAAGTCAGTGCCGAAAAACTGATTTTTGAACTTAAATCCCGCTCTCTGATCCGCGGATAAACCGTTCGTCTCATCCCACATCGATGAATACCAATCACAGAACCATTTAGGGTTCTGTGAGTTTTGACCACCGACATAAATACCTTGTGTCTGTGGTCTGTTTTTTGTATTTATCGTCCGATATCTGTCTCATAACAAACCATCCGATGTCGCTCCGCTGTACATCTTTTACCGTGATGTTTAACCCACGCCTCAGCATTGCAAGCCATGCATCGATCCGCCATACTGCATCTATCCACCGTTTATATTCAGCGTTTTTATGTTCAACATGTTTATATGTAGATATACAGTGCGTTCGCTTCTGACGCTGTTTCTCGGATTACTGGCCGTCAGCTTTGCTCAAATCGCCACTGCTCAAGGGCTAAATCATTATCAGATCCTCAATTATCTGGATAACTATGGCAATTTGGATCTCAGCGGCAAACCATTCACTGAATTGCCATCCGGTATGGTGATTAAACGCGATCTGAATATTTCCCGAACCCCGATTCGTACGCTGCCAAGAGACATTGATATTCAGGGAGCGCTGATTGCGACCAACTGCCAATTGGCAACGGTACCTCCCGGCATAAAGATTAAAGGCTATGCCAATTTACTCGGCTCCCAAATTAAACGTTGGTCACGCGGTGTCCGGGTCGGTGGTTATCTCAATTTTACCGATACACCATTAGAAAAGCTGCCCGCCAGACTCAGAGTCAAAGGTGACTTGAGTGTCATTCGAACCCCACTGACGGAACTTCCCGATGGCCTGATTGTGGAAGGGAATTTATATATTGGCGGCTCAGGAATCCATGCATTTCCGGAAACAATGACGGTGAAAGGAAATATCTATCTGGGGGGAAACACCATCAAAAAGTGGCCGAAGAATTTAACATTAGGCGGTGCCGTAGCAAGATAACCTTGCTACGGTAAATTATCAGTTTATTGCTTTATCAATTCTGGCTTTCTCAATTCCGGTTTGCTCACCAACATGATCTGAGCTTTTTGCCGAGTGACTTCATTTTGCCAGACAGCTTCAGTTCGATGGTTCACTTAAGCTTGTGGCTTGTTTTTCACCGGGTTGGCATAACTGGCGAGCAGATATTCATGCGCACCTTCCGGCAAACTCGCGAGCTTTTGCTTTAGAATCTCTCGGGTTGCAGGTGTTACGTCATCGCCTTCACATCCGGCAGCCAGTAAATTGATTGGAAACAACTGATAATGTTGATGAATCTGCCGATCAATCTCTTCTGCCAGTGCATCCGGTGTTGCGAAATCTTGGTCGATCACGTCACCAAATGTCACATGAATGCGCCCTTTTTCGCCCACAATCCCTTGAATGATACTCTCAATATCTTCAAATTCTCTCTTTTCATAAGCGCCCAGTGTCGCTTTTTCGTACAGCTCTCTGGCTTTAGCCAAATCACAGGGATCATTTTCGTACGCAATCGCCACCGGCACGATTTTCAGCGACTTGGCATACGTGGCAAAATCAATTTTTTTACTGCGCCCTTCCACATGAAACATCTTCAGAATGGCCGGATCCGTAAAGTCGTTGCCGTCTTTTGCCCGCCCTTCACGCTGGGCAATCCAGATAGAATGACCCGTATCCAACGAACTTTTGATATAACCGGAGAGCGTTGCCAGCGCTTTCATCATCTCGCGTGGCCCTTTGGCTGAGCGCTTGACGATAAAGCTTTTATTCAGTTTCATCAGCTCAGTGGCACACGGTTTACGTAACAGATTATCTCCAATCGCGATTCTCACCGTTTGATGACCGGAAATGTGCAAGCCATAGTTGACCAGCGCCGGATCCATCGCAATGTCACGATGGTTAGAAACAAACAGATAAGCCTGATTTTTATCCAGCTTGTCCAGACCGGAATACGTCACACCATCGGTTGTCGTCTCTAATGTCTGATCAAGGTATTTTTTTACTTCAAGCTGGATGGCCTCAACAGAAGTCAGTTTCCGCCATTTGATCTTCAGATACATTTTGACCCAAGGACTCATCAGGATTTGTATCCATCCGGCATGGTGCTTGAATCGATGTTTAACAATTGCATGAATAAATTCATCGTCTTCAATAAGACGATTGATAGCAGCAGGAATTTCATCGTCTTCATAAGGACGAATCTCTGCATAAGGATCGGTGATTGATGTCATTATAATACTATATGATTCGAAAAAAACTGGCCCATTCTACGCACACTTCCCCGTATTCGCAGCTATTGTTAGAAAACAGACCATCAGGTCTGACCAGTATAGCATTATTCTCGGCGATGATGATGAAATCGATCACATCCTTTTGTTATCATAATCACGCCCAATAAAGGCAACCAATTGAATATGGTCGAGTTTATTTGGCTTTTGCCGATGGACAAGTTAACCTATGCGCGTTTGAAAAAGAGAGACCAGCCATGCACTACGCCATTCAAGTGGACTCAGCCACGACCGACTACCTTCAGATCACCGCTCGGAAAAAATCGCTGAAACACGTGCTTATTCTCGTCGAGCAAGGCATGGTGTTATTGCGGTTAGGCAAGCAGGAATACGCAGCTACCGCAGAGCAAGCCCTGTGGATTCCCTGCCAGTGTCTGCATGCATTGACAATCTTTCCGCAAACACGTCTGACTCGTATCGAATTTTCAGCTCGCCTGCGCCACGCTTTTCCACCTCAGGCAGGATTTGTGGCACTCAGTCCTTTATGTCGTGCCGTATTAGCGCGCCTTGCCGAGGCCACACCGCAAATGACGGTTTACCCACATCTACTCGGCGTACTCACTGATGAAGTGCTGCATTTCCGCCCTGAGCTGCGTGAGAACAAATTCACGCAGTTACTCAAGCAGTGGCAAACCCAGTATCCTCAACCCGTTGAAGGCATTTCACCGGAAGTCCATCTCATTTTGTTATTACGTGAAGCACAGAAAAAAATGCAATCCGGTGTCTCCGCCAATCAAGTCGCCGAACAGCTTTTTGACGGACAACTGGCGCAACTGAATCAATTGCGCCAGAGTTTGCTGGGATACAGCCCCTAGTAACTGATCTCAAGATCGGTATCCGGAACACAGCAGCACGCCAAGACCATACCTGCTTGGCGATCTTTATCTTCCAATGCAGGGACATCCGGCTGAGACACCCGCCCTTGTGTGACTTTCACCCGACAAGCGCCACACAACCCGGCCCGACAACTATTGCTGATCGCAATCCCCTGCTCTTCCGCCTGTTCCAACAGCGTCTGTTGATTATTTCCCGCAACCTTTTCGCCGTTAATTGTCAACGTCACGTTCAGGTGCGGACGTTCTGCAATTTTCTGAGCCCCGAATGCTTCTTGATGATAATAGTGCGCGGGCAAGCCTGCTTTCATCAGGAGGTTTTTTGCTTTTTTCATAAAACCATCCGGCCCGCAGACAAACACCTGCCGCCGTTCCACATCCTGTACCTGACGCAGGTGTGACAAAGAAAAACGCCCTTTCAGACCAAACCACTCCTGAGGGGGCTGTGTCAGCGAAATAATCACCTTCAACCCCGAATGCTGATGATTCAAATGTTCTAACTCTTCACGGCACGGAATATCATCCACCGAGCGACACTGATGATAAAACACCACATCCCGCATTTGTTGATGATCCGCCAGATAGCGCAGCATCGACAACATCGGCGTGACGCCACTGCCGGCAGAGAGCAGCAATAACGGATAATGGGATGAATCGGATTGCAAATGGAACTGACCGTTGGGTGCTTGTGCCTGAAGGATGTCTCCGATTTGAAAATGATCGAGTAACCAATTCGACACCTGACCATCACTGACCCGCTTCACTGAAATCGCCAGTCGTCCCGGCCGGGACGGGCTGGAAGACAACGTATAGTGACGGTTGATCGTTTCCCCGTTGATGGTTAACGCAATCGGTAAATGCTGTCCCGGCTGATAAGTCAGGATTTGCCCCTGCTGTGGCTCCAGCCAGAACGTGACAAAATCGCGGGCGATCTCTTCTTTTTCGACACAAGTCAGCGTTTGCCACTGCGGCTGCTCATCCGGATATTGTTCTTTTTCTTTATATTCCAGCACTTCCACAACATCATCGGTCTGAATCATCCCCGCAGTCCGAACCACCATATTCTGACCGAAAAAGACACCACCGGAGGCACCGCGCCGGAATTGTACTAATGTTTTCAGCGGCTCTTGCGACGCTCTCAACTGACCGTGCTCTGGCTCGACTGTGGTTAAAATACAGCGCTCACAGGGTTTAACGAGTTCAAACTCAGCGGTGCCGATCCGAATACGTTTCCAGCCATCTTCGGCAAAAGGTTCGGTACCGGAAACCACAATATTGGCTCGGAACTGTTGCATAACATGCTGTTCAGGACTGCGGCGATTGAGCTCATCCAATGAACCCTGACTGATGATTAATAAAGGATACCCATCGGCAAACCCCACAGTATTGCCGACCGATTCACGATAACGCTGTGAGTGTTCACCGGTAAAGATCAGTTCAACCTGCCGATCAATCACCCGGCTAAACCAATCATTCGCTTCATCGGTGGTGGTATAAGCCGTGAAAGTATCACGCCAAACCGTGGTGGCAATTTCCTGCATTTTAAAATCCGCATAGCGGATCCGCAGCGGCTCTTCACCCTCAACCTGAAACAGTACGCCGTCAGGCATCAGGGCCGAACGCACCGTCACCAACCGGGGAAATTTCCGAGCGGTCACCATACCGCCGTCCGCTAACGCCAACATAAAGCGTCGATCAAATGCCAACCCTTCTTTATCCGCCCAGCTTTGTGACAGTGAAATCCCACCCACGGATTTCACCGGATAAATATGAATCTGATCGACTTGTGCTGACATGCTGATTTCCCTTTATTTTTGAATCATGACCGACAAGCATATCATGATAAATCCCCCATCCAAGCACTCCAGTAACCTTTTATTGAGCCGCCCATATTTAATAGATGAAATGGATTACTTTTTCTTCTATGATTCACACGCATTCACTAAGTTCTCCCCCCTGATTTACGCGGGTGAACTGACATTTTAGCATCAGAGATAAAGGTGGAATCTTTCATGACAATACTCACGCTGACCCGACCCGACGACTGGCACGTACACCTGCGGGACGGAGACGTTTTACCAGACACAGTCAAAGATATCAGTCGCTACAATGGCCGTGCCCTGATTATGCCCAACACGGTTCCACCAACCACCACAACCGATATGGCCCAGGCTTATCGCCAACGAATCATGGATGCTCAGCCTCAGCCCGGCTTCACGCCCCTGATGTCGCTTTATCTCACCGATAACACCACGCCAGAAGAGATCCAACAAGCCAAATCATCCGGCATCGTTGTGGCAGCCAAGCTTTATCCGGCTGGCGCAACCACCAATTCCGATTCGGGTGTCACTTCAGTCAGCACTATTTATCCCGTCCTCAAAACCATGCAAGAGACAGGCATGCTGCTGCTGATCCACGGTGAAGTCACCAGCCATGATGTCGATATTTTTGACCGGGAAACCACCTTTCTGAGCGAAGTGCTGGCACCGATTGTGCGCGATTTCCCGGATTTGAAGATCGTCGTCGAACACATTACCACGGCAGATGCCGTCCGATTTGTAGAACAAGCCGGCCCGAATGTCGCAGCCACGATCACCGCGCACCATCTTTTGTATAACCGCAATCACATGCTGGTCGGTGGGATTAAGCCGCACTACTACTGTTTACCGATCCTCAAACGCAACACACATCAGCAAGCACTGATTCAAGCCGCCACATCCGGCAACCCGAAATTCTTTCTCGGCACCGACTCGGCACCGCATACCAAAGCCAACAAAGAAAATGCGTGTGGCTGCGCAGGCTCTTATACCGCGCACGCTGCAATTGAGCTGTATGCAGAAGTCTTTGAACAGGCGGGTAAATTGGCATATCTCGAAGGCTTCGCCAGTCATCACGGACCGGATTTCTACGGCTTACCGCGTAATACTGACACCATCACACTGGTCAAAACCCCTTGGCAGGTCCCTGAAGTGCTCCCGTTCGGCTCGGAAATCGTCGTCCCAATCCGTGCCGGTGAAACCATCGCATGGCAGGTCAAATCAGACGTTTGAGTCTGTTGAGCGGGCATAAGCCCGCTCTGCAACATGCTTGTCATCCCTTGAAGTTCTAGACAAATGTGTTCAATCGAGGCACGGTTCAACGGATGCTACCGTTGATCACAGTCAGCGTCCAACACTCGGATATACCAATCAAGAGAACTTATGTACAAACTGATATTCACATTAGTCACACTTATTCTCGTTGGCGTCGGCCTGAGCTTGTCTCTGCCAAAACTAACTCCTTCCGGCCAGCAGCAAGGTTTTCCGAGCGTCAACATTGACCAAACGTCGGAGTCATCACCAATTCTAATCCACGATTTTTATCTAACTTCCCCGCTGCCAGAGGATGCAAAATTCACACTGCAACTGGGCATGTATCCACAACTGCCCCAGGCACAAAGCTTCGCTAAAACCCTGCCGGCAGGAAACCATTACCGCATCGTCAAGACAACTGATAATCAACGATTTTGGTACCTCGTGTTACAAGGCAGCTATCCATCACAAGAACAAGCCGCATTAGCACAACAAGATTTGAAAGCCAATCAGATTTCGTCTAATTTAAAGTTACTTCCGAAGCAACTGAAAGAAAAATAGGGTGCTGCCATATGCGCATGAATTACCTACCCCCGTTGAGAAATGACCAACAGATGGTCCGAGTCGTCAAAAACGGTGGAGCGAATCACCCAATGACCAGCCACACTTACCAATTGGGGACAGCTTTTGGGGAGCATCTGGAAAACCATCATCTGCACGCTTCTTCCACGCCCCCGGCAACAGAACAGCGCCTGCGTACACTTGAAGTAATGGCGCTACCGAGTGGCTCGCTGCGTAAACCGGGCGCAGAGCACCATGGCGGGATTCTTCCGACCCGCACCGAGTCAGCGCACTTCCACCAATTGAACCCCTCAACCCAGCAGTATTTGAATGGTCGGGGCGGTGAACAAGTACCAAATCGCCAGGCATTAGCAGCAGGCACCAAACTGAGAACGCAATTAGCGCCGTCGGCAACCAACAAACACTTGTATAAAAATACCCTGACGCATCACGCTCACCACCCGGCTCATCGTGAAACATCTGTGCACCAAGGTCATCACCATCATCGCCACTCAGTCAGCTATTGATCATCACTTTGACTTGGCTTGGCGTTAAGGTCAGGCCCGGAGCATTGGGTTCGGTCCCGTTCTGGCCCGTCACTGACGTCATCATCGTCGCAGGTGCTGCCATAAACATCACCTTCAAGCTCCCTAGCTCATGTTTAATCGGCCCCATAATTAAGCTAGAAATAATCCCCATTTCGATTCCCGCCTCATCGCCGTTGGATAGCTCAACCATTGTCATCAGGTTATGGACTGGCATGGCCTCTATCATCACATTGTCTACATTGGGTTCGGCCATATCAGTCATGCCAATGTTGGGATAAGGGATAGGCACCACAGCAGGCCCTACCTGAGTTTTACAGACATCAGGTATCCCCATATGGGTGGCCGTATTTTGTGTATTTGCAAACATGTTCATTCCTCTTATGTATGGCTAGCCCATATTAATTCGTTCACCATCAATACGAACTTCTTCCTCTGCGATCAGCATCTGTTGCTTGGCCGTTAAATTCATCACCTCATCCGCTGTCATCGAGACTTGAGCGGCATGCTGGATCAACGTTTGCGCCTGCTGCAGTGAGGTTTCTCGTACACTTTGCAGCAGATTGTTACTCGTGATGGAGACCGTATTGAATGCCACCATCTCCAATTCATCCTGCGCTTGAATCGATACTTTCGGGGCTATCCAGCACATCTCATCCTGACTTTGCAATGTCGTGCGCACAGCACTGGTGCGCTGCAAAATTTGGGTGATGATGTATTCTTCCTGATAGATAATAAAGGCCACCAAATCACCGATCTCAGGCTTAACCAGCAGGCTTGTCGCCACCTGAGCTAAAAAATTCTGGTTAATTTCCCAGCGATACTGCTGCGGATCAAATCGGGTTATCACGCCAATATAGTTTTCCGGCATCGGAGTCGGATGGAGATATTGGCTGATTTTTAACGATGAATTCATGTTTCGTCTCCTTTAATGACTGCCCATAACAAGGCTTAAACGCTTATCCATAGCTTGCTGGGTTTTATCGGTTTTCAACAACCCCGCTGCGGGGGTGCCCTGCCATCGATTTTTCTTCTCTACCAACGCATGAACATTAGTGCGCAGTACGGTGCAACGCTCAAATACACATTTCACCGCATTGGCATAACTCAGGTTGGTGTAGGTGCAGTTGCTCCCGGTAAAATCGACGGCTTCAAGCGCAGCATGGCTAAAGCTAGCTTGCGTCAGGTTGCTATTTACAAAGAGGCAGTCACGTATCTCTGCCTTGCCAAATTTGCCATTAGAAACCTCCGCCTGAGAGAAATCACAACGCCTCAGATAACTGCCGATAAACAGGCTTTTTGCCAATTGAGCCTCGCCAAAATCACAGTCTGTGATTTCACAGGCAGAGAAATTGCAATTGTTCGCCGTCGTACCATGGAAATTAACACCGTTCAACTGGCTGTTATTACAAGTACAGTGATGAAAGTTGAGGCCGGAAAAATCCAAACCACTAAGATTGCACTTCAGCAGCAGCACGTGGATAAACTCGCACTGAGTCAGGGTAAGCTGGGTGAAATCGTTTTCTACCCAAGATACGTTTTCAAAATGCGCCCCATTAAAAACCGCCCCTGCCATCACCACCTTGGTAAACGACACGGTCTTCCAGCGACATTGTTCAAAGCAAGCGTGACTTAAGTCCCCAAGACAGAAGCCACAGGACTGAAAATCTACCTGCTGCCAATGCGTGTCGGAGAGATCGCAATCGCTGAAAGTGAGTTTACTGATATCTCCGCGCCAGTGGCTTTTTATCATCCGACAAGCCGTCATCTTGGTGACAGAACAGGCGTTATCAATAAACTGGCAGTCACTCAAATCACACTCAACAAAATGGGTATGATCTAAATTGCACTGTTTGAACAGCCTCCCGTCAAACCGGCAGTGGATAAAATGGGCACGCGCCAGATCCAGTCCGCTAAAATCCAGCGTGCGAAAATCCATATCCTGAATCGGCCGTTTGTCGGCTACTGCCTGCGCTATATTGGCGTACTGGCCAACCATGCTTGGCGTTATTTCGTTTTCAATCACTTGCTTTTACCCCTTTAACGACGGTAATGGATAGCGCTGTACGCGCCGCATTTCACAGTGCTTGAAATCGACTTCACGTAAATTGGTTTGGTGAAAAGTCACCGCTGACAAATTACAATCAACAAACCGGGTTTTGCGCAGGTTCGACTGATAAAACAGCGCCGAATTCAACTGACTGTTGATAATATTCCCCTGAAAAATCAGGCTACTGTGCCAAAGACTGTTTTGTAGATCGCACTTATCCAGGTGCGCCCCGGTAAAGTCACAACGCTGAAAGACACTGGCAGTCAATCGGCAGCCAACAAGGTGCAGGTTACGAAAGCTACAATATTCCCAATGCCCCTTATCAAACCCAACCGTCTCACAGCAGTCCGTCACATCAATCTGCACCCGCTGGGCTTTTACACCGGCAAATTCCGCCTGCGCCAACGTTGTCTTTAACAGCGCACAGCGCGTCAGTGAGGCTTGTATCCACTGGCTGGCGGTTAATATACACTCCAACAACGTACACAACGTTAACGTGGCCTCTTGCCACTGAGTGTCCGTCAACCCCAACTGAATCAAGCGCACACTGATCCATTCAGATTTACAGAACAAGCCCCCGGAAAAATCACTGGTCACAATAGACATCTGAGAAAAATGGGCTCGCTCAAAACAACTCTGCTCAAAGTGACTCTCTATCATCACCGCATGATCAAACACCGCTTCAGTACAGCTCACGAAGGCGCTATTGATTCGCGAAAGATTGGCCCGAATAAACCGACAGCGATCCAGCCGAGCCCTTTCCAGTTGCGCTTCTGTTAACACCAGTCCATCACACCAACACCCGGTTAAGTTGGCACCGGTAAGATCGGCTTTTTCCAGCATAACATCGCGTAGATCCTGCCCTGATAGATCCAGTCCGGAAAGATCGGCGCCAAATAGATCGCGCCCGGCCAGTGATTCCCCCTTTTTCACACAGGCGATGACCTGTTGGCGCAACAGCGCAGCACCATCGGCACTCACCTGTTGTTTGGGCATAACACCGGGGGAAAGCTGGCGAGTACGCCGCTGCGACTGAAGCATCATCCGATGCATATGGGCCTGTTTCGCTTCTATTGTTGCGTCTGCCGGTAAAGGTTTATCTGTGCTTTGATCGGCACTCTGGACGGGAACCACTTCAGCAAAACGTGCCAAAATATGCCTTTGTGACTCCACATCCGCCAGACGAGGTGGCATGTTCTTGCTGCTTTTTTCCAACTGCGCACGAGACTCGGCCATTTTAGTCTTGGCGTTTTGTGCCTGTTGCCGTGCCCACTTGATATAAGGCGTTAAATCGAAATCTCGCTTATCAATAAACTCTTGGGGAATTGGCCCCGGCGCTTCACTCACCGTCGTTCGCGCCTGTTCTCGGGCAAACACCTTGTCCCAATCCAGCTCGGGATGTTCACTGCGCATTGTTTCCAGTTGTTTACGCCGCTGGGCTGCCTGTTTTTGCTCATAATCGGCCTGTTCCTGAGCGTACAATTTAGCGCGCCGCGCGGTTTCTTCTTCGCTGTGTTGCGGCAGTAACTGCGAAGCATGAAAGGCATGCCCTGCGGCGGTTTTCGGGTGGGTACGTTCTGCCAACACCTGCTGAAAATAAGCTTTATCACGAGGCTTATCCCCTACATTTTCAAGGGCAAGCAAAAGGTTTTTAATATCCAAGCCCGCCGAGTCATAGGCAGGTAACACCCCACGGTGAATCGCTATACCAAGTTCCAACTCCGGAAAAAACCATACCGTATCAATATGTGTAGGAATTTCTATAAATTCTGAATGTTCATGGTGCTCTTGGGTCACAAACGCCCTCACCAAAACATTAGGCAAATGCCCTTCTATCCGGCTTTTTTCTGGGTGGAAACCCGATAAAGCGTAGTGTTCACTGGGTAAAAAGTCGCCTTTTCGTTGTTGTTCAGGCGGTGCCACATTAAAAAGTCGAGGATCTGTATCATGTGGAAACCCTGGTTGGATGTGGTCCAACCAATGTTGATCATATGTTCCTTGATATTGTGCTCGTTGGGGATGAGTTAGCTCTCTTGGTAGAAAACTCGCCACACGGCGCTTTTCCGTGTCCGGCTCAATCGATTCCTTTGCCAGATAGAGATTAGCGAGATGGTAAACCTCTTTTTCCCTATCAAAATTAGCTTTATTCAAAACGCCTTTGCCTTTTGGGTTTTCAGTAAAACCCTTTCCGCCATAGGACTCGGCATCACCTAACGGCATCTGAATAAAAGGTTCAGGGGCACTCACCTGTCGACTGCGCAATAAACCACCTGAGCGACAAGTGCGATTGCCCACCACACGAACAGACTTCGCCACGTCACCCATTTTAAAATGCACCATCATTTCTGGAATCGGCTTGGCCTCTTTGGCGAAGGCCTTCCCGGCTAAAAGACACTCAGAGCGGCCTTTGGCATGGCCTGTATCCAAAACAATGCCTTTCGACAAATAAGGCTGTAACCGAAGCCATTGGGCATTTTCTTCCAATAATGTTGGTTCTTTACCAAGCTGAAAAAAACTCAATGCACTCACCACAAACTGATGACCCTGAAAGTCATAAGTTTGTTTTAGCAGGCTTAGGGTTGAGGGTTTAATAACTTGCATGGTTACATGATGGATAAAACGGCATCGACCGTGATATTTACGGTAACGAGAGAAAGAGAGAGTGTATACTCTATACTCTTGGTCCCAGCAGATGCCTCTTCATTATCTACCTTCACTCCACCCCGTGTTTTATTATGAGTATATACTCCCGCAGTATCCTCACTGACTGTCACAAGACCTTCATACTTGGTATTGTGCGTTGTATCACCGGAAATCGTGTCATTCGTTATCTGGGTACCACTAATTGTATTCGTTGTCGTCTGAGCTCCTGTAATTGTATTCGTCGTCGTACTATCACCAGTTGTAACGTTACTCGTTATATTTCCAGCTAGCATAGTATTCATCGTCGTACATAATCCGCTTACCACACTGATATCAGCTTTTATGCCCATAAAGGTGCTATTGGAATTACACGCTCCCGTCACAGTACTGGTATCAGATTTAATTCCACCAAACGTGCTCACCGACGTGCAATCACCAAGAACCGTTGAGGTATCTGATTTTATGCCTTCAAATGTACTGATCGAGGTGCTGGTCCCAACGACATGGCTCTCGTTATAACTTGAGCCATCAGGCAATCCATTACAGATATCAATAATTCTTTGATTAGGAACTCTCCCATTAATAAAGCTCAGGTTATTTTCATCAACTGAATCGGTAAACGGGCCCTGATAGGAGATATTGACGCTTTTATTGGATTGTGAATAACTCTGGCGGCAGTTGTTGTAGCTCACGCTGTAATCCTGCTCGCTATGGCTTTCGCTAAAATGGCTGCCTTGGGACACGCTGGCATTGGCTAACCCCTTCGCGCCATTGCTGGTGGTGGAATAACTGAATGAACAGCCTTGATCGTAACTCGCTCCGCCAAATTTCGCGCCCAACACCGTTGGATTCCCATAGGCGGTCTGCACCACAGTCATGGCGGTTTTTAGATCGGGCGTGGCTTCACTGCCAAAATGAATATTGAGGCTATCCCCATAGCTGGTGTTACAGCTGCTGCCCCAATTGGTATTAAAGGTCCAGCTGTTGTTGCGCCATAAACGAGGCTGGATCGTTTTCTGCCCGTGAGAAGATAATACCTGTTGGATCTGAGGAATTTCGCTTTCATTATCCCCTCTTCCGATCATCACCATTGAGCCCACCGCAGGCGCGGTTTGTGAACCATCCGAAAGGGCGATCCAATGAGTGATATCCGTATCGACATCCGTTGCAAACTGCACCACACAGCCGATCTGTTTATTTCTTTCAATACTTGAGCCCGATTGATTTAAACCAAATTGAGTTGCGGAAAGCTCCGTAGAAAAATCGCTTTTTTCTAAAAAATAACTGCTTTTCGGTACCGCACTTTCTATTACCGTCGCTAACACACTCCCTTGATGGGTGTCTTGTATTGTAAAAGGTGTAATCAGTACCTCTGTTGATACGTCTTGTGTCCCCGTGGGTAATGGTGTTGCCTCAACGGATCCAGTGTAGGGGCTGTGCTCGGAGGCTTTGTGAGTAATTTTGGTTACTACAAATACCGCGCCATCAAACTGAGCAGGCATGAGATTATCTGCGGTATAACGTTGGTCCTTGCCCTCTAGGCCTTTGCCAATAAGGGAGCCACTTGGGTTCAATGTCGAGGCATTGCTCGGGTGAATCGCCTGCTGACTCAAGGTAAATGCGTATCCGGGGCTCAAAAAATAGCAGGTTGCATCCCCTGTCAATGTGGTTTGCTGGCAAGCGAGCTGTTGATCAATATAGGCTAAGCTTTCCTCGGATTCATCTTTGTTCACACCGTAGGCAAAGGTCTTATAGAAATGAAAATCAGAATGATCTGTGTCGTCAACTACCGGATAACTGGTGTACTCGGCCACCGCATTGGTTTCCCAGTTGGCTTGTTGATGTGTTAACACACTCTGCACGCCTTGGGTGGTAAGTTGCGTTTGATAGCTAAGGTTGCAAAACAAGTCCGCCTGTTGCAGACCCAACCCTTGACTATCCGTGTAGCTGTAGCGTAAGGACACTTGTCCATCCACAGCCCCCGGGATGGTTACATCTTGCGCACGCGATGGCTGATTAGAAAACACCAACGTCAAACCCGCGTCGGCATGAATAAAGTAGAAGTGAATGGCTGCTTTTTTCATCAGCCGTTGTAACATGGCAAAATCCGTTTCCCCCGCTTGCAGCCAATCTTGTACACGAGAAGCCGATAACCCCGTGATGCGATAGTCTACGTGAAAGCGCTGTCCATAGCGGGACAGTTCAGGTTTTAGCAATTCGCCAATCACACCTTGAATCGACAAGCCTTTAAACACGTGATACTTATTTCTAAGCGTCAACGGAAAAAGTGGTGATGCCAATGCCACCGTATATTCTCCTGGCGCGCTTAAACTAACCGAACTGACAATGCCATTAAAATAACGTGAGGCAAGGGGTTGGTTGGCACCGTACTGAGTATACCCTGGTGGTGTCTCATTCGATGCAAAATCACTGGTGTAACCTAATTTTGCCTGTGCCCATTGCCCCAGCAGACTGGCTGCCACCCCTTGAATATGGGGAAGAGGCTTGCCTGATTTATCCGACTCCGGTATGTCACCAAAGTCAGAATGAGTTCCCTGATTTGGTTTTCCGACATCAGTCAGTGCATTGCCCCGTAACACCAGGGTAAATTGATAAGGTTCGGAAACCTGCTCCTGCCCTTGTAGGGAGACTAAGCGAAGGTAATTGGCATTCAACGTCTTGGCGTCATGACCCACATCAACAGAAAACGACAGGGACGTGTTAAATTGTCGTCCTCCCTGCAATGCCATATAGTCTAAAGGCAAATCATTCTCGCTCATCCGCACCACACTCAGTTATACCCATTAAAAATGCTTTGCTTAAGGTATTGCAGAAAGAGTGCCAATCATATAAAACCTTACAAAACAAATGGTTGCATGATTTCTCATTGTGTTTCAGTCAATGCTCATGGGTTAAATGATCGGCGACTGGGTGATTCCTTACCCACGGCATCAGCGTCATTGATCGGGTAAAATCTGAGGCGACACTATACACGCAATAGATCCTCTTTGGTGGCGACTATCTGGTAGTCAGAGCCCATATCGGCGATCAGTTTTCGTAACTCATTACGCCATTGTCGCTCTGTTTTATCTGGGCCAAAGTAATACCACTTTTCGTTGTTATCCGCAGAGGAAACTTGGATAGGCAATGCTGTAAAACCAATTTTGGTCAGGGCTTTTTGCGAAGGTAAGTTGTGGTCATACACTTTGGCATAACAACAGCGCATTCCTTTCTGCTGTTCACCCATTTTTAGCAAAATGGTCACCGCTTGTGGCCCAAAACCGTAGCCTTGGAAATCTTCCCCTAGCCAGTAATAGAAAAATCCCGTGCCGTTAAAGACTTCTAAACAAACCGATCCAATAAAGCCCCATTCTTGATGGATAACCGCATAGAGATAATGGTTTGGATAGCGGCGACAGGTGTGTAACCAGTTTCGCCACTCATCGTCATTATGAAACTTAGGTAAGTTACACAGGGTCGCGACACTTTTATTTGCGTCTCTTTGTTTGGTATAAGCCCACCGATACGAATCAATATGATGAGGCTCTAGCAGGGTTAATGTTAGCTCCCCCGGCATCCCACTCTTTAGAAAGGTTTTTTCTTTTGTGCTTACATATTGATATTGAATCCAGTTGTAATATTTAACAAATTCGCATTCATCATAATGTTTCAGTAAAGCACATCTCAAAATATGGCTCGCTACTCGAGTGTCGCCTCATCGCAAATGCATGATTTTGTGATTATTAGGCTTTCGTGTTCTTCTGTTGGATTAGTCCGTAGCAATTTTTATGCTTTTTTCTTTTGCTTGATTGTTACCAGTCTCGATCAATTAGTTACATGTCGTTTGGGGCTCGTGCCATTCGTTAAGCCTCCTTAGTGTAGGTTCTGCCCTCCTTAGTAGTGCGCTCTTTCGTCTCATTCAGCTCGGGGCGCCTGCACCTTGTATCGGTTTGTGCATTCAGTATGTTCGATGTTGGCTGATAGCGTTCCCCTTTTAGTTGGGTTTTCGTCGACTTGTCAACGGGTTTTTCTCCTCACTCTGGTTGGTTGGGAATGCGTTATCAGTCGTGGTCTGTCCGTCGATAGTATTCTGATGTGTTGGGGCTATTTGTGCCTTTCCTTTCGTTTTTTGCTAAGCGTTATTTTCTTGTCACACTTGCACTTTTTTTGGTGTGGTTTTAGCGTCTTCTACCCCTTTCGGCCTTTTTTTCTATAGCCAGTTGCGCGTTTTTGTTCGACCGTCGTTGTGTGTAGTTGATAGCGCCCTCGTGGTTTAGCGCGCTGGGCGCCATTCCTTGCCGTTCCGCATTTTGAGCATGTTTCGCGGCTGCTCTTCTGGACGTGTTTGCTGCCTGCCACTCGTCTCTTGCTTCGGCATAATATTGCACCCTCTCCGCTCCCTTAGCTCTTCGTTCATGTTCGTGTGCACTCCAGCTCCTTCTGTGCATCAGGTCTTCCTCGTATCTTTTATTACCTGGCATATTCAATAACCTCTATTTGGTGTTCAAGTCATGTCATCCCTACTGTCGATATTAGGGATCTAGATACATAAGTCACAGATTCGAGGTCAGATCAAAAACTATCTACCCCCAAAACCCTTTCTTTACTAACTCGCTCCCAAGCCGACTTGTTTTAATCACGTCGAGAACGAGCTGTAAATCTATCTCTACCCCGCTTCGTGCCCATTGCAACCAACGTTTTACATACTCAGCGATGCGTATTGCTGCTGCACCTTGCTCATAAAGCTGCTTGAGTTTGCCAATGTGGTTGGCGATGGTTGTCCACGCCAGCGTCACTGTTTGTTCCGACGAGGGTGTAATTCGATAACCTAAGAAATCGAAGCCCGTTTCTTTTATTCTGCCGATATAAGTTTTGAAGGGATGCTTGGTTTGTTTGACCGCATCCAGACACTCATTCATTAGCCGCACCACGTGCCGCAGTTGATGACGGGTTTTACACAACACCAGCCAATCGTCCATGTATCGGTAGTATTTCAATTGATGCTGCTGGCAATACTCGCCTAACACTTTGTCCATCGAATCCAAATATAAAACCCCAAGCAGCGGCGAAAGTGGGTTGCCCTTGCTAATACCCTTGTCCACGTGGTGTAGGCTGCCATTCACATTGTCTAAGCGGGTTAGCATTTGCTCTATAAGCGCCAACACACGGCCATCACCAATACGCTCGGCCAATAAATCCAACAGCACTTGGTGGTCAATGGTGGCATAGTACGAATCCACATCGGACCGGCACACAAAGTGATAACCATCGACGGCTCCCTTGACCTGACGGACACAGCCTTTGGCGCCACCACGGCCCGCGAGGTGATAGCAATCATCACTTAACCGCGGGGCCAATTGATCCGTTAAGACCAGGGTTAATGCTTTTAGAACCAGCGCATCCCGCGCGCACCAAACCCCTACGCTCTCTCCGCCCACTTGTATAGTTCGGCATGGCTCAAACCGATACTCACCTGCACGCAATTGCTGCTGGAGTTCGCTTTTGATGCTCGCCCAGTGAAAGCGCAGATGCCACACATCATGATTATGATGGCTATCTTTTCTGGCTTGGCATAACCATTGGTAGGCCAACGCCAGATTCTCATCTTTGATCATCTGTTCGAGGGTTGGCGATGGCGCAAGATGATTCATCTGCTATCGGCCAACTTTTCGTTGCATTTATTCGGCATATCAATACCATCGAATTTACTCAGTTTAGGCCTCTGCTGCGGCTTCTTCTAGTGACGGTTCAGCATCGGTCGCCTCGGCCACTTCCGCGGGTTGGTTCTTTGCAGCAATCGCTGGAAGGATCGCGTTATCTAAGAAGATTTCTAAATCTTTGAGAATGAGGTCTTTGACATCTTCCGTCGTTGGTCCTTCTTCCTCAGCTAAGGTGCCTTTTTTTAAATGCGCCATCACTTCTTCGATAATGCTGGTAAGTGAGGAAGCAAGCTGTTCTTCTAACTTTGGCAACACTAAGCCCAATTGAATTTTAAATGCGATATCTTCTGCCATGATCTATCCCTTTAAATCGGTTTGTTGTCGTTTCCTGATGAACATTTCGTGGAAAACGAGAACGCTGTTCACACTGTTTATACTGTAGATAGCAATTACATTGCCAACTTTTCAAAAAACAAAAAATACATTTAAAAACATTAACTTAAATTATTTCACCCATTCTTTATTGATTGGCGTGGGTGGATTAAAACCCTAAAAACAGGGGCCAAGTGGGTCATTACACATCCCAATCGTAAGCTCATGAACCTAATCGTGGATACCGGGGCCATTGCGAGATCACTCAGGCTCGATCCCCATCATATCGAACACATTAATTTGCCCGCTTCTTCTTAGAAATATTTCTTGGTATAGCTCGGGCGCGCTCATATTGCCCCAATCACAAGCGGTATAGACCAGATAAGGCACAATAGAGTGCGGGTCATCGCGTCTTAAAAAATCGGCGGCACGTAGCAATGCGGCAAACGCGTCTTCGCGGGTACGAATGGCCCCAGAGGAAGAGCCGCCTTGCCCATCATTGCCACCGCCACCATCACCTTCCCCATGCGCAGCATCGCCACTTGGGTCCAGTGAAGCGCCTGCGGCCTCATCGTCTGAGGATGAAAAATAAAGGCCCCGGCGCTGTAATTCTTGATGCCAGAGTGTCTCTATTTGCGCTAAACATCCGACAAAATCACTAAATGTTGGGCTTTGCGCTGCCAGCATCTCATCCAACCAATCCACAAATGCAGTCATGGCTTGCTGAGCAGACACCACGTGAGCGAGTTGTTCTTGCAAAAAGTCACTGGCGGTCGCGGCTAAGCGCTGCTTAAAATCTTGGGTCGTTGCACCTTGCCAGGGTGTTTTTAACTTATTCTGCCGTTGCAGCTTTTCGTAGTGTTGCGCATTTTGCCAATCGTTCCAGCTCAGCTCCTCGCCATCAAGCTCAGCGCAAGTTAATGGAAAACTTTGCACGACCAGGGTTAATTTGTTGTTGATCCAACTCAGCGGGTTAGTGCGAAATTCCACATCATCATCAAGCATTTCAGGGTACATTGTGTCCCAATATTGCATACACAACTGCTGCAATAAAAAGGCAGCCGGGGCAATCCCGGCCAATCCTTCCAAGTGAAGATTCGCCTCAAAGAGCCAAATGCCAAGCTGCAAATCTTTACTTTTATTGGCAAGCGCCTGTATGGCGGTGGTTTTAACTAACGCCCAGTCGGCGACTTTCAGATCGTGGGTCCACACGCCCATGGGCAGTGTGGGGTCATCGTTTTGCCGTGCTTCTTTAATGGTAAAGTAAACCCCATTATGGCGAACGGATTCCCCCACACCATGCTCACCAATGGGGGCTAATAATTCATCCAGGGTCATGCCAAAGTGGCTGGCGATGTATGCTTCCGTAGAGGAAGGATGTGGGTTGACTATGTGCGTCATATGGATGCTCTCTATCTTGCCTCATCATTTAAATTTGGGCGCATAAGTCGGGAATGAATCGGGAAAAGCGACGGTGTGCCACTGCCCTGTTTCATCCGCCACTTGTGCCTGCAACAGTATGTTCGAGCGACTAATATAGGTCGGACTGCTCAACGGTTTGGTGTTGCCTGACTCGTCCTTCAAGCCAACTGGGACATAAAATGACAGCAAACGAGCACCATGAGCAGCGTGCATTTCATCGCTGTCATAGCGGCGTAGCCATTGGAATAAGCCCCATTTGCCTTGGCTGATAAAGGTCGCGGTACGTTCCTGCGGATCAATCCTTGGTTTATGCGCGGCGGCCTGACCAGCCATGTCCTGAGGACGGTAAGCCGACCCTTCTGCCCACCGTAATGACAAAGACAAGGGCTGACCAGGTTGCCATGTCAGTTGATCATCGCCATTGGGAAAGCCCGCCACATGTTTATCATCGCTCAGCGTCCACTGAATCACTTGATTATTACCCTGGCCTTGTTGGTTGGGGGCGTTAAACGTCACCTTCAGTGCCACGCGCCATGTTTTGGTTTTGTCATCCCACGCTTGCTGCATGAACGCACTGATGGCGTCCATCTGTTGGATAAAATGAATCCATGATTGCGGGATTTGGTGATCTTTTTGCCGCTCTTGAGTCAGCAGCGCGAATAAGCCTTGGCTGTCTTGGCGATAACGTTCGAGGTAACGATGCAATGCTTTTAGCCCCACATCACCGCCGCCGGCGACAGGTGAATCAGCAAACGGGAATTTACCCGCAACGTCTTGATTGAACTGCTCGGCAATATCGACATACCGTGCGATAGCTAAGCTTTGCTCCGAGCTACTGCAATGCATCGCTACCTGGCGAATAATTTGGTCATGACGAATCGCAAACCAACCGTCTTCTCCTGACAATTCGCGCATCAGATCCAAAGACGAGCACTCGGAGACGGCCGCCTGTTTGAATTTTTTGCCGATCAGTTTATCAAGTAATAACGGCATGTTATTGGGCTCGCCACGCTCAAAATCTCTCAGGTTCTGTAATGTCGCCAGCCAACGTTGTACCCGCTCGTTACTCAGCCCGGTCTGCGTATTTTGTAAGTAGATGATTAAGGGCTGCGTCTGATTATAGGCCAGATAGCTGAGACGCTGACGTTGATTGGTTAAGTAGGCTTTCAGCGATTTGCCACTGCTTATATCAAACAGCGCTTGACTCAACGTTGATTGCTGCCATTGAGGCGCGTTAAGCGGCTGATAGAGGTGATAGTCTCTCACCAGTTGATCGGCTATTTTTAGCTGCTGAAAGATGAATTTCTGAATCTGCTGATTCAGCCATTGCACACTGGCATAGTCACCTTGCTGCTTGAGTAGGCTGTCGATTTGAATCAGTAGCCCTTGCACCTGAGTAAAACTTTTGACCGCATTGTGGAGGCGCTTTTCCCGATAAGACACGATATCGAGCACCGCCGCTGGTGGGCCCACTTGTTGCGAGGGATGAATCATGGCGTTACTTAATAAACGTTGCGTTGCCTGTTGTAACCGATTTTGTAAAGCCCCAACGAATAGCGAAGTGTGACCAGGTTGCGTTAAATAGTTCTGGTAGTCGGCTAAGGCGGAAATTAACTTTTGTAAGGGGGCGGGTTGCCATAAAATGATCGGCTCTGAAGAGTCAATGAAGGGCGGAAATCCCTCACGGACAAAGCCAATTTTTGTAATGGTATTCAAGCTTTTGAGCATCGCGGTTAAGTCTGACGATTCACTCAATAAACCGCGCTGATCAAACTGAAACAATGAACCAAATGGAGAGGCGGTGACACTGACCAGAGCTTGTCTCACGGCTTGGTCACAACGCTCAGGAGAAAAACGGGCCTGCATGCGCGCTAAATCTTGGCTGTTATAGAAACCATGAGGTAGCAAAGCCTGCCGGATTGCATCAAATTGGTGCTCTAAAACAGAACAGGGGCTACTGTTTACCGATGTGGTCAGCCAATCTTTTTTGGTGGTATTGAGCCAGCGCTGAAACGCTTGACTGGCCGGGATAATCTGCGCCGGTGGCATCTTATTCTGTTCCGACACTGGTTGTAGGGTGTTATTAAAACGCTGCACCGCGGCAATCGGCAGTTGTTGGGCGTATTTTATCAGCGCATCATGCAGATGATGGGTGAGATCGTCCAGATACCTCATGATCAGTGATGTCGAAACCAGCGGTCGGTTTTCAACGATCCAAGGCTCTGCATAGTTCGCGCGGCGCACCGCCCCCACTATCAGTTGGTCGTTTAAATCGATACCTGTGGGCACGGGATTATCATAAAGATAATTCAGTAACGACGTCAGCTTTTCTGACACGCCTTGCGTGCTGGCCTTCGGGCTCGCTAACAACGCTAAATAGTTCTGGTTCTGCACAAAACCTAACAGTTGCTTTTGAAACACCTGCATTGTCTGCATTAATACCGGATAACTGGTTTGCGCGAGATCCTCCTCACTCATCAACAGCGACAGTTGTTTGGCCCGCAGTTTTAAGCGTGCATCCAGCCCGACCAACAGGGTTTTTTGGATGAGATTTTGCGCCACCAGACGCTCTTTATCTATTTCTTGCCAATCAAACCAAGAAAGCGGGATCATGAGAGACAGGTTACGTTGACTGATATGATTTAAGCCAATCAATAATTGATAGGTATTGGCCCCGGTAGCACTGTCATCCGGTGCTAATTGGCTCAACTGTTGATAAGTACCGCGCACATATTGGTTCCATTGGTAAAATCGAACAATGTCGATGCCAAGCCAGCCGGTCATCACCACCGCAGCTACCAGTGTGCCGATTTGAAAGCGGCGTAACAGTTGGTTGGTAGAAAAGCGGCGTTTTTCTACCATCGATGCAAGGTGACGCTCAGCAAAAATTTTCTGATGAAAAGCATCTTCGACAAACGCTGTCCGCTGATCATATTGACCACAGAAATAGACCCCTCTCAATGGCGGAGACTCTTGTAATCCACTGCGTGTAAACGCCGATTTTATGACTTCAGTGAGTGGCATTTCCAGTTTGGCAAAGCGGTTCACAAATAACATAAAGTCATCGATTTCAGATAACGCACCACCGCTGGACGCAACACGCAGTTGGGCATTCTGCAAAGCCTCTAACGTGCTGACAAACGCTTCTCTGATCCATACAAGATTGAACGCTCGCTCTAAACGGTAAGGATTCGACCAACCGACCATCTGCTGGCGCTGCGTATCTGGCTGTGCTTGCCAAAAGGCTTCAAACCCAGCCACTTGGTCACAATCAGAAATAAAAACATAAACAGGTAACACGAAACCCGATGTTTTTTGTACCTGCCACAGTTGCTGAAACACTCGTTCGCCGAGTGCATCCAACGCACCGGGTTGCGGATCATTGAGCAGGCTTTTTGCAGAAATAACCAGCGTGATATTGTCTAAAGCGCGTTCAGGCCTGAACCAATGCAGTTGATTTAAGGTCTCAGAGAGCTCGTCGCCACAAGTTTCAATCACCACGCCATGATCATAAAAGTGCCACCCACTCCGCTGCCCCAACATGCGTTTCTCTTGTGGTAATAGATTGGCACGGCGGCCGGTTTTTACCGATTGAATCAACGCCGCACGATTATCACTGTCTTCGCCGATCAGAAGCGTCCAAGGTAAGTGGTAACGCCACTCTCGGCGCGTGATCAAAAATTTAATCGCATTCGCGGCGCGATTGGCATGAATATGACGCCGTCGACGACGAATCGTACCGGTGGACGCCCGCTTGGCTTTACGCTGCTGCCACCCTTGCCCTATTTTTCGCCATGGCCACAGTAGGGTTCGATAAATCCAACGACAACTGCCAACCAATACCCGTGTGGTCCACATCACCACTCGTTTGAGATATTTCACCCCAAAAATGACCAAGACAATGGCGAAAATAATCGCAACAATAAGCCCAACCATCTGCCAAAGTGGGTCTTGCCAGATCGGCCTGAAGTGTTCGATCAATGGTGATAAACGCACCATCAACTGCTGATACAGGCTGGATAAGGTATCGACCAGATAATCCAATTGCCTGAAGAACGGCTGGGTTTGGTTGATCGCGTTTTGGATTCGCGTTGGAATATCACTCATGAGAACAACTCTTGATTCAATAGCAACCAAGCCACCACACCAACAGTGAGAAAGAGCGTCGTGCCGTAGGCAATACCACGATACCAGTTCCCGATGGGTGCTAAACGTTGCTCATATTGGGACTTTAAGTTGTGTTGATAGGCTTGTGGTTGTAAGTAATCGACCGATATCGCCTGATGGCGGGAAACCAGCTTAAAGAGCTTGTCTCGATACTGCTCTAAAATAGGGTCATCACGATACTGCCCGGCAAACCCCAGCCGCAGCACAAGCAGATAGACCGAGGCGAGCTGAATTTCAAAACTATCATGCTTGGAACCTTGCAATAACCGATCGAATTGACGATACAACGTCCCGCCAGCGGAGCAACTCTGATAGAAATAATCTTCTAGTAAGACATTGCTCCAATACGCCTGCCCGATCCAATCTAGCTCCAGTATGAAGATTTCATCCGCCATGGCGGCCAAAGCAAAACATGCTTGATCAAAAATAATGGCCTGCCGCTCACTGAGCTTAGTTGTCCAATATTGGCGTTGCTGATTCAACCATTGACTCAAAAACAGACTCATTGCATGGGCGGCATCTTCATGTGTTGGCTGCTCTTGTAACTTTAAAATGAGCTTGGCTTCCACCAATAACTGTTCGTCTTGTATCCAGTTTTTGACGGTGGCGATTTTTTGATAAAACTCAGTGGTGAGCTCGACCAGATTCAGTGAGGACTGAGGCACGATCAATCTCCTTCATCCAAAGCAATATTGGTTTGATGCGGCAGATGCAAAATAATACGCTTGGGTTGCATGGACTTAATTTTGCCATTGGTACACGCAATGACTAATGATTGCCCGGCTTTGATAAAGCGTTCATCCACTTTGATATAAAACAGGGCATTGCCGGACGACTGTCTGATCCCCGTTGCTTCATCGAATTCTGTCGCTTCAGATTTTGCACCCAACACGCGTTTTATCGATAATTCTTTATGAATGCGTGCCGACGCAATACGACAATCCGCCAGCCATTCCGCCATCTCAGCAGGAATTTGATTGTCTCTCGCCTGCAATTCAATCAAAAGATCTTGGCCACTCCATGCTTTATCAAAAGCAATCGAGAAGACACCATCCTGCCCTTCTTCAAAAGGTAAGCTGGTATAACGTAAATTCACTTTATCAAGTTGCGAAATAATATAGTTGAGCGCAACGTCGATACCACTTTGGCAGTCGTCATGGCTATACCGCGGTAATTTGGGCGGGATAGCGCTCATATCTAGCTCACACAAGGTGCCAACCACGCGCGCCAACACTTGGTATACCGACCACGGTGCACTTTTTTCATTGTCCGATAATAACTCAAATTCCGGCAAATGCTGGACCATCGCGCGAATCCAATGGCGGTGTTGCTCAGTGACTCGGTTACCAAACTGTTCATCGCCTTTCTCGGCAAAGCCCGCTAATTGACGCGCTTTTTTACGGATCAGAAAAGCCCCTTTTTGTAGGCGGTTCTGTAGCGGTCGGCGCTCAAGCCCTTGTTCTTGCTGGTGTAAAAAATGGTCTGCGCCGATTTGCAGCAGCGGGGGAGAATATTCGGTGACTTCGAACTGGTCACCCTCGGTTTTTCTGACTTCTAAGAGCGGAAGCGACACGTATTGCTGACGCACTTTGCCGCCGATTTGGAGAGCCATACAGGGTTGTAAACGTTGCACTTCGGCGCTGCCCTCACCGGTATTATCATCTTTCACAGGTTCACTCTGTGTGGCGACAAAACGCTGAATATCCGAGCTGTGACTGGCACTGCCCGGCACCCGAATCGGCACCGTTAACATAATCTTTGCTTTGCCGACTTCTGCCAGTTCCGGATAGTCGTTGAGATCCAAGGCCAATCGAAGCGCGGCCGGTTCGGTCGTCAAACCATCGTAATCAATCAATAATCCATCCGGCATGATTGCTCGCAAAGCGGTGACTTCGACAACGCCTTCCAGCAACCGACTTTCATCGACTCGCATCGACAAAATGCCCCATTGATAGGGCTGGAGAGATTGGGTTAAAAATTCAAGCTGCCGCTCCCAGTAGATATGATTTTGTTGGAAATGCTGAGGAGAAAGCATCATACCTTCAAACCAACATACGGGTTGTGGCAAGGGACTTAAGATAGTCATTCGCTTTGTTCCTTTAATGTATAGCGATCTTTGCGTAACCGAATGTCCAAATGTTTAAACTGACTCAAATCCGCCTGATATTGACCTTTTGGATCGAGATAGTTCGCAAATAGAATCACATGAATTGCGGCTTGATAATTGTCGGGCAATGGCACTTTTTGCGGTGCCGTTTGTGGCACAACTTCCAGATGAACGATGTCCAGAGCATGTTGATAGCGTAGTAAAAACGCGGCTTTGTTTTTAAACCATGCTGAGCCTGTCAGATGTTTTAAGCCTTCTTCTAAACTGTCTTGATAAACAAACAGAATGTCCATGGATACCGGAATATTTTGGTTACTGTGCACATCTGACTGGACAGAAATAGACGCTATCTCATTATTCTGCTCGGGATAGAATGGAATGTACTTTGTGACACCACATCCTGACGCTGTCAGAAGGAATATCAGCAAAACCGGACCAATAGCATTTTTTCTCATGACATCCCCCTACACGATATTCAACATGAAACTGATGCGTTTCGTTTGGGGAACCGCACTTTGTAATGCAGCCCCATAGCCCAAACGATTGGTCATGCTCGGCCGGTTGCCTAAATGGGTTGCGTTTTCCTCGTGCTTCTCTTCGGGCTGGCACACTATCGTCATGAAACAATCGCAACGCTTTTCAGCGAGCCAAGCGACCAACTGTTTCAGTTTTGGAAAATCCTCACCACCGGGGACAAGCTGGGCAAGACGGCGATGACTGACCGGACCCACCACTAAACCAAATGCAGCCTGCTGATCCCAAACTTTTTTACCTAATGTCGCTTCACCCCCTAAGCGGTGATTCGATTTACCTAACAATGTCTGGTCTTGTTTCTGGACCGTCAGCCAACGACCAAGCAGACTTTGCAGTTCAATCACGGGTAAATTCAGTACCGTCTGCATGACCCGGCAGATGGTCGGGAAATTGAGACGACAATTGGCTAAATGACCAGAAAGTGCAATCAAATCGCTGGGATGTTGCCCACTCAAACGGCGCTGTTGAGGAAGCGAATGACCACTTAACGCCAATAAACATTGACCGATATAACTATGGCTGGCATCACTGCTTGCCAAGGTATAACTATGCTGCGCCTGAATGAGGTAGCGAAGGGCATGAATACGATGATTAAAAATATTAATCAATGCCTTCATCGCCCCCTGACCATCATGCAGATCATCGATCATCATTTCAGAGAATGGCTCAGGCAGCGGTCCGTCCAAACCATAAATATTGTAGTAGGCGCACTCAATCATGTGTTTTTCTGCATGGTCTACGTCATGCTCAGACATCAGGGCTTGCTTTGACGATGAGACTCGGCGAATTTCTCCGGGTGGCAAGCTACGAGAAAGCGAGCCGGTAAAGAAAACTTTTCGCCCTAATTCTTCTAAGATCTCGTCTTCTGTTACGCCGCTACCAATGAATAAGCGCACCAATTGATAGAATGACCAAGTCACCCCAGCTTCGTGAAATAATTGGTTTACAGAATAACCTTTTCGCCAATGCGTGGTTGCCATTGTCGCCACACTCCTTCTCGTTGATCACTGACCAGTTGCAATTGAACAAAATGATTTAACGTCGTATATAAACCAAAGAAGTAACTCAATACAGCACCGAACAGTAATGGATTAGAATCCGAAAAATAGTCTTCGTTAATGGCCAATGTAATCAGACTTCCACGGCAGTGACCCCGCCATGAATCCGCGCCAATCCGCTTGGTAATGGCTTGCACGTTCATCGAGTCAATTCCCGCTAATTGACGTTGATGCGTCATAGAACTGGCATGGCTATATAAGCCCAACGTTTGCTTCAAAGCGACCAGACTGTCTTCCTTTCCACTCAGTGAACTCAGGTTTAATGACAGTTGAGACAATAGTTTCAGCGTATTCTTGCTCTGCAACTTGGCCGCTCTGAATTTACTGGGGCTATCTTGGATACTCGCATTGATCATTGGCCCCGACCCGACCAGCTGCATGGTCTGACCTGCTCTCAACGACTCAGGAATACGGCGGTTATTACACAATCCTTTGACGACAAGCGTTTGATCCACCGGGTCGCTAGGAGAAAAATCCGGTTGATAGAGAGAAATTAAAATATCCAGCCCATGCTCTCCGGGCGCTAATAAATCCACCGGACGCGTAATATAAAATTGCTGAGCGCTACTTTGGGCATTTGCACCTAGCCATGGGCTAACTAGGCGGCTTTGGCTGTTATAAGCAATACTTCTCACGTCGGTAATATTGTGGACTTCGCCATACAGATAATGCCGTTCATCGGCTAATAGCCGATATTCATGCTGGCTCTGAATCAAGGCAATGGGCTTAAATGTTTTTTCATACAAATTAATCGCAGGAAAACAATTTAACTTGAAGCAGTGGGGATGAAGATGAATGCTTTTCGACGATTGCTCCAGTAACAACAGGATCTCGATATTGTCATGCGCTTCACTCAAGATGTCACACGCGTCCAAGCCCTTGATATCAAGAAAATAAAATTTCTCAATAAAAGAAAAATATTCCTGGAGTAGGCGATAAGCGCGTAAACTTCCGGCATCATCTGGCAGTACATTTTGCTGTTCTTCAAACCCTTGCCATTGCAAAATGGCTGATAACGGCTTGCTCGGCCCATCCAAACGAGTAATTTTATCGCCCACACGAACGGCCACCCCCAGCAAATGATCATTTAACAGTTGATACAGTTTTGCTCGTTGCTCAACATCCGCAATGTAAAAACGTAAACGGTCAATAGGGTAATCTTTGATCGGATCCGTGCCCAGATTGCTGACTTTAATCGAAAGAATCGATTTTAAAAGCTGCCCCGATTTCGTTCCGAGTTGGTCCAGTTCAGCAAATGAATTTTTCGGAATAATATCGGTCTTTTCAGCGATTAACGGCCATAATGGGGTCTCATAACTGTTTTCAAATCGACACTCGAGTGTGTCTTTCTCACCATTTGCACCGGTGCGACTGGCTGTCGCGACAAATTGACGTCCTTTTTCAAGCACATAACCATTAATAAAATTGGCACCATCAATTTCAACATTCGCTTGTAATACCGTCATACAAGGCAGTGACCGCATCAGATTCGGATAAAGGCTGCTCAGCAATTGGTTGGGTATTTGACTTTGTTGCTGGACTAAATCCGAACGTAAACGCCCGGTCATATAAGCAAACGACTGCAACAACTGCTCCACATGAGGGTCTGCCGATCGGCCAGCACTCAACTGAAGTTCAGCCGCGACCTCAGGATAGGTGCGGCTAAAATCTTCTACAGACGTCCTCAGATAGCGCATTTCTTGTTGAAAAAAATGGTGGTTCTGTGACATGTCAAAGTAACCCTTTTATGTGCTCGGTCGTGCTTTACAACCTGACTCAGTCGCGACTAATGAAAGACAAAATTTTGCTCGAACTCTTCGTTATAAAGACAGATTTTCAGCTGACAATAGGAGACTTCCGCTCTGGATTTGATAGCCATTACCTGCACTTCTTTGATTCTCGGCTCATGAAGATTAATCAGTTGAGCCAAATGCTGTTGAAACTGAATAATTTGCTGCTCATGACTTAACGATACGTCCACAACGGACCAAGGCCCGTTGTGGTCATCACTCAACGCATCAGTATCAGCATCCACGCCCGCGTCAAGGAACGCGCCAAAGCACAAAATATGTTCGACATTACGAATAACAGAATCTCGTGTTGTGATGCTCTCCCCCGGTGATGTTAATTTCTCAAAAAAAGCCTTCGTCAAAATTAACTACCATTAGTTATTTTGGCTATCGGGCGGTTTTGTCCAATACTCCAGGCGGCACCTGTGGTTCCCTTATTACCTATTGCAGCCCCCTGGACTTGGTGGAACCAGCCAATTTCAGTAAAATTCAATTTGAATTGCTCAGTGGGCATATCATTGGGGTGGGATTGAAAGTGAATTTCACTAATCAAGGCAGCTCTTAATTCAAACCGCATGATGATATTCAGCTGATCTCCTGAATTACGCAGTATCCAAATCATTGTAGGCGGTTCACTTTTACCGACATCATCAAGAAGTTTGGCGCGCAGACAGTGGTCATACATCCTTGGTGAGGATTCATCAGTATATTTAACGCAGGTAAAATCGGTAATCACCGGCCGCCCCGATGTACGAGAGTTATTGCTTACATCGGTGGTGACCTGTTGTTGAATACCTTGACTCACAGAAACCAGTTCAATGCACTTTTTACCATCAAATAAAGCGCCCCCAACATTTGCTGTCATTGCTTGCCAATTAGGCCCTGCTTCCCCATCAATCATCGTACCAATTCTCGTACCATCAGGATTGAGTTCACCTGACGCAATACCAGTCGAACCAAATTGTAATAATATTAAGTCCATAATCGTTTTATCTCTTAAAAGGTCATTATCAAACTAGCTTCATTAAGGTAACTCTGCTACCAAACGAATCGAGGCGGTCAATTCTTCCAACTGAAAATGCGGTCGCAAAAAGACGATCGAACGATAACTGCCCGGTTTACCCGGTATATCCATCACATCAATACGGGATTCTCTCAAGGGATAGCTGGCTTTCATGGTTTGCGGGGCAGCATCATCGACCAACACATAATTGCTAATCCAATTATTGAGGTAATCGGAGATACCATCTTTAGTTGCAAAACTCCCCACTTTGTCACGCATAATCACTTTGATGTAGTGGGCAAAGCGGGACGCATTGAGCACATAGGGAAGCATGGTAGAAATACGTGCGTTGGCGTTAGCTGAATCGGTGTTGTATTTGAGGGGCTGCCCGGTGGTTTGCCCACCAAAGAAAGCGGCTTTATCACTGCCTTTGCAATGCAAAATGGCCATAAATCCCAGATCATTGAGCTCTTTCTCACGGCGATCGGTGATGGAAACTTGAGTGGGGCAAGTCAGTTTGATGTCACCCGCTGGCGTTTTAAACGTATGTGCGGGTAATCCTTCGACTAATCCGCCGCCTTCAACACCACGAATAGCCGCCAGCCAACCGTATTGAGAAAACGCATTGGTGATTCTCTGACCGAGCACATACGCGGGGTTACCCCACAAATATTTACGTGCATCGGAACCATCCACATCTTCTACAAAATCAAAGCCCTCTGCTACAACCGTTTCGGGGCCGTAAGGTAGGCGTAGTAAGACTTTAGGCAACGTCAGTGACACATAACGTGCATCTTCGCTACTGCGAAAGCTTCGCCATTTAATTAATTCAGCGCTCTCGAAGATTTTGGTCAGATCTCTGGGCTGTGCAAGCGTAAAGAAATCTTCCATATCAAACAGTTTAGCGTAGGCTGAAGATATAAACGGCGCATGGGCCGAAGAGGCGACACCCGAAATTTTTTCAAGGAGTTCAATATCTTCCGGGTGACGACCAAATTCATAATCCCCAATTAAGAATGAGTACGGGTCGCCCCCGTAGGTACCAAACTCTTCCTCATAAACTTTCTTGAATAAGGCACTTTGGTCAAACTCAACGGCTTTTTGCAAATCTTTAAGCAGATCTTTTTTCGATACGTTCAGTAAGCGAATTTTAAGTGTCGCGCCCGTTTCTGTATTCATGACAAAGAAGTGCAAACCACGCCATGTCGCTTCTAAGGCTTGAAACTCTGGGGCATGCATCACTTGGTTGATTTGGTTGGTTAGATTGCTGTCAATCTGCGCGATTTTGTCCGTCATGAGATCACTGGCAAAGCGTCCGGTCAGCGTTGCGCGATTTTTTAAAATCGACTGAGCAAATTCACCAATTAATTCTAATGAATAGGGAATCTGGCCTTCATCCAAAGCCATTCGCCCTTCCGCGAGCATTCTACTGACGGTATCCGTCGGCGTAACAGCTCGCCAATCCGTTCCCTCAGCAAACAAATCCGTCAGTTCCGTTTGCTTCTCTTCATCTGCGAGAATTTCTGTCAGAATCGCATCGAGAGGGTCATTGCCATCCAACTTTGCGGTCATATCACGAATACGGTTTCTGGATTCATAAATCGCATTGGTTGGCACAATTTGTTTCACTAAATTAATGGGCTCAAAATCTTCAATTCGATTGAAAAAGAGTTCTAGATTGAGTTTTTCACCTTCATCATTGACTAAATTGTCAACTTTATAAGCGAGTCGAACACCACTCCCAGCCATCACATCGTTAAAGTTATCGCGGTCTATTTCGACAAACTCCCTCTCTTTAAGAGGAGGTAGCGCCTCTTTCGGGGACCCAGACAGATCAGATAACACCCCGACAATCAATGGCAGCTCGCGTTGAACGATTGCATCTCCTATTTCCACATCATAAGTAATGTGCACTCGAGGTTTTCTAATTCTGGATAGTTTCTTCTGATTGCTTTCCAAAATTCAATCTCCATTAAATTTGTGGAACATCTCACATGAAATGTTTTAATTACTTTTCGCTAAGCGAAAATAAACTTGGTTATTTCTAATGGTCGATATGACTTTGCCCTCTTTTTCCAAAAACTTTAGAGCATTATCAACAGCAACTATTGAGTCATCTAATAGTTGTTGTTTAACCCACCAATCTCTTATTCCTAAAATAGTATCTTCACTATCTGGATGTTGTTTTAGATAGTCATTAATTAAAACGGCAACATCACTTTTACAGCTATAATTATTCTCCATAAGGTATGGCCCTTTGATTTAACTGAACAGAAATAAGCAATATAGATGCCACAAAATTACAATCTATAATTTACTGTTTTTAATACAAAATATTTATTTAATAAACCATGACTCAGGCTTCAAATACCCAACTGCATTAAATAAAACCCGCTAATGGGTAAATTAAATACATATAAATATTTTTATAAATTAATAAAAATAACCCAACTGGGTTAGCAATGACCCACAAAATGCCTTATAGATAGACAAAAAGGATAAGAAACAATTGGTATACATATTGCTTTATCCATCAAATAGAATAACAATTTAAAATTCATTGATATCATACAGGGAGTGGAAAGGTGAACATCATTGAAAAAAACATCATTGGTCAATCGGCCAGTATTCTAGACCTAAAAGAAAACATTAAATCCCTATCTAACTATACAGCGACGCTATTAATTTCTGGAGAAACAGGGACCGGTAAGGAACTGGTTGCCAGAGGATTACATTACAGTGGCTGCTTATCGAGGAAGCCATTTATCGCGATTAACTGCTCGACCTTTACAGATGAATTATTCATCAGTGAACTCTTCGGCTATAAAAAAGGCGCATTTACCGATGCCAAAAATGATAAAGAAGGGCTCCTATCATCAGCGAATGGCGGTACGATATTTCTCGATGAAATTGACAGTTTGTCTTTGAAATCTCAAGCTTCTCTGTTAAGAGTGCTACAAGAGTCTGAATATAGACCTATCGGTTCGAACGAGACGCTCAAGGTCAATGTCCGCTTTATTGTCGCAACCAATTCAAACCTTGAGGAAAAGATAAAAGAGGGACTTTTCCGTCAGGATCTGTACTTCAGAATATTTATTTTATCCATCTCAATTCCTCCGCTGAGAGAGAGGAAGTCAGATATACCATTACTTGTTAAACACTTTATAGATAAGCTCAATTGCCAATATCTACTCAACAGAACCTCTGTCACGGCAGATTCAATGGCCTACCTCACCAGCCAGTCATGGCCTGGTAACATCAGAGAATTAGAAAATTGTATTCATCGACACTATTTATTATCAAAAGATGAATTAATTGATATACAAAGTTCAGACAAAAAATTTATTAAAGATACGCCGCCAACAATCACAGAACCTCATCCCTCGTTAAATGACACAATGACCTTCACATTACCACTGATGGAAAATAATGCCGATGAGCTTTTGAACTTTTCAGATGCGAAAAGGGCAGCGATAGAAACCTTTGAAGCAAAATTTGTTTCTAGAATACTTTATGTCTGTGATGGCAATGTTACGCAAGCCGCAAAACTCTGTGGAAAAGAGAGAAGAGCTTTTGGTAAAATGGTGAAAAAATATAATATTAAAAACAACGAGGTAAATATTTTATAAATACACCATTGACGAGGATAAATTGATGAATCATTCAAATGACTTATGTATATAGATTATAAAAAATTTATTTTATAGTATTCTCATATCACAATGATGGGAATAAAGGAGGATAACGTGATACGTCATTGCCTCCTACAAGTGGTTATATTTTTAATTTCTGTCCACTGACAATTTCAAGCAGTGCTTGATGAATCGATTTCCTGTCGACATCAGCAGTGTCTTGGCACACAAAAGCCGCCCCTTCCTCTGCCAGTATTTTCACAGCCTGAGGCTTACAGTTTTGCATGAAACTGAAATGTGATGCACCTTTAATTGTTTTGTAAGTAAGCTGGCTCTGGTGAGTCGTTATATAAGGCAAAATTTGTAACTTCGGCGGAATGGTCTTATCCAGTTCTCCACCGACAATTATAGTTTTAGCCGATAACGTCTCTAATGATTGCGGCAATATGGCAGGAACATAGCCCGGTGCGATGGCAATTGCTTTTGTGACACGTGCATCCCTGTAGTCACCAGCGATCATCTGGTGATCCTGTTGAGAAAGGCCATCGAACGCATTACCGTAATACTTGCAAGAGTCATCGCTGTGTTGATGACAATAGGTCTGATACCCAGAAATATTGAATTTGGCCCCGGCTAATGCCAGTGCAGTATAGCCACCAAGCGAGTAGCCGATGACGGTTATATTATCTTTATCTATATGGTTCGCGTAATCACTTGAAAGGACTTGATCAATCAGGAAAGAGACATCGCGCGGTTGCTCCCACATTCTCAAGATACGCTCAGGCGTCGCTTGCCCCGTGGTATACCCCGGATGGTTCGCTGACACAACGAAAGCACCGTTCTCAGCCAGATAGCTCCCCAGCCATGATAAGTTTTTCCAATTCCCTGACGTACCGTGAACGAGAATAAACAGAGGTAGCTTCTGCCCCGTTGGCGGTGCATTTTTGACCGCTTTAAATCCATAGAAAGCAACATTTTCTGCAAAGACGCTTTCTGGTTCCGTCATCGCTGTTGGATAAAAAATCCTCGCCTCAATCGTTCTCTGTCTTTCAAGATCTTGACCGGTTTTTTCCGTAATCCCTATCGTTGCCCAGCTTGCCGAGCTGAAGCAACACAGAGCACATAGTATGATTCTTTTCATCATTTCCTTCATTCACTGACGTAAAAAGAAAAATATAACATAGTGTGAAAGTGTGGCGGCATGTCAAACGTGAGAAAAGCGGAAATGGTATATTTATCAATATAACCACTTCAAGGACATCAGGATGAAAACCAGATTTTGTGAACATTGCGGGCAGGACACCGAGCACAAAGAGGTGATGAAGCAAAAACCATCGAAATACGGTCAATCGAAAAAAGAACAGTTCAAAGCATTTCTGGATGGTTTCTTTAGTGGTTCTGCCGCCTCTTTACCTGCCGGTGCTTCGTTGGAGTTAACCGACAGATATATCGTGTGTACGGTATGTGGTAAAGAAACGCTAGAAAATCATGGCACTGTGTTTCAATAAATGACTTATCAGTCTTTGGGACTTCCTCAAGGAACAACGTTGACCGATATGCGTGTTTCATCTCCCCCCAAATGTGATAGAGAAAATACAATGGAACGACAAAAAATCATGGCAAAGCTAGAGCGACTTGGTATCGAGAATGACCAAACTCAAGCTGATAAATCAAAGAAATATCTCAATATCACGAGAGATACTGATGAGTTGCTTGTTTACAAAAGCTAAACACGCGGCTAGCAAGGCATTCAGCTGGCAAAACAAGTTGATTATGAGCTCCGTGAAGGTCAGTCTAAGCCAGCTCTGCCACTCATTGAAAGCGGATCACTTTTCGAAATCGCGCATAAGCTGATTTTGCTACGAACTATGACTTAAAAAATGGTAGATAAAAAGGCGCCACAATGACAATAGCGAAAAATAAAACAACGGCAAAAATTTTTCTGCACGATGAAATTTTCTTGTTTGAATATATCAGTAATCCATCCATCAAGGCTGCTAACACAGACGTCACCAAAAGTTGCCACGGAAACGCCATTTTTATCCAGTCACTTAATTGTAAGATCATCAATAATGTGAGAAACCACAACATGCCAGCAATCAGTGAGAGTAGCTGAGTTTTAATTGACTTGAAAAAGTTTTCCCATGTTGAATCGGGAGGGCAGAGGTAAAACAGCAATGATGAAAGTATAAAAGCCATCATTGCACACCAGATCGTATAGTATCCGTAACTTTCTTTTGAAAACAGTTGAAATCCTATTTTCATGTTATCAAGACTTAAACTAATATTGGGGTGGATTGCAGAAATTAGAGCACTACCGCACATCAAAAGAATGATCATCCCCCACGGCTTAAATAAATACTCGACTACCCAATGTGATTCTTGTTGCTTATCTTGCATTCTTCTTAATATCCTTACACTACAGTTGTTAGTATAATATTTTTCATCTAATCGATTGAGTTAAAACGCATTATATGTCATCGATCTAAACTGTAACCCACACCTCATGCGTTATATCTATGCTTAGATCTCCGAGGGGTATGATATCTATGGTGTCATACATTCACGAGCGACTGTTTGAAAAGTAAGTCGGGCGATAACAGACACATCGAAATGGATGTGTAACAAAATCGACAGAAATCCATATCATCCATGACGATCACTTAGGAGCAATTCAATGATCCGCAATTATCAGGCAGCCGATATTGATCAAATCCTGGCAATTTGGCTATCGGCATCCATTCAGGCTCATAACTTTATTGAAGCCGCGTTTTGGCAATCGAAAATTGGCGAGATGCGTGACGTATACATCCCTGCATCGGAAACACGGGTCTATACAGCCGATGGAAAAATCGTCGGGTTCTATAGCCTGTACGAAAACAACCTAGCAGCGATCTTTGTCGCACCAAACTCACAGGGCAAAGGCGTAGGAGCCCTCTTGCTTGATGATGCAAAAAATAGGCGAGAACAATTACAGCTCACGGTTTACAAAGACAATACGCCAAGCATCCGGTTCTATGAGAAAAATGGATTCTCTTTGCTTGGAGAGCAAATCGATGAGCACACCGGGCATTCTGAGCTCATTATGGCGTATCACTCGTCATCAAACTAAATGGGGTTCACGACGAAGAACGGGCAAAAAGGCGATGTCCGCTTATCCAGATCACTGCGAGGATTAATCCAGCAAGAAAACCGATGAGACTCTGCCCGATGAGACGACCGACTGAATGCATCAGAGAGACATCCGGTATCCAATGGACGAATGACTCAATGCCATGATGCAGTATCATCACCTGATGGGTAATAATGCTGCCACCAACCAGAAACATCGCCAGCGTACCGACTACAGTCAGGATTTTCATAAACCGCGGGGCCGCGTGAATCAGCATCTGCCCTATCACATGAAAAATGCCTCGGCTGTGGGAACGTCGTTCGAGGTAAAAGCCGAGATCATCAAGTTTGACAATCCCGGCGACCAAGCCATACACACCCGCTGTCATCAAGACCGCAACAAAACTCATCACTAAAATTTGATCAAGGGCTGACTGTCCCTGTACCGTTCCTAACGCAATCACAATGATTTCTGCTGACAGAATAAAATCGGTGCGGATCGCCCCAGCGACTTTGCGTTTTTCATACGCTTCAAGAGACAACGAGCTCTCATCTTCTTCCTGTTGTGCTTGTTCAGCGTCCTGATGCGGTGAGTGGCTATACTTTTCAATCACCTTCTCTGCCCCTTCAAAACAGAGATATAACCCACCGAGTAACAACAATGGCATGATTAACCACGGAGCGACTTGGCTTAATCCCCACGCAATCGGGACGAGAATCACTTTATTACGCAGCGAACCTTTCGCAACGGCCCACACCACGGGAATTTCACGCTCAGCCGCCACACCGGAGACCTGCTGCGCATTCAGCGCCAGATCATCCCCCAGCACCCCAGCCGTTTTTTTGGCAGCGACTTTAGACATCACCGCAATATCGTCAAGCAGGGTCGCGATATCATCAAGAAGAGTAAGTAAGCTGACTCCGGCCATAAAGGTTCTCTCATTCGGTATTGTATTGAAACAATGTATTGAAAAAATGCATTAAAAAACTGTATTGAAATGCAGCGCTCATCATGACCCGATCCGTGTGGTAAGACAAGCACATCAATTCAGTACTACATCATGCCAAACACAGCGGAAAAAAACAGGTAATAACGCGTGAATACTCACTCATCAAGGGCGAGGAAACGGTGCTTATACTGTTCTGGTGTCACACCTGCATATTTTTTAAACATACTGATAAACGGGCTGGCCTGACGGTACCCCAGAGTGTACGCGACCTCTTTGACTGAGCAGCCACGACGCAGCAACTCCATCGAATGCAGGTAGCGAACCCGCATCCGCCACTCGGTGAAACTCATCCCTAGTTCACTCTGACAACAGCGTGCCAGTGTCCGTTCCGTGGTATGTACCCGCTCTGCCCAAATTTTTAAACTGGTATCATCGGCAGGATTGTCTTCAACCGCAGCCAAGATGGATAAGAGATATTTATGGGTTGATGAGGGTAAGAAATGGAGCTCGGTCTCCTGAGCAGACAGCTGATCGAGCAAAACATCAACCAATCGCTGATCCGCTTCGCTCTGCGGTATACTCACTTGCCGCTGGCGAAAATCTTCAATAATCGCCTGCACAATCGGTGTGATTTTCAGTAAGCTGGTCTGCTGCGGAAATGCCGGGGTCAGGGACTGATCAATATTGAGCGAGCAGTAGTCGAGCGGCTTACGATTATAGCTGCGATGCACAACCCCAGCCGGTACCCAGATCGCCAAATGCGGGGGCGCAAGAAAGCGAGTTTCCTCGGCTTCCATTTCTAAAATACCGCCAGAAATCAGTTGTACCTGCCCCCAAGGATGGCTGTGAATACGTGTTTCCGTATTCGAAACAAACGCTTCGAAATTCATAAAAACATCTGAAGGTGCCTGTTTCACAGCAAACTGAGGATGAAGCCGCCAAGCCGATTTGTTTTTTCTCATCAGCCCCTCATCATCCACTGATTCTCACACCATCATTTTTGTTCATTTGTCTGTTTGGTAATGCATTCATCAACGCACGGCATCAGCAATTGTCAGTATCCGCTGCGATGATTTCCCAGCTATGACGCATCTCCACACCTTGACCGAGCATCAGACAAACGGAGCAATATTTCTCCAGTGAATCAGCGGTCACTTTGCTGACAATGGCCGGATCCAATGCTTCACCGGAAACCTGAAAATGGATATGAATCTGAGTAAACAAGCGCGGTGCTGTGTCACGACGCTCCGTGGTCAGCTTCGCCCGGCAGTCGGTGACGCGCTGGCCTGCGGATTTCAGCCCGTCGACAACATCAACAGAGCTACAGCCTCCGGCAGCCATCAACACCATTTCCATCGGACTCGGTGCCGTTTTACCGCTGCTGCCATCCATCACAATCGAATGACCCGACGCGGACTGACCCATAAATTTCAATCCATCAACCCAAGTAACCTCAGCTTGCATATGCTTAACCTTTATCTGTTGAAAAACGCAGCTTATCCTACACGCCGCTAACCGGAATGCAAATAGAAAACCCCATCAAGCGAGGCTTGATGGGGTTTCTGTTCTTACTTGCAGCAATCCAGCTACTCAATGTGCTCCCTGCATCTATTCCCTGATAGTCTGCTGAGTCCTTCAGCGCATTCCATTACATCGCCATCTTGGCGTGTGTCCCTTTGCGATCCATGCCGATGAGTCATCCTGAACCATCGAATCTTCTTCCTGAAGATGACCAATCCTTGGGCCTTTCCTGTTCCTGTCAGCATCCTACCGACAGTTTCAGAATACGCGAATTCGATTTTCGTGCAAATCATTGGGTCGAAACCCATCCAACCGACGGACCTCACAAAAATAAGAAAACATAATATTATCAGTCAATTAGTTTAAATAAACACATACAAGACTGACAAACAAACAGCCATATCTCACATTCCATGTAAGCGATCTCTTACAAAAAATATCCTAAAAATCCCCTAGTTCCCTCCACGCCGGATTCAATATAAACTGCATGATATCAATAGATGAAAACAACATAGGGTTAGCAGACATGATGTCAAAATGGGTTCACCGCTTCTATCAGATGGCAGAACTGGTCTCATCCTGGAGTAAAGATCCCTCCACTCAGGTTGGTGCTGTGATTACCAAACAGAACCGCATCGTCTCCGTCGGATTCAATGGCTATCCGCATGGCATCTCCGATAGCGTCGATATCGATGATCGGGATATGAAATATCTGAAAACTCTGCACGCGGAAGAAAATGCAATCCTCTTCGCCAAACGTGACTTGGATGGCTGCGACATTTATGTCACACACTTTCCCTGTCCCAATTGTGCCGCCAAAATTATCCAGACCGGCATCACCACGGTTTACTGCCCTGAACAGAGCCAAGACTTTCTCTCCCGCTGGGGAGATAAAATTCAGGTTAGTCAGGATATGTTCGATCAAGCCAAAGTCGGTGTCTGCTGGATACCGCTCAGCGAGCTGAACAATCGGACAGATAGCAATACCCGTTAGTCCGCGCTGCTTGTATAGCAGCGGTTCAGCCTGTCAGCTTAACGGAATGACGACATCTGAAACGAGTTAAGCATGTCGAGCAACTGTTCCGCTTTATAAGGTTTTGGCAGGTATGCATCCATACCTGCCTCATAGCATTTGGTAATGTCTTCATCGAGCACACTGGCTGTCAGTGCAATAATGGGGATGTGTCCACGTTGATTTTCAATTTCCCAGTGGCGAATTTTGCGCGTGGCAGTAAAACCATCCATCACGGGCATCATACAATCCATCAATACCGCGGTATACTGGCCGCCCTGCGTTATCACATCTAATGCTTCCTGACCATTGTTGACCACGGTATATTCAAAATCGGCTTTATCGAGAAAGAAGCTGGCAATCTTCTGATTCATCAGGTTATCTTCCACCACCAAGATTCGTTTTGTGAGCTGGTCGTCTGTCACCGTACTTCTTGCCAATGTGGGTTGATGAAGTCCCGGATGAGTTTCCCGCAGTGCCGATTCCATGCGGGCCCCCAAAAACGGCAGCGTAATATTTGCATCGGTCAGGCTCACCAACGCTCGGTTTAAGAAGAGGTGATGCTGGCAAGAAACAATTCTTACCGATGGAAAAAGCTGACGAAGTTTCTCAATCTCTTGGCTGGCATTACGTGTCAGGCAAGGACAATACAAAATCGTATCTAATGAGCGGTCAAGCTTTTGGCCGATATCATCCAATGACTCGATTCGGTTCAATTCCCCGCCAAGCCGTTGGCACTCCTGATGAATTTGCGCACTATACACGGAACTGTTCGAAATCAGTAATGCCCGAAATTCGAGTGGCTCAGACTTCGGCTGCTCCGCGGGCAGCTTGAGCGGAAGTCTCACTTCAAAACAACTTCCTTTGCCTTTAACCGACTCAACCGTCAACGCACCGCTCATCAGCGTGAGTAATTGCTTACAAATCGGCAACCCTAATCCGGTACCGCCATAACGGCGCGTGATACTGTCATCCTCTTGACTAAACGGCTCAAAGATTTGCTCTATTTTGTCTTCCTCAATGCCAATGCCCGTATCTTTAATACGACAAATCAATGTGGCATCAGCCTCCTGGTACAGAATTTCTGTTCTGATCTTACCTTCACGGGTAAATTTCACGGCATTGGACAGTAGATTCATTAAAATTTGTCTGAGACGAAATTCATCCGCAATCACAAGGGTCGGTAATTTCGGATCCAGTGAGACTTGCAACTCGTTAAATTGGGCAACCGCCTTGGAATTCAGCATATTCACTGCGTCATAAACAAGCTCTCGGATATTAAACGAGTGCGGAGAAATCGCCAGTCGGCCAGATTCAATTTTAGACAGGTCTAAAATATCATTGATAAGAATCAGCAACGTTTGCGAAGACACTTCAATATCTGCAATCACTTCTTTTTGGGGGGCGGTCAGCTCATGCATCCTGAGCATTTCCGTTAAACCGATAATCCCGTTCAGCGGGGTTCGAATTTCATGGGACATATTGGCAAGAAAGGCACTTTTTGCCCGATTGGCGGAAACTGCTTCTTCTTTGGCTTTAACCAGATGGATTTTCTGCTCGGTTAATGTTTGCATCACGTCGTTCATGCCGATCGCAAAACGGGCAAATTCGTCATACCCGTCAACGGGAATATTCTCCACATGGCCGGCCTGTGATTTTTCATTGATGTGTGCCATCGCATGTAAGATCCGACTCAACCGAGTCGAAATACGATATGACGTGCTAATACTCAGCAAAATCAAACCAGATAACGTCAGAATCACCAGTACAATGGCTGTATAGATAAACTGTTTATCACGATTCACCAGCGTCTGGATATTTTGTGATAACGTTTTGGCGTACCCCAGCACAAGCTGACGCAACGCATCCTGCTTACGTTCAAGGCTGGTAATGTATTGATTAAGAAGCTGTGGTTCAATCCGGTCATAAAGCATTTTGTCTCTCAAAACACTGGCCTGTTGAAATTCCTGCTGAGACAAAAACTTGGTCATCTGATTCAATTGCGCGTCGCTGGCACCGAAATTGATAAAATATTCTAAATAGGTTTGTTGCCTCGCAATAATTTCAAAATACTCTTGGCGCATAAAGGCATCGACCTGACGCTTATTTTGAATTTCATGCATCAGCCAAGTTTCTCGCTCAATCCAGTAGAGAAACCAGCTTAACTGACCAAATGTTGTTTCCATCTGATAAATATGCGTGGGTGCTAAATAGTCTGATTGCTTCTGCAAAGCAACCATCATTTCATAGATTAAATCAAATCCCCACAATGACTGAGCCATCAAGGCATCATTCTGAATACCGGACAGCCGTTCTGTCAGTTTTGACAATTCATCGAGGTTGGAGACCATCACCTGTTGATCACCAATAGCCAGCACCTCGCCTTGATGTTGCTTGAGCGCAGTGGCAACACCTTGCGTTGCCTGCTGAAACTGTAACAGTTGATCAAGTTCAACCCCACCAGTCGTCTGCCGAAGCTCCAGCAACTGGTAAAATTGATCGGACAATGTAGAAATTTGTTCTAAAATTGCAATACGAGAAAGCGTATTCGCGTACCCATTCATCCGACTCTCAACTTGCATGAACCACTGATACGCCCCCCAACTGATAATGATGACTGGTACAATGCATAACACAATCAGTCGATTTTTTATCGATAAGCATTTGAGTACCGACATAATTTCTTCCTTGAAACTTTACGAAGCTGGCCTACTTTTTAAATATAGACGTTATAAAATGACTTGCCCGAACTTAATCTCAATGCAATGGAGAACGATATTTGCGTATTGTTGGTACTTGGTGGATGCTTTGTATGTTGTTATTCAGTACACCTTGTATTGCAGATCAGTTCGCGATAATTACCAAGAGCGATACGCTCCCGTTATTAACCGATGCTCAGGTCAAAATGCTCTATCGGGGGCGGCTGACCCATATTAACGGCACCCATGTTCAATTGGCTGACTTACCTGCCAACTCGACGATCAGGACACATTTCTACCATCGCCTGTTGGGGAAATCCCCAACCCAGATGCAGGCGATTCGCGCCAGACAAAGCTTTTCCGGCAAATTTATCCCCCCTTATGAACTATATAATGACGCTATGAATACCATCAGTCAGTGGCTGGACGAGCACCCAAACGGCATTGTCTATATTCCTCAGGATTGGCTTTCAGATCAGGTTCGCATTCTTTATCGTTTGGATGACGAGGACTCGCTATGAAGCATTGGATACGATTTATCTTAGTCTGGATAACCACATTCCAAACCAGTGCACAACCGTACGAATTTAATGACGCCATTCGTCTCAGCGGCTTTGGCACGTTCAGTCTCAGCCGTTCTGACAGCAATGTCCCTGTTTTTAACTACCGGGATATCGATGATCACTGGTGTGCCGACTGTGACAGCACGCTCGGCCTGCAACTCGATTGGGTCATCAATGATCAGTTTCGGAGTTCAGTTCAGGTGGTCAAGCGGCCTCAGGACGATTATTCAGACCCGGAGCTAGAATGGGCTTATCTGGCTTATACACAAGGCAATTCAACCCTGAAACTCGGTCGGCTCAGAATCCCGATGTTCTTATTATCGGAGTATTATTATGTCTCGGCAGCCTATCCGTGGATTCGTCCGCCCCATGATATATACGACAGTTTTTCCGGGGTGACTCATTACAATGGCGTGGCATACGAGTGGCAATACTGGCCGACGGAGCAATTACAACTCAAAATCTCTCCTTATCTTGCCGCAGCAGAAGAAAATGACTATCAATTTTTCGGCAAACCTTTCACGCTCGATAGTAGCGGCGCTTATGGCTTAACGGTAGATCTGTTGCAGGACGATCATCAACTCCATCTGTCCTATTTGTCGGTGGATTCGGATCAGAAACAGAACGGGAACACGGTTTATCATTATGACATGGATATGTTGTCAGTCGGATTCAACTATTTGTATCAAGGCTACAATATTGCGCTGGAAACGCTGTATGACTCGGGACTGTTTGCCGACTGGTATATCGGAATTTCTCGGGATATGGGCAATTGGCTCCCTTATGTGCAGTACGGGCAGTTGCGCGGCCATGCGAATCAAACTTATCTGCTTGGGTTACGTTATCCGCTCACGCCACGGCTAGTGCTCAATGCAGAGTGGGAATATATTCGCAGCCCGCAGATCCCACTCAGTGGTCATTTTACTCAGGTTCAAACGGCACCGATTGAGCATGACAGTCATATCTTCACTCTGGCACTGTCATTCACATTTTAATACGGTGTTGAGGTGACTTGAGGCGACTAACGCGGCCGTCAAGCCACGAATCCGCGTTTCTAACCAGCGCTGATGTTGCGAATCGACATGAGTGTTTAATCAAACCGTTATATCACCCCGTTATAGTGACACTTTCAGATCCGAACGGATCCGGCTTGAGCAGGCGAGCACATAACCGGATCGAATCTCTTCTTCGCTCAGTGTCTCTTGGCTGGAAAACTCAACCTGCCCCTGTTCAACCCGGCATTTACATGATCCGCAGATACCACTGCGGCAGGCAGCAATCACCGGTACACCTGCCGATTCCAAAACGTCTAACAAGCCATCTCCTGCCTGAGCATCAACCGCTACGCCAAAACCGGGGACTGCCACCGTCACCGACGCATCACCGGATTGAAGACCAGACGGAGATGAGTCCATGCCCATCGCGGCAGCACTGAATCGTTCCTGATAACAGTCCGCCATCTGAAATCCAATCTGATCGAGATAAGTGGTGACATCTTGCATAAAGCGTTCGGGCCCACACAGATAGACGGTTCTTTCAAGGATATCCGGGCACAGTTTCAGCAAATAATCCTGATCGAGCCGCCCTTGCATATGCTCGCTATCGTCGGCTTGTTTAAGCAATAACTTCAAATGAAATGATGGATGAACCGTATTCAGGTGTAACAGCTCTTCATAGTAAATGGTATGGCGCACATCACGGGCAATATGAATAAAGACGATATCGACGCCCTCGCGCGCCAGCCAATCCGCAGCCATCGACATCACTGGCGTAATGCCACATCCGGCACTGATCAGTGCAACACGTCCCCGGTGCGTACAGTCAACATTGTTGAATGCGCCCTGAGGTTTCAGCAACTGAACCCGATCACCGGCACGCAGATGGTCGATAACATGGTTGGAGACTTGACCGCCCTCGACACGCTTGACCGTGAACTTCATCATCGTCTGGTCTGGCAATGAGCAAATCGAATAGGCGCGATACGCCATTTGACCGTCAATCTCAAATCCTAAACTGGCAAACTGACCGGGCTTAAAATGAAAACGGCGGGCATTCTCCGGGCAAGCCAGCACAAAACTCACGGTATCCGGTGTTTCATGCCACTTGTCGGTACAGACCAATGCAACAGGTGTCTCTGAATCCTCTGCGATCATCGTGATACTCCCTCTGAAATGATGGTTATTGTGAATGTTTGGGAAAAGCAGGAAGAGCCGAAATAGCGCCTCCCGGCTCCCCGAGAGGCGCTATCAATGCCAAATCATGCAGCAAGGATGGTATTCAGATCATGATCGACAGTTGTGATACTGCGCATATCGAATTCGCTTTGCAGAATCGCCATCAAATTCGGCGTCAGGAATGCAGGTGCAGACGGGCCGGTATAAATCCCTTTCACACCCAAGGCCAACAGTGTCAGCAAAATCACAATGGCTTTTTGTTCGAACCAAGACAACACCAATGTTAACGGTAAATCATTGACGCCACAGTCGAACTCATTGGCCAGCGCCAGCGCAAGTTGAATCGCGGAATAGGCGTCGTTACATTGGCCGACATCCAATAACCGTGGGATCCCGTTAATATCACCGAAGTCATTTTTGTTGAAACGGTATTTACCGCATGCGAGCGTCAGGATCACACTATCTTGCGGGGCTTTCTCGGTAAACTCGGTATAGTAACTTCTTTCGGCTTTATCACCGTCACACCCACCGACCAAGAAGAAGTGTTTGATATTGCCCTGCTTGATTTGATCAATCACTGCCGGGGCCGCTTGCATCAACGCATTGCGACCAAATCCAATCGTGATGAAGTGTTCGATTTCATCATGACGGAAACCGTCTTGACCAAGGGCGCACGCAATCACATCACTAAAATCATCCCCTTCAATATGCTGAACACCCGGCCAGCCGACAATACTGCGGGTAAAGATTCGATCCGCATACTGACCAACATTCGGATTCAACAAACAGTTAGAGGTCATGACAATCGCACCGGGGAAGTTGGCAAATTCTTTCTGTTGATTCTGCCACGCACTGCCATAGTTACCGACCAAATGCGGGTATTTTTTCAGTTCCGGGTAGGCATGGGCGGGCAACATTTCACCATTGGTATAAACGTTGATTCCCAATCCTTCAGTCTGTTGAAGGATTTTTTCCAGATCATGCAAGTCATGCCCGGAGACTAAAATACATTTCCCCTTCACCGGTTTCACATTAACGGTTGTTGGCTCTGGATGACCAAAGGTATCTGTTTCCCCTTTATCGAGCATTTCCATGATCTTAAAGTTCATCAGACCAATTTCCATTGAGGTATCGAGCAAAGATTTTGCATCTTCCGGATCACTCCCCAACCAAGACATAATTTTGTGATATTGCGCGAACATCTCTGCATCCGTCTGACCCAGCACTCGGGCATGTTCCAGATAGGCCGCGGCCCCTTTCAAACCGTACAGACACAAAAGTCTTAAACCGATGATATCTTCATGCAATGTGTTCTGACCGCGATTCACGGCGGCATCGGGGGCTAACGACAACAATGCGTCACGGCTTTCCGGCAAATCAACCTGTGCCGCAGTGTAAGGGGTTGGGAGTTCAATATTGTGCAATACCGCTGCGGCCCGGACCCGTTCAGCCAGCGAACGACGATACTGATTCGATTCAATTGCCAGCTCGACAATGCGCTCCGGATCAAAATTCACATTGGTTAAGGTTGAGAAGAATGCTCTCGGTGCCCATTGGTCAATGACCGGGTCAATCACCCCACAACGCCGACCGAGATCTGCCCAGAAAGAGACCCCTTGAAGTGAATAGACCAAGACATCTTGAAGATCTGATACTTCGGCAGTTTTACCACACATGCCCTGAGCATAGGCACAACCTTTTCCTGCCGGGGTTTGAATCGTCTGTTCACATTGAATACAAAACATAGGCTTGCTCCAGATATTGTTGTATAAATTCATTTTCATTCCGGAGCTAAAATGGCATAAACCATGCCATTTAAAAATTATATAATTTTCATTAAGTTAAAATAATAACCTTATCATACGCAAGTCATTTTAACACGCTCACTTCGTTCAAAAAGACACATTCGAGTCAAAATGACACCCACTAAAAATTGATTTAAATCAAATATTTACGACAATTCGACAAGCCAGTGCAATCAAAACCACACCAGAGATCCGATCAATCAGTACCGCTTTACGCTTTAAACGGGTCAAAACAGCCGCACTGGAAAACAATAACGTGAGTAAGGTATACCACAACCCATCGACGATCAGGGGAGTCATCACTACAATCGTGCGGCTTGTGACGTCATGACTCAGGGTGATGAACTGGCTGAATAACGCAGTAAAAAATAGGGCAATCTTCGGATTCAATATTGAAATCATCAGCCCCTCTTTGGCGGATTGCCATACCGAAATACGCATTCCGGTCGCGACATTTGTAGCCACGCCGCCCTGAGAGCGCAGCGCCTTCCAGCCCAGATAAGCCAGATAAACCGCACCCACCAAACTAATCGCCTGAAACAACCACTGCGCTTTTTGTAAAACAATAGAAAGACCAATGATCGTCAAGAAAGCATACGTCCCGATCCCCAATGCATGGGCCCACGCGGTGGCAATACCGTTCAGCCGACCACCGGCCAGCGTGTGCTTGGTCACCATCGCCAGACTCGGCCCCGGTGACATCGCTCCCAGTAAGCAAATCGTAAAGAGTGATAACCACGCTGAAAATGCCATATGTGATGAATCCTTAATAACCAATCATGAAACCGTCCGTTGGGTTTTAATCTATCACGTCGTTTGATCCCCGAATACCGCCCTTATCAACTTGAGACGACTTACGTGATCAGAATGATGCTGCAACGCACCGCTGCCGTACCCGATCAATATACGGATAGAGAAAAGCGAAACGTCCGACATAAAACAACGTAAATGCCAACCACAGCCCCTGATTCCCCCAGACATCAATCGTGAGATAAATCACCAGCAGAAAAACCAGCAGCGCCATAAAGGTTGAATTTCTGACCGGTCGGGTGGTGCCGCTCCCGGTAAAAATACCGTAGACAGTCAGGCCAAATCCGGCCACGAATGGAAAAGCAATCAGCCATGCGCTGACCTGATGGTACTGCTCAACAACACTGGGAATTTGGGTAAACAGTAACACCTGTTGGCGATGCGAGATCACCATCACCACCACCAGTAATACAACCAGCCAGCTCGTCCACTGAAAATTCATTTTGAGCACATGTTTAAAGAGATCCAATGATTTTTCACCGACTGATTTGCCACTGAACACACTTGAGGCATTGGCAATGCCCTCAAACATATAGCTCATCAGAAAAGTCATTTGCATCATAATCGCATTGGCGGCTAATGTATCAGCCCCCAAAGCCGAGCCGAAGCGCGCCATACAGTTAAACATCGCCAGCAAACAGACTGTCCGCAACATCAGATCCGTATTGGCAGAGATAATGGTTTTGAGCTCCTGCCCCCCCATTTTCGCCAAACCAAGGTAAGGGACAAATGAGAACCCCGCCGCCCGCCGCACCAAATAAAGGCCAATCACAAACGTAGCAACCTGCGCGGCCAGTGTCGCAATCGCCACGCCTGCGACGCCCATATTCAAGCCGACGACGAACAAAATATCCAATACGATATTCAGCACATTGCCGAAGATTTGAGTTACCAAAGTCTCTTTGACTTTAGCCTGCCCCATCAACCAGCCAATCAAGGTGTAGTTGAGCAATACAAATGGCGCGCCCCAAATGAGGATGAAAAAGTATTGCTTGGTCTGCGCTGCGACATCCGGCTCCGGCTGAATGATCCACTCTGCACCACGCCAAATCAGGCTCTGAGCCAGAATAAACATCACCCCGACGATTGCCGCCATCACAAAAGGATGGAGTAAACTGCGAGCCTTCGCTTGCTCACTATTTTTGCCTAACGCAATCGCACTCTGCCCTGTGGTACTGACGCGGAAAAACCCGAACAGCCAGTACAGGGTGTTCATAATCACTGTCCCGACCGCCACACCACCAATCAGCGCTGCCGACCCAAGCTGACCGATAACCGCGGTATCCACCGCCCCCAGTAACGGCTGCGTCAATGTTGAAATAACAAAAGGAATCGCAATCTTTAAATAATCTTTATGAGTCAGAGAGGTGGTCATTTTTCGTATCGACATCCAAGGTGTTTCAATCATCAGTTATTTTGAGCCAGTGCCGCAATATGACCGATCAAAGCGGAATCGTAAAGTCTCTTATTGCGATTTAATCCTGAAATCAACGTATTACTCCATTCAAATTAACGTGTTTTTATACTCGTTTATATACGTGTTATTTAGCATGTACGAAAGCAAAATCATTCAGCTCTGACACGGTTTTGATGATGTAGACATCTTTGCTTCCAGAGTACGCCATTAACTTAGACAAAAAATCATCATTCCAGAACCTAGGGCATAACTTCAAAGTCTTATAGCTATTCAGAGAACCTTTTAATATAGAGCTGCCATCAGGCCAACCCTCAGGTTTTATAAATAATCCTTTCAGCAAACGCTTGGTCACGAACCAGTAGCTGACTGAGTATGGTAGGTCGATATAAACCAGAGTATCTGCCGCAGCTAAACGCTCATAAAAGGAATTGATGGGACCAAGGCCGTCAATGACCCATGAGTCTGAACGCAGTATCTCGTTGTAAGCAGCATCAAATTCTTCTCGCGCTACAAACTCGCCATTTGGTTTGTAAACCAATGAATCGAGTTGGTGAAGCGGTAAACCGCTCGCTAACGCTAATGCTTTGCTGACTGTTGATTTTCCGCTACCCGGCTTTCCAAAAACGGCGACCTTTTTCATTTGAATCCCTCCAAGAGACTAGTTCCTAAAAGGTAGAAAAAGAAAACCCACCTTCTAGGGTGGGTTAGATTTATACAAGGTATACCAAAATCCCACCATTCCTAAGGAATGATGATAATTCGATTGTTGAGTTGAACTAGATTAGATTTCATACACCCACTTTCATATAAAGGTGCTCAGTTGTCAATTTTTTTGTATAAAGGTGAATCAACCACCCAACGAAGAAAAATATTTCGGGAGAATGGTTAGGCTTTTCGGGGCAGGACGCCCGTAAAAGGCGGTTCTGGACAACACTCGACTCAGTCAAACAAAAAACAAGGGACTGACAAAAAACACCACCAACTCTCATTTTGCGCATATCGCTGAGAAAAATGCGATTCAATTCAAAGCGCTAGCGAATTTTAGCGACAAACCATCCCTTTACTGTCTTTGTTATACAGCACAAGGATAGATTTATGAGTGTCTTCTTTGTGTCACCCATAAAAAAACCATGAATGTATTGCCGTAGATGTTCAATAGAACTAAACGTTTGTAAATTTTATCTAGATATCAGTATTAGTACTAATTAGTTAACATAGAACTATCGCTCATGGGGGGACTTATGAAATATCTAAAAGGTATTATATTTACACTGATATTGTCATTGATATCTTATTATTTATCTACAATGGATTTTTTCAGGCATTATCAAATTAGCTCGTTAGTGATTTGCATTATTTTAGGAATGATTATTGGTAATATAGCGGGCTCTAGAATACCAAAGTCAGCTGAAAGCGGAATAAAATTCAGCCAGCAAAAGTTGCTTAGATTAGGAATTATTCTCTACGGGTTTTTTATCACGTTCCAACAAATTATTAGTGTAGGCAGTGTCGGTCTTATCACCGATATTATTATTATTTCAGTGACATTTGTTGGGGGGTCTTATATTGGTATCAGATTCTTAAAAATGGAAAAAGAAGCCGCTATGCTTACTGCTGTAGGGTCTTCAATTTGTGGTGCCGCAGCTATTTTGGGTACCGAGCCAGTCATAAAACCTAAACCTCACCATACAGCGGTTGCGGTGGCGACTGTCGTAATCTTTGGTACGCTTGGTATGTTTGTTTACCCTTTGATTTATCATGTATTTGCAGTGAATGATACCATCATGGGGATTTATACCGGTGCTACCATCCATGAAGTTGCGCAAGTCGTGGCAGCGGCGAATGCAATGAGTCATGACATATCGGTTACTGCCGTTATTGTGAAATTAACTCGAGTGATGATGCTCGCGCCTTTCTTAATGATTTTGAGTTATTACCTTACTCGTCATCGTGCCAATTCGTCTGGAGAAAAAGTAAAAATTACTATTCCATGGTTTGCTATTTTCTTCGTTGTTGCTGCGGGTATTAATTCAATGCATATTATTCCGGTAGCGGTTGTGGGGATTCTAACTAAAGCTTCTGTTTTCTTATTAACCATGGCTATGGGAGCATTGGGGTTAGATACAAATATTAATAAAATTCGTGGCGTAGGAATAAAACCGATTATTTTAGCTACTATTTTATGGATTTGGCTGATCGTTGGTGGTTATTTCGTTACCAATCTAGTTTCAACCGGCATTCATCTAATTTAAGGAATCACTTATGTCTTACCACAATATTTTGGTCGCAATTAATACTAATGAAAATTTAAAAACCATCGTCAATAAAGGTGTTGAAATAGCTCGTCATCATAACGCGACTTTATCTACTATTCATATTGACATGAAATTTGAGGATTTCTATATTGGCGAATTAGACTTCGACTTTGAAAAATATGATGAGATGGCCCGATCTCGCTCTCAATCCGACATTTTAGCAAAGCTGGGGGATCTTGATTACCCAATAACCAATTCAATTATTTGTTCGGGTGATCTATCCAATGAAATTATAGATGCCATAAAGAAAAATAATATCGATTTATTAATTATGGGCCACCATCATTATAGCCGATTAGGACAGTTTTTTATGTCCGTTTCTGCTCCGCTAATTGAAGCAATGCCCTGTGATATCCTGCTAGTAAAAGTGACACAGTAACCGTAAAAAGGTCATGCTGTTTACTTAAATTTGGCGAAAGCAGTGACAATATAGCTAAAGAGTGGTGAGACAATTAAAAAAGACCAGCTAAAGCTGGTCTTTTTGAGCGGATAAACGTGATCCCAAACTACTTAGAATAGAGGTGAAGTTCGGTTCGAAGTCCCCTGACTAAGCTAACGCACATCAATAGCAATATGAAGTTAAATGGCAGCGCCGTTGTCACCACGCCAGATTGCAATGCTTGCAAGGCGTCAGTACCGCCAACCCATAGCATCATCGCGGCAATCGCTCCTTCAATCGATGCCCAGAAAATACGCTGCGGTACAGGTGCGTCGATTTTCCCTCCCGCAGTGATACTATCGATAACCAACGAGCCGGAGTCTGATGATGTGATAAAGAAAATCAAAATGAGAGCAATCGACACGACAGAAATAATGTGTCCGAACGGGAGTTGATCGTAAACTTGGAACAAAGTAAGAGAAATATTCGTTAATCCATTCGTACCTAATTCACCGACTTTATTGATCACTTGACTAAGCGCTATACCGCCAAAAATCCCCATCCAAATAATGGTCATCAACGTCGGAATAAAAACGACTGAAAATAAGAACTCACGAACCGTACGGCCTTTAGACACGCGCGCGATAAACATACCGACGAATGGTGACCATGAAATCCACCATGCCCAATAGAACACCGTCCAGCCGTGCATCCATGTTTTATCTTCTCGCCCATATGGGTTACTGAGTGGGATAATACTTTTAATATAGGCAATGAACGTCTCGGGTACAGAGGTGATCGCGATATTAAAGCAAACCACCGTGATGAAGACGAGGAGTATGAAAGCGAATAGCATATTGATATTACTCAGTACTTTCACCCCACCATCAATCCCGCGAATCACTGAAATGATTGCAATCAGCGTCACAAAAACAATGACCGTCAATTGCATACCAAACCCGCCGTCGGTACCAAAGACATAGTTGATACCGCTAGTTGCTTGCTGAGCACCAAGCCCCAAAGACGTTGCCAGACCAAATAACGTGGCCAATACGGCCATAATATCGATAATGTGACCCAGCCAGCCCCAAGCTCTATCCCCAAAAATCGGATAAAACACAGAGCGTATAGACAGTGGCAAGCCTTTATTGAACGCAAAAAAAGACAGGGCGAGTGCAACGATCGCATAGATGGCCCAACCGTGGATTCCCCAATGGAAAATCGTCGCCCCCAGAGCAAGGGATTTCGCTTCTGGTGTCATCGGTTCGACATTGAGTGGGGTTCCCCACCAATCGGTGAAGTAGGCGGTGGGTTCTGCCACGCCCCAAAACATGAGGCCAATCCCCATCCCCGCCGCAAAGAGCATCGCAAGCCAAGAACTACGGGAGTGATCTGCGACGGCGTCTTTCCCCCCGATACGGATTTTCCCCAGCGGGGACAACATAATAACGAGAGTAAAGAGCACAAAAAAGTTTGCCGACCACATAAAAAACGTATCGAACTTTTCAATAATACCGTTTTTTACAGCGTTCAATGCCTCTTTAGCAGCGCTTGGTTCAATAAAAAGCACTGAACCTAGAAATAATAAAACGAGTGCAGCACTGATGCCAAAAACGGGGTTGTGTATATCAAATCCCCACTTTTGTATATTGTCCTGACCAACCTGATAATCCGTCGTATCTATACTGTATTTCTTAAATGCATCTTCATCCATAATAATGCCTAATCGTTAGTTCTCTATGTCTTTCAAAAGCGAAAAATTAGTAAAAATCAGTAAAAAAAAGCAGCAATTGTTTAGTGCTCTAATTTTATTTTAAGTGATATTAACAGTATAACTATCTATTTTGCAATTAATCTGTCCCGCGCGATGTACCAGTTGAATCGATCGATTAAGCACCAGAACGCACAAACTTGCCAGAAGGCAGCGATAAAATAAAGGTTCCTTTTTATAGATTGAGTTCATCCAATACTTGCAACGAAAAAACAGATTTTCTAATACTTCAATAAAAAACAGCATCTAAATGCTAGAAATATTGATTGTTATACTGCTGAATACGTTGTTTCCCCTGATTTAACTCGCATCTGATCTTAGCACACCATTATTCATAAGGGTGCACATATCGCAACAATTTAGAATCAATTCCCTTGCCCTTAAATTATTAGCATTTTATCGTTAGAATGGCGGCAGTTGGGCATGACCCATCTTCATTTATTTTTTGAGAACAAGCGAGCATGCACATGAAATTACTTATCAACGTCATCCGTAACCTACTTGGCTACATCATTATTGCAGTTGATCTCATCACCCGTGGTCCTAAAAAAAAGCGCGACCCCGAAAAACAAAAAGAAATTAACCAAGCGCTAACCGGCCTCTCCCTTTACCAGTTTTCGGCCTGCCCATTCTGCACGAAAACGCGCAGAGCGATGTATAAGCTGAACCTGTCGATTGAAAAGCGTGACGTGTCAGAAGGCTCAAAATACCGAACAGAATTGCTTGAGGGGGGCGGTAAAGTCAGAGTGCCTTGCTTACGGATTGAACAAGATGGCAACGTTGAATGGATGTATGAATCTTCAGATATTATTAACTACCTAGAAAAGCGCTTTGCTTAAATATATTGAATATACCCAAATGACCTCAAGATGCAGTTTCAGCGAGAATCACCACATCATATTTTAATGATTCAAAGCAACGCATATGTTCAAAGCAACGCATAGTAAAAATGCCATGCGTTGCGAATCACTCTTAAACAATTTTTATGCTTCGGATCCATCACTACCCGGACGCAACTGATGCTGAAGACCGAGCAAGAAGTTGCGAAGAATCTGGTCTTTGCATTCTCTATAATGCTTGTTTTCTGGCTTACGGAAAAACGCACTGAGTTCATGCTTGCTTAAACGAAAATCTACAAGTTGCAGAATGTCCAGAATATCCTCAGCTTTCAGGTTCAAAGCAATACGTAACTTTTGAAACACGATATTATTGCTTAATTTCTCTTCTGGCTTAGGCTGCTCACCTTCGCGTTTACCACGCTTAAAGTTGATAAAACCGTTTAAAAATACAGCCAACTCTGTGTCGCTAAGTTTGACAAAAGATTCATCGTCTTCTTTTTTCAGCCAACGAATGACTTGTTCATCGGTCACATTCAAGTCTGCTAAAGAGAAGATTTCAGTCATTACACTGTCTTTCAAATCAAATGTATAACGTACACGGCGTAAAATATCATTATTGGTCAAAATAGTTCCTAGTCTTAGGTAAATCCAGTGCTATCAACGTGATGACTGAAGAGCCTGAATGTTATCAGATTTGCAGTCTATTCCCTACCAATTGTGCCAATTTGCGAGAGCGATACTTTTATAAGCCAACAGCGCGGCACCGGAATATGACACTCAACCCACAGACAAAAAAACAGCCCAGTTATGTTCTCATCACTGGGCTGTTTTGATTCACTGTACGGTTACAGCGCTAATTTCAATATTTCGGCGGCGTCTTGCGGGGTTATATCTTGGTGCTCTCCGAGCGCAAGCAGGCCGTGGGCTGTCAGTTTTTCTTCCACTGCCGGAATATCTTTCTCACTCAGGTTATAGTCAGAAAGTCGGGTTGGATTACCCATCTGGATGAAGAAGTCTTCGGTTTTCTGAATCGCCAGCTCGATCTGCTCATCTTCTGTACCCGATGTAATATTGAGTACGCGGTGGGCATACTGCAACAGTTTGCCTTTTTTCTGCTCTTTTTTGTAACGCCATAATGCAGGCATCACAATCGCCAGCGTCTGAGCGTGGTCGAGACCATACAGCGCGGTCAGTTCATGACCAATTGCATGGGTTGACCAGTCTGACGGCACACCATTTTTCAACGTACCGTTGAGCGCCATTGTTGCTGTCCACATCAGATTGGCACGCACCTCATAATCCTCAGGCGTCGCCAGCGCTGCCGGGCCGTCTTCCAGCAGATTGGTCAACAGGCTTTCAGCAAAACGGTCTGAGACTTTCGCATTGACCGGATACGTCATGTACTGCTCCATAATGTGAGCAAAACTATCCACGGCACCATTCGCGATTTGTCGGGTCGGCAGCGTATACGTGGTTTGTGGATCAAGTATCGAGAATAACGGCAGCACAAAATCAGAACCAAAGGCTAATTTATCTTGTGTTTCTGCCCGGGTAATCACACTGTTTCTGTTCATCTCAGAGCCGGTTGCCGGCAATGTCAGCACGCAGCCCAAAGGCAAAGCGCGCTTCACACAAGCACCACCGGTGGTAATGATGTCCCAGTAATCACCGTCATAACATGCAGCGGCGGCAATCAGCTTACTGCCATCAATCACCGAACCGCCACCGACAGCCAGAATGACATCGATCTGCTCTTGTTTTGCGATCGCAACCGCTTTGATCAAGGTTTCGTAATGCGGGTTGGGTTCAATGCCGCCGAACTCGACGACAGAACATTCCTGAAGCGCATCGAGCACTTGCTCATAGACACCGTTCGCTTTAATGCTCCCGCCACCGTAAGTCAGCAACACGCGGCTATTGGGCGCAATTTCTTCTTTCAGTGCGGCAATCTGACCTTTACCAAAATGGATTTTGGTTGGATTAAAGTAAGTAAAGTTATTCATACGATCTCCTGATGCTAACTCAATATTGTTGCCAACTAGTCTAGTTGGTCCGGGATTCAATGCCTACCGCGAATTGTGCTCTCTTTGATACGAAAAAACGAATTGCATATGTTATTCGCCGCCAAATACGGTCTAAGTTCACACAATGTTCTTCCACATCTGTTTACCTTATCAGTATCTGGAGTAGTGTCTCAGGCGGGAATATCATAGAGAAAAATAATAGGGGTGAAGCAGATGAATCATAAGTTGTCTGAAATACTAACATTATTGAGAGAGGATTGTTATCAGTCTGCCAGAAACATTGCAAACAAGGTCAACACGAGTGAAAAGACGGTTCGAAACAGAATCAAATTACTGAATGATGAGTTGAATGCACATGGTGCTGCAGTGCTATCAAAGCCAAACATGGGGTATACCCTGATTGTTCATAATGAGGTTGCATTCTCCCAGTACAAACGTAGTTTTCTTTCGGATATTACACACCCTAAAACACCCGATGAACGCGTTATCTTTTTACTCTCTTTTTTAATATCCAGAATCAATTATATAAAGATAGATGACATTTGTGACAATATTTATGTATCAAGGAATACGCTCAGCTCTGACATCAAGAAAGTTGAAACAATTTTAAATCACTATCAATTAAGAATTAATAGAAGACCCAACTATGGCATCCTGATTGAAGGTGATGAAATACATAAGAGAATGTGCATTTCTGAGCAGATCATAGATAGAGACTTCAATGTATCAGAATTCAACATTTCACATGACTTGATCAACACGATCAATACATTTGTTGTTACGACACTGATGAGTAAAAATATTACCGTGTCTGACTCCTACCTTGATGATTTAGTAAAGCATATCTTCATCTCTTTAGAGAGATTCAAAGATGGGTTTTACATCATGAGTATTGATAACTGTGAGCATGAAGAAAATCTTGACTTATTGTCAGCGGCTCATGAAATTTCAGATAGTATAGCCCGAGAATTTAACACCTATCTTTCAGAGAAAGAAATTCAGTACCTATCGTTATTATTATCTGCAAAGCTGCCATCCAGTGCATATAAAAGAAACAACAACCTGGTTATCTCAAGATATATTGATGATTTAACCAGCAAAATGTTCAAAGAGATTCTTGATTCTCACAATCTTAATTTCTTTCAAAACTTCGACCTTAGACTATCCATCAGTAAGCATCTCGTTCCATTTGATCTGAGAATGAAATACGGCATCCCGGTAACCAACCCACTGAAATTAGAAATCATTAAAGAATTACCTTTTGCTTTCACCTTAGCAAGTACCGCAAGCCTTGCATTATCTATGCACTATGGCACTCAAATTAGTGAAGATGAAATCACTTACTTTGCGATGTTGATTGAATTAGCTTTGGACAAAAACAGAAAGGGATCGGTCAAGAAAAATATTGTGATCGTCTGTTCGTCCGGGAAAAGCACCAGCCAGCTTATTATCAGAAAATACAGAAATGCATTCGGAGACTATATCGATAATATATTTGAATGTTCCTCATATGAACTTGCTGATTTTAACTTTGAAGCGCATCAAATTGACTATGTTTTTTCCACTGTAAAAATTGATATCGATATACCGGTTCCTATCGTTGAAGTCAGTCATTTCTTAGAAAGTAAGGAAGTTGATTTATATACGGACATGTTTGAAAAAGACAGTATTGTCACGACATTTTACCGCCGAGAATTATTTTTTAATCACATTGATGAAAAGAGCAAGGACGACGTCATCAAACGATTGTGCGAGCTTGCTTCTGCGTCTATTCAGATACCTGAGACATTTCTTGATTCCGTCAATAAAAGGGAAGAATTAGGTCAAACGGACTTTGGCAATCTGGTTGCAACCCCTCACCCCTACAAAATCATCAGTGATCAGGATTTTGTGATTGTCGGTGTGCTGAAAGAACCGATTTGGTGGGGGAGGAACTATGTTCAGGTTGTCCTGCTGACGTCGGTTTCATCAAAAGAGAATGAAGCTCAGGAAACATTCTATGCAAGAACAAGTCGGTTTGTGTTTAACGAGGATGCTGTTAAGAAATTAATTGCTGAACCGTCATTCGATAATTTCATCTCTCTTTTATAACACCACCGAAAATTTCCACATTAGAAAAGGAAAATGTCTAAGTAGAGTTTTCCTATGGTCTGTTTATTATGTAATTTAGTTAATAGGAGTTGTTAATGGATATTTCACTAGAAGATATTGTAACTGAGTTGGTTGTAAATGGTGGCTTTGCAAAAAGTAAATCTATTATGGCAATTCAATGTGCAAAGAAGGGCTTATTCTCGGATGCTGATGCATGTATTAAAGAAGCAAATGAAGCGCTATTAAAAGCCCATCAATTTCAAACTCATCTACTCCACGAAGAAGCAAATGGAAATCATGTCTCAAATGTTTCTTTAGTTATTGTTCATGGTCAGGATCATTTAATGAACGCAATCACATCTCGTGATCTCGCAATTGAAATGATCGATATGTATAAATTAATTCACAGTAAATAAAAGGTAACAAAATGATTAATATAATATTGATTTGTGCTGCCGGCATGTCTACATCAATGCTCATGCAAAAAATGAAAGACAGTGCAGAAAAAAGAAACCTTGATATTAGTGTTTTGGCAATGCCCGAGGGCAAACTGGATTCATATAAAGAAAATATAGATATATTACTCCTTGGTCCTCAAATTATGTATCTAGAAGATAAAATTCGGGGAATATATGAAGAAAAAGGTGTCAAAGTCGCTGTCATTGATATGGTCGATTACGGAAGTATGAATGGGGATAAAGTCCTTGATGATGCGCTTTTGTTATTAGGTTAATTACATTTACCTCTTCCTACGCATGGTACCCTTATGAATATTAAAAATAATAGTCCATTAATTAAAAATATAAATAAATATGTAAATATAATTCAAACCAGTAAATTTGTTAATGGGATTACAGGCGGTATGATGGCCGCCATGCCTATTACTATATTAGGCGCATTTGCAGCACTATTCCTGAATCTACCCATCGATGCATATAAAGAATTTATTGCATCATCTGGCGTCGCGACAGCGCTAAAACTTATCGTGATGTTCACAACGAACTTTTTAGCGGTTATCTTTTGTGTTTCGATTGCGGGTAGTTATGCCAAACAACATGATGAAGATCCATTATTCTGCGCAATATTAGCATTCATCTGCTTTTTCATTGTGACGCCAATGGATCTTTCACCAAGTGGAATGCCGGTGATTGGCATGAAATGGCTCGGAGGATTTGGTATTTTTACCGGGATTGTCGTCAGTATGGTCTCTACCCGGCTCTATATCTATCTTCGGACGAAAGGCTTCACCATAAAAATGCCCAGCAGTGTCCCACCTGTTGTCGCGGATAGTTTCAGTAGTTTAATTCCCGGATTCGCTTCTGTTATCTTCTTTACTGCCATCTCCGTTATTTTTCAGTCCACATCTTTTGGCAGTGTCCACCAGTTTGTTTATTCATTCCTTCAAACGCCTTTGGAAGGTGTCGGTGGCAATATTATATCGATTCTTATCTTGTGGACATTTGCTCAGTTGCTATGGTTCCTCGGTATCCATGGTACGCTGGTTATCTATTCGGTGGTCTTGCCTATTTTTACCGCAATGGATGCCACCCAACTCGCCGCATATGCCGCAGGAGAAGCACTTCCTAACATTACCGGCCGTGCATTTGTGAGCACTTATACCATGTCCGCGAGTGCTATTGGTTTCACACTTTTAATGATGTTCGCATCAAAGAGTCAGCACTATAAAAAATTAGGGAAACTCACAACTATTCCAGCGTTATTTGGTATCAGTGAGCCATTGGTATTTGGTACACCAATGGTCTTCAATTTCCGTTTCATTATTCCATTTGTTTCTTTAAATGCGATTTGTTTAACCATCGCTTATTTCGTCACATATATTGGTTTAGTTCCGAGAGTTGCAGGTATTACACCTATTTCAGGCATGCCAATTATATTAAACGGTATTATGGAAGGTAGCTGGAAAATTGCAGTCGTGCAGGTATTTCTTGTGCTGGTGCAGATTGTTTGTTGGTACCCATTCTTTAGAAAAGCAGATAACGAATCTTATCTTAAAGAATGTGAAGAAGCGAAAAAGGACGAGGATAATATTTCCGATACGGAATCTTCTCGTTTAACAAAAGTAAACGAAGGAGCATAAACCATGAAGAAATTATTTATCCCAACTTTGAGTGCCGTCATCGTCGCAATGTTATCCACTTCGGTTTTCGCCAGCGAACCCGACAATAACGCGGATTCATTACGATTACGTTTAAAAAATGATTTTCGTAAAGCCGAGCGACCGAGTGCCGGGCCAAGCGGTCGAGATATTTATGCGTGGGTCCAAGGCACGATGGTCGATTTAGACACTCACTATTTCTCTGACTTTGTCGGTGTCACCGGCAGTGCTTACTATGTATACAAACTAGGGGCAGATGGCTCAAGTAGTACCAGAGGTTACTTAAGAGGATACGACAGCTTTTCACTGACCCAAGGGGCACTGAAATTTAAGCTCAATGATGATCTCAAGTTGAAAGTGGGTCGCTTTGGTACCGATAGTGGTTATGGCAGCTTGCCTTATGATGTTCCGTTGATTTCAAGCGGCTCCAATCGGACGATGCCGACGTTATCCGAAGGCGCGCTTGTTCACTACGATCTCAACGAGAATGTGGAATTGTGGGGCATGTGGCGTCAACGCGTATTCCTCTGGACAGACGTCGGAACCGGTGTCCGGGATGAAGGTGTTTTTGACTCAAGTACCGGAACCTATTCCAAGAAGGAACCTCGGGCATTCTTAGCCGGTAGTTGGCACGATGACCAGAATCGCGTTGATCTGGGTTATTCTTGGCAGGATGATGTTTCTTCTCAGGTTGAATTGAAATTACAAAGAAAAGATTCGTTTGATGACCAAAGTAATATTCGCTATGAATTCCTGACACTGAACGCGTCATTAAGTGGTTTATCGAAAGCCGCAAGTTATCACAATGATACCCAAGTCTATTCTGGAAAAATTACCTATACCAATGCCGATATAAGTTATTTCGGCGGATTGGGTTATGTCAGCCATGTATTAAATGGTATCGGTACAAATGTGAATACAGATATTGGTTATGTCGGCTCTCTGAGTATCGATAGAAATAAAGAAGATATGTATTCCTTACAAATCGGTGTGAATTATACGATCAATAATAATTTCTCCGTCATGGTTGCACCGTTAATGACGGATGGATATGAAGATACGCACAGAACGATTTCTATTAAGGGGAAAGGTGTCGTCGCCGCTGTATTCTACAAAGTTAATTCTGGTCCGCTTACGGGATTAAGAGCATTCGTTGCATCCGATGTGGCCAATGAAAAACGCTCAGGGAGTGCTTTAGGCGATGATCTGGACTATTGGGATGTCAAAGCGGGTATTCAGTATGACTTCAACCTTTAAATATCAATTCATCTAGTTCAAAGGCACATCATGTTAAAACCAATAGAAAATGAAGCACGAGAAACGAAGCGACTCGACGGGTTATGGGACTTTAAATTAGACCCTGCAACAATCGGTTATGACGAGCGTTGGTATTCAGCACCATTAGAAAATAAATTGAAAATCGCCGTCCCGGGAAGCTTTAATGATCAATTTGCGGACGAGAAGATAAAAAACCACGTCGGGAATGTCTGGTATCAAACAGAATTACGGATACCACAAGGTTGGGATGCGCAACGTATTGTCCTGAGATTCGATGCCGTCACGCATCAGGGAACCGTCTGGTGTAATGACGTTTGTGTCGCTGAACATCGTGGTGGCTATACACCATTTGAAGCAGATATCAGCGACCTCGTTCATGGCGGAGAACGTGTACGCATTACCGTCTGTGTCAACAATGAATTATCGTGGCAGACCATACCGCCGGGTGTGGTTGTTGAAAATAATGGCCGCAAGAAGCAACATTATTTCCATGATTTCTTCAACTACGCCGGGATTCACCGACATGTCTGGTTGTACTCGACGCCTGAAGAATTCATCAATGATGTCTCTGTTGTCACCCGCGTCAGTGAAGATCACAGCCAAGGTTATATCGACTACGACATATTGGCTGACGATGTGTGTGAATGTCAGTTATTCGACCACACAGGTAAAGAGGTTGCCCGAGGTAAAGGGAATCACGGCACGTTAACCGTTGATGCACCGGTTTTATGGCACCCCGGAAAAGCGTATCTCTATACCCTTGTCGTCAAATGTAAAGATGACCAGTATGATCTGAGAGTCGGGATCCGGACCATCGCCGTAGAGAAAGATAAATTCCTGATTAACGGTCAGCCATTTTATTTCACCGGCTTTGGTCGTCATGAAGATGCAGATTTTCGCGGTAAAGGCTTTGATCATGTCATGCTGGTTCACGACCATGCCTTGTTGAACTGGATTGGAGCGAACTCTTACCGGACATCACACTATCCTTATGCAGAGGAAATGCTTGACTGGGCAGATGAGCATGGAATTGTGGTGATCAATGAAACGCCGGCTGTCGGTTTTAACGTCTCTCTCCCGATGTTGAGAAACTTTAACCGACCGGAAAAGCTGTTCTGTGATGAAGCCATCAACAGTGACACGCAAAAGGCTCATCTATCGGCAATTCAAGAGTTAATCGCAAGAGATAAAAATCACCCATCCGTTGTGATGTGGTGTATTGCGAATGAACCCGATGCTCGTGAAACAGCCAGCCGGGATTACTTTTTGCCTTTAGTCTCTGCAACCCGAGAATTGGATACTTCGCGACCAATCTGTTGTGTCAACATCACTAAATCTTCATTACATGAAGATCAGATTAGCGATTTATTCGATGTACTTTGCCTGAATCGGTATTACGGATGGTACGAAAACCCAGCCGATTTATCAGAAGCCGAGACGGTTCTGGAGCAAGAGTTGATGGCCTGGCATGAGAAGCATCAAAAGCCAATTATCATCACAGAGTACGGGACTGACACCATGGCTGGTCTGCATTCCGTTTACAATGAAATGTGGTCAGAGGAATATCAGTGCGATTTCCTCAACATGTATCATCGGGTATTTGATCGCCTTCCCTTCCTTGTCGGTGAACAAGTCTGGAATTTTGCAGACTTTGCCACATCCCAAGGCATCGTTCGTGTCGGCGGAAACAAGAAAGGTATTTTCACCCGGGACAGACGGCCAAAATCTGCGGCTTACGTTTTAAAACAACGGTGGACCAATATGCAATATGGAGAAAAACCGTCTTCACCAAGCGAGTGAGTTAAATACGAGTCATTGATTAACCCAATCATGCTCCAGCCTTAGAAAGATGATGTGGTTCCCTTTCTAAGGCTTTTTTATATCTGTTGAAAATTGAGATTTAGTTGTACAACACTCGAACAATCAACTGTGGCGCCAGAGACTGGGAGATAAAAAATGATACGCCTGCGGCTTGGTGCGCACGCAAAACCAGGCTCAATTCACGCAAGACTTCACCCCGACACCATCTAACGCATAGCCCTGCTTCCACAAAGATGAAATACCGACACTCTGGAAATATGAACATGCAGAGGAGATGAATGTACTTCTGTCAATCTCTCCCTCCTGACCATCGGTATAATATTCTTGGTTAAAAACAGCTTTGCCTTTTGCCAGAAACGTTCCAACATAATGCACGCATTCAATACCATAGGCATAACATTGTTCATTAACCGCAAAATCAAAGTCATCGACCAACTCATTTAACTGTTGCATATCATTTTTGAGCCCAATCGCAAGCCCCCGCTGATGAGCGGCTTGGCTTAACCAACGATTGTATCTCAGCTGGTCATCAGGGCGAATGATACCGTGGGTTTCATCGATATTCGTATAGGCATCAACATTATCAGGTTCAACCGCATCACAGCCGCTGGCAGCCGCCAAATCGAGTCGTTTCGACATAATGGGCTTGATATTATTCTCAAGCGCATCGCGATTCGCGATATTGAGCCAAATTTCTCCCGGCCAATCTTTCATGTCGCCATCGGCAATCACAGCGCTGTCGATAAAGTCATCGGCATCGCTGCGCCAATCCTCTCGCGTCCCGGCACTGAAATAACAAATCACTTTTTTATTGGCAGATTTCAGTCGGTGAATCAAACTCCGCGCGCCACCTTCACTCGCCTCAAACAGGTCAACATCATAAACATCGACATCAGGGTCAATCTTAAAATTCTCATAATCCTGAAGTTGCCACATCCAACGCAACCCGATCGGAACAGACCACCGGGTCACCTCATGTGATGAATGAGACTGCGGGTTAGCCTGACAGGCCCCGATACTCAGCGTCATAGCTAATGACAAAAGTGCCGATTTTGTAACGTGATTCATTGTTTTCCCCCTGCCTCCGTCTTTGTGTCACAGACTGTTAACCGATACATAGTATACGCATTTGACGCAGAAAGGCGCCGATTGAAGACACTCTGAATCCTGCATCTTGCGGTTACTTGGGCACAAAATATTCAATCTAACGCATATTGTGGACTATATTTTGAGTACAATTGGTGACACTCTCGCGACCTTGTTAATGCTCTCCGGTCTTTCACTGAAGCTCTCGCAACAAAAACTAACAAAACAAATCTGGCGCCAATCGTTAATTTTTCGTCATATTTAAGTACCGCATACTCTCATCTACGAGTATAAGATATAGGATAATGACCATCTCTTTCTAAAACATGTAATAACTGAGGACTAAAAAACGAGTGATAGACAAAGTAATTCACGATTTTCTCATCATTTGGGCAACGATTGATCCCATTGGAACAATGGCCTTATTTGCTGGTATGACGGTCAAATTCTCCGCCCAAGAGCGCAGAAAAACCGCATACAAGACTATTTTTTATGCAGCACTCATTTTAATAGGTGCGATTATTGTCGGGCAGTTACTACTGGGTGCAATGGGCATCAGCCTGATCTCTTTTCAGGTCGCAGGGGGTGTCATTCTGTTCCTGTTCGGGTTACAAATGATCTTTTCTAATGATAATCAGGAGAAGGCAAGAGAACCGTTGCATGATATTGCAGTGTTTCCACTCGCCATTCCCGCCACTGCGTCACCCGGTGCCATTTTGGCAGTGATCCTCATCACCGATAACAATGTTTATACGATTCAAGATCAGGTCATCACATCTTTAACGATGCTTTCCGTTTTAACCGTTACGCTGATATTACTCATTTTTTCAGGTGGGATTATCAGAATCATTGGCATTGGCGGCGCCTCTCTACTCACCCGGATTATGGGGATGATTCTTGCTGCTTTATCGGTTGAATTTGTCATGGAAGCAATTGGTATCAGCAAATGGGTTGGCTCATAATCAGACGTTGAGTATCAATCAAGAACGTCAGGGAGGACGTATGAACATCAGAGATTGTCATTTAAATGATTCCGCGGCTATCACCGCGATTTACAATCACTTCATTCGTGACACCACCATCACCTTTGAAGAGCAGCCACTATCCGTCGATCAAATGTCTGCACGTCTGCAAAAAACATTAAGCACGGGCTTCCCGTGGCTTGTCTTGGAAGTGGATGATGAAATAATGGGATATGCTTATGCTGGCCCTTGGCATACCCGCTCTGCATATAGGTTTACCGTAGAATCAACGATTTACTTAGCACCAACCACAGCAGGCAATGGGTTCGGACGTCAGTTATATAGCGCGCTGCTAGACCGCTTGAAACAGCAAGGGATTAAAAACGTAATGGGGGTGGTTGCCCTGCCGAATTTACCCAGTGTCCGGCTACATGAATCCTTGGGGTTCAAACCCGTTGGTGAATTTAATCACATCGGTTTCAAGTTTAATCGCTATATTTCAGTCGGTTACTGGCAATTGAAAATGAATGCCGGCGTGCGATAACGGGACTGATGTCATCACTATCATACTGCGTGATCAACGTAGAAAATCATATTTATCATACTCAACCAAACACGCATTATCACAAAATGGACTATTGTCATATCAGTACATCACATTGATTAAGGTTAAAGATATGAATCCATGGTTTACATTTTGGTTAAAAAACATCTACTTACCATTGAGCGGCGCGGTTGAACAAGATATTAATGCCCGGGCTAATTTTTTATCGCCCCAAATCGAACTGAATTTCGCCGGCAATCAAGCGATAGAAAAAGAGATCGTGAGTCATGTCGCAAGTTACGGTACTCAGCTCAGTTTGCTGGCAAAGGTGGTCCTTGAGTTAAGTAAGAATAGTAAAAGCAAAGAGGTTGTGGCACTGACTAAACTTTTGGATAGGGTTGAAACGGTGAAAAAAACGCACCAAGAAAATATGAGAAACACCGCAAAAGAAGCCTTGGATAAGCTTGCACAGCAAGATCCGGATGCATTGAAGCGTTTATTGGCACAATATACCCACTGAAATCTGACATGAGTTTGCTTCCGACCCACCGACACATTTATATTCAGCAAACTGAGCGCTTATTTCGAAGGTAAATTGATATGAGGACATCGTATTTCTGCGACTGGCGACTCGTTGAGTCACCAGTAAATGATCGGCTTGATAAACGATGAATACCTTGGAAAACCATCTGATTTGATATGCCCCAAATAACGTATTCATCGCGCTTTCAGTGCGGTAGGCTAACTATAATCCATTGTCTTCGATGACATTTTTGTACCATGCGAAACTTTTTTTCACTTTCCTTTCTAAAGTCCCATTGCCGTCATTATCTTGATCGACGTAAATTAAACCGTATCGCTTCTCCATCTCTGAAGAAGAATAGCTAATCAGATCAATGATCCCCCACAATGTATATCCCATGAGTTCAACACCATCCAAAATCGCTTCGTGCATTTGTTCTATATGAGCGCGTAAGTATTGAATTCGATAGTCATCGATAATCGAGCCATCATCTTCAACTTTGTCATATGCACCCAATCCATTTTCCACAATAAAGAGTGGTTTCTGGTAGCGCGAATATAAATTATTGAGCGCGATTCTCAGACCAAGCGGATCAATTTGCCAACCCCATTCTGATACGGGCAAGTATGGATTCTTAATTCCACCCATTGTATTACCACTGACGGTTTCCAAGCCCTCACTATCCGCACTTGTCACGAAAGAGTTGTAATAACTAAAAGAAATAAAATCTACAGTATTATGATAGAGTAACGCTTCATCGCCTTCTTCTAGCTTTATTTTTATTCCTTTCTCATCAAAGTAGCGCTGAATATATTTAGGATAAGCACCTCTGACTTGAACATCGGTAAAGAAATAATTGAATTGATTATTCCAGTGTGCCGCGAACACATCATCAGGATTACAAGTATGTGGATAAGTAAGTAGGCTTGTTAACATACAGCCAATCTGTGCATCGGGTATGATTTTTTTACAATGTTTAACCGCAATTGCACTTGCAATAAATTGATGATGAAGACCATCATAGACAGCTTGTTCTACATTTTCAAATCGATGTGGAATAATACCACCACTACTGAATGGATGACGGACAATACTGTCAATCTCATTAAATGTAATCCAATATTTAACTTTTTCTTTGTAGCGTTCAAATAAAGTTATACATAAGCGTTCGAAAAAATCAACAACCTGACGAGAAGACCATCCTCCATATTCATTCACTAAATGCATTGGCATTTCATAATGAGATAAGGTGACCACAGGGATAATATTCTGTTCAATTAATGTATCAATTAAACGGTCATAGTATGCTAAACCAGCTTCATTGGGCTGAGTTTCATCACCATGAGGGTAAATACGAGTCCATGCAATTGAAAAACGTAGTGCTTTAATTCCTAATTGTCCCATCAAGGTAATATCATCTTTATATCTATGATAAAAATCAATACCTCTACGTTTCGGATATTCATCAGTAGATAGTGACGCCATTGCAGCTTTAATTTGCTGTTCATCAACAGAATTGTGTTTTACGTAGTCACCCTTTGACAGATTCTTTTTATAAGTTGCTATATCTGCCGTTGATATTCCCTTACCGTCCAGATTCCAAGCCCCTTCGACCTGATTGGCTGCAATTGCGCCTCCCCATAAAAAACCATCGGGGAACTTTCTCATAACTTCGGACATTTTAGCTCCTTATTTATCTCTTACAATAACTCGATTAATATGAATAATTAAATACAGAAGCTCTTCATTGGGAATAGAGCGTTCAAATCGAGCTTTAACATAATCATTTATCGATAAAGCACACTCATATTCTTCATTGTACTTATGTATTGCACTCATTAGAAACTCATCATCATCACTCTTCAGCATTTTGTCTCCAACGAGTCTTTGGGCAAAAAATTGCAAATGATTTACAAAGCGAGAATAATTTACTGAGAACGTATCAAATTCAACATCAAATGTTATTTTGACAATATTTAAGATATTTTTCACAATGCTCGCTAACAGCATCACCTGGTTCATATTTTGATCGACCTGCTGTGCATTAATCAGATGAAATGCGATATTGGATGCCTCTTCTTCAGGAAAATCCACATCCAGATATTGCTTAGCCAGTGTTAATGCATGTTTCCCTAAACTATATTCCATAGGATATAGCTTTTGTATTTCCCAGTGCATCCGATTAGAAATAGGCATGTTTTGTTTCAGTCTCTTGGCTGCGAAATATAAGTGGTCAATGAGTGAAACATAAACATGTTCATACAAAGATACTTTTAACACCGATTCAGCGTGCTCAACGATTTCACTCACCAAAGACAGATACTCTCCAGGAATATCTCTTAATAAGTCAATCACCTCTAATGTTACTGAGTCACTTTCTAGTATGTATGTTTTTTCAATATCATCAGGATTAATTCGGTCACCCGGTTTGCTTTTAAAACCAATGCCCTTTCCAAACACGATTACTTCTCGACGATCATTTCTTTTCACAAGAACAACACTTGTGTTTAAAATCTTTATAATCTTCATCTTCATATCACCATATAATTATAATATTGTAAGCAATGGCTTACTTGGTTTTACGCTATTTGATTCTACACTCGAAATAACATCAAAATAATCGGATGAATTGGTAACAATCACCACACTAAATATATCCATATCATTGTCAATCGCTTTCTCAATATTAAATTCAATCAGTTTATCGCCAAGCTCTACATAGTCACCCACATTGGCATATGAAAAAAATAGGTCTGAATTCGTTTGATCCTCATTCACACCTATACATATCATTAGCTCAACACCTTCAACTGAAGTTAAATTTATTGAGTGGTTACTTACAGATTTTGAAGTAACAATACCATCAAATGGTGCTCTGACAATTCCCTGAGAGGGTAATATACCGACACCTTTCCAGAGATTATTGTCTATCCAGTCATCATTTTTTACTTCATTCAAGGGGCGTAATTCACCAAACATTGGTGAAAAGATAATTATCCGATTTGCTAATGTATTGGAATCTATTCTATTTCTATTATCTCTATCTCTGTTTTTTATATCATCAATATTCTTTTTCTCTATATCATCAGATTCACTGACTGCAGCAAGAAATCCTGTTTTTAAGTTCCATAGGTATATAGAGACGGATGTAACCAAAATAGAAGTAAATATGACGATCAATGAATATTGAAAATTAAATCCATCATCAATAAACATTGGTAAAGTGACTAATCCGGGGGCTAGATTTGCGTAAGCTTTAAGCCCAAGGATACCTGCAAGTAACCCAGAAGTTGCTGCACCAATCATACAACAAACGAATGCTTGTCTCATTTTCAAATGGACACTGTATAACGCTACTTCTGTAATACCAAATAAAGCGGCTATTCCTGCTGGCAATGCGATTTGCTTTAGCGATTTTCTTTGTGTGAATAACCAAACTGTTAAAGCACCAGCACCCTGAGCAACATTAGATGCTAACATAGCGGTAAGAACCAAAGTATCATATCCCGTTTTAGTCATGGCTGATATCACTATAGGATAAAATATCTTGTGAATACCAAACATGACAAAAAATGGCATACATGCAGCAAGCAGTGCATTCGCAAACCATCCGAATTCTCTCTGAACAAAAACAGTGAAATCAGACAGCATCCCTCCGATATGATTGCCAACAGGGCCTAAAATAGTCAATGAAATTGGGACAATAACAATTAAAATAACAACTGGTTTTAAAAATATTGCAACCATACTCGGTATCACATGATCACAAAGTCGTTCAACATAAGACATCATCCAAATGGTGAGTATGATAGGAATAATCGATGATGCATATTGGGTAGAAGAGAGCTCTATACCGGCAATTTCAATAACATTGGTCGTCAATAGTATTTTTAAAAGTTCTGGATAAACCAAAACACCGGCAATTGAGATAGATAAGAATGAATTGGTGTTAAACTTATATGAACATGATAACGCAAGTAGTATAGGAAGAAAGTAATATATAGAGTCAGAGATCAAGTTTAATAGTTGATAAACATCATCGGATTTATCCATAAAGTGGATGCTAACAAAAAGCAACAATCCCGCCTTAATCATACCTGCACCAATAATCGCAGGAACGATGGGTTGAAATATACCAACCAGAGTTGACATCAACTTATTTAAATTTCCTTTCAATAATGAACCATCATGATTAAATTCAACCCTTGATTGATGTGCAACCGGGATATTGTAGGTCCTTAACAATTCTTTATATATAACATTAACATCATCGCCTATAATAATTTGAACCTGTCCTGCCCTATAAAATGCCTCAACCACTTTAGGCATTCTATTTAATGCCTTTATATCCACTTCTTTTAAATCATCAATATCAAATCTCAAACGAGTTGAGCAGTGATTTATCCCAAGGATATTGTTCACCCCACCAATATATAATATAATCTCACGGATAAATTCACTGATTTTCATAATTCAACTTACCAAAGTATTAATAAAATCACTATTTATTTTCTACCGGACTATCCACACCAATAAAATATACCGCAATCGGTGTAACAATTACAGAAATCGCCAGCGTAATCAGTGCATGATAGAAATTGTCACCTTCACCAATCCACATGGGTAATGAGGCCAATCCCGGGCCAACGGGTGCGTATGCTTTAAGGGTGACCACACCGGCATAGATCCCCGCACAACCGGCACCGATCATACAACCAAGCAACGAGCGCTTTAACTTTAAATGAACACCATACAATGCTGGTTCAGTGATACCAAATAGCGCTGAAATTCCTGAAGGCAGTGCATTTTGTTTTAATTGTACATCTTTAGTGAGATACCATACAGCCAATGCACCTGCGCCTTGAGCCATATTTGAGGATAACATGGCACTATGAATTAATGTCTCATAGCCCGGTGATGCCATTGCAGCAAATATAATCGGATAGAATACTTTATGCATACCAAACATAACAATTAATGGCATTAAAATAGATAGCAATGCAACGGCTAACCAACCAACCTTACTTTGTATCCAAAAAACACCACTGGATAAGCCTTGTCCCATGTAAGTCCCCATTGGCCCTAATATAATCAATGCAACAGGCGCTACAATAGCTAAGACTAATAGCGGCTTCATAAATATTTTAACCGCCCCGGGAGAGACTTTATCAGCGAGCGGTTCAATATATGACATCAACCAAATTGTGAATATAATCGGCAACACAGAAGAAGCATAAGATACTGGAGGAATATGCATACCAATATATTCAATCGGTGTCCCTGATCCCATTAATGCAATGAGTTTTGGATGAACTAATACACCAGCTAAAGCAACCGAAACAAAAGGATTGGTTTTAAATTTCTGAGCACAAGAAAAAGCCAGAAGCAGCGGAAGAAAGTAAAAAGCCGCATCGGCAATATAGCTAGTAACCAAATAAAATTGACTTGTTTTTGTGGTTAAACCCATAGAAACGGAGAGCAAGAGTAATGCTTTTAACATACCTGAAGCAGCAATCGCAGGAATAATCGGCTGAAATATACCGGTTACAAGCGCTGCGAATTTGTCAAACAATCCTTTCAGAGACAAATCTAATTTTCTATTCACCGATTTTTCAGTTGTAATGCCTTCACTACCATTATCATCAATCAGGGTGGTTAATTTATTGAAAACGAAACTAACATCATTACCAATAATGACCTGACACTGACCACCACTATTCACAGCACCCATAATACCGGGAATTTCTTTAATTTTTTCTAAGTCTGCACCTGATGTATTATGAAGCTCTAATCGGAGTCGAGTTGAACAGTGCAGCGCATTGGATATATTCTTTTTTCCACCCACACACTCTAAAATGGACTTTGCTATATTGTCGTAATTCATTATTTATCCTTTTTAAAGTAAAAAAAAAGACCTGGATTGGACAGTTTATTTTGAACTGTCCAATCCAGGTCTTGCCTGCGTATCAGTAACACGCCTGGTAAATACTATCGATGTCAATATTGTTGTCAATATAACAAAAACAATTACAAACGAAACTCTGAAGGTAAAATTTTTTGAGACGCATCACCATCTTGTTCACCCCTTCGCGGTTTTGATGCAAAGTCATTCAAATCTCACTTCAGTCGCTTTACAGCAACCAGTCGCAATATTGTTGTTACAAAAAAGCCAAAACAAACAAATCATTGCTATAAATTCAATATTTAATGCAATATAAACACAAAATTGCCCGTTTTTCTCGTTATGATTTCTCACAATGATACAGCCTGAAACAACAAGAGAATCATCCATGCTATTTGAACAACTTCCCGCCCTGATCCTATTTGCATTCACCGCGACATTCACACCCGGACCAAACAATATGATGCTCATGACTTCCGGGGCAAATGTCGGTTTCATGCGGACACTCCCACATATGCTGGGTGTCACTTTGGGCTTCGGTGTCATGTTATTTTTGGTGGGTATCGGTGCTGCCGGTATGTTCCATACTTTCCCGATCCTCCACCCTATTCTGAAATGGCTATGCCTGTCCTATCTGGTTTATTTAGCGATCAAGATCGCGACCAGTCAGTCCAATATAGCCACGGGCGACTATCAGCCCATGACGTTTTATGCCGCAGCCCTGTTTCAGTGGGTCAATCCTAAAGGCTGGTCGATGGCACTCACCGCGGTGAGCCTCTACAATCCGTCTGCAAGTGTGCCAGGGCTACTCTGGACCGCTGCCATTTTTATCATCATCAATATTCCTTCCGGAACCACTTGGATCTTTGCCGGCAAACAGATCAGTAACGTCCTGCGCAATCCGGTCCATCTCCTATGGTTTAATTATGCAATGGCTTTTCTGCTTGTGGCGTCCACACTACCGATGGTCCTGTAAATCTAAGCGCCCGGAGACAGGGCTATTGATTCACGCTAATGAATACTGTTGAGTATGGTTGATTTTGATTCGACTCACAGTCAGCACGATGAATGCGGTCTACACTGAATGTGCTTTTTCATCAGAAGGATAACGTGATGACGATAAGACCTGCCGGGCGCTTTTTGATTTTACTCCTGTGTTTATTCCCTTTTCTCAGTGTTGCATCGACACATTCCAGCCCAGTTTCTTCGATTGATATGACACACTCTTGGGCCGGTTATGCTTGTGTCATTCTCTTTGTCATCGCCTATATCACCGTCACTTTTGAAGAAACCATCAAGCTGAAAAAGTCAAAGCCAGTCCTGCTGGCTGCCGGGATTATCTGGGCCATTATCGGTTTCTCTTATCAACAAATCGATCAGATGGAAGTCGCCAAAGCAGCTTTCGAGAAAAACCTGCTGGAATATGCTGAATTGCTGCTCTTTCTTCTGGTGGCAATGACTTACATTAACGCGATGGAAGAGCGGTGTTTGTTTGACACGTTGCGATCATGGATGGTCAGTAAAGGATTCAGCTACTCGGCTTTATTCTGGCTGACCGGATTACTCGCCTTTTTCATCTCTCCGGTTGCAGATAACCTGACAACGGCCCTGTTGATGTGTGCGGTGGTCATGAAAGTCAGTGAAAACAACCCGCGCTTCGTCAATCTCTGTTGCATTAATATTGTCATTGCAGCCAATGCCGGAGGGGCATTCAGCCCGTTTGGCGACATTACCACATTGATGGTCTGGCAGGCGGGGATGGCCAGTTTTCTTCAGTTTTTTAACCTATTCATTCCATCGGTCATCAATTACATGGTTCCGGCCCTCCTGATGTCATGCTTTTTACCCAAAGGCCGCCCGAACCTTGTTCAGGACCACGTGGACGCCAAACGCGGTGCAAAACGGATTGTGGCATTATTCTTACTGACCATTCTCACCGCGGTCAGTTTTCACGCTTTATTCGAATTTCCCCCCGTCGTGGGCATGATGATGGGCTTGGCTTATCTCCAGTTTTTCGGTTACTACCTCCAAAAATCACTGCCTCACTTCCTTGCACGGCAGAAAGCACTCGCGCTCGCCAATCATGATGAGACCACCCTCAAACGATTAGGCTCAATCGTACCTTTTGATGTTTTTAAACGTATTTCACATGCAGAATGGGATACCTTGTTGTTTTTCTACGGCATCGTCATGAGTGTCGGTGGCCTGAGTCTGTTGGGCTACCTCAGCCTGATATCGGGCACCATCTATCCGCATTGGGGAGCACAATGGGCAAACATATTCATGGGCGCACTCTCCGCGATTATCGATAACATTCCGATCATGTACGCCGTCCTTACCATGGCGCCCGTCATGTCTGACGGCAACTGGCTCCTCATTACGCTGACTGCCGGTGTCGGCGGCAGTATGTTGTCGATTGGTTCTGCGGCTGGCGTGGCGCTGATGGGCGCTTCTCACGGACAGTATACTTTTTTGAGTCATTTGAGATGGACACCTGTCATTGCGTTAGGTTATGCCGCCAGTATTGTGGCGCATCTATGGCTCAATTACGCTCAATTTTGAGTTCAGTCAAAGGGACATAATGATCAATAAGCTATTGAATATATATTAATATTCATTCGGCTTCAGATCGGATAGACTATTCTCTGACCATCTCTGACAGTCAGATTCAGAGCTTCACGAGAGACTTTATCAAGGACAAGATTATGAACACCATTCGCTTCGGCAACCGGAAAATTACCCCTTCAAAAGTGGTCTGTGTCGGTAGAAATTACATCGAACATATTCATGAACTGGATAACGCCGTTCCCGAAGAGATGGTAGTGTTCCATAAACCCAACAGCAGTATCACCGCGCAGTTGCATGCCTTCCATGAAGAGCCACTTCACTATGAAACTGAGATCTGTTTTTTGGTCAAAAATAACCGATTTCATGGTGTTGGACTCGGATTGGATCTGACCAAAAGAAACCTTCAGTCCCAACTCAAGAAGCAAGGATTACCTTGGGAACGGGCGAAAGCATTCAACGGTTCGGCCGTCTTCAGTAAGTTTATTGCTTTAAAAGACATTGAGATCGAAACGCTGAATCTGGAATTACTGATCAATTGCGTCCGGATCCAGCATGGCCGGGTCACTCAGATGATGTATTCACCCGCGACAATTTTGCAGGAGCTGCAACGTTACACCACGTTGGAAGATGGGGATATTGTCATGACCGGAACCCCCAAAGGTGTCGGTGTTGTTCAAGCGGGAGATACTTTCCTCGCCCGCCTGAAAAGTGAAGATCAAATCTTAATCGAAATTGAATGGGTCGCTCAGTAACCCGACCATTACGATGGGAACACCAGCAGATGAAACACCAAAAACACCATCATGCTCAGCACGGTGGTGAGTAAAACGTTTTTGGTTTTCCAGGAGATCACGCCAGCCGTCAACGCGCCCCACAAATAAGGGTTCTGCCAGTCGAGCCAGAGTGATTGCTCTGGCATGAACACAATCGGTGCCCAAATCACAGTCAAGATTGCCGGGCCGGAGTAGCTCAGAAACCGGTGTAGCTGAGGCCCTAAACGCAACGGTAATTTCGGTTCTAAAAAGAGATAGCGACTCAAAAACACCACCATCGCCATAATCACAATCTGGATTAAAATCATGCTACTTACTCCCCGCCGACTTGTTTTTCGCTGACTTGTTCTTCGCTGACTTGCTCTCCATATAGGTTTCGGTCACGTAACCTGCAATCATCGCGGATAAACTGGCGATCACCAGACTGCCCTCCACCTGATACATATTCAACAGAACCGACATCACGAGCCCGGCCAGAACCGATATTTTTACCGGTAAGGTTTTCATATTCGGAACGACAATCGCAATAAAAGTCGCTGCAATCGCAAAATCAAGCCCCAGCGAATTCAAGTTTGGAATTGCATGGCCGGCGATAATGCCGACCAGTGTTGCAAGGTTCCAGATCAGATAAAAACTGAATCCGGCGCCGAATGCATACCAGCGATTAAAGCGAGCATCATCCTGATGATTGAGTAAGGCGAACAGTTCATCGGTCAATAAAAATCCTAGCAATAGTCGCCAACGCAACGACATCGGGCTGATTTTTGAACGCATTGAGACACTGTAGAGAAAATGACGTGAAGTAATAAAAAAGACCGTCAGTAGCAGCGAGAATAATCCGGCACCGGCTTTCAACATTCCCGTGGCGACCAGCTGTGCGGAACCTGCAAATAAAATCGCAGATAATGCCTGGCTCTCCATCACGGTTAACCCGGATTCAACCGCAAAAGAACCGGCCAACAACCCCCAGGGTAATACGGCAATACTTAAAGGCATCATTGCAACAGCGCCCCGGAAAAAGAGTCTTGTCCTTGTTTCCGCAGCATGATGCGCTTCTGTCATAATTGTCATGACTTTATTATTCCTCACTTAAACAAATCTTCGTCCGACGAGAATCGATGCTTATCATCCATATCCGTGACGATGTGCGGAACCACCAAAACACCATAAAGCCTTAAAATGAAACATCCGGTGGTTTAGACCGGATGTTTCATCCCCGGAGTCTATCCGGAGCCCAAGGGCGCGATGCGCGATTGAATGATTCAATGCATGACGTTAGAGTCTACAAAAAACGGTTCCATACTGATAACCGCGTTATCTGCGGAACAGTGAAAATCAGCATAAGATTTACCACGCTCAATGGTATAACACGCATCAACGAAATCATCATCATCCACAAACACTGAATCAGGCATCGCCGCAATCACACCACTGGTGATTTTGGCAATCGCCGATGACGGTGGCCAACCAGCCAGAGAACCTAATTCACCGACAGCCGCCACCAGCGCCTGAACCAAGGTTTTATAATTGGTTCCTGAATCATGCTCATACATTAACATATCAACAACCCGATAATCATATTCTGACCAGTTAATCACGATTTGATTGGGATAGTAGTTGGTCTCTGCATCATCCAGATAAGGCATTTCAACAGCAAGGATTTGCGGTTCATTACCACTCAAAACACCAGTGACAAGGCTATAAATTTCTGCCGACCCTTTAATCCAGGGTTCACGGACATTGTTGACGTTTACCTTGGTTAATTTGGTCGCATCAAAACCAATCGCTTCAGCTTGCGTACTCAAGCGAGGTGCCTGCGCGGTTTTTTCCTGTAAACCGTTTTCCTGTAACAGCGCATTTAGCTTTTTGATACTCTCTTTCATGGCGTAATAACCGTGGTCATCCACGACCAATACCGGGACATCCGGCTCCTGATCGACGGCCAGCGACACTTTGTCACCACTGAGTGTATAGCCAACAATTTGAGTCCATGAATCTTCATCACCGGATGGCGGATACGCAACCACCAAATCGGACATATCATCATTCAATGCCCGATCTGATGGCAGGAATAACCACATTTCAGTCGTTTCACCGATTGACTGATGTGAAAGCATGCTTTGCGGCGCTAAAAAGGAGTTAACCCGTATTGGTGTCTGTGACCGTTCGATCTGTTTAATTTGTTGATTCAAGTTCACTGAATCATGTAGCTGAGATGCCAACCGAGCCGCAATTGCATCTTTATCCACCGCAAAAGCATTCACGGAAATAAAAGATGCCGCAGCACACAATGCGACGACTATCGTATTTTTCAATTTCATAGTTTCTCCATTATTTCAGTACAGTATTGATATGATATATGCTTATATATTCATATATCATATCAAACCATAACACGATAATTGGCTTTGCTATAAAAAATGCGATAAACCGGAAGAAAAATATGACAGCGCATCACAATGTATTAGCGCAGATAAAATAACAGGGCATTTTATCTGCTGTTGAATGAACCGCTCTTTTAATCTATATCCGGTGGATATTTCCCGATCGTTGCAATGAATGACTCGTCTGTGTTATCAGAGAGATAATACTTACCGATAATAATGTATTCACAATCAATCAAATACATCGATGAGCGAAGTATGATAATGTCGTGACTGAATATCACACGCAAATATCACACGAAACGATACCGAGGAAATTAAATTACTTTATGCTGAAATGGACGATAGATCAGGATATTATTTTATACCAATTACATGAATCATTTGCGGACCGATATGCTGAGCTAGTGCAAGAGAATAAACAATACCTCTCACAATGGTTAAACTGGCCCAGAGCCTGTCATACGCCTGACGATTTTAAAACCTTTATTCAAGGGTCACGCTATAAATATATTGATGGTGATGGTCTGGATTGTGCGATTGAATTTCGCGGTGAGCTCGTCGGAAATATTGGTTTCAATACGATTGACCATGAACTAAAAAAGGCAGAAATCGGTTACTGGCTCGGCCAGAAATATCAGGGGAATGGCATTATTACCCGCGCCTGCCGTTTTTTAATAGCTCATGCATTCGAAACACTCCATATCGAAAAAGTTCAAATTGCTGCTGCTGAAGATAACCAACCAAGCAGAGCCGTTTGCGAACGGTTAGGTATGACACTGGAAGGCATTATCAGCCATCAGGAAAGAATCGGGGATCGAATTTTGAATCATGCGATTTACAGCATTTCTCCATCGCAATTCCTCATACCAGATAACGCATGATCGACCACTTTTCTCACGATATTTTTTCATCAAAAATAGGTTGCTCAACAGACAACGGATAAGCCTGACGCATGAACTGAATAAAGGCTTGTAAAGCACCAGAAGTATGCCGGTGACGCGGATAGGCCAGATGCCAGCCCGGAAAAAACGGACAAAAATCATCCAAAACCGACAAAAGTTCACCTCTTTCCAGCCAAGGTCTGAGTTTATCTTCCGTCCAGAAAACAATGCCTTGATGCTCACATGCAGCCGTCACGGCCAGCTCTCTGCTGGTGGTGATCAATGGCCCGTCAACAGCCATTGAAAACCAGTGTCCGTGCTGATAAAACTCCCACCGATACACAGCTCTGTCACCAGAAAGACGCCAGTTCATACACTGATGCTCACGCAGGTCTGCCGGAGTTTTAGGCCTGCCATATTTTTGCAGATACTGAGGAGAAGCCGCCGCACACATCCGTACTTCCGGCCCGATCGGGTAGGCAATCATGTCCTGCTCAACAAATTCCCACAACCGGATGCCAACATCAAAACCATCGGCAACCAAATCAATGAGTGCATCTTCGACCAGAATATCCAACACGATATCGGGATATGCCCGATAAAACTGCCCCAAAATCGGCTGTAAAATCGCATCGGCCGCTGCCGTGGTAATATGCAACCGCACTGTGCCAGCTAATGCGCCTGACTGAGTCTGTACTTCATTGAATGCTGCTTCGATTTCATCCAGCGCCGGCCGCAAACGCTGATAAAACTGCAACCCGATTTCTGTCAATACCACGCTACGTGTTGTCCGGTTAAACAACCGGCTGCCCAGATTATCCTCCAAACGCTTAATAATCTGACTCAGCGCCGAGGGCGTGATTCGTAATACCTTCGCTGCGGCAGAGAAACTCCCTTGTTCTGCAACCGCTTTGAACGCTTTCATTTCTGTGTATTCACTGCTCTTCATTGATATGGCTCTTTGACGACTAGCTTAGACAGATAGAGTTGATCCCAACAATTTCATCGGTGCTGGATATGGCGCAGGCTTCATGCTAGCTGACCACGACTTCAGATGATTATCAATCTTATCCTTCATAGTTAATGAATATTCTGAAGTATTAATAAACAATGTCAATGTGCGCATAATAGCCCTATTCATCAATGAGAAGGATACACCAATGATCAAGCGTCACTTAGGAAATCAGGGACTACAAGTCTCGGCATTAGGGTTGGGCTGTATGGGAATGAGTCACGCTTATGGGGGCTATGATGAAAATGCCTCTTTTGCCACACTCAATCATGCTCTGGCACAGGGGATCAATTTTTTCGATACCGCTGAAATGTACGGGCCTTATACCAATGAAACATTATTGGGTAAATGGCTCAAATCGCTGAACAGTCAACGGCAAGAACTCGTTATTGCGACAAAATTTGGGTTTGATATCCGTGAAGGGGCTTTCCCGGGGCTCAACAGTCGCCCTGAACACATTCGGCAGGTCGTCGATGCATCACTGCAACGGCTGCAGACCGATTATATCGATGTGCTCTATCAACACCGGGTCGATCCCAACGTGCCGATTGAAGACGTGGCAGGAACAGTAGCCGAATTGATTGATGCGGGAAAAGTGCGCTATTTCGGTTTATCGGAAGCCGCACCGGAAACCATCCGCAAAGCCCACCAAACATGTCCGGTTTCTGTATTGCAAAGCGAGTATTCGCTGTGGGAACGCCGTCTGGAACACGAAACACTGCCCCTGTTGCGTGAACTCGGCATTGGCTTAGTGCCATTCAGCCCCTTAGGTCGGGGATTTTTGAGCGGTGACACCAAACCCGCTTCCGCATACGATAAAGACGATTTTCGTGCTTGGGGCGATCCACGATTGAGTGATGAGAATTACGCGATCAACCTGCGTCTGGTAGATGCGATCCGTCAGCTCGCAACAGAAAAGACCACCACGCCGGCCCGAATCGCACTGGCTTGGTTACTCCATCAGGGAGACGATATTGTACCGATTCCGGGCTGTCGGCGAATGGCTCACTTAGATGACAATATCGGCGCAACCAGCCTTGAACTAAAAGCCGATGAAGTCCGTCAGCTCAGTGAGATCAGCACGCAACTCGGTGTTGCTGGAGAACGATACACGGCTGAATTTGCCCGCTTTACGGATCAGTAAATCCATACAATCATGACGGTTTCCGTCATTCACATCCACTTTCCCCGACCAATGAGCCGCTCTGGGCTCATTGGCTATCGGGCGGTCTTACTGTTGATCGTCTCAGAGATTGTTGCCAACGAAGCGGCAATCCCCTCCATCGCTAAACTCACTTTTGCACTGGCTTTCTGAAATGGCCTGAGCGCATAAATTATTTCACACCGGTCAAACGGGTCATCCATCACTTTGACGAGCTCCCCAGAGGCAATTGCTGGAGCAACGACCCAATTCGGCAGGCAGCAAACACCAAGACCGGCGATTGCCAGCATCAACTGCGCATGAAAATCATCACATCTGGTGGCGATAACATTTGGTTTCTCCAGTCCTTTCCAACACAGCGAGTTGTACTCCGCGCATTTATCAATGAGCGGCAAGTGGTTGAACTGGCCTATCTGCTCAGCACTATATTGTGACAATAAAGCAGGACTGGCACAGATATGCCATGTTTGCACCCCAATTTTTTTCGGATACAGATTACTATTTGGCTGCTCCCCAACTCTGATGGCTAAATCGAGACGTTCCACAATGGGATCCACCAGCCTTTCTGTGAGATTCAGATGAACATGAATGCCCATATCTTGTTGGTGACACTGGGCAAGAAAAGGAATCACAATCATTTTGCCAAATGTCGGCAGACAGCTCATGCGGATAACGCCGGACGTTGACTGTTCGATGGTACGAATCGTCTCAACCGTATCCGATATATCCTTTAACAGCGGTTTAGACTTGTCATACAGATACCGCCCTGCTTCCGTTAACCCTAAAAAACGGCTTGAACGGATCAATAACTTCGCTTTAATTAACTGTTCCAGTTGATCAATCTGTCTGGTGACCGTTGAAACATGCACACCAACATGCGCAGCCGCTTTCGAGAAACTGCCTCGATCAACAACCGTTGCAAATAAAAAAAGCTGCTCAGAACTCGGATAATGATTCACTGGATTTGCACCTTACGCAAAGCTGTATTGCAAGAATCTTTATATTAATCCGATGACATTTGAATACAATCCCTCCATCATACCGTTCAAAGCAGGGATTCAAAATGCACCATGCCCGCCCCCAGCAATCACATATCAAAAAACTCATCCTGATCATCACAATTTTGGGTCAGGCCTCGATTGCGTTATATCTGCCAGCGCTGCCTGAAATCAGCCGCGGTCTGGTGATTAATGAATTCCAAACCAAATTAACCGTCACATGCTTCATCATCGGTTTTGGTATATCTCCGATGTTTTTCGGCCCAATTTCTGACCGTGTAGGAAGGAAACCCGTTTTATTGACAGCCTTACTACTGGCATTGGTGGGATTTGTCGGCAATATATTCAGTGCAACGTTTGAAGTATTCATCTTATGCCGAATTCTGGAAGGGTTGGGATGTGGTGGATTACTGACGAGTGGCCGCTCTATTGTCAGGGATGTTTTCTCCGGCAAAGAACTGGCAAGTGCTTCATCCTATCTGTCGATGGGATTTGCGCTTGGCTTCGGATTAAGCCCCGTGATTGGCGGTCTGCTGACCAAGACCTTCCACTGGACCTCCGTTTTTATTTTTCTGGCTCTGTTTGATTTATTCATCATTATACTTTGCCTTTTCTATCTTCCGGAAACCAAAACGGCAACGCCAGAAAAACCGCAGGATAATTTATTCAAAATAACACTGAAGGATTATCTTCATGCAATATCCAACCATCAATTTATGATCAACGTACTCGGTGGCTTTTTTGCCTATTGTATTGTGATTTCCTACAACGTCATGACACCATTTTTAGTGCAGGAAAATTTCAACTTTTCTCCGGATGAATATGGATATCTCGCTGTTCTGATTGGGGTTCCCTATTATCTGGCAGCATCCATGAACCGTAAGATTGTCCTTGAACATGGCATTTACTTTTCATGTCTGATCGGGAGTATATTTATCCTCACCGCTGGAGCAATCATGTTCTTTGCCAATCTGAATGGATACCAGAATATCTATGTATTGATTATCCCGTTCATGGTTGCAACATTCGGTCAGGCGCTGATATTCAGTAATACCATTGCTTCAGCACTACAACTATTCCCGGCGACATCCGGTGGCAGAATGAGCGCGCTCTACAGTAGCTTGCAAATGATACTTGTCAGCTTAACATCAACCTATTTTGCCCGTTTACCCGATAACAATACCATCTATCTGGCAACGGTTGTTCTCTGCATGGGGGGATTTTGTCTGATTTTTATCATGCTCTCGGAAAAAATTCGTAAAAGACAAGCAGCCAGAGAAGCGACGGTCTAAGGCTCGAACAAATACGATGCTTCGAGCCCTTCATCCAAAATTATTCCATCTCTGAAAACGCGACGCTGACCGCATCTAGGACTTGTGGATAGAGCTGAGCGAAGCTCTCAGATAAATGTTGATAATGGGTCTTCAGCGGTGGAATACAACTGGTGAGCGACTGCATCCGCGGTGAGCGGTGTGACATTCGCTGTAGAGCAACTTCTATATTGTCGAATTCAGCGTAAGATTCCAGCCAGCGTCCTTGCCACATCCGTCGGTGAACTTGTATGAAGGGTTCGGGCACCTTAAATGTCAGCTCTTGCTCAATTTGTCCTTGTGCATCCTGACAGAACACCGCTAGCGGGTGGTGATGTAAATCATGCCAGCGACGGGCCAGACAGTGGTCCCAGAATAAATCAAGCCCGATGGGTGCAAAGCGACGGCTCTCTCCGGGGAAATAGGACTTCAACGCCTGTACCACGGGATGTTGGTCGGTATAGGCATCGACAAAGCGGTGTAAACGAATCCCCTTGACGATGGGGTCAGGGTAACGCCCCTGCGGATCACCTTTCACGAAATCGCCCAGCAGATTGCCCAATAAACTGGACTGACAGTGTTGAGCAAGATGCAAGTGCGCTAAAAAATTCATAATCTTTACCATCGTGATTGAGGATATTTTATCAAACCATAAAACAGGATGATTCACTAGCACCGTCACACCGGATTATATTTAACGCCCATTTGCTTATTAAATATCAATGAAAAATCCTCAACTCATTCACTATAAGCATGCATTTAAAATGCACATTCAAAAAACAATACGCATCAAAACACTTAATTTCATAAAAGTTATAAAAAAATCAAATAAAAACAACATGTAATAGTAAGCATTCTGCAATCTAATCTTCATCTTTGCCCTCTAACTTACTCCAGTCATTACAAAAAAAGAGCACAGAAGCTCAATCACAATGGAATAAGGTAAACAAGATGAAAAAAGCAGTTCTGACTACAGCCATTCTCACAGCATTGGTATCCGGCTCCTCTATGGCTGCCACAGTCTATGATAGCAAAGGCACGACCTTAAAAGTGGGGGGACGTGCTGAAGCTCGTTTCAATCTTTCCGATGAAAATGAGTCTGCAACAAAGAGCAATTTTAAAGACAAATCTCGGGCACGAGTGAACTTAGTCGGAAAAACGGCTCTATCTGATGATTTGTACGGCTTTGGTAAATATGAAGCAGAACTCAATAACAGCGACAGCAAAGGAGATGGCGATGGTGACAACCTGACCAACCGTTATTTCTATGCTGGTATGGGTACAAACATTGGTGAGTTCTCTTACGGTAAACAAGATTCAGCGCAGGTACAGGTGACCAACTTTACTGACCTGATGAATACATTTGATGAAGAAGCCGCTGACCTCATCGGTGGTAATAAAGATAAGCGTGACAACAACTTTGTCTATTCCGGTCAATTCGATGCACTGAGCATTCAGGCAAACTATATTGCTTCAGACAAAAAGGACAATGACAGTTTCGGTCTCTCTGCTGTGTATGGCTTCACTGACAGCCTGACCGTTGGTCTTGGCTATGTGACTCAGGACAATGGTTCGAATTCTGAAGACCAGTTCAATATCGGCGGACAATTCAAGCTGGATGCCTTAACGCTTGGCGCCCTATACGGAACCGGAACAGCGGTTTCGGGCGGCAAAGAAGTTGATGCGGATGACTATGAGCTAGGCGCAAAATACAAGTTTGGCAAAACGTCACTGATCGCTGTCTACAACTTTCAGGAAGTGGATAACAAAGATACGGTCGATCATCTTGCACTGGAAGTTGAGCATAAATTCAATGGTCACCTGCGTGTTTACACCGGCTACAAGTTTGAACAGTTGAAGAATACAGACGATCAACTTCAAGCGGGTATTCGTTACGACTTCTAACTCAAACCGATAGAACCAGATAATCCACGATTGGTCAGGCAGAGATGTCTGACCTTTTTTATGTCAGACCATACTGACAGCCTGCTCAGTGCACCACTTCATCACAACTTTGCCCCATCATAATGCACGCCGCAACGGTCATGACAATTACAATATGATTAAATAACTGATTTAAAACACATTAATAAATTGGCACAAACTCTGCAATCTATTCAGTGACAAATGCAGGCAGCGTTTGTGCTTCTTTCACAGTGATAGGGCAGAATCACTGGTCACTTCATGTTCTTCGCCTCCCTTCGATCAGGGAGGCTTTTTTTTAGCAGCTATTTTTAAAAACGATGTTTAAACACGATGCCAAAAGAGGCCACCGTCGGCTCATCTGAAAACGCCAACGTTCATCCTGTTATTTACGCTTTGGCTGCGTATATGTTTTTCCGGCCGCCTGATAGGTTTCTTTGCCTTTGATACTGAATTGTGTATCAAAAAACCAAGCCACAAAACGAATCACGTCATCCCCTTCGGTCATCACGTATTCCGCGAGCTCTTCAGGCGTGCCTGCTTCATCTTCTTGAGTGGTCACATGATAAATACGTTGCTCACCCTCAATCTCTGCAATCATAAACTGCCCGCTTAACGCTTCAGCCGCTGAAGCAATTTCGGCCTCATCAACCTGTTTCAAATAGGCAAGTGCGAGCGGTAAGCTTCCGGTCTGACAGGCTTGTTGTACTATCTGTTCAAAATCATGCTGTAACATTTATATGTCCGTCTCTGTTTGGCTGGCATTGAAATCATCCCCATGCTGAAAACACATCATCGGGTAACCCGCGTATACTCGCACAAATTCATTTATTCTCAAGATGAATCCCATCCCAGACCTCAGACAATGGGCTCGAAGCGAGCCAAAAACTGGAAAAAGCATCACTCTTCGCCCAAAGTTATAAGGTACAAATATAATCACAATGTCAGTAGGCTTTAGTATGAATATAAGAGGACCACTTTCGTTCAGCGAAGTGGATTTGCAATCGATCGCTGAACTGATTTCGATTACCGACTGTTCTCTCTATCAGAAATCAACCGATATGCTGCATCAAGCAACAGACTCGCAGGCTGCTTTACTATTTGAGATTGATCAGGTCAAACAACAGAAGCGTTTGCTGGCGGCATCATCGACGGGACTATTTGATGATGATATTGGTGCGCATCTGGATACGCTGATTACCTATCAACTGGAACATCAGCCACATCAGTATTACCTTATTCCAGATCAGGTTTACCAACGCTATCCTCATGCGACTTATCTGGTGAATCACCAAATCGAAGGCTATCTGGGAACCTTGGTGAATCATGCGGCATCCGGTGAGCAGATGTATCTGTTTGTTTCATTAACACACTCACCGATTACCGAATCTGCCATGCTCATCCAGTGGCATCGTCTGGTTTCTCAGGTGGTGATGCAATATCGTCGCTTTCAGCATCAAACCAACCGAACGGATGCCTTACTCAACCGTCTGAATTATGAAGTTTCCCATGATGATCTGACCAACCTGATGAATCGTAGTTTTCTTGCTGACACATTAGAAAGGCTTGTGTCTGCATCCCAAAGCCAGTTTAATTTTTCGCTGGGGATGTTAGATATCCACGACTTTAAATACATAAATGATCTCTATGGCAATTATATTGGGGATCAGGTGTTAAGATTTGTGGCTCACACGATTTCGGCTTGTATTCAAGATGAGCAACTGACCTTTCGGATTGCCGGGGATGAATTTGCGTTCATTACCTTTGATCAACAGCCTGAGAGGGTCTGCCAAGAAATACTCACCCGAATTCGTGCCGGATATCAGGATGTCGCACATTGCATTAGAATCTCAGCGAGTATCGGTATTGCCAGACACAAGGAAGAATCAAACAATGCCGATCAATTGCTGCTCAATGCCAGCCTGGCACTCAAAAATAGCAAGAAATTCTGTCAACCCGACATTTGTTGTTATGACACCCATCTGAGCGAAGAATATCACCGTAAGAACCAAGTGATTGATGCACTCAGAGACGCGCTGAGCAAAAATCTCGACGAACCTCAAGAGATCTACGTTGTGCTTCAACCCATCGTCAGACAGCATCATCCCGACTGGAACTACTTTGAAGTGCTCTGCCGCTGGCAAAGTCCGGTGCTTGGTGACATCTCTCCGGTTGAGTTTATCGCAGCGGCAGAACAGTCCGGCCTGATTATTGAATTCGGTGATCGTGTGATTGAGCTCGCCTGTCTTGCCAAACAACAAATTGAGCAATCGTCGAACCAGAAAGTCAGGCTGAGTATTAACTGTTCAGCCTATGAGTTAAACCAACAGGACAACTATATTCAGAAACTGAAAGAACGGATCACACACTATGGTTTTTATCCGGGAGAGTTCACGATTGAAATCACAGAGACAGCGCTGCTATCCCAACGGCAGGTCACCCGAAATATTATCAGCAACCTACGGGATGCCGGCTTTAAAGTTGCTTTGGATGACTTCGGTACGGGTTACTCTAGCCTGAATTATATTCATAATTATCCGATCGATTGCATTAAGATCGATGCATCCTTCATCAAAAATATGTTATGCAATGAGACATCCGAGAAAGTTGTCAGTTTAATCATTCAACTTGCCAACCAATTGGATGTGGATTTGGTTGCGGAAGGGGTTGAAGAGGAGCAGTCGTTGACTCGTTTATATGAGATGGGCTGTACTCAAATTCAGGGCTATCTATTCTCAGCGCCGCTGCCGCCCGAAATGGTCATTCACCAATTGCTCGGGCGGGAGGAATCCAACGGATAACCCTGAAAATAAATTGCGTACAAAAAATCGAGCGCTAAACATCCATCGGGTTCAGCGCCAATACATCTAACTCTGTTCGGTGTTGTCTTCTGTGTGCGCAGCAAGCTTTAACTCTTGCCGTTCAAGCAATTGATTCATTTTGTTCCGGTGCGCAATGAACTGCTTCATCTCTTTCTTGGCAACTGAGGTTGCCATCGGAATTTTGGCTTTCATCGCATCAACCGGACGCCCTTTCACAATTAACTCATAGTGCAGATGCGCGCCGGTGACTCTTCCCGATCGGCCGGATAATGCAATTTTTTGCCCCCGAGAGACTTTTTGTCCCCGATGAACCAGAATCTTACTCAGATGCAGATAGCGCGTCATGTAAGTGCTGTCATGACGAATCACGATATAATTCCCGGCATAGGGGTGTTTACGCACAATAATCACCGTACCGTCGCCAGTAGACAATACCGGCGTTCCGACTGGTGTCGCGAAGTCAGTGCCGTTATGCGGCATAATTCGCCCCGTCACCGGATGGCGGCGGAAAGGATTAAATGGTGAACTCATTCGCCAGTGACGGCTGGTCGGGTAACGACGAAATGCTTTTTGCAGACTATGACCATCCTGATCGTAATACTGTCCGTCAGTATGCAGGTATGCAGAAACAACCCTGCCACGGGTAAATATTTTGATGGCCTGAATTTCACTGTTGCCCGTCAGTTTATCCCCGACAAACTGCTTCGATTGTACAATTTCAAGCTGATCGCCCGCGCGTAAGTCTTTTGTGAAGTTGACTTTATCTTTCAGTAATCTGACCATCTGCTCAATTTCATTGCTATTGAGCCCTAATCGATAGGCTGACTGTGAAAATGATCCTTGAATCTCCCCGATCAGTGGGACTTGTTTCCAAGTCCCGGGGATGTTGATCTCTTGATACGCATAGCTGCCATCATCCAGACGTGTATAAACGACCTGTTTGACTAAGCTAAATTGCAACGCCATTTTCGCTAAATCATTGCCGTCCTTCGTGCGCCAGAATCTCAGGGTATCACCGGGTTGAAGCGTATCGAGCGCCAAATAGTTCAAATCCGTTTCCATGATTTTCAACAAATCACGATAGCCGAATCCAAGTTGTTCAAAAATACTACTGAGGTTATCTCCGGAACGAATCACATATTCGTAATCAGGCAGGTTTTCAGCGGGGGCTTGTGTTTGTTCAGCAATCAGTGAATCAACAAGCTGTTGCTCTGAAGAAATACTAACATCAAGACTATGGCGAGTGGTGTGATCGTTCAGTAACGTATAAAAAGAAACCACAACCAATAAAGGTAATCCCAGGATGAAAACACGCTGTCGTCTGGACAGCGACATCACTCGTTCAACGATTAACTTAACCACAACCCCACCTTGCAAAATCGATCAAAAACGTCCAAGGATAGGATTTTATGACGTAATCAACATCAGAGTAAAGTCAAAGCATCGTTGAAAGGGTACTCACAGTACCCTTTTTCGACACCTTGTATGTGAATCACACGCACATCATTCACCACAATATCGATTCATTTATGATTAATAATCGCATGTTATTAATGTGTAGAAACGAGACTATTCTCTTCGCCAAAGCCATTGGGGATATATTTATCAGCATGGGAATCATTTATCCATTGGTCTTCCCCTAACAGGTAGCGAAACTGGTATTCCTGATCTTTGGGGAGACGCACTTTGTATTTGTATGTCGAAGATTTGGCGACTTTCTTCATCGGCTCAGGTTTCCAATCCAGAAAATCTGCGACAATCGCGACATGAGATGCTCCCTCTTGAATGTCCAGTTCAAAGGTGACTTCGACTTCCTCTTTGGTTTTAAAAAAACGCTTACTAATCATCTGCAAACTCCGTTTAATCATATGGCCAGTTATCTTTGTTTCGGTCTGATCATGAGTATTTGCTGACAAAAACATGGCGGACGGAAATGAGTCCCGCCCTCACAGGTGAGCAAAAAATAACCAGACCAATCTATCATAAGAAATATCACACACATCTACAATCATAGATGAAGTCTCAAACAAACACACAGTCATACCGAGGATATAACATACTGATTTTATGAACCGCCCATTGACGGTTTTATCTGTGCACTCACTTTGCGTCCCCAACGTAACTCCAACGCAACACCAAGATACAATTCTCTAACTTCACCATCATTCATAGCACAAAAATAGTGAATAAATAGATACTATAGATGAATAGTGTTGCGACGATATCTAAAAACAGATATTCTTCGCGCCTTATCATCTGGGCGGTCTCAAACACTTGAACCTGAACAGATGACTTACTTTTTGAATATTTGCCAGTGTCAGGCATTGAGGGCACACCTCAGAATGAGCGTGTTCACCATCCATCGGCACTGACATATCTGAGAATCACAATGCAAGACAATACAAAAGCGGTTGACGTTGCTCAGCCTTCAGAATCCGGAAGAGATTTCTGGCTCTTTCTGCTCCCATCATTAGCAGGCATTTTCCTGTTCATGGCACCACTACGTTATCAGGGTGATTTAACGATTCCCGTTGCAATTCTTGCCGCGACACTGCGCGACTTTCTGGACGAATACATTGTGACGCTGATTACGCTGATCATTGTCGGCATCTCAGGAGCCTCGCTGCTTTACCGCTGCTATCAGCCCGCTGTCATCCGTCGGCAACCCTTTTTAGATCAACTCTTATCCCCTTCACTGCTGTGGCTGGTTGTCCGGATCATCGGAGGGATAGCCGCACTTTCCAGCTTATATCACTGGGGACCTGCGATGATATGGGAAGAGAATACCGGCGGTATGGTATTGGAAGGTCTGCTGCCAACACTGTTTTCTGTGTTTATTTTTGCCGGATTACTCCTGCCTTTATTACTCAATTTCGGTTTGCTTGAGTTATTCGGAACTCTTCTGAGTAAAGTAATGCGCCCAATCTTCAACTTACCGGGACGCAGTGCCATCGATTGTATGGCATCTTGGCTGGGAGACGGCAGTGTCGGCATTTTGCTGACCAGCAAACAGTACGAAGAGAAATTTTATACCCAACGGGAAGCGGCGGTTGTCGGTACAACCTTCTCTGCGGTATCGATTACCTTTAGTCTGGTGGTGATCGCACAGGTCCGACTCGAACATCTTTTCTTACCATTCTACGGGACGATATGTCTTGCAGGTCTTGCTGCGGCTATTGTGTTGCCGAGAATTCCGCCCCTGAGTCTGAAAAAAGATCGATATATTGATGGCAGTACACCTGATCGTGCCGCAGATGCAATTCCGGACGGACATCATTCATTGTCTTGGGGCATGAAATTGGCAATCCAACGGGCACAGCAGGTAAAATCAGGTCGCGCCATCGTGGCAGAAGGGTTCCGCAATGCCGCAGATATGGTGTTTGGTGTGTTACCGGTGGTGATGGGATTGGGGACGCTCGCCCTGATTGTCGCAGAGCATACCTCTGCGTTTGCGATGTTAGGTCAACCTTTCATTCCATTTTTACAATGGCTCGGTGTCCCTGAAGCGGTACAGGCATCCGAAACCATCATGGTCGGTTTTGCCGATATGTTTATTCCGGCCATTCTGGCTTCTAGTATTGATAATGAAATGACCCGTTTTATTATCGCAGCCATGTCGGTCACACAGCTCATCTATATGTCAGAAGTCGGCGCTTTGCTACTGGGCAGTCGTATTCCGGTCAATATTGTCGAGCTGTTTATCATCTTCATTTTGCGAACCCTGATCACGTTGCCAGTCATCACCGGTATCGCTCATCTGATATTTTAGTCTCTGGGCTCAGATGCTGACATCTGAGCCGCTTCTAATCGCTATAGATTTTATCATCGAGAAATGCTTTAAGCTTAGACGGGTCACCAATCGACAAATGATGACCGTGTTTTACGACTAATCCTCTATCAAGCAACGCTTTTACGGCGCGACGATAAACTCGGCTGGTCGTGCCAAACCGCTCGGCTTCGCTGTCAATACGTTCAAAACCACCGAGCGCAACATCACTTTGGTGGCGAATCCATAAATCATAAGCGATGTTGTACATGATGGGCCAGAGTAAGCGTTGTGTGTAGATATCCAATGAGTCTTGATAATCTTCTGCCAGTGCGCTTGCAAAGAACATGGTGATTTCTGGGGAATGAAGCATGGCCTGAGCTAAACGCGCCGCAGAAATCACTGCGACATCGATATCCTCTTCGGCGACAACATTCCACTGGCATAAGACTTGGGTGAAGAACTCCATTTCACCAAAAATATGATCATCACACTGAACTTCACCAAGCTGAAAGCGTTTACCACTCGCCACCGTAATATTCATCGACACACGCCCAACAGACACCACATACAGATGATCGACTTTTTGCCCTTGGGTTAACAACAATTCTCCCGCAGAAAAACGATGTTGAGCAACACAGCTATCGTTCAAAACTTGCCTGAACAATGGCAGATTGCTCTGTAAGTACGGATAAAAACGTGCATTTTTGTTCGGCTGAACTTGCATACCATCTTGTCGTCAATTCTATAGATAAGCCCAGCATATAGGGCAAATGACCCCTTTGTCTATTCACCACTGTCTTGATCATACAGCAACGGCTCGTTCCCTGTGCCGTTGCTGATTCAGAAGGACACCAAAGCCTCAAGTGCAATCAGTGCAGAAAGCTTTTCACCTTGCATCATGTCTGCTTCCGCTTGGTTAAATTGAGCAATGCCTTGCTGGACATCTTGCTCATACAAGACGACGTTGTTAAGCACGGATGCGACCTTTAAACCGCGATAGCGTCCGACGGCCAACAGTGCCGACGTTTCCATATCGGCCGCTAAAATACCGCGTTGGTGCCAGAATTGGCAGATTTGCATCTCCTCATCGGTGTAAAAGCTATCGTGTGAACGAACCAGCCCTAAATGGTGAGCCGCTTTAAGCTTGCCGGCAACATCAAGCAGGCGCATCGTCAGAGCCAGATCGGCAACCGCCGGATAACTCTGCGGCAAATAACTCAACGACCCGCCGTCATCTCGAACCGCACCTTCAGCAATGATGAGTTCACCCAATCCAACATGGTTTTGCAGCGCACCGGCAGACCCCACGCGAATGATATGAGTCGCACCACATTGTTTCAGCTCTTCCAAGGCAATCAGCATCGATGGCGCACCAATGCCGGTACTGCATATCGTCACCTTCACCCCCTGAAACCAAGCAGAATACACGCTAAACTCCCGGTTAGTGCTTAAATGCTCTCCGCCTTCACACCAACTGGCAATTCTCGCTGCACGAGCGGGGTCACCACATACAATCACCCGCTCAGCGATTTGTTGGCTGTCTACATGAATATGTGGTTGTATCACAGTGCTCGCTCCTGATATTTCAGTTCACTCTCATTGGTTTTCGCTGTCTGTATCCATTCCTTGGTACCATTGAGCGCGATGAACAGTAAAATCACATACTCAATCGACATTGCATAAACACCTTGCGAAGCGTAAACACCCACACTAATGATGTTAATCACCACCCACAAAATCCAGTTTTCCACATATTTTCGCGTCATCAGGATTTGCGCCACGATCGACAACACCGTCATTGCTGCATCCCAAAACGGAAATGCGTCTGGATCAAGCGTACTTAACGTTATCGAGGCACCAAATGAGTTCAATAGCCCGACAGATAAGCTGGCCAGTGCTGAGAAAAAGGGGTCGATAAACACGGTCAGCAGCACAATCGCTACAACACTAATCACTGATGTTTTGATCAGTTTATCTTTTGCCAGCCAACGCACTTTCAACGCTTCGCCACCCATCGCATCCGGTCGTGACCAGGCGTACCAACCATAAATATTCGCACAGAAGAAAAACAGTTGCAGAATCAGCAATCCGTACAGCTGAATCTGATAAAATATAATTGCAAACAATGTGACATTGATAAGGCCGAACAAGTAGTTGATGATTTTCTCCTTACTGGCGCACCAAATACAAAGCAAACCAAATAGAGTCCCCACCATTTCTATCCACGACATCGCATAGCCACCACCAATGGGAATCACGACAAAGGTGTTGTTAATGTCGAACCACGAAGCTATATCCATATCACTATCCTTTTCTGTTTTTTTATCTCTCTCGAACATAACCAACATAAGAGAACCGGCAACGGACATTTGTCCCTCAAGATAAGTTGCAGATCATATTTTAAGAAAATAGTGGCAAAAGGTACGACAATCGGCTTCAGAGCGATGTTTTACCGATGGGCAGAATGAGAGATTTGTCGAGGGGAATAAAACGGTCACACGCTACTGTGCGTATATCAGTATAACTCTGACGTGATCAGTCAAATGAAAAAAGCCCCTTCACTGAAGGGGCAAAATTTACCATCGCTTATTATTATATGAATCGCTTACTATCATATGAGCTACGTCTTTCTCATAGCCCACTTCGTATTGCGCATCGGTCGCTCCACCTGAGCCTTAACCAAAATCACCATTAACGTAACCACGGGTCCGGTCATCTTGCGGTTCGCTGAAAATCACCTGAGTATCGTTATGCTCAACCAGTTCTCCCATCAGGAAAAATGCCGTCCGATCAGAGATACGACGAGCCTGTTGCATGGAGTGCGTCACAATGACGATGGTGTAGTTTTTCTTCAGTTCTTCCATCAATTCTTCGATTTTATGCGTTGCGATCGGATCCAATGCAGAAGTCGGTTCATCCATCAGAATCACATCCGGTTCCATCGCGATAGTCCGTGCAATACACAGCCGCTGCTGCTGACCGCCTGACAGACCAAACGCGTGAGATTTGAGACGATCTTTCACTTCATCCCACAAAGCCGCGCTCCGCAGTGAACGTTCGACCACTTCATCAATATGTTTTTTATCGCGAATCCCTTGCGCACGAAGTCCGTAAGCCACGTTTTCATAAATGCTCATCGGAAAAGGATTCGGTTTTTGGAATACCATGCCGACTTTAATGCGCAAATCAGAGACATCAATATTACCGTAGATATCTTCACCATCCATCGTCAGCTTACCGGTAATTTTGACCCCTTCGATCAGGTCATTCATGCGGTTCAGGCAACGTAGGAGTGTTGACTTACCACACCCGGACGGGCCAATCAGTGCCGTGACCTGACGCTGTGGAATCGGGAGGTTAATCGCTTTTAAGGCTTGATTGTCCCCGTAATATAAATCTAAATTTTCAATCGCAAATTTATTCATCGTCTTCTATCTCAAGTAATTCTTTATGACCTGTAACCAAGCTTGCTATTTTAATAAGTTGCCGTATTGAATCGCTTAGCAATCAGCTTCGTCACCATGTTAATCAGCAATACCACCACAATCAGCACCGTTGCCGTGCCGTAAGCCTGATTCCACTCTTCCACAGAAAAGAGTTCGGTGGTTAACTTATACAGATGGACCGTCAGTGTCCGCCCGGAGTCAAACAGCGAATCAGGAATTCGTGCAACCATACCGGCAGTAAGGAACACCGGCGCTGACTCACCAATCACCCGGCCGATACTAAGAATGACAGATGCCAGAATCCCGGGGATAGCACTGGGTAAAATCAAACGCCAAATCGTATAGATTTTTGATGCGCCTAACCCATATGACCCTTCACGATAGGTTTGCGGAACCGCCATAAGCGCTTCTTCGGTGGTACGAATAATCACCGGCAAGATCAAAATACTCAAGGTCAGCGCGCCCGACAGAATCGAGAATCCGAATCCGAGAATGGCGACAAAGAACGTCATACCGAACAGACCGAAAATAATTGACGGGATCCCGGCAAGTGACTCCGTACAGAATCGAATCACTTTCACCAGTCGGCTGCCCACTTTGGCATATTCCGTCAAATAGATTGCGGTCATGATCCCCATCGGTGCCGCGACGGCAATTGACGCGATCACCATATACAGGGTGGCAACAATCATCGGGAAGATCCCATGCTCATCACCGGTACGGGTATAGTTGTCGGTGATGAAATCCCAATCGACATGCTGAAGACCATTGGAAAGAATGTACCAGATAATCCAGAATAAGAACCCGACCGTAAACGCGGCAGATAACCAGATAAACGCTCTGAGGATGTTATCTTTCACAACTCGGGACTGCTTTAGTTTTACGCGATTCATAATTACTTCGCCTTTTCTCTGTTCAGGTATAACAAGACTGCATTGAGCATCATGATAAAGACCAGCAACACCACACCTGTCGCATACAGTGCATTGGCATGGATACCACTGGCATAAGACATCTCAATGGCGATATTCGCGGTCAATGTCCGGGCAGAATCTAAGATTCCCTGCGGCATTGCAGGGGCATTCCCCATCACCATAATAATGGCCATGGTTTCACCCAAAGCACGACCAATTCCCAAAATAACCGCAGTCATAATCCCTGAACGGGCAGCCGGAACAAGCAGTTTAAAAATCGTGAAGATATTGGAGGCACCGAGTGCCAGAGAGCCTTCTCGGTAGGCAGCAGGCACCGCACGAATTGATGTTTCAGAAACCGTGATAACCGTTGGCAGAATCATCACGCCCAGAACAATCATACCCGCCAGAATCGTGTTACCGGCAGGGACATCAAATATCTGTTGAATCAGGGGGACAATAATGATTAGGCCGAAAAAGCCATAAACGACTGAAGGGATCCCCGCCAACAGTTCAACCGCGGGGCGAATGATATTCGCTAGCCGTTTCGGCGCAATTTCAGCAATGAAGATCGCGGTTAATATCCCGATTGGCACCCCAATCATGACCGCACCGAAGGTTGAAACGACCGATGCCACGATCATCGTCGCGACACCATACAAAGCAGGAGGTAGCCAGTCTTCACCAAGGACAATCCCCAGAACACCGGCTTCTTCAAATGCAGGAATACTTTCCTTAACAATAAAATAAGCAATGATAAAAAGTGAAACGATACCGATGGTCGCACTGGTCAGAAACAGACCGTGAAAGATTCTCTCTTTCCAATCAATGCGCTTTCCAATCCGTAGTTTACGGGGTGAAGACACAGAGCTTTGAGCGGAGCTATCGTTCATAAACTTGTCACTATTCGTTGTTGCGATGGTCATAATCTTCTTCTCACTTATCGGACAAATCCGCGTGAATAGAAAAGGCTCAGCCAACGCTGGCTGAGCAATATATCAAATAAGGGTCAAACTTAGTGGATAGAAATGTAGCCTTTCTGGTCTACGATTTTCTGAGCATCTTTCGTCAGCATCCAGTTCAGGAATTTCTTGGTTGCCGCAGAAGGTTTGCCTTCGCGATAAAGCACAAGGAACGGACGCGCAACTTTGTAAGAACCGTTTTTCACGTTTGCAACATCAGCAGCTACACCGTCAATCGACAGCGGATGAACCGTTGAGTCAACCGAACCCAAAGAAATATAACCAATTGCATATGGGTTTGATGCAACCATGGTTTTCAGACCACCGTTACCATTTGCAACTTGCGCACGTTGAGAGATAGCAGACACTTTCTTACCGCCAATCTTTTTCTTCAGTTCCATGATTTCTTCGAATGCACCACGCGTACCAGATGCTGTATCACGCGTGATAGCGACGATAGGTTTGTCGTTACCACCGACATCTTTCCAGTTGGTGATTTCACCGCGGTAAATTGCAGAAACCTGCTCAGAAGTCAGACCTTTCAGATGGTTTTTTGGGTTTACTACAACTGCGATACCGTCACGAGCAATTACTTCTTCAATCAATGTTGGTTCTTTTTCAGAAGCTTTCAGATTACGAGAAGACATACCGATATCTGCACTACCATTTTTTGCAGCTTTGATACCAGCAGAAGAACCCGGGCCTTGAACTTCAATGAAAACATTTGAGTGACTTTTCATATAAGTCTCCCCAAATACTTCCATCAATGGCGTCACACTACTAGAACCTACGGCTGAGATCGTTTCCTTCGCTGAAGCAACGTTCACTGATAATGCACTGATAAGAGCAACTGCACCGATAACTGTTTTTTTCATCACTATATCCTTAAGTGGCTTGATTGCCGTTTGTGTTTTGTTTCAACGAAGGTCACTTTAGGACGGAAATATGACAATTGTGTTTCAATCAGTTGAAGCATGTATGACAAATGATGAAATTATTTATGTGATAACGCTTCCAATCATGTTCCAACGCTACCAACTAAAAACTTATATAAGTCAAAGCCTGTAAACCATTACATCAATAATCCCTCATGAATCAATAAATTAATGACGCCTGTAACACGTCATATTTGACGTTGAATTATTTAGATGACTGGCTAGAATCGACAACCTAATCAACTATTCGAGGTAAAAGTATGCGCCAGATCATCAGTCGATGCTCTATCAAGGTCCAAGTCATGATCCCGGTCCTGATAGCTCTGGTCCTATTAACTACAGGTGTCCTATTTGCGACCAACCAACTCAGTCGGGCCTTTAATGGCGTGTCCACATCAACAACACGTATCATTGAGAATAAAGATCACCTGACTGCAATCATCGACAATATCTATGCCATGCGGATCCGTGCTATCTATAGTATTTTTCAACCGAAAGATGCACAAACGCTGACTACCGCGTTACGTGAAAAACAGCAAGTGAATGCGAGAATGCTGGATCAGTTCAGTCAGATCCCGGCGATCAAAAATGAAGCCCGGGCACTTCATCAAGCAATGGATAACTACGTTCGTTATTCAATCGAAGTGATGCTGCCACTCATGAATGAAAAACATCGTGCCCAGAAACCTCGTGCTGATTTTGAACAACGTTATCACCAAGCTTCTGAAAACTACCGCGATGCGGGACGCAAGATGGTGAAAGCTGTTCAAACCTTATCAGAACAGATGAACCGTGCTGCAATTCAAGACATCAATAGCCATGCCCAAGAACATCATGCCATCCTTATGTCTTCAATCATCGGGCTACTGATAGTGTTGGTGATCATTGCTATCTTGGCCTGGCTACTGGCGGGGGTCATTGTCAAACCGATTCATCAGTTACAGGAAGCGATGCGGCGGGTTGCTCAAGGCGATTTGACCGTCAACATCACAGCAGAGGGAAATAATGAACTTTCTTCGCTGACCCAAGATGTCAACACCACCGTGATGCAGTTGAAGCAAACCACTGGCACACTGACCTCAATCAGTGCGGATGTCGCATCAGCGGCAACTGAACTTGCAACCGTGATGACGCAGTCCAGTGCCAACTTTGATCAGGAGAAGGCGGATCTCGAACAAGTTGCCTCTGCCGTGTCTCAATTGGAAGTGACCGCCAACGACGTAACGAGTCTCGCCCAAGCAGCCGATACTGCCGCACATCAAGCCAGTGAGCGCACCAGAAAAAGTCTGGATATATTTGCGCAAACCGGTCGTCTCAGCACCCAAATGGCAGGACAAATCGGAGAAGCTGCCCAAGTGGTTGCATCTCTGAAGACGCAGTCCGAACAGATCGGCACAGTGATCGAAGTGATCGAAAACATTTCCGAGCAAACCAATCTGCTGGCACTCAATGCGGCAATTGAAGCGGCTCGTGCCGGAGAAAGCGGACGCGGGTTCTCTGTTGTTGCGGATGAAGTTCGTCTGTTGGCGGCCAGAACGCAGGAGTCCACCAAGGAGATTCAAGAGATCATTGAAACCCTCCAGCAGCAGTCAGGACTGGCAAATGACAGTATGACCACCAGTCTGGGCATGCTGGATAAGAATCAATCGATGGCTCAAGAAGTTCAGGTATCACTCAATCAAATCGTAGAATCAATTACTGATTTGGAGGCCGTCAATACTCAGGTGGCATCTTCTTCTGAAGAACAGCGCTCAGTGACGGCAGATATTAGCCAGAATATTAACAACATCTACCAACTGGTGACGCAAAATGTAACCGGAGTGATTCAATCAGCAGAAGCCAGTCAGGAGCTCTCCTCGCTTGCCGAACAGCAATCACAACAACTCAGTTACTTTAAACTGTGCTAATCGATCGTCATGCCTGCGGTGAGTTCTATCCCGAGGCGTACGATACTGACCCAAAAAAAATGCCGTGGCACTTATGCCACGGCATTCATTTTTAACAATATCAGTCAAATCGCTCAGGTATTATCATCTTGCGCAGCTGGTTTCTTACGCGGAATAAAGACCGTATCACCCACTGGCACATTCTGATAAAAGCCTTTATCCCGTTGCGGTGCCTTTTTCTTATCTGATGGCTTCGCTTTACGAACCGGGGCTTTCTTCTTCGTCGACTGACGCGGGATAACTTTCTTCGGTTTAATCCCTTTAAATTTGCCTTTTAAATCATCAAAGACTGTAAATTGAATGGTCTGTGCCAAAAACGCTTCAACGCGTTTGAAACTATCCCAGTCTTTCGGCCCCACCAGCGAAACGGCATCCCCTTTACTACCCGCCCGACCGGTACGACCAATTCGGTGTACATATTCCTCGGTATGCTTTGGCATATCAAAGTTAATAACATGAGTCACGGTACTGATATCCAAACCCCGGGATGCAACATCAGTTGTCACCAGAATCTTGAACACACCCCGTTCAAACTGACTCATGATCGTATTACGTTGCGTCTGATTCAGCTCACCACTTAAGGCCACCGCCTTTAATTTCCGCTGATTCATTTTTTCCGTCAATCGTTCAGTATCCGCACGGGTTGCGGTGAAAATAATAATCTGCCGATAAGATTCAGACTCAAGCACGCGATCAAGAATCGCTTCTTTATGATCAAGATGATCACACAAATAAAAACGCTGACGAATATCTTGGTGCTGTTCATTGGAGAGACCAACGGCGATACGTTTCGGCTGATTGAGCATTTCCATCGCAATACCGTTGACTTCAGCATGGTCGAGCGTGGCAGAAAACATCAGTGTCTGACGACGACGATGTTTGGCTGCGCGGTGAATCTGTCGCAATTGAGGGGCGAACCCTAAATCCAGCATTCTGTCGGCTTCATCCAGTATTAACGTTTCCAAGCCATCGAGAAACAGCGAACGGTGATCCAAGTGATCGG